>JBNJJW010000027.1:0-83275 GCA_051750645.1 Bacillota bacterium | reverse complement strand
TTTGAGCCATTCCATCATTGGATGCTGGATTTTGATCCTTTTGAGCCGCCAGTTACTGCCGCTATCAGTGCAAAAATGCGCGGTTATGTCATGCATTTGATTTTTTTCTTTTTAGTAGGCACGGCTCTTGATAAACTTATCCGCAAATTAAAATCGCGGCCAGTCGATTAAGCTAACGGGTACGATAGTGCAGAAAAAAGCGATGGAGCGATCCATCGCTTCGTTGTGCTCACGAGCAGTTTAATGGAATAATCGGTTAGATTTAAGTTAGTTTTGGCATCTACATAATACCTGCGAAATCTAAAGAATTGCCTGCTATCGCTTTACAGAGCGGAGGGCACAAAAAATTAAAAAGGAGAGGTAGAATATGTTGAACAAAAAGACGAATGGTGCAGATGTGATCGGTTACTGCTGCATGAGATTTCCAGTCATTGATTTGAAAAAATCGGTGGATTTTTATTGCGATGTGTTGGGCTATGAATTGATATCAGCAGATTACTCGTTTGGAGAAGCACATGTTGCATTGAAAAATGGAAACGGTCCGGGTATTTTTTTGATGGAAACAAAACCGGGAGATGTCACACAATTAAAATTTGTATTTCCTCGTTCATTCTTTATTACAAGCAGTTCGGGGCACGTAACGATGGTTGAGATGTTAACGTCTGATTTGCTTGCTTTACATGAACGGATTAAACAAGCTGGGGCCCATATCGATAAAGAACCTGTGTTTACTAATGATTTCTGTTATTTCACCTTTTATGATCCGGACGGGCACTATATTCGGGTAGTCGAAGAAAAACAATCAGGCATTCCGGAATCTGGCAGCAAAAAGCATTAAGCTAACGGGTACGATAGTGGAGGATCCTGCTTCGTGAAGCTCCTCTTTTGGTTTATTGAAAGATTACACAAATGAATACACTTCCCTTACGATAACGATGGTTAGATGCTGCGGCAGTCAATAAAGGCTGCCGCATTTTTTCAGTGCCGTTTATTTTTTGCTGCCGTAAACAGATCGCTGACCGTATCCATTAGAAGCTGCGAAAATGTGGCTTATTAACATTTAATGTGCCCGTATTCGGTATACCTTTCCTTTGGTAAAAGTGGATAACGCATATGCTACCCATTCCGAGATGCTTTCTTCTCCACCGAGTAAAAATAAATTTGCTGTTTCGCGTCGTATAATCTCCGTTTTTGTGGCATTGGGAATATACCCTAATCTCGTAACATAAAGGACTGAAAGCTGAGGTGCCGCCTGTATATTCTTGCAGATTTCCGGCAGCAGCTCCGCGGAAGCAATCAACAAATCCATCTTATTGGGAACATGGGTTTTCGTGTATTCGGCGGCTTGCTGAAAAATATTTCGGTACACCGTAATCACCTCAATACATGATATGACCGTCAAATCAATATAATATAGGGTCATTTTAATTTATTTGGAGGTGAGATGGAACCATGCTCTCTAATGAGGAAAATCAAATGATCCGGGTATTAACGGAAGCGATTTTTCCCGGTGCATTTGAGGCAAAAGTGTATGAATTTATATATCGGGATATGATAAGCAACCAATTTTTAATGGAGATGTATCGTAACGGGCTGAAACGACTGAATGAAGAAGCCTGGCGACTACACTGCTTGAAATTGCTGGATCTAGACCAAGGTCAGTTGACAGATCTTATGGCCATGAACGAAAATAGCGAGTTTTTTAAATATGTAAGGGATCATACGTTGGAAGGAATGTTTAGCGATCCAATTTATGGCGGCAATTACTTGGCGCTCGGATGGCGGCTATTGGGGTATGCGGGCCCAACCTATCATCCGCCGGAAACGCTCAATGACGTCAAGCTTCCATCGCTATACTATTCGCTTGAAGGGATCGCCTATGAAGATAAAGAGTGATTATGACGTCATCATTGTCGGAGCGGGCGCGGCCGGGGGAATACTGGGCAGAGAATTGAGCGATGCGGGACTATCCGTATGCGTGCTGGAACGAGGACCTATGGTCGAAACAAAAGACGTAACGATGGATGAACTGCGTTTTCCGATTCGCCAGAATCTTCTATGGGCTACGCCAAGAGTAGGGGGGATGTCATGGCGACCCCATTCGCGCGCAGCTACGCAGCATGTGTTTCCTAGAATTCCTGCACTGCTTGACGGGTGGGGGCCTGGCGGAAGCATGAATCACTGGGGGGGTGCATGCTGGCGTTTCGAACCGGCCACATTTAAGGCACTGGATGTATGGGGACAGGTTCCGGATGGCGCCATTGCCAATTGGCCGCTTTCATACGGGGATTTGGAGCCTTATTATACCAAGTTCGAGTATAGATTTGGCGTCTCTGGGGACGCCTCACAGATGCCGAACGAACCACCGATGTCGAGACCGTTTCCATTGCCGCCACTGGAGCAGGGATATGCGACGAAGCATTTTGCCGAAGCGTCAAGAATGCTCGGCTATCGGCCGTTTCCTATGCCGGCGGCCATTCTCACACGCGATTACCAGGGAAGAAAACGCACGGGGTTTTGCGGCTTTTGCATGGGTTATGAATGTACGGTGGATGCAAAATCGAACACCAGAGTGACGGAAATCAAGGAAGCGATGAAAAATCCGAATTTCACGCTTCTTACGGATCGGTACGTCTTCAAGATTACAATGAGCTCACCGAACCGCGTTGATGGGGTCGTCTGCATGGATTCGAGTGGAACGGTCCATGAACTCACCGCAAATATTATCATCGTTGCCGCCAATACACTTTATAATGTGTGGCTGCTGCTCCTCTCGCGAAATCCGTATGCACCGGGAGGAATCGGCAATCAGTACGGACAGGTCGGGATGTACTTTCACCAACATCCGAGTTTAGGAGTTTTCGGTTTTTTTGATCAGCGGATGGATGTCCATATAGGTCCTTCTCATACGGTTATGGCGATTACGGATTTTATGGAAAATCGGTTCGATCATAAGGAGTTAGAATTTATCATGGGTGGTTTTTTCTTTGGGGCTCATCCGGCCGGAGCGGCAGGTCAGCCGATTGAATTTGTAAAATCAATTCCACTGCCGAAAGGCATACCGGCCTGGGGACCTTTATTTAAAGCTTTCGTTGCGCAAACCTTCAGCCGGTACTATATGATAAATTCTCTGCTGACAGATCCGCCGCTCAAAACTAACTTTATTGATCTAGACCCCCATGCGAAAAACGGATTAGGTTTTCCGCTGCCGAGACTTACGTTCAGTTGGAGCCCGATGGTTGCCAAAATGCACCGTTTCTTTTATCCGAAAATGACCGAAGTTTTACAAGCAGGCAACGCTTTGAAAATTTGGGGAGGAAGCGATGTTCAGGCACCTTGGCAGTTATCTCATCCCAGCGGCGGTACGAGAATGGGGGAGAATCCGGAAGAATCGGTAACCGACAGATATGGCAAGGTTCACGGTATTCACAATTTGTTCGTCGCGGGCAATTCGTTATTTCCGACGATGTCTGCCTTCAATCCGACCGAGACGATCGGGGCGCTGGCATATTGGCAGGCGGAATATATCAAGAAAACGGTTTTCCACGGAGATTTGATTTGACATCGAGTGAGAACAATGCTGCTTATGTTAGTTCGCTCAGAAGAAAAGAGAAAAATAAATCGAATCGTACATTCCTCCACAAGACGATAAAAGAAATCCGGCAGGTAAAAGATGACCCCTGACGTATTCGAGACCACTGAAAAAGGAACGGTGTATATCAGAGGAGACGAAGGGTCCTACACATATACTGATTGTTGCTTCGATTGAGATTGACCCTAATGATTGGGGTGGTGTCGTTTTCTATATCCCTGACAAATGGTATATTTCCAACATCATAAGCAGCTATCCTGAAAACAAAACTCAATCAAAACCTATGGACTTCGTAGCAACGTGGACTACTGGGGATACGGAAAACGATTGGAAAGCGTGGATTGAAATTGGAAGAGATCGCAGTTATAGACCAACGGGAGGCGGCATAGGAACGGTCGGTCATAATTGATTAGTTCCTGATAAAAATGCAAAAAAATCAACCAGAGACATTCAAAATTGGTGTTGAAGTCGGATCCAATGAAAAAGATGGCGTAAAGGTTATGGGTACCGATTCTATTGAGATACCTATTTGTTACATTTTAGCAACCCGTCCTTGTTAGGCTCGTCCATAGGTAAAAAGAGGAGGTGAGTCGCTAACCGATGCCCTTTACCTTTGCGCACCCCAAACGCAATCCAACGAGTCTGAAATTTTAAACAGCACGACAAGCTTTATTGATGATCATCTTCTTCCTATGCAAAGAATAGAAGGTGGTGGCCCTCCTAAGAGAATTGATCTTAGTACGATGCCAAAACCGTGAGAATTTTTGGCTACTTTTTCTTCGCATTTATTTTAATTATGTTTTTGGTGATTTTATTTGTGAGCATATTCAAGTAGAATACCCCTGTTTTACTAAGGATTAACCCGTTGCGGTTGCTTCTTTTTACTTGTTCACAAAATAAGAAATTTTGTACATATTACTCTGGGCGTTAAGCTAACTGGCAGATATGTACAACATCATTTTATTTTAGATAGATAATGTCGAACTTGCAGTAATTTCTAAAAGGAAAAACAAAAAGGTTTTTGTATAATGATATAGGGGGGGACATCTTGATAAAAACATTAATTTATACTCTTCTTACGTTTCTAGTTGTCACACTTACAGCTTGCGGCGGTGGTGGATTTGATCATGGACACATCAAACAGGTATTAGAAGGAGAAGGTCTGGAAGTAAATTATACCGATAATATGGCTGAGGATTTCTTCGAATACGAAATCAACGGAAAAGCACATTTAAAGGTCTCTGTTTTGAAAAGTACGTCAGAGGTAAAAGAAAATAGAAAGTCACTTGAACAAAACGCTCATGAAAAACAATATGAAGTTCAGATTTTCGAAGTTGAACACTTGCTCTTGGCTTACTATCCCCCAGAAGATAAAGACAAAGAACTTGAAAAGAGAATACGTAACGCAATTACCAAACTTAAAAAATAGGATAGCGATATAACGCTGTCTATTGTTGTGCCAAAAATTTTCACTTTATTCTTATAATAATGGGATTGCGGGTACGATAGTGGAGGAGTTGCTTGCTTCGAGGCAACTCCTCTTTTGATTATTGAAGTAAAATGGTATCGTAATTTTGGATTATTTTGTATGATAGGAATAAACCAAAGGGGTATGTTAATGAACCCAATTATGATTGATTTTCCAAACGAATTTTACACTGAACGTTTAATGATTAGAATGCCAAAGCCAGGGGATGGAAAGGTCGTGAGTGAAGCTGTTAATGCTTCCATCGAAGAATTGAAACCTTGGATGAAGTGGGCACAGAATGAGCAAACCGAATATGATTCAGAAATTGGAATAAGAGAAGCTCACGTTAAATTCTTGCGTCGTGAAAACCTAAGGTTCCTTGTGTTCTTGAAGGAATCGGGGCAATTTATTGCTACTTCGAGCTTACATAACATAGATTGGGATGTACGAAAATTTGAAATTGGATATTGGATAGACACACGTTACAGCGGCAAGGGGTATATGACTGAAGCTGTTCAAGGCATCTGTAATTTTGCGTTCAGTCAGATACATGCCCGAAGATTGGAAATACGTTGTGATACAAAAAATATTAAAAGCAAGTTAATACCTGAACGATTACAGTTTGAACTTGAGGGTATTATCAAAAATGAAGATGTATCGGTTGATGGAAGCGAATTGAGGGACACATACATATTTGCGAAGATAAACTAACTAGTGCAATGACAACAGGCTGCCGGTAGGAAACGGCAGCCTAGTTGAGCTAACGGGGGCAAGGCATGATGTACTAGTTTAAACAGATAGGATGTAATTGACATGAAGCTTACAAAGAGTCAGACCTTATTTGGGGTTATGCTTAGTTTATCAGTTCCTTACCTTGTTTTCCTGCTTGTCGGGTATTTTATTTCGAAGCCGTATGAGGATTTTCAGTATCAAGACAGTTACTTTGTAATTTTCCATCTCACGTGGCCTATTTATCTAATTGGAGCTATTTTCACTTTTTTACTGTATGCGCTTTGTGTCATAGTATTAAGAAAAATACGGAAAAAGTAGGATAGTTTTATAAATTTAAATAAGTTAACATACCGCATTGTCGAGCAACGTTAGCTGAATAAGAGCCTTGAACAGATGCAGTCGGCTATTGTGCTGTCCATTACCTTGAAGTCATGGATGACAGCAAACTTTTACACCTAGGTCCCAATGAATCTGGTTAATTTGAATTACTAATATCCTTTACTTATCCAATCATATCTTCTATTATAAGGATAATTAGGGATAAGGAGTGAGGCCTGTGAATGCAAAGGAAGCAGCCATGATGCTTGGGGTTCATTATAAGACGGTCCTCAACATGATAAATGATGGACGCTTGGCAGCATTGAAAAACGATTCCGGCGATTGGGAAATAAGTGAAAGTGATCTTGCTGCTAGAGAACAGCGGATCGATGATAAGGAGTTTTCGGCAATCTATACACACATGGCCGTACAGATGATTGAGAAGGAGCACGGCCGCGCTGTCAAGTCAGCCCGAGAGGATCTGCTTCATATCGCACGTTCGATAGTAAAGTTTACTGAAAGTCCGAACGAATTCAATCAACAGATAAAGCGTCTTCAAGATGCTCTGGATGCATACAAAGCAGCTGTAGCATTCACACATACTGTAGAGTCGATTCGGAAACAGGCGGATGCAGAAAGCCAGTACTGAGCTTAGATGTATCTTCATTTCGATTAAGAGAGTGCTCCTGAAGGAGATGAGTGTGAGTGGAGAGCCATATCCAAGAATTATGGCAGAAGGTACTTTCTACCATCAAGGTTAAGATCAGCAAGCCGAGTTTCGATACATGGCTGAATTCTACGAAAGTAATCTTTTTTGACGAATCCAAACTTATTGTAAGTGCGCCGACTAAATTTGCTCAAGAATGGTTAGAAAACCGTTATGTTAATCTTATCAGGTCCACAGTCTACGAATGCTTCAATCGACATGTCAATGTGGAAATAACTATCGAGGACGAAACTCTATTGCCGGAAACGAGCAGAATGTTAAATTCAGACTCGGAAACACAGTCAACATCTGTGAAGGACAACACATTTGTCACTCTGAATCGGAAGTACACATTTGATTCTTTCGTCGTAGGGGCAGGAAATCGTTTCGCACATGCTGCTGCCCTCGCTGTTGCGGAAGCACCAGGCAAGGCATATAATCCGCTTTTTTTGTACGGTGGAGTCGGTTTGGGTAAAACACACTTAATGCATGCGATTGGCCAATATGTATTGGACAATAATCCAGATGCCAAAGTGCTATATTTATCATCGGAAAAATTCACCAACGAATTCATCAACGCAATCATGAATAACCGCGGAGAAGCCTTTAGAAACAAGTACCGGAATATTGATGTGTTATTGATTGATGACATCCAGTTCATCGCAGGTAAGGAACAAACTCAGGAAGAGTTTTTCCACACATTTAATTCTCTCCAAGAGGAATGCAAAGCAATTATCATCTCCAGCGATAGGAAACCTAAAGAAATACCAACACTGGAAGGTCGTTTACGCTCTCGCTTCGAATGGGGCCTCATAACGGATATCCAACCTCCAGACCTTGAGACGCGGATCGCCATTTTGTATAAAAAAGCGAAAGCTGATCATCTTGATATTCCGAACGAGGCGATGATATACATCGCGAACAATATCGACACAAATGTCCGTGAACTGGAAGGTGCTCTTATTCGTGTTGTCGCATATTCGTCCCTCATTAATCAGGATATTAGTGTTCATTTTGCGGCAGAAGCCCTAAAAGATATTATTCCCTCCAGCCCATCCCGGGCCATCACAATACAAAAAATTCAGCAACGTGTGGGGGAGTTTTACGGATTGAGACCGGAGGATTTTAAAGAACGTAAGCGGACGAAAGCTATAGCATTCCCGAGGCAGGTCGCGATGTACCTATCCAGGGAACTTACGGATTTCTCACTTCCCAAGATCGGAGAAGCATTCGGTGGCCGAGACCATACTACAATTATTCATGCACATGATAAAATATTGACGACACTCCAACAGGATCAGGAACTTTTTAAAATCATAAATGTACTGACCGAAAAAATCAAAAACCAGAACTAAGAGTAAAAAGTTGCATGAATTCAGGGCCCTTTGTTGAAAATGTCGCGGGTATTAAGAATAGGTATAATAAATTCATTCACTTGAACTTTGGTGTGAGTCATGTATGTTATGAAAGGGAGGGAAATACAGATGTCATCTATTGTTCGAGAATATCGAGAGGAGGATTTTGACCAAGTTTCGAGTATTAGCGACTCTGTGTATGCAAAAAGAACAGGTTCCTTTTCGTTGGTTTCTAATTTACAGGATAGCCGTATGCTTAGAAAGTACGTTGTAACGGACGGAAAAGATCGTGTTACTGGGTACGGTATAATATGGGAACAAAGAACATCACCGTACTTAATTCTCAAAGTGGAAATTTTATTTCACCCCCAATATGAAATTTCAGAGATGTTATTTGATAAAATCATCAATGATATACAAATTATTGGACCTGATGCGCTTCAAGCAAGAACGTTTGATGATCAAACTAGCTTAATGCACTTTTACAGAAAATATGGATTTGTAGAAAATCATAGAATGATGCATGTTTATTTACCTTTATTAGATATAGACCTCACACCTTATGTAGAAATTGAAAATAAGCTGAATTCACAAGGTATCATGATTACAACCTTAGCAAAAGAACTCGTTTCCGATGTAGATTATCTTTCGAAATTGCAAACGCTTAACAAAACTACTTGGGCCGATTATCCAACAGAGCCGCTTTTGCCCCCAACGTCATCTAATGATCTTTGGTTGAATCACGAGGACAATATTCCTGACGCTTATTTTATTGCGAAAATGGGTCTATTATATATCGGACATAGTTATTTGATGAAATTGCCATCAGATCCCCATAATTTAATACAAGGTCTAACTGCATCATTGAGAGAATTTCGTGGTAAAGGGATAGCAACAGCCTTAAAAGTCAAAGGGATTGAATATGCGAGCAGGATGGGATATACAGGTATCTTTACTTCCTTTCGTAATACCAATGCGCCAATGGAAGCGGAAAACAGGAAATTGGGTTGGCGACCAAATTACAGCGAAGTGAGATTAGAAAAAATATTTATACCCGACCAAAGCCACGAGGGAGCGTGATTACATGGAAATGTTCCCTGTAACGCATTCAATCTTATAACAGAAGGCACTATTATTTTTCCGTTACATTACTGGAAGATGAAACAAAATATACCTTCGGCATCGATCCGAGCGCGATTGGTTTATGTTCGTAATGGGGATCAATGTCGGGCTATGAATTAGCGACTTACTGCGGCTATCCGTGAAAGATGTTCTCAACCGGACGCACATCATTTGCCGGGAGCGAAAGACAGGAAAAAAGAAACGGTTCCCGATCAACACGGAGTTGCGCGAGATTATCACGGAGTACACAAAAGACAAGGATGACGACGAGCCGCTATTCCGATCCCGTAAAACAGGGCGACATATCGATCGTGTTCAAGCCTACCGTATCCTCAACGTGGCGGCAGCGGAAGTTGGGCTATGAGAAATCGGGACGCATACTTTACGAAAGACGTTCGGTTACCATTTCTATCAAAGGACGAAGGACGTTGCCCTTTTACAAGAAACCTTAACCATTCTGCTCCATCCATCACCATGAAATACATAGGCATCAATCAAGACATTATCGACCAAGCAATAAGCGACTTTCATTTATAAGACGCTTTAAATGGGTTTGATAGACGAAATTCGTAGATTATACGTTATACGACATAACTGCAGAAAGGAGTAATATCATAAAATGAAACAAATAAATACAAAATTATCGAAAGTTCTGAGTAGCGTTGGTAAGAATGAATTTCATGAATACTCAGAACTTATAGATATTATCTGGCCAACGTTTATTGAAGTAGATGGTTGTGTTCTAATTCAGAAAGATGGGGAACCTACCAGAACATTAAATGAGGAACACATATTAAATCAATTTGGGGATAGAACAGGATTTGAAGCTGCTGAAAGTCATGTACACATGATTGATGTTTCTAGTATCTTTGCAGAGAATCCATTAGAGGGATTAAGATTTGCAATGAAAATAATGAGTATCTGGGCTCTAAAGTTGAAAATAGACTTTCCATATTATAAGTTCTTAATAATTCTAAGCTTTCATGATGATGATACTATTATAAGATTTCATAGATTGAGAATTGACGAGAAGCCTTGGATTAATATTGATAGATTAGATGAATATAAAGAAGAGGGAGTAATGATTGAGGTAGTGTAATCAAAGAAGGCAGATACGTCGTACCGTATTCACGCTGCGCGGCTGTCGCCGCTTGGTCCGGACCGAAGTGAGGAAGCCAGGAAGTGGAATCAGCTGGACAACTACTGCGAGCCTAAGTCTGTCGACCCGCTTGCTAACGCTCACTTAAGGCTCTCCGGTTCGTGAATATAAGAACGTTATGTGAAATCGGTGAAAGACTAAATAAAGATGGTGGATCAAAGATGCTAGACAAAATCGCTGCCCATAGATATTTATACTATTTTGTTAAAGGCAAAGTAACCTTGTCTGAATTGGAACGATGGCTATATAGCCATGAAGAACTTGAAGAAATATTAGGACAAACAGAGTATTTAGAATTTGTTTCAAGGGATTACAAGGGGAAATATGCTTTCCATGAATCCGAAAAGCAAATAAGAGGAATTATTAATTTTGGAACTTTTGAACAAGAAAGAATAGTGTCTTATTTAAATAATTTGACTCAAAACTCAGATGAATATATGGAAAACGCTGAGACTTTGTATGATGAGTATTGTGATGGATACACGTTTTTAAGATATATTGCAATGACTTATATTACTACATCAGATGAATATATTGAAATCTTGGTTCGGGATAATATTAAATTGAAAAATTATAGAGAACATATTAATAAAGAAGCTAATAGACTCCTCGATTTTTTTGCAAGAGATGAATTAAGAATTGAAATTGAACATGAATATACAGATTTAAGGAAAGAACAAGATAGGATTGAAATACATAGCATTAATGAAATGTTGAAAGAACAAAGAGATTTTTAAGTATCCCAGGATGTCGCCGATATGGCTGATAAATAAGATAAAGGATGAATTGGGATAACTGGGAAAGACACATTTTTATGCCGTTTGAGCGAGTGTTAGAGTTGCTATTGATTATGAGACAATCCCCCCGTCCCGTAAAATCTCCCTTGAACTTTCTACGGATATCCATACAGGAGAACTGGACGGCTGAAACGATGCCAGAGAAAGTAGATCGGCACATCGAAAATCTTGAAGAAAACATACGTTCGCCAGGGGTACTCCATTGATGAAGCAAGGGAGATTTTTCAGAAGAGGCGAAGAGGTGAGTATCGATAAGACCAAGTAAAGTCCTCGTGTTGTAGAGGGCTTTTTTTGTTGTTATCCATTAATAAAGCTATAGACGGACCCCCGTCATCATGTGATAAATACCTTTTAGACGGAGTGCTCTTAACCATAATGGATTACTTTTTTTTTCAAGAAATATAAAACGCCAGTATTAACAACACAAGTTACAATAAATCCGATTCCATAGCACATCATACTGACAAGTTGAGCTAACCCGTCCCCATTTAAATTAATAAACCACCATAAAAAAGCAGTACCATATAACAGAATCGCTAAACCAATGGACTGAAGGAATGATCGAAGAAAAGAATTTGTTTTTCTAAATCTAATTACTGCAAATAAGATGACCGAAATAAACGCTATGCCTGGTGCACCATAAAATAATAGAACTTCTAAATTGACTCTCATGGGGTTCTCCTATCTAAAGTTATTTCTCAGCCCCATTGTAATTAAAAATGATAAGAAAGAGCAGTACCAACTTCAGCTAGTACCGCTTAAAGATTTACATCTTACGCCGGCAAAGACTATGAAGGATTTCGACATATCGAATTTACTGAGCGAACGAAAGTGTATATCCAGAAAGGCAATACGAAAACTCTAATTTCACCTTCGGACTTAAACCGCTTTGTAAAACCCACTGTAGTGCCGCGAACTCCAGATACCACATATCAAAAGATAGAAGTCTGGATAAGGCCTTATAAAAAAAGGGAATCTTCGATTGAAGCAGTTGAAGTTAATGTATTGCAAGATTAGCTTGCAAAAAAAGAAAATATCCAAGATCACCAAAGTCCTTCGCTGACGTGAGGGACTTTTTTGCGTTGATTTAACGTAGTGGGAACGGAAGGGGCATGGCCACAATGGCTGGATACCGCAGGGCGCGAGGCTCATTCTTCCCATTTCCACGCGAACCGCCCATTATAAGTTAATCATATTTCAATAAGTTTCTTCTTCTGGTAATGTTAATGAAAAAATATATTACTAGGTGAGATGATTATGAAGCCATATCTTATCTTTGACTTCGATGGGACGATTGTACAATCGAAAATGTTGGCCATCCAACTTTTTAATGAGCTTTCAGGAAAGTATGGCGGTCGAAAGATCGACAAAAAAGATATTGCTTATCTGTCGGACTTATCGATTCCGGATCGTTTACGAGCTTTAAATGTTCCCCTGCATAAGCTTCCGGCATTGATTATCGAAGGGAAACGCGAATATAAAAAAGCTGCTGTTGGCCTTCAGCCGGTGGAGGGAATACGAGATATTCTTTTTTCACTTAAAGATAATGGTTATGTGTTAGGGATTCTTTCGTCCAACACAACAGAAAATATTCAGCGATTTCTTGATCTTTACGGGTTAACCGTCTTTGACTTCATCCATTCAGCCACGAATCTTTTCGGAAAACATAAAGCAATTACAAGTATGGCTCGAAAGTTCCAGATTGATCGTAACCAAATGCTTTACGTTGGTGACGAGCTGCGAGATGTTCAAGCTTGTAAAAAAATTGGTGTTAGGATAGTTGCAGTGACATGGGGATTTGATTCTGCATCCTTACTGGCTGAAGCTAAACCGGACTTCATATGTAATTCTCCTGCTGGATTTGCTGATCTCATCAATTGTGATATATAAAACATCACCTCGAATACTTGTTATCGGGTTTGCAAATCGTAATGATTCTGATATACTTACGTCGTAATTATTACGTTTAAATGTAACGTTATCCAAAGGAGAATTAACAGCAATGAGCAAAAACAATAATAACCGTCTTCCGAGGGCTAAGGGCTCAGAAATGGCCACCTTCTATACGCCTAGGGATTGCGCGCGAAAAGTTAAGCGTATCGTATTTCAGCCGGAAAATCGGAGAATTATAGAAGAATTTCTGACCATTCTTGAGATGAAGGAAAAGTTTATCCTGCA
Organism: Bacillota bacterium; assembly: GCA_051750645.1. Taxonomy (GTDB): domain Bacteria; phylum Bacillota; class Bacilli; order Paenibacillales; family Paenibacillaceae; genus Pristimantibacillus. The sequence continues at coordinate 69,848 of JBNJJW010000027.1, read as the reverse complement.
TGATGTGCCGATTCCGAACAAAATCGTCATGTACGGGCCCCCGGGAACAGGTAAGACGTTGACTGCTTTTTATATGGCTCAGCAGCTTGATATACCGCTCGTTCTCGTACGCTTGGATACGATTATTCATAGCCATCTTGGTGAGACTGCAAGCAATGTCCGCAAAATTTTCGAATATGCCAAAGCTTCTCCCTGCGTATTATTTCTCGATGAGTTTGATGCGATTGCGAGGACGCGCGAGAATAATGATGAGGTCAAGGAAATGGCCCGAGTTGTGAATACGCTGCTGCAATGCTTGGATGAATTCGAATGCGATAGTATATTCATGGCGGCGACGAATTTGCAGGAGGAGCTCGATCACGCAGTATGGCGCAGGTTCGATACAAAAATGACGTACGGTATGCCAGATGAAGCTACGAGAAGTGAATATATCCGGCTGCTGATCGGCGATTTCGAGCAGGAGGAGCAAACGTTAAGACAGGCTTCCATGTCGTTAAAGGACTGCAGCTTCGCCGACATGGAGCAAATCGTCTTGAAAGCTAAGCGAAAAGCGATAATTGAAAGCTCTATGCTTACATCCGAGCATATACGATATTCTCTTGAGGAATATAAACCGCATTTGATTGCGAAAGTCATTTCATGAGTCTCATGATTCAGTTATCGATTCCATCATAAGAACCACTTTCCCGCGGCCATGACCGGTCTCGACTTCACGGTGCGCGGCCGATGCCTGACTGAGCGGATAGATGTTCCGGATATGAATGTGCAGCTTTCCTTCTGAGTAAAGCTGAACCAGCTCGGCCAGCCGGCTCGCGGAACGATTGCTGCGAATCCATCGGACACCCAGCTCATCTGTAAGCTGGAAGGCTACGATCGTACCGACTCGCTCCTTATCTTTTACTAGCTCTGCCGCCACTCGCAATCCGTCTTCTCCCGCCGCATCAAGCGCAGCATCAACACCGTTCGGTGCAAGGGCTCGCACCCGATCGATAAGACCAGCTCCATAGATGACCGGTATCGCACCAAGTGAGCGCAGGTAGTCCTGGTTCGCTTCGCTTGCCGTGCCGATTACAGTAGCTCCCCGTACCCTAGCCACCTGAACCGCGACTGTGCCAACCCCGCCGGCTGCACCGTTAATGAGGACAGTGTCGCCCTTTCCAACCCGCAATTCTTCCATCGCCGTATGCGCGGTCTGGCCGGCGCCGGAAAGCCCCCCGGCCACCTCCCATGGCATGATGTCCGGCTTAGCCACAATCTGATTGGCGGGTACCACGACGTACTCGGCATAGGTGAACTGGAGCCGGAAGCCGAGCACCTCTGCACCGACTGCAAAGCTGGTCACACCCTCGCCGACCTGGTCAATTATACCCGCGAACTCACCGCCGGTGACATGCGGAAAGGTGATGGTTACACCGGGCGGACTGAAGCCGTTGCGTACAGCACAGTCGACTGGCTGCACACCGGCTGCCTTTACACGGACCCGTACCTCACCAGCGCCCGCTTGCGGTGTTTCGAGCTCCATTATCTCCAACTTTTCTGGTGGACCAAAAGAATAAAAACCTGCTGCTTTCATGAAATCCCTCCTATAATAAATCACGAATTGCCGCTTGAGTAGTTCTATTTTATAATGGAGATCTAATAAATAAAAATATATCTTACACCATATAATATATGCCTTTGAGTATATGAATGGAGGATTGTCCCGTATGGAACTGCTGCAGCTGCATTATTTTCGAACGGTCGCCAGGCTGGAACATATGACGAAAGCCGCGCAGGAGCTTCACATCGCTCAACCTGCGCTCAGCAAGACCATCGCCAGATTGGAAGAGGATTTAGGCGTGCCTCTATTCGACCGGCAGGGCAGGCAAATCCGGCTGAATACTTTCGGAAAAGCCTTTTTGGCGAAGGCGGAGACAGCATTAACAGCTTTGGAAGAGGGTAGAAGAGAACTCGCCGATCTCGCGGGAATGGAACGGGGGAGCATTCATTTGGCAGCTCCTACACTTAATCGCCTATCGGGACTTATAGGTGATTTTCTTACTTTACATCCTGAAGTTCAATTTCATCTCGCTCAGGCTTCGACCGAGGAAATGGTTCAGCAGCTCGAAAATGGCCAAATCGATTTCTGCTTCACAGCGCTGCCGATCGAACGGCCGGGAATTCATGAATTACCTGTATTGACTGAAGAAGTTTTCCTTGCCGTGCCTCCCGGGCATCGATTGGCTTCACGGACCAGTATTAATCTGAGCGAAGTGGCAGACGAGTCTTTTATCGGATACAAGAAAGAAAATATTTTCCGGAAAAGGGATGATGAAATTTTTCAGAAGGCTGGAATAACGCCGAACATCGTTTGTGAGATTAACGAACCTTCCGCTAAAGCAAGTCTTATCAAAGCCGGACTAGGCATCGCATTTGTCGGGGCATGCAATAGAAGCGATGAAGCACCGCCACTTCCGTTTGTATTACTGCACATTGATAATCCCGGATGTCAGAGCTCCTTTCAATTGGCATGGCATGAGAAGCATTACCTGTCCAAGGCTGCGCGTGAGTTTCGGGACTTTGCGGTTCAATATTTTGCCGGGTATAGAGGACAAAATCCATTTGACAAAAATTTGATAATCAAATAAAGTAATGATATGTAAACGTTTACGCGGAACAATGCAGAAAAACGTTTATAAAATTGAATCGCAAGCACGGGTGTTATTTTATGAATGAAAATAAAAATATTAGCATAAAAGACGTAGCCAAACATGCCAAGGTTTCAACCGCTACCGTGTCGCATGTAATTAACGGCACTCGATTTGTATCTGAGGATACGAAGCGGAAGGTTCATCAAGCGATGGACGACTTGAACTATCGAATCAATTCAGTTGCCCGGTCCTTAAGGAGCCGTAAGTCACATGTCATCGCTTTTCTGGCGCCAATCTTAGCTTCGGAAACATCGAATTTTTTCTTTATGTCCGTAGCCGCCGGCATTCAAAGCGTGCTCAAACAAAATAACTATCATCTTGTACTTAGTGATTCGCATGAAGAGCTGGAGTTCGAAGAGGATGAAATTCGAATGCTGAGCTCCCAGATGATAGATGGACTCATTATGGCTCCCGCCAGCAGAGAATGTGATTATGATCAGCATTTTGGCGATTATCCGGTTGTGTATATAGACAGAGTTCCAAACAATCATCAGAGAGATAGTGTGCTGGTCGATAATAAGACCGTTTCCAAAGAAGCGGTGCAGATGCTGATCGGGAAAGGGCATAAGCGAATCGCTTTTCTGTCGGGTCCTCATACACTAACGACGACTGAGGAACGTTATGAAGGATATTTAGAGGCACTAACCGAAGCCGGCATAGCGGTTGACTCTCAGCTTATTAGAATAGGAGAGGTTACGCTGAGCAACGGTTATCAGTTAACGGATGTTTTGCTGCAGCATGATCCTTCGGCTATTTTCGTGACGGATAACGTGATGGCGATGGGAGTTATGTCCTATCTTCAAGAGAAATCGATTCGTGTACCGGGCCGGATCGCTGTCGTTGCCTTCGATGAATTTCAATGGACGCGAATAACGTCGCCACCGCTTACCGTCATTGAGCAGCCGGCTTTTGAACTGGGCGTCAAGGCAGCGGAGGTTATGCTCGAAAGAATAGAAAATGCAAATGCGCCTAGACAGGAACACCGTCTAACTGCAAAACTTATAGTCAGACAATCGAGCTGACTATTCTTTTTTAAACATTACGTAAACGTTTACGTAATTTATTCATCCTAATTAAAATTGATAATAAAAATATCTTTAACATTTAATCGTTTGCGTAAACGTTTAATCTATATTTAAAGGTGGTGATTACTTTTTAATATCTGAAATCGCTTACATAACACTACGACCAATTTAAATGACCATTGCTAAAGCCGGCAATTTTAGATTATTCCGATTTCCATAAATTAACAGTTTATTTAGGAGGCTAGCAACGCATGAGAAGTAAAGCTTTCAAATTAGGTTTGGCTATATTACTCCTATGTTCTTTTTTTAATCAATTGATTCCTCCGGCAGCTGCAGGCGAGACTGATTTGATCCAGCCCGCAGAGGATCAGCTTAGACCTCTATTTCACTACACACCGGAAAAAAACTGGCTAAACGATCCGAACGGACTCGTTTATTATGACGGTGAATACCATATGTTCTACCAACATAAGCCCAGCGGAGATACGTGGGGAGAAATGTTCTGGGGTCACGCGGTGAGCAAGGATTTGGTAAATTGGGAAGAGCTCCCGATTGCGCTTCATCCGGATGAACTGGGCCATATTTTCTCGGGCAGCGTTGTGGTGGACTGGAATAACACGAGCGGCTTCGGGGAAGGCAACGTTCCTCCGATGGTGGCGATGTTTACGCATGAGTACGCTAACAATCAAGTTCAAAGCTTGGCTTATAGTAATGATAACGGGAGAACCTGGACGAAATATGAAGGCAATCCGGTTATTGCACAGCCGCCTGGATTGACGGTGTTCCGTGATCCGAAGGTCATCTGGCATGAGCAAACGAACAAATGGGTCATGGTTATTACGGCTGGCGACCATGTAAGCCTTTATTCCTCGCCGGACTTAAAGACGTGGACTTTTGAAAGCGATTTCGGTTCGACAGAGGGCTCGCACAACGGTTTTTGGGAAACGCCCGATCTATTTCCGTTAGCGGTTGACGGTGACCCGAATCATACGAAATGGGTGCTGACGGTTAGTTTGTCCGGAGGCGCTCCCGCCTTCGGATCAGGCATGCAATATTTTGTAGGTGATTTTGACGGAAAGAATTTCACTAACAGTAATCCGGCTGACGAAGTGTTATGGGTCGATTATGGTGCAGATTTTTATGCGGGAATGACCTTCAGTGACGTGCAGGACCGCCGAATTTGGCTGGGATGGATGAATAACTGGCATTATGCGCAAACGATCCCTTCTGCAGGTTGGAGGGGTTCGATGACGGTGCCAAGAGAACTGATGCTAACGGATAAAGCTGGTGCCGGAATCCGTATGCTGCAAACACCGGCAGCTGAGCTGCAGCAGTTGCGTGGAGCTGTCACTGATATAGCGGCTGATACGGTAACGAGCAGCACTTACGCTCTTCAAGGCGTTGAAGGGCCGGCGTATGAAATAATCGGCGAGTTTACGATTGCGGATGCTTCTGCGAGCCGGTTCGGATTCAATGTTCATGCAGGCGGTGGACAGAAGACAGCGATCGGTTACGATATCGCCCGCTCCAAGCTGTTTGTGGATCGAACGAAATCAGGAATGATCGAGTTCAACAAAGAATTCGGCTTAGAGGCGCATGAAGCAGACTACGCTGCAGGAGATACATTAAAGCTGCGTATCCTGGTTGATAAAACGTCCGTTGAGGTGTTTGCCGATGACGGCGCGGTTGTGTTTACCGACCAGCTGTTCCCGGATCCTGCTCACAATCAAGTTGAATTGTTCGCGGAAGGAGGATCGATCAACTATACTTCCTTGAAGGCATATCCCTTGCGTGCTGCGAACATTGGGATCAGCGATAAACAGGGAATAACCGAGCATGAGATACCGAATCCTGATTTTGAAAGCGGTAATCTGAACGGCTGGACAACGGAAGGCAACGCTTTTTCGGGCGATAATGTTGTAACGGATACCGATTGGGGCTGGGGCTGCTGCTTTAATAAACAAGGCGACTATCATGTGTGGGGGGCTAAAACCGGGGACGGTCTTACCGGGACATTAAAATCCGCAACGTTCCGGCTGGGCGGTTCTGGAGAGGTCAACTTTCTAATCGGCGGAGGCAATGACATAAATAAGCTATACGTTGCTTTAGTTCGGGCATCCGACAATGAGGAGCTGCTCAAAGTAACGAACACGGAATGGAAGGACGACGGAACGCTTCGCCGGGCACGCATGAATGCGGCGGATTATATCGGCGAACAGGTATATATGAAGGTAGTCGACGATCATACCGGAGGCTGGGGACATATTAACGTCGATGATTTCCACGTTTTGAATTACCCGGAGACAATCGTAAATCCGGATTTTGAAACGGGAGATCTGACAGGCTGGACGACGATTGGGACGGCCTTCACAGCGCCGGTCTCAAATGCTGCCTCCTATTGGGGGAGCACGCCATTTCACCATCAAGGCGTTTATCATGCATGGGGCTTCGAGGGAGCGAGCAATCCGGATTTTTCCGACAGAAGAACCGGAGAGATGAGATCGACTGCTTTTAAACTGGATGGCAATGGTAAGGTCAGCTTCCGCGTCGGCGGCGGTGAGGATATTAACAAGCTTTATGTAGCGCTCGTCCGTGAATCGGATGACGAAATTTTGTTTAAGGCTACCGGCGCTGCTTCGACAATGGGGGAGGGCTACCGGCAAGTTGAGTGGGATGCTTCGGATTATTTGGGCCAGAACCTGTATATAAAGGTAGTTGATTATCATACAGGCGGCTTCGGACATATCAATGTGGATGATTTTATTGTATATAACACCAAACCGATTATTCCTTCTCAATTAATTAATCCGGGATTTGAAACTGGAGATTTGACGGGCTGGACGGTTGAAGGGGATGCTTTCGCAGGCGCGGTAAGCGGTCAGGCAGACTACGGAGACTCGCAGACACTGTTTGAGCAGGAAGGTTCTTATCATGTTTGGGGGCTCTCCGGCGCACCGGAAGGAACGGATGCTGACGATAGAACGGGACAATTGACCTCACATTCTTTCATTTTGTCCGGAAACGGAAGCATTCAATTCCTCGTCAGCGGCGGACAAGATTTGGACAAGCTGTTTGTTGCTTTAGTTCGCGCATCTGATGATGCTGTTTTAATGAAAGCGACAGGCTCGGATTCAGAAACGTATACGCGTGTGTCATGGGATGCGGTGCAATATTTAGGCGAGGAGGTCTACATCAAGGCGGTTGACCAGCAAACGGGTGATTTTGGCCATATTAACATCGATGATTTTCAAGTAAGGGGAACAGGCATCATCGGAAGCTGGAGCTTCGATGAAGGTCAGGGCATCACGGTAAATGATAAGGCGCGGAACATCGAAGATACGGTTCATTACGTATTTAATGATGCGCAGTATAAACCAAACAGCGAACCTCTATGGAAGAACGGGATTAATGGCAAGGGATTGCTCTTTGACGGCTATTCTACATGGATCGAAAGATCTGCGGACGAAATCGCTAAGCCGGATGATGAAATTTCAGTCGAGGCTTGGGTTGCTCCAAGATCGTATGAATGGGGCGATATGAACCAGTTATCCGCAATCGTAAATCAGCATGACAAAGCTGCAAAAAAGGGCTATATTCTCGGAATGGGCCGCCATGGCAAATGGTCTTTTCAGGCAGGCATAAACGGGGAATGGGCTGAAGTATGGGCCGCAGAAAATAAACCGCTCAACAAATTCGAGTGGTCCTACATCGTCGCGACATACAGCAAATCCGAGGGTAAGCTCAAGCTTTATCTGAACGGTGAATTGGCCGGGGAACAAAATGCTCCGAAAAAAGCGCCGATCTCAGCCTCCGGCAGCCCTTTTATAATTGGTAAAAATAATACGGGAGCCGTTATCAACGGCGTATTTACGGCCAACATGTTCAACGGCTTAATGGATGACGTAAAGGTTCGCAATATTGCTCTGAGCGCAGAACAAATTTCTGAAAATTACAATGCAGCGGCAGCAGGGTTTGAAAATGGGACAGCGCCGAAGCCTGATCTGGATTTCGAACGCTCCGTATACGATGGAGACCGCTACCGCCCGCAGTACCACTTTATTTCGCCGGGGCATTGGATGAATGAGCCGCATGGTCCGCTTTATTTTGAAGGAAAATATCATATTTTTTATCAGCATAATCCGCAAGGGCCATATTGGCATCAAATTCATTGGGGCCACGCGGTGAGTGACGATATGGTGCATTGGCAGGATATGCCGGTGGCGCTAGCGCCGGACGGCGGATCGGTAACGCCGGATGGCGTATGGTCGGGCAATGCTGTCGTGGACGATAATGGGAATCCTGCGTTATTTTTTACGGCCGGTAACGATAAAGCAGTGCCGAATCAAAGTACAGGACTTGCCAGAAGCAGGTTTAAGGATGACGGCAATGCCAACCTTGAACAGTGGATTATGGAGGAAACGCCTGTTACGGTTCAAACCAATAATCTTCCAGCAGACGAAGGCGAGGTTTGGTTCGGGCAATTCCGTGATCCTTACGTGTGGAAGGATGGGGATACATGGTACCAGCTCGTTGGCTCCGGCATCAAAGATGTCGGCGGAACGGCACTGCTGTACTCTTCCCCGGATATGGTGAATTGGACATACGAGAATCCGTTCTTCGTTGGCGATTACAAGAATAAGCCGGAGACCGGTCAAGTATGGGAGCTGCCCGTACTGCTTCCTCTTGGAGAAGATAAGAATGGAAAAATGAAGTATGCCTTTTTTATCAATCCGTGGTTCGATCATTATAACGAACACCATGTAAAATATGTGTTCCATTGGATCGGAACGTGGGATAAAACGAGCAACAAGTTTATTCCGGATCATGAGGAGCCTCGCCTGTTTGACTTTGGAGAGCATTTCACAGGCCCGAGCGGCATGGTTGACGGACAAGGAAGGTCTATCTTGTTCAGCATTGCTCAAGACCGCCGCACCGAGCAGCAGCATTACGATGCGGGCTGGGCGCATAATGCGGGCTTGCCGGTTGTGCTTACGCTTCGCGATGATGGCCTGCTTGGGGTTGAGCCGATAGAGGAGCTGAATTCGCTGCGCGGCGGAAAGCTTGTTGATGTAACCAACGCGACTGTGGCGCAGGCAAATACCCAATTAAGAAATGTCCAAAGCGATATGCTCGAAATTGTGCTGGAAGCGAAAATGAAAAAGGGGTCTGAGCTTGGCATAAAGCTTCGTTCGACGGGAGACGGCCGCGAGGAGACATTGCTTTATTATGATGCGATTAGCGGCAAATTGAACATTGACCGCACAAAATCCAGCTTGGATCCGGATATAGCGAAGGGGGTTCAAGGTGGAACGATGACGCTTGACGGCGATCAATTGAAGCTGCATATTTATTTGGACCGTTCGATGATCGAAGCTTATGCGAATGGGAAAAATAGCATCACCTCAAGGGTGTATCCTACGCAAGCCGATGCTTTAGGGCTTGAGCTGTGGAGCGAAGGCGGAAATGTAAAAATTAATAAGCTTCAGGTTTGGTCGATGAAATCCGCTTACGGCGAAACGGTGGAGGCCTATTGGCCGCCTGCTGAGCCAGCTGCAGAGGCTGTCGGTGAGCTGACTAACCATGATTTTGAAACCGGCGATTTGTCGGGCTGGACCATTGAGGAAGGTCATGCGTTTACGGATGCGCATGTCACGAACAGCATGGACTGGGGATGGGGCGGTCCGTTTAATCAAGCCTCTGATCGGAAGGATACGAATCGTTATCATCTATGGGGCTACCGTCCGGAGTACGGCGATGATGCGGTAGGAAAGATCAAATCAGAAACCTTTATGCTTGGCGGCAGCGGAGCAATTGATTTCTTGGTAGCTGGGGGCAATGACATCGACAGATTGTATATCGCCCTTGTGCGTGCTTCCGATCATGAGGTGCTCATGAAAGCAACCGGTCATGACGGCGAGCAGTACCGTAGAGTGAAATGGGATGCATCGGCTTATAAGGGTGAGCAGCTGTACATCCAAGTCGTTGACCAGCGCACGGGTGGATGGGGACATATCAATATTGATGACATTAATGTGCCTGTCGCTTTGAATAACCCCGAACCGGGGGCTAACTAAAGTAAAATAGATGGTCAAACACCTGCAAATAGACGCTTTAGCGTTGTATTTGCAGGTGATTTTCGTCTGCCTAGCCCATAAAATAGCTCGTGGGGTTTGGCAATATAAGGAGCGGATAAATTGAATTATAATATGGTTTTCAGTGATATTGACGGTACATTGTTGAACAGGGATCACCAAATAACCGAGAAAACAAGGAACAGCATCCGAATGCTTGATCAGGGGGGTGTACCGTTTATCTTGGTATCGGCGCGAATGCCGCAAGGCATCATTCCGCTTCAAAACCATTTGGGCATTAATGCGCCGATCGTTTGTTTCGGCGGGGCGTTAATTCTTGATGCCGCAAAATGTAACGGAACAAGAGAGATCCTTGACGAGTCCATGATAGAGACTGGGCTTGCATCGCAGTTGTACCGTCTTGTACATGAACATTTTCCGGAAATCAATTTTAGCTTGTATACCAAGGATCAGTGGTTGGTACACTCCCCCGCAGAACTATGGATTGCACAGGAACAGGCTATCACTAAAATCGAGCCGCATGCGTATAACTTTGAATCGATCGCTAGTTCAGAAATAAGCATCAATAAAATACTTTGTATTGGATACCCGGAAAGGATTGTCGCCTTGCAGGAACTTCTGTCCGAGCAACACCCGTCGCTGACGATCTATCGGTCAAAACCTGAGTATTTGGAAATTATGGCTGCAGGAGTAAGCAAATCCAAAGCGATGGAAACGCTAGTCAAGCGTTTTAAAACCGAAGAGAGCATGACGCTTGCGATTGGCGATAATTACAATGATATAGATATGATCAAAAGTGCAGGACTAGGCGTAGCAATGGGTAATTCGCCTGAAGAAGTAAAGGCGGTTGCGGATTATATTTCAGGTACTAACGATCAGGACGGCGTAGCGCATGCTATAAAAAAATACTTTTACTTTTTGGAAAGAGGTTAAGCTCAAACGGTTACGAAGAGAATGTCGGAAGCTCATGAAGCATCCTTTTTAAAATGCAGTCTTGACAATCTTAACTGTATATCCTAATATTACAGTAACAAAAAAAGTTACAGTTTGTTTATGCTTTATAGATAAACGGGATAACAGGAGAGATGAAACCGATGAAACCAAGTTATATGCCTTTATTTGAAGCTTTCTCTTTAAAAAGCGGTATTCAGCTAAAAAATCGTGTTGTTATGGCGCCAATGACGAACTTTTCCTCGAACGAAGACGGGACGGTGTCGGACGCAGAAATAGAATACTACGCCCGCAGATCCGGCGGAGTAGGTCTTGTCATAACGGCGTGCATTTATGTTTCGCCAAACGGGAAAGGATTTCCGGGCGAATTCGCCGGCGACAGCGATGAGATGATTCCAAGCTTAAGACGTTTAGCTGCTGCGATTAAAGAAAAAGGCGCGAAAGCTGTACTGCAAATATTTCACGGCGGCAGAGAGTGCCCGCCAGGCCTCGTACCTAACGGCGATGTCGTTAGCGCAAGCGCTGTCGCTTCAGAACAAAATAATAAGGGAGTCGTTCCAAGAGCATTGTCGGATGCTGAAATTGAGTCCATCATTCGCGATTTCGGAGCAACGACTAGAAGGGCAATAGAAGCGGGATTCGACGGAATTGAGATTCATGGGGCTAACGGCTATCTTGTTCAACAATTTTTCTCTCCGCATTCGAATAGACGGGAGGACCGCTTTGGCGGAAATATTGATAACCGACTGAGATTCCCGCTTGCCGTTGTGGACGAAGTGAAGCGGGTCGCAGCCGAGCATGCAAAGGAGCCTTTCCTTATCGGTTACCGCTTCTCGCCTGAAGAAACGACCCTACCTGGCATAACGATGGAAGATACGTTCCGGCTGATTGATGAGCTGGCGCAAAAGGATTTGGATTACCTCCATGTATCGTTGCAGGAATTCTGGTCGGCTCCAAGACGCGGCGCTGACGAGAGCAAAACCCGCCTCGAATGGATTCAAGAGCGTGTTGGACATTTGGTTCCTGTCATTGGGGTAGGTTCGGTTCGTACGCCGGATGATGCGCTGAAGGCTCTAGGAACGGGAATACCGCTAGTTGCTATTGGCCGCGAATTGATTATAGAGCCTGATTGGGTGGAGAAGATTGCCGAGGGTCGCGAAGCTGAAATTAAAACGACGCTTAGCAAAAATGATCAAGATCGCCTGGTTGTGCCAACTCCATTATGGCAGACCATTATGCGTATGCCGGGGTGGTTTCCAATCGGAGATTAATATAGATGAAGGAAAACGGGCCAGAGATTACTTTGGCCTGTTTTTTGTTTTTTATAACCGAAAATCCCATTACGAAAAAATAAAAGTAGTGAACCACCTGTCGGCAACATAAAGTTGAAGTAGTGTAATATACGCTACCGAGCCAATTGCTTTGTTGAAGGGTGGTCATTATACGATGGTCATATCAACCTTTAATGAGTTTATCCAAGTGTTCGGCTTACCGATATCCATGAGCCTGATCGGTGGTCTTATCGGTCATTTTGTGAAAAATGGCATAGTCGAATTGCCGAAGTTGGTCATAGAATATGACGAGGAAGGGTTAACCCTTTCGTCCAACTGGTTTGTCAAATGGATTCAGCGATTGTACTATTTCCTTATCTTCGTTATCGGTTTCAGGAACCATAACAACGCGAAGAAGAAAATCTTCTTCGACCTCGGATTTCTCGGCGACCTCTTAATTGCAATCGGCACGGGAATACTTGCAAAGACCGCGCTTGCGATGGCGAATACATCTGATAATTTTGCTGTCATTAGCAGCTCCTTGCTTGCAGGATATGCAGGTTTGTCTTATTTGAAGGGGAAGCAGAACAAAGAGCTTGCTGATCTTTTTCCGGAAGAAATGGAGGACCAAAATCCGAGAACTCCACCGGTATAGCGTACAATTTTGGTTATGTTGTGCGTATAATAATCAAAAAAGTATAGGAGGAGGAGTCATATGGGTAAAAAAACGGTCAAAGTAACTTCTGAAGAAATGCAGCAGCTCAAGATGCTGGCCGAGATTGTCAAAAACCCTCACCTTCCAATGTCAGACCGCAGAATTGCGAAGTCGCAGTATGAGGCCATTATTAATTACGCTAAAAATAGCAATCGAGGCATTATTTCTACTGCGTTCTTATAACATTTCCATCGAATAGAAAGATCTCCCGCTAGGGGAAGGTCTTTCTTTTTTTTTGTCATATCATAATCATGAGCACAAAATAGTAGACAGCCAGTACAGCCGACCTTAAGATAAAGTTATCTGATGAATAGGGGGACTTATCATTCAACCTTTAACCTTTGGGCTCGACCCGATATTCGGCGATCATATGATTTTGCAGAGAAATGCAGAAGTGCCGATCTGGGGTACCGGAACGGACGGATCGGCGGTTACCGTCGAATGCCGGGGCGCTCGTTCGGAAGCCGTTGTTATAGCAGGAAAATGGAAAGCGCTTTTATGCCCGATGGAGACAGGAGAGCCTTGCGAGCTTATCGTCCGTTCGGATGGGAGAGAACTCCGTCTCAGCGATGTGCTGTTCGGAGAGGTGTGGCTTGCGGGCGGGCAGTCGAATATGGAATGGTCGCTGATTGATTCGGCCGAGGGAGCGGAGGAAATTCCGGCTGCACGATATCCGGAAATCCGGTATTATAACGTACCTAAGGTCGAATGGGATGATGGAGCTGAGCACCGGGGCGAATGGAAGGTTTGTACGCCTGATAACGCCCCTGTATATTCGGCTGTCGCTTACCATTTTGCCAAGTCCATCCATCATGAGCTGAATATTCCTGTCGGTATCATTGGCTGCAACTGGGGCGGAACGTCTGCATCCTGTTGGATGAGAGATGAGGAATTGATGGAGGACGAGGAGCTGCGCGTTTACATCGATGAATTTCAAGAGCAGCTTCGAGATTTTACTTGGGATAAATTCGAGATGGATAAAAGGCGTTACCAGGAAACCGTTGACAAATATATACGCTTGAAGGAGCAGGGAGCAAGCCCGGAGGAGCTTGGCAATTACCCTTGGCCGCCGCCGCTTAGCCCGCATAATTTTATGCGGCCAAGCGGCCTCTATCACACGATGCTGAAGAAGGCGTCTCCGTATGCCATTAAAGGGTTTATTTATTATCAAGGCGAATCGGATGCGGGTAAAGCTCTTCTTTACGAGAAGCTGCTGACGAAGTTGATTGCCAATTGGCGGGATCTATGGGCGAATGAGGAAATGCCTTTTCTGTTTGTCCAGCTGCCTGTCTACGGATGCGACGGCAATCCGGCCGGCGAAGAATGGCCGCTGCTTAGGGAGTCTCAGCAGCTGGTCAGTGATCATGTATCTAACACGGCTATGGCCGTCGCCCTTGACTGCGGGGTAGAAGATGACATCCATCCCCGGCATAAAAAAGAGGTTGGGCAGAGGCTCGCGCTGCTGGCGCTCGATCGTGTATACGGTTTACATATACCGAGCTCGGGGCCTGTGTTTAAAGAAATGTTGATCGAAGCTTCAACAGTATTCCTATCCTTTAATCACTTAGAGCTCGAAAAAGAGGATGGAATTGCGCAGGCAAGTATTGCCGGCTTTGAAGTTGCCGGCGATGATGGACGCTTCATGCGGGCTCATGCAGAGATGAATGAAGGCAAGGTCAAGGTATGGAGCGATCAAGTGGCGGCTCCGCGTGAGGTCCGGTACGGGTGGGCTAACTTTACGAATGCTAGACTGAAGAACAAATATGGGCTCCCGGCTGCACCCTTCCGAACAGATGTGCACAGCCGGCGCGGTATCTAATCAACATAACCAAAAGCCGCAAGGGACTTCCTTTGCGGCTTTTAGCTATGTTATCATTTCCAATTTGGCAGTTCGATTGTAACTTCCCGTTTGCTTGCAGCCGAACGGAGGACTCCGTCGATGATAGCTTGATTATATAAAATTTGCTCACCTGGAATAGGCGCTGGACGATTATCCTGAATCGCCGCGACAAAGTCCCGAACTTTCTCAGCGAATAAATCCAGGCGGTGCAAGGTGATTGGAATGGTAGATTGGACGTGCTGCTCCATGACGTCATGAAACAGGGTGATGCTGCCGACGCTTCCATCCCAAACGCCGCTCCAAGGTCCTGATCCGGCAGAAGTAACCTTAAGGCCGCCTTTTGTCCCAAGGAACATCGTAGCGCCTAAAGTATCCATATGCATAGCCCAGCTTATTTTATAATTGAGGACAATGTCGCCTTCAAGACGAATCATCGCTACGCCAAAATCTTCGACGTCAAAGCTTGCCGCCTCTTTATGATATTTAGGATTGGTGCCGAAATGATTTGACGTATAAGCTGATACGGTTAACGGTTTTGGATTTCCCAGCGCATTTAGAGCCATATCCAGCGAGTAGCAGCCAATATCGGCCATTGCGCCAGCGCCGGCCAGCTCTTTGCGGATGAACGTGCCGCCAGGCATACCTCGGCGCCTGCCTCCGCCCGTCTCCACGAAATACACATGGCCGAGCTTCCCCGATTGAACGAATTCTTTAATTAATGACATATTAGGGTCATATCTAGGTTGGAAGCCTACGGTCAGCATTTTGCCGCTGGCTTTTGCGGCTTCAACCATCTCAATCGATTGCTGTAGCGTGACCGACATCGGTTTCTCGACCAACACATGCTTTCCTGCATGAAGAGCGTTTACAGCGGTCTCGTGATGAGCGAAGTTTGGTGTACAAATGCTAACGCCGTCAAGGTCCAGCTCAAGCAGCCTGCGGTGATCATCGAATGCCCTTGCAATCGGAAGCTGTTCCTGATCGATGAAAGCCTGCGCCTTGCCCGAAATGCTGTCCGCAACCGCAATGATTTCTACAATTGGCATCGATTTATAGGCTGATGCATGGGCGCGGGCGATTCCGCCGCTCCCGATAATGCCAATTCGTATCGTTTTCGACATCGTATGTACCCCTTTTCGTAATGGTATTTCTACTGTAGCATAGGGCCATGCAGCTTGAAATTGCGAGAAAAGGACATACAGACTATAAAATAATGACAAGGAAGCTGCGAATAAGATTTTTATCTGTATCGGGGCTAAGTCCACACTGTTGCAAGACTCCGACATATACTGCTGAAAGCTGAATGAGGATGAATCGTAGTAGGGGTGAATATAAGCATGGGTAAAAATGAAACAGGCGGGGTGACGATCATAACTCCGACCATCCGTCCGGAATATATTGATCAAGTATTTCAAAATTATGCCAATCAAAAGTGGAATAAGAAAGAATTAATCATTGTCATTAACAAAAACAATGTAGATATAAACTTATATAAAAATAAGGCAATGAATTTTGCGGACGTATCTATATACAAGCTGCCAGAGAGCAGGAAGCTGGGTGCATGCCTTAATTATGCCATTTCACGTGCAAAGTACTCGTATGTTGCCAAATTCGACGATGATGACTATTATGCTCCAAACTATATACCGGAAGCGATGAATCTTTTCACAAGCTCCGATGCAGATATCGTAGGAAAACGCTCTTTCTTTTTTTATTTTCCGCATCTGTCGACGTTATTGCTCCGCAAATCTAAGACTCCTCCTTATAGCAGGTGCAAAAAAATTGCGGGCGCTACTATTATGTTTCATAAACGGGTATTCCGGCGGGTTCAGTTTGCAACCCATGTACGGCAAGGCTCGGATGTTCGATTTGTCTCCGCCTGCTTAAAGAATGGGTATAAGTTGTACACAACAAGTCCTTATAATTTTGCGGCATTCCGTAGGACAAACCGACAATCCCATACTTGGAAAGTATCCGAGCGAGCCTTATTTGCCGGCAAAAATACAAGCAGCATACGAACAAATAACTTCAAAAGAATCGTAAAAAGACCGCTGCGTAATATACTGAAAACAAGAGGTAACCTGCGTCCTTTAATTTGAAAGAAATGTGATCAAATTGAATGATATTACAATGGCTATCAATCTTGCATTTTGTTACTATTTGCTATGTATATGGTGACAGAATATGAGAAGGAGGCTGATGTGCATGATATCTACCCGTACTGAATTAATCACTTACCCGGCACCCCTTGAGGCAGTCATCAATAATGATTTCTCCGTTCGCGTCCGATTGGAAAACGGAGTGTGGCATGAGTTGTTCCCTTATCAGGTTCCTGTGGACATGCATAATGTGCGTGAGGTTTCCATGGTTACTTTTGACTTTGAGGGCGTCGTTGAGGTGGAAGTGACGAAGAGGGAAGGCATTCTCGAGAGCGTAGATATACGTCCAAATAGCTATGAAATCCCGTTCGATCAAAACGGAAATACCGTAACCTTCAAGCTTGACCGGCCGAGAAAGCTCTCATTCGAAGCGAATGGCGATAGATTTCATAACCTTCATCTATTTGCCAATCCGCTTGAGACGAACGTGCCGGATCTGGAAGATCCCCGGACAATCTACGTTAAACCGGGCAGCCACCGGATGGATGAGCTCGTTGCTCTGCTTACAAATTCCATTGATGATGAGGGAGCGTTCCCGGAGACTCTCTATTTTGGACCAGGCATGCATGTTATTGAAGAAAAAATATTGCGAATCCCTTCAGGCAAAACGGTGTATATCGCCGGAGGCGCTATGGTAGTGGGCTCTATGATATGCGACCATGTAGAAGACGTCACGATCAGGGGCCGCGGAATCGTTTATTTAAGAAATATTGAGAAAACAACGTATTTGCGCACCGTACAAATCGACTTCTCGCGCAACATTACGGTGGAGGGCATCATTTCAGTGGATCCCCCTCACTACAGTATTCATCTTGGCAAGTCGGAGCATGTCCATATCAGCAACTTCAAGTCGTTCAGTACACGCGGATGGTCTGACGGTATTGATATGATGTCCTGCTCTTATGTGGATATCGACGACGTGTTTCTGCGCACATCCGACGATTGTATCGCGATCTATGGAAGCCGAGGGATTTTTTATGGGGATAGTACGAATATTTCCGTGACAAATTCAGTGTTATGGGCGGATGTCGCGCATCCAATCATGATCGGCGTCCACGGGGATCACGAGCATGACGGGGACAGCATTGAGAACATCGTTTTCGATAACATTGATATTTTGGAGCACCATGAGCCTCAGGACGGCTATTGGGGCTGTATGACCATTAATGCCGCCGACAAAAATACAGTTAGGAATGTAACATATAAGAATATCCGGGTAGAGCAATTTGAGCTTGGACGGCTTATCGATATACGTGTATTTCAAAATCCGAAATATAATCCGAGCCCCGGCAACAGAGTGGAAAATATCCGGTTTGAAAATATCGAGTTCAACGGAATATGCGAAAATCCGTCCGTTATCGAGGGCTTTGACGGGGATCGGATCGTTGACGGGATCACGATTGAGAATTTCAGAATCAACGGCACACAGGTTACAGATGCTCAATCGGGAAATATTCAAATAGGGGAATATGTCAATAATGTTGTTGTAAAGTGATAATGAATGGCAAAATAATCGGTAACAGATTTATAAGCTTCGAAAAGTATCGGAGGAGATCCGGCGTCTCATGGCAGACGACGGATCCCTCCTTTCTTTTTTCATTTCTAAATGCTGCTGCGGCTGATATACTAAATGGAAAGGTCTGGTATAAATGCATAAGGGCACGTTTTGATTAGTGGAGGGAAATAAATTGATACAAATCATAAACACCATATTTATTGGACTTATTATATCAGGAATAATAAATCAGAAAACAACGATTAACAGTATGAGAGCGATAAAAATAATAATTATCTTACTTGTTTGTTTAATGTACTTTTTTCTGTATTCACTAACGCCTAATCTAATTATGATTTTTGGTCCGGGAGGAACCAGGCAAAATTTACTCGGGTAATAAAAAGTTTGTTTAATCAATTACTGAAAGGTGGATTTTATGATTACCTTTGAAAAAGAGAATAATAAATTCAACTTGAGAGTTGCTGGAATCGCAATTCATGATAATCGAATATTACTACATACAACATTGAAAGATGATTTTTGGAATCTCCCAGGTGGACGGGTTGAATTTAATGAATCGACAGACCTAACAATCATAAGGGAAATTAAAGAAGAGCTTGATATTGAAGTTCGAATCGAAGAATTACTCTTTGTTAACGAAGATTTCTTTGAATATGACGGAAAGAAATATCATGAAATCTGTTTTTATTATTTAATTACATTTCCATTGGGACATGAAATTATAAGGATTGATGATGAGTTTTACGGAATAGAAGATGAAGGAAGACTTATTTTTAAGTGGTTTTTCATTGATCAATTGAAAGAATTAAATGTCTACCCTGAAATCTTAAGAACCGAGTTACTTAAATTGAAGGCAAATAATCAAATACATCATTTTGTGAATCATCAATAACGAACTTTGTGGGAGATAAACAGATTTTATAAACAAGATTATATTGGAAGCTGATTAAAAAAGGCAGTAACTGCGTATAACATCTTTTTCACGCTGTGTTGCTATCGCTCCGTGGTCTGAAATCAAGACATTGAAATTGTAATCCAGACCAGAGCAAAGATAAATGAACCATTAAAAATTGAATTACCAGGTGGCAGGATAGAACCCTTTGAGTCATTAACCGATGCCTTGAAACGGGAAGTTAAAGAAGAAACCGGATAAGATATTTATGAAATAGAAGGTGAAGATACGCGGATAGACACAGTAGGAATAAACCCTAATTTTGAAGTTGAATGTATACGACCATTTGCGGCGTATCAGACGATTAAAGGGCCGATTGATTCGGTGGGATATTATTTTAGATGCAAGGCAGAAGGGGTATTAGTACCAACCGGTGACGAAACAACGAATATCAAATGGATTAATCTACGAGAATTAAATAAATTAATAAATGATGATCCAATGCAATTTTCAGACGTAGATCGGGCTGGAATACTATATTATTTGAAACAATCACTCGAAGGGAATTTTTGAGGGTTAACTCGAAGAAGTCATTAACATCAGCTAACACCGTAATTCACGCTTAGGGCCATTCGGCCTTCGGTCCGGACTGGAGCAGCAGAAGTGGTTTCGGGGAAGTATTTCAGGCAAGGGAGCGTATTCAGCCGGACACATCGATTCCCATAAGATAGGAGCTATCTAAGGGGAATCGATGTCGTGAATACAAGAACGTTAGACGAAATTAACGAGATCAAACCCAAATTGAAAGAGTTCAAAGATCGAACAATTGTTCTTCTTCTTCTTGGTAGATGATGGTACAATAGGAAAAGACAATTGAATCTTGGGTGGTCATGGCATCCCTTCGAAAGGAGAAGAGGCTGTGGAGGTTAAGGAGGCATTAACGATCATGTTTCTTTTTGGATCGTTTATCCTTGCACTTTTAACATACATCAACTCGAACAACAAGAGAAAGTAAAAACCCACCCCAAGGTTAGCGCCGAAGGTGGGTTTTTATTCCGATTCAACTTAGAAGGGAATTAACCATCCAAGCCAATTGTTCAGCCGAGTGTTAGCCGCACTCGGCTTTCTTACAAATTATGATACCACAATTGGAAATAGAAGTGAACCGGAAAAGGCATATTTAAAGGCATACGTAGGTAGCACGATGAAGCGTTAACTTCGTCTAACACCATATTAACGCATCAGGCCATTCGGACTCTGTACAAACTTAAGGAGATTACAATGAAGAAAAAACTAATTTTTTTAGCAATCGCAATAATAATATTAGTTTTATCCACTTATATTGCTTTAATTTTATACCCCAAGAATATCCAACTAAATGCTCAAGGGATTAAGTACAGATTAGGTGAGGAAAATATAGGATCAGAGAAACTCATAAACATTAATATTAAAGGCAAGCTTTATATGAGTATTACTGGAAATAAAAACTTTAAAGGTACCATCGATATTGAAGGTGAAGATATACCTGTACCAGAAAATCAGAGAGAACTAGAAATAAACTTCTACAAAGAAAATAACGGAGTCATTGTTTATTCATATATTGAGAATGGGAATCCAAAGTTATATCAATATGGTTCCATTTTTACTAATAGTGACTTTAGCAAAGTTACTATGCTGGTTACCGACAAGGTAAATATAGATGGTAATGAAGGAGGGGTTTGGAAGGTAGAAAATGGACAAATGATTTCCGTACCTGCTAAGAACAGAGCTGAATCCATTAGTCTTTCGAATGAGTTGATGAATGAATATTTAAAGGGATATAAACTGAAGTGACGATCTGGGGGGATTTCAAGAGGGGCACAGATTTCCTTTAACACCGTATTCCCGCGGTGATCGCTAACGCTCCCTCGGTCGCCAGAGATATTTCAGAAAAGTTAGATCAGGCGACGCACATGCACCGGCTAAGTCTGTCGGACCCGGCACTAGCGTGCTTTAAGCCGGTGAGGCGTCGGGAATGCAATAAAGTTAGCTGAAATTACTGCTGGATATTAAATGAGGTGAACACATGGAGATAAAGATCATATCCGAAACTGATTATAGCGTGTCAGGTGTATCAATTAAAGATTTTAAGAAACAGCGCTATTGCGTGTTTGATTTTGAATCAACAGGAATAAATCATCAAACAGAGTACATTACCCAAATCGGTGCAGTTATAGTTGAGAATAATTGTATTCAGGAGTCAAAGAAATTCAGTACATATATTAAACCTCCAAAACCAATTCCAGAAGCAGTTGAACAATTCACAGGAATCTATAATACCTTTTTGCAAGATGCTCCCAAACTACAGGACATCTATAACGATTTTTTAGAATTTGCAAAGGACTGTGTCTTAATTACTCACGCAGGATATGAGTTTGACTTACCCTTGTTATGGAATGAATGTAATAGAAACAATTTACCGATGATAAAAAACTCTTGCCTGGATACGAAAGCTTTATTTTCGTATCTACACCCGGAAGTTAGAGAGATTGTTTGGACAGATTATCTAATTAAATACTACAACATTTATGATAAGGACCTTAGAAGACATGATGCCTTAGGAGACAGTATCTTAATTGGGCGAATTTTTTTAAGAATATTAGAAGAGTTTGAAGCTAGAAGCATCAACGATATTGATTTTAAAGAACCAGTACTCGTAAAGAGATTTCAAATCAAACCACTAGTGTGAGTTGCTCAATGTAGGCATTAACTTCAGCTAACACCGTATTCACGCATCGGGCCATTCGGCCCTAGGTCCGCGAGATGCAAGGATGCGATATCAAGGAGGATAACTTGAAGAGACCTTTAATTATTGCTATTGCAGCGGTTTCGGGTGGGGGAAAGACTACTGTAATTCAACTTCTTAATAAGGAATTAGCTAATTCTACAGCTTTATTTTTCGACGATTATGATTTTGTAGGTCCTGATAATTTGATTGACTGGGTTCATCGAGGAGCAGATCATAATGAATGGAAACTAACCCCCGTTATTAACGATTTAAGAATAATACTAGATAATAAAGATGTTCAAAACGACTACATATTACTTGATTATCCCTTTTCTTACTTAAACAAAGAAATGAACGAATTTATAGATTTAACAATATTTATTGATACTCCTCTAGATGTTGCTATGGCTAGACGGATTTTGAGAGATTTTAGTTACTCAAATGCTGAGGAAATTAGGCTCGATATGAAATCATATTTGTCTGGAGCAAGAGAAGCATACCTTGCCATGTTAAATACAGTGAAACCAGACTCGGATGTTGTAATTGATGGAACCCAAGGAAAGGAAGAAATAGTAGAGAGTATTAAACAAATGATCAAGCACCATCTGAAAGTAATTCATTGAAGTCAAGATAAGCAATCAAATGGGAGGATTTATGAAACTTATTATCATATTTGGTCCACAGGCAGTTGGTAAAATGACAGTTGGGCATGAACTGGAAAAATTAACAGAATTGAAACTTTTTCATAATCATATGACTATTGAATTAGTTTCTCCCTTTTTTAGCTATGGCAGTGCAGCAGGAAAAAGATTGGTAAATTTATTTCGTCAGGAAATATTCGAAGAAGTATCCAAGAGTAATCTAGACGGATTGATTTTTACTTATGTATGGGCGTTTGATCTGCAATCTGATTGGGAGTATGTTAATAGAATTTGTGAAATTTTTGAATCAAAGGGTGGAGTTGTTTATTTTGTTGAGCTTGAAGCAGATTTAGAAAAGAGACTTGAGCGCAACAAAAGCCCACATAGATTAAAGCATAAACCGACCAAAAGAAATATTGAGCGCTCTGAACAGGATTTAAGAAGCACAATGGAAAAATACAGATTAAACTCTAATGATGGAGAAATCAGTAAGGAGAATTATATTAAAATCAATAATACAGAAATGAGTCCAGAAGAAGTCGCAAAAGTGATCAAAGAAATATTTCAGTTATAGTCAGTTATTGTTGTTCTACTCGAGGTATTTTCGAAGAAGCGCGCCATTGGAACTTTAGGTGGTGGGACGTCGTTTATACAAGAACATTACCAGAAATATCACAATACAAAATTGGGTGATCGCATGGAAGAGATAAAAAACCTTTTATTAAGGAAATTTGAAGAAATCCAAAGAAGAATACTATTAGTTTTAGAGCAGTTAAGTGATGAAGAAGTCAATTGGCGTCCAAATGAATCAAGTAACAGTATAGCGAACTTGATTGTACATATCAGTGGGAATGTCAATGAAAGAATCATAAAAGGCATTCATAAAAAGGGAATTAACAGAAATAGAGACGAAGAATTTGAAGACCTATGTAGAACGAAACAAGAATTAATGGATATAACGAACGAATCTTTTAATGAAGTAATTGAAACAATAACGAGTATTACCAAGGAAGCATGGCTTAAGACACAGATGGTTAGGAACAAAGAAAGAACCCATTTAGACATGCTTATACAGTGTGCAACCCATTTTTCAGAGCATATGGGACAAATACTGTATATTGGGAAGATTATAAAGAACAGTGAATATGTAATGACATCAATACCCAAGAAGAATAATCGGAGCTAAATAAATTTATCAAGTAGATCGAACATGGCACCCTGAACCGGCCGAAGTTATAAAAAATTGGCGCAAATTAATAAAGGTTGGAGGGATACCGTGACTTCTCATATAAGGATTAGACCGTCTGCACTAATAATAAGGAACGACTTAATATTGTTAATAGAATGTTATTCTGAGAAGAGAGGGGTTCATTACTTTATACCTGGTGGAGGTTCAGAACCTGAGGAAACAATCAAGGAAACGGTAAGAAGAGAACTTATTGAGGAAACTATGGCGGAAGTAAATGTAGGTCCCGTTGCTTTTTTATATGAATGCGAACCCCAATCAAGAATTGATGCGTATAGTCCCCAGTTAAATGGATACCCATAAGAAAGTTAATGAAATTAAGTTAATTCCGCACATATCAAAATCAATAGTAGAGTATACAAATAAGAAAAAAAATATAGAACTAATTGAAGATCATATTCTCAGGAGATGAACAAGCCTGGCTAAGTCCGACGGACCCGGCTCCTTAGAGTCGCCTTAAGCCATTGGGACGTCGTGAATAAGAAACTTAAATACAAGTATTTTAATTCGAGAGGATTGGTCAAGTATGAGTACAATCGCAACGTTTGAATGTGAAGTTGTTATTAGGGAATATCAGTTTGTTGGACAGAGTATTACGGCAAATTTTCCAAGTTCATTCCCAGAAGCAGCAATAAAAGTACAAACAGAATTTTTTCAAAAAAGAAGATCTGAAGTTTCTAGTGTAGTGAATCCCGATATTTTATTTTCACCTTATATGTGTAATGGAGTGGTAGCGACTTATATCGCTTGTTTAGAAGTTAGTGAGATAGAGAGTGTTCCATCAGGCATGATTGGTTTTAAACTCTCTTCCACAAGATATGCAAAAATCAGCTGCTCGAATCATACAATTGAATAGAAATTTTTTATTTTGAAGAAAAACCAGAAGAAAAAGTAGAGATTTTAATACCTATAGAATAATTTATCATTTCAGAGATGGCATCGACAACAGATAACAACGTGTTACATGATCGGGGTATACACTCTACGGTCCCGATGAAAAGTAAGTAAAAATAAAGAAAAGAAGGGACGTAGGAACATGACAAACAATTTTTATAAAATATTAGGGACAATATTAATGGTTATAAGTGGATTGATTTATTCATTAGAAAGAATAACAGCTAGAATATCATCGTCCATCATTGAAGCAGGGCATGCTTCTTATGGACGTTCCGCTGAAATCGGAACAGATTATCCAGGATTCTTTGACAATTTTTTTGTTTGGTTCTTTTTGTTTATTGGATTTTTGTTACTTGCTTACGGATTCCCTAAATCGGTCTCCCAGCCACCAAAAACATAATATTCACGCTGCTAGTATTGTTATACGAAAGATCATGAAAGCTTAAAAAACACAAAGGATGATACATGCTTGGAACAATTGCAGAAACCATTGATTATCAGAAGATTAGGTGCTTTTTTTATCGATCATATTATCTTTACATTTCTTATAGTTGTGACATTTTTTTTAGTTCTGGATCCAAGTAACTCCGATATATCTTCAATGTTTATTAGGATGATTGTATTGATGGTTGCGGCATTTATTTTATACTGTTGCAAAGATATTATAAATGGAAGAAGTATTGGAAAACGTTTTTTTGGACTTGCTGTCCGAGATGACAAACATAATGTGCCTAAAGTCAGTAAATTAATTATTAGAAACTTGCTTACATTTCTATGGCCTGTCGAATTAATATTAATTCTGGCAAGTCAACCAAAAAAGAAAATTGGCGACCGATTAGTTAATACAGATGTCATTTTGGTTAAGAATAATAAAGGGATTTTAGGAATGATTATATCTATTATTTCAATAGTTATCTTTTTTATTTGTATTTTCATTTTTGGAATTCTACAGATTATTAAACAAGATGATTCTTATAAGGTTGCAACAGACTTTATTAAAGCGAATCCTGACATCAGAAAGATTGTAGGTAATGAGATTTCATTTGGCTATTTTCCAATGGGGGGTATCCAGTATGAGAATGGGTATGGAATATCGGACTTAACTATAGAAGTAAAGGGAGAAAAGGAAAAAATATCTGTATATATTGTTTTAGAGAAGAAACCTGATAGTAATTGGGTTATTGAAAGTGTTGATTATTAGTAAGTAATTTCACATTTGCGAGTAAGTCTGACGACCTGCTCCCTACTGTCTTCTAACGACCCTAAAGTCAATAAAAAGGGGATTTTTATGGATGAGATAATAAAAGACATTCAGCCAATCTTTCAAGATAAGTATGACATTGATAAGGAAATAGAATTACAAAGAACAATCTTAAATGAAGAAGAAACAGATCCTTTTATCATTACTTTTTTAATAAATACTCAGAATGATATTTATGGATTTATTGCTAAAGGTACTACAGGATTTGTTCAATATGGGTTTGACATAATAGCTTCCGCGGTCTCAACGCTTACGGTAAACACAGTCCATTCAATTAACAGTTTTACTGATGACAATCCTGATTTTGAAATAACTAAAAACTATGTAAAGTGCATTATAAACGGAAAAATTAGTAGAGAATCAAAATTATTATTGAAATCCATAAGATTAGGAATGCAAACAATACAAAATTCTTATGGTGAAAAGTTTATTACAATTGAGGAAATAAAGATTGAAAAACGCAGTAAATTCTTTGGCTTGCTAAGCTAACGAAGAGGGTCGAGCCTTCGGCAGTTGGGGATACGGGAACATAAGTTATGTGAAATCCGTTATTAAAATAAAAGAGAGGTGCAATAATGAGCGAATTTAGTGCAAGCTATCATTTGAGAACAAAAAAGAGAGAAGATGCGGTAAATCTTATTAAAAACTCAGGTAATAAGGGTTACGTTTTCGAAGAGGCGAATGGATGGGTAAGCTTTGTAATTAAAGGTCCGGCCTTCGATATAGACGATTCTTTAATTTCCTGTAATCCTGGAATAATTGTGCACTATATCTACGCAGAGGATCATGGGTGGGAGCTAAGAATATTTATCAAGGATGATCTAGTTTTCGAATATAAGTGCGATTGGACCGATGAAATACTTATTGAGAAAGAATTATTTGATATAGATCTCATTAAAGAATTAGTCATCGCTCAAGGTAATTCAGTTGATGATTTAGAATCTTTGTTTGATATAACTGATTATGATTTTGAAGAACCTGCTGCTTATAAATTTGCTGAGAAAATTGGTCTTACAAATTACGAATGGGTTTCGGCTGATTATTTCGATGACAGCGAAGTCGATGAAAGAGTATTGATGGTAGATTAATGTAGGGAAAACGGATTCCATAACACCGTTCTCTTGCTACGGTTTCCTGAATGATCTTTAACGTTATTTTTCAAAAAAGAGAGTGAATGACTTTGCCTTATTGTATTATATGACAGCCCCTTCAAGCCATCAAAAGGCGAAGGGGCTGTCTTATTGTATTTCTTCGATTCGATTTTAAAGAATTATGAGGAAATGAATATTGCAATAGATTATACAAGTCCCGACCTGCGGAAATGGACGTTTCAATCCATGCTCCATATTTAGTGAGCAGAGCATAATTGATGGTTGTATTTATCAGCTTCCAACGAAGAGAACAAGGGGAGTAACGTTCCGATGATTTGATCAACTGGGAGCCGCATGCGGATGTATTGTTTAGGGAGAAGAAGCTTATATCTTTTAATTTACACATATCGGCAGGTTAAACGGAATAGAAGCATCGACTTACGAGACAAGACGTTCATCCATACGGCGGCAAGATTAGAATTAATAGACGGTAAATTAATCTGCGGCCGGGATGAACCATTCGAGTTTGTATTAATTGAAATTTAAAGAATTATGAAGAAAATGAATGATATTGCAATAGATGAAGAGCTTTTATAATGTTAATATTTGTTAGGAGTAAACATGGCTAGAGTTTTTTGGCTGTGCGCTCAGCATGGGCGCTGACAGACCCGCCAACTAAGCATCATCGAAAGCCTCTCGAAAGTCTATTTCCGCAAGAGGACAAGCGCAGCCCGTAGGACCCATATAACTATGAAGATCGTAGTGAAAATTATAGCACAAGTTAGTCTTTGGATACTCCTTTATTTTTTCCTGGGTTTTCCTTTTTGTTCTCTGCGATTAGAGCTATTTATTTAAGAGATGCGAGAGGAGTGTAAATCTCTTAAAAATACGCAGTCGGACCTTAAAAAAAGTACATATAAATTAATTTATTTTCATGATTAAATAATAGACAGCAGTTGTTGTAAGCGCATTCAAGTCTGCGAAGTAAAATCATATCAAGGGGGACTGACGGCCTATGCAAACGACCAACCGGAAGTTGAATGTGTCAGAATTTTCGACAACCAGATTATTCGAGGAGGCGATACCCGTCAAAGTGACGAAGCTCACTACCATTTTGGCGGCATACTTGCTGGGAATCGTAAATCGGCAATTTGCTGCAGTCGCTGGTGGTAAAGCGTAAATACCACCGATTGCCGGGCGGCGCGTTCGGAAATGACAGCTTTCGGGTTGACACTCTCGGCTACTCCGTAAGCGTCGCCGCCGCTCTTGATATTCGAAATGGAGGTGAATGAAGCAGTCATCATGTAAAGGTAGCTGGGGATTTATATTTTGAGGAGGAACATAATGAGAAGCATTTCTAACGGTGTCTTTAACACAAAGAAGTATTTGTCCAACCGGGTTGCGAGAGTGTTGGCTGTCAGCCTCATTGTTGCGCTAATTTCGCAATTATTTGTACCGATGCAGTCTTCGCTGGTGCATGCAGAAACAGCAATTAATAATGAAGGTGAAAGTGCGAACGGATATCTGGATAAACTCATATTCGGCGATGCGGCCTCTGAAGGCGCTCACCAATTTAAAGGCGATTTCACAACCTCCACGACGGGTTTCTTAGGCCAGCCTGCCCGTGTGTCGAATCCGCGTACACCGCTGGAGGGACAGGGCGGAGATTTGACGTTTACGATGAAGGTCGATCCCTATCTCCAGAACTATTTCACGATGAAGTTCTCGGATGAAGCGGGGCATCAACCGGTTCTTGTCGTTAACGGCGAGCAAGTAGGGTTTTACAGAAACGGGGATTATACGTTTAATCGGAGCTGGGGAATCCCGAACCGCTTTCTGTACTACACGATCATGCTTCCGCTGGAAACGACGGTAGGCAAGGAGACCGTTGAAATCACCATCAAAACGATGAACGTGTTCGGCAATATGGATACTACTTCCAAGAAATATTATACAGCCTACACGCATCCGCAAGCCTATCTGAATGTGGAGGATGAACCGCAAGGAGCGGAATTGTTTCCGGCGGACATGGCTTCCATTGTGAAGGCAGACATTACGGATGCTGAGAAGCAAGCCAAAGTAAATGCGCACAGACAGGCGCAAATCAACCGGTTTAACACCATGTCGGGCCAGATCGATAGTTCGGCAGGAGCTAAATTTTCGATCGAGCGGTACAAGGACGATATGCGATATTATTCAAGGATATTGAATCAGTCCTGGTCTCCCGCGAATACGCCGGAACTTAAAAAAGCGGCGCTGGTGCGTATTTTCAAATCGATTGACAATCATGTGAAAGATTATTACGCCGATTCAAGAAGGGTGCTTCGCGGAGGACATCAAGGCGACTGGGGTAGTTATTACAGCGCTTTGGGTGAAGCGTTATACATTGTCGAGAACCTCATCAAGGATGATGCGGTATATGGACAAGCCGCATTCAACGCTTTCCTGGACCAACCGTTCGTCACTGGAACAGCCGCCGGCGAGTTCTCGCTGGCAGGCGCAGACTGGAACGGCGGCGAATTGACGCGCCGCGAAGCATGGGAACGGGCGCTGAAAGCGAGCTTCGACTTTGCCCGCTCAAGGCTGTCCTATATTTATAACCAGCAGCTCTATACCTATGAGGGCGCATGGGAAGCTCACGAAGGGCTTGGTATAATCGGATCGAGCTTCTTTGAAGGCAAGCAGCGCAGCCATGACATTCTGCTTGAAGCGCTCGGCGTCATACCGTTTCTGGGCGAAGAAGTGCTGGTCGGACCGAATGGCGAGGAATTGGATGTGTACCACTCCCTTTTCCATCATGATGGCGCAGCGGTATTCACGAATGATTATGTGCATATTATCGGTAAAGGACTTGCCAAAAGCAAGCTGGATGCGGAAGGAAAAGTCGTCAGACGGAAGCCGTACGGGGAGCATTACCTGGGCATTACCGAAGCCGGTTTGTCTAGAGAAAATACGTATGTAGGCAACTATGGCGAAGCCGTCAACTATCTTCCGGAATATTTCTATAAAACATTAAATCACGCAGGCGATGAAGCGCTGAACGACGAGATCCTGAAACTGGCGTTAAAAACGATTAATGCCCGCAAGTATCTCCGCGTTCCGATGCTCAATGGCGACAAGAATCGGGTTATGACCGCAGATCAAACGCTGGATGAACGGAACGAAGGTCCGATCGGATTTGACGCCTATGGACCAAGGGCAAGCTCGGGAACGGCCCTGCTGTTCGCGTCTTTGGAAATGGCGATGGTTCAGAACGAGCAAAGGTACAGCGGTCCGGAATGGGATAAGTACTGGCAGTATGCGAAAGAGGCAGTCGGGATTACGCAGCAGCAAATGCTGGATAACCAACTGTTCAATTACGGTTTCGGCCAGTATAGTTCCATGAGCGCCGAGAATTTTCTGGTGACGGAAGTCTACAGCTACCTGACCGGAGAGCGTGCCTCCTACGAACGGACAGGAGGAACATTAAAAGCCGGCGTTATTTTGCCGCACACGGATTTCGATTACTATACACCGGAAGAAATGGCCGAACTCGGCGTTAATCCGGCTGATTATCAGCAGTTTGCATGGGCAGACATCGACAACATGATCTTGTCGGTAAGAGACGGCGATCTTTCGTTTAACGGCTCGTTGTATCTCCGCAATCGCGGTCTGGCGGGCAACGGACGTCTTCATGTGATGAAAGACAATTATGAAAGCGTCGTACAAGTCGCTACCAACTCGAAATTCCAGTATGAGGACTATTACATTCGTACGCAGAATGTAGACGTTGATTTTATGTCGGATCAAGCAGCCAATGTAGGCAATCTGCCGCAAGCGCTGGCTGGCGAAGTGAATCCTTCGGCTTATCAGGCGGGCGTCGGCAGAGTCAATCGCGATAACTTCGAAGTGGACCATCCGTATTCCGGTTATCCGGATTTGATGACGGCAAGATATGGGAAATATTTTATGGCCATCAATACAACCAGGAGTGAATACGGAAACGAACAATCGTTTGAGATTGAGCTGCCGTCCGATTACAGCGGAAGCACGGTGCTGGATCTGGTGACGGGAGCGAGTGTTCCGGTTGTGGACGGGAAAGTGACGATTTCGCATAAGTCGGCGATGGTGCTGAAGCTGTCCTCCGATTTCGATACAGCCCAGAAGCCGAATCACGTTGATTTTGTGAATGCGCTGGCAGGCAACGGATATGTCGGCCTTTCGTGGAGAACGGCGGCCGGCGGGAAAACGTACACCATTAAACGTTCGACAACGGAAAACGGCACTTATGAGACTATAGCAACAGGAGTAACAGGCAATTATTACAAAGATACGGATGTACAGAACGGCAGCGTCTATTATTACAAAGTAGCAGCCGTAAACGATAACGGAGCCGGATGGGATTCCTGGCGGGCGAAGGCCGATTTGACAGCGCCTGTATCCAGCATTACTGACGGGGGATGGCGTGACGATAGGATCGGCACAAGTTCCGGCAGCGCGACGGTTAATGGCGCTTCGGTCGCGATCACGTCTGCCGGTGGAACGGGTCTCGGAACCGGTGACGACTACAATATTTACAAGAGAAACATTAACGACTCCTTGCATTTCGTCAGCCAGGTTGTAGGCGGCGACAGCACGGTCAGCGCGAAGATTGACAGCCAGAGCGGAGCGGCAAGCGGAATTATGCTGCGTGACCAGCTTGCTTCCAATACACGTTATATGTATTTTGGCGCAGACCAGAACGGCAATCTCGTCTTGCAAAGCCGGACAAGAGATTCCCGCGTCCAATGGTCCGGTATCGTCATGAGTCCATACAACCCGGGGGCTACCGGCTACAAGACAGCCGATTATCCGTATATTAAATTGGTACGCGAACATGATTCACAAAATGTGAATGCGTTTGTGTCCAAAGATGGCGTAGCATGGGAATTTGTCAAGAAGATGATGGTCCTGTTGCCATATGCCTACCATGCAGGCGTTGTGGCAACGGATCAAGCGCAGTTCAGCGAGGTATCCGTAACGGAAACGCCGCGCAATATCATTGAGCCTTATATCGTAAAAGCGAAGGATCAGGTTACGGTTCATTGGAATAAACCGAAGCAGGCTGCCTACTTCCATCTGTATCGCACCAATGATGAAGCGGCGAGCTTGACTGATCCGGTATTTAAAACAGGCACGACGGAACTGGTAGACGGTTCCCCTTGGACGAAAGTTCTCGCGGGTACGAGAGCGACTTCCTTCAAAGAAGCAAGCCTGAAATACGGCAGCTTGCACTACAAGGTCATGGCCGTCCATGGCGATGGATCGCTGCAACCGTTCTCAGCTACCGTTTCAGCTTATGCGGATTCCATTGCAGTCGTAATGGGAGATGCCGAGAGCCTTCCGGCTAGTGATTACACGAAAGCCAGCTTCTACCTGTATCACAAAGAGCTGGATCGTATCAAAGCGGAAATGGCAAAACCTGATTTCGACGAGGAGCAGCTGATTAACGACATCTATGCGGCGAAAAGTTTGCTTGTTTCGTTCAGAACGCTGCTGACGAAAGTTCAGATGGAGCCTTCTATGGTCCGAGCCTCCGAAAAATATTGGAATAATGATAATATCTCTGAAGCGCAAAACGGATGGTTTTTATTCGACGGCATACTGACTAACCTTACTCACACCAGGTCGGCTGTAAGCTGGGTTGATATCGACTTTGGCGCAGGCAATGAAAAAGTAGTTGACACATTCAAATATCTTCCAAGGGAGAGTCATTTCACCCGTGCCAACAATACGGTCTTTAAAGGCTCTAACGATGGCGTAAACTGGGTCGATCTTCATAAGATTACTGGCGTAAATGGATTCAAATGGTATTCGGCCATCAATCCTGATCCAACACCATACCGGTATATCCGTATCTATGATAATCATTCCGGTTTCGTGAACTTTCAGGAAGTAGAGTTCCTGGAGAGAGGCATTGACAAAACTTTGCTCACGCAGCTGCTGGATGAATCGGCTGCAGCTGTTGCTGCTGAGATTTATACGGCTGAAAGCTTGCAGCCTCTCGAGCAGGCTGTAACCGCAGCAACGCCGGTTGCCGGCAATGAGGGTGCAACACAGGAAGAGATTGATGCGGCGGCAGAGGACTTGGTAACGGCGCTAAAGGGACTGCAGTATATTCCCGGAATGCCGGTGCTTGATTCCATTGGAAACAAAACCGTCATTGCGGAAAAAGAGCTATCCTTTGTCGTACAAGCGACGAATACCGATGCAGACATTGTATACGGGGTCAGCGGTCTGCCTGAAGGAGCCACCTTCAACGCGGATACCCAAACCTTTGCATGGACGCCGGCCAAAGAACAGAGCGGCGTTTATGCCGTAACCTTTACCGTAACATCCGGTGAGAAGTCTTCTTCTCAAACCATCAAGATTACCGTAAAAGGGCAGCCGATCTTCTCCTCTGACACGACTGTGGAGCTGACGGCGAAACAACAGATCACCTATAAAGTAACGGCAACTGATCTATCAGGAGAAGCATTGTCTTACAGCGCCGGCAATTTGCCTGCAGGCGCGGTATTCAACGCATCGACCGGCGCTTTCATATGGACACCGGGCCAAGCGGATTATGGCAGTCATCCGGTAACCTTTACGGTCAGCAACAGTAATTTTTCAGTTACACAAATCGTGGACTTTAAGGTAATGCTTAATATTCTTTCTTCTACAGATATTACAAAGGGCAGCTATTACCTCTACATGAAGGAAGTAGAGCGGATCGAAGCGGAAATGGCAAAACCGGAAGCCGATAAGGTGCAGCTTGCAGCTGAGCTCGGCCAGGCGGAAGGCTTACTTGTTCCGGTTCCGTCGCTTTATGCGTTTGAAGGAAATGCGGATAATTCCTTAGGAACGTCTCACGGAACCGTCGACGGGACGCCTGTTTACACGGAAGGAAAAGTCGGCCAAGCTTTCAATATGAGTGGTGACGATTATGCCACGCTGCCAGCTTCGCATATTATGTCCACTTACAATGAGATCTCCTTTGCAACCTGGGTGTACTGGAGAGGCGGGAGCAATTGGCAACGGATTTTCGATTTCGGGAACAACACCAATCAATATATGTTCCTAACTCCGAGTTCAGGCAACAATACGCTGCGTTTCGCGATCAAGAACGGCGGCGGCGAACAAATCGTGCAAACCGCGCAGCTGGCCGCTAATCAATGGGTGCATGTGGCGGTAACGCTCGGAAACGGTACGGCGCAATTGTATGTTAACGGCGAGCAGAAGGCCACTGTTAACGGCTTCACGATCAAACCGAGCGATTTCAAACCGAGCAAGAACTACATTGGAAAGAGCCAGTGGCCCGATCCGCTGTTCAATGGTTTGGTCGACGAATTCCGCATTTATAATCACGTTTTAACGGTAGAAGAGATTCAGGCCGTAGTGAACAATACGGCGAAGTGGATCGACAACAGCTTGCTGACGATCTTACTGGAGGAAGCTTCAGCTATTAACGCCGAGTATTATACAGAGGAAAGTGTAGCGGTCCTACAGAAGGCTGTATCAGATGCGGAGCTCGTATCAGCAAATGCCGATGCAACCCAGGCAGAGATTAATGCTGCGGATGCCAGCCTGCTTGCGGCACTAAAAGGGTTACAATGGAAGGATGTATCTACGTCCTTGGATCCTTCGGTTCCGAATGGCAAGAATGGCTGGTATACGTCGCCTGTCACAGTGACTTTGTCTCCTTCGCCAATTGCGGAATACAGCCTGGACGGCGGAAGCAGCTGGGTTGCCTATGACGCGCCTATTAATCTGAAAGAAGAAGGAACGCACAAGCTTCTGTACCGTTCCGTAAAAACGGGAGAGGAGAAATCACTTGAGGTCAAAATCGACCTAACGGCACCTGTGGCGAAAATAACAGGCGCGGCTTCGTATACGATCGACCAGACGGTTACCATGACGTGCACCGCGACCGATGTTACTTCGAGCGTATATGGTACACCATGCGATAAACCGCTGCTGCAGGTCAAAGCGTATACCCTGAAGTCCGGTCAGAATACGGTGACGGTAACAGCAGAGGACATGGCTGGCCATGCATCGCCGGTTACGCATACGTTTACGGTTAAGGCAACGTTTGACAGCTTAAAGACAGTAACGTACGCTTTCCTTCAGGCGAAAGGTGCCAAAGGATGGGAAGGCGTCGCAAAGTCGCTCAACTATAAGCTTGATCAAGCGAAAGCTGCGGCTGGACGCGGCGATACAGCTGCGACGAAGGACTTGATGACCTCTTATATAGGTCAAGTAACGGATCAGACTGGCTATTCTTTAACGAAAGAACAAGCTGACATCCTGATCCGGTGGGCTCAATCGCTTATCTAAAACCGAATGGAATTAATATTGAATAGCTGGATTATTCTTTTAGCAGCCCTATATGGGCTGCTTTTTTTTAGTTGTAAGATGTCTGTTTTTATTGCGATAAAAATAGCAACTTTTTTGTGACCGATAAACCTTGAAACTACAGGCTTATTTCAGCTTTTTAAGCACATTGCTTTCTGAGTCTATGTTGAATGTTGTCGAAACTTTTAATATACTTACTTAAAAACGCCATCGAAATGTAAAATACTTTATTTATGTAGTATTTGTGTAAGCGTTTGCAGGAAAAGGCATGGATATCTATAATAAAAGGAAGTGGTTCAGTAATCAGTTGGTCATATCTCTATAGATAAATATACATACATTGTGAAGGGGGATATTTACATGAGATTGCTTCCTAAGTATAGAAATTCCTTTTTTACCCGTCTCATATTATCCTATACAATATTGGCGGTTGTCTTAATAGGACTTGCGGGTGGTTACTTGTATTCCCAAGCCAATCGAATGATGGTCGATGAAATCGCAAGGGACAGTCAAATCCGGCTTAATACAGCCAAAAATTATGTTGAGCAGACGCTGCTTGGCAAGTTTGAAGCCAATCTTCAAAACACCGCTTTATCAACCATATTCACTCAACAAAATTCCAATTTAAACTATTTATTGGACAACGGTTGGGAAGGTCATTCTACCCACATTTTACATTTTCGACAAGATCTTGAATTAATCGTACATGCAAATGAAGGTGCTTCCAACGCGACGGTCTATTTTCATAATGATAATTTCGTAGTGGATAAAAATCATTTTTATATGGCGCCCGATAACTCCGAGGACGCTGCTTTCATCAAGCAGCTGGAACAAATGATTGCGAACCGGTGGATGATTCGAACGCTGCCGGACGGGAAGCAAGCGATGACCTATATCGTTAAGCTTCCCTATGAAAATTTGAATGCCTCGCCCAAGGGCTATCTCTTTGTTGATATCGATCTGAAGCATATTACTCAAGCGACTGCTAAAATTATGAGCTCGCCGCTCGAAAAGCTATATATATTCGATAAATCCGGGAGTTTAATCGTTCATACGGGTGACGCGAATCCAGAGGAGGTCAATCTCCTTCAGAACGCAATCAGCTCTGGTGAATCGGTTCAGGAAATTAACGACGAGAAACAGGGCAATATCGTTTTATCGTATCTTGATGGGGAGAAGTCGGAAAACGGTTGGACCTATGCGATCATTCGCCCGATAAATTCGTTTGTTCTGTCGTCGGAGCAATTCAAAACGAGCATATTTATAGGCTGCAGTCTGGTGCTCTTGTTTGGATTAATTATTTCCTATATGTTTTCGAAAAGATTTTATATCCCGATGAAGAAATTAGTTCAGCACATCCGCAGTCTGTATCAACCCGATTCAACTCAGCCGCAGTCGAATGAGTTTGCAATGATCGGCAGCGCATTAAATTTCATGGGTCAAAAAATCGTGAATCTTGAGTCCCGGGCAAAATCGAATGAGATGAAAAATCTTGTTTTGGGCGCCAGCCTTGAACTGGAGCATATGGATGGAATGCCGCAAGAGTACCGCTTTATGGTAGCTCATATTCGACTTATTGAAGGCTACAGCGATAAATTCAAGCAGCGTTATGATGATATAGATGAGTCTATGCGCTTCGAGCTTGTGTGCTTGAATCCGCAGGAAGCCGCAATTATCTTCTTTATAGATTCGGATAGAGCAATCGAAGACGAAACGATTGCTGCGCATTTGGCTCAAATCAAAGAGGAAGTTCGTGAGGAGTTTCAATTCGGAGCTGCGATCGGCACCATCGTACAATCGCCCGAAGAAATTCCGATTTCATATCAATTGGCGCAGCAAGCTTACCGTTATCGTTTTATTTATGGCCCTGAAGCGATCGTTCTGCATTCGAAAATATCAACATTCCATTCGAGTCCGTATCAGTTTGCATTCGATCTCTACAAAAATGCGTTGAAAGCGGGAGATGTGAATGGAGCAAATCGATTTATCGATGAATTTGCCGCCATTCTGGAGAAGCGGAGCCTGCAGTTAGAGACAGTGGAGCTGTCACTGCTGCAGCTGGTTTCCACTTTGTATCAGGTCGTTATTGAATTGGATTTGCAAAACCTGGTTCCTCCTTCCAACCTGTTCGATGAATTGAAAAAGGATACACTCGCGGCGACGATCGATTCCATTCGTAGCCTTTCCGAAAGGATTGCGCTTCATGTGCGAGAAACGGGCAGTCATGCGCACGCGGATGTCATCTTAAAATTAAAAACGTACATCGATGAGCATTTGCACGAGGATCTTTCATTGAATGTACTCTCTGAAGTGGCCTCGCTTGCTCCGGCATACATTTCTACCTTGTTCGGTGAAGTCATGAAGGAAACATTTACCGAATATGTTACCCGGACACGGCTTGATAGAGCTGCGAGCTTGCTTCAGAATGAGGCGCGGATGTCCGTTGCCGAGATCGCATCTCTTGTCGGTTATCGGAATCCGCAATATTTTCACAATAAATTTAAAGCACGTTTCGGCATCACGCCGGTTCAATACAGGAATGCGAATAGTACGATTACAGTTGCGCAATAGCATTACGAGAGCCCTGCAAAATGAATACAGTTTCTGTAAAATACAACCCAATGCCGCTTAGGCATTGGGTTTGTTGTATTTTACAGGGTTCTCATTACAGTTGCTTTTTTATTTATTAAAGAAATTATAAGCCTATTTGAAAGAATGTATAGGCAATCAAATGAATTTACAATGGAAATAGCACTTTCACACTTGTAATGTAATAGGCAAGCGAGTTAGGCAACCGACGCCTTACAAACATACTTTTTTTGAAAGGAGCTTACAAAGCATGAATCCGGCAAACGCCCCTGAATTTAGTATTATCAAAGGATCGAAAAACTTCAAAATTGGTCGAAACGTGTAGACAATATAAAAAGAACAAGTATTAGCTTTCAACATGGATTGAAAGTGACTTCTTAAAAAGTTGAAATATCCGCGTCATACCAAGTTTAGTTGGTAATGATATTTTCAATTTTTTGGAAAAAAATAATAGAATGCCATGCACCTCTTATCGATATAATCATTAGGAATTGACATTTGTATTATCGCATTGGGAGATGGCAATCCGAAAATTACAATAAATCTCGCGAAATTGTTATATTCCGCGCAAAATGATGCGCTTATGATTAAGTTATGAAAGCGTTACGAAAAAGAAGCAGGGCGGTAGAATCTCGCCGGACGCAGTGTCTAGACTTCGACATCGTACGCAATAGGCTTCTATGCGATTGTAGGAAAGGAATGTTCAATCATGAGTAATGCGAATATTGCAAACATTGAAAGCGTTAACAGAACAACAGGACGAAAGGATTCGAGATTGGCGGCAACGTGGAGGGAGTACAAAAAGAGCAAGTATTTATTTTTTATGCTCATTCCCGTCCTTATCTGGTATGCCATCTTTCATTACGGTCCGTTATACGGCGTTTTGTTGGCCTTCAAGGATTTTAGCCCGAGGCTGGGAATACTAAACAGTCCATGGGTCGGGTTAGATCATTTTAAGTTTTTGTTCTTCCAATCGCCCGACTTTATACGGATCTTCCGAAATACAGTGCTGATTAGCTGCTACCACATGATATTCGGGTTTCCCGCGCCTATTATACTCGCCTTATTGCTGAACGAGCTGCGGCTCGGATGGTTCAAGCGGATCGCCCAGACGATTTCGTACCTTCCTCACTTCTTCTCGTGGGTCGTGCTTTCCGGAGTCGTTATCGTCATGCTGTCGCCGTCGGAAGGACCGGTCAACTTCCTGTTGAAGCTGGTGAACATTGAGCCGATTTACTTCCTTGCCGACACGGACTATTTCCGTTCGACGCTGGTAGGGACGGGGATATGGAAAGAGATCGGATGGGGAACGATCATCTATTTGGCCGCGCTATCGGGCATCGACCCGGCGCTGTACGAGGCGGCCGTCATCGACGGCGCCAATCGATTAAAACAAATTTTGTATATTACGCTTCCTTCGATATTGCCGGTCATTACGATATTGTTCATTCTTTCGCTGGGCGGCATCCTGAATGCGGGTTTCGACCAAATCTTCAACCTTTACAACCCTGCCGTGTACGAGGTCGCCGATATTATCGATACGTACGTCTATCGGGTCGGAATCCTGGGAGCGCAATTTGGGTTAACGACCGCGGTCGGATTGTTCAAGAACGTGATTGGAATTGCTTTGGTGCTGGGGACGAACTACGTCGTGAAGAAAATGGGACAAGAAGGCGTCCTTTAACGGGGCGCATGGAAGGGGAAAGAAACTTTGAAACCGACTACAGGTGAAAACATATTCCAAACTGTACTTATCGTATTCATTACACTGATGTGCATCGTCATGATCTATCCGTTTTTGCATATCGCTTCTGTATCCGTAAGCTCCCCGGCCGAGGCCACCCGGTTCGGAATCCATCTCTATCCGAAGGAAGTCGATTTCACAGGTTGGAAGCAAGTGCTGGCCCAGGAGAAAATATGGACAGGATTCGGCAATTCGGTTTTCCGGACCGTTGTCGGGACTTTCCTGACTCTAGTCATGATGGCGCTCTGCGCATATCCTCTGTCGCGCAAATATTTGCCGCATCGTAGTTTTTACACCATGTTTATTCTCTTTACAATGTTCTTCGGCGGCGGCATCGTGCCGACCTACTTGCTGATCAGGTCGCTGCATCTTATGGATTCGGTATGGGTGTACATTATTCCGGGACTCGTTCCTACGTTCTCAATGCTCGTCCTGCGCAACTTCTTCATGTCGATTCCGGCCGAGCTGGAGGAATCGGCCAAGATCGACGGCGCCAACGACATCCGCATTTTGTTCAACATCGTGCTGCCGCTCTCGAAGCCCGTTCTCGCTACTTTAGCGCTATGGAGCGCGGTCGGACATTGGAACGCCTGGTTCGATGCCGTATTGTACATTTCCGATCAAAGCAAGCAAGTGCTGCAGTTCTTCTTGCGTGAGATCGTCATTACGAATGCGGACAGGGAAACGCTAGGCAGTTCCGCTATCGGGAATATCCGATACGAAGCTCCCATTAAAGCGGCCACCATCATGTTTGCAATACTGCCGATCCTAGTCGTTTACCCATTCTTGCAGAAGTACTTCGTCAAAGGAACGATGATCGGCTCGCTCAAAGGTTAATTCGGTTTACTCGGCGGCACATGATGCCACCGTTTAAATAAATTTATTGCACGATACAAAAGGGAGGAAGAAAAAGAAATGAAAAATCGCATCAAGTTAGGCATCGCGTTATTGTTATCGTTCTCATTGCTGGTGGCAGGATGCTCGTCAAACGGCAGCGGCAATAACGGCAACAAGCCCGCTGAGGGTGGGGCGACCAATACGCCGGTAGCGCAAGAAGAGCCGATCGAAATTACGTTCGCGGCATCGACGTGGGATGTTCCTTCGGAAGACAATAACTACGTTCAGAAGTACCTCGAAGAAAAGTACAACGTGAAGATCATCAATATGCGTGTTACTGACGAGAACTTTAAGCTCAAAATCGCAGCTAACGAAATTCCGGACATTTTCCCGCATAATCCTACAGAAACAGATATGGTTAACTGGGCTAAGCAAGGCGTCATCGCGAGCATTTCAGTTGACGAAATCAAACAATATATGCCAACGTATGTTGCTGACGTGGAATCCGTCGATCCAAGAGCTTGGGATATCAGCTTGATTGACGGCAAAAACTACGGTATTCCGAGAGTTTGGCTGAACGGTTCGACAGGATTTATCCCGACTTATAACAATGGTTGGCTGAAAGCGATCGGCTACAGCGAGCCGCCTAAGACGATTGAAGAGTTCGAGGACGTGTTGACGAAGTTCCGCAACAACGATCCGGACGGCAACGGGCAGAAAGATACGTACGGCATGAGCGGCCGAGGCAAAAATGCCAGAAACCAAATGTTCAATGAGGTTTATGCGGCATTTGGCGTTAACCCGTATATGTTCCTGGAAGCTTCCGATGGAACGATTACATGGGGCGGTATTATGGATGAATCGCTCGAAGCAACGAAGCTGCTGAACAAATGGTATAATGCGGGTCTAATCGATCCTGAATTTATGACGGACGACAACGGGCTTATGGGCCAAAAGTTCAATAGCAAAAAAATCGGTATGATTGATACGAACATGTACCACCACCTGTATGGAGCACAGCAAGGGTTTAAGGATAGCGGCATCGAACCGGCATACGGCAAAGGCTTGATCGGTCCTGCCGGCAAACCTCTAAATATGTCGAATGGCGCCTTGCAAGTACCGCTTATGCTGGGCGCGCAGGTTGAGAAGGATGACAAGAAGAGAATCAAAATTTTGCAAATTCTTGAAGAACTTGTGACGAATGACGAGACGTACCTGACTACTGCTTTCGGTGAAGAAGGCGTATCGTATGAGATTAAGGACGGTGTTCCTGTTCTGAAAGCACCTTACGACACAGAAGCGGACAAGCGTCTTAAAATGGGAATTGGCGGTTTCTACAATCCGCTTATCGAAAGAGCTGTAACGACCTGGAAATTCCATATGCCGCAAGATAAACTCGATTTCAAAGCCAAATTAACGGATGGCCACGAATTGATCACTGATGTTCTTGGACCAACGGTACTGGAAAGCAAAGGCAAGTACTTTGCGAACTTGTCGGCGCTGCAGGATGAGTTTTTCACGAAAGCAATCATTGCTAAGAACGCAGGCGATGTTGACAAGCTGTTCGCAGACTTCAAAGCGCAATGGCTGAAAGCCGGCGGACAAGAAATTCTTGACGAGGCGAACAAAGTATATCAAGAGCGCCAAGCAGCGAAGTAATCTAAAACGCTATAATGAAAAAGCTCATTTTTCCGTTCGATCGGAAAGGTGGGCTTTTTTTTATGATATTGCAAGGCCGATTCCTATTATTGCTGCATAGATAAGCTAATATTTTTCTGTTATTCTATTAATAGAATTTGAATTGCAAGCGTTATCATTAACATTGGACTTCTGAGGGTGGATGCATATGAGATTGTTGATTGCGGATGATGATGATTATACGAGAGAAGGGCTTAAAGAGAGCATCGATTGGGAGACTTACGGAATCGACGAGATTTTGCTTGCCGGCGACGGAGCCGAAGCGCTGCGAATCTGTTCGATCCATAAACCGGAAATCGTGCTGACCGATATTCGGATGCCGAAGCTTAACGGCATCGAATTCGCCGAGAAGCTGTCCGAGAAGTCGCCGGGCAGCATACTGATATTTATGAGCGGCTACATGGACGTCGAATATTTGCGGAGCGCCATTAAGCTGTCTGCCGTGGAATATATCGAGAAGCCGATCAAACTG
Source organism: Bacillota bacterium (assembly GCA_051750645.1). Classification (GTDB taxonomy): domain Bacteria; phylum Bacillota; class Bacilli; order Paenibacillales; family Paenibacillaceae; genus Pristimantibacillus. The sequence continues at coordinate 27,102 of JBNJJW010000027.1, read as the reverse complement.
CCGGAGGTTGAGCAGGCTATTCTCAAATCCGTCCGCGCGCTTCAGGAGAAGCAGGCCCAGACGGATGTCTTCCGCCAGAAGAACGAGCTGGTCAAGCAGAAGCTGGCAGGCCTGTTAAGAGACGAGCATGCCGATCGGGATGAAATAGCGAGGCTGTGCCGCGAGACCGGGTTTCCGGCGGATAAGCGGTACCTAGGCTTCATAGCGCGTAACCGTATGGAGTCGGATACGTATAAGACGGATTTGGATTCCTTTATTATGTTTTGGCACGACAATGGCTTTGCGGCGATCGGTGAACAGCTTGACCGCCGGCATTGCTTTTTCATTGTGGCCTGCGACAGCAGCGAATATAAGAAGCTGTTTTATTTAAACGAAGTGTTCTTGACCCGCAATGTTCATTATGTCATTGGTATCGGAGCGGAAGCGAGCGGCGTGAATGCGATTCGGGGCAGTTATTTGACGGCGCGAAGTGCACTGGAGCGTTCGTTCTACAATCCGGATTCCCGCTGCCTGACGCATCAAGAAGAGACGGGCCGATCGAACGAGTTTTATTCGGAGTCGCTTCCGTCCTTCTATAAGTTGTGCAAGGAAAGCCCTGAGAAGCTGCCTGATTGGCTGAGGGCGCTGTTCGCGTCGTTTAGAGAGAAGCAGTATCCGACAAGGGAGAGGGTCATCGCGCTTCTGGAAACGATAGTACAGACGTTGATTAACGACAATCGGAAGCTGATTGCTACGCTCGAGAACGAGCATGGAATAGCAGAAGCCGTACAATCCTTAAAACAATGCACAGTGATCGAGAGGGCCGAGTCCATTACGCTTGCGGTTGCCTCGGTATGGTTGGAAGAGAAGCAGCAGGTTTCGAAGTATTCGCGGCTTGTGCAGGAAGTGATGAACTATATCGCTTCCAACTATCGCAACATCGATCTGGATTTGACCATGATTGCTAGCCATATGAATTTATCGACGAATCATCTGGGTAAGCTTTTCAAAGAGGAAACGGGCACTTCTATCAAGCAATACATCAGCGATTATCGGATCGATCTCGCCAAAAAGCTGGTGGAGAGCGAGCATCTTAAGATGCATACGATAGCCGAGCTTTGCGGCTTTGCCAGCGCAAGCTACTTCGTCAAGGTATTCAAGGCATCTACGGACCTATCGCCCTTGCAATACCGGAAGAAGAGCTAGCACATGAAGCTGATCGACTATATGAACGACATGTCTTTGCGCAAAAAAATCGTGATTCTATTCGCGATTGTCGGCATCGTGCCGCTTATTGTCACGTTCTTCGTCTCTTACGGAGAAATACGGAAGCTGGCTGGAGATGGACAGAGCTATGCCGAAAATAAGAATTTCGAGCAAATGCTTGCGACGTTATCCATGAAGTTTTACCATTTGGAAGAAACGACTACAATGATTACCATGAATAAGGACTTGAATACAATATTGTCCAAGAAACCGGCGGAAATGAAGATGTCGGAGCAACTCGCGGTTTTTAACAATGTCGTGGCATACACGCAAAATATGGAGATTAATTCCGAATTCGAAAGCATTAATTACTTTATCGATGACCGATTTGTGTTGACCGGAAGTAATACGGTGTTTCGCAAGCTCGGATCGGTCAAGGATATGCCGTGGGCACAAAGCATTTACGCGAAAAACGGCAGGTCGGCCTGGGTGATGAAAGAAGAGCCGGACAGCGTTCCGAATCGGTATTTGGCGCTCGGCAGACTATTGTGGAATCCCGCTAACCTGAGCGAGGCTGTCGGGATCGTGACGCTGAATATCGATTTGAACCAAATCCGGTTAAGCTTGTCCAAGTCCAATCCAAGCCAATTGGTGTATATCGCCTCGGCGACAGGAGAACTGATTGCGAGTACGGGAGAAGAGGAATATGAGGAAATGCATCTGCCGGAGCCTATAGACACCGGAAAGGTGTTCAAGAAGGTTACGCTTGAGAACGGCCCGCATATAGCACGCGGACAGAAAATCGGCAGCACCAACCTGTATCTGATAACCGTTATTTCGAATAAGGCTGCAACGGAAGCGATCAACAGTATCCGGACACAAATGTTGTCTATTTATTTAATCATTTCGCTTATTATACTGATCTTTATTTTCCCGGCGGCGAGATCGATTACCCGTCGAATCTTACTGCTCATGAACAAGATGAGCCAGGTGCGCCAAGGACGGATGATGCAGCTCGACATATCGCCTAGCAAGGATGAGGTCGGACAGCTTATTTCCTCCTATAATTATATGATTGGCAGCGTGCAGGAGCTGATGGCCGAGCAGTTCAAGCTCGGACAAGAGAAGAACGAGGCGGAGCTGAAAGCACTGCAATCTCAGATCAACCCCCATTTTCTATACAATACGCTGGACATGCTGAACTGGATGGCGCAGAAGGGTGAGAGCGAAAATATTCAACAGGTCGTATACGCGCTGTCCGATTATTACAAGCTTATCCTCAATAAAGGGGAAGATTTCGTTACGGTCAGGGACGAGGTTCGCCTCAGCGCGATTTACATGGAAATTCAGATGAAGCGCTTCAGGAATCGGATTCAATTCGAGTTCGGCGTCGACGAAGAAGCGATGGGCTGTCTTATTCCGAAAATAACGCTTCAGCCGCTCGTCGAAAATGCGATTATTCACGGCATTTCCGAAAAGCCCAATGGCAAAGGAATCATTCGAATCACGGGAGCAATCGTCCATGGACGGCTGCTGCTGGAAGTGAAGGACGACGGCGTCGGCTTGCATCGCGAAGGCAGGGAAGAGCGCAAGCACAAAGGCAGCGGCTACGGGATTAAAAATATCGAAAAACGGCTGGAGCTGTATTTCGGCCTGCCCGCAGGCCTGCGTTTCAGCAGTCCTGACGGGGGAGGAACATGCGTGACGATCGATGTTCCGGTAGTAAGAAACGAGCCTGAGTGACGGCGGGGTATCGATTGATTTGGCACAAAGGGGGAGAAAGAAGTGAAAAACAAAAAGAAACCATTGTTAGTCATGACTTCCATCGTCCTTTCGATGTCATTAGTCGTGGCAGGCTGCAGCGGCAACAACGGGAAGAACAGCGCCAACGCAGAAAATGACGCGGTGAGTACATCAACGTCGGAAGGAAATGAGGAGCGAATCGAAATTACGATTGCGAACAATTTCAATCCTCCAGAAGCAGACGGTAACTATGTACAGAAGCAATTAGAGGAAAAATTCAATATCAAAATCAATAATGTCAAATTGGAACGCGGCACTTGGAAGGAAAAATTCACCGTTTTACTGGCTTCGGGAGACATTCCTGATATTTTTCCAATAGATGCAAATGAAACGGACATGGTTCAATGGGCGGATCAAGGCATTATCGCCAGCATATCCCCGGAAGAAATCGCAACCTATATGCCTGACTTTACAGCAGCTCTTAACTCGGTTGATGAGGGAGCATGGGGAGTCGGTCTTTACAATGGGAAAAACTGGGGCATTCCAAAAGTATGGCCGGGCGGTCTGGACGGATTTTTACCAGGCTATAACGAGGCATGGCTGAAAGCTGTCGGTTATACCGAACCGCCGAAGACGCTTGCGGAGCTTGAGGATGTGCTGACTAAATTCGTCAATAACGATCCGGACGGCAACGGCAAGAAGGATACATTCGGTATGTCAGGAAGAGGCAAGCTGACGGAGCAATTGTTCACATCGGTATTCTCGGCTCACGGAGTATCTCCGTATCAGTTCAAATTGGATCATGCCGGTAAAGTAGTATATGGTGGAGTTGCAGAAGAAACGCGCACCGCATTGACGCTTTTGAGTAAATGGTACAAATCCGGACTCATCGACCCTGAATTCATTACGGCTGATAATAACGAGCTTAGTGTAAAATTTGCAGACCAAAAAGTCGGAATGGTCGATAATATGAAGTGGGGCAACTTTGACGAGAATTCAGGATTCATTGCAAAACCAGCCACAGAGAAGGGGCTGACAGTAATCGCAGGAAAACCTGTTACTGGACCAAACGGCGATGCGAAAGCATTCGCTTACGGCGCTCGTCAGGCTCCGGTACTGTTAGGCGCTCAATTGGAGAAGGATGAAAAGAAACGGATTAAGATATTGCAACTGCTGGAGTATGTTTCAACAACTTCTGAAGGATTTTTGTTAACGAATTATGGACAACTGGGCGTCAGCTATGATATGGAAGGCGATTTAGCTATAGCGAAAACGGATGAGGCAGTTAATGTCTTTAAAATGGGTGCAGGAGCCTTCTACAATCCGCTTAACTCGGTTGACATTTCCATGACAAAGCATACTTTAAAGCCTGAGTTGATTGCGTTAAAAGAAGAGCTTAATGCCGGTGTAACATCGATGTTTGACATTCTTGGTCCTGCTGTGTTGAACAGTAAACCGAAATATTGGGGTAATCTGAAGTCACTGCAAGACACTTATTTAATTATGGCCATCACTGGTGAAGCGAACACGGAAAAAGATTTTGATATATTCAAAGAGGATTGGTTAAGATCCGGCGGACAAGAAGTAACGGATGAAGTAACAAAAGTACTTGCAGAGCGTGACGCGGCGAAGTAACATTCCTATCTGATCTGAGACGAAAGGCTGGAACTCATGTTCCAGCCTTTTGACTTTACCATTAAACAAGATATAATTGCCTGTACACCGTCGGAGTCATTCCCTCATGCTCCATAAACCGTTTGTTGAAATAGCTGACGCTCGGGTAGCCGGCATCAGCGGCGATTTGACCGATATTGTCCTCTTTGCGCTCGAGCAGCCATTGCTTAGCCATTTGCAGGCGGCTTCGGGTGATGAAGTCCATCGGGGTCATTTCCATGACGCCGCGAAACAATTTGCAAAAATAGTAGGGACTGACGCCCGCCTGTTCCGCCCAATGCTCGAGAATGAACGGCTGGGCCGCTTCCCGCTGCATCAAGGGCAGCAACTCCAATATACGGTTGGAAGACGAGCTTGCTTTACTACCGGATAACGGAACGGCTTGATCGACAAAGACGGCCAGTATAGCGTAAGTCAATGCGGATAAACGGGTCGGATGCAGCATGCGGCAAGTCTCGGCTTCTATAAGCAGCTCCTCGTGCGCTTGTTCGAAGACTGCGGAATTGCGGACCGTCCATAGCTGGCTTTTGTGAAAGCCTCTTTCGATCATATAATCCTGAAGACCGTTTCCATAAAAATGAAACCACCGGATGTCCCACGGATCGTCTGTACTGCTATAGTAGTGCTGCCGCTGAAGCGGGAAATAGAGAACGGCTTCCCCCGCTTCAAGGGAATGCACTTTACCGTCCCATTCAACATATCCCTTGCCGGATACGACATAATGAATATTGAAATTGTTTAGTGCTCCCGCTTTTCTTAGTACGGAATGCTCAGGATGATCCCTATAATTCCCGACCGATTCGGGAAAGCAAAAGAACGGGTTATGCGGAAGGGTGAGCAGGAGGCTCTGTCGCTGCATGTCGGTCACCTCGATGACAATATTGTTTTAATCGATAACAAAATAATATCATTTTAATTTTAAATTGATCGTCTTATAATCGCAATATAGTCATAAAAAAATTTATGAGGTGATTATGGCATGACGAGTAAAAAGCTGAAATGGGGCATCCTGGGCTGCGCGGGCATCGCGAAGAGAGCGGTTATTCCTGGTCTCTTTCAATCCCAATTGGGCGAGGTTGCGGCGATCGCCAGCCGCGATATGGACAAATCAAAGAGAACCGCGGAAGAGCTGAACATTCCCGTCGCATACGGAAGCTATGAGGCACTGCTGGAGGACGACTCAATCGACGTCGTATACATTCCGCTGCCGAATCATTTGCATAAGGAATGGACGATTCGCGCTGCTGAAGCAGGCAAGCATATTTTGTGCGAGAAGCCTTTGGCATTAACGGAGAAGGAAGCGGCGGAAATGGCAGAAGCATCCGCTAAAGCCGGTGTATTGTTGGCAGAAGCGTTTATGTATCGCTATCACCCCCGCTACCAAATGATGAAGCAAATGATAGCTGCCGGAGAAATTGGGGAAATTCGCGGCATTCGCAGCGCCTTTACCTTCAACAATGCCGGCCATAAGGAAAACGTCAGATACCGCAAAGAATGGGGCGGAGGCTCCATTTACGACGTCGGCTGTTATCCGATAAATGCCGCTCGCTTATTGCTTGGCAAAGAACCCGAGGCGGTAACGGTACAAGCTTTGTTCTCGCCGGAGCATGACGATGTAGATATGATGGCTTCTGGTTTAATTGAGTTTGAAGGCTCTGTGTCGCTTTCGTTTGATTGCGGCATGTGGGCTGCATTCCGGAATCCGCTGGAGGTGCTCGGCACCGATGGGATCATTGAAGTTCCATCCGCATATGTCACAGGCGAGCCTGGCAGCGGTAATTTCTTCGTAAGCGCCAAAGGGGAGCGCCGTGAAATTGAGGTGCCGCACGTTAACGCCTACTCCGAACAAGCCGACCATCTGGCACGCGCGATCATCGACGGCACGCCGCTGCAATTTAATGCTTCGGATGCGGTTAAAAATATGAAAGTCATTGATGCTTGTCTGCTTTCTGCCCGCGAACAGGCTAGAATCATTTTATAAGGACAATTGAGGAGGTCATTTCAATGGAATATATTCATATTCAAGGCTCGCCTAAGCCAGTGTCCCGTTTAATGAAAGGTTCGGATTACTTTTACCATCAATCATATGATAAAGCTGCGGCGAATTTGGATGCGTTTCTGGCAATCGGAGGCAATTCTATCGATACGGCGCACATTTATTGCGGCGGTCAAAGCGAGGAAGTAATCGGCCGCTATATGCAAGAGCGGGGCAACCGGGAGCAGATCGTTATTTTGACAAAATGCGCCCATCATGATCAAAATGGACCCCGTGTCAACAAAGAGGCTATCAGAGCCGATTTGACGGCGAGTCTGGAGCGGCTGCAAACCGATTATGTCGATTTGTACGCGCTGCATCGCGATGATCCATCTGTGCCTGCGGGAGAGGTAATTGAAATACTGAATGAGCACGTCAAATCCGGAGCAGTCAGAGCAATCGGGGTATCGAATTGGACGTGGCAGCGCATTCAGGAAGCGAATGATTACGCGGCTGCGAATGGTCTTGTCGGGTTTACGTTCAGCAGCCCTAACTTAAGCTTGGCTAAAGCGAACGAGCCGTTCTGGTCCGGCTGCGTATCTGCCGATGCCGAGACTTGCGCTTGGCATGAAGAACGGCAATTCCCGCTGCTTTCCTGGTCCTCGCAGGCGAGAGGCTTCTTTACAGGACGGTTTTCTCCTGAAATTCGCGACAACGCTGATCTTGTCCGCGTTTTCTACAGCGACGACAACTGGGAGAGGTTTGAGCGGGCGAAGCAATTGGCAGCCAAGAAAAACGTGAGTGCGATCCAAATTGCCCTTGCCTACGTGCTCAATCAGCCGTTTCCTACATGCGCCTTAATCGGAGCGCAGACAGCCGAAGAGCTGCAATCATGCGATGCAGGCTCGCTCATTCAGCTGACGAAGGAAGAGCTGGAATGGCTGGACTTGGCCGTTCAGAAGGTTTAATTCGCATATTGCCCTTAATCGGGTTCATAAACAAGAGAGCCGTTTCATAAGGTCTTCGACCTGTGAGCGGCTTCTTTTTTTGATACTCCGTTTTCGATAATGTTAATCCACTGCAGTTACTGCAATAGAAAGCTCACATTTGAGCGGGTTCAGCGAGCTCTAATGCATAAATGCAATAGAATGATCGGATTTGCTCGATATAACAGCCACATAAGCAATTCTGCTGCAATAACTGCAATGGATGCTTATCATAACAGCCAATTGAAGGATTCTAATGCAATAACTGCAATGGAAGAAGCGAAGGGTGATGGGGAGAGGGAATGCTGGAGAGAATGCTTTCGCTAATCAGCTTCGCTAACCTGCGGATATGCTAAATAGGCTAGACGCAGCCGTTCGTTAGCCTGGGGTCATACTCAAACAGGCTTTCCGTGACCGCCTTTTTCCTTCTTATAGGCTCTAGGGCTGACACCATACGCTTTGCGAAAAAGGTCGGCAAAATGATTGTAGTTGTTAAAGCCGACATCCAGCGCGCTTTCGGTAGCCGTTCTTCCCATATGCTCCATAAGCAATGCAGCCTGCTGGAGGCGCAATCGGTTAAGGTGCTCCAGCACGCTTTCGCCGGTCTCCTGTTTGAATAGATGAGACAAACGCGACACGGAGAGACCGACGGAATTGGCCACATCGTCGACTCGAACCGGCTGATTCATGTGGCGAGATAAATATTGCAGGGCAAGCTCGATCCTTGGGTCAAGATGCTGCTCCATTTGCTGAGCCGTCAGCAGTATAACTTCCCGGAGTGAATTTTCGCAGAGCGTGTGCCAGAAGCCCGAGCGTTCCCGGGAGTCGTTCAAAATGTTCTGGAAGGCGCGCTGCACCCTTCTTTGCAAATTGCCTTCCGGCAGGGCATGCACAATCGCCTCGTCGCCCGGCAGATAGTCGATTTCAGGCAGTTTCTGAAAATGCACCCAATAGAAGTTCCACCGCTTGCCTTGAACGGTTCCATACTCGTGGGACACGCCGGCACGCAGCAGTCCGAGATGACCAGCTCCGCATCGCTTTTCGCCGGCAGGCGTACGCAAATAACCTTCACCCTCAAGCGTATAAAAGATTAACCAGTCGCTCATTCCGCTCGGCCTGCGGTGCCGGTAAGTATCCGTTTCATCAAAATGACCGCCGAATAACGTTCCATATGGCTGTTCATTCTTTGCTTCATTGCCGCTGATATGTAGCAAACAAATAACCTCCCAATAACTATGTATAGCATAATCCCGTTACTTTTCAGCAGTAATCGTTCTTCCTTAAAAATAATCAAAGCTCTATCATTATGTCAAGAAGCAGTAACTTACTATTGAAGGAGCGGTGTGCCATGACAAAAACTTTAAACGTGTTGACGGAAGAACAGGTGAATCAATTCGCAAGGGAAGGCTATCTAATTGTAAAAGGCCTATTTACAGACGAAGACATACGTACGATCGAGGAGACGTTCGAAGCAATCAGCCATACGGTTGTACCAGGTTTGTTCGAGCCTTTGCTTGACGGGAAATCAGAGGATCCGTTAAAACGTTATCCGCGCGTGATGCACCCGCACCGGTTCAACGAGACGGCCAAAAAATATATGCTTCATAAGCCGGTCATGGATGTGCTGTCTGATTTGTACGGAGAAGAAGCGCTGGCCGCACAAAGTATGTTTTATTTCAAGCCGCCAGGCTCACGCGGTCAGGCTCTGCATCAGGATAATTTCTATTTGCAGGTAGAGCCGGGCAACTGCATAGCTGCCTGGACGGCCATCGATGCGGCGAATGCTGAAAACGGCGGCCTGCTCGTTGTGCCGAGGACAAGCGATTATGCCATTAGCTGTCCTGAATTAGCCGATTCTTCAGAATCTTTCACAACGCATTATGTGAAGCCGCCGAAGGATGAGAAAGCCATCCCGGCAATTATGGACAAAGGCGATGTCCTGTTTTTTAACGGCAACCTGATTCACGGCTCTTATAGAAACAAGACGAAGGATCAGTTCCGCCGCGCTTTCATTTGCCATTACGCGAATGCTTCGGCTACCCATATCAACACCCATTACCGCCCGTTATTTCGAGCTGACGGCACGGCAGTCGATTTGGAGGCAAATACGGACGGAGGGCCTTGCGGAGTCGAATTCGAAACAGCTTATCCTCACTAATCTAGACCAACCCATGCAGGTTTAAAATTGTCCAAACAAAAAGTCTAATTCTGTCCAATTAAACGCTTTCATTTTTTAGATACAATGAAAGCGTAAACAAGACAGGTTATTGGGACATTTTGAAATACTCATGGGGGTAACGTTGTGGAAAAAGTAAATACGAAGTGGATTTCAAGCACGGAATCATCCGTATGGACAGATAAACAATGTCAAACAGCCGCACAAGGAGAAGCTAACCTATTCTTGACGAATGAGAAATATCAACGATTAGACGGATTTGGCGGCTGCTTTAACGAGCTCGGATACGTCGCCTTAAGCCATCTGCCGGAAGAAGAGCGGGCGGGCTTGATGTATTCCCTTTTCCATCCGGAGGGAGAGCATAAGTTCAGCATCTGCAGGCTTCCGATCGGTGCCAGCGATTACGCGCTTGAGTGGTACAGCCTGAACGAGACAGACGGAGATTTGGATATGGTGCATTTCTCTATCGAGCGTGATCGTCAGTATTTAATTCCTTATATTAAAGAAGCGCTGAAATTAAATCCGGACTTGAAGCTGTTTGCTTCGCCATGGAGTCCGCCTACTTGGATGAAGTTTCCGAAAGCCTATAACTACGGTACTTTGCGCTGGGAGAAGGACATCCTGGAGGCTTACGCACTGTACTTCGTCAAGTTCGTGGAAGCCTACCGCGAAGAAGGCATTACCATTCATCAGGTTCATGTCCAGAACGAAGTGGTCGCGGATCAGAAATTTCCTTCCTGCGTATGGACGGGCGAGCAGCTGCGCGAATTCATCCGCGATTATTTGGGACCCGCCTTCGAGCAGCATGGATTGGATACCGAAATCTGGCTGGGAACCATCAATGCACCTGAGGCGTGGGATGAGTGGATTAAGAAAAAGGCGACGGATTTTGATGCCTATGCGCATACCGTATTGAGCGATCCTGAAGCTTACAAGTATGTAAAAGGCGTCGGTTATCAATGGGCAGGCAAACATGCGATTCAAAGAACCGTTCAAAGCTATCCGGAGCTTCGTTACATGCAGACGGAAAACGAATGCGGAGACGGCGAAAACACATGGTTTTATGCGAGATATGTGTTCAATCTGTACCAGCAATATTTTTCAAATGGGGTTAACGCCTATATTTACTGGAACATGGTGCTTGAGCCGAAGGGAAGAAGTACGTGGGGCTGGGAGCAAAACGCTATGATTACGGTCGATCCTGCCTCAAAAGAGTCGAAGCGCAACCCCGAGTTTTATGTAATGAAGCATTTTGCCTACTTTACAGGTCCGAATGATAGACGGATCGGCTTGAAAGGACCTTGGTCGGGCAATGCCATTGCCTTCGAAAAGCCGGACGGAACGAAAGTGATCGTCCTTGCGAACCCGTTTAAAGAAACGCGGGAGCTGCGGTTGTCGAACGGTTCTGTCGTTCAAACTTTCCAGCTTGAATCCGAATCCTTTAATACAATCGTCCTCCATAACGGATGACGAAAGCATAACGACTAACGCCTTCGTTTTAAAGGGGCGTTAGTTTTTTGCTATAATACGATTCTAACGGAGTTCGGGTAACCTATAGGCGAGAAGAAAGACAGAAGGTGAGGATTATCTATGTTTGCGAAGCTCATACGTAAGTTATCGGATCCCTTCCGGCGCAGTATCCGCAACAAATTGATTTTGACAATGATTATATTATCGGTTATTCCGATTATCGCTGTAACCGCGCTCGCAGCCGAAAATAACCGGAAGTCGATGGAAGCCGAAGTGATCAGCACGAATTTGTCCAATATGAAGTGGACAGGCATATATCTGGGGGAGCAATTTGCACAGTTAAACAATCTTATTTATACGGTACTTATAAGTCCCCAATTAAACGATTATATGGCTTATACGGAGGGGGCCAGTCTCTCCAGCCAATTTGCCGCCCAAAAAAATATAATAGAAACGCTTACCAATTTATTTTATTCAGCAGGCAATCATGTGATCGGCGTCGAGTTGTACTTGAATGAGCCGAACAAATTATTCACAATTAACGCATTCCAGGACGATATTGAATCCGTATCCGCCATCCCCTCGCCCTTTAAGCAATTGTTCGAACAAAACAAGGATTTTTATATACAGTCAAAGGGCGGAGACCAAGATGAATTTCAACTGATCCGTAGCATCAACCGATTCGAAAATCAGGAGAAGCTGGGCGGGATCTCCTTGGAAATCCGTTGGTCTATGCTGGATCAGACACTGGATCTGCTCGGACGCGGTGACGAGCATACCGTGCTAATCGCAGGACCTGACGGGAAAATCTTATATCAGCGGGAGGGCCAGACGCCTTCAGAGGAAATTATGCGGCAGATCGAACAAACAGATGATGGACAAGGCTTTATCCGTTTGCCGGAGGAGTATATATTCTACAATACGATTGACCCGGTCGGATTGAAGCTGGTGACCATTATTCCGAACAGCTTTATCAATAAGAGCGCTCAGGAGACCATGCGTTTCGGTATAATCGTTGGGGGTATTTCCGTAGCGGTTTCGATATTGATTGCGGCTTTTCTGGCTTGGCGTATGGCGACTCCGATCGTCAGCTTAGCAAGATCGATGCAGGGACTCGGTTTAATTAAGGAAACGGAGGTTCCGCTTAGCAACCGGGTTGATGAAATCGGATTGCTCGAAACGAAGCTTCATAACATGTCTTACCGGATAAAGGAACATATTAAAACGGAATACAGCATCAGTCTGGAAAAAAAGACGGCAGAGCTCAAAGCGCTTCAAGCGCAAATTAATCCCCATTTTCTGCAAAACACGCTGCAGATGATCGGCAGTATGCTGTTCACTAAAAAGCCGGCCGAAAGCTATGAGATTATCCGGTCGCTTAGCGAAATGTTTCGATACATCATTCGGGATCCGGACGAGCTGGCGTCTTTAAAATCAGAAATTGATCACTTGAATAATTACATGCTCATTCAGAAGCAGCGTTTTTCAGCCAGACTTAGCTATACGACTGATATAGACGAGTCTGTAATGAGATGCTCCATTCCGAAGCTGACCCTTCAACCGATTGTAGAAAATGCCTTTTTCCACGGGCTGGACACGAAACCGGGGAACTGGGAGCTCGATCTGTTAGTCGTCCGTGAGCCATCTGCGGTTAGTATCCGAATACGAGACAATGGAGTCGGAATCGGCACGGACAGGCTTGCTGAGCTGCGCTCCCGGCTTAGCAATCAGAGCGGACAAGTGTGGACCTATGGAAGCCGGATTGGTTTGCAAAATGTAGCTTCCCGCATTTATATGCATTTTGGAGCGGATTATGGGATATCGGTCGAGAGTGAGTTAGCGAAGGGAACAATCGTAACGGTACGAATTCCTTTTGAAACCGGAGGTAGTAATCATGTATAAAGTATTGCTTGTCGATGATGAAAGCTGGACACGGGACATTATTAGAGCGTTCGGCGAATGGGAAAAATTAGAAATGGATATTGTAGGTGAAGCGGACGACGGATTGGAAGCGCTGCGGCTTACGGAGTTATTAGCTCCGGAAGTCGTTATTACAGATATGCGTATGCCGGGAGCAGACGGCATGCAGCTGCTTCGAATGCTAAACGACCGATATCCTGAAATCAAAGTCATCGTGGTGAGCGGGTATGATGACTTTAATTACGCGAAGCATGCTCTCCGTTACCGGGCAGTCGATTATTTGCTCAAGCCGGTTGATCCGAAGGAATTGAACGCGGCGCTGCAAAATTGTAAGAGCGAGCTGGAGGCTGCTCTTCAAGACCGCAGTCCGATGTCGCTCGATCTCGATATTTCCTATTTGTTGTCCTCTTATAAGCAATTGCTGCGGACCCATTTCAATGAACTGAATAAGGAAGGCGTCGCCGCAACTCTACAGCAAATGACCGGGGAGCTGGAGCGAAACGGAATCAAGAAAGCGGGCATGCTGGAACAGGTTGTACAGGAGATGCTGCTGCTCTTAAAGGAGCTGATGTTTGCCAACTCTCTCGACAGCGAGAGTCTCAATGCGCCTTATAGCCATGATGCTCTTGCTTCCAGCGCGAATATGACCTCGTTTTTAACCCAACATTATGAAGATACGTTAGAACAGCTCATTCATCAGCGAAAGTTTAAAAATAAGTTGAATTTGGAGGAAGTTAAGCAATTTATCGAGATACATTTTGCGGAAACCGTTACGCTGGAGCAATTGGCGAGAGCCTTTTTCGTTAGCAAGGAATATTTGAGCAAGGTATTCAAACTGGAATTCGGCCGCAACGTAACCGATTATATTTTGTTTCTGCGGATGGAGAAGGCGAAGGAATGGCTCGCGGATGAAAGCATTCCGATTAAAGCGGTAGCCGAAATGGCCGGCTATGAGGATGTCACGTATTTTTATCGCGTATTTAAGAAACATTTTGGAATTGCACCGGGTGAAATGAGAAAAAGCGGCGAGGTTTAAAAATGTCCAAACAAAGAGTCTAATTCTGTCCAATTAAACGCTTTCATTTTTTAGATACAATGAAAGCGCAAACAAAAACAAGTTATTGGGAGGTCAAAATTAGATGAAAAAGATCGTGAAAGGCTTACTCGTTACCGTCTTGGCAACAACGCTGCTCGCAGGCTGCGGGGGCAAGGAAAATAACACCGGAAATACAGAAGGCGCGGCGGCCGGCGGCGAAGCGAAAAGCGTGACGCTGAAAATGTTTATTGCCCAGCCGCGGTTAAAGGAGCATTACGATAAATACATTGCGGATTTCGTAGCGAAAGAGAAGGCAGATAAAAATATCGACGTTACGGTTCAGCTCGAAATGCCGACTGCCGATAATGCGGCGCAAATTTTAAAAACGCGTCTGGCATCTAACGATGCACCTGACATTTTCGCTCTTCATGCGATCAACGAAATTCCTTCCTATTACAAAGCAGGCTACCTGGAGGATTTGTCCGACCAGCCATTCGTCGGCAAGCTTCTGGATAGCGTAAAACCATCCGTTACGACAACCGACGGCAAAGTAGTAGCCGTTCCTTTGGAAACATTATCGTGGGGCTACTTGTACAACAAAAAAATATTTGCAGATCTGGGACTAACGCCTCCAACAACGTTGACAGAAATGAAAGCGGTTATCGAGAAGCTGAAGTCGAGCAATGTAACGCCATTTGTACTTTCTTATAAAGAGGCGTGGATTCCGCAGCTTGTGCTTCCGCTTGCTGCAGGCGCGCTTATCAATACGGAGAATGCAGATTTCATTGACCGTATGAATAAAGATGAAGGCTCGTTTACCGAAATGAAATCGATGTTCGACATTTTCGACCTGATCAACGCAAATGGTACAGAGAAAGCAACAGAGGTTGGCGGCGATGACGGCGCTGCGGCATTCGCAGCAGGCAAAGGCGCGATGTGGCTGCAAGGACCATGGTATGCAGAAACGATTTTGAAATCGAATCCTGACCTTGATTTCGGAGTGGCTCCGCTGCCGATCAATGATAATCCTGAAGCAACCTTAATTAATTTGAGTGCTTCGACTTCTTTAGCCGTATCGAAGAGCAGCAAGAACAAAGAAGTAGCGCTTGATTTCATCAACTATGTTTTGGACGATACCGCTTCTAATGAATTCTTCCAAGCGCTTAAGTTCAATCCAATCGCAACTGTGCATACGTACGAGAGCTATCCTTGGGTAAATGATGCTACCGAATATGTGAAGGATGGAAAATCTTATCAAGATCCTGCAATTCCGCAATCCGTCAAGGATGAGGTCGGCAAAGGCCTTCAAGCTTACTATGCGGGACAAATTTCGCAAGATGATGTTCTGAAAGCACTTGACAAAGCTTGGAAGTCTTTCAACAAAGTAAACAAGTAAGAGCATCGGGATGAGGGGAAGACGGAGTTCCTTCTTTCCTTCATCCCTCTTTTTTTAAACAAAAATAAAGGAGAGGGGCGAATACTGTGCCGATCAGGAGCTACAAAAAATACATCTCGCTTTTCACGTTCGTCGCGCCCGCATTTATTTTATATGCCATCTTCCTGCTTATACCAACGATAGGCGGTATGTTTTACAGCTTAACGGACTGGAATGGCCTAAACACAGATTATGAATTCATTGGCCTCGGCAACTTTATCGAAGCCATTACAGAGGATCCGGACTTTATCGGTTCATTATTTTTCACGTTGAAGTATGTGCTGTTCATGATTGTTCTTCAAAATGTGTTTGCTTTGCTGCTGGCCGTATTTATTGAGTCGCGTGCCAAAAGCAAAGACTTCTTCCGGACCATCTTCTTTATGCCGAATATGATAAGCACGATCATCAGCGCGTTCATGTGGACGTTCGTATTCGCTCAGGTGCTGCCTCAGCTCGCCGAGAAGACAGCGATTACGTTTTTGGACCAAGCATGGATCGGAGATCCGAAGGTGAGCTTCTTCTCCATTCTTATCGTCTCGCTCTGGAATGGTGTCGGATATATGATGATCATTTATTTGGCCAGTCTGCAGGGCGTTCCTCAAAGCTTAAAGGAAGCTGCGCTTATTGACGGAGCGACTCCTTTCCAAACGTTCCGCAGCGTAACGCTTCCGATGATTACCCATGCCATTACGATTTGCTTCTTCCTTACGCTGAACGGTGCTTTTAAAGTGTTTGAGGTTGTGTATGGCTTAACCGGGGGCGGCCCGGGACGGAGCACGCAGGTCATAACGATGAACATCTTTGAGGAAGCGTTCTCGAATAACTTCCGGTATGGCTATGCAAGCGCGAAATCGGTTATCCTATTCGTTATTATCCTTATTTTCACATTCATACAAATTCAAGTTATGAAAAAAAGAGAGGTGGAAGCATGAGTCAGAAAAAATCAACCTCCCTGCTTATTACCGTTTTGTTGTCGATCATGGCAGCCCTTTCCTTCTTTCCGATTTACTTGGCTGTCATTAATTCCTTTAAGTCGCAAGGCGAAATGTTCAGCTCATTCGTTGCTTTACCAACCAAGATCCATTTTGGCAACTATGTCGATGCCTTTCAACAAATCAATTTGCTGAACAGCACGTTCAATTCGGTTATTATATCGGTGCTCGGCATCGGCGGAATTGTATTTTGCGCCGCGTTGGCCGGTTATAAGCTTTCCCGTACGAGCGGAAGGCTGAGCAATCTTATCTTCTTCCTGTTTATCGCATCGATGCTCGTTCCGTTTCATTCGATCATGATCCCGTTGACTAGAATGGCCAAAACCCTATCTGTACAAGGCAGCACGTATGGGCTGGCGATCATATATATCGGACTTGGCGTTAATATGGCGATCTTCCTTTACCACGGCTTCGTGAAGTCGATTCCTAGAGAGCTGGAGGAAGCGGCGCAAATTGACGGCTGTAACGAATACCAAACCTTTTTCAAAATTATATTTCCGCTGCTGGTACCGATTACCGTAACGATTGCCATACTCGATTTCCTATGGATTTGGAATGACTTCCTGCTGCCGCTGCTTATGCTAACGGATACGGACAACTACACGTTGATTTTATCCACGAATACGTTGTTCGGCGAGTACAACAAAGAATGGTCGCTTATTTTAGCGGCACTCGTCCTGACGGCGATTCCTGTCATTATTATTTATTCGTTCTTCCAAAGGTTCATTATGCACGGTATTGCCGAGGGTGCGATTAAAGGTTAAAAGTGAAGGAGCTCTTATATGAAAAAATTATTGTACGGCGTTGCCTATTACGATGAATATATGCCTTATGAGCGGCTTGACGAAGATATCCGCATGATGAAGGAAGCTGGAATTAACGTTGTTCGTATTGCTGAGTCTACATGGAGCACGCATGAGCCTCAAAACGGCGTATTTGATTTTAGCTCCGTCGACAAAGTGCTGGATGCGATGCATAAAGCCGGCCTCCATGTCATTGTTGGAACGCCTACTTATGCGGTGCCTACCTGGATGGTGAAGGAACACCCGGACGTGCTCGCGATTACTCCTCGCGGACCCGGGAAGTACGGGGCTCGTCAGATCATGGATATAACGAATCCTGCCTATCTATTTTACTCGGAGCGTATTATTCGCAAGCTTATCGGACGCGTAAGCGGACATCCGGCCGTTATCGGCTATCAAACGGACAACGAGACGAAGCATTATGACACGGCTGGACCTAATGTTCAGTTGATGTTCGTGAAATATATGCGTGAGACTTATGAAACGTTAGATCGGATCAATGAGCTGTTCGGTCTGGACTACTGGAGCAACAGGATTAACAGATGGGAGGATTTCCCTTCCATGATCGGTACGATTAACGGAAGTCTGGGAGCCGAATTTGCCAAGTTTCAGCGGAAGCTTGTTACCGATTTTCTGGCTTGGCAAGTATCGATTGTGAACGATTACAAGCAGCCGGGACAATTCGTCACGCAAAACTTCGATTTCGAATGGCGCGGCTACTCGTATGGCGTTCAGCCGTCGGTCGATCATTTTGCCGCATCGGAGCCGTTCGATATCGCGGGCGTAGATATTTATCATCCTTCGCAGGATGACCTGACCGGCATTGAAATCTCGTTCGGCGGCGATATGACCCGCTCCTTGAAAGGAAGCAATTATTTGGTCCTGGAGACGCAGGCGCAAGCCTTTCCGAACTGGACACCGTATCCGGGACAATTGCGGCAGCAAGCATTTAGTCATCTCGCTTCCGGAGCGAATATGGTCGCTTATTGGCACTGGCATTCCATCCATAACTCGGCCGAAACGTATTGGAAGGGCTTGCTGAGCCACGATTTCCTGCCGAATCCGGTGTACAATGAAGCAAAAACGATCGGAGCGGATTTCGAACGATTAAGCGAGCAGCTCGTTAATTTGCGTAAGCACAACCAGGTTGCAGTAATGGTTAGCAACGAGGCGCTGACGGCAATGGAGTGGTTTAAACTGCCGGACGGCAAAACCTACAACGACGTCGTACGCTCTTTCTATGATGAGTTATACAAGCTAAATATCGAATGTGATTTTATACAGCCTTCAAGCACGAAATTAAAGGACTACAAGCTGATCATAGTACCGGCGTTATATGCGGTTGCGGATGAGCATTTGGAGAGATTAAATGAATTTGTCCGGGGTGGCGGACATGTCGTTTACAGCTTCAAGAGCGGCTTTGCCAACGAACAGATCAAGGTTCGGACGACACAGCAGCCCGGCGGCATTAACGAAGCCTGCGGCATCAATTACAGCATGTTCGTCTCGCCGAATAAAGTGCGTTTGAAGGGGAGCCTCATTGAGTCAGGCGAAGAAATCAGCGAGGTTGGTACTTGGATGGAGCTGATCACTCCGACGACGGCCGATGTGCTTGCGTACTATGATCATGCAGAGTGGGGCAATTACGCGGCGATCACCAAAAACCGTTTCGGCCAAGGCACAGCCACTTATATCGGCTGTATGCCGGACGGAGCTATTGTGAGCCGCGTACTGAAGGATACCGTACAAGAAGCAGGCTTGTGGGGCATTAATCAGGAGCTAGCTTTCCCGATTATCGTCAAGTCCGGCACGAATGCAGATGGAAAGCAAATCCGTTATTATTTTAATTATTCCGGTGAAGCCGTATCATTTGTTTATCCGCATGCAGCAGGCCGGGAGTTGTTAGCAGGCTGTTCCGTTGATAGCGGCGAGCAGCTTGAGCTTGCTCCTTGGGGTGTTGTTATTATCTCGGAGTAGGTTTTCCGTATCTGTTATAAGGAAAGGCAGGCTGGAGCATGAAAGTCATGTTCCAGCCTTTTTTATACGCGAAAGTGTAGTCGTTTTAGGCAATGATCGGTAATCACTACAGCTGCTCTGCTTGAGTATGTGGAGATCAGGATTTATTTTCTTCTTACATTTAGGAGGTCGCTCTCCATCTTATACCGCGGTTTTCTTGTTATCGATAATTGAAGGATAACAATACTTCGCCTGTATTAGCGTCAACAACTACATTCAATTCTGTAAATGTAGGAGTTTCGCCTCCATGAGCAGCATGTCCTTTACCATGTACGCCTTTAAATGAAACGATATAGACAGGGGTAGCGTTTAGATACCCTTCACTTTTGAGTTTTAGGTTTTTCTCTTTAGCTTTCTCAGAAAATGAAGTGAAGGATGGAAGTGTTATCAGCTGTAATTCAGCTTCTATCGATTTGGATTCGCTTGCATAACCATTCGCATTAGCAATGGCAATCTCAATAGCTTTCTCTTTACTATAAATTACCTTTGCCATGGGCTTTTCAAGTTTTATATTTAAATCATTTAATCTCTTACTATCGTGTTGAGTAACTGCAGGTATTAATGTTTCAGCATTCGCAATACTTTTGGAAGAAGTTGTTAATAAAAATCCAATTGTAATAGTTACAACTGAGATTGACAATAAACTAATAATAATCTTCTTCATAGTAATTTCACTCCTTGTTAATTAATTGTCCCATGATGTCCAAGAGTAAGTTGTAGAGTGCTGTTTACCTACTTTACGTCCGATAATTTTATTGGATCGGCAATAGACCCTATAAAAGGAGTAGAAAAACCATTATCTACTTCATTAAAGTATTCAACATTAACGGGTGAAATATTACTTGAAGATTCGCTCATATGGATGGGCTTTCTTAATTATTATTAGTACGTTTCGCAGTTTATGGGAGGCCATTCGCGCGGGGAGCAATTGTCGCGTAACCAATTCGAGCAGCTGTCGAATCCCGTTAACGCGCTCGCCGTCGGCAGCCCGGAGCAGATCGTCGAGAAAATACTCGCTCAGCATGAGCTGTTTGGCCATAACCGTTTCATGGCTCAACTTGATATTGGCGGTGTACCTTTCTCCAAGGTCGCAGCCTCAATCGAGCTGCTAGCAACGAAAGTTGCACCGGTCGTTCGGCGTGAGCTGAAGATAAAGGCGGGAAAGCTGCAAACCGTATAAATGCACGGCGAATGATAAATGTCATGCGAAAGGAATGCTACTGTTCCTTGATGCATGACATTTTCTTTTTCTGAAAGAAAGATATAATATGATAGACGTATTGCTTTAATTCGTAACAAAGGAAGGAGTATTATGTTTTGACGAGTAAAAGCGTTTCGATGTCAGCGCCTTTAATCCGGCTTTATGCGCTGACGTTTTTATTTTTTAGTGCAAATTCGATATTAAACGTTATTGTACCGCTTCGCGGTGAAGCACAAGGAGCAACGAATGCAGAGATAGGGATTATGATGGGTGCCTACATGATGACCAGTATGTTCTTTCGGCCGGGTGCCGGTCACGTTGTGCAGCGCTTCGGTCCGTTGCCCGTATTGCGGGCGATTTTAATCGTGAATGGCGCTGCTTTAATTTTATATACGATTTCAGGACTTGAATGGTATTTTATTATTCGTGCGCTTCAAGGTGTCTCTACTGCCTTTTTCTCCTTAGCAACGCAAATGGGCATCGTCGATACGCTGCCCGATAAGGAACGGTCGCAAGGCGTATCACTTTATTCATTGGCGAGCATGCTGCCTACCGTCATCGGCCCGCTCGTTGCTTTGTCTATTTGGGATTGGGGCGGAATGAACGCTTTTACGGCTGCGATGGTTATCATTGCGCTTGTGACCGGAATGATTGGGTATCATTCGCCGCTGCCGTCAGCCTCAAAAAGGAAGAGCGAAGAGACAGCTGACGGATCGATGCTTGCACAGTTTCGTCAATTGTGGATGAATCGCGCCATGTTTGTATGCGGAACAGCGATGATGATTATCTCAATTAGCTTGGGAACGGTGTCGACCTTCATCGTGTTGTATACCAAGGAAAGCGGAGTCGGAAATGCCGGTCTGTATTTAATGATACAAGCGGGTGTAGTCGTGCTGTCGAGGTTTTTGTTGCGGCAGAAAATACCGTCCGACGGAAAATGGCATGGCCGTTTAGTAGTCGGTTTGCTGCTTAGCGCTGCAATAGGTGCACAGCTGCTTGCCATGTCCGTTGATTATGGAATTGTACTCATGTACGCGGCCGCTGTTCTGATAGGTATTGCAATCGCTATGATGTATCCAACTTTAATGACATACTTATCGTTTGTGCTGCCGAAGGCTTCCCGCAATATGCTCATCGGATTGTTCATTGCAACTTCAGATCTTGGCATCGCATTAGGAAGTATGGCGATGGGACCCGTTGCCGACCAATTGTCATATTCGGCTATGTACTCCTTTTGTGCAATCCTGTCGGTTGCCGCCATCATTATTGTTCTTATAGGCGGTCGCCGCCTTGTTACCAGCTAGCTGCTCCTATGGGGCAGCTTTTTTACGTTTTAAAGACAAGAGCGATATTGGGCATATTCGTTATAGCGCAATCATTAAAGGAGATGGTACAATTATACGAAAATAACGTTAAAAGGAGAGGCGCATGGAGGCTTCTAGACTGGATGAGTTAAGACAAGGCATTGACCAAATTGATAGTGAAATCATTATTCTGCTTGCTAAACGGTTTCAATTAACGGAAGAAGTTGGCCAATTTAAAGCGATTCATCAATTAAATGCGCAAGATAATAGTAGGGAATCCCAACAATTCGATAAAATAACTAAGCTTTCTCATTCTCACGGTTTGAATTCGGAGTATGCCACTGCAATATATAGATGTTTAATGGACATCGTTATTTCACGCCATCAAGAAATACAGCAATCCAAGCAAGAACAAGAAACAACGGTTTAAGGAAACGGAGCAGGGGCTGTCCCATGAGGTCTGAACAAGACCAATGTGAAGGCTCCTGCTTTACTTATTGGGAGGTTGCTAGCGATGATTGTATACGAGAAAGAAGATTCATTTATATTAATTGCACAGCATGATCATGCTAGGGTATCCGGCGATCTTGTTTCGGCATGGAAGGATGATCTGTTTCCCGGCAGCTCGCGCATGGAAGATTTAATATACGCAGCCTACCAGCACGATAGCAGCTGGATCGATCTTGATCGGATGCCGCTGTGGAACGATGCTGCAAATTGCCCGTTCTCATTTCGCGATTTTCCGGGCAACATTCGATTTTTCTTCTACTCCAAAGGGCTGGACACCGTTCAGAAAACGAGTGAGTATGCGGCATTGTTAGGAAGCATTTTATACACAACGCTTGCCGAGAAATTTAGAAATGATGACGCTATTCGTTTCGTAAACCGTGAATTTGCCAGACAAAGCGCTATCATAGAGCGTCTGAGGGTTGATGTGGAGATGCTTCAAATGCATGTCAAAGCACTTATTCTTTGCGATGAGCTGTCTCTGTTCGTATGCATGGAGCAGCCGGGAACAGCCAGACAGCAATATGAATGGTTCGCCAGCGGATTTCCATATTGGTTCGATCAACCTGATCAGAAGGTATTAATTGCCGATTGGAAGGATCAATCGACAATTGAATTATATCCGTTTCCGTTTATTAGGGCTGTAGAAACCAAGGTGCCATATAAAAAAGTGAGAAAGCAGGATATCATGGAGTATGGCATATCGGAAGCGTACCGGAGAGAACAGTTGCGCGAATATACATTTTTGTTTCAAGAGAAAACACATAGCAAATAGATGCCGCGGATAGATAGGCCAGCTTATAAGAAGGAGGAGAAGCTAATGGAAACAGCTCCGCTAAATATTCCGGAATTGAAGAACCGGTTTAATGAGCAAGGATATTTGGTTTTGCCGGAAGTATTATCACAGGAAAAGGTAGCCCGCTTGAATACAGCTATCGATGAGGTTATCGCTGAGGAGCAAGAAACGCTTGCTCATAATATTTATAATAGCGTTTCTCGGCACCGTGAGATTGCTTCATTGATTGATAATGCAACGGTTCTTCCCTTAATTGTTAATTTGCTCGGGCATAATATTCAGCTGCATATCTCCCATCTAACGGTGAGAAAGCCCAATCCAAACGATGTAAAGACAGCTTCCCACAGCTTCATCGATTGGCATCAAGACGGACCTCATCCGCAGTTTCCGGTAATTGCAGGCTTAACGGCTACCTATTATATTAAAGTTTGTTATATTTTGAGCGATATGTCGCAGCCGAACCGCGGTAATACAAAGGTAATTCCGGGTAGTCATAAGAAGCCATACAATCCTAACCATAAGGATGTACGACAACAATTGGATGGAGAGATTCAGGTGTGCGGAAAGCCGGGGGATGTGTTTATTTTTGCGCAGAATCTGTGGCATGCCGGCTCAGCCAATCAATCCGAGTTCACAAGAAGACAGTTGTTTCTCGGCTACAGTCCGATTTGGATGCGTCCTATCGACTACCATCAAGCAGACGAGAGACTCTTGAAGGACGCCGATCCGATTCGCCGTCAATTACTTGGACAAATTAGCGACGATAAATTTAATTATTATGTTCCTGAAGATTCGATGGTGCCGCTCAAATCGATGCTTATCGGCAATTTTTAAGCTAGATGGAAAGGAAACGGAGTTTTATTAAGCGAATGTTAATTTCTGTCTGCTTTAAACCGCTTATCCAGACATGCAAGGAGATTTATCAGTTTAGGATAACAAAAAAGTTCAAAATTTCTCCAAAAATTGATGTATAAAAAGCAAATCAATCCACAAAATAACTTCACATCCAGCTAAGGAGTGAACATACATGAGTAGAAATAGTTTAGTCGTTCCACAGGCACAAGCAGCACTTGACCAAATGAAATATGAGGTAGCACAACAGTTTGGAATTCAATGGTCTCCAGATGGTTACAATGGGAATATGACTACTCGTGATGCAGGGATTATTGGTGGTAACATTACACGTACATTGATTCAGATTGCAGAACAATCACTTGGCGCAGGAGCAAGAAGATTCTAACCTGCCAACAAATCTCCGATTTCGTACGCTAAGCAAAGCATCGGTAAAAAAAGGTTTCGTGGGAAAGACCCTCGGGACCTTTTTTTGTGTTTAGGGGAAGTGTCACATCGCCATCAAGTTAATGTTTTATAATCTCCTCAAAACGAAATTTTGTACTTTCTTGTAACAAAAAAGCCCATTTCATTGTTGCTTTAAAATGAAGTTTGATCAAATTGATACTAATAACCTTGATAAATGAACAAAAAGAAAAAGTTTGTTTTGAAAAAAGATTGATTAAAACAAGCTTTTGCAATAATTTTTATCGTTGACTTGTTTCTCATGTTATCTCTCCTACATCTTTTTTCACCTAGCTGGCCTTCTGGGTTTATTTTGATTTAATACCTGCACCACAAAGAGGTATGATTATTTTTTCTTCTGGTGCCTTTTTATACTTGATGTAGCCAGCATAGTTTACTGCTGATGTCACTTCCACATAAAATCCTTTCTCACTAAGTTTAGCTCGTGCACTCAGAATCTCATCTTCTTCAATATCAATAAACGTACCATTGGTATTACGTACAGCTTCTAAAATTTGTTTGGAACGCGCTGGTGCAGCAATAGCTATCCCTTCCGCTAAAGTGCCTCTATTCGTAACAGGTTGTGCTGATTCCTCCCCGGTTTGGTAAGCTTTCACAAGAGGCGCACAGTTCTCCGCTTGAATGGCAACGATTTTCGGTATTTTATCAATTAATCCATTTTCAAATAACTCTTTAAAGCCATAGTACGCACCTAGGAGAAGCGTACCGTTTCCAACCGGAATAAATAAAGTATCAGGTGCACCATTTAATTGTTCATAAATTTCATAGGCATATGTTTTCGTTCCTTCATAAAAATAAGGATTATACACATGACTTGCGTAAAAAACTTTTTCTTCGTCTACTGCTTTTTGTGCCGCAGCTGCAATGTCCTCTCGTGTACCACGAATCTCTTTAATCGTTGCTCCATGGGCTTTTATTTGAGCGATCTTTTTCGGTGAAGTTTCATCACTTAGATATATATCACAGGCAATATTACAACGTGCTGCATAAGCTGCAATCGCCGTTCCTGCATTACCACTACTATCAGCAATTACTTTTGATACCCCTAATTCTTTTGCCTTTGTCATCAAAACAACGGCTCCTCGATCTTTAAAGGATAATGTAGGCATCATATAATCAACTTTTACATATGTATTTGGCTCCATAGGATCTAGAACGATTAAAGGTGATTGACCTTCACCCATTGTCACGTATTCCC
This sequence comes from Bacillota bacterium, assembly GCA_051750645.1. Lineage (GTDB taxonomy): Bacteria > Bacillota > Bacilli > Paenibacillales > Paenibacillaceae > Pristimantibacillus. Next base: position 1,368 of record JBNJJW010000027.1, on the reverse strand, counting down.
ATGTCTTAGAATCTTTTGCGAATGGCATGGTTTCAAAATAACGCCATAATGAGTTTGGATAGTTATTCCAAGCTGCAATATCAACTTTTGGGGTATCTTTTACTATGTTTAATACTCCGCCACATTCACATTTCCATAGAGTTGGTGTAATGTCATGCTTTTTGCCACAACTGTTACAAATAAATTGTTTCATCATTTATCAATCCTTTCGAATAATTTTTTATATAAATTAGACTTTTTTATACAAAACGGGTAAAAAAATATAACTAAATATATGCAATGGCATCAATTTCAATTTTGAATCCAAAATGTAATTCATCTTGATTTATTTTTGATTTCATCCAAATAACTATAAACTGTTACTTTGGAAATGCCTAACAAAGATGCGACCTTCTCAACAGATCCTTTCATTAAAAAAATGCCTTTTTCGTCCATAAATCTTATTAATTCAATCTTTTCATGGCGTTTCATGACTGGATGAACACTGTTTTGAATGATTTGTTGAATCAATTGATCCACTATTCCTTCAACATTTTCAATATCATCATCTGATTTTATTTCATTCTCTTGAACTTCAACTTGTGTAGAAAGAAAAGTATTCATAAATTGTTGCATTTGATTCAGTGCTTCAACATCAAAATTTATGCAGAAAGCACCAATCACTTTTTGCTTGGAATCACGTATTAATGAAGTCGAAGAACGAATAGTACGCTTATCTTCTGTTACAAATGTATAACCTGCAAGATAATCTTCTTTAAAATCTTCTGATTGTAATACAGTCTTCACTAGGTGATCAAATGATTGACCGATTTCTCTTCCTGTAACATGGTTATTTACTGTAAACATTACAGATGCTTGAGGGTTCGTCAAATCATGAATAACGACTTCACAGTTTGGTCCAAACATTTTTGCAGTAGATTTTGCTATAGGGATAAAACTCTCTAATACTTTCTTAATTTCTTCCATGTCTGACTACCTCATTTTTTATATTTCATTCAATTATATATTTTTTTACATAAAAAAAGCAATATGTAGATTTTTTTATATAATTTTAAAAAATTCATCTTAAGGATTAGCAAATCACCTAAAAATGAATGATTAGATAGGCTTTCTTTAACTAAACTGCTGCGTTTAAGTACGTTTCAGTCACAAACTTCATTTTTCTTACTAAACAATATGGCCCGATTGTGGAACAAGAAGAATCCTGCATAGCAGCGCTAGAACAAATCGCTAAACGAGTTAATATCAGGGTTCAGGTGGGAGTAGTAATACGGCAGGGGTGAAAATCCAATTGGAACTTACAAGCCATTCATGATAAAGAGGCTTACTATATCTCGCGGTTAAAGCTGAATACAAGCATTTATATCA
>JBNJJW010000026.1:0-92029 GCA_051750645.1 Bacillota bacterium | reverse complement strand
AGTAGAACGGGCAGTTCCTCGTTATAACGCCCATTTACACCTCTATGACGCAAATCAGCTATCGATTCGAGGATATAGGGCCGATTTATACCGTTATTATCGAGTGATTTAGAACAACCGTTCTTCGATCGGTTTCCTGAGCTGAGGGGAGAGTGGAGCAAAGTAAAAAAAAGCTCCGATTCCCACCGTAAGGGAATCGGAGCTCTTGTTTATTTCGTTCGCGATTCGGCGTTTACCTTCAGGCGAAGTCGCATGCGGTTTAAGAAGTTAATGAGCGGTCTACGCGTTTTGTCGACGATGCCGATGACCTCTGCGCCAATCTGCAGGAAGAACATGAGCATGCAAATAACCGCAAACGTAATCCAGTTGGCTGCGCTCGACTGCACGACAGCGGATTGTACGATTGCCAGTGCGCCGAATACGGCTGCAACTCCCCAAATGATGAGGACCGTGCGGCGGTGGCTGAAGCCCAGGTCGCGCAAACGGTGATGCAAGTGGCCTTTGTCCGGAGCGAAGATCGGACGTTTGTTGACCCAGCGGCGAACGATGGCGAAGAACGTATCCGATAGCGGAACGCCGATAATGAGCAGCGGCGTTACGAAGGAAACGATCGTTACTTGCTTGAAGCCAAGCATCGACAGCGTCGCGAGACTGAAGCCCAGGAACAACGAGCCAGAGTCACCCATAAATATTTTTGCAGGATGGAAATTGAATACGAGAAACCCGGCAATTCCGCCGAGGAGCAGCGTGCTTAGAAGGATGACAGGCTGGAAGCCCATCAGCGAGGCCATCACAACGATCGTTGCAATCGCGATACCGGATACACCCGCGGCAAGCCCGTCCAAACCGTCGATCAAGTTTATGGCGTTCGTTACGCCGACGATCCATAGAATCGTAATCGGAATGCTGATCCAGTCGGCAATCGGCTGCATCGTTTCGCCGATCGTCAATAGATCGATCTTCACGTCAAAGACGAACACGACAACGCATGCGGCTGCAATCTGGCCCAGCAGCTTCACCTTGGCCGACAGCTCAAAGCGGTCATCGAACGCGCCAAGGATGATGATGATCGTTCCGCCGACGAGCAGCGCGTTAATCATGTTCGAATCCTGCGCACGGAGCAGACCGTCAGGAATGAACGGCGAGAGCAAGAAGTAAGCTCCCACGAAAGCAATATAAATAGCTAGACCGCCAAGACGCGGCATAATGCGCGTATGTACTTTGCGGTGGTTTGGTTTGTCTATTGCGCCTACCTTGAAAGCAAACTTCTTCACTAGTGGCGTCATCGCGAGCGCTAGTACAAGAGCTATAATAAATCCAATCGTATACAGCAAGCCAACCGGCATGTGTGCAACTCCCCTTTTCTTTCTACCGAAGTGAATTATACTCCGATTGAAAAAGAAACTCCAATCCCGTTTTCAACCGATTTTCACGGTTTTAGCGCGATTTTTACGGTGTAGGCCAAGGTTTTGTTACGTTTTCTTTGTCGCGAAGCACTTTCACGACGAATTTCGGCAAAACAAGCATTCTTTTATACCGTTTTGGCTCCTGCAGCAAGCGATATAACCATTCAATCCGCAGTTTCTGGAAAATCATAGGAGCCCGCTTTAATTTACCCGATACGACGTCAAAGCTGCCGCCGACACCCATAATCAGCGGCACACCGAGCTTCTGCTTGAACTTGACGATCCACGGCTCCTGCGTATCCGCGCCGCGCGCCACGAACAATAAATCGGGCGCTGCCTTCCGGATCTCTTCGACCACTTCCTCGTCCTGATCCGGTCCAAAATATCCGTTGCGGTAGCCGACGATCCGCACCTGAGGATACTGAAGCTGCAGCTTCTCCGCCGCCGCTTCAATGACTTCTTGCGATGTTCCAAGCAAATAAGCCTTCCACCTGCGTGCTTCACCTTGCTGAAGGAGACGATGCATCAGATCAAAGCCCGTCACCCGTTCCGCCACCGGGTTTCCTACGTATTTCGCTGCCCATACGACTCCTGCTCCGTCCGGCACGATCAGGTCGGCGCGCTTGATCATTTTTCTGTAGCCCGGATCATCGACCGCGGACATAATCATGATTGGATTAGCCGTAATGACATGCGTCTGACGTCTTTCCTCAATTGCTTTAGTTAAGTAGCTGACCGTCTCGTCCATATTCATCTTCGAGAACGGTATGCCGTAAATAGGCACGGTTGTTAATGTCTTCGACATGAGGAAAATCACCTCGATATGGTATGACGCAATAACTGAACAATTTGTTGCGCCGGTTTTTGCGATTGTTGTTTTAAAAGGTCGATGGCTTGTTTATGCTCAGCCTGCCAGCCAGCCCGATTACCGAGCAGCGCGCACGCCGCATCGGCGAATGCTTCCGCGTCGAGCTGCTCCGTGGTGCCGATAGCCGTAATGCCCAATCGATGCAGAAACTGATCGATTTTCGGATCGTAGGACAAGCCAAGCATCGGCACCATTTGGTTGGCGGCATAGATGAGCGCATGGAGGCGCATGCCGAACAAAGCGTCGCACCGGCTGACCTCCAGCAGCATTTGCTGGGGGTCGTCGCCGGGCGCGGCCAGCTCGGCGGTGCTGCCCTCGCCGAGCCGGCCGCGCAGCCGTTCCATCACCAGCTCCGACGATTCTGTGTCGGAGGGGGTATGGAACGGCAGGAAGCGCAGCCGCACAGGCTTGCGCTTCGACAGCGCGATTAGCGCTTCTGCGGCGCGGGCGAGGTCGGCGCCGTCACTGCGCCAGGGGCGCAGCGAGACGCCGACGAGCGGCGGCTCCTCCGCGCGGCGCGCGGACAAGCCCGCCGCTGCTGCATTAGCAGGCAGCGGCAGGCCCATAACCGGATCGGGCACAACGTCGATCCGCTCCGGTGGGACACCAATCCGCTCAAGCAAAGCAGCGGATTCAATGTCGCGCACCGACACGTACGCGCTGCGCTTCATCACGCTGCTGATCATCGGATCCATCCAGCGGCGGTTTACGGGCCCGATGCCCTGCGAATATGCGAATGTCGGTTTGCCCAGCAGCTGGGCAAACTTCATGACTCCCGTATAATACGGGATCGTCTTCGCGCTTGTCGCATCCTGCAGCAAGCTGCCTCCGCCGCTTATGAGCCCGTCGCTGCCGCGCAGCGCATGCCATAAGTCGCCCGGATGCATGCGGCGAACAGACTCTACGCCGTACATTTGGCTAGTCCAAGCCGGATCAGCCGACAGCACGACCGGTTGAATCTGTACGCCCTGCGTGCTGCCCTCTGCTTCAAGGGCAAGCAGGATCGAGCGAAGCACCGCTTCATCGCCGCTATTGCTGAAGCCATAATAGCCGGAGATGACTATCCGACGAATTTGCGAATGATTGCCGGTGCCCATTTACGTAATGCTCCTTCCACAATCTGCCACGCTGCAATCAGTAAACATCCGATGATGATGCCTGTTCCGAGACCAAGCATAATGCGAATGATCGAAATATAAAGCGGCGTGTGTAAGTGCGCGAATGTATCCACCATGGTCAGCTGACCAATCGAACCAGCAATAACGAGCAGCCACGCTGCACGGTAACGAAGCGATAAGAACAAGCCGAGCAGCAGCAGCGGATGCCCCAGCAAAAACTCTTTAAAGCGGGGTCTTACGCCGAAAGTTGTTTCCAAGAAGTTACGGATCACCAGTTCGATAGACGATACTTGGCCGGTATTGCCTGTACGCGACAAGTAATAATAACCGATCGCTCCAATAACCGCCGCAAACAAAATCCATGTCAATGTAATCGGCTGCGAAAGCAGCGTGCGCAGCTTATTAACCGATGTTTGTCCATTATAAAAAAGAACATAGACCGCTACGAGCGCAATCGGAGCCAGATGCAGCACACTTACGCCGCGGAATTGCTCCAACACCAGATTGTACGTAATGTCGTTTAACAATCCGAAAATCATCGGCACCGCCACAAGTGAAATGAGCGTCGTAACAATAAACCAGCTTAGCGCAATTCCGAAGCGGCGGCCCATCGAATGAGCGGGAAACACCCACTTCATCCGGCTTCCGCTATCATAGATAGCGCCTGGCTGATTCGGCACCTGCGACGATTTGCTGCGGCCAACCGCCCAATCGTCTCCGCCAACTATGCGCCGGTCGCCAATGGTTCGGGAATAAATCCGGTTCATTACCCAGACAAGCGCAAGTGTCGGCGCGCTGATGGCAGCTCCCAGCGCAAGCGCCTGCTCCATCGTCGAGCTGTTCAGCACGTACAACCCCGCACTTCCGGCTAAACCTAACAAGAACACCGGAATGTATATGCCTGGAACAAAAGCCCCGACAAGCAGCGTAATGAGCGCGATCGCACCAACTGCTACGACGCCACGGGCCGATTTTGCCCATGACGGCTGTTCGTAATCAAAAGGCTTCGGGTCGCCAGGTGTAAAGCCCGCCTTCGAAAGCTTTGCGGCAACGCCGTTCTCTCCGCCCATCGCCGTAATCAGCTTGTCCACGTTATGAACGAATTTCCCGATGTCCGTATCTCCTTGAATCTTGCCATTAAGGAAAAACATTCTAATATTACGGTCTTTTGCCGCAAGCTGAAAACGGTCGGCAATAGCGCTTGGCGTCATCTCCATGCCGTCTTCCGGGGACAAGGAATACAACCGTACTACATTATAATTTGTAATAAATGCTAATTTATTTATGCCCTGCTGAGGTTTTTTTAAATTTTCTATTGTTGCTATGCCAATGCCATACTTATTAAGCAATTCTCCAAAGCTATCCAAGCTTCCGTCCATCGCTTGGTCGGTAGCTCCCTTTACCTTGTCGCCATCGAATAATATACGGCTAATGCCAAGCTCCTTAAGCTTTCCGAGAGTCTTATCCATAACCGCCTGATCATAAGGCAACACACGGTCAGAGAAACGCGGCAAGATACGGAAGCCTGCATCATGAATCGCTTGCAAAGCCATCGGGTCAAAATCCATCGTTTTCATAAGCGCTTCCGCAACCGGCATTTCAACGATCATGCCGTTTCGTCCGCCATAAGACCAATTGCCGTACGCAACATCCAGACGGTCAAACGCCGCTCGTACGATTGGTCCGATCATCTCTTCCTCTTGCTCGCCATTAAATAAAATATAAGTAAAGTTTTGACCGACCGGTTCAAACTTTCCCTGCAGCAGCGCAGCGTCTCTTGAGCTATAGTACGTCAGTCTGCCAGACTGCACCAGTTCCTTCATTGTGCTTTCATAAACGGACAACGTCGTAACGCCTGCTGCCTTCAGCTTGTCCATATGCTCGGCAAGAAACGCTTGAGGCCTGGCCTGAAGCTCTGAAACCTCCACCAAATCCCGGTAATCAAAAATATATTCCACTTGCTTCGAGGTCTGTTCCATTTCCATCCGCACGGCGCCGAGCGGCAATGCTGCCGCGACGCCGATCAACGTAATGACCCAAAGCACGAATCTTACTCGCCGATTCCAATGCTGCCAACGTAAAAGCACGTAATTCCTCCGTTCCAAAACAGGTTGATTATCAGGTCTATTCGCTACGGTCTACCCGTTCCATAACGACTGTCCTTAACGTTTGCAATGCTGCGGCTGCAGTATCGTTGGATTCGCCTTTGACCCCAAAATAAACTTTAATTTTCGGCTCTGTGCCGGAAGGCCGCAAGCAGAACCAAGAACCGTCCTCAAGCAAATATTTTAAAACATTTTCCGGACGAAGACCGTCATGGCCCTTCCCGTAGTCAAGCACACTCTCCACTTTGACGCCGCCTATCTCCACTGGCGGGTTTTGGCGCCAATCATCCATAATAGCAGCGATTTTTTGCACGCCGTCCAAGCCTTTAAGCGTCCGGGATTCCAAAGCTTCCAAATAGAAGCCGAACTTCGCATACAGCTCCTGCAGCACATCGTACAATGTTTTACCTTGACTGCTATAGTATGCCGCAGCCTCGCAAATCAATAACGCTGCAACGATCGCATCTTTGTCGCGTGCATACGTTCCTGTGAGATAGCCATAGCTCTCTTCGTACCCGAACAGGAAGGAATGCTCACCCGTTTGTTCGTATTGAGTCATTTTTTCCCCGATATATTTAAAGCCTGTTAACGTATTCTCAACAGCTGCGCCATATGAACGCGCAATGTCCGCTCCGAGCTCACTCGTAACGATCGTTTTGATTACAACGCCGTTCTCGGGAAGTTTGCCACGCTCTTTCATTTGGCTGAGAACATAATGAACCATTAACGCGCCTGATTGATTGCCCGTCAGTACAACGTATTCGCCCTCATTGTTCTTAACTACCGCGCCCATCCGGTCCGCATCAGGATCTGTGCCGATAATAATATCCGCATCCACCTGCTGCCCCAGCTGAATGGCGAGCGTGAACGCTTCGCGTTCCTCAGGGTTCGGCGACTTCACCGTGCTGAAATAGCCGTCCGGCTGTTCCTGCTCCGGTACGATATGAACATTGCTGAAGCCAACCTGCTTCAATACTTCGCGAACCGGCATGTTGCCCGTTCCGTGCAGCGGCGTGAAGACGACGCTGCACTTTTCGCCGATACCGTCCTTCAGCAAGTCGGCATTTAAGCTTTGAGCCACTACTGTTTCTATGTACTGCTGATCAGCCTCTTCGCCAAGCCAGCGCAGAAGTCCCTGAGCTTCAGCCTCCTCACGGCTGATCCGTTTTACTTCATCGAAACCGGTAACTTGACCAATTGCCGTAATAACCTGCTCTGCTTCCTCCGGGATAAGCTGACAGCCGTCAGCGCCGTATGCTTTGTACCCGTTATATTCAGGCGGATTGTGACTAGCTGTAATAACGATACCGCTCGAAGCGTTCAGCGCACGAACCGCATAGGAAAGCTGAGGCGTTGGACGAAGCGCGGAAAATAAATAGGTTGTAATGCCGTTCCCTGCCAGCACTAGCGCGGAATCAAGCGCAAACTCCGGCGAGTGGTTACGCGAATCGTGAGCAATGACTACTGAAGGACGAGCGCCATCTGCAGTTGCCCCCGACAGCAGCCAGTTAGCAAGCCCTTGAGTTGCTTTACCTACCGTGTATGCATTTAAACGGTTCGTTCCTGCACCCATAACCCCGCGCAGGCCGCCCGTACCAAATTCGAGATCACGATAAAACCGGTCCGTTATTTCCTTCTCTTGTCCCGCAATGCCGCGAAGTTCTTCTTTTGTCGCAGCATCGATAAGCGGATCATTCAGCCATGCTTCGTATTTAGCGATAACAGCATTATTCGTAGAATTAGTCATAATTAACAACCTCTTTCATTTATTATTTTTGACTAGCTATTAAGAAGGATCGGACAAGGCAAACATAAGCTCGCCTTCGGCAACAACCTGATCACCAACCTTCGCGGTTGCTTGTCCTTTTCCAATCGGTCCTTTAAGACGAGTGATCTCCACCTCCAGCGTTAGCGTATCGCCCGGCTTTACTTGACCGCGGAAGCGGAAGCCGTCTATGCCTGCAAAAAAGCCCAGCTTGCCGCGGTTTGCTTCGACCATAAGCATCGCAACAGAACCAACCTGCGCAAGAGCTTCTACAATGAGGACACCCGGCATAACCGGGTATCCGGGGAAGTGGCCGACGAAGAAAGGCTCATTCATCGTAACATTTTTGAGACCGACAGCGCGTACGCCAGGCTCTACCTCCAAAATACGGTCAATGAGCAAAAATGGCGGGCGGTGCGGAATGATTTCTTGAATTTGATTAATATCCAACATTTACAAATAGCTCCTTTCAAAAGTTAGGTGGTATAAAAAATGCCCAAATGTGTGAAACTATATATATCCTTCATGAAACTGCAGTTTATGAAGGTTAAGATAAGGGGCTTGGCTGTCTGGACCCGAAGTGTCCTTCGCCAAGCCTCTTTGTTCATATGCAGAAGCTTTGTTCACGAATGTCCAGGCGGGCCCCCCGTTACAGACTTATTAAGCGCCTTGAACATGACGATGTACATAATAGAAGTAATGAATGAAAATACGATGACTGCCCACAAATACGAATGAGCATACGGCGCCTCAAAGAAAATAAGCATGATTGCTGCATAAAACAGTACGGTTGTCAGCTTCCCCATCCAGTTTGCAGGCACGGTCTTCTTCCCCCGGAAATGATAAAACAATCCCCCTGCAATCATACCCAAATCGCGTAAAAACATCGCTGCAGCAGCCGCCCACGAAATATGACCGGAAATCAGCAGCGATACAATAACCGTTATGAGCATCAGCTTGTCGGCAAGCGGATCCAGCATCATGCCTACCGCTGTAACCTGACCGTTTCTGCGCGCGATATAACCGTCGAGCACATCGGTAATGCCGGCTGCTACCATAATGAGAAAAGCAGGGATCATATGCCCATTTACGAAAACCGCTATGTAGACAGGAATTAAAACAAACCGCAATGATGTTAATAGATTCGGCAGATTCAAACGTTCACGCTCCTCCACCTAATTGCTGACTGTCCCACCATGGCTCCCAACTATTATACAACTACCTCTCATAAAAATAAAACTCTAGCTGTTCCCCATTCATGCAAAATTCCGCCCCAACTGTTTAATCACTACATTTTTTACAAAACCTTTATTTACATATTGTAACATCGTTGTTCAATTTCGCCATCGCTGAGCTAAGAAAAAAGCAGATCAGGATGAAAGTCCATGATCTGCTTTTTCTAATTTCCTGTTATGATTCCGCAAAAATCAAGTCATATAGATGCTGCCAAGTGGACCAGTGAAACACGTCGCCATCCGGCTGTTTGCCGACAACGACATATCCAACATACAGTCCCGTAACAAGCATAATAATCATTATGAGCGGTACGATGCTTTTGCGTAAAGTCCACAGCAGCATCTTCACCCCTTTGGACCGTTGCTTATTATTAGAAGTCCCTTCACTTTTAGCCCGTTTGCCGCGCTTCTTCTTGTCGGTGCTTCCTTCATCAGCTTGACTCTCGAACCTGTCACGTTCGATTCGTTCATCGGCCATACTCATCTACATCATCCTATCTTACGCACGCAATCCGTTTGCCAGACTCATCATCGTATCACTGGATGATAACGCTCTTGCTGCCAATTGATAAGCGCGCTGCACATTAATAAGCTCGGTCATCTCGTCCGTCAGCTCGACATTAGATTGCTCCAAGTAGCCTTGGCGCAACGAAATAAGATTTTCCGAATCCGGTACGATCTCTTGAACGACATCGCCCACGTTAATCCCGTCCGCAATAACAAATAAGTTATCCGAGACCGCAGTTAAAGCCGCCGGACGCGACGCCTGCAGCAACTTAATGCTGCCAAGCTCAATGGTTCTTGCAGAGGAGACGCCAAGCACCGTTCCATCAGGATTAACGCGAAGGCTATAGCCTTGCGGCACTACGATATTGCCTTCTACCACGTTACCGGTTTCCGCATCTCTAACATTCGCGACAATGGGATATCCATCTTCCGTTGCCAAAATCGTATCACCGTTTGCCCCTACCGTCAACTGAAACGCCCCGTTTCGGGTATACGCACGATTGCCGGCAGAGTCTACCTCAACCTCGAACATCGCGTTTCCCTCAATTGCAACATCCGTTTCCTTATCCGTTCCTTGCATGGGACCCTGGGACAGATTCGGCTGAACCATCGTCATCTTCGAGCCCCAGCCTTGGTTAAAGTTCATTGGACTCAAACGGCCCAGCTGACTAAACGCATCCGGCTGACGTTTAATATTATTGAGAAGATCCTCGAATGTCGCTTCCTTGCGCTTATACCCTACCGTGTTCACATTCGCGATATTGTCTGCAAGCAGATCAAGCTTCTGCTGAAGCCCATTCATCGATACCATCGCATTAATCATCGAGCTGTTCAAGCTTCGCGCAACCCCTCTACTTCAACCTTTTGTGGCTATATGCGGCCTACATCGTTAACTGCTTTGCTTAAGCTTTGATCATAAAATTGAATGACCTTCTGATTCGCTTCATATGCGCGAAGCGCTGCCATTAGATCAACCGCCGCTTGGGCAGGGTCAACATTGGAACGCTCAACATAGCCCTGCCGCACTTCAACGCGCTCGCCTGGATTGATAGCCTGAGCTTCTCCGTCTTGAGCAGCAAACCGGAAGTTACCGTTTCCTTCACGTACAAGCTGATTCGGGTCATCCACCCGGCTTATTAGCAATTGAACGCCGGCATCCTGTCCATCCGCATCTATAAATCGTTGATCATCCGTTAGTATTAGGCTGTCAAGACTAACGCCGACAGGCAATTGTATGGGCTGTTCATCCGTTCCAAGCACATTCGAGCCATCGCTTGTCATCAGGAAGCCTTGCTCGGTCAGCATGAACTTGCCGCCCCTTGTATAACGGATCTCGCCATTTTGATCTTGAATGGTAAAAAAGGCTTGCGGCTGGAAGGTGACCTCACCGTCCGGTCCTACATTTTTGCCGGATGCATCAAAGGCCATCCCGTCCACTTCGATGTTTGAAATAAGCGCGAAGTCAGACGAATTGTTCGTCTGCGTCAAATCGCCCTGCAAATGAATGGACAAGCTTTCTTCCGCAAATACGCCGCTAGTCAATTTTCCTAGTGTTGCCGCGTTCTCCGGTCCCGCTCCGGTCAATGACAACAACATTTCCGGAAAAGACCGCGTAACCGCGTTTGTCTGTTTATAACCAGGTGTATTTATATTGGATATATTATTCGTTACCGTATCATGTCTGCGCTGCTGAGAAATCATTCCCGACGCTGCGGTATATAAACCTCTTAACATAGCCGTTACCTCCCCGCCGCTTTCAATCGAGCTTGCCTCTATATATTATCGGTTGAAAGCAAGTCTGCCTGAATAGCCTGTCCATGCGACCTTCGACTCATTTACGCCTCGGCTCCGCCCCCCTAAGGCTCCCTACCCGCGCAAATGTCCAGCCGTGGCCGCTGCCGTCTTTACTTCTTCCCGAGCTTGTCCAAGTTATCGAGCAAAATACCGGTACCTTTTACAACACAGTGCATAGGATCTTCGGCAATCAACACCGGCACCTTCAGCTCTTCTGCCAGCAGCGTATCCAGCCCGTCCAACAGCGCGCCCCCGCCAGTCAAAATAACGCCGCGGTCAATAATGTCCGCAGACAGCTCAGGCGGCGTGCGCTCCAGCACGGCCTTAGCCGCAGATACGATCGACATAACCGGATCCCACAACGCCTCGCGCACCTCTCCCGAACGAATCGTAACCGTAAGCGGAAGACCGGAAACCATGTCCCGGCCGCGAATATCGATTTCATCCTGACGTCCGCCCTCGAATACGGTTCCGATCTTGATCTTAATATCCTCGCTCGTTCTCTCTCCGATCAGAAGCTTATATTTATTCTTGATGAACTTCATAATCGCATCGTCGAACTTGTCCCCCGCAACCTTAATAGAAGAGGCGGTTACAACGTCGCCCATAGAAAGAACGGCCACATCCGTCGTGCCCCCGCCAACATCTACAACCATATTGCCGCTGGGCTGGAAGATATCCATTCCAGCCCCAATCGCGGCAGCCTTCGGTTCGTCCTCAAGATAAACTTCCTTCGCACCGCTTCGCTCCGCCGCTTGGCGGATGGCTTTCTGCTCAACCGATGTAATATTCGTCGGAGCGCATATCAGGATACGGGGACGGCTAAACCATTTCCGACCTTCTACGCGATCAATGAACGCCTTCAGCATAATTTCCGTTATTTCAAAATCCGCGATTACGCCGTCCCGCAAAGGGCGGATCGCCACAATATTGCCGGGCGTGCGGCCAACCATTCTATGTGCTTCCTCGCCTACGGCAAGTACTTTCTTCGAATCGCTTTCAATCGCAACGACTGAAGGCTCATCGAGCACCACGCCTCTTCCTTTAACATGAATGGATACATTGGCTGTACCAAGATCTATTCCGATATCCTTGCTCCACATAAGGCGTAAGTCCCCCAACGAATAATGTTTGCTTAACGTACAATTGGTCCCCTTGACACGGAAACCGCTAACGTACATTATTCGCCAAAATGGACAAAATTCCTCTAAAATTCGAGAAAAAACTTCACACTTTACCTGCTGCCAGCACTTCACGCTTCTTTGAACTCGTTTTCTTATATTTGATCTTGGTCGCTTCTCCTCCCCTCAGGTGCCTGATCGATTTGTGGTACTCGAGAATGTGTTTAACCTGATCGGCCAGATCGGGGTTTATTTCAGGCAGCCGCTCGGTTAAATCCTTGTGCACCGTACTTTTGGAAACACCGAACTCTTTGGCGATCGTTCGCACCGTGTGCTTCGTTTCAACGATGCAGCGGCCTATTTTAATGGTTCGCTCTTTGATGTAATCGTGCACGTTCCCGCCTCCCTACTCGAGATAGTTTGGTACATTATATGAGTGGTGCGGGTATATATTCGTTATGGCCAAGCATGACAAGCCTTATTGCTAATAAATTTTCATAAAAAAGCAAAACAGGCAGGGGATTGACCCCTGCCTGTATGTCTAAAGTCCTATTTTTTTCACAAAATCGTTACCTGCTTTTCAATACTACTCCATGATTAGCGAGTTCGGATTAACCGCCTTGCCGTTACTGCGTGTTTCATAATGAAGGTGGATGCCCAGATCGCGCTCGAGATCATTCCGGCCTGCCACTGCAATCTTCGTACCTTGGCGAACCTCATCACCCTCGGCAACCTGCACTTCGCTAACGCTTTGGTATACGGTCACCAGACCGCCGGCATGCGTGATTTCAATCGTATTGCCGTTCGTCGGATGCTTCTCGACGTAAGTCACTTTACCGGACAATGCAGCAAGTACATCGAATGTTTTGCCGCTTGGGTCAACAAAATCGATACCCATATGCGGGGAGAATTCATTGCCTACTTGAACCAATGCCGCTTCGCGTTCTGCGTCGCTCGCTTTTTCATCGTAGAAATCAAGCTCTACTTGAAGCGCTTCTTTGTTGGCTACCGGCCACTCCATTAACTCGTCGCCAGCCACAACTTCCATCGTTTCTTCATCCTGGCCATCCGGCTTTGCTGTTTCATCCCCTTGTGAAACTTCAGCAGAATCGGGGTTTCCTGTTGTAGCTTGATCATCCGATCCCTGATAGATCCACATTAAGGTTACGATAATTGCTGCCGCGGCCATGAAGATTGCTGGAGAAACCCATCGCTTTGCAAAAAGGTTCTTCCATCCACTGCTAGATTTGGCGGCAGACGCTTCTCCCAGAATAGTTTTGGGAGTTTCTTCTGGTCTTTGCTTCGGTTTGTTTTGGTTTTGATCATTCATTTATATCACCTCACTAGCCATTGTTGCCAGATCTGCTAGGTTTATACGTGAGGTGAATAGTAATTTTTAAGAGTCTGATTGGATTGGTAGCTTTGAAGCTTGTTCCACCTTTGTACCGGTATAATAGTGACGGACAATATCCTCCGCTTTCTTGCCTTCCTGCGCCATTCCGTTCGCTCCCCACTGGCTCATGCCAACGCCGTGTCCGAATCCGAACGTCGTAATGGTAACAGTATCCTTTTGAATCGTCCAGGTGAACTGCGAGGATGCCAGGTCCAGCCGTTCGCGCACTTCACGTCCACTAAACGTTTCACCGTTTATTTTGATTGTTTTGATTCGATTGCCTTCTGTCTTCTCAGTCACTTTAATAGCAGGCTTTGCTGCAGCATTCTTTCCAGAGAGACCCATCTTGAAGTAAAACTCTCGCTTAGTCAGCTTGACCGTTTCTTTATAACGAGGAGAAATATAGGCATCCCACGGGCTCGCTACACTTCGTAAATAGGGAAGCGGCTGCGCCCAGTAATCCTCCGAGTTTTCCGTATAACCATTGCTTGTGGAGAAGAAAGCAGCTTGTATCGGTTCACCCTCATACGTAATGACTAGATCTTTCGTTTCCTCGGACGCCTGCTTCAGTTTAGCTAGGTTCTCCTTCTTCTCCTCACCTGTCCATTTGCGGACAAGTGCAGCAATCGGAATATATACTTGATGCTCGATCGTATCCGTCACATCAGCCTGCTCGACCTTCATCCCGCTTCTATCCTTCAGCCCAATTCTACGAACAATATACGTGCGTGCCGCAATGGCCTGCGCCTTCAGCGCCTCAAGCTTGAAGTCTATCGGCATTTCACCTGCAAGAACGCCTTGTACATAGGTTTCTAACGGAACCGTTTCAATTCGTTTTTCCTTCGTTAAGTAGATTCGAATACTCATTCTATCAAGCGCTTCAGCTTCCTTCGCAATTACAGGGTCGGTTACAGGCTTAGGCCTTGCTGCAGGCTTTTGAACCGGAAGAGAAGAACCGGACCCTGCAGCAATCGTTTCTTGCACTTCCCTTGAGGCTGTACTGGCGCTCGCCCTAAGTATGGCTTGCTCCGCCGACTCCCTGCTTGATGCAATCTCCGCTAGGGACAATCGGACGAACACTAAAGCAGCACCTAGCAAAACTCCGACGCCGAACAACGACCACGTACGACTTGTCCCAAACAGACGCAGCCGTCCTGCCAATCTTACTATCTTTCGCTTCATGCTTACTCCTTCCCATCCTGGCCGGACGGCCGTAAGCGCCTTTTCGTAGAGCAGTTTAAGTCTCTCTCTCATTCCGGCCTTGATGGTTTATTCTATGAGCGAAAATAATAGGGTAGAACGCAGAAGCGTATATCAACTCTCATATTAATCATGTCGCAGCGCTTCAACCGGCTTCAATCCAGCTGCCTTATTAGCAGGAAAAATACCGAATACAACGCCGACTATTGCGGAGAAAGAGAATGCCGCAAGTGCCATATCCATCGACACTGACGTTTGTGTGCCCATTACTTTCCCTATAACGATAGAGGCGGCGTAGCCGAGCAGTATACCTAGTATTCCACCTAGACCGCTTGTCGTAACGGCCTCGACCAAAAACTGAAACAAAATGTCGCGGCGCTTCGCGCCAAGAGACTTCCGAATGCCAATTTCCGAGTCCGCTCCGTTACCGAAACGAGCATAATATTCATAATCCCGATACCGCCGACGACGAGCGATATCGCGGCAACACCGATTAGCATCGTATTCATGGTCTCATTGACCGAATTGAGCGTCTCCATGGCATCCTCTTGTTTGAAAATGCGGTAGCTGTTCGTGTCTCCACGAAATTTTTCCGTCAATTGAATTTCCAGCTGTGCCATGACCCTATCCATCAAGTCCATATCGGTCACTTGAATATAGATGGAACGCACGCCGACGCTTTCGAAAACACGCTAGTAACGCCAATAAGCGCTACCTTCTGCGCATTTATTTCATCGACTGTCGCTATATACCGTCCCGTCTGCACGCTGAAATCATTGACAAGCTCATATTCTGGCGTTATGCCTTCCACGGTTACATCTGTGCTCGTCTTCTCAAATTTTACGGATACCGAGCTGCTGACGACAGGTGATACGCCTGCCACATTCGGAATATCCGCAAACTCCATTGCTTCTTCTTTCGATAACGTCGTGACCGTACTGCGACCCGTAATCGTAATGGACAGCATATTCGTACCAAGCGTCGCAACCTGATCCTCGACCTGTTTAGATGAGCCTTCGCCCATCGATACAAGCGCAATTACAGTTGCGACGCCAATCAAAATGCCGAGCATGGAGAGGGCTGTTCTAAGTTTGTTCGATAAGACGCTTTTGAACGCCATTCTGAGGCCTTGCGTCAGCTTCATTGCCGCCCCCCCCTTTGCTCGCTGATCAAACCGTCCCTCATAATAACGGTGCGTGAAGCGCGTTTTGCTACATCCATATCATGTGTAATTAAAACAATGGTGTGACCCTCCCTATTAAGCGTCTCAATGAGACCAAGCACTTCCTGGCCAGTCTTCGTATCGAGTGCTCCTGTCGGTTCATCAGCGAGCAAAATAGGCGCTGCACGCTCCTTCCGTTCCTTTGCAGACAATCCGCTATAGATTAAAGGGAGCTCTACATTTTCGAATGCGGTAAGCCTCGGAAGCAAGTGGAAACCTTGAAAAATAAACCCGATTTTCCGATTGCGGATTTCCGCAAGCTTGTTATCGTTCTGGCCCTTCACTTCTATGCCATCGAGCTTATAGCTGCCTTCCGAAGGACTATCCAAGCAGCCGATCACATTCATCAAAGTTGATTTCCCTGAACCGGAAGGACCGACAATGGCAACAAAATCGCCTTGCTTCACCTGTAACGATCTTGCTTCAGCACCGTCACTACCTCGCGTCCCATCACATATGATTTCGATAATTGATCAATGTCTATTAAAACAGCGGGTGCATTTGTACTCATTGTCCACCGCCTTGTCCTCTGGCGCTTCCAGCGCCGCCGGCAAAACCACCGCCACCGCCGCCCATACCGCCAGCAGGAAACTGCATACCCCCAATGCCTCCAAAGCCGCCAGGAATCCCCGTTTGCGTTTGCGATGAGGCCGTACCAACCGTACCTTGCGGCAATGGAACGAGTACAGAATCGCCGTCTTCCAAACCAGAAACGATCTCAACATATGTTTCATTACTTATGCCAATCGTCACTTCCTGCAGCTGCCCCTCCACCTGCATACCGCCAGGCCGTGCCATTCCGCCAGCAGCCGCTCCTACCTGTGCCGTTTGCCTAACCTTCATTAGAGGGATCTCCAGCTCGTCCACTTGAACGACAAACGACAACGCAGTATAATTAACGATTTCCGCAAGGACTACATTACCCTGCACATCGCTACCAACTGAAATATCGCTTGCTGTGATCGTGCCATTAATCGGTGCAACGACCTGAGCCGTATCTGATTTCTGCTCATAAAGTTCGCTTAACGATTGTTCATTTTGCTCTATCTCAAGCTTCAGTAACTCCATACTGTTCTCAATGGATTGTTTCGTATCAGCCTCCTTCTCCGTACCCGTAGCTTCTTTATATTGCGTTTCGTACTGCGTCATTTGCAGCTTTTGTTTTTTCATGTTCAGCTCAATTTGATCTATTTGCCCGCTGACATCGTCCCATTCAAAAACGACGAGCACCTGACCCTTCTTGACCGTGTCGCCAACCTTGAAGCCAAGCTTCTCAACAGTACCGCTTGTTCCAGCCGTTACCGAAGCCCGTGAATCAACTGTAACTGTGCCCGTACCGCTTATTCTAACCTCAATATCACTTCTGCCCGCTTTCATCGTTTGCGATGTCGGCACCTGCGTCGTGCTGCCTTCATCACGGGCGAAATAATAATAGTACGCTCCCGCTCCAACAGCGACAATAACGATTCCCGATCCATAGCACCCATCTTTTCATTGACTGTATTCCACCTTCCATCGGTATTGTTCACGTCGACTATATCACCAAAAAATGAACGCAACATGAACAACCATCCGGAAGCCCCCAGCAGTCAAAACTCCATTAACCAAGCTTTACCCCCTTCTATTTACCACCCCATCAAACCCCATTCCCCTTTTTCCACAACGTGTCCCTTTTTCCGAACCCTCCGCATTCCCCTCCTTTTCTCTCTTTTGCTTCACTATCCCCTCTGCTCAGGACGTGTATATTCCTGAACTTTACCTGTCCTACCTTTAGCTGGACTCCCCCTGTCCCAGCTACTTTCCCATTCTAAGTCCCGTATTCCGCACCTCTGCACCAATATCTCAGTTCCGTAACTGCTTTTTTACTCCTTTGCTCCGCTATCCCTTCTGCTCAGGAGCATTCTACAGTTAAACACCGCTCATCCCACTGATTTCAATTCCTTTATTCCACCCTTTCTCTTAAAAATGATCCTATCTTCCCTATAAAAGTATTGATTTTCTTCCAGATTGTTGCTAAAATGAGAATACGAACAAATGTTCTGATTTACATAAAAAATTAATCAGGTGGTGTGCGGCTTGATGGACAGCATTGTTCGGTTCAATCAACTATTTTCAAAAGAAAAAGATTGTATCAGGCTCGTTCACAAGCTTAAATGGCCATCGGGCTTCCACTGTCCTAGTTGCAATCACACCTCTGCCTATACAATCAGCACACGAAGGCTTCCACTTTACGAGTGTAGCAATTGCAAGCATCAAACCTCATTAACATCGGGCACTGTCATGGATAAAAGCCGAACTCCTTTGCGAAAATGGCTGCTGACCATGTATATCGTCTCCACTTTCGAGAACAGCATCAATGCCGTTCAACTATCCGAACTTATTGGCGTCACCTACAAAACGGCCTGGATTATGTTGAACAAACTCCGACAAGCCATATCAGTCTTAGATCAAAGCATTCTTCTGTCCGGTGTTGTGGAAGCAAAGCTCGAAGTTTATATGAAGCAACCCATTCCAACCTATGACGCGCTGCAGAAAGAGCAAGCCGTTATTGCAGCGCGTACTATTGAGCCGTCTGACTTCTCCTACTTCAAAATAAAGCTTGTTCACTGTCAACAAAATCCCCGTGGTTGGCTGTCCAAGCAAGCGGAAAGTGAATTTCTAAACACGCACGTTAGCTCAAATCTATCTCAGATCGAAATTAACAAGAGGTTTGTAAACCCTCCACGAAGCGAAGCTGTACTACCACGTATAGCAAAATCAGCCTTTAACTGGATTAACAATACGTTTCATGGACTCGGACCTCTTTATTCGCAAGCCTACTTAGATGAATACTGCTTTCGTCAAAATCACTCCTACAAACAAGGTCACTGTCCATTCGAATTTTTACTTCAACTATGTCTTTCTACAACTAAATCAAACAGAACTTCAGGCACTTGTACTTTGATGCGGCTAGCAAGTTAATTTTGCGACATAGCCATAACAAAAAGTTATATCAAGGAGGATAAGGTAGTTAAAATTTGTTAGGGTTAGTTAAGGTTGGGTTGGGTTGGGTTGGGTTGGGTTGGGTTGGGTTGGGTTGGGTTGGGTTGGGTTGGGTTGGGTTGGTTGAGGTTGAGGTTGAGGTTGAGGTTTACATTGAAGATATGAAGAATGATATGAAGGAAAATAAGAAGGAAGATATGAAGGAGGAAAAGAATAAATGATGCAGAGCTTTTTCCTGAGCTAAGGGGAGAGTGAAGCAAAGAAGCTAAAAAGGAATATATGCATTTTTTTAACGGGAAAGAACGGCAAACGCCGTCCATTGTGATGTCGGGAATGCCGTTCAAATTAAGTTGTATTGCGCTAAATTTCAGAAAGCTCGTCTAACATAGGCAGCGATGATATCGCTCCTGCTCTCGTTGTCGTCAAAGCAGCAGCCGCGTTAGCGAAAGTAATTATTCGTTCCGCCTGCGTAGTGTTGATTCCTTTTATTTGGCCTTCGATCGCTTGCAGCTGATACAGGAGTGCGCCGATAAAAGCGTCTCCTGCACTGGTCGTATCGACAACCGATACCTTTTGTCCCGGCACCGTTACTTGGTAGGTTGGCGCATACCAGGAAGCGCCGTCTGCGCCTCGTGTGTATAAGACAGCTTGAACGTCTCCGATAAACAGTGAGGCAAGCGCTTCTTGTTCATCCTCGATGCCTGTTATGAACGCCAGCTCGTCCGAGCTGATTTTCACAATATGGCTTAAGGGGATAAACTGCAATATCGTTTGTCTGCACTGCTCAGGATCCAGCCAGAGCGGAAGTCTGACGTTCGGATCGAAGCTGACAAGGCCGCCCGCGTCCTTCATTGCGGCAATCGCTTTCAAGTGCGCGTACTTCACCGGTGCTTCGATAAGGTCAACGGAGCAGTAATGCAGGATGTCTCCTGCGGCAAACCAATCTCCGTCGATTTCATCCTCGGAAAGCAGCATATCCGCGCTGGGATTGCGGTAGAAAGAAAAATCCCTGTCGCCGTCCGCCTTTAAGCTGACAAATGCCAAAGCCGTATTCGCCTCATTCGTACGAAGTACATGACGGGTATCCACACCTGCACCTTCCAGCGTTTCGACGAGAAAGTCGCCGAAGGCGTCAGCGCCGAGCTTGCCAATAAACGAGCTTTTGCCGCCCAGCTTCGCTACCGCGCAGGCCACATTGGCGGGAGCGCCGCCAGCTTCCTTCTTAAAGCTGACGACGTCCTTCAGCTCCAAGCCCCGCGTATCCGGTATAAAATCAATTAGTGCTTCTCCAATCGTATATACGTTGGACAACTGAAACCCTCCCAGATTTTGCATAGGCATTTGCACACCTTACTGCATATCCCATTTCTTGAAGGAGACTATAGAACAGGAGCCTTTTGCATATGCTTTAATGCCAAGCGATTGTGCGCCCGGGTAGATACGGCCTGTCATTACTTTAGCGCCGCCTTGGATGAATACTTCAACGGATGATTTATCGACGAATATCCTAAGCTCCAGAAGTCCTTCATTCAGCTCGACTTTCGTCCTGCGCTCGCCGCCCAGACCGATCCCGGCCTTGTCACGGTTAAAGCGGAACCGTCCATCCGCAGCGTTGTAGGATAATACCGTCTCTTCATCGCCATGAACGCGAAGCTTCAAGCCGAATTCCTTGGCTTGATCCGCACGGAAAACAACCTCGAGCTCGTAGCAGTCTCCGCTTACACCCAAGTCCCGCTCGCCATCTATCAAAATATTAGAAGCCTCATAACTGTTATGGCGATGATTGGCCATTTCTTCGATCGGCTTGAAAAACAATATATCTCCCTGCATCACAACTTCGCGCGGAAGCGACATCGCTCCGGCCCAATAGTGTCCGAGCTGCGTCGGAATTTCCGTCTCCCAAGTCTCCATCCAGCCGATGACGATCCGTCTTCCCTTATCGTCAATGGTTGTTTGCGGGGCGTAAAAATCAAAGCCGCAGTCGATTTGCTCATACTCATCATACAGGAAACGGCCTTGCACCGTATCCAAACGGCCAATCATATAGGCGGTCGAGTGCAGATTTTGAAAATCATCCCCTTGCGCCGGCATGCGCTGTGGAGACAACATGAGCACGTCATGCTCCTCCAGCTCGAAGAGGTCCGGACATTCCCAGTTGTCCCCCATATGTCCGTCGCTTCGTGCGATTTCATTTACGAACGTCCAATTCAGCAAGTCGTCTGACCGGTACATTAATAGAAGTCCGCTGCCCATACCGTCATTCGACCCTAAAACGACATAGTAAACGCCGTCACGCTCGAACACCTTCGGATCGCGAAAATCCTTTTGGCTGACGTCTCCCGGAATTTGCTCGGGCCGGATCACCGGATTGCAAGCGAGCTTCTGAAAATGGACACCGTCATCGGACACAGCAATATTTTGATTTTGAATATAGTGCAGATCCTTGTCCGGTCCAGTCACGATATGCCCCGTATACATCAAATACAGCATACCGTCCTTCTCGATCGCACTGCCGGAGAAGCATCCGTCACGGTCATATTCCTGATCCGGCGCTAACGCCACCGGCAAGTGCTTCCACTCGATTAAATCGCGGCTTACCGCATGGCCCCAATGCATCGGCCCCCATACCGGCTGGTACGGATAGTGCTGATAAAACATATGGTATTCCCCGTTATAATAAACAAAGCCGTTGGGATCGTTCATCCAGCCAAACTCGCTCATCAAATGGTAGCGCAGCCGGTACTCCCCGTTCAGCAAATATTTTCTGCTCTCAATAAATTTGTCGGCATTCTCGCGTGTGTACAAAATAAAGCATCCTACCCTTACTCGTTATTTAATGGAGCCTTGCATGACCCCTTGAATAATGTATTTCTGCGCGAACAAATAAACGATCAGCACAGGCAGTATGGTCAGCATAAGACCGGCCATCAACGGGCCGTAATCAACCGTGTACGTGCCGAAGAAATAAAAGGTCGAGAGCGGCAGCGTTCTTTCGTCCGGCGCAATCAGCACCAGGGAAGGA
Source organism: Bacillota bacterium (assembly GCA_051750645.1). Classification (GTDB taxonomy): domain Bacteria; phylum Bacillota; class Bacilli; order Paenibacillales; family Paenibacillaceae; genus Pristimantibacillus. The sequence goes on along the minus strand of JBNJJW010000026.1, from coordinate 70,291 downwards.
AGCAGGAAGTCGTTCCAAATCCAGAGCACGTTCAAAATAGCGATCGTGACCGTGGTCGGCGTCAGCACGGGAAATACGATGCGGAAAAAGGTTTGCGTTCTTGTGCAGCCGTCAATGAGCGCCGCTTCTTCAAGCTCGGCCGGGATGCTTTTTACGAATCCGTGATAAATGAACACAGCCAGCGGGCTGCCGAATCCGATGTACATATAGATCAGGGCCCATTTGCTGTCCAGAAAGCCAATGGATCCGTATATTTTGACGAGAGGAATCATAATGGCTTGGAATGGGATAATCATAGCTGCGACCATTAAGAAGAATGTATATTGGTTTATCTTCGTTTGATGTCTAACAAAATAATGAGCCGTCATAGCTGCCAAAAGTGAAATGAGCAATACGCTAAGCACCGTTATAATAATAGAATTTGTAAATGCGGAGACATAATCCATTTTACCGAACGCGTCCAAATAATTAGTCATGCTGAAGCTCTCGGGAAGCGAAAGCGGACTGGATGTAATAGCTTTATTCTCTTTAAACGAATTGACGAGCAGCAGCATGAACGGGAAAACGAACAGCAGCAAGCAAACGAAGAGGACGGCGAATTTCGACCAAGCGACCGTTAAACTTGAATTTTTCATTACGCCTCCACCTCCAACTTCTTGCTAAAATACACCTGAGCGATCGTAATGATCGCCACGAGCAGGAACAGTACGAACGCTTCCGCTTGCCCTACCCCGTAGTCCCTCGACAGAAACGCCTTCCCGTACACGTGCATGGATACCATCTCCGTGCTCTTGAACGGTCCGCCCTTCGTTAAGGAAATGTTCAAATCATAGACCATAAAGCCTCTTTGCAGCGACAGGAAAATACAAACGATAAAGGACGGAACCATAAGCGGAAGCACCATTTTGCGCATTTTCGTCAACAGGCTCGCACCATCGATGCTCGCAGCTTCCAAAATATCCTTCGGCACATTCATGAGGCCCGCGACATAAATAACCATCATGTAGCCTGCATATTGCCAAACGGTAACGATAATCATCGCCCAGAACGCTTTATCCGGGTCAGCCAGCCAGGAGGCGCTGAACAAGGGGATGTTCATTTCTTTACCCAAGTACACTAATACATTTGAAAATATAAATTGCCATACAAAGCCGAGCACGATACCGCCAACCAGATTCGGAATAAAGAAGCCTGCCCGGAATAGGCTTTGACCCTTCAAGCCGCTCGTTAACACATATGCGAGCAGAAATGCGACCACATTAATAAGCACGACGGTAATGAACACGTATTTTAAAGTCAATAAAAAGGATTGCCAAAATACTGTATCTTGAAATACTGATATATAGTTTTGAAACCCTACAAGGCTGCTTGTCGTCGAAATGCCGTCCCAGTTCGTAAAGGTCAAATAAATGCCATAAAGGAACGGAACGATCATTACGGCAAGAAAAACAAATAAAGTAGGTCCGGTAAACAGCAGCCGCAGTCGTAAACGATTCCACAGCCCTTTTTCCGTTATCATCATGATCCCTCGCATTCATGGATAGTTTGCTGGAGAGGAAGCAATCAAGCGTAATCGGCTTACCCCGTCATTTGGCGGGGTAAGCCGGCATCTCGCGGCTAAGGATTACTTAACCGACTTCCAATATTCCTGAATTTCTTTTGTCAGCACGGTACGGTCTGCTGCTCCAGCAAGATATTTTTGCATGGAGGCGCCGACTTTCGCCCAGTGATCTGCCGGCAATGTGCTCATGGAATCCTGAGTCTTGCCTTTCGCGATATAATCGGAAATCGACTTCGCCAGCGGATCTTTCGCTTCAAGTGTAATGTTCTTGAACGCTGGAATGATATTCGCTTTGTTCACAAGGAAATCTTGACCCTTGTCGCTGTAAACCATCCACTCAAGGAATTTCTTTGCCGCCGCTTGCTGCTCAGCCGTATTTTTCTCTTTGTCGAGCACCAAACGTTTGGATACCGCGGAAGAAATTTGCGTGTTACCGAAGTCATCCGCATTGTTGCTGACCGGTACCGGCAGGAAGCCGTATTGTCCGCTTGCCGTATCAAAGCTGCTAATTTGCGGCCAAGCCCAGTTGCCTTGGAACCAGATGCCAACCTCGCCTTTGCCGAGCACTTCCGGTCCTCTCTCATAAGTACCGGACAAAGGAGATGCCTTATCGATGTTGTATTTTGCCATCAGATCAAACGTATCGAGCAGCCCGTTAAAGACGGTGTTGCCAGCCAGATCAACCTTACCTGCTTTCAAATCATTAACGAACTGTGCGACGGCTGCTGTATCCGCCGACTGGCCTGCGTAAGCAAGCGGCAGGTAATGGGCGCCCAGCGACCAATCCATAGGAGAAACGATGAGCGGCGCTTTGCCGGAAGCCTCAATTTTTTTGAACAGCTCTTCCAGTGCGCCAGTCGTGTTGATCGTTGCCGGATCAAACGTACCGCCTACCGCCTGATCAACCACTGCTTTGTTATAAATAAAGCCGTAGCCTTCGATCGCTAGCGGGAATGCAAAGTTCTTGCCGTCAAACGTTGTCAGTGCAGTGCTGCGGTCAACCGCATCCGCCATCCACTTTTCTCCGCTTAGATCAAGAATGCGATCCTTGAATTTCTCTACGTCTCCTGTATCCAGCATCGTAATCGTTGCCGGGTTGCCGGAAGCATAAAGCGCAGAAGCTTTCTCGAACGGCGACTGTCCCGCAGGCACCGGAATGATTTCCATTGTGATGTTAGGATTATCCTCTTTAAACGCTTTCGCCGCTTCTTCTAGCTGCGATTGAATTTCGCCCTTCGAGTTAAGGAGCGTAATCGTTACCGCCGAGCCTTCAGCGGACCCGCCAGATTCGGTTGATTCACTTGATTCGCCAGACTTTCCGCATGCTGTTACGAGCATAACTACGATAAGCGATAATGCCAGTGCTTGCATCCATTTCCAAGATTTCATTTGACTGCCCCCGATTCACGAGAATTGTTGCGGTTTTGAGAATTTGTAAACCGCTTTCATAACGTATTATAAAGCCGTTAATGTCATATGTCAATCGTTTGACATATCAAACGATTGACATATTTATTAAAAATAAAAATCCCCGCGCCATGCAAGGGATTTCCGCACTTTGTATCTATGTCGTTGATCGTTCTACGATAGTCACCGGCAGGATGTTTTCGGCTTCAAACGGCTCATCGTTCATTTGCTGCATGATCAGGTCAACTGCCTTGCGTCCGATCTCAGCAATCGGCTGCTTGATTGTCGTAATAGACGGCGTCATCCACCTCGCCGCATTAATATCGTCATAGCCGATAATTTTCACATCATCCGGGATACGCTTGCCGGCGGCTGCGCACTGCTTCACCGCAAATGCCGCAATAATGTCGCTCGTCGCAAACATGCCGTCAATATCGGGATGCTCCTCGAATAACCGTTTCATAATTTCCTCGTACTGCATTTGATCAAATACATTCATGTCGGTTTGAATGATAAGATGCTCCACCTTGTTTTCTTTCATGACCGATTGAAATGCTTCCGTTCGCTTGTTAGCCAGCAATTGCAGCTCCAGGTTACCGCAAATATGAGCAATTTTCGTGCATCCTTTTTCAACCAGAAGACTAGCCGCAAGGCTTCCGCCCGTGTAATTATCGGAAGAGATATAAGGAATCTCATTGCTAATTTGACGGTCAATCGTAACGATCGGCGAGCTTAAATTTTTGTATTCCTCGACCTGAAGCGTGTGGCTGCCCATTATAATTCCATCGACGCGGTTCCGCTTAAGCATTTCGATATAATCCTTTTCCTTCACCGGGTCGAGCTGAGAGTTGCATAAAAGCATTTTGAAGCCTTGGTCATAAGCATAGTTTTCAACATGGTTAGCAAGCTCGCTGAAAAAAGGATGAGAGACGTTCGGTATAATAAGACCGATTACGTTTGACTGCTTCCGGAGGAGGGAGCGCGCGATCTCGTTCGGTTGATAATTAAGCTCCTCCATCACTTTAAATACTTTGGTTCTTGTCGCTTCGCTAATATATCCCCGGTTATTCAAAACGCGGGAAACCGTCGTTACGGATACGTCCGCTTTTTTCGCGACATCGTGTATCGTTGCCATGGCATCCCCTTTGCATCGTGCAGTAGTCCCAACCATTATAGCTAACTCCGGTAAATAGTCAAACCCCATTCACAATGAAAAAGAAGCTGTTTCAGATAAGCCGGTTCGGCTTATTTGAAACAGCTCCTTATACGCGCTTGTTTGGTATTAAGCCCAAGTCGGCTGTACCTTCAGCACAGAAACCTCTTTTTCACGCTTATAGGAAGCGGCTGCATCGCTTTCAGAAGCAGCACCGGCAGATACGGCTACCGCAGATACGGTATCCCGTGCCGGTAATGAAGCTGCGCTAACTCCCGCTGTTACCAGCTTGCTCGAAGTCGTTGCGACAGACGCTGCAGCAGCACCTTCCTCTTCCGTCTCTACGCGGCGGATAATCGCACCTAGCGAGGCGAGCTTACCCGTTATATTGACATAACCGCGATCCACATGATGCAGACCCGTTACTTCGGTTTCACCGTCGGCACGCAATGCTGCACAAATAAGCGCCGCGCCTGCCCGGAGGTCGGTTGCGCATACTTTGGCTCCCGTTAGCGGCAAGCCGCCGCTGACGATTGCAGTGCGTCCGTCGACCTTAATTTGAGCATTCATCTTCTGAAACTCTTCCACATGCATAAAACGGTTCTCGAACACGGTTTCCGTAACGACGCTTGTTCCCTCGGATACGAGCAGGAGCGCCATCATTTGCGATTGCATATCTGTCGGAAAGCCCGGGTGCGGCAGCGTTTTGACATCAACCGATTTCAATACGGCGCCAGAGCGCACGCGAATGCCGTTATCACTCTCCGAAATTTCTACGCCCATCTCCTGCAGCTTCGAAATGACAGGTGTCAAGTGATCGGCAATCGCGCCTTCCACAAACACATCTCCGCCGGTGATAGCAGCCGCAATCATATACGTTCCTGCTTCTACACGGTCAGGGATCACGTTGTGCGCTGCGCCATGCATCCGGTCCACACCCTCAATACGGATTAAGCCGGTACCTGCGCCCCGAACCTTGCCGCCCATTGCGTTGATGTAATTCGCCAAATCAACGATTTCCGGTTCTTTGGCAGCATTCTCGATCGTAGTTGTGCCTTCAGCCAAAGCGGCTGCCATCATAATGTTCTCCGTGGCTCCGACGCTTGCTACGTCGAGGTATATTTTCGCACCTTTGAGACGTGTCTTGGAGCTCGCTTCGATGAACCCCTGGCCAAGCGTAATTTCTGCGCCCATTGCCTCGAAGCCCTTCAAATGCTGATCAATCGGACGAGTGCCGATCGCACAGCCGCCAGGCAGCGAAATCCGCACTCTGCCTATCCGTGCCAAAAGCGGTCCCATGACGAGGAAGGACGCCCGCATTTTGCGAATTAGCTCATATGGAGCTTCAAATGTTGTGATGGTTGATGCCGATATACGCATCGTTTCATTGTTATAGGTTAATTGTGCGCCTAAAGAAGCAAGCACTTTCTGGATCGTCATAACGTCGTCGAGGAGGGGTACGTCACAGATGACGCTGTCTCCTTCGGTCGCTAACAATGAGGCCGCTAAAATAGGGAGTACTGCATTTTTGGCTCCGCTAACACGGACCGTTCCCTTCAAACGCTGGCCTCCGCGGACGATAATTTTGGTCATCTTATGTTTCCCTCCGCGAACTGCATTTTCTATTTCCTATTCGTGAATATTTTGGCATTCCACTCTTTACCCAAACCTCATCTTAACATTCATCTACATGAATCGACAAGCGTTAAATTACTTCCACATTTTGCTGGGACTTCCTTCGTCATTTAATGACTTTTTTCGACAAAACCGGTATTAACATGGGGGCAAAAATACGTTTTCAATTCAAAAATAGGTCGTAATACATACCTATTCGTAAGCATGCTCCATTTTCGTACCGTCATGTATTACCCATTGTTGACATATTTCGTTTTTGTTATTCGACAAAGCTTTTTAAAAGCACGGTATAACCCCAATATTCCAAAATAAACTTGGCAAACAAATTGCCTAAAATAATCGCGACAAGCACTTGGAACAGGCGTGCCTTCGGGCTTCGGGGAAAGCGGAAAAATGTCTCCCACTTCACCTCCTGCAGCACAACCCACACAAATATAATACTAAGGATGACGATGACAATGGAAAACAATCCGGTCATGCCGGTATACCTCTGAATATCGTTATAAAGATCATTGTCTACGCCCATGATTCCTCCTCAGCTTATATATAAATTATCGGAAATCGCAATCGAATGATTAGATTATTTTATTGGTCCATAACGCGGTGCAGCAGCACGGTGAAATCGGAACGGCTTGCCTGCAGCTTCGGCATATAAAGATCCTGTTTCACACCTTCAATTTTGCCGGTAAGCTTCATTGCGAACAGCATCGGTGCGGACCAATGCGTTCTGGATACATCGTAAAACGGATTGACAGCCGGCATTTGCGGCCGCACCCCGTCCGCATAACCTATGATGAGTGCCATCTCCGCCCTGGTAATCGGCTGGTCCGGCTTAAACATGCCGTCCGGGAATCCCTTAATCCATCCCTGCTGAACGGCCTTTGCAACCGCGTCGTAAGCCCAGTGGCTTGCGGCAATATCTCTAAACTGTTTCGACCCGCCCCCATTACCCGGAATTGGCTTGTAAGCTTTTACGATCATCGCTACCGCTTCGGCACGAGTAATTGCCCGCTTCGGCTCAAATCGGTTGCCCCCCGTTCCACTAATGATCCCCCGCTTGGTAAAGTCGATAATTTCGCTTTCCGCCCAATGATTTTTAATATCCCGAAATCCGGCTACAAGCTCCTCCGATTGAATTTTAAACCGGTAATATTGCTTGTCAAAAGGGGCTTCTGCCGTCAACCTAACATAATATATGCCAGGCTGGAGCAGCAGTTCCTTAGATCTAAGCCTGCCAACCGTTCCGGTACCCGCCCACGTCAGCTGTTTCATACGTTTGTCGTACACTCCAAGATTCAAATCAATATCGGCCGGAACACCGTTAACCGTCATGCTTACGATGCTCGGGTTCGAGATACGGTACTGATACCAGTCGATATCGGAATAGCTTCCAATCACGCCGACATACTCGGTGCCTGGATTAACCATAAAGGCTTCATACGATTTATCGTTTGGTTCATTGGGATCGTCATACTTCGGCGTGTAGTCGATCGCGAGTGAATAGGCACCAATTGTGGGACTTGCTTCAGACGAGATCGCATTGTGAACACGAATATAATATTTCCCCGGAGTCACAGTTATGACTGGCGATTGCTCGGTTATGCCCTCCCCCTCATCGTCATACAGAAGCAGCTGCTGACCAGCTCTTTGTATCGCAAGCCCGGGATCTATGCGGACCGTGTTTGTGCTGAGAGCAAGGCTGAGCTTTCCGCTCTGCTTAAACGTCACGGCAAACCAATCGCGATCGGCCGTCTGGTGAAACGTACCGCCAACCAACTGCGAACGGGGCTGCAGCGTGAACGCTTCATAGGCCTTATCATTTTGTTCGTAATCATCTTGTTTTATTGTAAACGTGGCAGTAAGCAAATAAGGCAGCTCTTCATCACCGCTCTGATTGAGGAGCTCGATATGAATAAGATGCTGACCCTTTTTGACATCAAAATCGATTGACCTGCTTGCGAGCTTCGTATCAATGACGCTTCGCTCTACACCATTCGTAAACTGGGTCACTCTTACAGGGGGTACAATTTGCCCGCTTGCAACAAGTCCTTCGTAATGGATCGTAAGCGTGCCGTCATAAGGCGTATCGACGCGGTACCAGTCGTGATCCGCCGTTCCTTCAAGTACGGCTGACAGCTCCGTATTAAGCTGAAAACGCGCGGCGGCCGCCATGCTTTCGTTCGGCTCGAAGCCGTCCGCCTTTAACGTTGAACGTACAGCCTGATCGATACGCAGCAAGCCGTAGCCGGACTGACTGTCCGCTCCCGCAGTTCCAATATCCATCGCTGTTTGACGCAGCAGCCCGCGAATTTGATAGGGCTTCAGCTCTTTATAACGGGCCCAGACCAAAGCAGCTGCAGCTGCAGCTTGCGGTGCAGCCATCGACGTTCCTTCCTCTTTCTTATATAATCCGCCGACAGCGGTCGTAAACACGTTCCATGGCGCGATGAGATCAAGCTCGCTGCCTGGATTAGAACGAGGGTCGACCGAATTATTCGGCTTCGCACCCCCGACCGCGAGAACGGTGGGATACGCAGCAGGGTATTTCACCGCCGCTTTCGCGCCATGCGACATGCCGTCGTTACCTGCCGCCGCTACGAGCAGCACGCCTTTGCTTTCCGCATATTCCACAATGTCGAGCATGTATGGCGAATAGCGATGCAAGCCTACGGACAATACAACGATGCGCGCACCGCTGCGGACCGCATACAAAATAGCCTCGCCAAGCTCCTGCTCCGTACCGTCGCCCCGGTTGTCGAGTGCTTTTATCGGCATTATTTTGGCATTCCACACGATGCCCGATACACCAATCCCATTGTTGCCGACAGCCGCGATAACACCCGCTACGCTCGTCCCGTGACCATTATCATCGTCAGGCGGCTCATTCGGCTTGACCAAATTTGCGCCCGGCACGAGATTGTCTTTCAAGTCCGGATGGTCGAGGTCGACCCCCGTATCGATGATGGCGATCGTTAAATCCGTTTGCTCACGGACGGTTTCCCATGCTGTTCGCGCGCCGGTTTGACTGAGAAAGAGCTGCTTCGACAGCTCCGGGTCATTGGCGAGCGGCGCAGCAGCAGAGGCTGCAGCCAGCTTTGCGGCTGCACTCACGCCTTCCGGCGCGGCCTCTGCCGCTCCGGAAGGCAGTGCCAAAATGTGCACCCCATAGTTCGGGTGCACATATTCAACGCCCGGCGTGCTTTGCAGCCGGCGCAGCCACTCTTGCACGTCCGCGCCTGCATCGGCCGGACGCACGAGCTCTACCGCCGCCTCATTCTGGCGGCGGAGCACTTTAGTCCCGCGCAGCTCATGCGCATGCGCGGGGTCACGCCATTTGAGCAGCCAGCTTTGCGGCTGCTCTGCAGCGGCGCCGGTGGCGCCTGCGGCCGCATCAGCGGCGGCCGCAAGCGCCGCAGGCGCCGCTGCGGGAGCGAGCCCTTCGGGGGCTGTGCCCCCGAGGGTGACGCTCCCGAGCAATAGCGCGAGCAGCGCGCGACGAAGGAGCGTGCGCGCTGCGGGCGCTTTAAAAGGCGCGCTTGTCCGTTTGAGCAAACGCGCTATTATATTTTTTATCGCTGATGTCAGATCATCCGATTCACTTACTGGTTCTCTTACTTGATCTTCAGACATCCGCAGCAATTTTTCTCCTAATCGGAGCCGTTTTCGATTTCTCATCGCATTCTGCCTTTTTGAATCGTATTTGCAGCTGCTTATTCCAGCTTGCTAATCCTAGCTATCATTTCGATTCGCGGGCATCATATCCCTTGTCATTTACCCATAAAAGGACAAAAGGCCTATAAACGATTTCTTGGCATTAGTGATTCTCTGATCTGAAGTTAGTTTCATTTCTTAAAACTAATCGAACAATAATTGAAAAATAGGGACGATTAGATTCACTTTCCCAAACTTTCTACTCCCTATCTGCCGTCCATATGACGCCTTTCCGCTCTTTATAGATTAACACTTTATTAAATAATGCTTATCATCTCTTTCTGACAAAGGGGATCAATATGAAGGGTTGTTTCCTGCGGAGCGCACAATGATTCGGTTTGGATTTTTATTGTTTCGTCCACCATAATAAACCAATTACCCCTTATAATGCCATCAGCAATAAATAGGCTGAACGGCACTAGCTTGCATAAAAATAGTGAGGAAGTTCCTATTCGCCACAAGTCTTCTCTCATGGCGAGCAAGATATTCCTCACTAGCTTGCATAAACCTATTAAACTGCTCCCCTACTGAAACATCAGATCGCTGCGTATCGAGAATACAGCATCAATCCATTCCATAAGAGGTCCCGGGAATAAACCTAGCGCAACCGTTGCAGCAGCGCACAACCATATGACTATGCCCGTTGCAGCCGGGACACGAATATCACTGTCGTCACTCCCGCTTCGCATAAACATTTGGCGTACGAGACCAAAGTAGAAGTAATAGGAGATGACGCTGCTCACGACGATGATGGCTACAAGCCAGTAGACCTTTGCATTAGCTGCGCCCAGCAGGATGAACAGTTTCCCGAAAAACCCGCCGGACACGGGCAGGCCTGCCAGCGACAAAACGAACATGACCATGGCAGCAGCCGTCCATGGCGCGCGGTAGTACATCCCCGAGAAGCCTTTCAGCTCTTCGTGACCTGCCGACCTGCTAACGACCGATAGCACAGCAAACGCCCCGATTGTCATCAATAAGTAAGCGATCAAAAAGTAGATAAACTCCGAGAAGTTGCTGCTGTGCACGACCGTGATCGAGAGGCCGATCGGAACAAGCATATAGCCGGCATTCGCAACGCCCGACAACGCGAGCAGCCGCTTTACATTCTTTTGCCTTAGCGCAGTCGTTGTACCGACAAGCATAGCCGCCGCAGCAAGCACAAGCACGATGAAGAAAATATCGTTCGACACATTCGCGTCTTCGCCACCCGCGACGAACAACACGGTGTTGAACATGATTCTAAATATGACCGCAAGCGCAACACCTTTGGAAATAACCCCGAGAAAAGCGGATACCGGCGAAGGAGCGCCTTGATACACATCCGGTGCCCAAGCATGAAACGGCGCAGTAGCGATTTTAATGCCGAAGCCTGCAAGCATGAACAAGAAGCCGACATACACAAGCGCTTTGAAATTAACCAACGCTCCCGGCAAAGCCTTCCCGATGACAGCAAGATCAACCGAGCCGGTCACTCCATATAGATATGACATCCCGAACAGCACCAGTGCCGAGGAAATGCCGCCTGTCACCAAATATTTAAATGCCGCTTCCGCCGATAGCGACGATTTGCGTCTCATTCCAACGAGCACATAGCTCGTAAGGCTGAGCAGCTCAAGCCCGATATACAACGTGACGAGATTGCCGGAAGAGGACATCATCATCGCCCCGATAACAGCAGGCAGCAGCAAGTAGAAGTATTCCGCTCTATCCGTTATCGCCTCATCATCCCGGACCGAACCGAGCGCGAGTAATACGATAAGCGCCGTCCCTGTCAAAAATACGATTTTCAACAGGCTCGCAAAATCATCAATCCGGTAGCTGTTGCTGAGCAAATGAATCGCGTCAGCGGCCGCTCCCGCCCTATTCATATCCAGCATCCGCCACACGACCAACCCCAGCGATACGAGCAAGCCGGCAAATGTCATCCAGCCCATGGACAGCCGGCTCACGCTCTTAGGCAGCAATAGGTCAAGCACAATGAGCAGTAAAAATACCGCAGCAAGCATAAACTCAGGGGCAAGGTAGAGCATATCCGTCCATGTCAGCGGTATAAATGAAACTCCTTCGTACATGGTCTATCCCCCCGCCCTTGTTGCAAGTAATTGTTCGAACAGGCCGCCGATGCTGTATTGCACCGTATCCGTCAGCACGGACGGGTAGCAGCCGAGCAGCAGAATGAACGCGAGCAGCACAATCATCGGAATCGCCTCAATGAGCCGCGCGTCCTTAAGTGCGCCATACTTCTCCGGCTGTGTGCCAAACGTGATCTTCAGCACGCTGCGCAGCACATAGACCGCCGTCAAAATAACGCCCAGAACGGCTGCCGCAGTCAGCCATCTCATTGATTCAAACAGACCGAGCAGCGACAGAAACTCGCCGACGAAGCCGGACAAGCCCGGCAAACCAAGCGATGCGAGACCTGCCGTGAGCAGCACCCCGCTCATAAACGGCATGGACCTGGCTAAACCACCCAGCTTAGAGAGCTCCGTCGTCCCCGTCCGCTCGTACATGCTTCCGACGATCAGGAACAGCAGCGCAGAAATAAGTCCATGCGATACGAGCTGGAAAACCGCTCCCTGCATACCAATTTCGTTAAATGCAGCAAGGCCGAGCAGCACGATTCCCATATGGCTTATCGAGGAGTAAGCAAGCACGAGCTTGAACTCCTGCTGCCTGAATGCGAGCACCGCTCCGTACAAAATATTAACGACGCCAAGCGCCGCAAGTACGACCGCCCAATCCCTGGCCTGCTCCGGAAACAGCATGACGCCGAAGCGCAGCAGGCCGTATGCCCCCATCTTAAGCAGGACGCCGGAATGGATCATGACGACGGAAGGCGGAGCCTCCGTATGTACCTTCAGCATCCAGGTGTGGAACGGAAAGACCGGCAGCTTGATGCCGAAAGCAACGAGCAGCAGAATAAACAGCACCCACTGCATCGTATCCGTCATTTGGAACGGATTGAAGATGTCCAACTGCTCAGGCGACATGTTAACCCATGCATTAGGGTCGGCCATATTGCGCGCGATATCGGCATAGCTGCCGCTGTAAATAAAGTTCGCTTGCTCGCCAGCCTGCTCAATCCGGAAGCCCGCCGTATTCACGAGCAATACGAAGGCAAGCAGCATAATCGCGGACCCGATCCCGTTGTACAGGAGGAATTGGTTTGCCGCCCGTTCGCGGTTAAAGTAACCCCATATGCCGATTAAGAAATACATCGCAATAAGCGTAATTTCAAAGAAAATAAAAAACAAAAATATGTCGCGGGCAAGAAATACACCTAGCATCCCGGTCTCCAGGAGCAAAAACCATACAAAAAACGACTTCCACCGTTTCTTCACGTGAAAAGCAGCAAGCGCGGCCATTGCCGTCACAAGCGCTGTCAGCAGCACAAGCGGCAGCGATAACCCGTCTATTCCGAGCGCGTACTGGAACTTGAACACAAATTCGGATACACCATTCTGCAGCTCTTTATTAAGCGGAACCTCTACCCAGTTCAGCTGCTCGTCGAATGAAGCGCCGCTTTGCTGCTTGTCATAATCCGAATAGAGCCATAACGACAGGACAAGCGGTATAAGCGTCGCGATGACAGCAGCCGTCTTCAGCCAACTGCTGCGATGCTTTGGAAGAAGCAAAACAACGATTAGCCCGAGCAGCGGCGACAGCAAGATAAGCGATAATACCGGAATGTCATGCAGGATGCTCATGGCAGGAACCTCCTTCCGACAATCGCAACCACTATAATAACGAAACCGATAACGGCTGCTAAGCTGTAGGTTTGCACCTGTCCGTTCTGCAGGCGGGCAGATATTCTGCCAACCGAGCTGGTAGCCGCGCCGGCAGCCCGAACGACGCCTCCAACTACATACTCATCAAATACATTCAGCGCAGCGCCAAGCGCCTTTAAAGGTTTAATGATGACCGCAGCATAAAGCTCATCGACATAGTAGCTTCGCTCCAACAGGTTAACTAGCCATGGCATCCGTTCTGCGATAACCGTTCTGCTGACGCTTCCTTTTCCATAAACCAGCCAGCCTAAATAAATGCCAAGCAAGCCTACCGCGATCGATGCGATAATGACGACGACGCTGCCGTGAGCGTCTTCAGGCTCGCCGCTGAGCCATGAACCGAACCAGCCGTTCCATGGTGTCTCTACGAAGCCGGCGATGATGGCTAGAACAGCAAGCACAATAAGCGGAAACGTCATTGAAGCCGGTGATTCGTGTGCACCTGCAGCCGCTGGATTTGGCTTACCCATGAAGACAAGGAAGAACAGGCGCGACATGTATAATGCCGTACAGAAAGCTCCCGCCAAGCCTACGACGAACAACAGCGGATTGGTCTCCAGCGCAGCCGTGAGAATCATATCCTTTGACCAAAAGCCCGAGAACGGCGGAATACCGGACAGCGCCAAAGCTCCGATCGCGAACGTCCATGCCGTCACGCGCATTTTCGAGCCCAGCCCGCCCATTTCATTAATGTTTTGCGTATGTACGGCGTGAATGACGCTGCCTGCCCCCAGGAAGAGCAGCGCTTTAAAGAAAGCGTGAGTGAACAGGTGGAAAATACCGCCCGTTAAGGAGTGTAGACCGAGCGCCATCATCATATAACCAAGCTGACTGACCGTCGAATAGGCCAAAATCCGTTTAATATCGTTTTGCGCCAGCGCGATCGTAGCCGCAAATATAGCCGTAAAGCCGCCGACATAAGCGACGGTTTCCATAGCAGCCGCAGAATCTTGAAAAATATCGTACGTCCGGGCAATTAAGAACACCCCCGCTGCCACCATCGTAGCCGCATGGATGAGCGCACTGATTGGCGTCGGTCCCTCCATGGCGTCAGGCAGCCACACATGCAGCGGAAACTGGCCCGATTTGCCGATGGCTCCTAAGAAAATAAGCAGTGCAATGAGCGTTGTAATGCCCGTCGTAATGGCTCCCGTTTGTCCGTCGAATACGCTTTGAATCGTCACAAAATCAAGCGCGTGATTCGGCATGTACCAGAACAGGAGCAATATGCCTATTAGCAAGCCGGCATCGCCGATCCGTGTGACGATAAACGCTTTCTTGGCCGCGGCCCGCGCTTTTGGCTTTGAATACCAAAATCCGACAAGCAGAAACGAGCATACACCAACCAGCTCCCAAAAAATATAAAGGGACAGCAAATTATCGGAGAGCACCAGACCGAGCATAGAGAAAGTGAACAGTGCCACATAACCGTAGAACACTGTAATTCGCTCGTCGTTCTTCATATAACCTGCTGAATACACATTGACCAGAAAGCTGACGAGCGTCACGACGACAAGCATCATGGCGGTGAGATTCGTTACTTCGAACCCTATTCTAAGTGTATAATCTCCGATCTTGATCCAATCGAAAGCATAATTGTAATCGACTGCATTAGTGCCAAGCCGGTCAATGACGATGAGCAGCGACAGCGCAAAGGCAGCGAGCGAGCCAATCGAGCCGATGAGTACGCCTGCCCTCCGAAAACTGCGGCCCAGCGCCGTCAATACGAGGAACGCCGCCAGCGGGAACAGCGGGATTAGCCAAGCCGCCTGTGAGTACATTTCCATTTGCCGCGCTACCTCCTCATCTTGTCAAATTCGTCGACGTTAACCGTCCCGCGCAACCGGAACAACGCAATTAAAACAGCAACTCCGATTGCCGCTTCGGCTGCCGCAACCGTAATCGTGAACAACGAGAAAATTTGACCGGTCAGCGATGGAACAACTCCATATTTCGAGAAAGCGACCAGGTTCAAATTGACCGCATTCAGCATTAATTCAATCGACAGCAGGACGACTACCGCATTTCGTTTCACTAAAGCCCCATAAAGACCTATACAGAACAATATAGCCGCCATTGTTAAATAGGATGGAAGCATAGGGTTAATCCGCCTCCTTTTTCGCAAGCACGATCGCCCCGATAAAAGCGACCGTCAGCAGCACGGAGAGCAGCTCGAACGGAATGACATAACCCGTATACAGCAGCTGGCCGATAGCCATCGTATTATCCTCTACAGCTTGAAAGGGCTGCGGCTCAGGAAAAGTCGTCGAACGGATCGCGTAAAACAGCAGGCCGAACAAGCTAAGTGCTCCTACAGCGGCAAGTGTCTCATGAAGCGGCTTTACCGGCTCCCGCTCAACTTGCTGATGCTTCGTCATCATAATGCCGAATATCATCAGAATCGAAACCGCGCCTGCATAAATGAGCACCTGCACGAATGCGACGAATTCCGCCTCAAGCAGCACGAACATGCCTGCCAAGCCGAGAAAAGCCGCTGCCATCGAGACGACCATATGGACGACTTTATCCAAGCTGATCATCAGCACCGCTCCGGAAATCATGATCGCCGAAAATACGAAGAAAGCGGCAAACTCGCCTGTAAATTCGATATTGAACAATTATTTGCCGCCCCCTTTGGCCGGCGCTCCGATGTTGTTATTGTCTTCCCGGACGAGCGTATTGTTATCGGTTAACCACTGCGCATCCTTAAACAGCTCGTCACGGCTGAACGTCGACAGCTCAAAATGGTTAGTCATCACGATCGCTTCGGTCGGACACACCTCAGTGCACAGGTCGCATAAAATGCATATTTCAAAATTAATGTCGAACGTATCGATGACTTTTCCTTTTTTGTCCGGATCAGGGTTTGGCTTACCTGTCAGCGTAATGCAATCAGTCGGGCAGATGCGCGCGCATTGGTTGCAGACGATGCACAAATCCGGTATAAAATGCTGTATGCCCCGGAACCGGTCCGGCATGACAAACGGCACATCGGGATAGGAGGTAGTCACTTTGGGAGCCGTCATTGATTTGAGCGTAACACCCATTCCTTTCAGCAATCCGTTCATTTCCTTCTCCCCTTTGCTATCTTTTGATAAACAGCTCTAAATAGGCAGCCGTCAGAAATATGTTGAGCAGAGAAACCGGCAGCAGCACCTTCCATCCGAGTCCCATAAGCTGATCCACGCGTATGCGCGGGAAGGTGGCCCGAATCCAAAACAAGAAGAACACAATAATAGCAAACTTGAGCAGAAACCAGACGATACCCGGCACAAAATCGAGAAACGGCGCAGGCGCATGCCAGCCGCCAAGGAAAAGCACTGTCGTTAATGCCGCTATGGCATATACGTACACATATTCTGAGAGCATGAAGAAGGCAAACCGGAAGCCGCTGTATTCAACATGATAGCCCGCTACAAGCTCCGATTCCGCCTCCGGAAGGTCGAACGGCGTACGGTTGAGCTCTGAGACCGCCGCAATAATAAAGACAACGAAGCCGATAATTTGCGGCAGGAAGTTCCAGTTCCAGAACCAGCCGCCGTCCTGGGCAGCCACGATATCCCGTAAATTCAAGCTGCCGCTGAGCAAAATAACACCGACCACCGATATGACGAGCGGTACTTCATAGCTTATCATTTGAGCCGCTGACCGCATACCGCCAAGCAATGCATATTTGTTATTTGAAGCCCAGCCGCCCAGCACGATCCCCAGCGTCGAAATGCCGGACAACGCAACATAATAGAGTAAGCCGACGTTTAAATCGGCAAAATACATATTTTGCGTGTAAGGCAGCACAGCCAGAACAGAGAAAGCCGGTATATAAGCGAGCGCCGGCGCAATAATAAACAGCAGCCGGTCAGCCTTGCTCGGTATCGTATCTTCCTTAATCAGCAGTTTGAAAATATCCGCAACCGTCTGGAACAGACCGAGCGGTCCGACCCGGTTCGGACCGACGCGCTGCTGCATCCAGCCGATCACTTTCCGCTCGAAATAAATCGCATACGTAACGAATCCGAGCACGATGAACAGGAATACGACCGCCCATAGAAACAGCACAAGCGCATTGCCCCATGTGAGCGATTCATTCAGCCAAGGCGGCATCAGCAATCGACCTCCCCGACGACGATATCAACGCCGCCCAGTATCGTAATGAGGTTTGTCATCGTTTCTCCGACGAGCAGCTTCGGTAATATTTGCAGATTAACGAATGACGGACGCCGAAACTTAAGCCGGTACGGCTCCGCTTTCCCTTTGGATACAATATGGCAGCCAATCTCTCCCCGCGGCGATTCAATACGGACGTAGACCTCGCCGGCAGGCGGCCGTATCACGCGCGGCACTTTGCCCATCGTTTCTCCGCCTTCGGGAAACTGTGGAACCGCTTGCTTCAGTATACGGAGGCTCTGGCGTATTTCCTCCAGCCGGATGCGATACCGGTCGTAGCAATCGCCGTTTTGCCCCAGCGGAACATCGAACTCAAACTGGCTGTACAAGCTGTACGGCTCTGCCTTGCGCAGGTCCCAGTCCACGCCGGTGCAGCGGAGATTTGCGCCCGACAAGCCGTAATCAATCGCTGTTGCCGCATCGTACTTTCCGATTCCCTTAATGCGCGCGAGAAATATTTCATTGCCGCTGACGAGCTTATCGTATTCCTCCAGCTTATTCTCCATATACGGAATAAAGTCGCGCACCTTATCCATCCAGCCCGGCGGAGCGTCCCATTTCACACCGCCGACACGCATGTAGTTATAGGTTAACCGTGCACCGCACAGCTCGTTGAACAAATCGATAATGATCTCCCTGTCGCGGAACGCGTACAGAAACGGGCTCATCGCCCCGATATCGAGCAGGTACGTCCCCCACCAGACGAGATGGCTCGCCACGCGCTGCAGCTCCATGACAATGAGCCGAAGAAATTCGGCGCGCAGCGGAACTTCGAGACCCATCATCGTTTCGACCGCATGCACGAGCACATAATTATTAGTCATTGCAGAGACATAATCCATACGGTCCGTATAAGGAATAATTTGCGTAAAATTTAAGTTTTCCGCAATTTTCTCAGTGCCCCGATGCAAATAACCCATGACCGGCGTCGCTTCGGTAATGACTTCCCCATCGAGCTTGACGACGATTCGAAATACACCGTGTGTGCTTGGATGCTGAGGACCTACATTTAAGAGCAGTTCTTCTGTACGGATCAAGGGCTGCTTACACCTCCGAGTCTAACGGTTCGTAATCTTTGCGCAGCGGATGGCCGACCCAATCGTCCGGCATCATAATACGGCGCATATCGGGGTGCCCGGGAAAATCGATGCCGAGCAAATCGAAAATTTCTCGTTCGTTCCAATTCGCGGTCGCCCAGACCGGTGTCGCGGAATATACGGATGATTTGTCCCGCTCCGTCTTCACCTTAACCGCGGCTTCCCGTTTAGTGACGAGCGAGATCATATGATAAACGACTTCCATATGCGTCTCGTAATCGACGCCGGATACGTTGCGCAAATAATTAAATTGCAGCTGTTCATTGTGCTTAAGCAGCTGCGAAACGCTGCGCCAATGGGCATTGTTCACGACAACGGTCGGCATATCGCCGTTTAATTCATTTACATAAGCATCCTCTACCGCGTCGTCAGCTGCCTGCTGCCTGATCAAAGCAACGATCGCATCCAGCTCAGGCTGCTTCGGGGACGGGGGCTTCGGCTCCGGCGGTGCTGCTTCCGCCGCCTCGGCGTCTGCCTTCTCCTTCGCTGCCGCCCGGGCAGCGCGCGCTTCCGCCGCCGCCTTTAGCTTCGCCTCTCGCTCAGGATCAACCGGAGGTGCTCCCTCACTATCCGTAAGCGCTTTCTCCTTATTATTCTGCTCCTCGCTCATCGGCCGGTCACCCGCTTTCCGGTCTTTGCCTCATAGCGAATCTTTTCCTGCAGCTTGTTAATACCATAGATAAGTGCAACCGGATTAGGAGGACAGCCGGGAATATACACATCGACAGGCACGATCTGATCGACGCCCTTTATGACGGCGTATGATTTGATGTACGGTCCGCCGGCAGTTGCGCACGAGCCCATCGCAATAACCCATTTCGGTTCAGGCATTTGATCGTACAAGCGGCGCAGCAGTGGACCCATCTTCTTAGTCACCGTCCCTGCAACTATCATCACATCGGATTGCCGCGGCGAAGTACGGAACATAACGCCGAAGCGGTCGAGATCGTAATGCGACGCTCCCGTTCCCATCATCTCTATCGCACAGCAAGCCAGACCGAACGTAAGCGGCCATAAAGAGTTGCTTCTTGCCCAAGCCTTCAATTGCTCCAGCGTTCCCATGAACACGTTGCGATCCAGCTCTTTGCGTTCCTCAAGCGAAATCGACTCTAAACTGAATTCCATTTCAGCACCTTCTTCTTCCAGGCATATAGAAGACCAATGAGCAGCATTCCCGCAAAAATAATCATTTCAACGAGCACAAAAAGGCCGAGCTTATTATATGCAACGGCCCAAGGATATAAGAAAACGGTTTCGACATCAAAAATGACGAACATTAACGCAAACAAGTAATAGCGGATGTTAAAACGGACCTGTCCTTCGCCAACCGGCTCATTGCCGCTTTCATAGGTCGTTTGCTTCAGCTCGGTCGGCTTATTCGGTCGCAGCAGACGGCCGACAGTCAGTGCAACAACCGGCAGCAGGATGCCCAGCACGATAAAAATAGCCACGACGACATAGTTATTGGCGTAGTTTTCCACATGATCGCCTCCGTCAATAGGTTTGGTATGGACCGTTGCCGCTTGTCAATTTTTCCTCACAATTATAACAAATGCTTCCACCATAGTCTATGATGGAGTTAGGCCCGTGACGGCTCCTTGCCCCCCAATTCCGCGGCTCCTTCAGTCGGGTTCCCATCCTCCGAATGACCGCCGTCCGATCTCTTCACCTCGGGAAAGCTTCCATCGCTGCTGTCCCGTTTTCCAGTAATCGCTGCAATGACAAGCAGCAATAGCGGAAGTACAAACCCCTGAAATACGCTGTATACCGTCCACACTTCAGTCGCAAACTCTTTAGCATGTGCAACGTTACGATACGCCAGTATCGAGAGCGGCACGATAACGAATGCATAGGGTACAACCAACGGCCGGTAAGTGGACAGCTTAAGCATTTGTGCCGTTAGGACGGTCAATGCATATACGCACAAAGCAAGCTTTATAAATACAGTTCCGACCCATACCATTGCGACCAAAATTTCAACGCGGACTAGGATTTCCTCGATATTAATATTTTTGGCCAATTCATATACGGAAAAAGGACTTCTGCTTACCTCTTCAGCGCCCATTACGCCAATCAAAAAAATAATTAGAAGAGCACTTGTTGATACAAGTAATAGAACGGACAGCTTCAGTGACTTTCGCAGCTTAGTGCGATCCTGCTTGCTCACAAGCGGAAATATCATTGTGATAAACACAAATTCACCGATTGGAAACCCCAATACCGGATATATGCCTTTGAGCGGCCTTACAATTCCCTCATATAGAAAAGGCTCCAAGTTATGAAAATCAAATTGATTTAACAACGATACAAGAATAATAATAAAGACGAATATTACCCATCCAAACAATATTTCGCCAGTCCGGGCGATCGTCTCGATCCCGAGGAAAACGCCGTATATTACAACAATCATAAAGGTCACATCCACAAACCATACGGGTGTTCGCGGCAGTACGGAGAGACCTATAAAATCAGATATATTTCGCAATACAAGCGCGCTAAGCAATAGAAATAACAGCAAGTACGTTAACGTGAGTACTTTACCCGCCCAAACGCCAAGCACCTTTTCCGCGTATTGTGCAAGAGACATATTCGGAAAGCGGTCAGCAAGCGCCAAGAAGACGGTCAATATGAAATAATTGAATGGTCCGACCAGCAGCACCGATAACCACGCATCCTGCTTGGCAATGGCCGTTATGGCTGTTGGAAGAATAAGCACCGCGCTCCCCAGCGCAAACAGAAATAAAAGCTTTGCACATTGACTTGACGTAATTTGTGCATTGTTCATCCCGGCATATTTACTCATTTTGATTACAGTCCCTTCTCAACCCAGCCGACAATGGGCTTATATACCGGCGAGAAAATAGTCATAATCCAGTCTGTTGGATTCGGAACCGGCAAGCGGAGCAGTAATCCTATAGCAAGCAAGGTTCCTGTCAGCAAAATGAACAGTGCCCATCCCCTTTCCCGGAAAAGCTGCTTTGCTCCGTTGCGGATCCATATGACCGTCGCTGTCGCTGCGGCAAGCATCGTCATAATAATTATAGCCAGCATATTGTTCACTCATTTCACGATAGATTCACCACGTACACCCGATCCAAAAATTTTCGTTTTGCAGACAACTTCATGCTGCACCTCTGGAAATACAGTCTCCCAGTCTTTTTCTATTCGCTTCCAAACCTCCGGCTGTTGAAGATAGACCTCTTTCCCCCATCCAAGCGCATCCACCCGCCATTTCTTTTGCATTTTTCGAATCGTTTCTTCCGCCTCTTTCTTCACCGTTTGACTCGTAAGCTCCTCTATCTCATTCAGCAACTGCTCATCCATCACATCAATGCCCGGACACATAATTTCTTGGATGCTGCCTGTTAACTCGAGCTTCGCCTGTACAACAGGCATGCCATGTTTACTATGTTTGATTTTATACTGCATCGATGCCTCATGAACCTCTACAATTAAGTTTCCTTTTGACTCTGGACAAGCTAGCTTTATGACGGTGCTTTTTACTTTATTTTGCAGCCAAGCGAGTCCCCTTGATTCCTTCGGCTTCAAATAATCAACAAGCTTCCCGTTGCGAAATACGGCCATCGTACTCAATGTGGGAATCGCTTCAGCGGGAATCGTTTTCACATTATCGACTGATTTTCCTGCAGCTTTATCGCCCACTATCCGAAAGGAAGGAAGAACCGCCTGCTGCTTCCCTTTCCCTGTCAGCTTCGTCAAATCCTTAACCAATACCGCATAGTTCATCGCATAGGCTTCCTGATTGACATCAATCATTTCATGGAATTGATTGACCGGAATCGATTCCATTTGCGTCGTCATTTGCAGCAGCTGTTCGGCTCGAACGCCGCGTGTAACCACAACCGAAATATCGGTTCGAATGTCAGGATTTCTTTCAATTAAATCGACAAGCGGGATAATTCCCCCCTTACGTGCCATCTTTTCTCCGATTATTAACATTTGCGTATGCGAGAAAAAGAGTCTTCTCGATGTTTTTGCACTCATTTTGCGTATGGCTTCGAATATCGTATCACCCGTTTCTGTAAAAGTCGTTACGGGCGTCCCTCCTGTTCCGCCCTTAGTTTCAGCGGCAACGTTTTGCGGCAAGACCACCTGCACCGTCAACCGCAGCTTCTGCTTGCCTGACGGGTCATCATCCACACCCATCGCGAGTACGACTCCAAGCTTGTCCAGATAACGTAGATCCCAGCATCCGCTTAACAGCATCAGCATACATACGGTCAATAAAAAAAAAGCTTTTCTCCCCATTTTCTTTATTTCAGGCAGCCGCATACGTGACTTTATGCCGCTCATTGCTCCGGCTCCTTCCGGGGTTCTGTCTTTATTTGCTGCCTTACGCGATTTTTCTCGGCTAGCTTTTGCGGACGTTGCCGCAACATCCAGAGCGGTGCCCTCACCAGCGTATCCCTCAGATCCTTCAAATAGAGCGGAGCAAACGGTTTAATATACGGCATGCCGAATGACCTTAAATTACTAAGATGAAGCAGCAGCAGCAATACGACTAGCCCGATTCCATAAAAGCCGAGCGTTGATGCGGCCAGCAGCAAAAAAAACCGGAGCAGTCTCGCAGCTATTCCAAGGCTATAAGCAGGCGATACGAAGCTGGCAATTGCCGTAAAGGAAACGACAATGACGACTGCCGGCGATACGATGCCTGCTTCAACGACAGACTGTCCGATAACCAAGCCTCCGACTATGGAGATCGTATTACCTGCTGCAGTCGGCATTCGAACAACGGCTTCCCGCAATATTTCAAATACAAGCTCCATAATGAAAGCTTCCAAATAAGCGGGGAAAGGAACGCCTTCCCGCTGGGCAGCCAGCTTGAGCAGCAGCTGTGTCGGTATCATTTCCTGATGATAGTGGACTATCGCGACGTATACGGAAGGCATCAGCAATGCGATCAAGAAAGAAACAAAGCGGAGCATTCGCAAAAAAGTCGAAATATCAAAGCTTTGGTAATAATCTTCAGCCGCCTGGAAGAACATATTTAATACCACCGGCACAATCAGTACGAATGGGGTTCCATCGACAAGTATTGCAATTCGACCTTCAAGTAAATTGCTTGCTATAACGTCGGGACGCTCGTTATACATCACGGTAGGAAACGGCGACCATATTTGATCCGTAATCAGCTCTTCAATGTATCCGGATTCCAATATCCCGTCAATTTGGATAGCTTCTAACCTTTCCCGCAAATCCTTAAGCACATTTTCATCGGCCAATCCCTTAATGTACATCATACAGACTGGCGTTTGGGAAATTTCACCTATCGTCAACTGCTCCAACCATAACTTGGGACTGCGAATCTTTCTACGGATCAATGCCGAATTTGAACGAATCGATTCTGTGAAGCCCTCTCTCGGACCTCTAATAGCCATCTCGGTTTTTGGCTCTTCAACACCGCGCTTTGGTCCGCCAATAACATTTGCTGCAATCGCATTTGCTGCACCATCGATCATAATGATCGAATAACCCATAAACAGTTTTTGAAACAGCATCTTCCAGTCGTTTATTTCCGTAACGATTCCCGTTAACAACAGACTGCTCTTTACCACTTCGAGAAACTCACTTGGCTGAATCATCGATTCTTTTGAAAACCTTTTCCTCTGCAGCGGTCGAATAACAAAATTATTTAACCTTTCATCTTCTACCATACATTGTATATAAACGATCAGCGCTTCTGTATTTCCAGCGTCCGTCAGCTTCAGCCTCCGTAAAATAATATCTTGGCTCCCGCCAACCTCAAAATTGATCCTGTCTATATTTTGTTGCAACGAGACGGAAAGGGGCTGCCCTGCGAAATGGCCTAGTTCTTGCTCCTCATGCTTCTCCGCTTTCACAGATCTTTTATCAGCTTTCTTGCTGACGCGTCCTTTTCCTCGTATATAGGATCTGAACATATGCCCCTCTCCTTCCCGTCTACACCTGATTTACGTCTTAGGATAACTCTTCCATGGCATAATTATGTACACAAAAGAGCCGCAGGTCCGTTTCATTACGGTTATCCTGCGGCTCTTTTCGACGACTCTCTATCTGATTCTGGAATCGGTAAGCTTAAACTGTCCGACAAGCTGCTGAAGCAGCGTCGTAATCGACTCTACGCTTTGCGACGTTTGCCGCACATTCGTCATTTCGCCGATAAGCTCATTTACTTTCCCTTCCACGTCAGAGGAAACCTTGCGGTTCTCCCTGCTCACTAACGCAATTCTTTCCATCAGCTGTACAACCTCGTCAACCACCTGCGTTTTGCGAATATCTTCGGCATGTGCTGCAGCAAGCGTGCTTGCTGCAGCCGCGACAAGCTGGTTGCCTTCCTCAACGACGCGCGTTCCTTCATCCATAGAAGCATACGCTTGCTTGGCCTCATCGTATATGTGCCGGGTAATCACATGAACCTCTTCGGTCGATTTTTTCGTCATTTCGGCCAGCTTACGAATTTCTGCCGCAACAACGGCAAAGCCTCTGCCCTGTTCGCCGACCCGCGCTGCCTCTATAGAAGCGTTAAGCGCCAGCAAATTGGTCTGTGAGGATATTTGTTCAATGACCTGGAGAACGCCTTGAATTTCCTGTACCGTCTGCATAAATTTATGGATGGTCTCATTCGTTTCTCCGACCTTCGCGGAGATATGGTGCATTTTATCGCCGATCCGATCGACTTCCGTTTTCGCTACCGCTATTTGCTCCGCTGCTTGCTCCTCGATCAGCCGCAGCGTCGAACGCATATCGCCTGCCGCATCCTTAGCCATGTCGATATCCTTTAATTGCAGTCTAATGCTTCCGATCATGTCATTCACTTTGCCGCTCACCCGTTCCGTTGATGCAGCGGTTACAGCAGCCGATTCATTCAACACATGCTGGCTGGATAGTACATCAGCGGAAGCAAGCTTCACCTGAAGCATAATGCCTTCCAAGGAATCGATCATATTGTTGATCCACTTGGCTAATTCCTTTGATTCATCGTTATCAAAATCGCTAAGCGCCAGACGCTGCGTCAAATCGCCTTTTCCTTCGGCGTTAATGCGGATAAAGCCGTTTATTTTACGCAAATGCTGAACGACGCGCTTCGATTCCTTCCTCTGGAATACTCCGCTGAACAACAAGCCGAATAACAAATTAAAGGCGCCTGCCGCTGCCGCTGTCACCCAGGGTGAGGCATTCACCGCTAGGAATATGACGAGCAGCACAGTCAAAATGCTTAAGCTGAGCACCGATATGAGCTGCAGCTTACGCTGTCTCCAGCCGATGCTTCGAATGCGGTATACTTCCTCCAAATCGCCCTCGCACATCATGCCCCATTTATCCGGACAATGCGGCAGCTGGAAGGTAACTCCCTTGCCGATAACGGAAATATGCCGATAATCGGAATAGCCGGGAAACTGCACAAACAGGTTGCTTCCATTACGGATCGTATTAGCTACACCGGGATGCAATTGTCCGGTGGCCGGATCGGTGAATATGATTTCGAGTTCCGTATGCTCTTTTATGGACACGGTGCCCCAATCTGTCGTTACGCCGTCCTTCAGGTTTTCTCCGTGTGTGAAGGTGCGGTCCTCAAACCGGCTGCGTGACAATGCGGTTCCAGGTTCAATTTGCGTATTCAAGCCGGCTTTTGCCATAAACAAATAGTTATCGCCGGAATCCGGATATACATGGCCTGACTCCCGCTGAATCAAATCGCCCAATACATCGTTCGGCACCCGGCCGCACAACGTTCCGGCAAATTTACCGCCCGCCATAAGAGGAAGGATAAACAGCAGCGTCATTTTGTCGTGAAAGGATGAGGAACGGGCTCCAAGCCTCAGTGTAATCGGATCACTGTAGGGCCCGAACAAACAGGGCTGCAGCCTGCCCTTTTGATTCGAATAAGCAAGTCCTGCCTGCAAGCAGCTGCTCGAATCGTATGCAGCTCCAATGTGTGCTGCGTAGGTGGAGCTAACGACGGTTTGCTGCGAATCTAGAAAGAATAGCTCTGTTATGTCAATTGCTCGTGCATACGTTCTTTCAAATAATCTTTCAAGTTGCGACTGAACAAAGGAAGCAGAAGCCGTTTGATCTTGTTCGAACAACGCCGTTAATTGTTCGCCCAAGCGGCCCATATGATTCCAATAATCCGTCGCCCATGAAGTAAGCAGCTCCTTGCGCGTCTCCGCTATACCCTCGAAGCTTTGCTCCACATCCGCCTTCAAATCCTTGTTCAATTGCCATGAAATCCAGAGCGGAAATCCTACCTTCGCACCTAACCAATCAAACATACGGCTCTCCTCCTGCCAAATAGATGCTAACTAACGTTAACTATATTAACATAAAATAATGGAGAAAACATACATAATATTAGACGTTTCGTCAAAAAAAGACACATAATAGCTAAAATACTCGAAAATGTCCTAATATACAAACTTTTACGTTAGATAACATAACACAATATGTATGGTTGTAATAAAAAAGCACCGCCTACGCCATAAAGGCGTGAGCGGTGCTTGATTTATAAACTTATTTTTGCTTTACGTTCAGACGGTTCATAGCACGCTGCAGAGACAGCTCTGCACGGCGGTAATCAACCTCGTCACGCTTTGCAGCAAGACGCTGCTCGGCACGCTGTTTAGCGGCTTCCGCACGCTCTGCGTTAATGTCGGTCGCAAGCTCCGCACTTTCAGCAAGAATAACGATCTTATCCTTGCGTACTTCGATGAAGCCTCCGCTTACCGCCAAAACATCAACTTTACCGTCGCGTTTGATGATAACGGGAGCAATACGAAGCGGCGTCACAAGCGGAATGTGGTTTGGTAAAATGCCAAGCTCACCCTCAACGCCCGTTACACTAACCATGTTCGCAGTCTCCGCGTATACTTTACGCTCAGGAGTTACGATTTCTACCAAAAAGGTACTCATGTGGATTCCTCCCGCCTTTCGCTATTGCAGCGCTTTGGCTTTCTCCACGGCCTCTTCAATCACACCTACATACCGGAAAGCTTCTTCCGGAAGGTCGTCATGTTTGCCCTCGAGAATTTCTTTGAAGCTGCGAACGGATTCTTTAACAGGCACGTATTTACCTTTGATACCTGTGAACGGTTCAGCAACGTGGAACGGTTGGGACAGGAAGAGTTGAATTTTACGTGCGCGGGCAACGGTCAATTTGTCTTCTTCGCTCAGCTCATCCATACCAAGGATCGCGATAATATCTTGAAGCTCTTTGTAGCGCTGAAGAATTCTCTTAACGCCTTGAGCTACATTGTAGTGCTCGTCGCCCAAAATATCAGGGCTAAGGATACGGGAAGACGACGCGAGCGGATCTACCGCCGGGAAGATACCCATCTCGGAAATTTTACGCTCAAGGTTTGTCGTTGCATCCAAGTGGGCAAACGTCGTTGCAGGAGCTGGATCCGTGTAGTCATCGGCAGGTACGTAGATCGCTTGGATCGAAGTAACCGAACCTTTTTTCGTCGACGTGATACGCTCTTGCAATTGACCCATTTCAGTCGCCAGCGTTGGCTGGTAACCTACCGCGGAAGGCATACGGCCTAGAAGAGCCGAAACCTCGGAGCCTGCTTGCGTGAAACGGAAGATGTTATCGACGAACAGAAGTACGTCTTTACCTTCTTCGTCGCGGAAATATTCAGCCATTGTCAAGCCTGTCAAAGCTACGCGTTGACGTGCGCCTGGCGGCTCGTTCATTTGTCCGAATACCATCGCAGTTTTGCTTAGTACGCCGGAATCTTTCATCTCGTGGTAAAGGTCATTACCTTCACGAGTACGCTCACCAACGCCTGCGAATACGGAAATACCGCCGTGCTCTTGAGCGATGTTGTTAATAAGCTCTTGAATCGTAACCGTTTTACCTACGCCCGCGCCGCCGAAAAGACCGATTTTACCGCCTTTTGCGTATGGTGCGAGAAGATCGATTACTTTAATGCCTGTTTCGAGAATTTCCGCTTGCGTGGACAACTCGTCGAAAGCAGGCGATTCACGGTGGATCGGAAGATTAATCGGCGATGTAACAACGCCGGCTTCGTCGATTGGTTGGCCAAGTACGTTAAATACGCGGCCGAGCGTTGGAGCTCCAACCGGAATAGTAATTGGTGCGCCGGTATCAACAGCCACCATACCGCGTACAAGACCGTCAGTCGTACTCATAGCTACGGCACGTACCTTATTGTCACCGAGGTGAACGGCTACTTCAAGCGTCAGATTAATATCTATGCCGCCTACTTCGCCCTTTTGCTCGATTTTGACAGCGTTCAAAATTTCCGGCAAATTGCCGCGTTCGAACTCTAAGTCTACGACCGGACCCATGACGGATACAACTTGTCCTTTTTTCATGGTTTTCCCTCCTGGTTCCTTCTTGTTACTGCACGCCGGTCAGCTTATCTCAAGCTCCTAGCCGTTGCAGAGTATAGGTTACGATTGAGCGTTTGCCCCCGCGACGATCTCGGAGATTTCCTGTGTAATCGCCGCTTGACGCGCACGGTTGTAAGTCAGCGTCAATTGGTTGATCATCTTCGTCGCATTTTTCGTTGCGCTTCCCATGGCAGTCATACGAGCGCCGAACTCACTTGCTTTGCCGTCCAGAACTGCGCTGTAAATAAGCGTTTCAGCATATTTAGGCAGCAATACTTCCAGCACGCCTTCCGGTGATGGCTCATATTCATACGACGCAACAGATGCACCGCCGCCCACTTCTTCAAGTGGAAGCAAACGTGTTTCTGTTGGAATTTGAGTAATCGCGTTAACGAATTGATTATAGTACAAGTAAAGCTCATCATAAGCGCCTTCAGCGAAATTCTTAACCGCTGTGTATGCGACAGACTTGATATCCGCAAATGTAGGAGCATCTGGCAAACCGGTTACTTCTTCTACGATCGGCATATTGCGGCGGCGGAAATAATCACGGCCTTTGCGTCCGATAACGAACAATACATATTCGTCAGTGGATTTATGCTTCTCGCGAATGGTTTGCGTTACTTTACGAAGTATATTCGAGTTGTAACCGCCCGCAAGACCACGATCCGACGTGATAACGAGGTAACCCGTTTTTTTGATCGGCCGTGTTTCCAGCATCGGATGCTTCACATCCTTCGTGCCTGCTGCGATGCTCGCTACGACTTCCTTAAGCTTCTGCGCGTAAGGACGGGATGCTTGCGCAGCTTCCTGTGCGCGTCTCAGCTTGGATGCCGCGACCATCTCCATCGCTTTCGTGATCTGCTTCGTGTTTTGTTTACTCTTGATTTCGCGTTTAATATCGCGCATGCCTTTTGCCATTTTTTTCACCCGCCTTTGTTGCCTTGAAGCTTTTGTATGCAAATCTTCGAAGATATGGACTGCGAGAGGGACTATTGCCTGCGGCCGCTGTTGAAGTTGAATATTTTACGATTAGATCATAAGGGTAAATTCAACTTCAAGAAGCGGCTCGTAAACTCTCCGGCAACAGTCACCCTCTTCGTCCACTCTTCAAGAAAAATGCAGACTAAAGCGCTCAAAGCCTGGTGTTGGTAGGAGTAAGGAGCCTAAGCCCGGATTGGAATACACGGGCTTTGGCTATTTATTCTTAAGCCGATACAGCAAAGCTTTTCTTGAATTTGTTGATTGCATCAACGAGAGCTTTCTCATTGTCAGCAACGAGATCCTTCGTATCGCGGATCGATTGTCCGATTTCCGGATGGTTCGAATCCAGGAACGCAAGGAATTCTTTCTCGAAACGAAGAATGTCCGCAACAGGAATCTCATCCAAATGGCCTTTAACCGCGGAGTAGATCGAGATAACTTGCTTCTCAACCGGCATTGGCTGGTTAACGCCTTGCTTCAGGATTTCCATCGTACGAGCACCGCGGTTAAGGCGGGCAAGCGTCGATTTGTCGAGGTCGGAGCCGAATTGCGAGAACGCTTGAAGCTCACGGTAAGCCGCAAGGTCAAGACGGAGCGTACCAGCTACCTTCTTCATCGCTTTAATTTGAGCGGAACCACCTACACGGGATACGGAGATACCGACGTTAACGGCCGGACGTTGACCTGCGTAGAAAAGATCTGCTTCAAGGAAGATTTGACCGTCTGTGATCGAGATAACATTCGTTGGAATGTATGCCGATACGTCGGAAGCTTGCGTCTCGATGAATGGCAGGGCAGTCAATGAGCCGCCGCCTCTTGCATCGCTAAGCTTCGCAGCGCGCTCCAGCAAACGGGAGTGCAGGTAGAATACGTCACCTGGGTAAGCTTCCCGACCCGGTGGACGGCGGAGCAAGAGCGAAAGCTCACGGTATGCTGCCGCTTGTTTCGACAAGTCATCATAAATAACGAGAACGTGCTCGCCTTTGTACATGAAGTACTCACCCATCGAGCAGCCTGCATAAGGAGCCAGGAAGAGCAATGGAGCCGGCTCAGAAGCACCAGCTGTAACGACGATTGTGTACTCAAGCGCGCCGTGGCGGCGGAGAGTTTCAACAACGTTAGCAACTGTGGATTGCTTTTGGCCAACCGCAACGTAAATACATTTTACGCCGTTGCCTTTTTGGTTAATGATCGCATCGATTGCGATTGCTGTTTTACCTGTTTGACGGTCACCGATGATAAGCTCACGTTGTCCGCGGCCTACCGGTACCATTGCGTCGATTGCTTTAATGCCCGTTTGCATTGGCTCATGAACCGATTTACGGTCGATAACGCCTGGCGCCGGGGATTCAATCGCACGGGTTTGTGTTGTGTTGATTGGTCCTTTGCCGTCAAGCGGTTGACCAAGCGGGTTAACTACGCGGCCAAGAAGTTCTTCGCCGACAGGCACTTCCATGATGCGGCCCGTACGTTTAACTTGGTCGCCTTCACGGATTTCTGTGTAAGGTCCAAGGATAACGACACCGACGTTGCTTTCCTCAAGGTTCAAGGCCATACCAACAACACCGTTTGCGAATTCGAGCAATTCGCCCTGCATCGCATTTTCAAGGCCGTGTACGCGGGCGATACCGTCACCGACGTTGATTACGGTGCCGACGTCTACGACTTGAATTTCGGATTTATATTGTTCGATCTGTTGTTTAATCAGCGTGCTGATTTCATCAGGTCTGATACTCAATTCGTTCACCCCTATCTACAGTGCATTAGATTTTAAACGATTTTTGTAAACGATCCAGCTTGCCGGAAAGGCTGCCGTCATAAAGACGGTCGCCGATGCGTACTTGTACGCCGCCGAGCAAGGCAGGCTCTACAATTTGCTCAGCAATAATAGTTTTGCCTACCAATTGTCCGAACTGGGCTACCACACCGGCAAGCTCCTCATCGGACAGCGCTTTAGCGGAATAAACCGTTGCATGCGCTTGGCCTAGCGTATCTCCCGCAATCTTCGTGTATGCTGCATATACATCAGCGATAGCTTGATGACGTCTGCGGGAAACAAGTAATTGTAACGTATTAAGCACGAGGACAGATACTCTATCGCCGAATGCTGCTTTAAGAACGGCAATTTTGTTTTCCGAATCGATGCTCGGTAAAGAAAGGAACTTTTGAATCTCTTGGTCCTGTTCAAGCGTCTCGACGATTAGCTTCAGCTGAGCTTCAACTTCCGAAACGATTTGCTGAGCGGAAGCAAGCTCGAACAATGCTTTAGCGTAGCGCTTCGCTACGACCGTATCGCGGCTCATTTGCTTCCTACCTCTTTCAGGTATTGATCAACCAACTGCTCCTGAGATTTCTCGTCGACTTGCTTTTCAATGATTTTCGAAGCGATTTTAACAGAAATGCCGCCAACTTCAGAACGAAGTGCTGCGATCGCTTTATTTTTCTCGCTTTCAATATCTTTGAGCGCGTCATCTTTCAGACGGGATGCTTCTGATTTCGCAGTTTGAACAATATCATCCGCTTGCTTCGAGCTTGTTGTTCTCGCTTGCTCGATGATTTCGTATGCTTCTTTGCGAGCTTGCTGGAGTGCCGCTTTCTGATCTTCCATTTGCTGCTCAGCCGCTTTGCGGCTGCTTTCAGCTGTATTCATTTGTTCGAGAACAAGCTGTCTGCGCTTTTCCATTACATCGAATAACGGACCAAACGCATATTTACTTAGCAGCCAGTATAAAACGCCGAATGCAACCATAGCTATTACTGTCGATTCCCAATGCCATGACATAGATGCCACTCCTTTCTCACCACAGTATTGTCTTAATCATAACGAAGGCGAAGAGGGCTAGGCCTTCCCCGCCAATTCTGAATGTTTAATTAAGCGCTGAAGAACGCCAAGAAACCGATAACTACGCCGATGATAGGCACAACTTCGACGATACCTACACCGATAAACATTGTTGTTTGCAGTTTACCTTGAAGCTCAGGCTGACGAGCGATACCCTCAACTGTTTTACTAACGATCATACCGTTACCTACGCCTGCGCCTACGGCGCCCAAACCTACTGCCAATGCTGCTGCCAAAATTTCCATTTTGTAAATCCTCCTCGATAATTGTTGTTTTTTATTTGTTTATAACCAAACCCGGAGCTTGAATTCGCCCAAGGGATAAAGCGCTAACCTAGTGATGATCCTCATCATGAATCGCTGCTTGCGAGATATACACCATCGTAAGCATTGTAAACAAGAAAGCCTGAATTGCCCCTACGAAAATACTGAATCCTTGCCAAGCGACTAGGAACGGCGTACCGACCCAACCCAGCATCAGAATTGTCGCGATAAGTACCTCGCCCGCGTATATGTTCGCGAACAACCGGAGAGCAAGCGTTACCGGCTTGGAAATCGTCTCGATTAAGTTAATCGGCAAGAAAACGGGATACGGTTGAAAATAATGCTTCAGGTAGTGCTTCGTATTTTGCTTCAGACCAAGGAAATGGACGATTACGAATACGATTAGCGCTAACCCGGCAGTAACCGAAATATCTGCAGTCGGCGATTTCCACCAAGCAATTTCAGTGTGATGCTCAACCATCTTTTCTGTAATGCCGAGCCAAGGAACCTCATGATGCGGCACCGTCACGATACCGAAAGGCAGGCCGAGTAAATTGGAGATAAAGATAAACATAATGAGCGTCATACCTAACGATAGAAAAGGTTTAACACGGTTCAGCGGCATCGCACTCGAGATTAGACCATGTACGAAATCAACGACCCATTCCAGAAAGTTTTGCATCTTAGAAGGGTTTTCTACGGACAAGTTGCGAACAGCCAGCTTTGCTATTAGAAACGTAACAATAACTGAAACTGTAATCGCGATCAAAGTCGATAGCTCGATATTAAGCGGCCCTAGTGGCAGCACCGGAAATTCATGCATGTAAAATTTTCACCCCTTTCCGCTAAGATTGTCGTTTATTGTGGATATAAGCTGCTGCCAGAAGAATAAATGGCATGACCATGCAGCCGATTAAAGCGGCCGGCATGCTGAACTTCTCAGGAAAACGATAGGCAAGCATAGCAACCAGCAGCACTGTCGCGATGCGGCTTCCAAGCCCCAGGCCACGCCTTACCGGTCCCAGCCCCGCTGCTCCTAAGGTAACCATTTCCACTCTTCTTCTCAGTAAAAACGCATTCATGGAACTTGCTGCCAATCCCAGAAGAAGGCCGAGAGAAACCGTACGCCATTCCGGAAGGAAAGCCCATACAATCAGGCACACCGCCATCGCATAAAAAAGCGCCCGTACTGCCGTCTTCATTATTTTATCCATCGGCTTCCTCCATAACCTTCTTAACAAGCAGAATGGCTGAGAGTAGTCCGACAGCCAGACCAACCAGTATGCCTCCGATCGTCCATCCCTTTCCGGTGCCTATGCGGCCGTCCAAGTATGATCCGATCCAGTAACCTAATAAGATACAAATAGTGACTTGAATTCCGAGAGCGCCGACGAGTCCGGCGGCGAATAGCGGATTGTCCCTTCTGCTCTTTTTACTCATAGGCTCATACCCCTGTCAATCCTCATTTATTTTATCGAAGCGGCGTAAGGTTTGTCAATTGATATAACTGCAAACATTTAGTGAACTAAACATCCAAAACCCTTGATTTATATGGTGTTGCGAGCCGCGAAAACCGTACAGTACTACTGTATGCTGTACATTCGCGCGGCAGGCTTTGCACTCAGGCCAAACTATGAACGTTGTGTGAACGAATCCGGACGCTGATCCAGTCTTCCAAAATGATGCAAAATAGCGTCAACAATCCGTTCCGAAGCTCGTCCATCGCCGTAAGGATTTGCCGCCTGACTCATGCGGCCGTACAGTTGGGTATCAGTCAGCAGCGCGCGTGCGCGGCTGTAAACCTGCTCCTCATCCGTACCGACCAGCTCAAGCGTGCCGGCTTCGATGCCTTCCGGACGTTCCGTCGTATCGCGAAGCACGAGCGTCGGCACGCCGAACGAAGGAGCTTCCTCCTGCAATCCGCCGGAATCCGTCATAATCATGTAAGCATGCGGGTAGAAATTGTGGAATTCGAACACATCGAGCGGTTCAATCAAGCGAATGCGCGGGTGATCGCCGAGAATCTCATTAGCAGGCTCTCTTACTGCCGGGTTCGGGTGCACCGCATACACGATAACGACATCCTCATGCTCGTCCGCAATCCGTTTAACCGCGCGGAAAATGTTGCGGTGCGGCTCGCCGAGCGCTTCACGGCGGTGGGCAGTCATCAAAATCATCCGCTTGCCCTTGGCCCAATCAATAACAGGATGCGAGAACGATTCGTCCACGGTATATTGGAATACGTCAGTTGCGGTATTGCCAGTCACATAAATGGCAGCATCCGACTTATTCTCTTTGCGTAAATTGTTCGCCGACCATTCCGTCGGGGCAAAATGCACATCTGAGAGCACGCCGGCAAGCTGCCGATTCATTTCCTCCGGGTACGGAGAGAGCTTATTCCAAGTACGAAGCCCCGCCTCAACGTGGCCTACTTGAATTTGCTTCAGGAACGATGCATAGCTTGCCAGAAAAGTCGTCTGCGTATCGCCGTGCACGAGCACGATGTCCGGCTTCGCTTGGGTAAGTACGGGATCAAGCCCCTCCAACACGCGGACAGTCGTCTCGGTTAGCGTCTGACGGTCCTTCATTACATTCAAATCGTAGTTCGGTTGTATTTCGAAAAAATCAAGCACTTGGTCCAGCATCTGACGATGCTGCGCTGTTACGCAAACGATCGACTCAATTTCATCCTCGCGCTTTTGCAGTTCAAGCACAAGCGGCGCCATTTTGACCGCTTCCGGACGAGTGCCGAAAATTGTCATTACTTTCAGTTTAGACAAAACATTCCACTCCTAATATAAGATAAACCACGTTCGAAGAAATCCGATGATGATCACCGCGTATAAAGGTTACTTTATTCGCCACTCCGATGCGGTGTATTAACGCTGCTCTGCGCTAATTTGTTCCGAACATCCGGTCGCCGGCATCGCCTAGACCAGGAACGATATACCCTTTTTCATTCAGACGCTCATCCAGGGCTGCGATATAAATATCGACATCCGGATGCGCATCCTGTACCGCCTTTACTCCCTCAGGGGCAGCGATAAGGCACATAAGCTTAATTTGATCGCAATCCCGTTCCTTCAATGAATTAATAGCCGCGATCGCCGAGCCTCCCGTAGCCAACATCGGGTCGATGACGATCAGCATCCGATTCGGAGCATCCGTAGGCAAATTAATATAATATTCCTTCGGCTGGAGCGTTTCATGGTCGCGCGCAAGGCCGATATGACCGACCTTAGCGGATGGGATCAGCTTCAATATGCCGTCCACCATTCCGAGACCGGCCCGTAAAATAGGAACTAGCCCAAGCATTCTCCCGGATACGACCTTCGAATCCGTTTCCGCTACCGGCGTCTGCACCTTAATCGTTATAAGCGGAATTTCCCTTGTAATCTCGTATGACATTAATGTAGCGACTTCATCAACCAATTCCCGAAAATCTTTCGTATTCGTCTCTTTATCCCGAATAAAAGTCAGCTTATGCTGAATTAACGGATGGTCGCAAATGATTAGTTTGCTCATGGAGCGATATTCCTCCCGTTTGTTGTTGTAGGCACGGACACAATCCCGTATATTATAGCATTGTAAACTGACTGTTGCATCTTGAGTTTTGCATCTTAGCAAAAAGGCTCGCCCTTCCGTTGAAGGAAGGCGCAAGCTTCTGATTAAACCTACGCACATTCAGGAGAACCAGTAGTCTAGTCTACATTGGATTCGGTACAGGATAATACTCTCTAGCTGCTGCAGCCCCCACCGCCGCAGGATGAACCGCCGCTGTCTCCGCCGCCGCCGCTTCCGCATGAGGAATCGCCGCCCGAGCCGCCGCCCGAGCCGCCGTCGTCTCCGCCAGAATGATTTCTTCCATCATCAGAGGAGCCGCTGCAGACGTAAGTCGAATCGCCGCTCCCGTTTGCTTTGCGCTCCTCTTCGTTTTGCTCCTGGTCCATTTGCTGCGTGAAATTATCCGGACTTGCGATCGAATGGTAGATGAGCATACCGGAAAGCATGCCTGCAGCTCCGAGAGCAGGATCATAACCGAGATTATTGGAGGAAGAGTGAGCTTCTCTGCGGAAAGGCTTTTCCTTACGCTGCGCTTCGACAAGCTGCGATTTGGCGCGGTCAATTAAATAATTGACCGTATCGCTTAGGTCAGCATAAAGCGCTGCTGCTTTTATATTAAACCACCGGTCCCGCAGCTGTGATTCACTCCAGCCCGCAAGCTCTTCAAGCTTTTGCGCCGACATTCGGGTCCGGAAGAACGCTCCCCATAATCTGCCGCTGGCCGGTGCCTGCGCGAACAGCTCACCATATACCCAATCAAACCAAGCCCGCTCGTCAGGCAGCGGCTGAACGCCCGGCGCATGAGGCGCATGATGAATCATCTCACCGCAGAAACGTGTACAAAAATGCTCATACTCCCGTGTAAACATCAGCATCTCGTGCCAAACCGCGTCAACCTGTCTGCTGTACATAGGAACGCCGCGCATAATGCCGCACATCAGAAAATAACGCTTCAGCTCAAACCAAGTCCAAGCCCATTCCTTGTCGGTCATTTTCGGATATTCCTTCAGTACCCGATCCTTCACCCGGCTCTCAAAATCGAGGCCAAGCGCCGACTCCAGGCGTTCTGCCGCCGTTCTTGCCGGATGAACGTATGGAACACCTAACGCGGAAGGAATCTCTGCATCCGGCCACGGCGCAAAGGCATTCGTCCTTCCATAGGACCGCCCGCCGCTTCCACTCGGGTATGACCGGCGATTATTATCTTTCGACTTCGCAATAGCCGTTACAATAATGAAGATAGCAGCCGCAAAAATTAAAATTGCAATATATTCAACCATAAAACCCTCCTAAATCGTTATATCATACCCATATATTAACACATTTACGTGATATACGATCTATTCAAAGTCATCGTTTAAGGTTCAAATTTTTACTTCCTTATATTTCAAACAAGAGCTTCTTTTCGTCGCGGAAAAGAGCTAGTGGAGGTGTACTAGCGTTTTGATTGGATTTCACACAATCAAAATGCTAAGAACGAGACGTTATCATAGTTTGATGGGATTTTGTGCAGTCAAATAGACGGGTCAGGGCTCGTTGGGGCTAGAATGGAGTTAGATTGCCGGTTTTGACTGTATGTTTCCACTCAAGCATCACTTTATCGGCGAATGGGCCCGCTTAGACTGTATGTAATACAGGCAAAACGTAACGATTGTAAGGGAAGCCTAATCTTGACTCCGGAATGCTTTTTTTTGCAATAGGGGTAGTACTCAGGAATTCGGTTTGGTTGAGGTTGGCTGAGGAATCGGGTTTGGTTTGGGCAGGAAAATATTGTTTTTCCGTGTTGGCTGTAGAAGTTCGCTTTCGATGGGAGAAAAGTTTGGATATGTCTGGAAGTTTATGCATGGGTGTATATTTCGCAATAGAAAAAAGGGGGCCACATTGGATTCGGTACAGGATAGGAGCAGAAGTTTGTTGGCGCTTCTGAGCTAAGTTGGATTTCGTACAGTAAAATCAGCTAAATTCGGGAATTTCGAGGAAAATGAACGTTCTAGGGGTTGGAAATATCCATTATAGGGCAAACACAAAGGCCTTAAAGCCGATAGTTACTGCATTTATCCAATATAGCTGTATTCGCATCCAGCTAACCGCTAAGCTATATTGGCTTGCAGGCAACCCACGAAGTCAAGCCTTCATAGAAAAAGGGCTGCCCCTCATGTAGGTTTACCTACATTTGGGACAGCCCTTTTTACGTTTATATTTTGAATTTATTTACCGCTTAGTAAGTCATTCCAGGGTACAACGGGTATTGAGCAGTCAGGTCACGAACCATGCCGCGGGCTTTCGCCAACACTTCTTGATCCTGCGGATTGCCTAGCACAAGCGCGATAACTTCAGCTATAACCTTCATTGCTTTCTCATCCATGCCGCGAGCCGTTGCTGCCGGGGTACCAACGCGGATACCGGATGTCACGAACGGGCTCGTAGGATCGAATGGAATCGCATTTTTGTTTACGGTAATACCGACTTCGTCCAATACGTGCTCAGCAACTTTACCTGTAATGTTCAGGTTACGGGTATCGATCAGCATCAGGTGGTTGTCTGTGCCGCCGGAAACGATGTTGATGCCTCTAGAAATAAGCTCTTCGGAAAGCACCTTCGCGTTTTTCACCACTTGCTCAGCGTATGCTTTGAAAGCCGGCTGCAAAGCTTCTCCGAAAGCAACAGCTTTCGCTGCGATAATGTGCATCAATGGACCGCCCTGCGAGCCAGGGAATACCGCTTTATCGATTGCTGCCGCCCAAGGTTGACGGCAAAGGATCATACCGCCGCGAGGTCCGCGAAGCGTTTTGTGCGTTGTCGTTGTTACGAAATGCGCGTGCGGCACCGGGTTCGGGTGCAGGCCGGCAGCTACAAGACCAGCGATATGCGCCATGTCTACCATGAACAATGCGCCTACGTCATTGGCGATTTTCCCGAGCTTTTCGAAATCGATGATGCGCGGGTAAGCACTAGCGCCTGCCACGATCAAACGCGGACGGTGTTTGAAAGCTAGTTTGCGCACTTCTTCATAATCGATTGTGAAGGAATCCTCTTGCACGCCGTATGCAACGAAGTTATAAAGCAGGCCGGATGCGTTAACCGGGCTGCCGTGCGTCAAGTGGCCGCCGTGCGCCAGGTTCATACCAAGAACCGTATCGCCAGGCTGTAGAGCTGCCAGGTAAACAGCCATGTTCGCTTGTGCGCCGGAGTGCGGCTGAACGTTCGCATGCTCAGCACCAAACAGCTCCTTCGCACGGTTGCGGGCGATATCTTCCACGATATCAACGTGCTCACAGCCGCCGTAGTAACGCTTGCTTGGATAGCCTTCCGCATATTTGTTCGTAAGAACTGTTCCCATCGCTTCCAATACCGCTTCGCTAACGATGTTTTCCGATGCGATCAGCTCGATGTTGTCGCGTTGACGCTGCAGCTCAAGGCCAAGCGCCTTAAGAACTTCCGGGTCTTGTTTACGCAAATTTTCCATTTCAAATTTCCTCCTCAAAGTGGTTAGTCCAATTTATTTGATAGATCATAACTAAACATTACCATTATTCGCAAGTACCGGCAGATTGCCCAGGCGCAATGCTTGTCTCAAGCTCGTATACGGCACGGGCGCCGCCTATCAGCTTCGGTCTCGTGACAGCCATCGTAACATGCGCCCCGCCAATGCTGCGAATGGACGGACGCACCGGTACGGCAACCCGCTTCAGATGCATCCCGATGAACGTATCCCCGATATCGATGCCGGCATGCGCTTGTACGGATTCCACTAAGCAGGGCTGCTCCAGCTGCCGATAGGCGTATGCAGCCATCGAGCCGCCGGCCTTCGGAACAGGAACCGCGCCGACTATTTCCAATCCTAAACGCTCTGCAGCGGCACGCTCTATGACGAGCGCGCGGTTTAAATGCTCGCAGCACTGGAACACGGGGATGAAGCCAATCTCGCTTCGGACCGCATCCACTCCGGCATAAATTTGCGCTGCCGTCTCTATTGTTCCTGCCGTTCCGATCCGCTGCCCCAGCACCTCGCTAGTACTTACACCGATTACAAGCAGCTGACTCATGGTGAGCTTGCCTGCCGCGGCAACCTCTCGTACAATCGTCTCAACTTGGGCAGCAATTAGATGTGGCTGTGAAGCTTCATGTTTGGTCATCGCATGGACCCCCTTATTAGGACTGTCCGGCATATTTTTCCTCAATTTGCTTCACTTTGTTCAAGCGCCCAACATGACGCTCACCCTTGGAGAACGGCGTTTCGATCCAGATGCGAATAATTTCTTGAGCAACCCCCGGGCCGATAATACGTTCACCAAGCGCCAATACATTCGTGTCATTATGATCACGGGTAGCTTGAGCCGAGAACAAATCATGCACCAAAGCGCAGCGGATGCCTCTGACCTTATTCGCCGCAATCGACATGCCAATACCGGTTCCGCAAATCAGTATACCGCGATCTGCCTTGCCGCTCGTAACAAGGTCGCATACGGGCAATGCATAATCAGGATAGTCAACCGATTGGTCGCAAGTGCAGCCCACGTCTACAACTTCATGACCAAGAGATTGAAGAAACGGCACAACCACTTCCTTCAAACTATAGCCTCCATGATCAGCACCAATAGCAATTTTCAACGTAAAAGACCTCCTTCGGAATGAAACATCACAGTGCTAGTATACCTATTTTTGCGGAAAAAGACGAAAAAAGAGCAAGACATGCTAATTAGCATGCTGCTCTTTGCCCAGGCGACCGGCCGTATATTCCGATGCTCCACCGTGGTTAGCCCACTTCCGTCGCCAGTTACATCGGAAACCATATGTTGTTTTTATAATAGCCGATTCGCTGCAAAAAATCAATCCGTAACCAAAGAGGCAAATGCGGAAATTATCGTTTCGTCAGCTTGTCCAGCAGCCGCGTAAGCGCATCCTCGATTTCTTTGGCGCAGCTGTCATAGATGGACAACGACCCTCCGAAAGGATCAACAATGTCGAAGCTTGGGATACGCCGCTCCAGCTCTAGAAGCCTATTTCGCTCGCCTGATGACAGCTGCTGTCCCAGCGCCTGCTTCATATGCAGCTCCGTGTAGAGCCGTTCCAGCTCTTCGATATCCGCGAGCGTACGCGCATCCTGGTATGCGTACTCCTTCAGTGTGTACGTCTTATCTACAGCTTCCGGATACCATTGCAGCAGTCCCCGTTTGTGGCTGGAAGTCATCGTCAAAATAATATCGGCCCACTTTACCGCTTCGCCCGTTATTGCCCGCGATGAGCTCTTATGATCGATTTCCCGCCGCCGCAGCGTTTCGATTGCATGAGCAGAAACCGGCAGCCCGTCCACCGTAGAAACGCCTGCCGAGCGAACGGCTACCGTAATGCCCCTCTCTGCTGCCATCCGGCGCAGCATCGCCTCCGCCATCGGCGATCGGCATGTATTGCCTGTACATATGAATAATATACGTTTCACACTGTCAACTCCTTTTCTTCCGTGTCAAAACGCAGCCTAAGCGTAAACGGCTGTCGCCTTCCTTGGCGGCAAAAGCTCGTTTCGCGGTGAAATATAAGCAACGTATAAAGTCCTGATTTATACTTTCTTATATTTTAGAAAATAAACAATATGCCGAACACAAACAAAATCGCGCCGCCGCAAGCCTCGCCGTATTCACCGAGATTGCCGCTTACTTTGCGGCCGAGCATCAAGCCGATCACCGACATAAAGCCGCCAAAAAAACCGAACAGCAAAACGGTAAGCCAGATGCTTGCTGCGAACATGCCCAGCGTAATGCCTACCGAAAAGGAATCGATGCTCACGCTGAGTGCCAGCACCGTCAGTCCCCATGTAGAGCGGTGATCGAATGATTGAACCGCATCCCCCCGGAGCGAGCTATATATCATGTGTCCGCCAAGCAACACGAGCAATATACCTGCCGCTGTCGTTGCCACATCTCCGAGCAATCCGCTTACGTATTGTCCTGTTAGCATGCCAAGCAGCGGCATCACAACATGAAACAGTGCAATAACGGTGCCCAGCTTCAAAATATCGCGCAGACGAATGCCTTTCAGGCCAATTCCGAGTCCCAGCGAAAAAGCGTCCAGTCCGAGCGCTATCGCTATGATGAGCAGCGTCACGAGCTGCCCGACTTGTAAATGAACATCGATCACAGCCTATCTCCCCCATGTCCGCCCGTATTCTATACCAAACATATGCGGACATGAGGACAAACATACTATATACTGTGACAAGCTTCTTTCATCTAACTATTTTATACGTAAATAATACGGTTACCCGCGGCCTTTGCCATCCTATTCATTAGCGCCGCACCAATTCCATGCTCGGTGCAGCTCTCCGCCCAAATGCGCTGGGCGCCGGCCGCGTCGAACCTGCGCAGTGCGGCGTACAGCCGATGCGCAGCATCAGTCAGCTCCGATTCACTGCCGCATGAAACAACGATATCCGCCCCGTACGCAGCGAACCGCTCTTCGAAGGCGAGTACGCCTGTCACCTCGCCCCGCTTCTGCGCCGCTTCCACCTGGCTTCGTATATACACGATGACAGCTTCGGGAGTTCCCTGAACAAGCTGGAGCTCGCCTTGCGGCGCGTAGTGCGTATATTTCATGCCGGGCGAGCGCGGGACCGCTTCAGGCTCGTCTGCCGACGCGCTGTCTAC
Organism: Bacillota bacterium; assembly: GCA_051750645.1. GTDB lineage: Bacteria > Bacillota > Bacilli > Paenibacillales > Paenibacillaceae > Pristimantibacillus. The sequence continues at coordinate 27,119 of JBNJJW010000026.1, read as the reverse complement.
CGCTGCATCAGGAGCAGCTGTCTGAAGCTCCTCCCGCGTAATGCCGCCTGGACGCAAGATACGGATGGTACGATCGCCGTCCAGCTCAATAACGGTCGATTCCAGGCCGACACCGGTCGCACCGCCGTCAACCACGCCGTCGATACGACCATCCAGATCATCCAGCACATGCTCCGCCAGCGTCGGGCTCGGTCTCCCTGAGCGGTTAGCGCTTGGAGCGGCGACCGGACAACCGGCAAGCTCAAGCAGCTCGAGCGCCGCTTTGTGGTCGGGTATCCGTACGCCGACAGTCGGAAGCCCCGCCGTCACGAGCGGCGAAAGCGCCCCGGGGCGGGCCGGCAGCACGATTGTGAGCGGCCCCGGCCAGAAACGGTCCATGAGCGCCGCAGCCAACTGCGGATAAGGCAGCACCAATTCATCCAATTGGCGCCGATTCGCGATATGCACGATCAGAGGGTTGTCCGATGGACGGCCCTTCGCTGCAAAAATACGTTCGACGGCAGCCGTGCTCCTTGCGTCTGCACCCAGCCCGTACACGGTCTCCGTCGGAAAAGCAACGAGCCCTCCTCCACCGAGTAGGTTTGCCGCCTCCTGCAGCTGCGGACGAAGCGGCTGCTTATCAGCCTCATTGACGCGCCATACTTTTGTAATCGTCATCTCTATTATTCAATCCTTGCTTTAAAATTAAATTATCCAATCATCCGTTATTATAACATATGCTTCTGAAAACGAGCAGAAACGGCAGCCTCGTCTTCGTAAAAAGACGCGGTTGCCGTTTCGTGGTAAATTCATTCCCTTAGGAGAACAACGACTTGATCCAGTCGATAAACGATTTTATCATTTCCCAAATGAAAAATTTAGCTTCAGGAGCGGCTGCCTGCTCTGCCGCAGCGTCAGCTGATTCAACATCAGCTTGTGCAGCTACAGCGGACGATGCCGCCGAGGCTTGGCCGGATGCGGAGTCGATAAAGCAGAGCGGCGGGAACAGGACGCACCACCAGTTCTGACCCCCGCCTTCGCCGAGCGTAATACGGAGTGCTTCATAATCGCCTGCCGGATAAACTTGATTGCCGTACATTTTTGTAGGAAATGGCACCATACCGAGCTCGGCAGAGGACGAATAATCAAAGCCGCGGCTCCGCAGCACCTCCGCCGTAATCCGTTCAATTTCCGGCATATTGGCGATGATCGTCTGACGCGCTTCCTCAATCGTTTGAGGACCGGTAACCCAGCCGTTCATCGCTTTAACGATCTCATCCCGGACAAGGCGCTTTACGACTTGGTCTGCGGGATTATCGGAGTTTGCTAAAATACGAAGGCGAATCGCTTCCTGCGGAATTTGGCCGCCTGCGACTGCCGCATCCATCTGCTGGGCTTCCCAGCTCATAATAAGGAGAATCAGGGCAAAGACGATGAAACCATAGGATTTGCGGTAAGGAAATTTATAAGGGCGAAAAGATTTGGATGAAAGTGATACGGATTGATAAGAATGAAGGCTGGACATACAACACAAGCTCCTCTCGTCGCACCCGTCAGTGCGTCTGCTTGCGTTCCGGAACGTATCTATCCGTCAGTATGTCCGCTATGGCGATTATATAAACCTAGTAATCTAGCTTTCTTGTAAATTAAGATGACAGTTCAAAGTTAATGTGACGCTCTTCACTCCCGAATGACGGGGGGCCGCGCTATAATGATGAAAGCTGGTATCCAAAAAGATAAGGTAGGTTACGATATGGATTTTCAATATACCTATACGAGTTATAAGCCTTTGCTTCAATCAGTTGCATATCGGCTGCTCGGTTCCATCGCCGATGCCGAGGATATCGTTCAAGATGTATTTACGGATTACAGCCGGTTAGACACAAAAGACATAAGCAATGAAAAGGCGTATTTAATTCGGATGGCGACCAACCGTTGTCTCAACCTTATGCAATCCGCACGCAAAAAAAGAGAAGTGTATACGGGACACTGGCTTCCTGAGCCTGACGTAAGCATTGTGCGGCATGACCCGGCGGAGCTGTACGACCTGAACGAAACACTCTCTTATGCGCTGCTTGTCATGCTCGAGCAGCTGTCGGCGGTAGAAAGAGCCGTATTTATTTTGAGGGAATCCCTGCAATACGACTATCGGGAAATCGCCGCATGCTTGCAAAAATCGGAAGCGAATTGCCGCAAAATATATAGCCGCGCCAAGGAAAAGCTGCACAAGGAAGGGGAGCTCCTGCCCGTTAATTCGGATAAGGCTGAGCCGCTCGTCGCAGCTTTTATCGAAGCTGCCCGATCAGGCGATTTCAATGCGGTTATTGACCTTTTGACACAGGATGCGGTTCTCGTGTCCGACGGCGGCGGCAAGGTACGCGCAGCTATTTTCTCCATTCTCGGCAGGGAGCGCGTGCTTGCCTTTTTGCAGGGTGTAATACCGAAGGGATTTTTAGGGGACAGCCATCGGCTCGCCGTCATCAATGGACAAACAGGCATCATTCTTATAGAGGATGGTCAACCGAAAAGCGTCGTCAGCTTTCAATTCGATGAGCGCCAGCAGCAGATTGAGCGGATTTTTGTCATGTTGAATCCCGATAAGCTGGGGCATGTCCCGCATGAAGTATAATACTTTGTCACAAACGGATGCATGACTTTGTCTATGTAAGTGAAGGGGAGCAGGCAACCTTTGCAAGATCAATACGGACATAGAGGAGAATGAATACGATGAGACAAAGAACCAATATTTTAAAAGAAAATCCGGCTGCTTATCAGGCCATGTATGGTCTGGAAAACTACTTGAAAAGCACCAGCATCGACGACCGCACCAAGGAGCTCATTAAAATTCGTGCGTCGCAAATAAACGGGTGCGCGTATTGCATTAACATGCACACGAAAGAAGCAAGAAGCAAAGGCGAGACGGAGCAGCGAATTTATGCGCTTAGCGCATGGCGCGATACGAATTATTTTACCCCGGAGGAACGCGCCGTGCTCGCGCTGACGGAATCCGTCACCGTCATTACGAAGGAGCATGTGCCGGATGAGGTGTACGATGAGGTAGCCCGGCATTTTGAAGTCAAGCAAGTGGGGGAGCTCATTATGGCTATCATAACCATTAATGCGTGGAACCGGATTGCGATCAGCACGAAAATGATGCCGGAGTGAGAAGGCAGGCTTAGCATGCTAAGGGTAAGGCTGGCGTCTTAACCCTTAATTACCTCTAGTCGACAATAGCTCAGACTAACCGGAATGAGTTGAATTGAGATCATATTTAGCTTTATTCCTACGCTCGACCGGCGAAATTTCCCATAACCGTCTAATCCGTTGCAAGTAGAGCTAATTTCTACACTAGCATTGCATCAAAGCTTCCACGGAAATAAAGCTATCAGTATTTACTTTTTCTGTTAATTTTTGAGCTAATTTCATGGCCGAAACACAAAAAAGCTCCTATTATTGAGATAGACGCGTTACCCATCTACTCTCAACAAAAGGAGCAATCCCATGGGTAACATACACAATTTTTCGGTCATTCGTCAATGTTTTTCTTACTTTTCAGATGAAAATCTTTGTTTTCCAATTGCGGATTATCGTACTCAAAAGCTAACCGTCATGAAATGCACCAAGCTTGTTTTGGCTTCGCAACTGGCTAAATGGGATTCGTTTGATCAAATCTCACGGGCGTTACGAACTAGTGATGAACTGCAGGAGAGTTTAGAACTGCCAAGTATCAGTGCTTCTCAACTTTCTCGGCGACTCCGCACATTGCCTACAGAAATGCTCGAAGCGTTGTTTCTTGAAATCATCGGTAAAGTGAAATCCGCAGTGCCTATGGCTTGCAGTAAAATAGGCCCCATCCGAATCATCGATTCTACCTGTTTAAAGCTCCCAGCCACCTTGGCAAACTGGGCGTACGTCAATCGTCAGCGTACACAAGTGAAGATCCATCTTCGTCTGCTCGCCTTGCCGAAAGGGGAACTCATTCCAGAAAAAGCGATTCCCACAACGGGCAATGTAGATGACCGTGAAACCATGGATATGCTAATCGAGGATGACGGTACGATCTACGTTATGGATCGCGGTTACGTCAAATACAAGCAGTTCGATGGCTGGCTGAAAAACAACGTTCGCTTTGTGAATCGAATCAACGATAAACACGGTGTTCTTCACGTGGAAGAAGAACGGCAAGTCCCGCCAGGCACGAACATCATTCGTGATGCCATTGTTCAACTCGGCAGTGCTTTTTGCCAAACAGATCGAACGCTGCGCCTGGTTGAATATCTTGATGATCAAGGCCGTATATACCGCATAGCCACTTCGTGTCTGGATTTATGTGCGACAGAAATTGCGGAAATTTACCGGCAGCGCTGGCTCATTGAACTGTTTTTTAAATGGATGAAGCAACATTTGAGGCTAGTGAAACTGTATAGCTATGAGCCGCAGGGCATCTGGAACCAGATCTTTCTAGCACTCATTGCATACGCCATCGCCATGCACATCCAGTTGACAAGCGCAACCAAGCTGAGCCTATGGGATGTGTTGCAGTCGCTTCGGACTTGCTGGGAAAAAGAATACGCGATATTCATAGCGGAACTTCACCGTAAACCGACTCGAACCTCAAATGGGCGACAAAAGGTACCAAGAGTTAGAAAACAGCAGCCGTCATTACGAACGTCAATAGGCATCATCAAGCCGCTAAAAGAGAAGTCGAAGAAGAAAAAGTAAGCCGAAAACATAATATCCATAAAATGGATAAACGCGTCATTTTCTGGTGCTCTCGACTTTTTGGCTTAAAGGCCAAAAAAACAACTGTAAAATTTTACTATTTCAAAGATGTAGCTTATTGTGTGATCTTCTTTGCAACGCTAGTGTAATTTCTAGCTCTATTCAGCGCAAACTAACCAAAGTGGGGCGAATAGATCTAACTTCCAGCTCTATTCCGTCGTCGCGCCAGCGCAGCTTCTTAACGAGGCTGCGATTGTGTAGCGATGACATGGCGCTCAATACCTGCGTAGTCGCTAATGATGCGTATGTCATCCCATGCGCCAAAGCGCCGCATCATGTCTGCGACAATGCGGGGCTGACCCATGCCGAGCTCGAACGCGACGATGCGGGGCACTTGTGCGAGCAGCGGCAGCTGCTCAAGCATGCGGCGGTACGGGACAAGCCCGTCCGCCCCGCCGTCCAGCGCGAGGTGCGGCTCATAGTCGCGCACCTCGCGCTGCAAGCCCGTCAAATCCGCCGCCGGTATGTACGGCGGATTTGACACAAGCACGTCGATGCCGAGGCCGGCGTGCGGGGCAGCTGAGCTGCCCAGAGGCTGTTCGCGCCCAGGTATAAAGGGCGCGAGCAGGTCGCCCTGCACGAACGTCATCCGGTCCGCCGCCTCATGGCGGGCCGCGTTCGTGCGGGCGACTGCCAGCGCGTCCGGCGATAGATCGGACGCGCTCACGCGCCAGCGGGGACGCTGTGAAGCAAGCGTCACGGCGATGGCGCCGCTGCCTGTTCCGACGTCTACGACCGTCGGCGCCTGCTCTCGCCCGCTGCCCTGTTGTCCGGCGCGGTCAGCACCCGCGCCCGCGGCTCCGCTCTCCGCTTCGTCGCCCATAGCTCCGCTCTCCGCTTCGCCGCCCATAGCACCGCTTGCCGACGGCCAGAGGCGGTCGGCCGCCTCGAGCACCGCCTCGACGAGCAGCTCCGTCTCGGGGCGCGGAATAAGCACGGCCGGCGACACCGCAAACGGCCGGCCATAAAACCATTGCTCGCCGATTATATATTGCACCGGCTCTCCCAGCGCTTTACGCCGTACAAGCTGCTCCCAATCCGCCAGCCGGTCGGCAGGGAACGGCTCATTGCCGTCGCGCAGCAGCGCTGCACGGTCAATGCCGAGCAAAAACATGAGCAGCAGCTCCGCATTATTGCGCGGCTCCTCCACCGCTTCCGCCTTCAAAATCGAAACAGCGCGCACGCACGCCTCCCGAATCGTTAACGGCTGCACGAACCACCGCCCGTCTGGTTGATTACTCATTGCTTCAGCGCCCCTTTTGTCTGCTATTCACGCCCTAATCATAACAAAACGCCGGACCGCCGCTTGCATATAGCAAGCATACAGCAGCCCAGCGCAGCTTTCTTATACCATTTCGCGATCCATAAGATCAGCTTGTTCCGCAATCGTAAGCGACGAAATAATTTCCTCCATATCGCCGTTCATAACCGAGTCAAGCTTGTGCAATGTCAAACCGATCCGATGATCCGTTACGCGGCTTTGCGGGAAGTTATATGTCCGGATGCGCTCACTGCGGTCACCCGTACCCACCTTACTCTTCCGCTCGCCGGCATATTTCGCTTCTTCCTCTTGGCGGCGAATATCGGAAATACGGGCACGAAGCACCTGCAGCGCTTTCGCTTTGTTCTCGTTCTGAGATTTGCCATCCTGACAAGTCGCCATAATACCCGTTGGAACGTGCAATACGCGAACCGCGGATTTCGTGGTATTAACGGATTGGCCGCCCGCTCCGCTGGAGCAGAACGTATCGATCCGAATGTCTTTGTCGAGAATTTCAATCTCTACCTCTTCAACCTCCGGCATAACCGCAACCGTCGAGGTCGACGTATGAATGCGCCCGCCAGACTCCGTTACCGGAATACGCTGTACGCGATGCGCGCCGCTCTCGAACTTCAGCTTGCTGTACGCGCCTTTGCCATTAATCATGAAAATAACCTCTTTGAAACCGCCAAGGTCGTTTTCGCTGAAGTCCATCAGTTCAACACGCCAGCCCTGAGCGTCCGCAAACTTGGTATACATGCGATACAAATCATAAGCGAACAGCGCCGCTTCATCACCGCCGGCCGCTCCGCGAATTTCCACGATAACGTTCTTATCGTCATTCGGGTCCTTCGGCAGCAGTACGAGGCGAACCTTCTCGTCGAGTTGAGCTTTGCGCGCGCTCAATTCGTCGATTTCCATCTTAACCATTTCACGCATTTCGTCATCCAGCTTCTCTGCCTGCATCAGCTTAGCATCCTCAAGCTGTTCAGACACTTGTTTATATTCCGTAAAGGCATCATACGCCTCTTGTAAATCCGACTGCTCCTTGGAAAGCTCTCTAAGACGTTTCGGATCGCTGGATACATCAGGATCACACAACAGCTCACTTAGCTTCTCATACCTGTCGGCGAGTGCTTGTAAACGGTCTAACACAATCATTCACCTCTGTTTATTCCAATAGGATAATGTTTATTATACCATATCAACGGCTTAGTTTCGACAGCTGGTTTGGATTAACAATAGAATCAACACCTGCCAAATACGAGCCATGCGCATGCCAAAATAAAGGATCGCTTACCTCTCTACTTCATATGCCCGTCAGGAGCCTTTTGTAACCGACAGCAGTCTAAGGGTAAGCTATTGCTTTCTTATCTCTCAACAAAGCCCCATAAGCGCAATTATGCACTTACAGGGCCATTTCGTTCCCATCTATCTACACGTTAAAACGGAAATGCATGACGTCGCCGTCGCGTACGACATAGTCCTTGCCCTCGAGACGAACCTGCCCCTTCTCGCGCGCCGCTACCATCGACCCTGCCGCTACGAGATCGCTGTAGGAAACAACCTCGGCACGAATGAAGCCGCGCTCGAAATCGGTATGAATGACGCCCGCAGCCTGCGGCGCTTTCGTACCGTTGCGAATCGTCCACGCGCGAACCTCTTGCACGCCGGCTGTAAAATACGTATATAGGCCAAGCAGCTTGTAAGCTGCACGAATCAAACGATTGAGGCCCGATTCCGACATCCCGAGCTCCTCGAGGAACATTTCCTTGTCCTCACCCTCAAGCTCGGCAATTTCCGATTCCACCTTCGCGCTAATCGGCACAACCTCTGCATTTTCCTGTGCTGCGAACTCGCGGACCTTTTGCACGTACTCATTGCCGTCTGTGTCCGCAACCTCCGACTCACTCACATTCGCCGCATACAGCACGGGCTTCATCGTCAGCAAATGCAGATCGCGAACGAGCAATTTCTCGTCATCGCTCAGCTCCAGGCTGCGCGCAGGCTGATCGTTGTACAACGCTTCTTTAATGCGTTCAAGCACTTCAACCTCTTGCGCAATCTTCTTGTCGCCGCTCTTCAAGTTTTTGCGCGAGCGTTCAATCTTCTTGTCAACGGAATCGATATCCGCCAAAATAAGCTCCAGATTAATAACCTGAATGTCACTGATCGGATCTACTTTACCCGAAACGTGCGTGATATTCTCGTCCTGGAAGCAGCGAACGACATGAACGATCGCATCAACCTCGCGGATATGCGCCAAAAACTTGTTGCCAAGTCCTTCGCCTTTGCTTGCGCCTGCAACCAGGCCCGCGATATCTACAAACTCAAATGCCGTTGGTACGATGCTTTTTGGCGTTACAAGCTCAACCAGCTTGTCTAGACGCTCATCCGGTACCTCAACAACGCCGACGTTCGGATCAATTGTACAAAAAGGATAATTGGCAGACTCAGCGCCTGCTTGCGTAATCGCGTTAAACAATGTTGATTTACCTACGTTCGGCAAACCGACAATACCTGCTTTTAATGCCATGCTATAAGACACCCCTATTTTCCCGAAAGTAAACAACTCCCGTTATTATACCCCAGCACCACCCACATTGAAAGTACCAAGGGCTGTCAGCAGCCTCTTTCAACCTGAATGGTTAGCAGGGCAGTGGAAATACTACCGAGGTGTACGCTTATGGAGTACGTTTTATTTCGCATAATTATGAAGGAGGTAACTGACCTTATGGAAAATGAAACGCACAAGGGCAATTACAAAGGCACGACGGATATGAAAGCCAAAAATCAGGACATGGCCTTCGTCAACGATACGCTTGAGGATGCCAAATCCGTCACGAACTTTTCCGGCAAAAAGAAAAAAACCGATTAGTCTTCGTTACAAAAACAGCAAAACGGCCTGGAAGCCGCCAGTTTTAACTGTGCGCCACCGGGCCGCTAATCGCCCTTTCGCTTGCCTTTACTTCGATTCCCCCGCTGCTACATCCGTATCGGAGCTTCCTGCAGCTCAGCCCGCGATTGCAGGTATCGGAAGAACGCTACCGATGCTTCAGCGCGCGTCACTTGCTTCTTCGGCAGAAACTTGCCGTCAGACAGGCTCATAATCTTCAAGCCGACGACAATTGCCGCCTGACCTTTGTTCTCGATTTGTGCCGAATCCTTAAATACAGTTTTGAAAATATGATCGTAGTTTGCCAGCGCGTTGTAACCAAGCGCGCGCACGATCAGCTCCGCCATCTCATCACGCGATACTTTGCCGTCCGGATTGAAGGAACCGTCCCCTAGATCGATGAGATTTTGCTCCAGCGCGCTTTCTACGTATACAAAGTAGCTGGAATCCGTTGCGACATCATTAAATGATGCCTTCTCCATGCCATCAGAGCCGTATAAACCCGGTGGACGTCCGCTGTTTCTTGCAAGCACCAGCATTTTAATAAGCTCGCCGCGCGTGACGGCTTCATTCGGCCGAACCTTGCCATCCTTCACATCAAGCGCTTTGTATGCAACCATCAGCTCCAGCTGCCGCTGCGCCCAATGCCCCTCGATGTCCAGCGCCTTTGGCTTCTCAAGCTGCGTCGCCTCGCCGGTTTCCCGGTTCCGCCATCCGCCAGTCTCCGCATCCAGAAATACGGATTCGTCAATGAGGCGGGGAACCAGACGGTAAACAAGCTCCGCTTCCGTCGTAGCCTTCACTTCGTTTCCTTTAATTTCGCCGGATGCCACCATCAGCTTATATTTCTCAACCGGAATAGGCTGCCCGTTCCACGTAAATTGTTGAACCAGGCGGTAAGTCAGCTGTGTATGGTAAAAATTTATCCAGCTGTCAACCGCTTTGTCTTTTGCGATAATGGTTGGCGCTTTCTCCGGATAAGCAAAGTTTGAAAGATAAGCTTCGTAACTAATAATTTCGCCTGTGCGGGAATCGATTATAACACTGATATTATCGTATTCTACCGCAGCGCCATGTATCTTGTGCACGAAGTTAAAATAATACGAACGATTTTCTTCCGCACTAACACCCTCATATTGCTTCGGATCAGGCTTCACCATATACAACTGGTGCGTAAGCCATGGCAAATACTTTTTCACCGCATCTGCAGCAAGCTCCGCAGCCTGCTCAGTGGTTATGGATTTGCTGCCAGCCTGCGTTTCCCCGTTGTAATAATAAATATAAAAGCTGCGGACAGCTCCCGTTCGTCCATCCACCGACGCATCAGCGGCTCCCGCCTCCTTGCCATCCTTCTTTATCGTCCAATTTAAATGCCAATAAGCATCCGTAACGCCTGTTCCCTCATTGTTTTGTTCATTATAGCTCGAGCCGCTTAACTCCGCCTCTGCAGGAAGCTTGAACGCTGCCTTCACCGCTTCTGCCGCCTGCTTCTCCGTTACGGTACCCGCCTTCGGTGCTTCCCCAACCGGCTTCTCCGTTACCGGAGTCTCGGAAACCGTCCCTGCTCTAAAATACAAATCATTTGAGCCTTTCTTCTGTTCTCCTGTTACCGCATCAATGGCAATCGGCTGCAGCTCATAGCTCAGAAGCGGCGTTCTCTTACCCTGCGTATTGTAGGGCACTATATAAGTAAGCTGCGGAGCCGCAGCAGCGCGCAGCTTCGCATTCGCCTGCTCGGGCGTCAGCTTCGTTTCTAATTTAGGAAACGTAATGGTATCGTCCCACTGCAGCGAATACCTCGTAATATGCCCCTCGCTGTCGACCTCCACTTCGATATAATTTTCGACGTAAGGTATTCCGTTAACGATCCGGTCATAGCGCAGCAAATGCCTCACTTCACCTGTTAGCGGCGGAAGCAATTGTACGCCATATTCAAGGTTATATTGAATATTCGCTTTGTAATCTGCAGCTAGTGTACTAATAAATTGAAAAGCGATCTGCTGCGCATCGTCACGTTCAACCTTTAGCGGGTATGTTGGCTTTGCCGCAGGGTTATCGGTGTAAGAGTTAAATTCAAGCAGTTGTCCATTATCCGCATGAATACGAACGTAAATGTTGCCCAAGTGCTTGCCGTTTACTTTCTTCACAAATTCGAGGCCCCATGCATTACGCTTCCCGCCAGCAAGCATATCCATAGAAAAATGGGCTCCCTGGAGCACATATTCTTTCGGAATGCTTACATACTTCCGTGCAAGCGCCTCGGCTTTCTCTTTGGTCACCGCCACATCAACCGGAGCTTCGATTTCTTTCATAACGTCCCCTTCCGACGATGGTGCCGCTGGTGCCGCCTCACTCATCCGGGCAGACTTGTTTACGCTTTCAGCAAACGCTGAAGTCGGCACTGCGCTTATGAGCATAGCTGCCGAGAGCATGACTGCAAGCTTGGTTCGATTATTCTTCTTCACTACTTCACCCTCCAATGCTTTTCCAATTTATTCATGGTATAGACGCATCCTGGAGCGTGGAGGTTGCACTGAGCGAAAAAAAATGACCTTCAAACTATAGTCAGTTCGAAGGTCAAAATCTCTTACGCCGATTTTCTGCGCGCAGCGTAGGTCCAAGCTTTTTGCAAAATATAAACACCGAGCCATACCGACAAAATGATGAACAATGGCATGACTGTAAAGTTATACCGGTATTCCGGTACAAAGACGAGTCTGATCAATGACATAATAATGATAACGACCGCGAGCATCACGCCCGGATGTCTCCAGCGCCATACGAGCGCCAACAGCGAAATAATACTGCTGTATACGACAAATATATGCAGGTATGCCACTTTCGGGTACGCATGATAGATCGGCGAATGTCCTGATCCGAAGAACATGTGACTGTACGTAAACTTAAGCTTGCCAATCGTATACCATTTTACATATGTCCAAGTTTGAGTGGTGAAGCCTGCCTTCAGACGAGCCCAAGCATAATCCTCTTGCGACATGTTCTTAGGCTTTGGAACGATCCGATCGGTATAATCTTTATTCGGATAGGTACCGGCCGAAAATGGGTTCGACTGCGAAGCAGTCAATACAAATTCATGCAGCGTTACAATATTGCGAATCCACCAAGGCAGCATCGTCGCGGATAGGCAAAGCCCGGTAATAATGCCTAACAAGGCAACTTTTTTGAAAATAGCCAGCTTTGTTTGCCCGGCAGTTTCTCGGCCTACTTTGCGCTTGCTCCATTGCTGGAGCAAAAACACGCCGTATAACGGTACGAACAGCGGCAAAAACTCAGCTCTAACAAGTACGATAAGTCCTAAAAGCACGCCTGCGATAGCGGCATCCCGTTTGCGCTGCGTACGGAATGCGAGTATTTGCATGGATAAGTAGGCCATCAATAAAAATAACGCCAGCGTTTCAGTTAGTACGGCGCCCGTCGTCCAAATAAACGGGTGATAAATCGCTCCCGCAAAAATCGACAACAATGCCACCCATTTATTTTTTGTAGCCTGCATAGCAATTATGTACATCAACGCAAGTGAGGCTAAACTGATAAGTACCTGTACCCACCGGATAAGCGGAAACGGCTCAACGCCGATTTGATCAGCAACGATGTACATGGAAGCCATAAACAGTGGATAGCCAGGTGTCACCCGGGCGTTGGGAACCTCTTCCTTATAGGAATAGATGCCTTTATCGAGCAATCGATGGACCATTTCATTATAATACTTCGAATCATGCGAGATATTATGCTTTACGGAAGTTAGAAAATCAGCTCTTAACCATAATGCAAGCAAAAAAATGAGGACGATCATGATCGTCCAGCCTTTATTTTTTCTGACACGCTCCAACACGTTCTTTTGGCCCCCTCAATCCTTACAGCAACCTATTTCCATGCTAATACAACAATACCTATTAATATAATTGCGGCACCAATCCATCGCTGCGCCGGCACCGATTCGTGAAATATAAACACAGCTGCAACTAAGGCAATAATATAGGCCAAACTTTGCAGCGGATAGGCTAAGCTAAGCGGCAGCTTCTTAAGAACATATAGCCACATGACCGTCGCAATTCCGTACAAAACAAGCCCGGACCAAATATGAGGAGACCACAGCAGCGAAACCCAAGTATCGCCTTTGGACGTATCCAGCTTATTCATGCCTGTTTTCCATAACAGTTGCCCAGACACGAGCAGCAAAATATTTAGAAATAAAACAATATAGGCCATTACGAATCCGACCTTTTGCGTTCATGCAATTCATGATGCAAAATACCGAGCTCTTGGGTAAGCCGGATGACTTTCTCCGATAATTTAGACACGATAACCGTTAGATGCAAAATAAGTGCGACACAAAACAAAATTCCGACCAAAAATAGCAGAGCCGGCGCATAATCAACTCCGACCGCATCAGCCAGTGCATCAATAATTTGTACGCGGACAGATAAAATAAGCATCACTACACCAAACAAAAGCCATAGCATCGAATACTGCTCGCGCAGCAATCTGCGGTTAATTAACATAATAAGTACAAATAAGAACCCTATACTTGTGATAATCCACAAGACTTGCATGGAATTTCCTCCCCAAAGTTGTGCTACGACTGAACCTCGACCGGCTTCGTCGCCTTCAAGCTGCGAATGAACAAAGCAAGCGTAACCTTAATCATATAATATACCGATCTCATCGCATTTATTGATGATGTACCGCCGGTACGAGCTTCCATCACGACTGCCACTTCGCTTGTACGAAGTCCGCTGCGATGAATGAGCACGATCGAATCCACTTCCGGATAATCAGTTGCATAGTCGCTTTGGAACACGGCAATAGCGCGTTTGTTGGCAGCGCGGAATCCGGATGTCACGTCAAGCACGCGCTTGCGCGTCATCGCACTTACAATCGTCGATAAAATTTTTATTCCGACTCTTCGTGTCGCTGACGATAGGAATCCGGTCTGTTCAATAAACCTCGAGCCAATGGCAAGATCTGCCTTCCCGCTGAGCACCGGAGATAAAATAAGGTGAAGCTGTTCGGCTTTGTGTTGTCCGTCCCCATCCACTTGAACGGCTACATCATAGCCATAACGGTAAGCATAACGATATCCGGTCTGCATTGCGCCGCCAATGCCAAGATTAGTCGGGAGTGTAATAACAGCCGCTCCATTAGCTTCCGCAACCTCTTGGGTGCGGTCCTTCGAGCCGTCGTTAATGACCAAAATATGAGCAGACGGGCAGTGCGTCTTCACATCATGAATCACATGGCTTATGCTGTGCTCTTCATTATAAGCCGGAATAATGATCAATATTTTTGAAGACGTTCCGCCTTGCCGCAGGGACTCGCCGGTAACCGTACCGTCTATTTTCGAAATGACTGCGTTCACTCTATCACCACTCCATAAATCATAGTATTGGCACGCAAATGCCCACAATTATTTCATTCTACTAAACATCTCTATTAGAAAGCAACAGAAATGGTTGTGAAATTGTGTAAATAATGTCGAAAAATCGCGGCTTTATCACCCACATGTTGCCTATTATAGCAAATATTATTTGGTAGAAGAAGGTACTTCATGAAAAAAAAATACCGCCTGGCAAACAGTCAACGACTGATACCAGACGATATATAGACGGATAACATCATGAATTTGTTGCTTACAGCTGACCGGAAATTTTTGCTTTCAAAGCATCCTTGCTTTGAACGCCGACCATTTTGTCAACGGGTTGACCGTCTTTGAACAAAATGAGTGTCGGGATACTCATAACACCGAATTGCGACGCCAATTCCGGCTCTTCGTCAACGTTAATTTTTGCGATTACAGCTTGACCTTCCAGTTCAGTCGACAACTCTTCAACGATCGGAAGCTGCATTTTGCAAGGTCCGCACCATGGTGCCCAGAAGTCCACAAGGGAAACGCCGCTTTCAACGCTTTGTGCAAAGTTTTCTTTTGTCAATGCTACTGCCATTTCAATCATCCTCTCCAAATAATGTGTATGATTAAGGGAATACCCGTCTCACCGATTATCGAAACATCTATTGCTAACTGCAGGCGTGAATTTGTTTAAGCACATCTTGGATCGTTATCGCGCTAAAATGGTTCTCCAGCTGCTTCTCCGCCGTACAAAAAATACCGAACATCACTTGGTTCATATTCGATCCGACGACGCAATCCATCTCTGGATTACCAGAGCACCAGCTCGGCATAAGCGAACCTTGTGCCATAACGCGATAAATATCGGCTAATGTGACTACGCTCGGGTCAATCGTCAGCCTGTAGCCGCCGCCTGAGCCTTCGCGCGTATCCACGTATCCACTGCGGCGCAAACCGCTCATCACCTTCCGAACGCGTGCGGAGTGTGTGCCTACATTTTCGGCAATCATATCGCTGCTCGCCATTCTCTCCGGTAAATAGGCTAAGTAAACGAGACTGTGTACGGCAATCGTAAATTCGCTGTTCACTGTGAACGGGCCTCCCTGCTTTGTACTGTAATTTTATCCGTTACAGTTACGTTTGTCAATAGTCAGGCCGCCAAATCCCTTACTTAGCATACGGCACGGCACGCACCCTTATTCTCCGCTAGATTTTGGCGTGTATTATATTCCGGAAAGGACGGAGCTAAACCTTGTCCCACTTTCCTAAAAGTATTTTTTATCAGGAATGTCATGTTTGACAGCTCCCGCTGAATACATATGAATTGTGCTTCTTAATCATGTTTTGCTTTGTAAAATATAACGTGTGCATTTGACGTAAGTTTTACTTCGTAAAACTGAGCACATGCTTCCGAAGCTAGTTTTGCTATGCAAAACTTTAAGGAGGTGATTGAAGATGGCACTATTTTGGAGTCGTTGGATTCCTGTTCGCACGGAAGGTGGCTCCAGATCGGAATTAATTGACCGATTGCAGGAGCATTTCAAAGCAAACGGAGTAAAGTCCAAAATTACCATTGAAGGCAATTCCTTGAAACGGATTCATGTGCTTAAGAAGGATACCGCCAAAGCAAAAGAGCTGCTTGATGCTTTTGACGAGGAGAACTGAAGCGGATGCGGTAAAGTTTTAAAAGGCTTGGCTAAGCAGCGGCGCCGATCGGCGGCCGCTGCTTTGCTGCCTCCTAGGAAGAACGTCCAAAAACAGAAGAATGCCGCATGAAGCGGTAGCCTTTCCGGACGCCGTTCATGACCCACTCCGGTACAGGTACCGGGTTTTTGGACATGAACGGCATATAAATGCGGTTGTATGCCCTTTTTAAATCCTCCCACATTGAGCACGGCTCTTCCTTCAAAAAATCAGAAACGTCTACGACGAGTCCGCGCCCATCGGTTACCATGACGTTCTTGCCATGAACATCATGCGGGTGCAAGCCGCGCGAACGGGCATAGTCGAGTGCCTGATCGATATCCGTAATGACGCGGCTAGGAATGGGCACCCCTTCAATCACACACCGATATAACGTTTTCCCTTTTAACCGCCTTAGAATCAAATATTTAAAACCATTATGCTCACCCGCATAATAACAGGCGGAATAGGCAGGATGATTGCCTATTATCCGGTAAACCTCGCATTCACTTTCCCAGCCCTCGCGGTCGGGGGCATATACCTTAACGGCGATATCCGGATAATCGTGATTCATAAATACGCCCGCATAATTTCCTGCTCCAAGAAGCTTCCACCCCTTCGGAGACTCATCGACACGAATCGGGTCTCCAGGGTCAATGCTGCTGAGCTCCAGGTCCGAAAGCAGCGTTTGTTCCGTTAGCGCTATAAGCTGCTTCAGCTGTTTCTCCTCCATATTCGAGTGCACCCCTTTCGTCCCATTCATGATTCTTCTATTTTAGAACGCGCCGTCACAAAAATAAAGACCGGGATCGAAAGCTTCCCAGTCAGATGCTATGCGCCATTAATGACCGCCGCTAATAACCTTAAGCCCTATAACGCCTGTTATGATCATCGATAAAAACAACATTTTGCGCCAATTGCGCGATTCGCCGAATACGAACATTCCGAGTATAACACTGCCGATAGAACCAATTCCCGTCCATATCCCGTATGCGGTGCTAATCGGAATCGACTGCAGCGCTTTAGATAGGAAGAAAAAGCTTACGAAGCCCGCCGCAACTGCTCCAACAGTCCCCTTCCAGCGCCGGAACCCGTCGGACAGCTTTATGAACGTCACACCGCCGACCTCTCCGAGCCCCGATATAATTAAAAAAATCCATGCCATATTAAGAGCCCACCTTTTCACTTTCCCGGTTCTCAGAGCTTACAGCCGCTTGAGACTGTTCGTAAATAGGAGCAGCCATAGCCGCTTCCGTCGACACTTGGGATAAAGCCTCAGCTCCCGCAGCCGCTTCTGCAGGCTTCTCATTCGAAATGAGCTTGAGCCCGACGATACCCCCAACCAATAGCGCGATAAAAAATAACCGCCAAAAATCTGCCGGCTCATGAAGGATCAATATCCCGGCTATGACGGTCCCCACCGTCCCAATCCCTGTGAACAACGCATAAGCGACGCCAATTTCGAACGTCCGCATCGCCCTCGCGAACAGCATAAAGCTTGCGGCAAGCACAACAACCGTGATCAGGCTGGGCACTAATTTAGTAAATCCTTCGGAATATTTAAGACCAAACGTCCAGCCAACCTCCAGAAAGCCGGCCAGCAGCAAATATATCCATGGCATTGCCACTCATTCCTCTCTAGCTGTCATCGTCCAAAGCTGCCACAAAGACAACCACACCATTTGCTTTCTTTCGCCGTACAACTCATCCTCGTATAATTGATTTTCGACCAGAAGCCCGTCTACGCAAACGTAAAAAGCAGCGATCATCCGCTCTTCGTCCCTGGCATCGAAAATGCCCTCAAAAGCCCCTTTACGCAATACCGCTGCGAGGCCTTCCGACAACTCATTCTCATACCGCAAAAAATCACGTCTCAGCTGATCGCGCAAATGACGCGGCGGCATTAGAATCGTCCGCTTCAAAAACGCTTGGCCTGTCGTTAAATGACTAAGATCGGTGAAAAAGTCAAATAATTTATAGACCTGCTGCTTAATCGGCTCCTTCTGAACCGCTTGAATGAGCGCCATGTATTGCTGTCTTTCTTCCGCTATAACTTCCTGGATAAGCTGGAGGAACAGCTGCTCCTTCGATTTATAATGCGCATAGATGGACGGCGTCTTGATACCGACCGCGTTTGCAATTTCTGACAACGACGTTCCTTCGTAACCCGCTTCCGCGAACATCGTTACGGCCGCCTGTTTAAT
Source organism: Bacillota bacterium (assembly GCA_051750645.1). Taxonomy (GTDB): domain Bacteria; phylum Bacillota; class Bacilli; order Paenibacillales; family Paenibacillaceae; genus Pristimantibacillus. The sequence continues at coordinate 8,946 of JBNJJW010000026.1, read as the reverse complement.
TCGCTCCGCAGTAGAAGGCCCACCAATCATTTTCGTCACCCCATTATGCCAAATTCGCTCTCTTACCTAACGAACGTTAGTTAGTTTAATTAGTTGAAATTGTAAGACGAACCGGAAGAAATGTCAAGGTACGAAAACAGCCATACATGCTCCCTCTAAGAGAGATCATGTATGGCTGATTCATTAAAGCCCTACGATTTCTTGAATCGCCCGGACAAACGCATCCATCTCATCGTCGGTGCCGATACTGACGCGCAAATATTCATCAATGCGCGGCTGGGCGAAGTACCGGACAAGCACACCCTTTTCTCTCAGTTGCTGGAAAATTCCTTCTGCCGCTATCGAAGGATGTGAGATAAATACGAAGTTTGCCTTTGATTCGGTTACTTTAAACCCAAGTGCCAGTAATTGATCAGCTACGCGTTCACGCGTACGAATGACCTTTGCTGTCGTTTCTTTGAAATAAGCTTCATCTTCAAATGAAGCAATCGCTCCCGCCAAGGCGAGACGATCGAGCGTATAGGAGTTAAAGGAGTTTTTGATCCGATTAAGCCCTTCGATCAGCTCCTCGCTGCCGAAAGCAAAGCCGACGCGCAAGCCCGCCAGGGAACGCGATTTCGAGAGCGTCTGCACGACGAGCAAATTTGGATACTGTTGTATTAGCTGCACGGCCGACTGTCCGCCGAAATCGATATACGCTTCATCTATAATAACGGCTTGATTCGGATTGTTATCCAGCAGCGTTTTGATTTGCTCAAGTGAAATCAACTGCGCCGTCGGCGCGTTCGGGTTCGGAATAATGATGCCGCCGTTGTCCGGGTGGAATTGATCAACCTGCACGTTAAACTGCTCGTCCAGCGGTATCAGCTCCGCTTGCAAGCCGTACAGCTTAGCATAAACCTTATAGAAGCTGTACGTAATGTCCGGAAACAGGATCTTCTTGGCCGGATCGAAAAAGGCGGCAAAGGCAAACGCCAAAATTTCATCCGAGCCGTTGCCTACAAACACCTGCTGTGCGGGCAAACCGTAATATTTCGCTGCCGCTTGTACAAGACCATCGCAGGTCGGATCTGGATATAGACGCAAATCCGCGTTTGCGGCTGCCGTAATCGCTTCGATTACTCTCGGTGAAGGCGGATACGGGTTTTCGTTCGTGTTCAGCTTTATGTACGCTTTATCCTTCGGCTGTTCGCCCGGCACGTAAGGCACCAGCGACGCGGTCAGCGGACTCCAAAATTTACTCAAGGTCTGATCTTCCTTTCATCTTCGGCATTTCAATAGTTGCATTTATTTTACCACTAATGTGATTTGAGTTTGAAGTGTAAAAAATAAATATCAGAATTTTGCCGGCTATATTGGATCCGGTACAGGATAAGAGCAGAAGTTTGTTGGCGTGCTGAGCTACATTGGATTTCATACAGTAAAATCAGCGGAAATCGGTACTTTTGAGAAAAATAGCCGTTTCAAGGGCATTTTACATTGGAGAATATCCAATATAGACACACACATTGGCCCAGAAGCCGAAAGTTACTGCATTTATCCAATATAGCCCGGTGTCCGCGCTCAGCTAATTTCTAACTTTATAGACTAACCGACCGAAAAAGCAGCTGAGCCCGAATGGCTCAGCTGCTTTTCTTTAACCTGCTATCGGTTTAAGAAGCAACTGACGCAATAATCACAATGATAAAAATGATAAATACCAAAATGATGCCCGGAATAATAACGCTCCATAGAGCTTTCCACGCCGAGAACCGATGCGCTTCGCCAATTGCTTTCAAAGCGATGAAAATGCTCCACACGCCAAGTATGCCTTCGGTTCCTAAAAATAAATAGTATAAGCCCGTTAATAAAGGACTCTCATCCATTCGCGGCATTTCCGTAGTAAGCAGTTCCTGCCCGAACAGCAATAATTCAGGTATCCATAGTATGCCGACCATAATGACCGGCACGTTTATCCCTCTTGTGATAGCAACGCGCAGCTCCGCACTCGTCCCCGTCCCGCCAAGCCAGCTTCCTGTCCACTGCAAAACGATAGACAAGAAATATAAGCTTACTAGTCCTCCTATTATCCCCCCTGCAATAACAACGAAAATCAAAGCCCCCACTGACGAATCATCCAAATAACCTTTTGAGGAGGCTTGATTCAAAGCGTTAACAATACCGGCAAGCAAAGCAATAATAATCATATGGCGCGTTGGATTAGAGCTATCAAGAAAGTGACGGATCGTCTCTCTCGTCCGCATCCAGACGCGCAGCCACGGGGCAAGCCCTTCCGGATCACGCTTGTAAGCCGGTTCGTAGTGATTTTCAATTTGCATATTTATTTAATACCCCCATTTGGTAACCGCTAGGATGAAGTACTGAAAAGTACCCTTGTCATCATTAAACCAAGCAATGCGCCTAACGTGTTGAGAATGATATCGTCGACGTCAAAGCTGCCTACCCTCGAAAGCAATTGGATGAGCTCGACAACCGCTATCATAATAATTGACGCCCCTGTGAGAGCCGACACCCGTCTATATTTTGTATGGAGGAGCGGCAAGAATATACCTATCGGGATAAAGAGGACGATATTTCCGAAAAGATTTTTGAACCAAATTTCAAAGTTAAAATGGTCGTGATGCACGATGTACCGCTTAATCGTTTGAAAGGGTACAATGTTGTAAACGAAGCCGTCTCCTATATAGCGATGCCGGTAAAATAACAAATAACTCATAATTAGGGCGTAACCCAAGGCAACCACTGTTATGAAAAGATTTAGCAGCAAGCTTCGGCTGTAAGCTTTTTTAAACATTTGTGTACGATCACCTCATTTTGATGAGCCGCTTATGGCCTCCAAGGAACAGAATAGGTTTTAAAACCGGTCGCTCCTGTTAGTTCCAGCCCATTAAGCTGATGTCCGGTGGCGCATCCGCCGTCAATTCCGATTTTCCCTTCACCAAACCATATGTCCGGCTTTCCGTGGATATTTATCGTTTTTGTATGTCCGAAAATAACGGTTTTGCTCACTGTAGTCGGTTTACTAAGGAAGGGCTCTTTCATATAAAGAAAATCTCTGGCCGGCTGCTCCCGCCAATTCTTATATTTTGGATTCAGCCCCGCGTGTACATAGATGAAATGCTCGTCCTCATGATAGTAAGGCAATTCATCCAGAAAAGTTATATGATGAAGATAATTTTCTTGAACAGCCGCTTTAGCGCAATCTATTACGTACTCGATCGTACCTTGACTGACACCTGAGTAGCTCTCCGCTGTCTCCCGGCCTCCGTGCCTGGAAAATTTAAGAAGCGCCTGCTCATTCCGCTCCAGCATGACATCAACGAGCCTTTCGTCATGATTGCCTTGAATCGCGATGGCGCCGTCATCCCGAACTAAACCAATTACCTGCTCCACCACTTCCCGGCTTCGGGGGCCGCGGTCGACGAAATCTCCAAGCAATATTAATCGGTCCTGGCCGGGACGATATTTCATCAGCTCAAGCAGGTCGTTGAACGGGGAATAGCAGCCGTGAATGTCGCTAATGACTAAAGTTCGCTTCATACACGCCTCCCCGCAATCACAAGATCCCGCTCCACGCCGTCGAGCACCGCTACCTTAGGCAGATGCCCCCACTGCTCGAAACCAAACTTCCGCAGCAGCGCTAAGCTTGGTTCATTATGCCCGAACACGAAGCCAAGCAGCGTATTCAGCCCTAATCCCGGACATTCTTTAATCGCTTTATCGATGAGAACGGATCCCAATCCTCGAGAACGGTATTCCTCCGCTATATAGATGCTGATCTCAGCAGTTGCATGGTAGGCCGGCCGGCCGTAAAACGATTGGAAGCTGAACCACGCGGCAATCTCGCCTTGAATGCGCAGCACCCATAACGGACGAAAATCTGCCGAGTGATCATCAAACCAAGTCCGTTTGCTTTCCACCGTCGCCGGCTCCAAATCCGCCGTCACCATTCTGCTTGCAATCGTTGAATTATAAATGTCGACAATACGCGCCAAATCACTTGGCTGCGCATCGGTAATATCGTATTGCTGAATGGACATGTTCGCCACCTCTTATCCTTCTATGTCTAAAGCCGATGATTGTTTTAATCGATTTCGTTTCGCCAGCTTACCGCCTAAATAGGAGAAAAAAATAATAGACCCGTCATACAGTATATTAATGATAAAAGGATCATTTTGCGGATCGAATAAAGACAATAGAGTCCCTATAAATTGGTAGGCGAAAATAAAGAAGCCGAGCAGCAAGCTGTGATAAAGCTTGGACTTTCGTGACATTTTGTAGGTATAATACCCAGCCCAAAAAATAGAAAACCAAGCCAGTAAAAACTCAAAGACAAGCTCGTTTGTATGGCTGAGCATTTCAAAACCCGCTTGAATGGAGATTTCAGCCAACACTGCGACTAGCAGAAATCCAAAAGCAAAGATACTGAACAAGAAAATGAGTACGCCTACGGCTAACGCTTTGAAATCGATTTTATTGAGCATGGCTTTGCTCCTCTATGCTTCCGATCTATTAATCTCATTTTTCCAACCTTCCAGCATTGACAAATTATATCACATCATTGTATGGCCGGGCTTACTAAAATTAAAAGCTATTCCGCCGTATATTTATTGTAATCTTCCGGTGTATTCAGGTTGGTGAAGACGGTTGATTGATCCCCTTTGAGCGGAGCGAGTTCTATTGTATGAAGCCTATTAAGCAGTCCCATCAGCCGGTAATCCTTAGCTTCGAGCGCCGCTTGTACTTGCGCGACTATTCTGGCTTGGTAAAGGGCATGAAACGGTTGATCTGCTGTATGAATGACATCCGCTCCGCTGTCTATCCTGCTCAGAAGCTGCTGCAGCAATGGCTCAGATACTTGCGGCATATCGCAGGCAATTACGAATACATACCCGTCCGCAATTGCGGATAAGCCAGCATGTAGACCGGAAAGCGGTCCACAGCCGGGAAACTGATCGGCAACGAAGTTAACTTGCGGTGCCAGGTCACCGAGCGCTTCACGATAAAGAGACTCACGCTGCGGCGAGCCTATTGCAATCGTCACAGTCTGAGCGAATGCTGCTGTCTGACTGGCGAGCCGGTATAGCAAAGGTTTTCCTTCAATGGGCAGGAGCGCTTTGTCTGTCCCCATTCTTGTACTTTGTCCACCAGCCAAAATTAAAGCGTGAATAGCTTGCTGCATCACATTTCCGCCTCCTAATGGTAGAAAAAAAGCCTGCCGAGCTTCATTCACTCGGCAGGCTGTTTACGTTCCTCTTATGCTTTGGACGGATCAAACGAGCTCTTCAGCGAGACGATACGGTTGAACGCCAGCTTCTCTGACGTTGTATCCTTTGGATCAACATTGAAGTAGCCATGGCGGAAAAATTGGAACTTGTCGCCGCCGGCTGCTTCCTTCATATTCGGCTCGACGAAGCCTTGCAGCACTTCAAGCGAATTCGGATTGATGCATTCGAGGAATGGCTTGCCTTCCTCCTCCGCTTCATTCGTGATAAGCGGCTCGAACAACCGGAAATCGGCAGCTACGGCTTGGGAGGCATCCACCCAGTGGATGGTACCCTTTACCTTGCGCTCGGAGAAGCCTGTTCCGCTCTTCGTCTTCGGATCATACGTGCAGCGAAGCTCAATGACGTTGCCGTCCGCGTCTTTAACGGCCTCTTGGCACGTAATGAAATACGCATTCTTGAGGCGCACTTCATTTCCGGGGAAGAGACGGAAATATTTGCTCGGAGGATTTTCCATAAAATCGTCCTGTTCAATGTAAAGCTCGCGTGAGAACGGAATTTCGCGTGTTCCCATCGCTTCGTTCTCGGCGTTATTTTCGGCTGCCAGCAGCTCGCTTTGGCCCTCCGGATAGTTCGTTATAACAACCTTAAGCGGACGAAGGACGGCCATCGTGCGAAGCGCCTTCAGCTTCAAATCTTCTCTTATAAAATGCTCCAGGTTCCGTTCATCGACGAGACTGTTGCTCTTCGACACGCCGATCTCGCGGCAGAACGCGCGCATCGCTTCAGGCGTATAGCCTTTGCGGCGCAGACCGCTGATGGTCGGCATACGAGGATCGTCCCAGCCGTCAACGACCGCTTCATCCACCAGCTGCTTAAGCTTACGTTTACTCATAACGGTGTTCGTCACGTTAAGACGGGCAAATTCGTATTGGCGGGGCGTAGCTTCCATCTCGCATTCCGCAATCGTCCAATCGTATAGAGGACGATGATCCTCAAACTCTAGCGTACAAATGGAATGCGTAATGCCTTCAATGGCATCGCTGAGCGGATGCGCGTAGTCATACATCGGATAGATGCACCAAGCGTCGCCCGTACGGTGATGATGCGTGTGCGCAATCCGGTACAAGACGGGATCCCGTAAAGTAATGTTCGGTGAGGCCATGTCGATTTTTGCACGCAGCACCCGCTCGCCATCCTTGAACTCGCCCGCGCGCATGCGCGCGAACAGATCAAGGTTCTCCTCCACGCTGCGGCTGCGGTAAGGACTTTCCTTACCAGGCTCAGTCAACGTACCGCGATACTCTCGCATTTCCTCCGCTGTCAGGTCACAAACGTACGCTTTGCCTTTTTTGATTAGCAATACTGCACGGTTGTAGATCTCTTCAAAGTAATCCGACGCAAAACGAAGCTCGTCCCACTCAAAGCCGAGCCAGCGGACATCCTCTTGTATTGATTCCACGTACTCCGTATCTTCCTTCAGCGGATTCGTATCGTCGAAGCGAAGGTTTGTTCTGCCCTTGAACTCATCTGCAAGCTCAAAGTTCAGACAGATCGACTTGGCGTGACCAATATGCAAATAGCCGTTCGGCTCTGGCGGAAAGCGAGTGACAACTTCCTGTACGTGGCCGCTCTTCAAATCTTCGACTACAATGTTTTTAATAAAATTCGAGGATGAGGACTTGCTTTCTAATGTGTTTTCCATCTGCGACCAACCTTTCCCACGGAAAATATTCATCCTCTTATAATACACAAAATTCCTTTAAAATATAAGGGAATCGGAAAGGTCAACTAGCCCGCCGAGCGGCAAAATGATGTTGGAGCACATAAGGTCCAACCAATTAAAAAAAGGTTTCTCTCCGAACGTAAGTGCCGGCACTTTATTCCCTAACGACGATTAGAGCTACAAAATCGCTTTATTTCCGAGACTGTTAGTTATTATCAGTACATCGTATTTCACACAACATATTCATTGAAATAAATAATACAGCATTCCAAACCACTACCTCTAATCACCTTAAAAATCACCATCATTATTTGCATATTATCAACTCATATAATAATCAGTCAAAAACCTTAATTTTTCTAGAGTAAAATTAATAAACATGGCATTTAATTAGATGGTATACAAGGAACATAATTGCATATTTACAACCTCATAAGTCCGTTTCAATCTGATTTGAAAAACTATAAAATGTAAGCTTCCTAATGCACAAAAAATGGACAGAACGGCATAACCGTTTCTGTCCATTTTCAACCACGCCATCCCGCCAAGGATCAAGTATGATTGAAACTGATTGATGGATTGAATTGCGTGCAAAGTGATTCGTTTCAGACATGCTGCAGCATCCATCGCATTTATACGAGAGTATGGCTATATTCTCGTTCAGTCGCTATGTAGGAGCGCTTTATGCCGCCGTAATTGAAGTTGCATGCGCTCTTGGATGCAAAAACGAACTTCTAATGGGATAAAACTGCAGCTAAAACTTCTGCTTTTCTTCTTCGAATGGCTTTGAGTAGTTGTTCAGATCATCTTGTAGGCCCGCACGCACCGCCACAAAACGCCATCATAAATCGTCTATTCACGCCACCGAACGTCAAACTCACCCATCTAACGACGGAAATAGCCATAAAATGGGCTTTTTAGAGCCCGCAGACCGCGTAAATTAAATTTTAAGGTGAGGGAACACTACAGCAGCTGCTTGATATCTGCCTTCATATTTAGCGGCTCGTCGGTAGACTCAAACCGTTTTATAACATTGCCTTCGCGATCGATCAAAAATTTCGTGAAGTTCCATTTGACCGAGTTACCCTCGAGGAAATGAGGCAGCTTCTCTTGAAGGAACGCATTCAGCATTTTTCCACTTGGTTCGGTTATATCAAATCCTTCAAAAGGCGCTTCCTCCGTTAAATAACGAAACAATGGATGTGCCGTCTCGTCACGAACATCGGTTTTCGCAAACAGCGGGAAGGTTACGCCATAATTCAATTGGCAAAAGCTTTGCACATCAGAATTGGCGCCCGGCTCCTGCTCGCCAAACTGGTTGCTTGGAAAACCGAGTATTTCCAGTCCTTGCTCTTGATACTCGGCATACAGCTTTTGCAAATCGGTATATTGCGGCGTAAAGCCGCATTTGCTTGCGGTATTGACAACGATAAGAACCTTACCTTTATATTGCTCCATGCTTACTTTCTCACCTTTAATGGTTTCCAGCTCATACGAATAAACGCTCATTGATAATTACCTCCTCTAATTACAATTAAATTTTTATAAATTTAATTGTATGCAATTTATTTCTAGAGGAAGAATACCACGTCGCCCACTGATCTGTCAAATGCGCATATTACTTTCCCCCATAGCACAGAATCGCCTTAAGGTGTTTATTTTTCTAGAGAGGCATAACGGAAAACATCCCGCTAATTGTTCTATTTGAACGATAACGTAAGCCTATACATGGAAAACCTCCCGTTATTTTAATCCGATTCGGTTAATAAGCAAGAAAACCTCGGATTTATACGGAGCTTTTCCGGTTAGCTGCCTGTCTCATGATTTCGGTAGCAAATTTACTGGAGAAATTCCTTTTATTAAGGCAAGGCGACCGCCGATTCCGGAGCGCTCCTACGCAATATGGACTCGGAGCGACAATCCGTTGATTTGAAGTAACAAATACGGAATGAGTTACATTTTGCGAGCTTAATTTGAGAAGTTTGTGTCTAGACC
>JBNJJW010000025.1:0-102996 GCA_051750645.1 Bacillota bacterium | reverse complement strand
TGCAACTAAAAATAGTTAAATAAGAAGGGAAGTTTTTAAACATGGCAACTGTATTGTACATCACTGCTCATCCTCATGATCACCAGACTTCGTTTAGTATGGCTGTAGGGAAAGAATTTATTGAGGCGTATCGTGAAGCAAATCCGTCTGATGAAGTTATTCGCGTGGATTTGTACGCATCGGACATCCCCCAAATTGATGCCGACGTATTTAGCGGTTGGGGAAAACTTAGATCAGGATCTTCATTCGATCAACTATCCGATTCTGAAAAAACGAAAGTGGCTCGCTTGAATGAAATCGTGGAGCAATACGTTGCGGCTGACAAATACGTTTTTGTTTCTCCAATGTGGAACTTCTCTTTCCCTCCGGTTTTGAAGGCTTACATTGATGCCGTTTCTATTGCGGGTAAAACGTTCAAATACACCGAAAACGGTCCTGTAGGTTTGCTGCAAGACAAAAAAGCCATCCATATCCAAGCAAGCGGCGGAGTATATTCCGAAGGTCCTGCTGCCGGTTTTGAAAGTGGTCACAGCTATCTTGCGAAAATTATGCAATTCCATGGCGTTCCCTCCTTTGAAGGAATCTTTGTTGAAGGCATGGCCGCTGCTCCGAATAACGCAGACGAAATTAAAGCAAAAGCTATTGCCAAGGCGAAAGAGGCTGCAAAAACATTCTAATCAATCTGCCCAGTTAAAATACATGATAACCGCTTAATCAACAATCACCCTTACCTTGCCTACTAGGCAAAGTGAGGGTGATCTTTTTTATGTTCTTATTCAGGAGAATAATTTGAACTCTTACAGTAAAAATTAAGCTAAAAAAGGAGCGTGGCATGATGCATACAGTTTGGAAAGGTGCGATCAGCTTCGGACTTGTCCATGTACCAGTAAAAATGTTTACGGCAACAGAAGACAAAGACGTCCATTTCCGGAGTATACACAAAGACTGTGGGACTCCTATTTCAAATAAACGTACCTGTCTACATTGTGACAAAGAAGTCGGTCTTGATGAAATAGCCAAAGGCTTTGAATATGAGAAAGGCAAGTTTGTTCTTTTTAATGAAGAAGAAATAGAAGCATTAAAACCGGAATCGGCAAGGGTCATACAGATTCTTGATTTTGTTGATTTAACGGATATCGATCCTTTGTATTATCAAAAAGCCTATTACTTATCGCCGGATATGGCCGGAGCTGGGGCCTACAGCTTGTTGCTTGAGGCTATCAAACAAACCGGGAAGATCGGTATTGCCAAAATATCGATTCGAAGTAAGAGCAGCCTGGCTGCCATTCGAGTTGTCGGTAATTGCCTTTGCATGGAGACGATGCATTATCCCGATGAAATTCGCTCCATAGCGCATATACCTAATCTACCGGATCAAGTAAATGTAAATGAAAAAGAACTGCAAATGGCAAAGATGTTGATTGAGCAGCTTTCCGAAACATTTGACCCTGAGAAATATACGGATGATTATCGCATAGCGATGCTTGAAGCGATCCAGCATAAAATTGCTGGCGAAAGTGTAGACATCATTGCAGCGCCTGCTGCTGGCCGTACTAATGTAATAGACCTTATGGCCGCTCTTCAAGCCAGCCTTGAAGCTGCTAAAACACCGCCTGCCGCTCCTAAAAACAAACGTAAGAGTCCGGCTAAGAAAGCGAAAGAAATCGTATCATAATTGTTTTGGGATAATAGGCTTAAAATGAAGAGTCGTTCTCCATAGGAACAGACTCTTCATAGTTTCGTGATAATGTAATCTGCTGTTCGTATGGCAAGAGATATCGTCGTTAACGTCGGATTGGAGGCTCCAATTGGAGGTAGAACACTATTATCGGCCACGAATAATCCGGCCATGCCAAATACCTCGCCATAGCGGTTCGTTCCCCCGTCGCAGCTGTCATCGCTCATTCGGCAAGTACCCGATACATGATTATCTTGGCCTGGAGGCATTAGACAGATCTCAGCCTTACCCCGCTTTGAGATTAATGGCGCTTTGATAATTTCGGATACTTGTTTTACCGTCGATGCTACTTTTTGAATAATTTCTTTATCCTTCTCGCTATAGGAGAAATTGATTTGAATTTCCGGCACTCCGTATTCATTACGCCTATTCGGATCCAAATAAACTTGATTTTCATAGCGCGATTCGACAATACCAAAACCTTCAAAACGTACACCCAATTCCTTATGCAAAGGCTCTTCCTCATAACTGTACCAAAAATAATCTCCCGGTCCATAGAGTTGAATTTGTAGTGGCTGTTCGTCCGTCTGAGGGATTAAAATGCCCAGTGTTCCTAAAAGCTCCGGAAAATCCGCTCTGTTCAAAACTCCATGAGCCATTATAAAAGAATGATTGGTGAGATAATGACCGATTGCTTTCCCTTGTATCCCGGAATATAGCAAAAGCTGCGGGGTTTCAAGAGCACCTGCCGATACAACCACGTTCTTGGATTTGAGAAAAAACGATTTCTTGACCGGATTCTTCACTTCTACGCCAACAACTCTCCCCTTTTCGTGGAGTACCTTTACTGCGCGGGCTTTCACAGCCAAATCAAAGGAACTTTGATTTAAGGAATAAGCAAATAAATTCATGGCACTGTAAAATACATTGGAATGGATTCGTCCATATTTTGTCGTCTCCAAATCAACCGCCATCGGTAAACCCGACGCTTCGGTAAAACCGCCTTCCCGAAGCCGCTTCACAAGATCTTCCGTAATCGATGAACCCTTGGTGTAATCCCGTGTAATATTCATAACCTCTTCGGCGACATTATAGTAATAACTCATCTCTTTTAATGTGACCGGCCACTTCCTCAGCACGGATTCATGCATCCTGGGAGAGACGCCGGACCAAAACAACGTTCTTCCCCCAAGCGCGTGCAGCAGGGTTGCAGCAGGAAAGTCCGGAATCCGCTTGCCGATTGGTATCGAAATTTTTGGATTCGTAAATAATTGTCTGAATCGCTCTAAATCGAGCGTAGGGATGTTCTGTGCATGCATAGGCAACAACAGATCGCCCGCATCAATGATGCCGATCCGTTTGCCGCTTACGCCGAGCTGTTCACATAGCCTCCAGAGGACGGCACTGCCCCCTGCTCCGGTGCCGATAATCAGAACATCATACTCGGTCTGCTCCATCTGCTCTAACGGAGTAAGCGGAATCCATTGATCCAAAAAGCCCGTTGGAGGATCAGGCGGACAAGTGGGAGGAACAATCTTTGGTTTCATACCCGATTTGACTGAAGGAGGCAGCTTTAAGGGTATGCCTCCAATGTTCTGATCAGGATCCTGAATGTTAGGATTCAGCGAAAGGAGTTCCGTGACATCGATCTGATTTTGTCCTGCTATATACCTCAAGGTATGACCATCATTTGCGATGTATATTCTTATGGTTATCACTTCCTTTCGAATTACCGCAAAATAGTTAATATATATGTTGCATTTCGGTAACTATGCTTTTTTACAGGTCCACTTTTATATCTAAATAGAATAACGAAACCTAAAGTTGGAAAGCATCTAATGTAGATCGAAATGAAGGGAGATTTAACGTTGGAAAAGAAAATATTCACCTCATATCAATGTCTTTCCAGACTGCTGCGGGTCTTTCTCTTGTTCGCCATGTTTTTCAGCTTTGTCCCAACCGGAATTGCCATGGAAAAGCCCTCATTCAAGGTGCTCGTTTTTACTAAAACGGCCGCCTTTCGTCACGATTCCATTCCGGAAGCGATCATCGCGATCCGCAAGATCGGAACCGAGAACAATTTCGCCGCGAATTTCACCGAGGATGCGCGCGTTTTCACCGATGCGAACCTGGCGAAGTATGATGCGGTCGTCTTTCTCATGACAACAGGAGATGTTCTTGATCAGGCGCAGCAGGCCGCATTCGAACGCTACATTGAAACGGGTCACGGCTACGTTGGCGTTCATTCGGCAAGCGACACCGAATACGAGTGGCCTTTCTATGGGGAACTCGTAGGCGCTTATTTCAAAAATCATCCGACAGACCCCCAAATCCAAAAGGCGGTCATTCGTGTGGAAGATCCCACTCACCCGTCCACTTCATTTCTGCCGAATCCGTGGGTTCGAACAGACGAGTGGTATAACTTCCGGACCAATCCCCGCAATAAGGTACATGTCCTCATGACTTTGGATGAGAGCACCTATACAGGAGGAGAAATGGGCGCCGACCATCCCATTGCTTGGTGCCACAATTTCTCGGGCGGACGTTCCTGGTATACCGGCGGAGGCCATACGAAAGAAAGCTACTCAGAGCCATTATTTATGCAGCATATCCTGGGTGGTATACAGTGGGCGGCAGGAATAAAGGAGGGAGATTGCGGGACAAAGTTAAGCTCTTGAGCTTTACTTGCATATGAATAAAAAAGCTTGGCGGCAGCGCCAAGCTTTTTTATTTTTAACTATCTTGCCGGAGTTTTCATTCTTATGCTCCATCCGAGCTGTCCCAAATCTCAGCCAGCAGCATGAGCACAAGACCCTGCCCGAAGAGCGACGGATAACAAGGGATCTCATTATAAGCCTCAATCGACGGCATGATCGGCGTGCCTCCTGAAACGCCCTTGACTTCTCCGCTTGGAGACACTTTGTTAAGAACAGCTTCTACTGTTAAGTACGCAGCATCCAATAATGAGGCATCCAGCAATCCTTGACGCTCAGCTTTCACGATGCCGCAGGCAATGCCGGCACTGCCCGACGTTTCCGCGTAAAAACTAGGCCGGTCCAGCACCGTAGCCCACAGACCATCGGCTTGCTGAAAGCGAATAAGGCTTCGCATCAACGTTTGATAACGAGCGGCCGTCTCCTCAGGCACGGCAGCCAGTCCTTCCAGTTCTTTAACGATCATGGGTGTAGCTACTGCTATCCAGGCATTGGCCCGAGTCCAACGGGCGGCTGACAAATGGTTGCGAGCCGCGCTGTTCCAACCGTGAAACAGTACCCCCGTTACATGATCCTGAAGCAAACGGAGGTGAAGCTCTAATTGGTGAACGGCTTCCTTCGCATAGGAAACATTGCCGGTCAGTCGGGCGAGTTTCGCTAGAAACAGCACGGCCATAAAAATAGTGTCTGCCCAAACCTGCTCCGGGAATTGTACGTTTTCTGTAACCGTATGCTCGAACGCCCCCTCCCTGGTGCGAGGCGCTTCCGAAAGCATCCACCTGCCAATGCGTTCGGCTTTTTCCAAATAAACAGAGTCATGCGTATATTCATAAAGTGCAGGAAAAACAGCATAGGGAGCCATCGCATTAATGACGTTGACCTTCTCCGCTTTGTTCATATTTGTTCGTGTCCATTCGATCAGGTCATCCATCACTTCTGCTTTTCCGGTGAGTTCGTAATATGATAGCATCGCGATAACGCCTACGCCAGGTACCCAGTCCCAATAATTAATATCCATTCCCCAATTGCCTGAATGCTCCTGAAGCATGTAGCGATAAATCTGATTGGCTGTCCGTTTGACGTTTTCCACTGATCTCAAATTACGCATGATACAGCACCTCCAAAGCGAGATTATTGGATCTCTTCCCTATACTCACATTGTTGGCGAAGCAGCCGGTTTTAACGGAATGGACAGTTCTGTTGAATTGCCGTTTTCCGATGATAGCGGTTTTCCTGCAAAACGGACCAACACGGCATCCTCGCCTTCTTCCACGACAATCTCTGGTTCCATCTCATCAATGACCAACGAAAATAGAAACGCTGCTTTGCCCATGGAATCAAACACCAACCTTCTTCGTTCGCCTGAATACAAAACAATATCAAAGCAAATGATATCACACTTCTTCGTAACCTCCCACTTCCAGCCTCGGCTTTGTTCTTCGCCACTATCCGACGAATATTCAAAGGCAGCGAACAAGGTGCGGAGCTCGACTGTATGACCTCCGATTGTTAAATGAGCCCTCTCTCCATCTGCTTCTGCGTATACGTGGTCTAGAAAACCCCCGAGTTCCAAACGGATTCGGAAGTCAGACGCTTCGATGCTGCCGCTGATCTTATCGAGGCTCGGATGCATATCCCCTCCGTCCGTAAGAAAACGGATGCCGTACAGAAGCCGGTTGCGTTCAGCCTTACTGTTCAGAACGGCTGAGCAGTAATCGTATCCGTCATGCAGCACGCGTAAATTTAAATAAGCTGCTTCACCGCCGTTGTCGAAATAAATAAGCAGCGGCCGCGTTTGATTCCACATGATTTCCTCACTGGACACGCCAATCGCATAAGCAGGAGTCATAAATGTTGTCGCCCATTTCTCCTGCCCAGTCTTTATATTTCTGGAGTAGAGCTGAGAAAGCGCTCGTTCTTCCGGTTGGATGAAAAAAGGCAGGTATTGCTGGGGGCAATGTATACCGCTCTCATACCACTCCGCATCATAAGGCTGTTCCTTCTCATATGAAAAAACAACCTTGTTTACGGTGGCAATCTGCAAGAAAGACCTGGCCTTTTCAGTTAGCAGCGTGCTGTAGCTGCGGCTGTGCGGACCGGACCATTGGCGTGTAGCGGGGTGAAAATGCTCCGCAACCATGCGCCACACTCCGTCCAATAAACCGTTGGCTATTTTTTTGGCTCGCGGGCTCTCCGTTAAAGTTAGGATTTTGGACAGCTCGGTTATTGCAATAATGGAATAGGCCGGACTGTTAAACTCATGGAAGGTGCCTAGCTTCTTCGTATATTGATTAAGCCTTTCCAGTCTGCGAAGTCCGTAATTAGCATATTTCAGTTTGCCGTAAGCTTCTCCGGCGATAAGTGTGACGAAAGAACCCATAAGGGCAATATTGGTATAATGAGGGCCGACATCCCTCTTGATAATTGCATCGCATGCGCAGAAAACAGCCTGACGTATCATCTCTCTCAGTTCCACCGGAAATCTGGAGCCGTGCCGTACTTCGGCTTGAACGAGCTGTTTGCCGCAAAAATCAGCCCAATTCCAGTCTGGCGGAGACATCTTATCGAGCGGCTCCTCATAAAACCAAGACCAGATACCATACGTATCGCTCTCGGGATTTTGGTCTTGCAGCGAAATAAGCTTCCGAATCACATCAAATGCCCGCCTGCTGTATTCAGGTATTTCACTGTCAAGCAGAGCGAGCGCATAGAGGAGCGACGGATAAGTGGGGTGAACAAGCGGGTGCTCCTTAGCCGTTAACGTCGTATGGTAGCCCGGACTATGAAAGGGCAGCTTCAGTATACAAATTTCCGGATCAAAGCACTCATCCCAGAAATGAATTTTATTCAATAAGAGCTGCTTATGGTCAATTGGGTCGTCTATCTTGTCCATATTCCCATCCTTTCTGTTCACGGCACCCTTATGAAACGCCTTCTAAATCCGACTCTGCCGGCTCCTATAAAGATAATCAATTAAACCGAAAAAAAGAACCTTGCCCGTCTATAAGCAGACAGGCAAGGCTCTTTATTGGTGCTGGGCAACAGTTTTTTATTTATCTTGCATTAGGAAATATTCTAGCTGCGATCTCATTAAATTGCTCCATGAATCCTGTAACAGGTCTTCCTTCTTGAACGTCACCGACATACCCGTTAATGCGTTCTACAAATTCCGGGTTTGTCGAGACATATACGTTTTGAATATCCGGATCCACTTTTCTCACCTGATTGGCAATCTGGTCTTCAATATTTTTTGTTAACTTTTGTTGATCGGTATCAAGGACAGCTGCAACGTAAGCATTACGCCGGGTAACAAGCACGTTAGCCTGGTTTACGCCTTTTAAATTTGTAATTTTTTCTGCGGCTTTGTCAGCAATTTCTATCCGATTGTCCAATGTCCCGACTCCGTCACGTCCGGCTCTGCGATTATCTGCATTTCCTGTTCGGCCGTTATTCCAATCGTCCCCATTGTTTTGATCACGCAGCATTTGAGGTCCGCGATTATTGTCCCTGACATTCTGTTGTCCCATCTGATTATTATTCGGGTTCGCACATCCCGTAGCAACAATCAAAAGGATTGCTATCCATACTAATGATTTTTTCATGATACTCATGATCACTCACTTTCTTGATTTTTGCTTATTATGCCTAATCGTCTAATGTTCATTCATCAAAATTTAGTTATCCCATATTTTTCAATTAGGCAAATGTCATTGTTCAAATGTCTCTAAGACAAATACCCAATCATGTTACAATTGCCCTGCATAACATACAGAGTACTCCATAAACAAGGAGGTGTATGTATAATGTCCGGTTATGTTGGCGGGGCTTTCACGAACACGGGTACAATCCTGGTGCTCTTCATTTTATTGGTGATCATTGCTTGCAGCTGTTTGGGCTTCGGAAGATATTAAGGCCGAAAATCTATCGGTGATCACTTGTATACGGCATGCATGAATTCCTCCATAAAAACCTCCTCAAAAGGCCCATTCCATGGGTCTTTTGCGTTTTAATCACGTATGCACACATCGGTTCTCATTTTAAAAAACCGTCATCCATCCAATCAAATCTATCAATTTTGAATAAAATAAAGTAATTAATAGAGTAGGAGGTGATTGGAATGGCTTTCAAAAAGAAATTGGTTGCTGTTGTAGTTAAAAAAATTTTTATCGTTAAAAAGAAGCATAAAAAAGAACGCAGAGACGACTGGAAAAAATATTGCTAATTTAAAAGAAAGGAGCACCTATTAAATAGGTGCTCCTTACATATTTTTCTTATCCCGGGTCCAAAATAAGCTTTATACCCTCGATTTTAAGTTGATCCATACGAATGACCCAATTTTTTAGCGACTCATAGGTATCATCCGAAAATCCGAATATTCGTTTCAGATCTCTCGCGATTTGCTTCTCCTCATCGTTATAATCGCCGTCGGCGAAAATCAACAGCAGGATTTCGGCAAAAAAGATGTTTTTAACCTGTTCGTCCTTCAGATCGCCGATAATAGCAGAGAGCTCCCTTTCAGAAGTAAACGTATATTCCGATTGCTGCATATCCATCTCATCCATATAGGATCTTAAATATCCGCTCTCCTTGCGGTTTACGAAGCCGTCTGCTTTCGCGACAACATACGCTAATTCCAAAAATGCTTCTTTATGTTCTTTCGTCTGCAGAAAATGCAAAAACAAAACTGCCACTCTCCTGTTTCGCTAATTTGCTTGCCTATTTTTAATTTCGACATCATTATAACATTTCGTGAGCACGAATTTACACTCCGTAACCTTATGGAACATACTGCTGAACGATGCGAACAATTTCCCCGTCTTTCACCGTCAGGTGATAAGGGAAGTTTTTCAGCTGCAAATCATCCTCTGTGTTAATAAGTTCAATAAACTTTTCGACGGTAATCTGCTCATCCCAAACAATATCTGCTTCAGCAACATTACCCGTCCGGTTATAAATTTGCATAAGCACTACCGCATCGTCAGCAATAGGCATGGTCTTCAATGTAGAGTCATCATTAATAACGTAATACCCGTCCGGAGGACCTTCCATCTCCGCATCGCCTTCCCGCTCGAGGAACATACGGGTCGCTTCCTCTCCTTCGTACCAATCAACTTGGTCTACGGATAACCTATACTGATGATCCCGCTGCTCGACACTTTCAATATAGACGGTTTCCAAGTCAGCCGTTTTGGCTACCGGTATATATTCACGTTCACCCGCCAGCGCAAAACTGAGAGCAGTTAAACAAGCTGTAACAACTACTGCAGCTATTGTATATTTTTTCATCGCGCTAACGCTCCTTCTGAGTGGTGAATTTAATTAGGCTTTCTAATAGATTATAACGTACCCAGAGTTAAATAAGTTACAAAAATGATGCAAAATTTGTGTGAATACAGAAGGAAAAACTCGCGGTCTACGCAAACCGTAATCCTTTCAACGTCTATTAATCTGTTCTCAATAAATAAGAGTTTCTAAATCATATTCTTCCACATTTGCCTTTATACATTTTAGAAATTTACTGCAGATGGTTTCATCTAAAATTCGTTGGTCAAATGACAAGCAAAGGTTAATCATAGAGCGGTTTGCTAACATCTCATTTATCATTGCGGGCTTTTGCATAATCGACTCAAAGGATAAGCTGGCTAATTGCGGCTTCTGAATTATAGGATAAGAAATGACTGACCCTTTAGCACCAGAGACTTTTACTGTAAAGGTCCCATCGGGCTTGTTTAAACGTGTTGGATGAACGCCAGTCGCATTTTTTGCTATATCTTCAAGCTCGAATGCAAATCCTGCGATGCTTTTGCGGTCAGCATATTTAATTATCGATGTTAGGAATGAATCCCCCGAATCGACAGTAAGTGAAAGGTGAACTTCCTGTTTGTTCATAATGTTTTGCGATGCCCATAAGGCATTCATCATCGGGAACTCTTTGATGCTATTCACGACTGCTTTTAAGAAAAAGGGCACTAAAGTCAACTGAACGCCTTCAGATTGCCAAAATCCTTCCTTGAGCTTTTCATGCAATCTGACGAGATTGCTGACGTCTGCTTCAACCGCCATCCAGCCCTGCTGCACTCCATGGTCAAATTGAGAAATGCTGGCTTCTGAAATCGGTCTTTCTTCTTGAGCAGGGACATCCTTTCTTGCTGCCGAAGAGTGTAAACGTACTTTCTTTTCCCGGTTTAAGCCGGCTTCATTCGGAATCTTATGATTAGATGGATGCCCCGTATGGCTATCATAAACATGAAGCAGCGTATCTTCCGGCTTTGGATAAGCAGCCTGTTCCGCATAGCTGGTCGATTCGTTCATTTGCTGCATGATTTTCTCGTTTAACGTACGGTCCTTCTCTTCGCTTAGTAAGCCGCACTCGAACAAATATTTCCGATACTGCTTGATGCCGTCTTTTTGCTTATGCAATTCGACCTCTTCCTTGGACCGGTAAACCATATCGTCATCAGCCGTGGAGTGGGGCGATATCCGGTACAGCATCGCCTCGATCAAGGTCGGTCCCTCGCCTCGAAGGGCGCGCTCCTTCGCCTCTTTCACGACACGATAAACCTCAAGGACATCGTTACCATCCACGCGGATTCCGGGAAATCCATATCCGGCAGCACGGTCGGCAACATTGCCGGCTACCTGTTTATGGGCAGGAATCGAAATGGCATATTGATTGTTCTCGCACATGAAAATAACCGGCAAACGATAAACACCGGCAAAATTAAACGCCTCGTGCACATCGCCTTGGTTGCTTGACCCTTCACCGAAGGTGACAAAAGCAATTCGGTCCTGCTGTTTCATTTTAAAGGATAAGGCGAGCCCCACCGCGTGAGGCACCTGAGTAGCCACTGGACTGGAACCCGTCACGATGTGGTGTTTTTTGTATCCGAAATGGGCGCTCATTTGCCTCCCCCCGCTGTTCGGGTCCTCCGCTTTGGAGAAGAGAGAAAGCATTAGTTCTTTTGTTGTCATTCCGAGCGCCAATACGAATCCGTAGTCACGATAATAAGGCAAGAAGTAGTCATGCTGCTTCTTCATTGCAAAAGCGGCCGCTACCTGTGCGGTTTCCTGTCCGATTCCGGAGACGTGAAAAACGATTTTCCCTGCGCGCTGAAGCAGGATGGCGCGTTCGTCAAACCTCCTGGCTAACAGCATGTATTCATACATTTCCAATGCCTGCTCATCCGTTAAACCTAGCTGATGATGCCTTGGGATTTGATGAATCGTCACGGTAATCCCCACCTTTGGCCGAAGCTTAATTGATAAACAGATCAACGAATTGATGAACCGAAGACCGTTCCAGCACTTCCTGATCACGGCAAAGGTTCAATATGGCTTTCACTTGCTTATCTGGAAACCGGCTCCTAAGATTCGACTCGAATTTTTGTTCCAGAAGAGGAATGGCTTCCTTGCGTCTTCTCCGATGCCCAATAGGATACTCGACCTCCACTTTTTCCGTTACGGTCCCGTCCTTGAAAAACACTTGGATCGCATTGGCGATCGAACGTTTATTTTCATCGAGGTAATCATGCGAATATCTTTTCTCTTCAACGGCAATCATCCTTTGCCGCAAGTCATCGATACGCGGATCCTGCGCGGCCGCATCTTCGTAATGATCGGCAGATAGCGTACCGAAGAGGAGTCCGATTGCCACCATGTATTGAAGACAGTGGTCACGATCCGCCGGATTATGAAGCGGCCCCGACTTGTCGATGATACGTAAGGCGGACTCGTGTGTCGTGAGTACGATTTTATCGATATCGTCCAGCCTGTCTTTGATTCTAGGGTGAAGCAGCATCGCGCATTCGACAGCCGTTTGACCATGGAACTCAGCCGGATACGATATTTTAAACAGCACATTTTCCATGACATAGGCTTCTAATGGACGCTTGAAGATCAAAGGCTTGCCTTTAAATAAGACGTCATAAAACCCCCATGTCGGCGTCGTTAAAGCGGAAGGATAACCCATTTCACCCCTTACCGCCATTAGCGAGAGCCGAACGGCACGGCTCGTCGCATCGCCTGCAGCCCATGACTTCCGCGAACCCGTATTAGGCGAATGCCGGTAGGTACGAAGCGGATGACCGTCAATCCAGGCATTGGATACGGCATGGATGATTTCTTCCTTTGTGCCGCCAAGCAGTGCTGTTACGACTGCCGTTGAAGCGACTTTCACCAGAATAACATGATCGAGCCCTACACGATTAAAACTGTTTTCGAGCGCGATGATCCCTTGGATTTCATGCGCTTTGATCATGGCGGTCAACAAATCCCTCATTGTTAAAGGCGATTTGCCTTCATTGCTGTTTTTTCTGCTTATATAATCAGCTGCGGCAAGGATACCTCCCAAATTGTCGGACGGATGTCCCCACTCTGAGGCAAGCCAAGTATCGTTATAATCAAGCCAGCGAATCATACAGCCTATATTGAAAGCTGCTGTTACCGGATCCGTCTGAAACGAAGTGCCTGGCACCCTTGCGCCGTCAGGAACAATCGTACCTGGCACAACCGGTCCGAGAAGCTTGGTGCATTCGGGATATCGAAGCGCAAGCAGGCCGCAGCCCAGCGTATCCATCAAGCAGAACCGCGCCGTCTCATAAGCCTCCGGGCTTTCAATCGTATAATCCGCAACGTATTCGGCTATGTCTACAAGAACTTGGTCGGGATCCGGCCTGGCGTTGCTGATGCGGGTGGACAATATAACTACCTCCCTTCATTTTCAGGAACGGCTGCCGATTGCAGGCCAAGACTTCAGATCAGGACCGGAGTAATCGGCATTCGGACGGATCAGCCGGTTGCCGGCACGCTGCTCGATGATATGCGCTGACCACCCGCTTGTTCGTGAAATGACGAATATGGGCGTAAACAAAGGAGTTGGAATTCCCATTAACCGATAGGCCGACGCGCTGTAAAAATCCAAGTTCGCAAACAGCTTTTTCTCCCGCAGCATGATTTGCTCAATGCGCTCGGAAATGTCATAAAGCTTCATTTCGCCGGCTGCTTCAGAGAGTGTTCTCGACCACTTCTTAATGATGTCGGATCTCGGATCAGAAACCGAATAGACGCGATGGCCAAAGCCCATGATTAATTTTTTATGTGCCAGCATTTGTAAAATCCCGTTCTCCGCTTCATTTGGACCTTCAAATGCTTCGATCAACTCCATAGCCGCTTCGTTCGCCCCGCCGTGTAGAGGTCCGCGCAGCGTCCCAATCCCCGTCGTAATGGCCGAATAAAAGTCGGATAGCGTGGACGCCGTAACGCGGGCCGCAAAAGTAGATGCATTGAATTCATGCTCCGCATATAAAATGAGGGAAACGTCCAGCGCCTTCTCATGAAGCCCGCTTGGCTGCCGCCCATGAAGAAGCTCCAGAAAATGTCCCGCGATACTCTCGTTATCCGTCTCCGTATCTATCCTTCTTCCACTCGTATGATAATGATGCCAGTACAATAAGATAGAGGCACAGCTTGCTAATAATCTATCGGCAATATCATATTGATCACGGTCTACAGCTTCCGGTTCGAACGCAGAAAGGGCAGAAATTCCGGTACGCAAAATGTCCATCGGATGGGTTCTTCCGGATAGCTGTTCCAGTATCGTCCGCAAGCCGTCCGGCAGCTTTCTTAAACCCGAAAGCTTTTGCTTATATTGGTTCAATTCTGTTTGACTCGGCAGTTTCCCGTATATGAGCAAATAAGCGGTTTCTTCGAAAGAACCGAATTGAGCCAGATCATCAATAGAGTAGCCGCGGTAAGTAAGGCCTTTGCTTTCCTTGCCTACCGTGGAAATCGCCGTTTGCCCGGCAATAACTTCGGCAAGCCCGCCTGTTTTTTTACCCGCCATTTACGAATCTCCCCCCTCTGCTCCGAACAGCTGATCCAGCTTTTGTTCATAGCCGTGATAATGAAGAAAATCATAAAGCTCCTCCCGGGTCTGCATGAGCCCGACAACGTTTTTTTGCGTTCCTTCCAGTCTGATCGTCTGGTAAACCTGCAAGGCAGCCGCACACATAGCCCGGAAAGCCGATAAAGGATATAGCGCCAGGCTTACGCCCGCATTTCTGAGTTCCTCAAGCGTAAATAAAGGCGTTTGCCCGAATTCCGTTATATTCGCAAGCACCGGTACATTGACCGCATCGGCAAATCTTCTGTAATCTTCGAGATTGGTTAAGGCTTCCGGAAAAATCATATCCGCACCCGCTTCAACGCAAGCGCATGCCCTTTCAATCGCAGCCTCCAAACCCTCGACTGCTAACGCATCGGTGCGGGCCATAATGACAAAATGAGAATCCTCCCTTGCGTCTGCCGCTGCTTTAATCCGATCAACCATTTCCCCTTTACTGACAATCGTTTTATTCGGCCGATGCCCGCATCTTTTGGCCATGACCTGATCCTCAATGTGAACGCCGGCTGCGCCTGCGCGGTTCATCTGCCTGATCGTGCGTGCGATTTGAATGGCTCCTCCAAACCCGGTATCGGCATCAACGAGCAGCGGCAGCTCCGTTGCGCCTGAGATTCGGCGAACCTCCTCGAGACAATCGTTTAACGTAGTAATACCGAGGTCAGGAAGTCCGAAGGACGCATTCGCAACGCCGGCTCCGGATACGTACAAAGCGCGAAAGCCTACCCGTTCCGCCATCATGGCTGTATAGGCATTTATTGCGCCCGCTACCTGCAGAGGCTTCTCGACGCTAAGCGCCTTACGCAGACGCCATCCGGGAGAATCAGCCATTCTGCCACCCCCTTTTATATTGGAATCTCTTATTTGAGCAATTGGCTCCCGATCACAATTCGATGAATTTCATTTGTTCCTTCATAAATTTGAGTTACCTTGGCATCGCGAAACAGCCGCTCTACCGAAAGCTCCTTCGTACACCCTTCCATTCCGAACAAATGAACCGCTGCTCCGGCCACCTCGACCGCTGTATCGGACGCAAACATCTTTGCTATAGAAGCCTCCTTGGTACAGGGCAGACCTTCCTGCCGCAGAAAGGCGGCACGATAGACAAGCAGCCTCGCCGCTTCCACCCGGGAAGTCAATTCAGCAAGACGTGCGTGATACGGCAGCAGCTTGCCGCGAAATTTCAGGGCTCTGGCCGAACGCGGGTTCAATCGGCTTTCCAGCATGTGCAGCGCTGCTTGAGCAATCCCGAGTGCTTGAGCCCCAATGCCGATTCGGCCGCCGTCTAGCGAACCTTTAGCAATCGAGAAGCCTTCACCTTCTTCACCCAGTCTCTGCGTTACCGGAATCTTCAGCTGATCAAAAATCAATTCGCAAGTATTAGACCCATGAAGGCCCATTTTCTTTTCCTTTCTTCCGATTCGCAAACCCGGTGTATCACTTTCTATAATAAACGCGGTAATTCCGCCCGGTCCTCTTGTAGTGTCGGTAACAGCAAATGTGATATAGATATCTGAAGCTCCTGCATTCGTAATGAATATTTTCGACCCGTTCAATATATAGTGGTCCCCTTCGATGATTGCTGACGTTCGTAACGAAGCGGCATCCGATCCGGCATGAGGCTCCGTTAACGCGAAAGCGCCTAAACCTTCCCCTGCAGCCAGTTTGCGGACATATTTCATCCGCTGCTCGTCATTTCCATAGTACAGAATCGGAAAAGTGCCGACTGACGTGTGAACGGACAGGATAACTCCTACTGCGGCGCTAACTTTAGAGATCTCGTTAATGGCAATGATATAGGATATAAAATCGGCTCCAGCTCCGCCCCATTGCTTCGGTACGGGAATCCCCATCAGTCCCAGCTTCGCCATTCGCTTAACAATCGCAATTGGAAATTCGTCACTCCGTTCCATCTTCGGCACGATAGGAGCAATCTCCGTTTCCGCAAAATATCGAACCGCCTTCTGCAGCTCTTCTTGTTCCTTCGTATACCGGAGCTCCACCGTCAGGCACTCCTTTCCGAGAACCTACCCCCGTCCGTCATAAATATAAAAGCCCCGACCCGTCTTGCGCCCCAGCCAGCCGGCCTTTACATAGTTGCGTAATAGCGGACAAGGCCGATATTTCGAATCGCCGAAGCCTTGATGCAGCGTTTCCATTATCGCCAAACAAGTATCAAGTCCAATGAAATCAGCGAGGGCGAGCGGTCCCATCGGATGGTTCAT
Source organism: Bacillota bacterium (assembly GCA_051750645.1). GTDB lineage: Bacteria > Bacillota > Bacilli > Paenibacillales > Paenibacillaceae > Pristimantibacillus. Next base: position 86,481 of record JBNJJW010000025.1, on the reverse strand, counting down.
CCCAAGCTTCATCACCTGATCCACCGCCTCCGGCACGGCAACCCCTTCATATACGGTGTATATCGCTTCATTAATCATCGGCATCAAGATGCGATTAGACACGAATCCCGGAAAATCCCGAACCTCCACTGGAGTTTTCCCAAGTGCTTGCGCCAGCGTCTTGATGCATTCCGCCGTGCTGTCCGAGGTCGCGATACCCCGAATGATCTCAACAAGCGGCATAACGGGCACAGGGTTCATAAAATGCATGCCGATTACTTGCTCAGGCCGGTTTGTCACCGCTGCTATTTCCGTTATAGACAGTGAGGAAGTGTTCGACGCCATAATGGTTTGCGGCATGCAGATTTGCTCCAAAGCTTTAAATATTGTCTTCTTCGTTTCCATCTTTTCGGGTGCCGCTTCGATTACCAGATCCGAATCGCAGGTGTTTTCCAAGTTCGTTGATAGAGTAATGTTCTGTAAAACCAGCGATTTCTGTTCCTCTGTCAACCGTCCCTTATTTACGAGACGCGTAAGAGCTGTGCCGATAGCGGAAAATCCTCGGTTAACAGCCTCTTGATCAATATCGTATAGCGTTACGGTAAAACCGCTTTGCAAGAACGTCTGTGCGATACCGCTGCCCATTTGACCTGCACCCAGCACCGTGATTTTACGGATATCCATCGTTACCACCCCGGCTTCATCCATCCACTTGGATCAATAATGCATCTCCTTGAGCACCACCGCTGCATATCGCAGCGATACCTAGTCCTCCGCCCCGGCGCAGCAATTCATAAATCAATGAAAGCACGATTCTTGCCCCGCTTGCCCCGATCGGATGCCCTAACGCGATCGCCCCTCCGTTTACGTTGACCTTCTCCGCATCCCAGCCGAGAATTTTTCCGCATGTAAGAATAACGGACGCAAAGGCCTCATTCACTTCAAATAAATGGATGTTCTCCAGAGCAACTCCTGTTTTCTGTAAAAGCTTACGGATCGCATGTGCTGGCGAAGTGGCCAGATAAGGCGCCTCCAACCCAATGGTGGCGTGGCCGACAATCCTTGCCAGCGGCTTATATCCGCCGCGAAGCGCTTCTTCCTTCGACATCAGTATCAAAGCGGCGGCCCCATCGTTAACACCGGGAGCATTTCCCGCGGTAATCGTTCCGTTTTTTTCAAAGATCGGGCTGAGAAGGGCCAGCTTACCGGCGTCCGTATCGGAGCGCGGCCCTTCATCGGTAGCGACAATAGTCCTCGCGGACGTATAGGATACTATTTCTTCGGCAAAAAGGCCCTGCCTGCTTGCCGAAACCGCGCGTAAATGACTCCTTAGCGCCCAGTCATCCTGTTCCGCCCGGCTGATTCCATACTCGGCAGCGAGACGGCTGCCGTGAACGGCCATATGGACATTGGCGAAGGCACACAGCAGACCGTCATGGATCATGAGATCGGTAAGCTCTGAATCGCCCATCCGGGCTCCCCACCTTATAAATGGAACGGCATAAGGCGCATTGCTCATGCTTTCCATCCCCCCGGCTGCAATGATTTCCGCATCGCCGGACCGGATGATTTGATCAGCTAATGTGATAGCACGCAAGCCTGAGGCGCATACTTTGTTGATCGTTTCCGACGGAACACTCCAATCAAGTCCCGCAAGCCTCGCAGCCTGCCGTGACGGAATTTGCCCTGTGCCTGCTTGGAGCACCATCCCCATAATGACCCCATCCACGTTCGCGGCCTCAACTCCGGATTTTTGCAGCGCTCCCTTAATCGCGGCTCCTCCCAGCTCAACGGCCTTTACGTCTTTGAAAACCCCTCCGAATTTGCCGAATGCCGTTCTTGCCCCGCCGACGATGACCGTTTCACGCACTGCGGCAATCGCCTCCTATTCCGTCAAAATGAGATAAATGAAATCCGTTTGCATGCCGCCGGTTCCTATGTCCGTTTCCAGGCACTTGGCATCCCGCAAAAAACGCTCCATCCGGTATTCCCGCATATAGCCATAACCGCCAAACACTTGAACCGCATCGATCGCGACGGCTACAGCGGTGTCTGCGGTAAATTTTCTGGCTATGGCGGCTTCCCTGCTGCAGGATAAGCCCTCGTTCATGCGCCATGAAGCCTGATAGGTGAGTAACCGCGCAGCCTCAATCTTGGCCGACATGTCAGCCAATTTAAAAGAAATACCCTGCTGCCGACCGATCTGTTTTCCGAATTGCATGCGCTCCTTGGCGTAATCAGCTGCCGCTTCCAAAGCTCCTTGAGCGATACCGACTGCTTGCGCAGCGGCGCCAATATGTCCGATATCGATGACCGAATCGGCAATTTCTTGGCCCTGACCCTCTTTCCCGATCCTATTTTCTTTCGCGACCCTACAATGCTCAAATACCATTTCAGCGGTCATCAAAGAGCGCAAGCCCAGCTTCCGCACTTTATTCCCGATATAGCAGCCGGGTGTTCCGCTTTCAATTAGAAAAGCGCTGAGTACCGGCTTCCTTCTTGTACTTGGCACTTGTGCGTAAACGATATAAATATCCGCTGCCCCTGCGTTGATAACGAAAGAATTTGCACCGTTTAGAACAAAGCCATCCCCGTCTGCCGTCGCAATAATACCGTTTTCCTTCGCGTTTTTATCCCTGCTGACAGCTGGAAAACCGCATGCCCCCAGCTTCACTCCACCTGCCATTTCGTTCAAATAAAGCCGTTTAAACTCTTCGCTTCCGAATCTGAAGAGCGGCCAGGCAGAAAACGCAGTATGCGCAGCCAAAACGGCCGCAGTCGATGCACAAACCTGAGAGAGCGACTCTAATACGACCGTATAAGTTAAAATATCGCTTCCCGCTCCGCCATATTGCTCTGAAATAGGAATTCCCGTTAAGCCAAGTTCTCCCATCTTTCCGAATAGCAAGCGTTCAAATTGTTCCGTCTCATCCCGTCCCCCCGCATTTGGAGCAACTTCCTTTTCTGCAAAATGCCGAACGACCGAACGCGTCATCTCCAGCTCCTCGGATAGGTGAAATCGCATCTCCCTCCCTCCCTTGCGCAGTAAACCTGCATCACGAGCGTTGGCTTCTTCTAGTGGACAAAGTTCGACCTTATCCGCGTTTAACCTATTATATGAAGCCCTCTTTATAAAAAATAACTTAAGCGGTCCAGATTCGGAACATATTCTTGTAATAGGCCGATGACATGAATATGTGAGAAAAACAAAAAATCCGTGATAGAATTGATCACGGATTTTTTCGGATTATATTTGATTCAAGTTCCGCTTATCCAAGCTTACTCATCCACAGAACGAATGTCTTACGGTCCCGTTCGGCCCCCATGCTCCTCAACAGCTCACCTGCTTCCGATTCTGAAGCTTCAATGCCGTTCCACCGCTCGATAACGATTTTGGTAAGCCCTTGGCGGCGCAATATTAATCCGAATATCGCTTTTAACTCGGATATATGGTGATCATCCACACCAACAATAGCGTCAACGGGAGAGACAAGCCGATATACACGTTTGCCATTGTTCTCAATCCAATATAGCCATTGGTTACCTCGTAAGACCAGAAAGCAACCAGATTTTCTCGCGAACGTGCAGCGATGTTCGGTCGGCCAATCTATGAATAACCCGTATGGATTTGCCGGGTCAGCGGCAGATAGCAGCGTGAGAGCCTCGTTTTCATTGCCCGGAAACGGACGGCGTACCGATTCCGCGATGTCTGGCGTCGTAAACTGCATGGTCAAAGCTCCTTGAATAAAGATACCACGCGTAACCGTTCCCCATTCTTCGAGTTTTTTCAGGACGGGGAGCAGATCGTTCCAGTCAAAAGGTGTGACGGCAGCGGTAAGCTCTTTCGTAATAATACCAAATGTATCAAGCAATTGCCTTACCCAGTGAAGGGTAGATGGCTCTTCTGCGTTCACTTGATTGACTTCGGCTGATGATCCGGTCTTTATGCTATTCTCAGCCAGAACACCCGTCCAATACCATCTGCCAAATCCAGAGCCGGTACGTGCCCAGTCTTTTTGCTTCTTCGCTGCTTGCAGCCGGAGCGGAGCGAACTGGTCGTTCGAGGCATGGCCTTCCCAAACGAGCTCAAGCAGTTCGGATAACGTTTCGGTCGGTGTCTGATCAGACTCCCTGCTAAGATGCGTCAAAAAGCTGGCACCGTTTGTCCGAAGATGCTTGAGCAGTTCAGGGTAAGCCGTTTCGCGATTCTTCATAACGTCTACATAAGGCGCGTACAACGATTTATTCGCAGTTATGAAGAAAGCGATATTTCCTTCCTTGCTGCCTGACTGTTTACTGCCGATCCAGATGACCTCGCCTGTCGCGCAGAGCAGATCGAGATCTTCTTTCCTGTAATCAACTATTCTTGAAGGGAATATAACGGATTCCCAATGAGACAACGGAAGAAACAGACCTTGCAGACGGCTGATCACAACTCTCAAACCCTCAGAACCGCGAAGCTGCGTTCCTTGAAGCACATGTTGATGCTTTGCCACATGACCGCACCAGCGAATCGACTCAACTGGCTGTGCACGTTTTCGTGCTTCACCAATAGACAGACGCACAATCCGGGCAGCCGTTTTACTGCTGGACCAAATTCGTTCATCCGGGGTTTCAGCGAACGGAGCTTGTCTGATCCGTTCTTGCTTAAGAAGTTCGTCTACGATTCGTCTCGCATCGCCAAGCGTCAACCTCGAGTAACGTTCACATAACTCAGGCTCAGTGAAAGAAATCCGATTCTCGGAGAACCGACTGACGATGAAGGCGACAGAAGAGGAAGTATGCGGAAACTCGGCATAAACCTCCAATTCATCGCGGCATATCCAGCGCTGACAAATATCTGATCCATATCCGCTCATATCGACTTGAACGATATCTCCTTGCCCGCTCAATTGCTCGATCCAATGGATGGCTTCCGTACCGGCCAGCTTAATAAGCTCGTCTGTTCCCATGTCTCCGCGTTCCTTCAGCAGCTTTACGAGGTCGCCAGCATCGCTGAACGATTGATCTTCATCACTCAGCCTTCTATGTTCCGCCTCCAGAACGTCCTTCGATACGGCATTCTGAATCGCGTCGCTGCCAAATATTCGGCCGGCCAGCTGTTTGCTCACATTCATCAGCTGCATCTGAATCGTTTCATCCAGACCATCGCCTTCATAAATGCGCATATTGACATAATCGGCCAGAAACTGACTTGCCATTGGAGACGGATATTCGGTTTCTCTTACGACGATTTCCATTTTTCCATCAACAATCGCCTGAAGGACGCTGCGCAGACGATCCACATCCAAATAATGATGAAGACATTCCCTCATTGCTTCCTCCAAGTATGGGAAATGTTCAGCATAAGGCATTGCTTCGCGAAGCAATTCTTCGCTGCGCAATCTCTTCTGCCACAGCGGTATCCGTTTGAAGCTCCGGGAGAGCAGCAGCGACGTCTCTGCGATATGGCGAAACGAGATGGCAAGCAATGGTGATCCTGTGATAGCCTCAATTAATAGCGGCTCCAGATTGGATGGCGCAACATGCCAGATCGTTTGCAGCCAAGTCGTGTCCCATTCAGGAATGACGAATTCGATGCCGTTATCCTTCGCGTTTCCGTATAGACGATAGGGCAGCAGCTTCTCGAATTGCCGCTGGATGGCGAGCAGCCAAGTACGGTTAATGCGACGTCCAAACGGGTTATGCAGAATAACATGAGTCTGATTCATTATATCGCGATAATGCTCGATAACGATGCGCCGGTCTGTCGGCAGCTCACTGAATTCGTACTGGGAGCTGATATATGATATGAGCTCTTTTGCTGCAAAGCTGTCAAGACCATACTCCTTCATCAGCCATGACTCGGCTTCAGCCTCCCTGCTGCTGTTCCTGCCTGAGTCTTCTCTGCTCCCTATTGGAGTCAATAAGCGAGTATGGAGATGTTCTTGTTCTTCCGGGTATGCTAACCCCAGTCTAATAGCCAACTCGTTCGTAAACGTGCCGACTTTAAGACCGAGTCCCAAGGACCTGCCGGGTCCTTCTTGGCGCCAAAAAGGAATTTCACTAAAATTGTTGGCGGTTTCTGACACGTAGATGCGATCTTTATCGATCTTCCGGATCATCCACGCGTTCGTACCAAGCTGGAATACGTCGCCGACTCGGCTTTCGTGTACGAATTCCTCGTCAAGCTCGCCTAGATGAACGCGGCTGTCGACATGATGTACGGGATAAGCCGAGCTTTGCGGAATCGTACCGGCACCCATCATCGCCGCAATCGATGTATTATTGCGTTTCGTCAGCAATCCGGTATTGCGGTTCCAATCCAGTATAGGACGCGAAAACGGGTAGAATCCGGCAAGCACCTGAAGCATTCCCTGCAGTCTGGACTGCGGGAAGTCACGATAACTATCGCTTTTGACGATTAAGCGGTACAACTGCAGGGTAGTTACGTCTTCAGATCCGACAATAGAGATGGTTTGCTGAGACAGCACATCTAACGGGCTTTGAGGGATGACGATAGGCTCGATGTTACGGTCCTCTATCAGCTTGCCGAGCACAGCGATTTCCGGCAGCGTTCCGCGTTGACGCGCAACGATGATACCCCGGCTTATATCTCCGACTGCGTGCCCTGCACGACCGATTCGCTGAATGCCGGATGCGGCATTCAGCGGCGAGTCCATATGAATAACAAGGTCGACATGACCGACATCGATGCCGAGCTCTAACGAGGACGTTGCGATGATGCATCGTATCTCACCGGCTTTGAGCAATCGCTCAACCTCAAGCCGACGCTCTTTTGACATACTTCCGTGATGGGCGCGCGCCATCTCCATACCGGTATGATCGTTTATGCGAAGACAGAGCCGCTCGCATAGCCGGCGGCTGTTAACAAACAAGAGAACGGAACGGCATTCACTCATAAGTTCAAGAATGCGGTTCAGAATAGGGAGCCAGACTGATTCACGCGATTGTATCGGAACAGATTGATCAGGCATCGTAATTTGGACGTTCATCGTTTTAACCATATGGCTTTCGACGATTTTCACCGGTCTAGGCCTATATCCCAGTGAATGAACGAACACTGAATCTACATCTACAGCATGATGCTCTTCTGCGAATAAATCTATGTCTTGTTTTACTATTCCCGAATTTGTTAACTTCGTGGTCATAGTCGGGGTTAGACTCGAATTCTCATCGACTTCCTCCCAGCCGCCGAGAAATCGGGCGACTCGTGTGAGCGGTTTTTGCGTTGCGGAAACGCCGATTCGTTGAATTCGGCGACCGCACCATTGTTCAAGCCTCTCAAGCGACAAAGACAAATGAGCGCCGCGCTTATCTGCTGCCAAGTCGTGTATTTCATCAACGATAACATATTCAGCCGACTTCAGCATTTGGCGCCCTTTCTCCGATGTGAGTAAAATAAATAACGACTCCGGCGTCGTGATAAGCAATTCCGGCGGCCGCTTAAAGATGGCCGACCGTTGTGAGGACGTTGTATCACCCGTTCGAACCGCACATCGAATTCCTGGCCAATCGCTCCCGATTTCAGCGGATAAACGATCGATCTGTTCGATAAAGCGTATAAGGTTGTAGTGTATATCGTTATTTAGTGCTTTCAGAGGAGTGATATAGACAATGTAAACCCCTTGCACAGAACCTTCATCTGCTGCTTGCATACCATTTGCATAATCTGCAGACTGCTTCCTTCTCGATATCGCATCTAAGCAGGGAAGCAGCGCCGCAAGCGTTTTGCCCGAACCGGTCGGAGCGGCGATTAACGTATTTTCTCCGTCAGCGATTGCGGGCCATGCACAAAGCTGTACATCTGTCGGCTGTCCAAACGTCATTTCAAACCATGCTGCCAGAACAGGATGAAATCTATTTAATTGCGCTGAGTACATTTCCATCAACTCCAAGCACGAATGTATATTCGGACGTACCAATATTTTCATTATATCAGCCGATGAGTTTGACGACAAAAAAAAGCCGCGGTTTCCGCGGCTTCCATACATGCAGGTACATTTATAGCCTGTAAACGTAAGGGTCTTTAGGTGTGTCTATCGGCTTCCACTCCCTAACTTTTAATACAGGGATGGTTTGCTTAAACGGCTGATACAGTTCCCAGGTTAGCTTGCCGGTGACATGAAGCCATTCATCGTCTTTAATTTCAGTATTATTAGGGAATTCAACAAGCATGCCGAATACGCCGGAATCCGCAACACAGTGAATGAATCCGAAGCGGAAAATAAAATAATGATTCCCGTCCACCTGCTGCCCTTTATAGGCAAAGCCGTCGAAGCCAATTGTTTTTCCCATAAAAGCTTCCGGTGAATTATAGATAGCTTCCATTCCTTTTAAATAGTCTGCGTCGTTTAGAATAATAGACGGTCGATTGATGAATTCAGCCAATTCTTTATTTCTAACTTCGTTATAATCTTCTTTACGATAAAAAACACTCGTATCCGGCTTTAAAAACTGGTGGGCTCCCGGGTTATTCTCAATATTTTGCTCAAAGGTTGGAAAGGAAAAGCCCTTGGCCTTCACAAAGCTTGAATCAAGCGCCTGCGCCGGCAGAAAAAGTCCTGTAACTATAGGAACAAATAGGATGAGGTAACTGAAGAAGCGCTTCAACCTGCTGGACTCGCCGTGCGAATGGCCATGTTCGTGATGATCATGTACATGGCCAAGCTGCTGGTGCTCAGTATGTTGGCATTGCTCGTTATGTTCATGCCCTGCCGCCGCAGCTGCCAGCTTCTTCTCTTCCGCAATTTGCTCACGTGAGACGCGTACAAATTCAAAAATGCTCAGCAGCCCCATAATGATGACAGCGCTGATAGATAAATAAGCATATTTCATATTAATGTATTTGTTGATGTCGCCCGTATAATGCAGCATAAAGAACATGAAAGAAAATCCGAATAATATAAAAAATCGAATCACCCGAATAACCTCCCTACAATTAACGATCCGGCGAGCGTGAAGAAGGCGACCAGACCGATCAGTACGGCAACAAATTTTCCGCGGTAAGTGCCCAGCAGCATCAACGTATTTTTAATGTCGATCATCGGACCAAAAACAAGAAACGCGGATAACGATCCGACGGTAAACGTACTTCTGAATGACGCTGCAATGAAAGCATCCGCTTCCGAACAAAGGGAAATCACAAAGGCCAATGCAATCATGACCAGCGATGATGTTAGCGGGTTACTTCCTAGATGGAGCAGGTAAGATGTAGGAACAAATGTCTGCATGCACGCAGCGATAAATGCGCCCAAAACTAAATATTTTCCCACTGAAAAAAACTCATCGATGGCATGAACGATAACTTCATAAAGTCGGGATTGCAGCGTAACGCGTTTAGCCAATTGTGCAGTGCTTTGCTCTAATGAAGCGGCGACCTGAGGCTCATAGCTTCGGAACGGTAGCTCTTTAAACATAAATGATAGGATTACAGAAACGGTAAACGCGACAGCAACTGCCAACCCTGCGCGGATTCCTACCATTTTCCAATCATTACCGAAAGCGATATAGGTTGAAAATAACACGATTGGATTGATAATCGGTCCGGTCAGCATAAATGCAATACCTGCATGAAGCGGCATGCCCTTATTGATTAACCGGCGGGTGATCGGAACGATGCCGCATTCGCATGAAGGAAACAGAATACCGACACCGCAGCCAAAAATCGTAGATAGGAACCGGTTTTTAGGCATAATGCGGGCTATCCAATTCTCCTTCACGAAGGTTTGGATGAGTCCGGAAATAAGTACGCCAACCAAAACAAATGGAATAGCTTCCATCACCATACTGATAAAGATCGTATTTAATTGATAGATTGTAGTCAACCCTGCTCATCTCCACAACATATACTTGAATCAAATTCACTAACTACTAATATAGCTCGTAGAGCTTTAATAATAAAGAAACAAAAAAAGCCACGATTTACGCGGCTTTATAATACAACTACTACCATATCCAATTCTATCGGCTAACGCTGCATCCGGAGCGGCTTTATCATAACCGTTGATGTTTTGAATCCCGGCATTTTGCAATTGGGGTCCAGCTCCGGACTAGTAGCTTTGTTAACGTTCTGTACGCCTCCCCAGTGCATGGGTACAAATAAAGTGTCCTCCCGGATTTGATCCGTAATTCGGCTGCGCACGTTAAAGCTGCCTCTTCTGGAACGGACTTCTACCCATTCCCCATCCTCGATTTGATATTTCCTTGCTGTTCTCGGATGAATTTCGACATAGTTTTCCACGCTGCGTGCGGCTAACGACGGACTCCTGCGTGTCTGCACGCCGGTCAAATAGTGGGATAAAACCCGTCCGTTTGTCATGGTAAGCGGGAACTCCTCGTCAGGCGTCTCTTGCGGCAGCCTGCTTTGCACGGGATGGAATATCGCTTTTCCGTCGGCGTGTGCAAAGGAATCCTTGAACATATTCCCCATACCATCTTGCTCGGGAGACGGACAAGGCCAATAAACCCCTCCTTCCCGGCGCAGTCTGTCATACGTAATTCCATAATAATCAGCTAAGCCTCCGCGGCTCGCTACTCTAAGCTCCTCGAAAATCTGTTCGGATGATTGGAAAGGAAAATAGGATGATTTACCCAGCCTCTTTGCGAGCTCGCATAAAATGGCCCAATCATGCCAAGCTTCTCCAGGAGCGCTAAGAGTTGTTTCCCGTAGCAGTACGCGACCTTCGAGATTAGTCAAGGTTCCTTCGTTCTCCAGGTAAGCTGTCACGGGCAGTACTACATCAGCCATACGGGCAGTCTCTGACAAGAACATATCCGCCACTACAAGGAAATCAACCTTAGCCAGCCCTTCCTCGACTAAATTGGCGTTCGGGTTGGAAACAACGGGATTGGAGCCCATAACAAATAAGGAACGAATAGCACGTTGATGCACGAGCTCCATCATTTCATAAGCAGACACTCCTTTGCGGGGCATCTGCTCGGGCTCTATTCCCCATACCTTAGCTACGTAGGCCCTGTCGACGTCGCTCTCAATCGAACGGTAGCCTGGCAATTGATCGCTCTTCTGGCCATGCTCCCTGCCGCCTTGTCCGTTTCCTTGACCGGTGACTGCGCCGTAACCGCAGCCTGGCTTGCCGATTTTCCCCGTAGCAAGCACCATATTCAAAAAGTTCCGCACCGCTACATGACCATCTGTCTGCTGCTCGACACCTCTAGCTGTAAAGATGATGCCGGTCGAAGCCTGCCCATAAGCGGCGGCAGCCTTCCGGATGCTTGCTTCATCAATGCCGGTGAGCTCAGCCACTTCCTGCAGACTGACCTCAGACAAATGCTGTTTCAGCTCATCATAGCCATTCGTCCTGGCCGCAATAAACTTCTCGTCAATCATATCCTCATCCAGCAGCACTTTTAGCATTCCGTTTGCTAAAGCGGCGTCCGTTCCCGGTTTAATTTGAAGATGTATGTCAGCGATTGACGCAGTTGCCGTTACCCTTGGATCAATGACGATGATCGTTGCTCCGTTTTCTTTGGCCTTCGTAAAATAAGGCATCAACGTCGGCTGGCATTCCGCTATATTCGTTCCGGCCAGCACGATGCAGCGTGCGAGGGGAATATCAGACAAACGACAGGTCAGTCCCCTGTCGACGCCGAACGTTTTAGCTCCCGCAGAAGCAGCTGCCGACATGCAAAAGCGTCCGTTATAATCGATATATTTCGTGCCCAGCGCTACTCGCGCGAACTTACCGAGTAAATAGGCAGTTTCGTTGGTCAGTGATCCTCCGCCGTATAGGCCAATCGAGTCGGGTCCATGCTCCTCGCTTATAGAGATGAACCGGTCTCTAATCGTATTTAGAGCCTCTTCCCAAGAAACGGGTACAAACTCGCCGTTTCGCTTGACTAACGGATGCAGGAGCCGGTCTGCACTCACCGCATGCTGAAACGCATTCATTCCTTTGACACACAAACGACCTTCCGATGCGGCGTTTGGAACTCCTTCGACGGTGTATGAATAGCGCCGTGCGCCCGGAACGGGCATCGTCTTTGTGATTTGCATTTTGCACTGCACACTGCAGAAGGGGCACTGCGTCTCCATAACAAAGCCCGAATCCTTGCTTACCGGATCATTTAACAATTGCCGCATATGCCTTCACCGAGCCTTTCGTCATTTTTAATAGGCATACCCGCATCGCCTGCTCTGTCTACTAATTCCTGACGGAAATCCAGATCGAACAGCATTTCTCTTATTTCGACGATACCTTCCCGTTCTATCCATTTCCAAACTGCTTCCCCGTAGCATGACCTTTCCCGATAAAGCTGGAGGCACGAAACGGCAAGCTCCATAGCCTGAGCATCGGTCTCTGCTATCCCTATGAGCTGCCCTTGCTTGACCGGGTGCTCCGCATGACCGCCTGCATAGATCTCCCATCCGGCTGGAGCGCCCGTTATGCCTATGTCATGAACGAGCACGCCTGCCGGGCTGTTCATTCCTGATGTTATAGCTGCTTTCACCGGATAAGGCAGAGATAATGGTTCCCAAACTTTGCGCAGTGTCTCCCCGAGGTAACGGGAATTGAATTCTTCATCGTTAGCGGCATCTTCAGATGCCTTTATTCCAACAGATAGGCTGTTATATTTCCCTTTATTGACGAATGAAACCTCTTGAATGGATAGTCTAGGATGAAATAGCTCAAGATAATAACGGATAGACGACTGACAGATCTCGCAACCCAACGGCTTTTTCCAACCTAGAGACAGCATGGCTTCGTGTATATCGGAAAACTCTTTTTGAGCAATCGACGCCTTAAGCATCTCGTGATTTAGCTCGGTACAGCCGCAGACAGGCGGCGCAACGGACGATAATCCTTCTTTCCCATTACGGAGGGCATACCGCACAACAGCTTCCATCATTGGACGACAACCGCCGCAAGAGCTTGATGCCTTCGTGCAGTCACGTACCTGTTCAGGGGTCTGCAGGCCATCCTCAATAACAGCTCGCATGATGGCCCCCTTGCTGACAGCATTACATGCGCATACCGTTTCACGGTCTGGCATGTCTGCTGCTGCTGCATCAAGTCCCCCGCTGCCACCGTTTCCTGCAGGCGTAGATAGCGCTGATACCGGAGCTTTTCTCTTGACTAGACTTAGCAACGAGGTGCCTTCAGCTGTATCACCGAATAAAATGGCACCGCGTATAGTGCCGCCTTTCATTGTCACTTTTTTGTAAGTTCCCCGTACGCCGTCGTACATTTGCATAGCCGTGTCGGCTTCGCCTTCACGAATATCTCCTACCGAGAAGACTTCCACGCCAGATACTTTAAGCTGTGCATATGGAACAGATCCCGTATACGGGTCCGTATCCTGACCGCATAGGACACGCGCTAACACCTTACCTTGCTCATACAAGGGAGCTACAAGACCGTAGGCGGTTCCCCGATGCTCCGCGCATTCGCCGACCGCGTATACATGTGGAATACTCGTTCGCATAAAATCGTCTACAATTATGGCTCTATTCGTTTCTATGCCGCAGGTTTTTGCAAGTTGAATGTTCGGCCGGATGCCTACCGAGATAACGATCAAATCCGCTTCCAGAGTACTCCCGCCAGTAAAACGGACGCCTTTGGCTCTATTTAATCCGATAATGCTTTCCGTTTCTTTATTTAACCAAAAGCGCATGCCCTGCTGTTCCAATTCCGCTCTTAACAGGTCAGCAGACATGCGGTCCAGCTGCCGGTTCATTAAATAGGGCGCATTATGAATAACATCCGTTTCCATGCCGAGGTTGAGCAAGCCCCTCGCCGCTTCAAGACCTAGCAATCCGCCGCCGATGACAATCGCTTTGCGATATTTTTTGGCATAGTCCATCATCGTATTACAGTCATCTATATTTCGAAACGATATAACTCCGGGCTTGCGGACGCCTGAAATAGGCGGAATAAATGCAGATGAACCTGTTGCTATAATAAGGGAATCGTAAGCTGTCCGAATACCGGATGCCGTTTCCACCTCTTGTGTTTCAGCATGAATGCGAACGACCGTCTCTCCCGTATAGAGACGAATTCCCTTTTCCTCATACCAAGACCAATCATTTAGTACAATATCATCGATCGAGGAGTCGCCCTGAAGAACCTTAGACAACAAAATCCGGTTATAATTCGGATGAACCTCGTTTCCAAAGACCGTAATATGAAACTGCTGCGGGTCAAGCTTGTATATTTCCTCCACACATTTGATACCAGCCATTCCATTTCCGATTACAACTAGCTTTTTTCTCTTCATATGATGTCCACATCCACTCACGCGATTTACTATACAGAAAGATTAACCCAGCGAATCTCTTGCCCAATTGAAGCTCCCGAGCCTCCAGAAGGTATAAGTACAAGCGCATTCGCGCTGGCGAAAGCCGCCACATTGCCGGATTTGTCGTTGCTCAGCAGATCCACCATCCACTCTTTCTCGGCACGATAGACGAAAGCCCGTGCATACCTGGGGTATGGACTTGGCTTGTTAATGGACTCGGTTAATCGACCCTCCATCCATTCGGACCGATAATCGCTCCTACCTGTCATTTTCAGGACGACTGGCCGCAGAAGCAGCTCTAATCCGGTAAAACAAGCAGAAGGATTGCCGGATAAGCAGACAAGCAGCTTGGAGTTAAAATGAAAAACCGAGGTAGGCGTACCAGGCCTCATGGCGACCTTTGTAAATAAGGGTTCGCCGCCGATACGCTCTGCAGCCAGCTTGACATAATCGTAATCCCCCACGGAGACGCCGCCCGTGGTAACAACAAGATCAGCGCTATCAAGTGCGGAACTTATTGCCGCTTCAATCTTTTCCATACAGTCCGAAACCGGTGAATGACGAATCACAGTTGCGCCTAATTCCCTTAAACGCGATCCGACCATAAAGCTGTTAGCATCATAAATCCGGCCTGATTCCAGCCCGTATCCCGGCAAGGTCAATTCGTCGCCAATGGGAATAACTGCAATGGTCGGTCTCCTATATACAGCAACCTCCGTTTGTCCAAAAGAAGCCAATACCGCGATTTCCTTCGCTTTAACCGTCGTTCCTTTGAACAGCAATTTCATTCCCATCGGAACGTCCTCGCCTTTTTCTGCGATATGCTGACCATGCGGATAAGGACGGTCGATTTGAATGACTGGAAAAGCGTTACTATCATTATGCTGCTTGACTGTTTCCTGCATGATAACCGTATCATAGCCTTTAGGAACAGGTGCTCCCGTAAAAATGCGCATGGCGCTTGCTTGGCTAATCTCTGAATCGTACGAACGCTCCGACTGTCCGGAACGAATCTCATCCGATACATGCAGATGAACCGGTTGTTCTTGACAGGCATTTAAAGCGACAGCCGAACGTATCGCATAACCGTCCATAGCCGCGCGTCTAAATGGAGGCAAGGAGAAAGGACTTTCAAAATCGCATGCAAGCACCCTTGATTGGGCTTCTTCTAAAGGCACCATTTCAGATAAAGGTTCCTGCAAATGCGATATCATTTTTAAAACAGCTATTGAAACAGAAGCCGATAAAGGGTGATGAGCGGTTACGATCGACATGGCTTCCCTCCTCGGATGATATGAATGAGAAAAAATAAGCATAAAAAGCCCTTTCCTGCTTTCGCGGAAAAGGCATCGTTGCCGTGAGAGCTAGCACGCCACTGTGCAGCAAATAATGAATAAGTTAAGATTAGAGTATTTATATTTATATGTCAATATATATGACACGAAAATTGATAACAATAAATTAAGTGTTAGGTATATTGACGTTAATGTGACTCAAATTAAAGCCTGCTTCTAAAACGATCGTGCTTATTCCAAAGGCAACTTCATATTTGCCAAATAGTCTTTTATATACAAGCGTTTAGGATTTTTTAAAAACCTTGCCATCCCTTCCGTCCACCGGTCATTTCGTTTACCGTACGTGCGATTGGCATAATAGGTTGAAATTTCAGCATTATATTGCTCTAATTGATCGATGAATTGATCAGTGTCCTGATTGTACTCCTCTTCATGGAATACATTCACGTGCGGTAATCGTGGTTTTAGATCGGAAAAACCAGATGGATGACCGACACACAAACCAAATAAAGGAACTACCCGGTTCGGTGTTTTGAGCAATTCGGATACCTGATCCAAATGATTGCGGATTCCACCGATAAAACAGACACCTAATCCCATTGATTCAGCAGCCAAAGCAGCATTTTGCGCAGCAAGGGTTGCATCAATGACACCAACCATAAACATCTCTGTAGATGTCAATGTTTCTTTTGCATCCTCACCTGTCACCCCTTCCATCTGGCCTGCAAGCTCAAGACGGTGCAGATCCAGACAAAATACGAAAAAATGGCCGTTTTTGCTGACATAAGCTTGCTTGCCAGAGAGCTCGGCGAGCTTTTCCTTTTTCGCGGGATCTTTTATTCCGATAATCGAATAAGCTTGTACAAAGCTGGATGTGGCCGCAGCTTGAGCGCTTTGCACAATCACACGAATCTGTTCATCCGTAAGCGGCCTGTCCTCGTAAGAACGAATAGAACGATGATTTAATATCGTACGAATCGTTTCATTCATTTCTGTCCACATCCTATACTTGTCTTAGTCTTATAATGCTTTCGCAGAGTTTTTTTGAAAGTAAAACCGTTATGAGTATCTATTCGGCTGTCTGTGCGGGAAATCTAATGTATTTTGTGCAATAGATTCAACACTGACCACGTACTCACTGCCTTCCATTGCAGATTTTACAACAGAACGTTCCCTCAAGCCCACTTGAAAAACAAAAAGAGTAAATTCTATTGCAAATCTGCAATAGAGCTGCTCATAAAGGCCTTCATGTAAGGTTGCTATTGCACAAAGTGCAATAGCCGCATCCCTGTATCATTCAAACTTCATAAAATTCCATGTTTCAAAAAATAATCACTTGCCTCCAACCAGTTATTTACCCTAACATACCCATCTTCATTGACATTATGAGGAGCGGTAAACAGAATTCCTTGACCCTTAAAATGTTTAAAATGTCTTACATTATCGTCAATTAAAAAATCTGCATGAATGATGCTCTTGTCTCCGCAAAACACATAATTCATCTCATTCAGAAAATCAAAATGTTCCTTCAACCACTCATATTTTGCTGTGAAGGATGTTGGAAATTCCATAGCAGCTGTCGTTATGTATACCTCATAATGTTTATTCAATTCTTTTATTACATCTTGACTGTTTTTCAAAGGATTTAGATCCCGAAAGAAACGGGGGTCTCTAATCAGTTCCATAATTTCATGAGTCAACTCAGGACGCAAATCTCTTAATTTCTTTCCATGCAGGTCCGCTAATTGAATATTTTCATTAAACTTTTCATTAAACAATCGAATGTGCTTCGATGTAAAATCAGCTATTACTTCATCCATATCAATTGCTATACGTCTCAAAATAATCTCACCTCTTCTGTGATGTTAATTCCTTATTTGCATTGAGTATTGGCTGGTATCTTTCTAAACACCATTCCGTCTGGAATGTCGCCATAATATTGTCATTGACTCGAAATACTTTCCCAAACTCTTTCAATATCTTGTAATTGATCTTGAACAAAGATCAACTTATAAATATCCGGTTTTGAGGTGCTATTCCAAAAATGATATCCGTAGTTCTTGTTGTAATAGTTCATTATAATCGTCATGATATTTCCATGTGTCCCAATCACAATAGTTTTGCCATAATAATCATTTATTAATTTATTTATGACCGGAATTGCTCTTTCTTGAGCTTTCCTCGTTGATTCCCCGCCTTCTAGAGCAAAATCAATATCAGAGAAAGATTTCTCTATAGCTTCTAACAAATGATCCCAAGAAGCTTTATAATCTAATCCTTTAATTGGTCTTTCTATCAGTTCTTCGTATTCATCTATTGTTAGATTCTTAGATTCAGCTAAATATTGAACCGTTTGTATCGCTCTAGTGTATGGGCTGGAAACAATACAATCGACTTTGACATCAGCTAATATGTCAGCCACTTCTTTTGCATCAGCTAATCCCTTTTGGGATAGCCCTCTTGTTCTTTCTTCTCCGAATACAAATGGCGACTCCGCATGTCTAACCATATAAACTGTCGTGTTCATTGAACAGCACCTCGATTTCAATAAGATAGTTTTAATGCTTCATTAGATAAACTATTATTTCCATCCGTTCTTAAGTAACTTAGAATTGCTGGGTTGATCCTATTGTGATATGATTAATGTAACAAAGACCAAGTGCTGTGAACACTTGGCCTCTACAATTGGCTTGGATGGGATTCCCTTCTGAGTTCTCAAAAGACAAAAGCCCACCTTCGGCGGTCAACCTTGGGGTGGGTTTTTACTTTCTCTTGTTGTTAATACTGATGTATGTTAAAAGAGCAAGAATAAACATGCCGAAAAGGAACATGATTGTAATAGCATCTTTTACTTCCATGGCTTCACCTCCTTTTGAAGGGAAACCACGCCCACCCAAGATTCAATTGTAAGTTAATTCTAACCCAATAACTTCGGTGCGCACAAGTGTTCTATTAGTTATTGCGGACCTCTCATTAAATTGATCCGTTCCATACATCTTCTACTACTCTATAATTTGATCTTTAGATATTCCTATCCTCTATAACTCTTTATTTGTTCGGTCATACCATACGGAACCTGAAGGGAAATCACTTTTCGTTGGTTTGTTTATAATTGCCGGTTCAATAAAATAATCTCCGCCGGTTACAGGTATGTTGTACTTCTCTCCATCTACAAATGCAAGAATTCTACCAATCCTATTATCACTCTTTCCTAAAAATCGTATATATTGTCCTTGATTTGTTGTCATAATTCTATATCTAACCATGTTACTTCCATGACCTGCAGAATCGTCCTCTTGTAAATTCTGATTCCCCGATAGTTAATCCCATTGAAAATAAAACAACTTTTTTGTTATCTATATCCCTCATCATTAGAATTGTGCAATCTCGGTTCACTAGCCGCTTAATTTCTAATGCTATCTCGTCTTTATTATCATTAATTGTGAATTCAAAATAGGGTTGTATATTCGAAAAAGTATAACTCCGAGTACGCTTATTCCAATAATAGCGGTTATAATGATAATCTTCTTCATGAATTCCTCCAAGGTACCAATATCATGATGGAACTCTGGCATATCAACAAAAAACTATTTATTCCATTTCTCTTTATTTATTTCTTCCTTGAGTTTAAAACATGTTTCAAGATCAATATCATATACATTTGCAATTGCTAATGTGTAATATAAGACGTCATACAATTCTTCTTCTATTGTTCCTTTTATTGATTCTGATTTCTGCAATCTTCTGTCTTTCCTTATTACATCTGATAATTCACCAACTTCTTCAATCAACTTCAGAAAATATAGCTTTGTAGATTCTTTAGTGTTAATGAATTGTTCAACTTCTTTTCCTCCAAAGGTATTATAGGTTTGAATAAGCGCTAATCCTTTTTTGTATTGGCGTACAAACAAATCTAGGTCTTTCTATCAGTTCTTCATATTCATCTATTGATCTTCTAAATTCTTAATTGCATCATACTCGATTAACCAGCAATCTCTAAATTCCCCTTCATGCCATTCGTGTTTAGGCAATAACTTCTTCTTAGTAAATCCGCACTTTTCATATACTTTTATTGCACGATGATTCCAACATTGCGGATCCATCACAATCTTATTAACTTGTTTTGACTTTATTATATGTTGAATAGTAGCCTTTATTAAATCTGTTCCAATTCCTCTATTCCAGTAATTTATCTCACCAATAAATTGGTCCATTCCGTAGACATTCAGGTCATTATTATATCCGTAATGCTCATATTCTGTGTTAGAAATTGAATAGTATTGCAAATATCCAATAGGCTCTTTGTTATATTCAATAATGCATTGTGTAATATTATATTGCCGTTCATAAAAATGCTTCTTTACTAAAATGATATCATGGGGGTTATCACGCCCTTCATAATATTCCAGTACTCTTTCATCAGAAAGCCATTTAACTAGTAAACCAGCATCTTCTTCTGACAGTTCTCTAACTTCAATGTTTCCAAGTTGATATAGAATCATTTTGAGTACCTCGTCTTTATAGTTTTAAGTTTCTTACCAAATATCATATCATCCATCCAAATTATTGAACATAAAAAAAGGAGCTAGTCAAAGTCCTTGAGACTTTGAAACCTCCCGATGCTTTCAACATCCAATGAATTGCGACATCTCCTCGTTAATCGTATCACGCTGCTCCCAGAACAATCCGTGTCCGCTGCTTTCAAGCCACACAAGCTTGGAGTTTGGAATTCCTTCATTGATCGCCACAGCAAGCTGAGGAAGAACGATTTGGTCATGAATACCTTGAAAAATTAATGTAGGAACTCGAATTTTACCCAGATCAGTGAACAGCGACTCGTCTCTAAGCGATTCGAGAACAGCTGCAGTGGAATAACCTGCCGCCTGTAATCCTAATTGAAAGAACCAGTCAGAAAAAGGTTCTGTCACATTTTGAAAGAAAAACATATCTCCAAACTCCTGCAGCATTTTAGGCCGGTTATTATAAGTATCCTCGATGAGCTTGCTTACCGCTTCTTTAGGCAAACCATAAGGGAAGCTTGGACGCTGAGTAAAGCTGGGTGCGGCAGCAGCCATTAACACAAGCTTAGATACGCCATGCCCGTTGTGACGCGCCATATACCGGATGGAAATCGCTCCGCCAACAGAGTGTCCTGCCAATGTGAAATTTTTTAAATTAAGCGCATCAACCACAGCGCGTACATCATCCGAAAGCCGATCGTAAGAGTAACCATGCAGCGGCTTATCTGAATTGCCGAATCCTCTAAGATCAATACCAATGCATCGATAGCCCATTGCTGGAAGCACATCGAACTGATATTCAAACAGCTTGTGGTTGGCAGGCCAACCGTGTATAAAAAGTATGGTCTTCTCGCTTCCCGGGTTTACATCCTCTACGTATATGTTCACGTGTGACTCCACAGCAACAAAATATCCCACACTCATTCCTCCAATAAAAAACGTTTCGTTAGCATTAAGATACTCATTAGAGCATGAATAGGTGAATACCTATAAATCTGAAAGCTTGCAAAGATACGTCATCTTTCGCGATTCCGTTCGAATCACCGCCAGTGATGTCGTTAATTATTTCGATCCTTAAACAATTTCTGACAAACATTACAACTCGTATCTGTTAATATTTTTACTATGTTGTCCCATCATTGAACAGGAGCGCTGATAAATGAAAACGATATCAAACGAAGTCTTTACTAATGAAACCATTACATTCGACGGGTTTAGTTTTATTGGGTGTACATTTAAGAATTGTGTCATTCTGATTACCACTTTAGATTTTAACTTTGAAAGATGTTCGTTCTTTGAATCGGTATTGCATGTCAATCCAAAGCTGCCTATTTTCGAAATCTCGCACCGCCTCTCGCAATCCTCGTATGATTCGGATACCAATTGTTATCGAAATGATTATCAATACCCTAGAACCGCAGTAAATCTTCCTACGGCAACGCTTAGATAAATCAAAATGTTCCTCCTTACATCAGTATTTTTGCTTCAAGGCACTCATAGCCTTAAGTAAAAACAATAAGGAGGAATGAAAATTGCCGATTTTCTTGTATCAGCTTGCATTGGTTATCATTGCAGTAAGGTCCATTTACGTGATCGTACAGATTGATTTAAAACGGAAAGATTGGATGAACACGCTTTATCATGCCGCTATCGCATTCGTCTGTGTGTATTTTTTGTTTTAAACGCTTCCAGAATTAGAAAAAAAATAACCCCGACCACATCGGACGGGGTTATTTTTCGACTCTATGAACATTAAATTTTAACCAAGAATCCGATTAGCCAGGGCGGTCGACATGTTGTTACATTATACTACAGTTATATTTCTACATTCGACAAATAATTCTTCTATTCCTCAAAAATCCAGCCAAACATACAGAAAAATGAGCAGACCGCAGTCTGCTCTTTCACCTGGTAATTAGATCACATCCGTCAGCTGTGTGCGGCTGTGGCTGTCCAGCGTCTGCCAATCCGCGATTTCGCACCTTTTGCCGTTAATATCTGTCAGGATGATTCGGTTTCCGCTCGGGAACTGCATATGTTCATGCAGATTTCGCATGGCCATGCGTGTTGGACCTAAATTCGTCTGAAGCTCCCATAGCCATAAATCTGATTTCTGCTTCACACTGTCAACCTTTGTAACCCGCGGCAGGAAATACCGGAACTGAAGCTCCCTCTCTATTTCCCTCAAGCTCTCTTCATCCAGCTGGGCAATATCGCGAATAATTCCGAGCTCATCGCCCTTTGCGTCCCGGATCGAAATATATTGTGTCGTGTACAAGAAAGGAAAAGCGCGGAATACAACAAGCTCCTCATAGGGCTTTCCATTAATCACACCTTGGAACACTCCGCCTTGACCGCGGCTGAACATGACTCGTTCCGGCTCAAGCATATGAATGTCGTATGTGTCATTCATCAGCCTTCAACCCCCTTGATCTTGGAGAGCTCCTGCTGCGCTTCAACCAGCTTATGATAGGCGCCTTCTTTAGCTAGAAGCTCTTCATGCGTACCGACTTCGACTATTTTACCGCGCTCCAATACGACAAGCCTATCCGCGTTGCGAAGAGTAGACAGCCTATGCGCAATTGCAAAAGTAGTACGGCCTTTCACCAACCGTGTTATCGCTTCTTGGATTTGCCGTTCGGTTTCCGTATCCACGGATGCGGTCGCTTCATCCAAAATAAGAATGCGCGGATCGTGAATGATTGCGCGGGCAATCGACACCCGCTGCTTTTCTCCGCCGGACAACCGGTGTCCCCGTTCCCCTACTCTTGTGTCATAGCCATCAGGCAGCCTTACGATAAAATCATGAGCGTTAGCAATTTTTGCCGCCCGCATAATATCTTCCGGTGTCGCATCCGGTTTAGAGTAGGCGATATTTTCGGCAATCGTACCATCGAACAGAAAAGTCTCCTGCAGCACAACACCAATTTGCTTGCGCAAGTCGGATTGGCTGATGCGCCGCAGGTCAACTCCATCTATGCTGATAGAGCCTTCATCCGTATCATAAAAGCGGCAAATCATATTAATGAATGTTGATTTACCTGCACCGGAATGGCCGACAAGCCCAATCATTTCCCCAGCCTTTACCTGCAGGTTGATGTCCTTAATAACCGGATGATGCTTTTCGTACCCGTATGTGACCTTGTCAAACCTTACATGACCTTCAATTACACCGATTGGAACCGGGTCACGTACATCAGGAACCTCCGATGGAGTATCCATAATTTCAAATACGCGATCAGCAGCAGACAAGGCATTGCTCGCCCAGTTAATCATCTGGCTAACCCATTGCAGCGGACCAAAAAGCATTGTCAGATATGCGATCAGCGCCATTAGCGTGCCAAGCTGAAGCTCCTCCCGAAGCACGGATTGACCGCCGAAATACCAAATAAGGAGCGTACCTAGTCCAGCAATAAAGGAGAATAGAGGGAACATACCTTGCCAAAGCCCTTCTATTCGTATGTTATGACGGACAACCTCGCGATTAGCTTCCGCATACCGCGACATTTCCGTTGCTTCCTGACCGAATGCCTTGACGACGCGAACGCCTTGCAGGGAGTCCCCGACGAGTACATTCAGACGGAAGATCGATCGCCACTGCTGATACCAACGGCGGCCAATCTTGGGCCACAGCTTCATGGAGACCACCACCATGAACGGCATAGGCAGCAGCGCGAACAACGTCAGCTTCCAATCGAGCCCAAACATAATAATAAATATGGCAATAACACGAAGCGACTCTCCGCTTACCCATATAACCCCGTCGGTCATAAACTGCCGCATCGCTTCTGAATCGCTGTTGACCCGGCCAATGAATTGCGACGTTTGGCGCCGGTCAAAAAAAGCGAGCGACAGCCGCATCAGTGAGCTGTAAATATCTTTACGCAAATCACCCATTAATTTTGAACCGACCCATACGCCGATTAGTCCGCGTACCGTTTGCATCACTGACATCACTAAAGCTGTAACGCCAAGTCCAAAAACAACCATAAGCAGCGTGGAACCCATGTTTTTCGGCTGCAGGACATCATCGATCATAACCTTAGTCAAGTAAGGCGGGATAAGCTCCACCAGCGTCGTCAATATGAGCAGGAACCCGGCCGCAATCATTTGCAGCTTATAAGGTTTGGCATACTTCAGCATGCGTGCGATAACTTTACCGTTGTTTTTGCAAATCGGGCATACCTGCGTACCTTCAGAAAGCGGATTATCGCAGGTTGGACAGTAGCGCGGAAATTCTTTCTCCGAAGCCATTGGGCGCTCTTCGTCCTTGGCGATTGCAGTTAACAATTTGGCGGCAAACCCGAACACCGAGGATAGCGCGGCCGTATATCGAGCTACGACTACCGGTCCTTTCATTGTATCTACCAGCAGCGTTCCACCGCCCACGCCATTCACGGCTCTTGCTTCCTTCAAATCCTCGATCTTGAGATTAAAATATTGTAAACCATCCGTCTCCCAAAGCAATATTTCCCGCTCCGTTAAAGTGATCCACTGCTCACCGAAATGACCGTTATTTCGCAGATCCGTTTTCGCGCTGAACAGTGGCTCGTCGGACATCTGAGCCCGAATTTTTTCCGGGAGTTTTTCCAGAATAGACATTTTGCTCCCCCATCAATAATAATTGTTTAGCGTGCTTTAACGACAATTTTGCGAATGCTTTCCCCGGACAAATGATACTTTCGCTCCAGATCGGCAACGGACCATCCGTTTGTATAGTAGAGACAAATCTCCTTGTTTCGTTCCGCCAGCAGCTTCCGTGTTCCGCTGACCTCACCCCAAAGCGCCCGTTTTTCAGTCGGCTTGGGAATATAAATTAAATCACCCTGAATGTATTTTTGTAGCTCCGTCAATAAACTAGGGGGAAGCACATCTCTTCCATTTTTGTAGTTCACGATAAACGTCCTCCTCGAACAGGCTTAACTTTGTATGGCTAGTAGTAACAGTTGCATTCAACATCTTTCCTGCCTCCCTTCGAATTTTGTACAACCAATTTTGAACCCAAAAAACAAAAAAACCGTGGATGCTATATACCCTCCACAGGAATCCTTTCGTATTGCAAATGACGGTAAAATCTTCACCACAAGCTTGACGTATCATACCTTTAAGTATAATAGGCCGGAATATTCCTGGAATTGACGATATTCAGTTAAAGTTTAACCACCTTAATTATGTTCAACATTTTCGTCTCCCCCTTTCGGCATTTATGTGAAGTCACTATTAAAGTATAAAGAAAGCCTTTTCAGTTGACAAGAAATAATTAACAATACTGCCAGTAAAAATAACTGTGCAAAAAATAGGAGGAGGCCTCGCGGCCTCCCACTTATTAATGGTCTCCGATTAAACGGAGATCACCTCAAAGTTTGTAATCAAATCGATCATCTCCTTTCATTTAGCATTCGTCGGCCCGACAACAACAGTATACTTCCATTATATAGGTGAACGAAAGCTAAAGAACATCTATAAAAGAACTTTACCATTATTGCCCGCTTTACCTACTCTTCTAGCCATCGATTATGCGGCCTTCAGCATGTTAAATTGTCCTCTACTAATCGAACCGGAGTGACGTAATGTAATGGAATGCCGGAGCAGTCTGTTTTGGACCATGCTTACCGCTGCTGCCGCCTCCACGATATCCATTTGCGCGAGTTCCACTAACCTGGCGATATCCTCCATTTGATACGCAATAGCAAACGCTCTTAGGTAAGCTTTCAAGCCTTCCTCTTCAGGTAACCGAAGACATCCTGATTCAAGCTCCTTCTTGACGGCATCCAACGATTCGCGTGCACGGTGAAGCGCTGCCTTGATTGCTCCGGCAGTCGTTCCAAGCATCTCAGCCGTTTCCGCATTCGAATAACCGAAAACATCCCGCAGTAGAAATATAGTACGCTGGAGAGGTGATAAGTGCTTGATCAAAGCTTGAAGTGCTTCCTCAATTTCGAGTATGCCTTGATTCGATGAAGACTCTTTTGGTTTTTCCTGCTTAACAATCCGAGTCCAAATGTTTTTTCTTCGTGATTGGTCAATCCATGTATTTTTTGCAATTCGAAGCAGCAGCGCTTCGGGATTGTTATGCTGTGTGCCATAAATGGTATTTAATCCCTTTAGCAACGTGTCTTGAGCCAAATCCTCAGCGTCCCAAGTCGATTTTGTAAGAGATAAGCAGTACCGCTGCACCACAGATTGTAATTGCTCGATCCTTTTATCTTCCGTTTTTGTCCCATTGTTATTTAGAGTATCAGCTAAAATCATTTACGTCCTCCTTTGCTCTTCCCGTATTCCGAAATGTAAAGGGAGCTATCCTTACTCAAGTAAACGAACGAAGTTTTTAAAAGGATACGCACGAATAGCCAAAATTAAATAAATTTTCTTTTTTTTCATTATAGTCTCAGCACCGTATCTTTTGAAACTCTTATTTCGTTTACAGGGGGAAAGCGAAGAAAAAAATCGGGAGGTTAAAAATGATGAGTAATTATGTTCCTTATGTAGTTGAGCAATCGAGCCGCGGCGAAAGATCCTATGATATTTATTCCCGGCTGCTGAGAGATCGGATCGTCTTTCTGGGCGCGGCAATAGACGATAATGTGGCCAACAGCATCATTGCTCAATTGTTGTTTCTTGCGGCGGAAGACCCGGAAAAAGAAATTTCAATGTACATCAACAGTCCCGGTGGCTCCACTTCCGCGGGATTTGCCATTTTCGATACGATGCAATTCGTAAAGCCCCCAGTGCATACAATTTGTACAGGTTTTGCAGCATCCTTCGCTGCCATTCTTCTTCTTGCCGGGGCTAAAGGCCATCGTTCAGCACTGCCAAATAGCGAGATTATGATCCATCAGCCTCACGGCGGCGTACAAGGCCAAGCCAGTGACATCGCTATAAGTGCCAATCGAATATTGAACATTCGGTCAAAATTAAATCAAATTTCTTCCGAACGTACCGGGCAGCCGGTCGAAAAGATCGAGAAGGATATGGACCGCGACTATTTCATGTCCGCTCAAGAGGCGCTGGAATATGGGATCATCGATAAGGTTATTACGTCTTTGTAGAATCGATTAGAAAATATATATAGAATATAGGCATAAAAATGACCACAATCGTCCCTTGATTATGGTCATTTTTATGGACAGCGGAGTACCATTAAATTATGGGATATTTAAAGCAGTCACAGCATTGTTTAGATCAATCTTGGCTTGCTCCCGAATGTCATGCGGATGGTAAAAGCCGTTCTGCACCATGTATGCCGTGATTTGTTCATGGGCGGTAATCGCTTCATCCAAGTGTTTCTTTAGTACAGTCTTTATTTCTGGAGTAGCGGTTTCGGTGAGTGCGATCGCATAGTTTTGAATACCAATCTTCGCAGAGAGAAGCATATCAGTAGCTATAACCTGATCGGTCATTGCATCCGTGCCGGTGAAATATTTTACGATGGAATTCATTCTGCTTGCCTCCTACTCAACCGTGTTTGATAATAAATCTTTTAATTCCCTTACCTGTCTAGCCGTTATTTGCGCATCAAAATCCAAAATGCTTTGCAAATTCGGATCGGTAACCAGATTTTGCATCATTTTTGTTTTGGTCAAGCATGCCGTCTTGAATACTGTAATCTCATGCAGCTCAAGCTTTTCATGCAAAGCGTATTTGTTTGTCAATATGGGTCAACTCCGTTTAAGGTTTAAGTACTACTTTAATGCAATTCTCGGTTTTGGTATCGAACATTTCATAGCCTTTTTTCGCTTCGGATAACGGCAGCACATGAGTAACCACATCTCCGGGATCCACTTTGCCTTTAGAGATCAGATTGTACATGAGAGGCATTAAGTGAATAACGGGAGCTTGTCCCGACCTTATATTTATGTTTCTTTGAAAAATGTCCCCTAAAGGAAACGCGTTATATCTTGCTCCGTATGCGCCTGTAATTTGGATGGTACCGCCTTTGCGAACGGCTTGTGTTGCGATTACGAGCGCGCCCAATGCTCCGCCTTGAAGCTTAATGCCCGATGCAAGAAACTCCATTGGAGTCATCTTTCCGCTCATACCAACGCAATCAAGGACAACATCGGCCCCGCCACCGGTCATTTCTTTTAAATAGCTTCCGACATCTTCCATTTGCTCAAAATTGACCGTTTCGACCTTGTTCGTCCGCTTCGCATGCTCCAAACGGTAATCGATGTAATCCACCGCAATTACTCTCTTGGCACCTTTCAGCCAACAAAATTTTTGCGCGAGTAAACCAACCGGACCGCAGCCTAATACAATTACCGTATCGCCAGGTTTAACGCCCGCATTATCGACGGTCCAATAAGCCGTTGTCATAGCATCGGCGATCGTTACCAGCTTTTCGTCTTCTACTTCTGAATTTTCCGGAATTTTGAAGGAAGTGAAATTGGCATAAGGGACACGTAAATATTCGGCTTGGCCGCCAGGATATCCGCCTGTCGTCTCGGAGTAACCAAAGTAAGCTCCTATCTCGCCATTCGGATTGGAGTTGTCGCATTGGCTTTCCAGCTGATGCTTGCAATAGAAGCATTCGCCGCAGCTTATGTTAAAGGGAATAACGACCCGATCCCCTTTTTTCAGCTTGGTTACGCCCTTTCCTACTTCCTCGACAATTCCCATCGGTTCGTGGCCAATGATGTAACCGGCAGGCAGGTTGGGAATCATACCATGAATGAGATGCAAATCCGAGCCGCAGATAGCCGTGGACGTCAGCTTGACGATCATATCGTCGGCCTTCAGGATTTCCGGTGCTTTTACCTCGGTAACCTGTACATTTTTAATGCCTTGATAGGTAACTGCTTTCATGCTGGGTGTTCCTCCATTAACTAATAGTCTGGCGTCGCGAAAGTTCCTAAGCGGCTCGTGTCTTTAGGAAACAATTGCATCTGGGCAATTTGAACGGTCGTTTTAGCGGATTTGAGATCCAATTGAAACTGCTCGTCCAATTGATAAGGATGAAACCATTTCTTGGCGATCATCATTTGCGTTAGTTCTTCATGAAGCGCGAGGCCTTCTTCCAATTGGCGACGCAGCACGGTTCTCACCTCTGGAGTTGCTGTTTCCGACAACGCAATCGCACAGGTTCTTATGCCGGTTTTGATGGCGAGAAGGAAATCAAGGGCGAAGAAGGCATTAGCTTGATCCGGCATACCTTCCGCGTTAATCGGATCCAAATAATCATTATTCATTCTTTTTTCACCTCTGCTTAATGGATGGGTGCCTTCTTGTAAAGATTTTGCAGATCTGCTATCGCCTTAATGGATTGCTCGACGTCTTTTTGCATCAAAGCTTTAAGATCTTGATCGAATACAAGCCCCTGCATTAATTTCGATTTTGCCAAGCATACCGTTTTAAAATTCAGCATTTCATGAATTTCCAACGATTCATGCGGTGCCAAACTATGGTTGGTCATGATAATCACCTCGCTGTTAATAGGCTTTTGTGAATCCAAACAGCCGCTTGGCTGCCATCCCCCATGGCAATCGTCACCATCTCTGAATGAGCGGTCACATCACCGGCTGCCCATACATGCTGAACACTTGTCATTTTTGTGCGCGGATCAACAATAATATGTTTATTATCCATCAGCTTGATCCCGAGCTGCCTGGCAACGGCGGAACGCACTTCATTACCTCCGAATGCTACAAAACAACGATCACAATAAATGCTGGCGCCGTCTCTCAATAAAACACCTCTGAATTGTGATTGCTCTGCAAGCACTGAACGTATCGACTCTTCCTTATAGACAATCCCATGAGTTTCAAGGCGCATGCGAACTTGATCGTCTATAGCCGCTAATTCATGGTTCACATAAACGAGATCCGACGTCCAATGCGTGAGAGTAAGCGCCATCTCCGCACCGGCATTGCCGGATCCCATTACCAGTGTCTTCTTATCCGTTACCTCGTAACCGTCGCAGTCCGGACAAACATAGACGCTTATCCCCATGCAGGGAAGGAGCTCGGGGAAATCCGGCAGCCTATCCTTGACTCCCGTTGCCAGAAGCAATCTCTTTCCCCGAATTTGCAAATCACCATCTGTATTCAACAAAAATCCTTCAGTGTCATTGTTGGCGCTAACAACTGTCGCGTGTATAAAACGAACTCCCAGGCGCTCTGCTTGGTTTCTCCCGGCAGCGCGCAGCTCAGTCCCGCTAATACCGTTCGGCCAACCGATCAGGTTGTGGTAGCTTCTGCACAGATTGGAACGTCCGTCTGCGGAATCTACAACAGCTACCTTATAACGATATCTTCCCAATTGTATGGCAGCCTGTAACCCAGCTATGCCGCCACCTACAATTACACAGTCATACCGCATCTAACACCCTCCCGCTTAGCCGGTTGGTCACTTTCATACATAATGAATACTTATTATCTTTGAAATCATTTCAAGTTATACCATAAGAAAAATAAAATGATTTTTATTGCTGTACGCTAAGTCTTCTCCATTTCTTAAGCTCTGGAAGCGCGATTCCAAGCAGCACGATTGTAACTCCCGCCCACTGAAGCATGCTTACATGCTCATTTAGAACAAAAGAGGAAAGCAGAACGGCAACGGGAAGCTCGGACGCGCCAAGAATACCTGCCATTCCCTCACCTATATGCGGTACGCCGATAGCAAAAAGCACAGGTGGAATAAACGCACCAAACATGCCTAGCAAGAAGCCGAACAAAAGCAGCTCTCCCCATATGAGTCCATTAAACAAAAATAGGGGCGGAAACAAAATAAAGACGAGCAGCATTCCGCCGGTAATCATCCATGCGCTCCGGTAAGCCGGATGAACCGAAGGAACTGCTTTTCCGCTGAACAATATAAATAAGGAGTAGCTCACTGCTGAGAGCAGTCCTAAAATGACACCCGTTACATTAAACTTACCTGTCCCTTGCTCCATGATGCCGGCTGCAAGCAAAGTACCGCCGAGCAGCACCGCTATCGTGAAAAACATAATCCCGTTTGGGCGCTTGCGCTGGCTTACCGCCTGAATGAGTACCCCGATCCATGTAAACTGAAATAACAATATAATGGCTAAAGACGCTGGAATGTAGCGGAGAGATTCATAATATAACAACCCTGTTATTGCCGTAGGTGTGCCTGCAGCCATCAACAGCAGTCTATGCTTCCACGTTAGCTTGGCGACTGCGCCGTTAACCGCGGAATGATTGCTCGCATTTACTCTTGCCTTCTGTTTCTCACGCCATTTCATAATTAGCGCCAACCCCCAAGCGAGAACAAAACCCGTTAACAGCTGACTTCCGACGACTTCTCCAAGCTCATAACCTTTACCGTAGGCGAGGACTACTATCGTCGATAATATGCCATAGCTTGCCGCACCCAGAAAAACCGATAATAAATATTTCAT
Organism: Bacillota bacterium; assembly: GCA_051750645.1. Taxonomy (GTDB): domain Bacteria; phylum Bacillota; class Bacilli; order Paenibacillales; family Paenibacillaceae; genus Pristimantibacillus. The sequence goes on along the minus strand of JBNJJW010000025.1, from coordinate 55,069 downwards.
TTGTCCTGATGCTCCTTCCTGACGTTAATAAACTAGCATATAAAAGCGCAAAAAAAATCCTAACCGCGAATACAAGATCATTACTAAATGATCTTATATTCGTAGTTAGGAAGTTAAGGCTTCCCGTAGAAACCCTCACCCTATCCTGTACTGCCGTGAGGTTATACGAAAAATATATGTTGTTGTTTATTTATGATCAGGCTAAATGTTACATGATAAGTAAGCTACTGTCAATAACAAATGCCTACCCTTTCACGCACAAACGACCTGTCAAAATATTCAGAAACGGCAAACTCGGCTGTATCCGCAAAAGATATCTTGGAGCCATCGCTGGGCAGTACGTTTTTTTGAACGCGATAATGGCCGCTCTGTTCATCCTGAACTAGCCTGGTCGGACAAATGATTGTCCAATCCAATGAAGTTTTCATTAACTTCGTATATACCTGGTGATGTTCCATTGCGGCTTCATGATTGGTTCGTTTATTTTCTATCGATTGATAGCGGAGCAATTCCGGCTGCAGTACGCTTTGCAATATGCCGGCCGTTCCGATCGTAACCAATCTTTTCACTTTGTATTTAATCATGGCTTCAATTACATTGGTCATACCGCTTATCAAAGTGCCATTGCCTTCTGTATTGAGAGAACAGATAACTCCGTCCACACCAGTCATCGCTTCATTAACATCTTTTTGCTCACGCACATCGCCAATCACGATATTTGGACCCGGCTCACGAAGAGTACGAACGAAAAGCTTTGTTTGTATGCCCCTTTGCTCTACAAAATATCGAATATATTGTCCTGTCTTTCCGGTTGATCCAATTAGCAATAATTTCATTTTATCCAGCTGTATTACCTCAATTCATCAACGATATTGGACGGTATTTGTCCGGTTAATGCGCTGACCAAATTTTTTGCTGCAAGCATAGCCATATCGAATCTGGTTTGAGTCGTAGCCGAACCGATATGCGGCAAAGTCAATACATTCGGCATTTGAAGGAAAGGATGTGCGGCATCAATAGGTTCCTTTTCGTAAACATCGAGACCCGCAGCAGCAATCACTCCTTGCTGCAGCGCTTCGATTAAGGCATCCTCATCTATCGTCTGGCCGCGGGATATATTAATGAAAATAGATGAAGGCTTCATCAATTGAAACTCGCTGCGTCCAATCAGCCGGGTCGTCTCCGCCGTTAATGGCGCCAACAGAAGGATGAAATCCGAAGTGGACAGCAGCTCCTTAAGAGGTGCATAGCGCACTCCAAGCTGATCCTCTACAGCCTGCTTACGGCTGCGGTTATAATAAATGACATCCATCTCGAAACCAAGCTTAGCGCGACGAGCAACCGCTTCCCCGATACGACCCATTCCGACAATGCCCAGCTTGGCGTGATGCACATCCGTCCCAAACAATTTCACGCCGTCACCAGTCTGCCATTGTCCTTCTTTGACATACCGGTCCAGCTCGGCAACTCTTCTCGCCGTTCCAAGTATAAGTGCGAATGCTAAATCCGCAACGGTATCATTCAATACATGAGGCGTGTTTGTACCGATGACTCCCCTTTGTTTCATAGCCGCAATATCAAAATGGTTATATCCGACACTTATACTGCTAACCACTTTCAAGTTGGGTGTCAGATCTAACAACCTGGCATCAATTTTCATACCTGCCGTAAGCAGTCCTTTCGTCTTGGCGAGCTTGTCCAGCAGCGTTTGCCGCGGAATCGGCGCTGTGCTTTCCCATTTTTCAATTTCACAATGCTCGGCTAAATAGGCCTCGACCTCAGCAGGAATCGGGCGATCAATAAATATGGAAGGTTTCATAATCAATCTCCTCTCGGAACTTTAGTTCGAATACTCTAATCATGCAGCGCTGCTTGCCGTTTAAGCAGATCTTCAATAACGATACATGCCATAGCTTCCACCACGGGAATAATTCTTGGGCAAATACACGGATCATGTCTTCCGATTGTCTCAATCATTTGTTCTTGTCCATGGATATCAATGGTATGCTGGGGAACAGAAATCGATGAGGTCGGCTTTACCGCCATTCTAAACACGATTTCCTCGCCTGTACTAATTCCGCCAACGATTCCGCCAGCGTGATTACTTAAGAAACCTGAACTATCCATCTGATCGTTATGCTCGCTGCCTAGCATCTCTGCCGCAGCAAAACCGGCACCGAATTCAATTCCTTTAACTGCGCCAATCGACAGCATAGCCTTTGCCAGCTCTGCGTCCAGCTTATCAAATACAGGTTCGCCAACGCCTGCATGAAGTCCTCTTATTTTGCATTCAACGATACCGCCGCAGCTATCACCGGCTGCTGCTAAACGTTCAATCTTTTCAATCATTTTAGCAGCAGCTATAGGGTCGCATGCTCGAACATCGTTTTGTTCAATAACAGATTCGTTAAATGTATGGCATTTGATTCCGCCAATCTCTTTCGTGTATGCGATGACGCTTACTCCTCGATTCTCGAGCAGCTTGCGAGCGACGGCTCCTCCCGCTACTCTGCCGGCCGTTTCTCTTCCAGAAGCTCGGCCGCTCCCGCGGTGATCCCGAATGCCATATTTCTTGAAATAACTATAGTCGGCATGACCTGGACGAAAGGAGTATTTGATATCGTCGTAAGCTACAGGTCTCATGTCCTTGTTGTGCAGCATAATAAAAAGTGGCGTTCCGGTAGTCTTTCCCTCAAAAATACCTGAAAGAATACGGATAACATCATATTCTTTGCGGGGAGAAGTAACCGAGGATTGACCAGGCTTTCTTCGATCCATTTGAACCTGTATATATTGCTCGTCGAGTTCGACTCCAGGAGTTACACCATCTACAATTACACCAACCGCTTCACCATGAGATTCTCCAAAGGTTGTTATTTTAAAGGAATTGCCAAAAGAATTTCCAGCCATCCTAGCTGCCTCCCTCGTTTCATTTTGACGCTCACGTTATGTTTCAATTATAATTTCGATAATGAAATTAATGAAATTGAAATATAAACAATTTGTCATAGAGAGGATCTATATCATGATAATGATGAATATGGAATGGTATCGAATTTTTCTTCATACAGCCAAAGTTGAAAATTTAACAAGAGCCGCACAAGTGCTTCATATAACGCAGCCATCCGTGAGCTACGCGATAAAGCAGTTGGAAGCAGCGCTCGAGGTTAAGCTGTTTGACCGGCTATCCAAAGGAGTGAAGCTAACTGCTGAAGGTTTGGCTTTACTCGATTATGTTGAGAAATCCTTCTCCATTCTCGAAGCCGGCGAAAGACAATTACAGTCCCTCAAAAACCTTACAGCAGGAGAACTGCGAATTGGTGCAAGCGGACCGATTATCAAGCATCTCTTGTTACCGCAGCTTGATCGCTTTCACGCTGAACATCCGGCTGTTCGAATACGTCTTTCACAAGGCAGAACATCAGAAATTCGTGGTCGTTTAAAAGATGGACAAATTGATCTAGGACTTGTTCATTTGCCATTTATTGATCAGAGCCTGGACATTAATCATCTAACCGACATTCAAGATTGTTTTGTTGTTGGTCCTGCCTATCAGGCTTGGGCTGAACAACCGATAAACTCAGCGGACCTAGCAAAAATTCCTCTTATCCTTCTCTCCAAAGGCAGCAGCACCAGACAATTTGTTGATGAATGGCTTACTTCTCAAGGAATGGACGTAGGCGCGGAAATTGAACTCAGCAGTATGGATATGTTAAAGGAATTAGCTGAACGAGGCTATGGCGCGGCTTTCGTAACAAAGTCCTTTGTCACAGAAGAACTGCAAGAAGGAAAGCTATTTCAGCTGCAAACGGTACAGACAATCCCGCCTCGTTCCGTTGGAATAGCTACAAAACGCGACACTTCATTATCTTTTATTGCGAATCGCTTTATTGAATTACTTCGCTATTCATCTCATTCAGCTACATAAAATCATTATTCTTTGTTGAAAATATATATCCTGTCATCTATAATATAGTATGCTTTTATTTGTTATACGGAAAGGAATACTACCATGAGCGAAAAAAACAATTTTCGAATCTTATTGTACTATAAATTTGTTGCTATACCTGATGCGGAGCAATTTGCTGCCGAGCATCTTGCATATTGTAAGGAACTAAACGTGAAAGGCCGGATTCTGATTGCCGATGAAGGCATTAACGGAACCCTTTCAGGGACAATCGAGCAAACGGAACAATATATGCGTGACTTACGCGCAAACCCGTTGTTCTCGGATATCGTGTTTAAAATCGATGAAGCCGATAAGCATGCTTTCAAAAAAATATTCGTTCGCTACAAGAAGGAGCTCGTAACGCTGCGTTACGATAAACCGCTTGATCCGAATACGCTTAGCGGCACGCGTCTCTCGCCTAAAGAGTTTCATGAATATTTGCAAAGAGAAGACGTAATCGTACTCGATGGAAGAAGCGATTATGAGTATGATCTCGGACATTTCCGCAACGCGATCAGGCCTGATCTTGAAACGTTCAAAGAATTTCCGGAATGGCTTCGTGAGAATATGGCAGAATATAAAGATAAGCCTATCATCACATACTGTACTGGCGGTATCCGCTGCGAGAAGCTCACAGGCGTCATGCTTAGCGAAGGCTTCAAGGACGTTTATCAATTAGAAGGCGGAATTGTAACCTACGGCAAGGATGAAGAAGTTCAAGGAAAGCTATTTGACGGCAAATGTTATGTATTTGACGATCGGGTTTCCGTTACGATCAACCAGACAGATGAAGATATCGTCGTCGGGAAGTGTTATCACTGTGCTCAGCCGGCAGATACGTACATTAATTGCGCGGATGACTCCTGCCACCGTCAACATATCGTATGCAAGGATTGCGAAGAGACTCGCAATGGCTTCTGTTCTTCAGAATGTGAAGAGCATGTTACCAGCTTTTAGATAAGAAAAGGGGCTCCCTTAAAGTAGGTAATCCTACTTGTAAGGGCAGCCCTTTTTGCAGTCCTATTTTCTCGATAAGCCTAGCTTACGACCCAGATATAAAATTGCGCCAAGCGCTGCTGCGGCAATGACAACGATCCATGCGGTGTTGGCACCATTTGCCGCTGCTGTTTCATTTACTTCACTTGCACCGGTCGTCGTGACAGCATCCGATACCGTTGTAACGGCCATTTCCGAATCGTCCGTTTGCGGTACATCTATGCTCGTTGTGCTCATTTCCTTGTCATCCGTTGTTATTTCCAGCGTGTTATCTAAAGTAACGGCTTGAACGCCCTCAACTACCTTCACGAGTTCTGTACCGAATACATCATATAAATAGGCAGCCTTTTCATCCGTATAGTCGATAATGCCGATCTCGATATATTCACCTACCGGCCCTGTATTCGTTACTTGAATGCCTTGCGCTTCGAGTTCATCGACCTTGTCTGTAAAAACATAGGCGTCCACTTTAGCGTGCATTTCACTCAAAGCTTCGTTAGCATAACCTTGCTCCTCGATGACCTGTGCATGGCCTATTGTCGGGCTAGCCGCCAAAGGGATGAAAGCGATACTTGCAGCGATAACCCATTTTGTAATCCATTGTCCCTTTTTTACCATTATGAAGCTTTTCATTTGTAATTCCTCCTTGGAATGTTTAATTTATTGTGTTACTGATTTAGCCACGTTCAAAGCTTCCTCGCGGGATAAGTCTCCTAAGATAGAGTAAAGCCGATTATCCATTACCCAATACAATGCTGTGTACGATTCACTTACTGAGTCTATATATGCGGTGATTCCGTTTAGCTCAAGCTTTTCATACTCGGAAAACACTTCTACCGAAGCATTCTTATCCACAGTGTACAAGAAGGTTTGAAAGCCCGTTGAATAGGAAAATGTAACCTTGTCTACTATCCCTTCGACTGTGCCATATGCAACGATTTCCTTTTGCAGCTCAAACGATTGCGGCACATAAGCCGGTAGCAGAAGCTCTTCACCAAACAGCGTCTGCGCCTCTTCTATGCTTTGAGGCGTCCAAGTCATCATGGTATCATCGTCCACGAGACCTGGATTTTCTGTGTCCAAAAACGTATTAAACGGTGGATCTTCTTCAGGAGCAATTGCCGGCATTTGAGGGGCGGCTATAAGTATGATTACAGCTGCCGCTGCCGCCATTGCGCTATACAACCAACGTTTTCGCAGTGAATGAATCCCCTTCCCGGAAGAAGTCGGCTTGCTATCGGAATGAATGCCGCTCATGATACGTTCTTTCATCCGGCCATCAAACTGCAAGCCGTCAAATAAATATTGTTCAGCTTCTGATTTATATAATTCCCGCAGCTCAAGATCATCATTGCTCATGAGCTCAACCCCTCCTTTCGCAGGTAATTCTCCAGCTGTTGTCTTGCTCGATGCAGCCTTCCGCGCACGGTGCCTTCAGAAGCAGCGGTCGCTTCAGCGATTTCGCGCGTATTCAAATCCAAATAATAATACAAATACAGTACTTCTTGATAGGGCTGCGGCAGCTCGAGAACATGCTTGAATATTAACGAGTTGCTTATGCGCTTCAGAACCTCATCTTCCACGCTGATCATTTGATTTCTGTCAAGCAAGCCCGGATCTGTCGGCTGTTCGGAAAACATTTTGAGACCCGCTTTATCTCGGCATACATTTACGGTAATTCGTGTTAGCCATGTCTTCACGCTGCTGTCCCCGCGGAAGCTTGACCAGTTCCGGTACGCCCGGATGAATACTTCCTGGCTCACATCCTCCGCGATATGCCGGTCGTTCATGTAAAAATAAGCCGTTCGCAATACGATGTTCCCATATAAAGTCATCATTTGTTCCAATGCTGCTGAAGGATCCTTGGAGAAGCCTTCTCTATCGATTTGGCCGGCCAGCTTCACCGTTGTACTCACCTCCACCCTTATAGACGGGTCGGGAACGGATTCCGCTACACACTGCCGAAAAAATATTTTGGATGTTATACTCCATTAATTTCAATCCTATTTGGATAACCTATAACTGCCTCAATCGTTAAGGCAATTAAGCTAGGGGAGGAAACACGATGGCCCGCAATAAAAATAAAAACAAATCCATGCAAGCTAAAAACCTGACGTTTGCAAAGCACTCTATGGAAGCCGAAAATAATATAGCAGCTTCCACAGATGAAAACACCAGGCAGAAAGGCCATGTACCGAACAGCCCTTCAACGGGCTAGACGACATACGTAAGAAGTAAAACACAAAGAGCTGTCCGCAAGGTTTCCCCACGGACAGCTCTTCTATCGCTTTCATTTCAAGCATGAATAATGGACTCCCACCGATGCCGGTATTGCTCGAGCCGGGGGTGCAGATTAGAGGGCTCCATAATTAATATAAGCCGTACCTTCACGATCCACTCCTCAAAGGATGAGAATGAGGCAAACAAATTAGCGGTGGCGCTGGACACAAAGAGAAAGTGGGGAGCCGGGTAGATCTGCGTCAAATGGCGCAGAGCCGAATCGATCGGCGTATACTTCTTCCGCTTGCCTTCCAATCGTTCAACGACGATGCTTTCTTCTCCTCGTTCACGCTTCCACTCAAACAGCTTATCTTCACGCTTATAATAGGCACTTACTGACTCCTTCGTCATCCGCCTTACGGTCTCCTCATGCAGTGGATAAAGAACAAGCTTTGAAAACGAGCGTTCCTTGGCAATGTCGGCAGACAGATCCAGCTCACGTTCTGATGTATGTTCAAAGGTATCATAATAAATCAAGCTACCCTTTCTGTCATCCTTTGGCGGCTCATAGCCGAACGGCATCTTTTGGGCAATTTCACTCACGTTGCTGTCCTCCTGTGCTTTAGTTGTGCTTTATTCATATAAGTAACGCCAAGGAAGATCCATCCCTTTCGAAATGCCAATCCGCGGTGTGCTTCTAACCGGTCTAATCGGCTCCTTATATTCTAACCATATACTATTATTCGTCTGCTGCAGCAAATCGTTACCGTTCCACTCCAAATTTATACCGAGTGCTTTCGCCAGCTTGCCGGGACCATTTAATAACAAGTGATCGGCAATGCCCTCTCCCCTATTCGATCGTATGAGGCCGATCCCTTCTACTGCTTCTGCTCCGCGCAGCAGCACGGCCCCAACCTCGTTTGGCCGGTGAGCAACGATGTTCATGCAGCAGTGCATACCATAGATGAAATACACATACATGATTCCTGCATCGCCGAACATGAGTCGATTACGTGCAGTAACACCTCTGCTTGCATGACTAGCAGGATCTTCGCTGCCCTTATAGGCTTCCGTCTCCGTTATGGCTACGCGTATAATCTGATCGTCTATTCTTCTTACCAAATGGCACCCGATAAGCTGCTGTGCTACGGTTAACGTATCCCGTTCAAAAAAAGATTTATCTAATAGCATAACTTAGCATCCTTTTCCAATACACCTTGTCTGATGAAAATACCACAGTATGAACAAAAATTCCATACTACAGCTTTCTATAGTCTCTTTTCATTATATTTTTAACCAAACTCGACCATTTAGAATTTGCCGGACAATATTTTTTAGCAACCTTCTCAATTGTCTTTAACCCTTTCCCTACATAGTTTTTGGAAAGAAGTTGTCCAAACTTCCTAACGCTGTCACCCTTCGTTTTAAAACTAAATGCCTTATTATACTTATCTCCATCTATGGCATTTAGCCCAAATAAATTATTTTTCTTTCGAGCAATCCAACTCTTGCCATTTCCGCTTTCAAGCTTCATGACTGCTATTGTAAAATAAGCGTTAATGCCATATTCCTCCTCGATCTCGAGTATCGCTTCCTCCAGCTGATGACCTGCCAAGGCCGTGCCATCCAGGATTTTTGTAATATGAGCTTCCGTTAGACCGGAATCAGACTGAACGATAGACGTCGGTTGACTAGGCTCCGCATCCGCCGCTGCTTCTATGTCAGCTTGCTGCGTAACCGCTTTTTTAAAGCTTTCAATCGTGACTTTCGGTTCAACGTCCGCATTTTTCGGGGCTGAAGCATTTTCCACTTCTTCTTTTATTAATTTGGCGTAACGACCATGAACATAGCCTTCACCCTTCAATTCAAGCCAGCCATTATCGGTTGATGCAACAACTTCAAGTGTAGTGCCTTGCTTAACAACCTTTATAATTTTAGACTCAGCACTCGGTTGAGTACGAACATTCAGGTAGTATGCGGTGACTTCATATGTATGTATCGGTTCTTCGGTAACCGTCTCTTTCAGTTCCGGTTCCTGTTCTATGGATTGAATGGTTACGGGTGACTTCACATCCGCAATAACTGGAATTGGCGTGTAGGCAGGAGCTACGGGGGTATTAAGTTCCGACGTGGATACAGGAGAATTTGCAGCTGCGTTGTTATTTAAAGGTTGATATCGCATTCCTAATGTGATCACTAACGATAACAGGAGTAAATAAAGGAAAACTTGCTGAATTAACTTTATTCGCATGACTATACCTCTTCCCATAATTTGATGTAGGATACGCGTTAAGCGCTAAGTTTGACGCCAAAAATACGCGACCTCGAGGACAATCAGACAGTCTGTGAAGATTATATGTAGGTTCATCGGACAAAAGACGAATTTTTGTCCTTTTTTCATGGCCTACGAAATCCGACACGGGTATGGCCTGCTGCTTTCGACGTTATTTTTAATGATGAATACCTGGAAAAAAACCTTTAAAAACCTCCTCATACCCGGCGTTTTCCTTTTTTGTTCCTGTACGGTTTAATGAACATGATTGTCGAAAAATTTACACAAAAAAAAGCTCTTATTCCCGAAAGAATAAGAGCTGATGATTATAATTGAAGTTATTTTTAACAAACCGGTTGGCTTATCGATTTTGAAGTTACACCTTTAGGGAATGCTTCGTACGGGCGATCTGCGTCGCTTCAACCATGTTCCGCAAGGAATCGATCGTTTCTTCGAATCCACGTGTTTTAAGTCCGCAATCCGGATTGATCCAGAAAAGCTTCGGATCCAGCACACGCAAGGCACGATCGATCATGTTAGTCATTTCCTCCACTCGTGGAATACGCGGACTGTGGATATCGTATACGCCTAAGCCGATACCCAGTTTGTAGGTGTTCAACTCGAAGCTATGAATAAGCTCGCCATGACTGCGGGATGTCTCGATCGAAATCACATCTGCATCCATTGCTTCAATCGAATCAATCATGTCATGGAACTCACAATAACACATATGCGTGTGAATTTGCGTCGTGTCCTGTACCGTACACGTGGTCATTCGGAACGCTTTAACTGCCCATGCCAGGTACTTCGATTGGTCTTCTTCCTTAAGCGGAAGCCCTTCCCGGACCGCAGGCTCATCAACCTGAATCATGCCAATGCCTGCATGCTCAAGCGCCTCTACCTCTTGTCTAAGCGCATAAGCCAACTGGTACGCGATTTGTTCGCGTGTGATGTCTTCACGGACGAACGACCAGTTCATTATCGTAATTGGACCGGTCAGCATCCCTTTAACGGGACGATCGGTTTTCGACTGAGCATACTTAGTTTCCTCGACAGTCATCGCTTCCTCGAACGCTACATCCCCAAATATAATCGGTGGCTTCACGCAGCGGGAACCATATGACTGCACCCATCCGTTCTGTGTAAATGCGAAGCCCGCAAGCTTCTCACCAAAAAATTCGACCATATCCGTTCGTTCAAATTCGCCATGCACGAGAACATCCAGCCCGATCTCTTCCTGCAGCTTAATCCAGATATCGATCTGCTCTCGAATGAAGTTTGCATACTGCTCATTGTTCCATTCACCCTTGCGCCACAGTTGACGGGCCTTGCGTACCTCTGCTGATTGCGGAAAACTGCCAATTGTCGTCGTCGGTAAAATCGGCAATTGCCATTTCTTCTGTTGAGCAATATGACGCTCAGAAAAAGGCAGACTACGTTCTGGTTGCTGCGCACTAATGGCAGCGACAGCATGCTGGATGTCGTTACGATTCCGCTCTCCTGAAAGCTTGAGCGCCTCAAGAGCACTCTCGCATTTTTCCAGCTCTTTTGCGATTACGGCCACACCTGAAGAGACTGCTTTCGCCAGAAGGACAAGTTCGTCCAGCTTCTCATCGGCAAATGCGAGAGCATCCTTTAGTTCAGATAAGAGCAGCGCCTCATTTTTTGCCGTAACTGGAACATGAAGCAGACTGCACGACGACTGTATGATTAGCCGATCGGCCGTTACGAATTCACCTAACTCTTCCAGCAGCACCAGTTTCTCGCGAAGTGATGCCTTCCAGATGCCGCGGCCGTCGATGACTCCTGCTCCTAGAACCTTGTCCGCAGGAAAACCTAATGCTTTAATCGACGGCATATTACCGGAGAATCCATGCACGAAATCAAGTCCTATTCCTTTGACGGGTAACGCGACGATGTCACTGTAGTTCTCAACCGATTCAAAATAGGTTTGCAGCATGATGTTCAGGTTTGGAACCGACGCGGCAAACGTCTCATAGATCGTCTTCAGTCGCTGGAGATCAGCCGCGCTTAATTTCGTTACAAGAACCGGTTCGTCTATTTGTACCCATTGAACCCCTTCATTCTCCAGCTCCTGAAGGATCTGAACATAGAGCGGCAGGAATCGCTCCAGCCAGGCATCGGTCTCCGATATACTGTATCCTTTTGACAGCTTCAGGAAGGTTAGCGGCCCTACGATAACCGGCTTCCCCTCGATGCCGAGCTTTTCTTTAGCTTCCCGATACGCTTTAAGGGGTTTATTTTCGGTTAGCACCGGGTTTGCCCCATCCAGTTCAGGTACTATATAGTGATAGTTGGTGTTAAACCACTTGGTCATTTCGCTTGCTGTGGCATCCTTCGTCCCACGGGCGATACCATAATAAACAGATAAAGGCACAATGCCGCCCTCATAAGGAAAGCGTTTTGGAATAATTCCGAACATCGTGGCTGTATCAAGAACATGATCGTAATAGCTGAAATCATTGACCGGAATGAAGTCGATGCCCTTCTCCTGCTGCTTACGCAAATGATTCAAACGGATCTCCTGCAGCTGACTGTGAAGCTCCGATTCTTCGAGCTTGCCGGACCAGAATGCTTCCAGCGCTTTCTTCCATTCGCGATCCGCACCAATACGCGGATATCCTAAAACACTACTTTTCACCATCTTGCAACACTCCTATACAAATTGTTACAAGAAAGATATCACGTATCGGTAGATATAGTGTAACTGGATAAAACTATATCTAGCCATAGCCTTTGGCTATATCAGAGATTTTATTGGGCTGTTGCTTGTTTAAGCGCTTCTATATATGCCGCTCCGAGCTTGGATAGCGAGGCATTTCTATGAGAAATCCAACCAACATTGATGGTTTCTTCACAATCCAGAGGTACGGGAATAATTTCATTGCCGTTTAAATCAGCGCTTAGAACCCCTGTCGATATTGTATATCCGTTTAATCCGATCAATAAGTTGAAAAGCGTCGCCCGGTCATTTACACGGATGCTTTTCTTATGTGACAGCGTGCTGAGAATCTCTTCTGAAAAATGAAAAGAATTATATTCCCCTTGATCAAAGGACAAATACGGATAATTCTTGAGCTGGTCTATAGTCACGATAGATTGCTTTGCCAACGGGTTCTTAATACTGATGAAAATATGCGGCTTAGCCGTAAATAAGCTAGTGAATTGCAAATTCGCGGTTTTAAGCAGTTTGTTGATGACTTTCCCATTGAACTCGTTAAGATATAAGATCCCGATCTCACTGCGTAAACTTTTGACATCTTCGATAATTTCATAGGTTTTGGTCTCACGCAACGTTAACTCATATTCATCCTGGCCATACTCCCGGACCAGACTCACAAATGCATTCACCGCGAAAGCGTAATGCTGGGTAGAAACTGAAAAATGCTGTGGTGAAGGCTTAGCATTAAGATACCTGCTTTCCAACAATTCCGCTTGCTCGACTACCTGCCTGGCATAGCTTAAAAATTCAACTCCTTCCTTAGAAAGAGAGATACCTTTATTAGATCTTTCAAAAATCGCAAACTGCATTTCTTCTTCCAGATCCTTAATCGCATTTGAAAGACTAGGCTGAGAAATAAACAAGCGCTTGGCGGCTTCATTAATGGAGCCCCGATTCACGACCTCAATTACGTATTTTAATTGTTGTAGAGTCAATGATATACTCCCCTCTAACATCTCGTTGTCCTTATATCCAAGAATACTTACATAATAACTTATCTCATGTCCAATAGTTAATCTTTTTTCATTACTCAGCTTTCACGGTTTGCAAAAAAACAAACGAAATCATAACTTTACGGCATCGTCATAGACGGGTCAATCTAACTAAGATTAAGCTATGAAGGATTTTGATCAGCCTATTGCTGCGTTATGGAGGGGATCTATGAAACTGCATAATATGATTGTTTTTATTACAGATGCGGACTGCCGCACTGGTTCTTCACTTATGCGAAGGTTAACGGAGGAAGGCGCGCAATTTATTTTAAACAGCCGTTCGGACGGTGCGGCCATTGCAACCGAATTAACCAACATTTACGCGGCAGGATCGCAGGCCTTTGTCGTTAACATTGATTTATGCAGCCGTGCTGAAGCAGATGAGATGCTGAAGAAAGCAGCGCTGCAGCTCGGTACGGTAGACATTCTGATTCACAACAATAATGTCGTTATGCCTGCCTCTATTGAATCATGTGAAGAAGAACGGTTTCTTGAGAGCTTGAACGTGAACGCAAAATCAGCTTTAATCTGCACGCAAGCAGCCGGTAAACAAATGGCAGATAAGCAATATGGGAAAATCATTTACATCTCCTCCATTCATGCGGAAAAGCCGACGGGTTCTTCTTTTTGCTACAGTGCTTCGAAAGGCGCGGTCAAAATGCTTTCAAAAGAAGCAGCGCTCGTTCTGGGACGTTCCGGCATAAACGTAAATACGATTGAACTCGGTCCGGTTGAAGGCGACAACGAAAAATTCCGGAGCAGCCTTTCTACTCTGTATAACGATTATGAGTATAAGGTTCCTAACGCCGTACTGGGAGATTATGACGACCTGACCGAGCTCGTCCTCTTCCTTTCTTCAGAAGAATCTCGTTATATCAACGGATCGGATATTCGTCTTGATGGCGGCTTTCTGCTGCATTACATGAATTTCAAAATGAAACGTCCATAACCGCCGGCGTGGAGGTGTGCCATGAGCATTGCAGGTAAAATCGCACTCGTGACCGGTGCGGGAACAGGAATCGGCCAAGGCGTCGCCGTAGAGTTAGCAAGGCGCGGCGCTAAAGTCGCCATTCATTATAATCAGAGCGATGCCGGAGCGAATCATACGAAGCAGCAAATCGATGAGTTCGGCGGAGACGCGATAATCGTGCAAGCGAATGTCGCGAATAAGCAGGAAATTGAACGTATGGTGAAAGACGCTGCGGACCATTACGGCGGCATTGACATTCTCGTCAATAATGCGGCCCTTCAGCTGAATTACGCGTTCTTCGATCATGATGAAGCTTCCTTCGATCGGATGATGGGCATTAATTTGAAAGGCTACTGGCAATGTATGCAAGCTGTTATCCCCTTCATGAAAGCGAAGCAGAAAGGCCGTATCATTAATATGTCGTCCGTTCACAGCAAGCGACCTACCGATTTCGACGTCGTCTACTCGATGACCAAGGGCGGAATACGGATGCTGGGAAGAGAAAGTGCAATCGAGCTTGCCCAATATGGCATTACGGTAAATACAATTGAGCCCGGCGCTGTTGATGTCGGTAAACAAAGCGCCAGAGAATCGAGACCAATCATCACTCCCGAGGATATGGAGAAGCACAAGAAAACCGCAGGTCCTATCCGAAATAAGTTTCCGCTAGGCCGTGTCGGTACCCCGCTCGATGTCGCCCGGCTTGTTTGTTTTATCGCTTCGGATGAAAGCGAATTCATGACAGGGTCTTCGATTCGTCTAGACGGTGCCAGCATGCTGCTTTAATAATCGCTAAAATACTCATTACACTTATATGAAGGAGTGAACGTTGTGACCAACAATCAATCGTATGAGGAAACGCTTGCCCATGTCAGCACGCATTCAAGTCCTGCCGAACTTCGCATTACCGATATTCGTTTCACCGATATTGTAGGAGGTCCGTTTCACAGCAGCTTGATTAAGGTATATACCAATCAAGGATTGATCGGATTTGGCGAAGTACGTGACGGCGCGGACAAGGTGTATGCGCAAATGCTGAAGGGAAGGCTGCTTGGCGAAAATCCATGCAACATCGACAAGCTGTTCCGGCGCATTAAACAGTTTGGCGGACATGCGCGGCAAGGCGGCGGCGTAAGCGGACTCGAGATTGCATTATGGGACTTGGCAGGAAAAGCGTACGGCGTACCGGTCTATCAAATGCTGGGCGGTAGATTCCGCGACAAAATCAGAATGTACTGCGATACGGAGGTTGTCGGCAAAGATACAGGAACGGCAATGGGCCTGGCGCTTCAGAAACGTATAGACACTGGATTCACGTTCCTGAAGATGGATCTTGGCATTGGTCAGATTATTAATGAGCCTGGAACGTTAAGCGCCCCTACCGGCTTCCTCGAGGAAATGAGAGAAAAGTCGAGAAATCGGTACAATGCCAGCAAAGACGGATTAACGCCAGAACAAATACGGGAAATCAAGAACCGGCATTATGACATTTACAACATCCCCCATCCTTTTACGGCCATTCATGTTACGGAAAAAGGTCTGGATATGCTCGAACAGTATGTTGCGGAAGTACGTGACGTTATCGGCTATGAGATACCGCTCGCCGTCGATCATTTCGGCCACATCGGGCTCGAGGATTGCATCAAGCTCGGCCGCCGCGTCGATAAATATAACCTCGCATGGATGGAGGATATGATTCCTTGGCAGTATACCGAGCAATACGCCAAGCTGTCACGTTCGGTCACGACACCAATTTGTACAGGCGAGGATATTTATTTGAAAGAAAATTTCAAACCGCTGCTCGAAGCCGGCGGCGTGTCCGTCATCCATCCGGATGTCCTTACAACAGGCGGCATTCTGGAAACGAAAAAAATAGGCGATATGGCGCAGGACTACGGCGTTGCTATGGCGATTCATATGGCAGAGAGCCCGATCGCCTGCCTCGCAGCCGCACATGTCGCTGCAGCCACTGAAAACTTCCTGGCACTCGAGTACCATTCCTGCGAGGTAGCTTGGTGGGACGACATCATCATAAGCAGCAGGCTGCCGAAAAAGCTCGTCCAAAACGGTTTTATCACGATAACGGATGCTCCGGGTCTCGGTATCGACGACCTGAACGATGAAGTACTGGCTCAGCACCTTCACCCGGACATTCCAGGCTTATGGGAGTCTACGGACAACTGGAACAACTATTATTCAAATGACCGGCTTTGGAGCTGATAAATCAGCTTCACCATGCATTTTAGTAAAATAGCGGAACGCATAATGCGTTCCGCTATTTTTAACTTTAAATATGATATGATCTGCTATAAAGTTATCAGTACTTCCCGATTCTTGCCGTCCCAGACCACTTTTGCTCCCATCGTCTGAGCTACGAAACGCAGCGGCACCATCGTCCTGCCCTTTACAACCTGAATTGGGGATGGGAGTTTCAAAGATGTACCGTTTACTGCCGCTTCCTGTTTTCCAACTTCCATCTTAATTAAATTGGAGCCATACTTGATTGTAACGATATTGTTGGCATAGTTGACTGAACCGCCTAGCGATTCGAACAGGCCTCGAATTGGAACGAATACTGAACCGTTTATCATCCTAGACTGGTTTTCCATAAGCAGGTATTTTCCGTTTAATCGAATTCCGATTCCTTTGACGACCTTTTTCGGAATGATTTTATGATCGTATTTGTATTTATCGTCCCCATAAAAGTTACTCATCTTTCCCCATGAAGATACAGTGCCATCTTTGTGAAGCACTGTACCTCCTGCTTCACCCTTAGCGCTAACTGTTATAGCCTGACCGATTCCTTTTACTGGGAAAAGCTTCTTATCTTGTGCTGGCCAGATCCAGTATGACACCGTACCGTTCTTCATGAGAACAAATGAGAATGCATAAAAATCATCGTCCATAGCCCCCGATACTGCTGTAACTCCCGGAGCCAATTTTACAACGTTAAAATCTGGCGTTGTTAACCCATAAATGGCATATCGATTAATAATATAGACATCCCATGAAGCGCTGAAAATCATTCCAGTAGAGATCGATGCGGCATTCTTGAAATCCGTTGGCTCGATGCCAGATCGATAAAGTTTCCCTGGAAGGAACGGATCACTGTATTTGTCTCGTCCCCAGAACCAAACTGTCCCGTCCTTAGCGAGCGCTATCGGAAAATACCCTCGTCCCTCAATCGCGATGATATTTTCTAACTCACCAATCCGACCCGGCTTTCGTTTTTCTTCTACACTTGCGTCAGGAGCGCAAGCGTCGTTAGCTGTTTGGTACTCACATAATCCTTCCAGCGACCAAATTGTTCCATCAGCTTTAAGAACATAATTTCCTGAAATGTCAATAGCATTATCCAACCCTTCCAAACGACTAGGTTGATCAAAGGAATTAAAATAAATGGTCTCTCCGTTTGGACCCGCTATATTTCCGACCTTCCTGCCCCATGTCCAAACACTGCCATCCATTTTTATAGCCGCATTGCCTTCAGAGATTGTTTTTACATCCTCAAGGATCGGCACTGCCTCGAAGGTTTCATCATTCCAGGTCCATAGTATTCCCTTATCGTCCAGCGCGTTATTTCCAGCAATGCTTACAATACCATTCAGAAATGGATCCTGTGCTGCATTAGCAGGAGTAGGTACTGCAGACAGAACAATTGTGACTGTAATCGTAAAAATCGCCAACTTTTTCATAATCCCACGCATTGGTTCACCTCATCAATTTTGTATTAATACTTAAGACGTTATATATGGAAAATAGTTGCTATTTCACCAATGTGAATTAATCTTAGAACTCCAGGAAAGTCCTGATGATGTTGTATCAACTTCATCTTCCGATAATTCTAGAGCATCCATTGTTTTATCTTCGTTCATACAAATGGGCTGGCCCGAGTCTCAACGACATCAGGGCCAGCCCATCTTATTATTTTGCAGCTGATGCTTCTTTTACATCAGATGCTTCCATCAAGCCTCGAATGTATCCAATCCCGTAAAGCCGTCCAAGCATCTCATAGCCAGGATTGGTGTTATCCTCCCCTTCCATCGTCGGCACATGATCCGGTCTGGCAGGGCCGTTAAATCCGACCTCATAATACGTTTGCATTGCTTCGAGCATATTTGTTTTGCCGTCGTCATGGAACGTTTCTTCGAACTTTTCCGGTGTTCCCCGCACATCGCGGAAATGAACGAAAAAGATTTTGTCTTGTTTCGCGAATTGGCGAATGACTCCCGGTATATCGTCTCCGGCCGTTGCAAGCGTGCCTTGGCATAACGTTATTCCGTTATATTCACTCGGAACCAGATCAATCGCGCGCTGCAGCGCGGCTGCACTGCGAAGTATGCGCGAGACACCGCGAATCGGCGTTATTGGCGGATCGTCAGGATGAAGCGCCAGCTTTACCTTCGCTTGCTCGGCCACCGGAACGATACGCTGCATAAAGTACTCCAGGTTTTCCCATAGCTGCTCTTCTGTAACGATACCTGCTTCCGTGAGCGGCGCATCCTTCATAAGGCTGTGATCATAACTGGATACGAGCGCACCGCCGCGTGTCCGTGTCGTCGTTGAAGTGCGGAACCAATTGAACTGTGCCATGAAATTGTAACAGAGCACGGGAATGCCGGCAGCACCCATATTCGTAATAAACCTCTGGAACTGCTCAATTTCCTCTTCTCGTCCTGGCGTACCGAGCTTAATATGATTGCTCGGCGGCATCGATTCAATGACCGATAGCTCAAGTCCAAAATCGGCGAATCGCTGCTTCATGCGGATAAGCGGCATTAAGTCCCATGGCTTCTCCTGTTTTTCTTCCCAAGGCAGCCCTCCCACCGCGTGGTTTACACCAAGCTGCTTCGCTAGATGCCACAATCGATTAGGCTGAGATGGGAACACTTCTGCTAATTTCATTTTTTAGAACACCTCTCTTATATTCGATTATTGGCCGCCTGCTTTAGCTGCTAATTCCTTACCCAATTTATCGATTTTGTTATAGGCGTCCTCGATGGATTGCTGGCCGAACGTAACGGCTTCCATTTCCTTCCTATACGTATCAACCCATTCCGAAAACCCTGCTGCCGGCGAATAGAATGGCAGAGCCTTATCAAGCGAAAGATCATAAATATCTTTACCAAGCTTATCCTTCGGCTGCAGCGTCGGCTCGAGCTCTTTGTAGATCTCAGGGTTAATCGGAATTCCCCGCGTCAGGCCGAGAGCTTGCCCTGCTTCTTTGTCCGTGATAAACCACTTCACGAATTTCTTCGCTTCTTCTTTATTTTTGGAATTGGCGCTGACGCTCAAGAAAATCGTCGATTGCGCCCAACCGCCGCCGGCAGGTCCCACAGGTAAGTTAACGACGCCTACTTTACCCGGCATTAGCTGCTCCAAGGCGCTTACTGATCCAGTAGTTGCCCCTCTTGTCATGACGACGCCGGAAGCCATTGGATCGGCTTGAGGGTCATTTTCCAGGAAGGCAGCCGCTTTCTCGGCAGGAGGTACAATTTTAGCCTTACGGAACTCCTCGTACGTTTGGTAGAAGGTCATAAACAAATCTTTGTCGAGATTAAACTTCTTGCCGCCATCGGACATGATCGGCTCTTTACCCATCGACGTCTGATAGTAGTTGAAGCTGTCCCAAGTGGTCGTATCTCCAATCGGATATTTTCCTTCAGGCAGCTTAGCACGCGCGTCTCTTGCCCATTGGAAAAATTCATCATACGTCCAATCCTTATGCGGATGCGGTATTCCGTATTGATCCAGCTCGGTTTTGTTGAATGCAATCCCTTGCGCGTTTTGACTGAGCGGGATTCCGTAAAGCTTACCGTCGATTTTTAAATTTTCAATTACGGTAGGATCGACGATTCCGATCAAATCGATATCAGACAGATCCTCCAGCTGTCCCCGAGAAACGTATTCTTGAATGAATGCGGCGTCCATTTGCAGCACATCGGTAATGGATTTCGATGCCGCGAGTGTCGGAAGCTTCTGCCAAAAAGCATCCCATGCCATAAATTCCGGCTTGAATTTCACGTTCGGGTTTTGCTTCGTATAAATGTCCAGTGCTTTCTTTGTCGCCTCGTGACGGGCATCGGGTCCCCACCACATGATGCTTAATGTTTTCTCGCCGCCCGTATCCTTATCGGTCTGATTATCAGGCGCATTGGTAGCACCGCTGTTTACATTGTTGCCGACATTATTGCCTCCGCCTCCGCTGCAGGCGGTTAACGCAAGCATCAGGACTAACAATAAAAATCCAAAGCTCTTCGACCAACTTTTGTTCATCATTGGACATCCCCTTTTAATTGATTAATGTGAGATCGTCAACCTTTCAATCCAGTTGTGGCGATTCCTTCGACAAAGTGCTTCTGTGCAAGGAAAAAGATAATGACTGAAGGTAAAATCGACAGGAAGGACATTGCGAGCAGATGTCCCCACTGAATTTCGGACTGGTCAATGAACATACGCAGCGCTAGACCGACAGTAAACTTATCGACCGAGCTCAAATAGAGTACCTGAGCGAAGAAATCATCCCAGCTCCATATGAACGTAAAGATCGCTACCGTAACAAGCGCCGGCTTAAGCAGCGGTAAAATGACACGTAAAAATATGCCGTAAACGCTCGCTCCGTCAATCGTCGCAGCCTCATCCAAGTCACGCGGAATCCCGCGGATAAATTGCACGAGCAGGAAGATGAAGAACGCTCCTCCCCCCAAAAAATGAGGCAGCACAAGCGGCACATAGCTGTCGACGAATCCGAGCTTGTTGAACAATATGTACTGCGGTACGACTGTGACCTGACCCGGAAGCATCATCGTCAACAGCAGGATCGAAAACCAAAAGCCGCGCAGCCTGAAATTCAGCCTCCCGAAGCCATATGCCACAATAGCTGCAGTCGCAACCCCGCCTAAAACGTTGCCGAGCTCCATGAGAAGCGTGTTGCTGAAAAAGTGAGCAAAGGTATACTCCGATGAGAAATGCCACCCTTTCCAGTAGTTGCTCCACATCGGTGTCGAAGGCCATAACGTAGGCAAGCTTAGCTCTTCTGTTTTTTTCAAAGAAGCACCTGCCCACCATATAACCGGGTACAGCATGAGGAAGGAGAACGCCGCCAGAAACAGATGGTTTATCAGCTTGGAACGGAGCGAACTCATTTCGTTTTCCCCCCATCCGACTCGTAGAATACCCAGTAACGCGATGCCATGAAGTTAATGATGGTCAGCAAGGCAACAATCGTCAGCAGGATCCAGGCAAGAGCTGACGCATATCCCATTTGATAATGCTTGAACGCTTTCTCGTAAAGAAACATCGCGTACATATAGGTCGAGTTGATCGGTCCGCCCTTCGTAATGATGAACGCTGAGGTGAATGTTTGGAACGAACCGATAATGCCGAGCACGAGATTAAAGAACATGACCGGCGAAAGCATCGGAAGCGTAATGCTAATAAACTTCCTCACCTTCCCGGCTCCGTCAACGGAAGCTGATTCGTACAGCTCCTGTGGAACCTGCTTCAATCCAGCTAGAAATATGACCATGGTCGAGCCGAACTGCCACGTATTAAGCAAAATCAACGTACCAAGCGACGTGTCCGGATTGGATATCCAGCCGACTCCCTCAATGCCGAACCATGACAGCACCTGATTGATATAGCCGTCAAGACCGAACATATTACGCCACAGCGCTGCGACGGCAATACTTCCACCGATTAGAGACGGAAAATAAATAGCCGTACGGTAAATGTTCATTCCTCGGATGCTTTTGTTAAGCGCCAACGCAACCATAAGCGAGAAAAATAGCTTCAGAGGAACGGAGAATAAAACAAACAGGAACGTGACGCTGAGTGACTTTGTAAAAGTAGCGTCGCTTGATAAGATTTTCGCGTAGTTGTCCATTCCCGTCCAAACCGGATCCTCCAGCAATGAATATTCAGTGAAAGACAAATAAAACGATTGCGCGATCGGCCATAACGTCAGCAGCAAAAAACCGATTAACCATGGAGAAATAAATACATATCCGGCTAAATAGGTTGCTCCTGTATGCTTGCGCTTCCGCTTGGGTTGCTTCTTCTCCATTCCAGTTCCAGTCGCCGTCTCAGCAGTCACCCCAATAATCTCCTCCCCCTTTAATTGTTTTTTGGTTGGTATTCTCTTACTTTATACGAAAGCGGTTTCATCATTAAAGGAGAGGAAATTATGAAAGTGTTTGATTTTATATAGTGTGAAAAATTCATAGACCGGCGCAAAATGCCTTAAGAAAGTCGCATCGACAAATATGGGAAAGTCTCCAACAATAGACTTAGGATTCACGCCTGGCCGCATCATACTCATTCGGAAGAGGTGCTTTTGATGAAATTTGATAATCCGGAAGATATTATTCAGCTTACGCCGCTATGGCAAGGAGAACGATTTCCAAACGGGCGCCCAAAGGTGCCGGACGACGTTCTTCGCCGCATGCGGAAAATTACTTTGGAGGAAGCATGGGGCCCTCTCTGGAACAGAGGTTATACGTTTCAATTTGAAGGCGATTTCAAAATCATTCACCCTGATAAAGTTATGGTTGGACGTTCCGTTACGGCCGTTATGGTGCCAAAGCGGCCTGATTTGCATGAAACGCTGCTAAATTACGGTCATCAGCAAGAGGAACGTAAAGGCTTTTTCAATCAATGGGTAATCGACTCTTTGGTCGAGGATGATGTCGCTGTAGTGGACATGTTCGATAAGGTCCAACTAGGCACTTACGTGGGCGGGAATTTGTCAACCGCTATTTCTACCCGTACGAAGCGAGGCGGAGCTGTTATCTGGGGCGGCATACGGGATACTCAGCAGGTAGTTGAAATTGAAAATATTAACGTATTCTACCGCGGCAGCGATCCGACTGCCATCGCGGACGTGACGATGGTCGGCATGAACGTACCGACCCGGATTGGGCGGGCCATCTGTATGCCAGGCGACGTCGTGCTTGGCACACCTGCAGGCGTTATTTTCATCCCTCCACATCTCGCTGAGCTTACCGTCGTGCAGGCGGAAAAATCACAGGTGCGGGACGTGTTCGGCTTTGTTCGGCTGCGCGACAGCGTCTATACGACAGCACAAATCGACGCCTCGTGGAATGTAGCCTTGTGGCAAGACTTTATACATTGGTTCAAGAACGACGATGCGGCAGCCGATTACCGCCATTTGACCTGGGATTCCGAGCTGGAAGATGCGCGCAAAGCGGAACGAAACGGTCCTCAGAACGACGTTCGTCTATAGCAGCAGAACAGAAAAAGGACTCTGGAGGGCATATTCCATGCCGTTGGAGTCCTTTCTGTTCTATCATGATTACTTACCAACCGATTCCCGATACTCGCTCGGTGAGAGTCCTACTTTTTTCTTGAATATTTGACTGAAATAACGCGGGTCTTGATAACCGACCCTCTCCGCTACCTCGTAATTTTTGAAATGGGTGCTCTTCAGCATGTCTTTCGCTTTATCAATTCGAATGTCCGTCAAATGCTCAATAAACGTTTTACCGGTATTGGTCTTGAACAGCAGACTCAAATAAGTCGGCGTCATATACACCTTCTGGGCGACACTTTGAAGGGAAGCGTACTGACACTCTTGCTCCATATGATGAATGGTTTTCTTAATAATGCTGCGGTGGCTTTCCTTCTGGTTATGGGAAAGAACCTCTTTGAGACCGGCAAGAAACGAATGGACGTATTGCTTAATGTCGTACAGCGTCTCCATTTTCACAATGGACATAATTTCAAACCGCTTGTATGGGCTTACCATCTCCGCCTCGGCAAGCACCCGTTTCTCCATTCCTACGAGAAGCCGCAGCGTCAGCTCATATACGCTCTGAATTTCGATTGGCCCATTTCGAACCACCCAATCATAAAAAACATTCACGGATTCCTCTACTTCTTCATCTGTCTCTGCAGCTTTGAACGAATCAAACAGCTCCTTCTCCTTATCGGACGGATATAGCTGCATCGTTTCATATCGGGGCAGCTCACTGAAGTATATAATCTCTCCCGTACCCCGGTAAAACTTATATTCAAGCGCTCTGGAAGCTTGCCGGTAAGAATGGAATACGTCATAAAGATGACTGCAAGGCTTTCCTACGCCGATCGTCATCGGTTGGCCAAATTGTGCGTTCAGCATCTCCTGAATTGTTTCCAGCACGTCCTTCGATACCCAGGAGAACAGCACTCCGATCCTTCCTTCTTCATCCATAAACACGACATTGCCGTCTGATATCCGCTCTTGCAAGTAATCACGCATTTGCTCTACAAATACAATCTTCTCATGCTCGTCTTCGAAATGAGCTGCCGGCTCTAATAGAGCCATAGCTGGAAAGGTATAGTATGGATTTAGATGCAAGCTTGACAGCTTCTCCCTCAAACTCAAATCCGGTTTTGCATGACCAGTATCCGAGACCAAATCTCTAAGAAAGCGGTCCCTCATCCATGTGAGAATGATATCGTCTTTGAATAATTGTCCCTCTTTCAGCATGCTCCACTTCCCCTTTTGTAAGGTTGACAAACGAGATGCGTGACATTAATTGAGATGAATCGTCTTATAAGAGTGCATATGTTCAATAAAGGTTTGTTCAGCCACGGCTGCGTCACCTGACCGTAGAACGTCTACCAGGCGCAGATGCCAATCTGCCAGTCCATCCGTAGAGAAGTGGCGGTTAGAAATAGCCATAAACCGCATGACCTTCATCTTCATATGGTTCCATAGCTCTAGAATCATGTGATTATCGCAGCGTTTGTAGAAAAAACCGTGAAATTCCATGTCCAGCTCCAAAATGTTTAAAAGATCATTTTGTTCATGCGCCTCATGCATGCGGCGTGTAATGCCTTCCAGATAACTGAAATCTTCTGCGGTTAAATGCATCATCGATTGCCTAACGGCAAAGCCTTCAATAATTTCTCTCAGCACAAAAATATCTTTTATTTCCTTCGACGTAATATTGGAGACGACCGAGCCTTTGTTGGCAACGCCGGTAATGAAACCTGCTTGCTTCAATCGCTCCAATGCTTCCCGCACAGGAGCCTGACTTATATCAAACTTTTTCGCAATCTCGAGAACAAGCAGGCGGGTTCCAGGCTGCAGCTCCCCTGCAAGAATCTCTTTCTTTAACGTCGTATAGACATGCTCACTGATTGAGTTTATTGCTGCGATCGGCAGGTTCCCTTGCATCGTATTCACATCTCCGTTTCACATTATCGATTATCGATAATACTGATTAAAAAAGAAAGCGTTGCCAAATCAGGATGTATACTACCCCGTCATTCACCTCCCCCTTATTTCGGATTATCGATAATTTGCTTCATAGCTTTATTATAGAACTGCCTCCCTTCCGCGACAACCGATTTTATTGCCGAATGCTGGAAAAATAATTAAATAAAAAGTCGAATGAACACAGTTCATTATTTCACTAGTCACACTTACGCCTTAAGCTTATAATAGAGAATGACTTATATCCGATAACATTACTTGGACAATTGGAGATTTAATGATGAACGTGAAACAGCCAACAATAAAAAAACAAGTTTTCGATCGTATTATCCGAAGCGGCTTAGTGTCCAAAGCGGAACTAATGAAGCGGTTGACCGTTACGAGTACGAGCTTAACGCGGCTATTGGAGGAATTGCTTACGGACGGGCTGATCCTCGCATCTGAGCTGGGGCGCTCGACCGGAGGCCGAAAACCTATTTTGTACCGGGTAAACCCATCACACCGCGCCGTATTTGGCTTAGAAATTTCCAGGTTCTCCTCTTCAATTGGACTTTACGACTTGAACTTAAAGCCATTAGCGTTCGAAAGATGGAAAATGGATGATCAAATGACACCGGAACGGTTGATCGGTAAAATAACCGTACTTGCTGAACAGATGTTGAACGACTGCCATATTGAACGTGAAAAAGTGATCGGAATAGGGATCGGAGCCGTCGGTCCTCTTAGCCGTGAGGACGGGATCATGCTGAAGCCGCGGTATTTTCCGGCGGAAGGCTGGAGTAACGTAGCCATCTGTGAAAGGCTGGAACAAAAACTGGGACTTCCCGCCCTGCTTGATAACGGCGCGAATACGGCCATTATCGGCGAGCACTGGGCGCTTAGGACCGAAGAAGTTGAGCATATGCTTTACGTTCATGCAGGCGTTGGATTGCGGACGGCTATGATGTCTGGGGGGCAAATTGTTAGAGGCGCAGTCGATATGGAGGGCTCCTTTGGACAGATGATCATTCAGACGGATGGACCGCGCCTCGGCGATGAAGGTAATTACGGCGCTTTGGAAGCGATGGTATCCATTCCTGCACTAGAGAAGAAGATTCGTTCACAGCTCACATTAGGAAGATCAAGCACGCTCATTGCGCTGCCAGCGGAAGACATCCGGTTTGATGCGCTGCAGGACGCATTTGCGAAAGGTGATTCCTTCGTAACCGAGCAATTTATGCAAACGGCTACATATCTTGGCATAGGAATTGCCAATCTCATTAATATTTTGCACCCTGAAGCGGTCATTTTGGGCGGTCCCCTGGTCAATGTTGACAAGAAGATTTACGATACTGTTATTGAAGTCGCACGCAGCAATACTTACTATTCTCCCCAATATGAGCCCCGGTTCTCTCAAGGACAGCTTACGGAGGATGCGGTTACCGCAGGCGCGGCCGTCATGCTGCTGCAGGCATGGGATCTCAGTTGACGGCAAATTTACAAAGGAAGGATGCTTAGGCTTGCGCCTGCATTGTTCCTTTTTTTTGATAGAATCCAAACCACCGAAATTTGAATGTCCTTACGAAATGGTATAAAATACCAAGAGAGGTTGATAGAATGTCTAATCTAAAACCTCTAAAATTATGGGACTGGAGTGATGTATATGACCCTTTCGTACGCAAACCTCGATCTCTCATCGCCGGAATTTAAAAAGAATGCCCATGAGATTTACAAGCAGCTTCGGAAAAATGATCCGCTTCACGAAATTACAATGCCGGACGGTCAGAGAGCATGGCTTACCACACGCTACGATGATGCCGTACAAACGTTGAAGGATAACGAGCGTTTTACGAAAAATTTGCGGTCTCTTTCCCCTGATGAATATGCTGCGATTATGCCCGAAAAGGAAATGGATCTGATCAGCAGACAAATGCTCTCCACCGATCCGCCCGATCATACCCGTCTTCGTTCCATTGTATCCAAAGCTTTTTCACCCCAGATGATTGGGGAAATGAATGATGAAATTCAGAGAATAACCGACGACCTGATTGACCGGATTCAAGAAAAAGGAAGAATGGAGGTGCTCGAAGACTTTGCCTTTCCGCTTCCGATCATTGTAATCAGCCAAATGATGGGCAATCCCGAGGATGACCATTACCTGTTTAAGAAATGGTCCAACGACTTCATTGAGTCTGCCAATAACCGCGAGAAGATGAAAGACGCGTTCCCTTCCATCCAGGCTTTCCGCAGCTATATCGAAGAGCTCATTGCCGAAAGAAGGAAGAATCCCGGTTCCGATTTGATTAGCATGCTGATCCATGCTCATGATAGCGGAGATAAGCTGACTGCAGAAGAGCTGTCCTCCACGATTTGGCTGCTCATCGTCGCCGGACATGAAACAACGGTCAATTTGATCGGCAACGGACTGCTCGCTTTACTTGAAAATCCGGATCAATTGCGCTTGTGGCAAATCGATCAGGCCCTGACCCCTTCGAGCATCGAAGAATTGCTAAGGTATTACAGCCCTGTCGAGATTGCCACAGCCCGCTGGGCCAGCCGCGACTTTATATGGCATGGCAAAAATGTCAGCAAAGGCGATTTGATTTTCGTAGGTCTGGCGGCTGCCAATCGCGATCCCGAGCAATTCGAGGATCCCGACCGGCTGGATATTACGAGAAATAAAAATAAGCATATTGCTTTCGGAAACGGCATTCATTTCTGTCTGGGGGCCCCGCTTGCCCGATTGGAAGGGAAGATCGCTTTATCGACATTAATTCGGCGATTGCCTAACCTGCGGATTGACACAGCTTCTGAGGAGTTTAAATGGCGTTCGGGCATCTTGATGAGAGGTTTGGAACGGTTTCCGGTCACATTTTGAATGCATTAATAATCGGTATTATTGAAATTTCATTTGAAGCAGCGGAAAACCGACATAAAACTTTTTTAGTACACGACATCACTTTGCTTTTAATAAAAAACGCGACGCAAAACTGCTTGAATAACAGTGACACCGGTAAAAACGATAAATTTCCCTTTTGGCAGGGTAACATTGATCTTCTTTAAATTATGAATGCTTGCTCCAATCACCTGGATCTGGCTCATACTCTGCCCCCAATTGAAGAAGGCCCGAGTCCTCTCGAGCCTTTTTCATCGATTTACTGTTCGTTGTGCAGCCTGAGAAGTTCTTCAATCAGGATACCGTTAATCCGAATTCCTTCAATTTTACAGTTCGTAAGGTTCACATTGGTCAGATTACAGTTGTTGAAGCTGGTTCCCTCGATCTCGAGATTATCGAAAGTAAGCGGTTGATGTGCCCCGGCATTCCGAATCGTCATCCCGCTGATGTTCGCGCCGTCAATCGTAAGTCCGGTGAGATTCGCATCGCTGATGGTACCGTCTACCATGTTCATATCCGTAAGTCTGCAATTTCTCAGATCGGCATACTTCACTTTTACGTTGGTCAGAGAAACATCGTCGAAGACCACGTCGACTGCCCGGCAATCTAGAAATTCCGAGTTGGAAATATCGGAGTTCTTCACCACCAGCTTCTGTTTTGGTTCACGCTTGTCAACAATTTCAATCCATACTTCATTCTCGTTCATTTCTCTTCGCCTCACTTTAACTTTAGTTATCCGTTAGATAAGTTCAAAATTTTATAGATTTTATTGACAAATCAAATATCTTGCCATGCTGTGTATTTGTTTCCGTCGGGGTCAAAGAAGTGAAATGCTCGTTCACAGCCGCCACTATCATTTAGCTCGGAAACTCTTGCACCATTGTCCCTCATTTGCTTATAAAGTTCGTCATTTTGTGTTACTTCAAAACAGATTGACTCCATTTCATGTTCCTCATTATTTTCGTCCCAATGACAGAGGGATGTAAACGTATTCAATCTATCTTTTTCAAACATGCTTGACTATGCGGATATTTGCTTTCTAATTCAATTTTCAGCTCCATTTTGTTCATTGAAAACCAACCCCCTTTTTATTACGGGATATTCGCCCATTTGAAAGTTAATTCGATATGTATATAGGAAAATCCTTCCATAGGCATTCGGCTAGGTCTAATTTATTATTGTCTTTTTGAGGTTTTTCGGGGATTTAATTTTCATGGGAGCCTAACAGTGAAATCAATAATTAAGTCTGAATAACCTTTTCATATGAAAGCCCTAGATAACGGTATTTAATAATAACCTTTTGTATCTTTTCGACATGATTAATTGTAATAGCATAAATCTTATCCTTATCCGTAGCAGCTCCATTATTTACCTTGTTTAATTGTTTTTGTGGATCGGTTTCAGTTTGAAGCGCTACTGTTTTCAGATCTCTAAAATCATACTTACTTTCTTCTTTCCCTTCAAAATTGTTCGAGATGATAAAGCCCTTCAATGGATTGCTCACCTGAATTTTTACTTTAGTGGGCTTATTATTGTTGTTTATAAGGACTTCTTCAATTTGGATTTTTGCAAGACGACTTTTATTCCCGACTTCCACTAATAAGATACGTTTTTCAGAAGATGAACCAGTAGCTGCCGCTACCAAAGGCGGGTTGATTTTTAAGTAAGTAATACAACCGATAAAGGTAAAACCAACCACAAGTATTGTCAAAAGCATTATTTTAATTGAACGTTCCATAAACCACCACCTCCACCTTGTAATTTTACTGTATTTGTTGAAAATTGGAAAGTTTGTAATTTATCCTTTTATCAAAAAATTCACTGCCTGTTAACGCGCAAAAGCCGCCATGATGGCGGCTTTTGCGCGTGTCAGATAGCATACTTTTCGGCACAGTGAAAATGATGCTAAACATCCTAACTATCATAGAAGTCATTCTTTAAACTTTTAGAGGTGATCGGAAGATTATCCGAATCGCGTCCAAGAGCGCACCGTTTGCGCGACGTCTACTCCATCAACAATCATCCGGTGGATGTCGTCATTGATCAACTGCCTTCCGGCATTCCATTTTCTGCTGCGGAAAAACGCGCTAAGCTCCACATGTTCTAGTTCCTCGAGGTAGCGGGACCAAATGGGGTGGTCCGTCAATCCCTGCTCCACGGCTTGTGACCGGGTATTCGGAAGCACCCAGTACCGGCTTGCCAAAATATAATGCCGCAGAAATTCCCAGGCCAAGCGCGGATGCTTTGATTTCCGGGTGACGCCGGCGCCGGCCATATAGATCATATTTGTTTCGATCCCGCCCGGCATTTTCGGTAATCCGACGACACCATACTTGTTTTGCGAATCCGGATGATGCCAGAAGTGCCACCCGAAAAATAAGCTCATCGCTGCGTCTTCTGGCTCAAACCCTGCCATGCCCGCCGGCTCGTTGGGCATTCGAATGATCTTGTGTACGCGGTAAGCGTCGATTAGTTTCCGGAAAGCCTCAACCGTGGCGGGGCTGTCCACATAACCGTGTGCTGTCGAACCGTCGGGTGCCACATAACTGCCCCCGTTCCGCCTTACGAATGGCTCCCACCATTCAACATCGACGCCGATTCCGAATCCGTACTGTGTGATCTGACCCTGGGCATTCCGCAATGTAAGCTTTTTTGCGATTTCCACCATATCGTCCCATGTCCAATTGTCCGTCGGGTAAGTCAAACCGGCCCGGTCGAACATTTCCCGGTTATATGCAATAAGCGGCGGCATGATCTCCAGCGGCAAGCCGGGCAAGATGCCGCCATGATAGATAGCCCTGCGCAAGCCCGGATACCAATCCGCCTCTAAACCTTGTATTTCCGCTGCAAAAGGGGACAAATCGATAAACAGGTCGTCTACATTTCCGACCGGGAAACCGCCTAATTCGATGATGTCCGGAGCTTCCTCCGAATTCAGAGCTTGGGTCATTTCGAAACTGTCGACAGCCTGTTGAATAATCACGTTCAAGTTCGGGTTGGCCCGTTCAAATGATTCTTTTGCTTCTTTGAGCACGTGCATATAATGGGGAATCTCCGTCATGAATCGTAGTTCTGTCATTGGCTGATTTCCTCTCCCTGATCCTGTATTGAAATGCTTTGTTCCAAATAACTAATTGCGGCGTTTTCGAAATCTTTGGCTTTCCCCAACAGTGCCACGCAAGCTTCGATGATGTCCGGCGACAACGGTTGCGAAGTCTTGATGAACGGAACAAGCCGACTTAGTTCATCTAGAGTATCTGCTGTTTGGTCGTAGGCTTCCGAAGCGAGCAGCGTCAGTCGGAGTACCTCCTCCTGAAAAGGCACGCTGCGCAAGTAAAGAGCAGCAAATCGCCTCGCCTCGGCAAGCACGGCACACAGTTGGCCCATTCCATACCGGTTGGGCGGATTGTGCGGGTTTCGAAGATGACCGATCCAACGGTTATATGCGACGAGCCCGGACGTGTAGCATATGTGCGGCAGGAAGTCGCAGCCGGTTCCTGCATAGTCAGTTGCGAAGCGGATTGTTCGAAGCGCTTGTTCGATGGCCGTTTGCTTGCTCGAGCCTGCTGTGATTTCGGGTGTCGACTGATTCTGTTTACGGCTGAAACTAGCCAAAAATCGTACGGGATTGTGAATGATATCGTCGTATGAAATCATTTTTCCTTCCGGCCGCCCGGGATCGGTAAGTTGAACGGTGCGTGCTTTGTCGTCATATCCGTAAATTACCGCCCATTCATGAACATATGGCTTGGAAACCTGCGTATCGAAATACAACAAAGGCTTCCCGGCATCAATATGCCTGCGGATGAAAGGAATAACCGCCTCCTCGATCCTGAGTGTGATCGGAAACCGCTCCACCGCCCTTAGCAGTGGAACAGCGACATCCGGCAGCTGTCCGCAAAGGAGCGTTACCTCATAACCCAGATCATTCATTAGCCTCTGCAGCGTGGCTCGCCAGTCAAACACGTAAAGTCCGTCTGCAAATGTCGTATAGTCCGAGATTTTCATGCGGAATGCCAAAGTAGACAGCCCCATCAGCTCCGCGCCTTCCCTGGGGTCGCCGAGTGCAGCGAGTATGCGCCCGACACTGCTGACGAACGTCGTCCGAACTGGATTGTTTACCTGCACTGCCGGTAACGAAAGCATCTTCTGCAAAGCTAATCCGTTTCCACCCTTCTCAGATATTAGGCCGAAAGAGACGCGCTGGTGCTCCTTGCGGAGCTTCTGGCGGCAGCGGTGGATATACGTATAGATGGAACCGGTCGTCATGGAGAACATCTGGGCAATCTCATCCGGGCTTAACTGACTAAAAAAGTAAGCCTTGAAGACACCGCGTTCTTTGCCGCTTAGGCAGTGCAACAGTTCATGAATCCACTCATAGATTTCTTTGCGCATAAGGTGCTCCGCCGGATTCTGATCCCTCTCCGCAGCATCCGTTGCATTTCTTGCAAAAAGGTAAAGAATGCTGTCCAGGTCCTCCCAATCAACACGTGAATCGTCATTCGCCGAGGAGGCGAGCATGGAAGCGAACGGCCTCTCTTTCCGGTGCGGCCCGCCACGGCGTAACTTCATGTTCGCCTGATTGCGCACAATCCGGTAGAACCAGGGGAGAAACCTGCCGTTATCGGTGAGTGTACCGATGTGCATAAACGCGCGTATAAGCGCATCCTGCACCACGTCGTCTGCCATGTGAGGATCTCTTGTAAGCTGCTCCGCCCAGTCGTGGGCTTTATTGCGATGCTGCTCCAGCAGCTCGCCTAAGGCTTCGGTATCCCCCTGCCGGGCACGCTCAACCAACATCCGATCGCGATCGGCGGACGCCAAACCGGAAGATAGTACCATGTCACCTACCTCATAACTTTCTTCCACATTGCGACCCATGCTTCCCTCCTTGCATCTCTTCGCCCTATAAGGATAGATGCCATTCGCATAACCGATTTGAACACATGGTATCAAATTGCTCTACACTTTTTTATCTCAGAAAAAATGATCATTCCTTTATGAGTTCATAATTGTATTCGTTAGAACATTCGATTATCCTGTTAGTTGCTCTGCTAAACTGCCCGCGCAGCACCTGCTCATCCATGGTGTTATTCAACTATCGATTTATAATCGTCCTTTACCTGCATCAATAATCGGTTCCATGCTAAAATAACCGGTATAGACCGGAATATGGCGAGGAGGCTGGGTGTAGATATGGATGTACGACTAGCAGAACGAATAATTGCGGAGTGGGCATCGGCGAACGCCAATGCGATTGGCATAGGCCCTAATAAGATCCGGGCGTCATATATATATAACCCCGGAGGTTTCGGCAACTTGTCTATCCGTTTGACGGACGGCCGCACGCGGCTTCACGTCAAGCTGGCTCCACCTGGCAAAGCCGCGCGGCTGCGGCAGTGGGCGGGCGTGAGCGATTATCTTGCCGAGCACTACGCCGCGCCCAGGCTGGTCCATGCGATTGACCGCGAGATCGTGCCGGGGTATCCGTTCGGCCTTGTTTTCGAATATATCGAGGATGCGACCCCTCTTGCAGAAGCGCGGAATCCCGAGGCCGCGCTGACGGGTGTCATGGAGACCGCCGCGAAGCTCCATCGCGACGATCGTCTTCGCGGAATGCTGCCTAAAGCGGAGACGCGTACTTATGCGGAGGCATTCGAAGACGAGTACATTTCCCGGTTTACGGATGATCTCGACGGAATCCGCGGGTCGCGTGAGCTGCTTAGGGATTTCGTGTCTGACGAGACGATTTCGTGGTTCGGGGAAGAGATCGGGAGGCTGAGGGAAACAGTCCGACAGACACCTGCATTTCTACTCCCTGCGGGCGATGTTGTTCATAACGACCTGAACGGCAACAACATACTGACGTGCGGTAGGGACGGCTTCCGGATCATTGACTGGGACGACCTGTCCGGCCAGGGCGATGCAGCGATGGACTACTCGGTACTACTTTGGACACTAACGCATGATCCGTCATGGCCGATATGGAGGGAGAAGGCGCTGGCAGGAGCAGGGGCTGCGACCGTCGAGCGGTTGGAACTGTATTTTCGGGCGAAGCTGCTTGACGACGTCATCGACGTGCTGGCCGATTATGTCGAGGCGGAGCAGGTGACGGAGCATCGGGAGGAGGCCCAGCGCAAGGCCAGGGCCATTCATCTTTACTCGTATCCGCAGTATCTCGCCAAGTATGGCGTTTGATAAACGACCGAACCACGTTGTCACCTGCCAGTTACTTCAATAAATGCTGCGGTGGACCGGCAGCATTGTGCATGGTGCTATCATACTCCGTCTTAGCTTAGTGGATTACAATCTTTTTACGTTATTATATTTATCCGGCAGCCCTGGACGGAAAATTAAGTCACAGACTGTCGTTATTTTATTGAACTATAGTTCCCGTTAACAAGCTACCGAATCTTAAAACCAGCCGACTGCCTGTGAATTTAATTTTAAATAAACTTGATCCAATCGTGACCCTCAGGGAATTGCAGTAAAAAGAGGATCTCCACCGTGCTTTTTCTTAAGGTAAAAGTGTAGTTGCGTGTTGCTCTCCTGCCCGTTACTTCAAAAAAATGAGCAGATGGCGATGATACCTGCTCTTTGTTGAATATTCAGCTATCGTTTGCGACTAAAACTTATCGCATTAATCTTGACAAACTCACTCGTCCATAAGAATAGCGTAAGCCGTTTATCTTTAACTAAGTATGTCTCTATTTTTCAATTAAACATTCAGGTTGTTTATTCGATTCTAGAATTACCTAACTTTGAATCATAGGTAATGACTATAAACAATGTCTATTTTAACTATTTCACAAATATCGTAGAGGAGATCATAATAGAAGAAAATCAGAAAGGCGATGATCGCTTATGGGGAAATCGTTCGAAGCACTGCTACCGGAGCATGAGGCATTTATCGCGAAGCAGCACATCTTCTTTGTAGGGTCAGCCCCACTGTCGGAGGTAGGGCACGTTAATCTTTCTCCGAAGGGTCATGATGTGCTGCGTATTTTATCATCGAATGAAGTGGCATATCTGGACTTAACCGGGAGCGGTAATGAGACAAGTGCGCATCTTGAGGAAAATGGACGAATTACGTTGATGTTCACTGCTGTGGAAGGACCTCCTATGATTCTGCGCCTGTACGGGAAGGGGCATGTTGTTTTGCCAGGGACACCGGAGTGGGAGAAGCTATCTCCTCATTTTACTCTGCTGCCTGGAGCTCGGCAAATTTTCGTCATCCATGTTCATGAGGTCAAAGCATCATGCGGCTACAGCATTCCCTTTTATACCTATGAAGGAGAGCGGGATACCCTGCAGAACTGGGCGACGAAACAAGGCGAGCAAGGCTTGATTGAATATAGGCAAGAGAAAAACGTGACAAGCATGGATGGACTGCTGACAACAATCGGACAAAAGTTATCCGCAGATATTGTTTAAGATCGCACTTTTTTATTCAAAATGTTTCCTCAAAGTCTCCGGCGCTAAGCCAATCCGAATATATGGGAAGAGTAAACAGATTATGGAAGTAATTGCGTTCTTCCATGGGAGCGTAGTGAAGGGCTACAAAGCGGCAGCCCTTCACATTTAACTATCTACCCATCCTTTCAGCAAATTTTTCAGTGGTTCGTTATTGAAAATAACCACTCGAAATTTCCCCTTTTTTTCTGATTCGATGAGCCCTGCATCTTCCAATATAGAAAGATGTTTAGCGATCGCCTGTCGCGAAATGGCCAGGTCGTGCTTCGTAATGAGACGTACCGTAAGTTCATACAACGTCTGCTCGTTGCGTTCGGATAGTTCGTCTAATCCGTATCATGCAACCTTAACAAGTTAATGTCACATAATAGTAGTTTGAACCATTATAGAAATATTAACTGTGTTTCAATAAAAAAAGCTGCAATAATCCTCCTTGGATCAATACAATAGTAATTTAATAATAACTTATATGTTTTTTCATTTTTACACGTTTCTTATTCAACTAAACTGCCAGTTAGCTTAACGCCCAGCAGTACATCTGTACAATAACCGTTTTTTTGTAAAGATAAGCAAAAGGATCCGCCTTGGCGGATCCTTTTGCTTTTTAGGACATTTAAAATATTTATAAAGACTTTTCTAGCTTGGAAACGTGGAAGGCAGCACTCACTCTTTTTTATCTTTAAAAAAGACTTTATAAAAAAGGGTTACAACTATCAATGATAGTAACATGTCTGACACAGGTTCATCTGTCTTAAACAATGACGCTAACGTGTAAAATAACAATCCAGATACCAGTAGCAGGATAACAATTAACTTTGTTTTATTCATATAAAACCACATCCTATGTCGCTGTCCTACCGCCGCTTGTGCATTGGAAGCTATTATTCTTAGAAGAGTATGAAACGTCTAACGAATACCCTGCTCCAGTTATATTACCATTTTTATAACTATCCTGCCATTTAGCACAACAAAGCGATGGATTGGTTCCATCTCCTTTTCTATATATCGTACCTGTTAGCCATCCATGCCGCTCACGCGACACCACAGATTATGGAAGTAATTGCGTTCTTCCATGGGGGCGTAATCAATGTTGATTTTTCAAGATTAAATTCACGAACAACTCATAACTGCATGGTCAACATCCTTCTTCTTTACTAATACATTTTTTTCATCATCGACCTGATATTCAACTTTTTCAGTATTTAAACATGAGTTTTGGGAGGGAAAATATTGAAAACTTTTAAGCATATTCTGATATATATAATCGTAACAGTTGCAATACAACCCTCATTAGAAGCAATCAGCTTTTGTATTCTATTTGCAGGTATTTTATATTTTTTCTCTTTTTTAAACCCAAACATGTATCTTCCTCCTTTTTCGTTAATCTGCCAGTTAGCGCAACGACGGCAACCGATCTATCTGACCGGCGGCCATCGTATCATGTCTGGACTATCGTCTCTCGTTAGCGCAACTCTGCGTAGTACCTGTCCTTTTGCTTAAGCCAGTTAACAATGATGTCTTTAAACACTGAGGTTAACAGTTCGCAATAAGATTCATCTTCAGAATATGGATCGATAATTTTTACATTATTTTTATCGAGTTGGATTATGAAATATTTCACATCTCCCAGGGTTGCGCTTTCCACTTTATCGTCCAATACCTCATTAATTGTATCAATTAGCCAGTGTCCGTCTTCATTTATATCTTGGAGGTTGGTCCCTATGAACGCCTCCAATAAATCATATCCAGCTGGTAAAGAGATAACAGGAACTCCATTTACATCAACTAACTGAAATTTCATCATTAAATCCCCACTTTCCAGCTGGTGCTCCTTCCACATCATACCATAAAAGGATTGCGTTAAACTGCCAGATAGTTCAATAGGCCACCGATGATGCCGGCAGCCTTTTTTATATAGTAATGTACCCGTTAACAAGCTACAATTCAGAAACGTGATAGCTATGTCTCCGAACGTTCTTGACTTAAGAAGAAATATATCAACTGATCTCTTAATTCAGGTTCCCTTTCGAAGTTAAGTTTTTCAAGCAAGTTAATTGAACGATCATTTTCTTGTTCAACAGTAGCTTCAATTATCTCTAAGCCCATATGCGTGAAGCCAAATTCCATTACAGGGTTCAATGCTTCTTGCATTATTCCTTTTCCCCAGTGTTCTTTAGCTAAATCAAATCCGATCTCTGGCTGTTCTCCTTGAATCTAGTAGTGGAAATTGCAATCAAACCAAGTCTGTACTCGCTCAGGGAATGATTTCGAACGAGGCGGCGAGGGCAGCGCTAGCATCACCGTTCGCGGAGCCGAACGATTTCACGAATCGGTATTTGCCGGGCTCGAGGCTTAATGATTCGATAGAAAAATCGTCTTCGTAAACCCCGCCCGGACCGACTCCCCTAAGCTCATCCGTAAACGCTTGCCCTCCGTTCAACCACTTCCAACGACCCGAATCCCACTTCTGTACGCCGAACCACGACCCGAATTCAAGCGCTGTCGGCCCCCAGTTGGTCAGCTTGATCTTCAGAGTGTCAGCTTGCCGATATGTTGGCTTGTCAGCCTCCATTATGGCGTTGATCTCGTCCGTTGAGAAGGCGTAAACCGTTACTTTCCCATCCACGACGTCTCCGGCATCGTTCAGTAGTTCGAGTCTGAGCCCGTACATGACGTTCCTGCGATCGGGGAATTCAACCCTCATTCCGTGCGCGTTCTCGAACGTCGCGTTCGAAATATCGTGTACCGGTTTCAACGATTTATTGAGCTCCGTCACGCTGATCCTCGTTTTCATCCCTTTCGGCAGCCTGTTGATGCCAAAGACGAGATCCCCTTCCGGCAGAGGCAAATCCTCGCTTTCAAGCTTAGTATACAGGCCATACTTATCGAGAAGCTTCCCATCGAAACGAGGGAAACCGATCTTCGTATACACTTCGTCTTCGAGCGCCGCCGATGCGGCCTCGTCCAGGAAGCGATTTGTGTTTGGAGGCCAAAACACTTTGTCATTCGGTCCTCCGACTTGTTGTACCGGCTCCGGCAAATTCGGGATATGGCTGTCACCATCCGGCGCTATAGCCCCGGGATCATAGATTTCCACCGAGACCGCGTCTCCGTACTTGCGCAGCACTTCTTTTTTCTCGGCTTCGGTCCAATCGCCTTGCACTTTGACGACCTGCCCAATCACGTCAGCGCCGACAGAGATGGAATCGTAATTTTTCACTATTTCGTCCTGGATGCCACGTAGTTTCAAATATGGGTATTTCGAATCCTTGATCTCGATATGTCCGCCAAGCTTCCTCTCCAAATCCCGTTTGAAGTGACCCGCCTTAGCGTCGTCCTTGTCGCTGAGAAAAACGTACCGGTTGTTGTCGTTATCGATGTAAAAAACGCCGTACTCCTCAAGTGAGGGTCCCTTGTAGGACTTGTAAATCCGCTTGTCCGGAAAATGCTTGCGGATCAGCTCCTCCAACCTATAAATATCGCGTTGTACGTCGAAGCTGTCCTCCGACGCCACCTCCGTCGCCATAATGCTTTCTTTCGGCGAAGCGCCTGAATAGACGCCAACCGCTGATCCCGCCATTAATACCGCGAGCACAGCCGAATAGATTAACCTTTTCCCCATACCGAAACGACTCCCCCACGATAACAACCATCTTGTTTCCTTAACAGACGTAAGCCGCCTGTGAAAGTTGCATAGTACATTTTTCCAAAAATAATCGGAGGTAACAGAAAATGGCGACGTGGCTCATTTACGAGATCTTGTGGGTGGTGACGTCGATGCAATGCGTTCACCCTCTCTCTGAGCACGATATAAGCACACTGCATACTCCGCATTGGCCGCAATCGCATACGGAAGCGATTTATGGCCAGCATGGAGCATAAAAAAACGGTTGCCGAAGCAACCGTCAATCAACTCCCTCGGTACCCGTTAGCCATTCATTAAGGTTGCCAAATCTCCCACAAATTACCGTCAGGATCAGAGAACAGTAAGTTTGGACCACAAGTTTGCCGAATTTCACCTACGATGTTTACTCCGTTTTCCTTAAAACGTTCGAAAAGTTCTTGGATACGTGGAGTTACGAAACACCCAACGGCGTGACGTTTACCTTCGTCCAAAGTCCATGAAAAGCCTAATCGACCGCCTTCTTCCCCCGACTCGTGAAGGAACAAAGCAGGAATAGACCCAGTAGCAGCGTCTTGGGGGTTTCCGTTTGCATCAAGAAACCTCAAGATCGACATTTTCATCCCAGGCTCAACACTATGATTGTTTGCTGGATGGCATCCTAAATTTTTCTGATACCATTTAACAGACTCGTAGACGTCACTCACTGGAACGTAAATACAAGTCATGCCAGTAATGTCTTGCAGTTTTTGCTCCATTTTGATATCTTCGTTTACTTGCATATTCCAACTCCTCCTACACTCAACGTTTGTGATCATTTCTAAAGTAACTGTATTCGCTATGAACCAATATTTTCCTTCCCAATGCACACTACTTAATGTAAGTTAACTGCCCGTTAGCGTGGAAAAGGCAGCCGTTTCGTTCGGGCCAGCTGCCTCAGTTTCTTTATTAGGCTATCGTTATCCATGCATCTCTTATGCTGCACCACAGAGCATGAAAGATAATCCATTCATATATGGTACTTTGATGTCCGAAGGATATCAACTCCCTTGCTGCCGATTGACTACATCTAATAATGTTCAACCGCCTTTTGGAATCATCTTTACCTAGTCCATGTACTTTCAACTTTCTTGTTCTGATAATCATGTACATAAATAAGCTTTTCATCATCATCAATCAAATATAGTTTACTTAAAAATTCTTCACTTTTTGTTTCTTCATCGTATGAAATTTCCTTACTAAACCCGTGTATTATGATGTGTTGTTCGATTAGGTTTACTTCTGCTACCTCATATTCCGCTTTGGTCAACAGTTGACCTTTAATGACACCAATATGTTCTATCCCATCACCTAAACTTAAGTATATATCCTTTTCACTTGCATTTACCCAAAGTCCCTGAAACTTATTGATAAAAGCAGCTTTTTCAATTCCTTGTATATCGTCTTTTAGTCCGATGCTCATAATTAATTTCGCGATTAATATCGTAGTAATGGAGAAGAAAAAAATGATTTTCAATTTTTTTGACAAAAAAACCATCCCTTCCTTAAAACACATAAAAAGAGACATTGCTGCAGCTATAAACTCAACCTCTAATCATTCGTTATTTTTAGTCCCACTATAAACTCGATTTTCGCATTCATGTGTATATCCTCATTCTTTATCGATCCAGATAGTGGTTCAAATTCAGCTCCCCCAGCTACCTCGTATTCACCTGACGGGAGAGAGCCTTTTCGGGACGCCTCCGCCACCGCTTTAATGAAATCAACGTAATCCTTCGGATCTTGCGATCCATATCCGCCACCGCCTTTATACTGCTCCCTTAGGGGCACTCCCTTTTTTAAAGTGGTAACGATACGAGGTAGTTCCATCATATATCCGATCTCAAACCCTCTCGTTTTCTCTTTCATCGGAAAAGAAAACGGAGAAGCGGCGTGCGCGATTTCGATTTCTTGCTCTTCGCCCACGTATTCCAATTCCGCATAAAGCTCCACTCTCTCACCTTCGGCGTAAACGGATTTCTCCGATACAAGTCGATACACAAAATCGTCCTCGACCACTTCCGCCTTCGGCCCAATCTGGGCCTTTCTTACGATGTTTTGCCCGTCAACCATTGGATCTCCTGAGCACCCAGCCAACACGAAGGCAATGGCGGAGATGATTATCAACAATTTACTCAATTCTATTCACTCCATTCAAGATTTTTGAACGTAATTATAAACGAGCAATACTTAAATAAAGTTTCTCTAGGCTTAGTCGAAAAATTAATACATCCATGGATTATTAAGAAGACCATCCGCATTTGCGGATGGTCTCCTCCCAACTATCCTGCCCTTAATGAAACCAGGGAGCAGAGCTCGCTATCTGTTCCCCTGAATCTAACGTTTATGTTGGTCCGACGGAGGCCATTCTTTATTATAATTTAGTTTTCCTCTTCAAACCCCCACCGTTCCAGTAGCCACTTATTATCAATAATATCCTCCTCAGTTAATCGGCCCAAATTCATTTTGGCAAGTAGAAGGAGGTCTTTATTATCTGTGTACGTGAAGTCCTTGTAGATCTCCTGATTCTTTTTATGGAATACGTGGATTAGCTCCGTTAGTTCGAAAAAAGGCAAAGCCCCTGATTTCCATTCCAAAAAAGATTGATACAAGGGGGCCGGGCTTGCTCAGTTACCAATTTGTGATACTCATCAATAACTTGCCCAAGCAAAATAATTAACTTCGTTATATCGTAAACTCCAAACA
The DNA here is from genome assembly GCA_051750645.1 of Bacillota bacterium. Classification (GTDB taxonomy): domain Bacteria; phylum Bacillota; class Bacilli; order Paenibacillales; family Paenibacillaceae; genus Pristimantibacillus. The sequence goes on along the minus strand of JBNJJW010000025.1, from coordinate 12,991 downwards.
AACGTAACGAGGCTGCCGATCGATCCCTTGGCAGCCTCGTTGTATAATTTATTGAGCTCTCATTTTCCGTTATTTTAATTGAATGCCTACTTACTCTTTAATTCCCTAAACGCCTCTAGTATTAACTTTATACCAATGATGATAACAGCTATGAGACCGATTGTCTTAACGATAGTTCGAATGAGATTCTCTAATTGAGAGATCTGCTTAGTACATTGAAAAAGCGACGGATCGGATCCATCGCTACGCTCTCGTTCTCGGTTAACTCAATGAGATGTTGATTTGCACCAAGTAATTACCTCTTTATCAACCTCATCCATGTAACCAATATCCTCTCATAAATCCCAGAGTAGAATTTTTTCTGTTTCATCATTTTCCATAAATTCCACGACTTCATCTAACTCAGCATAATATACTGGATTGAATTTTATGTCGCCATTCACGGAAGCCTCGTGGTGGATTTATTGCGCTTTCGTTCTCCGTTTCTTCAATGGTGAGACTATTACTTTGGGAGTTCAGTAATGACTCCATCTAATGGAAAGACCATTTGGACAAATTCTCCTGTATTAGCCTTAATAACTGCAACACCATCAATCATCAATCCGCCGTCTTCAGGCTGTGCAGCCGGGTCAGCTTTCCGCAAACAAATGCAAGACGACGGAGTCCTTCAAGGCTCCGCCGTCTTATATGCTGTTCTTCCGTTATCCCCAAGCGGCCAGCTCCATCTCGAAATCGGTCGTGAAATCTGGGCTGATCGGCGTGACCCGCACGTTCACATTAGCCTTCCAGATGTTTATTGAGACGTCGGGTGAAGCGCCCTCGTAGACGTACAGTCCCTTGGCCTGCTGCTGTACCGGCTCCAGCTTCGCCTTCCAGATGCCATGACGGCCGTCGGAGCCGACCGCCTCCACGCGGACGTCCTTGTGCCAGATGGCGCCGAGTTGAATTTCGGCACGGAAGGCCGTCTTGTTCAGCCCGATCCTGCTGCTATGGTCGGCAAGAATGTCCGCTTTCCTGACGCGGACGCCGGACCAGTTGTCACGGATGAATTGCTTATAGGCGGCAACCCTTGATGCGACCTCAAAGTTGTCAGCGGCGAACCGCTTCCCCCTTACGGTCGCGGGGACATACAACTTGTGCCAGTAATCGCTTACCATTCTGTGGGTGTTGAAGACGGGCGCTATTGAGCAGATCGACTCTTTCATCAGGTTGACCCATTCCGTCGGGACCTCGCGATCACCCCGCTTGTAGAACAGCGGAATAATCTCTTCCTCGAGCAGCCGGTAAAGCGCTTCGCTGTCCTGTTGCGCCTGGTGCTCGGGATCGCCGTCAGTCGCGCCTTCGATGGCCCAGCCGTTCTGCCCGTTGTAGCCTTCCACCCACCAGCCGTCCAGTACGCTACAGTTGAGCACGCCGTTCATGGCCGCCTTTTGCCCACTTGTGCCGCTCGCTTCCATCGGCTTCACGGGCGTGTTGAGCCAAACGTCGACGCCTTGGACCAGCTTCTTCGCCTTATCCATCGCATAGTTCTCCACGATGTAAACGCAGCCCTTGAACCTTTCCTCCCGGGATAGCTCCACTATTCTGCGGATCAGTTCCTGTCCCGGTCCGTCAGCGGGATGCGCCTTTCCGGCGAAAACTAGGCACACGGGGCGCTGAGGATCGCCCAGAATGTGCGCGAGCCTCTCCAGGTCACGGAAGATGAGCAGCGCCCGCTTATAAGTCGCAAACCGCCTGGCGAAGCCGACGATCAACGGCCCTCCACCGGAGGAGGCAAGCGGCAGGCCCAACTCCCGGACCATCTCAGATTTCGCCCGCTGATGCTCCTCCCACAGCTTTATGAGTGGGATATCCCGAACAGCAGCCCATACGTCCGGTTCCGCAGTGCGGACGGCCCAGTCGGACGGGAGGTGCCGGTCGAACAGCTCCTTCATGCCGGTGGCCAGCCACGTCCCGATATGGATACCGTTCGTGACCGAATCGACTGGAATGTCCTGTCTCGGAATATGCGGCATCCACCGGTGGAACATGTCCTTAGTCACCTCGCCATGCAGCTTGCTCACCCCGTTCACCTTCGACGACGTGCTGACGGCAAGCCGTGTCATATTGAACGCGTCGCCCACTCGGCCGAGCGACAGCACCCGCTCCCTGTCCGTCCCGAGTTGCCAGTAATAGTCGCCGAAATAACGGTCCATCATGTCGATGGAGAAGACGTCATGCCCGGCCGGAACCGGTGTGTGCGTCGTGAATACGGTGCTCGCCTTGACCGCTTCGAGTGCCGTCTCGAACAGCACTCCTTCGGCGGACAGCATGCGGATGCGCTCGAGCGTCAGGAACGCTGGGTGCCCTTCGTTCATATGCCAGACGTCCGGCCGGATGCCCAGCGTACCAAGCAGTCTCGCACCACCGATGCCGAGGATCATCTCCTGGCTTATACGGACGTCTTGTTCGCTCGGATAGAGCGTGTCGGTCAAGCGGCGGTCCGCGTCGCTATTCGATTCAACGTCGGTATTGAGCAGGTACAGCGTGACCGAGCCCACCTGCACGGACCACACTTTCACATACACCTGCCTGCCGCCCAACATAACGTCGACGATGAGAGGCCGCCCTTCGTCATCCCGCACGAGACGAACCGGATAGGAACTCGCCTCTGGGTCGATATTGGGATACAGATGCTGCTGCGAGCCGCCCTCGTTGATACGCTGCTGAAAGTAACCGTTACTGTAAAATATGCCTACGCCCGTAAGCGGAACATTCATGTCTGCGGCCGCCTTGATATGGTCGCCTGCCAATATGCCAAGGCCACCCGAGTAAATCGGTAAAGATTCGTCAAGTCCAAACTCTGCCGAGAAATACGCTACACCGCCGTTTGACATCATCCCACCTCATTTTCGCGAAAAATTGCGCTTCGCCTTGTAAGCGCCTGACTTGATGCCTCTATACTATATGCCGGTTTGCGGTACACGTGCCTATGGAAGCGGGAGCCACGGTGTGGTAAACCCCGGCAGACCGAGTCTAGGGCTACCTTGGTTCTATTCTTATTTCCACCGTCACCGGAAAATGATTACTAAGGAACCAGCTTTGAGGTAGAGCATCTCAAGCGGACTGACGTCGAAGTTTACCGGCAAGCCGGGTATATAATCTTTACAATGTCGATTGGGATCCATTCGTTCTGAACAGCATGGGAAGCGAAAGCATGACGGAGTACATCCTCTAAGATTATTTCATACCTATTAACTAAAATGAAAAGTTGACCAGTGGAGTCAAACACCATAGAATCCCAACTCCAATTTTCTGAATTTTCTATTACGTCTATTGAATCTTTATTTATGGGTTGTTTGGGAACATCCAGAATCAAATTGTCCTGAGTGAAATTAACGTCTTCCTCAATTAAATTTAAGGATTTATTGGATTGAATTGTTTATACAAGCTTAAAGTTTCCTGTGTTGCAAACGCAGATGGTACCGATTGTATTTTTAATCAATAATATTATTGTGTTTATAGAACCTTAATTTGCTCTGATAATTAGGTTTATTTAGCTCAATATTTTTTCCCATGTGTTGAAGTCATAAACAATAGAGCATAACATTTTGGGTATTTATGATTCTAACTATACTGCCAGTTAGCACAACGAAGCGATGGATTGGCTCCATCGCTTATGTTCCAACTATGTAGCCGTTTAGCTCAGCATTCAAACTATCTTATATTCGTAAAATGATGTGGGATATTTATTCAGAATCAATTGCTCCATTACTTTAACAAACCCATTTTCTTCGTAGAATTCACATAAGTGAGGGCGGTTGGAGGCACAATCCAACCGTATATAACTTTTTTTCATGGTATTTCCTAACTCTTTTGCCCAGCCGATCATATTACTTGATATCCCACGTTTAGCGTACACTCTTTTTACAGCAAGTTTATGCAAGAATAGTGATTGTTTCAAATCCACATTTGGCCAAAATAATGGATCGTTCTCTTGGAGAATCATTGTATCAACAGCTTCATCACCTATAAACCCTATGTAAATATCTTCTATATTGTAACTATTAAAAATACCTGTGACCTTTGCTTTTCAACCATCGGGCTGCCTCTTCAAGAATTTGCGATACTTGTACGATTTCATTGCATTCAATTTTTCTTATTCGAATATGGTTCAGCCTATATTTCTATTAGTATATTATATAATTGCTCAAATTCTTTTTTAGTTAGGCCATAAATATATTCGTCATAGTACTGGCCCTTTGTAAAAACCATGTCTCTAATTCTTCCCTCCTGGACGAAGCCAAGATGCTCCTGCAGTGCTGCAGATCCATCATTAAATGCATAGACATGTGCATTAACTTTCCGATAACGCAATTCTTCGAAATAATATTGTAGTATTATTTTTATGGCATCTGAGGCATAGCCATTACGCCAATGATCTCGAAATATCGAAACCCCATATTTGAATGTCCCATGTCGAGAGTTACAACTATTTGTGCTTATACTTCCGACGAGCGTTCCATCAAAAGTTTCAATTGCCAAGAATACATTATCCCCATTAGAAGTGTTAGAAGCTTGGTGCTCTGCCCACTGCCTTGTTCCTTCTTCTGACCTCGGAAAATGTATTACATCACACAGTCTGGCGTTAACCGAATCCAAATCATTATTATGAAACTTGTCCCAGTCTGATGGCAGAACCGGTCGTAACCTTACTTTTAAACCATCCCACGAATAATTGTTCATACTGATCCTCCTGGATGATATTCATAAAGGCCATTTCATCTTGCCTAAGGGTGGATAATATACTGCACGCAACTCAAAATCATCGACCTCAATAGGCACTGGCATTAAATCAATACTATTATCTTACCATTAACTTCTTCTTCGTGATTGGTACAAAACAGTTATAAGCAAATCTGCCATTTATCTTAATGAAATAAGGAGCAGCTGCCGCGGCAAACTGCTCCTTAACCAGGTTATCTTCATAAAGCCGGATTCTGCCAATAATCGTTCGATTTGACTTTCAGACTTTTCAATACGTTTAATCGGTCTTGAATTTCGGCATTCACGTCTCTGTACGCGCTAACGAGTACGAATGGAGCTCCCGGTTTCATATTATCCTTAATGGTTCCGAGCAGCTTCAACTTCTCTTGATCATCGCGTTTTCCGGCTAGCTTTAACATGTTTAAGCTGGGCAACAATAATGACACTAATGATTACCAGAAGAAACCACGAACTGATCTTACTGAAGCTGACCAGTTGCCAGGCTTGATACTGGTCAGGATATTTCCAAGCATTAAAAAATGTAGCTATATTTTCGGCTAACCAGATGAAAAAACCTACTATGAAAAAAGCCAGTGTCAAGGGCATTCGATAAGTAATGGTCCGTACCCGATATATGATCCATGTTTTCCAAAAGACAATGAGCACAAGCGCCGTCAGCCACCAACGAAAATCAGGAATGAAATGATGTGTGAAAAAGTTCAGATAGATGGCTCCTCCTAGTAATCCCGCAGACGTAAGCCCCGGCCAGCCGGTCATATCCATCTTCAGTCTACGCCATACCTGACACATAAAGCTTGCGACACTTGCATACATAAATCCACTATAGAGTGGTACACCGAGTAACTTCGTAAGCCCGGGCTCAGGGTATGACCATGATCCCATCCTTACCTTATATATTTCCAGCAACAAACCAATACAGTGAAATATACAGATAACTTTAATTTCATCGCGTGTCTCTAATCCACTGCGGTACATGAGGTACTGCACTGTAAGCAGTATAAAAAGAATGGCATCATAACGGTAAATGAAAGGCACCTCTATAACGCTAGAAAGAGCTAACGTCCCAAAGATCGCAATAGGAAATATGCAGCTCATCGCCTGATGATAGCCAAAATGCAGTAGTTGTATTATTGGTTTCAATGATGTTATCTCCTCCCCGGGTAGCTTTAGCCTTTTCATTCTTCAGGGTCGATTAAACGATGCCTTCCCAGTTCGTATACGTTTATTGCACAGCTAAGTTACGCAAAAATGCCCTCTAGTTCAATAAAAACAGGGAGCAGCTGCCGCGGCCTGCTCCCTGTTTATTCAACTGCCGTTATCGTATTGACGTAGTTTCCTCTGTGCTACGGTTCTCCGTACTGTATGTAACGGCAAGTTTTACAAGATAAGCCCCAATCCCTCATCAAGTCCCAACATTAGGTTCATACATTGAATTGCTGCTCCCGATGAGCCCTTCCCGAGGTTGTCCAGTCTGCATGCGACAAGAACTTGATCGTCATTCCCTAGGACAAAAATCTCAGAATAATTGGTTCCGTTGCATAGTGTCGGATCAAGAGTATATTGGGAGATTCCCTTAGTATCATCAAGCGGGATGACTCTTACGAACGTTTCTCCTCGATAATAATCTGTGAGGACAGCATGAATTTCCTGAAGGCTAGGTTGATTAATAAGCATACGAGTAACCAAAGGAACCGTTACAACCATACCATTGTAAAAACTGCAAACAGTCGGAAGGAATACAGGCTGGAACTCAAGATCCGTAAATTTCTTCATTTCAGGTAAATGCTTATGATCCAGGTTTAAACTATAGTGTTGTGGGTGCCATTGGCTGTCGTTTTCATCGCTAAAACTGCCTGTCTCGTATTGTTCAATTAATGCCTTGCCCCCACCACTATAACCCGTTAATGAGTGGCAACAAACCGGATAACCACGTGGAAGTATTCCCCTTTGGACAAGTGGATTAATCGCAAGCACAAATGCAGTAGCGTGGCAACCTGGCACTGACAAACGAGCAGCGCCCGCTATCTCGCCCCTTTGTAAAGCCGATAATTCTGGCAAGCCATAGGCCCACGCATCATTGGTACGAAAAGCCGTACTGCTATCAATAACCCGGGTATTAGGATTCATAATGAGTGTTAGGGCCTCTCGAGCAGCCTGGTCTGGTAGACACAAGAATACAATATCTGCTTCATTCATTAACTTTATTCGGATCTCGATATCCTTTTTGTGCTCCTCCGAAATCGATAGAAGTTCCACATCGTTTCGTTGGTTAAGTCTTTCATGTATTTTTAGGCCCGTCGTCCCGTACTGGCCATCTACAAATACTTTCATAGCATCTACCTCCGTACACATAATGCATAATTATACGTCTAAACGTATTTATATGCAAAGAGTTATCTTCGTTTGTTTTTGGGGAAACAGAAAGCCTTCCGAACAATGAATGGCTTCTTTATACTTCTTTATAGAATTCTATTTAATATCGTTCTTCGTTAACTTCAATAATGCAGCTATAGTATTCAAAATATCTTGTAAGTTTTAACCCAGTCTTTGAGCTATCTTATTTCTTCCTCAAGATTTTTGACGAATATATCATGCCCCCAATTTTCTGCGAAGAAAGCATATAGACTGCCAATATTAAAAATCCGATGAAAAGGAGCGAATAGGTAGCGATTTATGGGAGTAGCTATTTGAGTGGTGAAAGTTAATGCCCGAATAATTTAGCAAAAGACATATCTTACGGGTAATAATTACTTACTCCGTTTAGATGTATCCAACAACAGTTCAATTGGTATTCCATTGATCATTAACCCATCAATCTGACATTCTTGTATGTTCAAACCCGATAAATCACAATTTTTGATCACACTATCGCGTAAGTTTACATCTTCTATGCAAACTGGTTCATACGTTTCGGGCTGGAGTAACCAACTATCTTTAAGTGTTGAACCCTTTATTTTTATCCCTGATAAATTACAATCAATTATCTCGACTCCTGCTAAATCGCAACGATCAATCACGCTCGATTTAAAATCATTTTCAGAAAAGCGAATGGGTACCGTATGCCCCCCTAAATCATGAATGACCGCTCCATTCATTTGACTAAATCCAATAGAAAGGCCGTCAAGATCAAGGTGCCTCAAGGAGAGATTAGCCATGCCTCCATGATGAATTCGCATATTGTTTAAACGACTCTCAAATATTTCACCACCAGCGAGGTTAACATCACGCATGACTATACCTCGTAAATCAGAACTTTCAATTTTGGCTTCTGAGAAATCAACCCTCATCATGGTTTTCTTTTTGTCTTGTGCATCAATTGTCTCGGTACCATAAAATAATGAATCAATTGAACATTTAAACAACGTGGAGATTTTCGGCAGCAAGGTTATGTCAGGTGTTGCCAGTCCAGTTTCCCATTTGGAAACGGCTTGTGCTGTAACCCCCAATAAATTCCCTAACTCCTGCTGGGTCAAATCCCGTTCAAGTCGAAGAGCTCTTATGCGTTCATTAAATTTATTTGTATCTAACATAAAGCCACACACCACCTCTGCATTATTAATTAAATCATTGCATATGAGTTGGTGAGAAGCAACGTAATCAAAGTTGATAAAAATACAACCACAGGTTGTAAAAGTGTCGGTTATTATCGTGTCAACCGTTTCAACTATCCTGCCCGATTAATAACATGAATTGCAAACAACCCGGCCTCGTTGCGAGACCGGGTTCCCGATTGCCTAGACTTACTCCTTCTTCGCTCTCGGTGCACTTTCGAAGCCAATCGACTTGTGCGTGCCATCGCAGAACGGCTTGTTGCCCGATCCACCGCACCGGCACAGCGAGAACGTTTCTTTGTGCTCGAAAGGGTTGCCTTCTGCGTCCACCAGCTCGACCGGCCCCGTCACCCGAAGCGATCCGTTGTCGTTCACTTTGATCGTCACTTTGTTTTCGTAAGCCATGAGTTGCCTCCTATGTGCTATGTTAATACTATTATAACCAGCGATCGCGTGAAAATGCCGAACCCATTGTTCACTTTTTGGAAGATCAACGCAACAAAGTGCAGCGAAGCGTTTAGATCGTAATATTGCCCGGAGAAGGCTGCACTAAAATATACGTCGTCGCTCGGCTCACCATTCGCGTTTATATAATCCTTCTGGGACTCAGATTATCGGTATCTACACTGAATTCGATACGATTAAAGTTTAATTTCTCGAAAGCAAAAGTCAACAATTCATATTTTGTAGCCTTAGGTTCCTCTATACACCTCTCCGTACCACGTCAAACCTATTTCAAGTCTTTTACTTTGAAATACCATGTTACCAAAACGTGTAGAGCCAGCAACTTGTCCTGATGTCTTATGAATGACGATAAAAGGATAACTCGCTCCATCCCTGCGACTCGAGAGTGTTCGCGATAATACACCCCATTGAATGGAGAAAATAGTGCAATATTTGTAATTTTAAACAAGAGCAAACAGAGTGTTTACTGAACTATCCTGCCCTAGTTTTGTTTTTGTAGAAACATGTTACTTTCCGTATGAATCAGGCGAAGCAGTTCGATTAGGTCATGCAGCCGTTTCAATTGTGAAGCATATACTCTTGAATTCTCTCGACGCTTGATCGCGATTGCCTCGCGGATAAGTCCATGCCAACGTTCGGGTAATTGTTTAAGGCCATACTCTCCGGCACCAATTTTGCTGGTCACGTCATGCTCTCGAATTGTATAAAATTGCCGCAACATGCCGAGGGTGCACCATTCAACTGCAATGTCTAGCTGTTCCAATGGCACTGTATGCTCCGTAACACCCGTCGAATTAAGTTTTTGCTCCAACCGGTCAATCCAACCGGACCAATATGAATTCATATTTTCAATAACGTATTTGATGAGTTCATCAGATGATATTTCATAATTGAAGGACATGTGATGACCATACACACAGATGCCGTGTCTCTGAAGGATCCACCATGTGACCGGATTTAAATCCCCAGTTCCATCAAGTTGCATTTTTTTATCGAAATATGTGGGAACGGGTGAGATCTCTCCGACGGACTTTCCCGCATCCTCTCGTCGGATATAGGCGCCCATAATATCTATTCCAGAAAGCGCTGGTTCAACATCCTCGTGCGCTTCCATAATCAATCGGATGTCAGATGGCGTTAACGTTCGATTAACGAATACGAGAAAGTCTATATCACTCGAGCCCTCAATAAAAGCATTGAGAGCAGTCGAGCCATAAACATAAACGGATTCTACGGTATCCGGTATCCGGATTTGTAGCGATTCACATAACTTTCTCATAGAACTATTAACAACTTCTGGTAATATTTCAGCCATTTCGATATCCCACCTTGTTAATATGATTATGGTTTTTCGCCTGAAATACTTTATTCCAGTGGAATCCCTAGACTCTTATTATAGATGTAGTAAAGAACGAGTCGTTGTATTCTCCCCTGCCGAGTCTAGACTCAATGATAAAAGTCCCTTTAACAACTGAGGAGTGTTAACACCTCCTTAATGTGCCCCATAACATAAAGTGTTGAACTTACCCTTCTTATGATAAACGTGTTATATTTTTTCAAAAAAGAGAAACTTTCTTAATCTTTTTTCTAATTTTATTACTTTGATGTTGGTGTTTCTAGTCGAGTAGAATGCAGGCCTACCATTTTGTAGGTTTGACCTGCAAGCCCTCACAGATCCGTACGTCAGACTGTCTAACAACTGATTGCTGAGTACGCTTTAAAAACGAAGGTTTATGCAATTTTGCTGAAATAAACGTCGTGCATATTAGATTTCGAACGAACTCGGTCTCTGAAAAAACGTGTGCGCTCCTTCACGCCCTTTATTTTGATCATTCTCTTGAGATTATAGGCAAGACAAATCAGATTGGTTTCAGTGCCTACTGATGCCAATCCTCGTGTTAAAAAGTATGTATAGCCCCAGGGACGTTTTATCGTCCCGAAGGGGTGCTCATCAATTGCCGCTCTTTGCTTATAAATCTTTCTTTGACTACGCATATTTTCTGCAATCTGTTCGATCACTTCTTCGTCCTTCAGCCTGGTTACCGACCTTCCGCCTTTGGCAGTCGTGCAGAGTTCCTTTTGTCCGCAAATATCGAAGGCTTCGCAAGTGTAACGCCTGTACTCTTTCCCATCTTGTTTTCCATTCCATTTGAAAGGTAATTCATAACCCAACGGGCAAATATAGCTATCGTTTATGGCGTCATATTCAAAGTTCACTTTATCAAATCCGCTTTCTACTTTGTTTTGCTTTCCCCTTTGCGGCTTAATTAAGAGTTCGGTACTTTCGTCGACAACGTCGATGATTTCAAGGTAATTATAATTTTGATTTAGAGATTCGACAAAGATCATCCATTGTCATGCCAAAAAAACGAAGATTTTTTTAAAAATTGTTAGACAGTCTGACGTGCCCAATTAAGGAATACGGCTCTTCAAATCATCTTACTGAACAAAGGCCTTAGCCTTGCGTTTCCCATAGATATTCACATAATGCGAGGTTCCGGTTGCAGGTTTTGTTTTAGGATTGGTTGAAGCTCTCCCAATTGAAGCTTTGTTTCTGGCTTCTGCGGTTTAGCCATTTCATCAGCGCCTTTTCTATCTCTCTTCAACTTGACCCCGGTGACTTTGATGGCAAGTTGGGGCTATTTAACGCTTACGAATCTATGTTACATGAAAAGGACTGAAAAACATTTGGCTATTAATACAAAATATAAGCCATGCGAGGGAAATCGGCACATGGCTTTCATTATATGTATTATTAATATTGAAAACTAATTGCCGGGCAGTTGGATGCCGCGCCAGCCGCTTACATCGCATTGGCCATATTCATTATCACCTACAGCAACCACCGTGCCGTCCGATTTAAGGCCGAGAGTATGAGCGCAACCCGCCGCAACCGCCACAATATCGCGCCAGCCACTTACATTGCATTGGCCATGCTCATTCCAACCCACAGCCGCCACCGTGCCGTCCGATTTAAGGCCGATGGTATGATTACTACCCGCCGCTATCGCCACAATACCGCGCCAGCCGCTTACATCGCATTGGTCACGCTTATTCCAACCCACAGCCGCTACCGTGCCGTCCGATTTAAGCCCGACGGTATGAAGGTAACCCGCTGCTGCCGCCACTATGTCGCGCCAGCCGCTTACATTGCATTGGCCATACCGATTATTACCCACAATTGTCGTCGTGCCGTCCGATTTAACCCCGACGGTATGCCAGTCACCCGCCGCTACCGCCACCATATCACGCCAGCCGCTTACATTACATTGGCCTTCATTATTTCGACCCACAGCCACCACCGTGCCATCCGATTTAAGCCCGACGCTACGACGCCAACCCGCCGCAACCGCCACAATATCGCGCCAGCCGCTTACATCGCATTGGTCATGCTTATTCCAACCCACAGCCGCCACCGTGCCGTCCGATTTAAGCCCGATTGTATGAGCATTACCCGTATGAGCATTACCCGCCGCAACCGCCACAATATCGCGCCAGCCGCTTACATCACATTGGCCATATTTATTATCACCCACAGCTGTTGTGCCGTCCAATTTAAGCCCGACGGTATGACGATAACCCGCCACTATGGTATCTTTAGGCCACCTTTTCACCATGTCATTCCTCCTCGTATTCTTTTCTTTCCATCCGCTCATATTTGATCATACAAAATTCATGCAAGATTTCGTTTCATATTCCTTGAACCCTTGCCAAGAAACCCAATATTTCGTTTAATATTGTTGTAGAAGTTTTAAGGTTTAACTTAAAGGAAAGGTGATCAACAATGGAAATCAGTTATACGCCGAAGCAGATTGCCAAGAAACTTAGCGTTAGCACGATCACCTTGCGACGATATGAAGAACTCGACTTGGTACATTAAATGCGTATGATTGTTGTTAAATGGGTAATGAAAGTAAAGATGACCAATAAAACCAATCCAAGCAGTACCCAATGTTTACACGGACCTATCATTCCGCTATCCTGCCTGTGTTGAGTGGAAAATGGAGCATCTGCACCGGGGCAGCATGCTCCACTATCGTACCCGTTAACATTCATGCCGCTCACGCGACACCACAGATTATGGAAGTATTGCGTTCTTCCATGGGAGCTTAATGCGTTACTCAATATGACTTAAAATCTGAGGGTCGTAATCCAATACCATTTGAATTGTTTCTTCATGTTGTTCCCCATCCTTTGTGGTCCAACGG
>JBNJJW010000024.1:0-104753 GCA_051750645.1 Bacillota bacterium | reverse complement strand
CTCTTACTCACCTAAAACGCAGAATAACGCCAAATTTTTCCTCTATTTTAGCCGGAAAAACAGAAATAGAGGACATAGCGCCACTTATTACCGTTATCTTTTATACTACTGCTAATGAATCGACTGTCTCAAAAGTGCAAGTTATTCTACATTAAATACGGAATAAAACACACAAAAGGCTGTCGAAGATCGACAGCCTTTCCTATTACTTTAACTACGACAATGCAGTTTACTTTCGCTGCGCATCATGTTTTGCCATTTGCGGTACAGCTCCCACGCAGCACCGTTATCGAGCAAATCTTTGCACGTATATAACCCTTCCTCGACCGAGTCAACCTTCTCCGCCAGCCGCAGCCTTACTGCCGCATTGAGGATCACTTGATTGGCGAAAGCGAGATGCCCTCTTCCCTGCAAAACCGATTCCGATACACGCAGTTGCTCAGCGGGCGTCCAATCCATTTCAGGCACGGACGTTTCTAAGCCATAGGTGTCAGGATCAATAATGTGAAGACTGGATTCGCCATTCTCAACAATATACGTTCGAGTCGGACGCTCAATGAACAGATCCTCGGAGCCTTCCATTCCTTGAACGATGAGCGCTTTTTTGTATTGTAAATTAGTCGTTAATTTGGCCATTCGTTCAAAAACAGTATTATGATAAACGCCAAATATTAAATAAGGAGAGTGGGAATAATCAATTAGCTTCTCGGCCGTGTTAAGCACCGTACGCATGGCCAGCTCCACCCGGATCGACCGCAATTCCTTTAGCGGCGGGCACCATTGTTCAGCAGGAACATACAGCACACCCGTTTCTGTGGCTGCCTGAATGATTTGATCACGCGAAGTCTGATCGGCGTCTATCCCCGATTCATATAACAAATCCTGCAGCGTAACTCCCCATTTCGGAGGAAGAGACGCCGTCCCGTGCAGCGTAACCGGAAGCCCGGCGGAAGCGAGAAGGAATGCTGTCGGAAACGTTGCAAAGAACGTTTTTTTCCGTCCGTCATAAGGGCCGGCGCAATCAAGACCTTGCAGCACCGGAACACGATATGCATGTTTTCGGCAAACCGAGACGAACGCTTCAATTTCTTCGACGCTTTCCATTTTTATTCGTTCAGCTATGAAAAAAGCTCCTATTTGTGCGGGGGTAGCTTTTAGATTAATGATGGAATCAGCCGCTTGCAGCGACTCCTCATAGTTCAAATCACGAGCGCCCCGTTTTCCCCGGGCGACTTCCTTCAATAGATTCGTAATCATCGCAACGCCCCCTTATTTTTGATCCTGAAGGATTTGATATACCTTGACAATTGACGTTGCGACGTCAACCATTCGCTTGCGTTCATTCATTGCTTGCTTGCGAAGTACGTCATAGGCTTCCGCTTCAGAAATATTTTTGATTTTGCACAGGATCCCCTTTGCCATATCAATCCATTTCCGTTCCTCTAACCGGCCCTCCAGCTGTTTGCGCTCATTGAGCCATTGCTGTCTCTCGAAGCATTGCTTCGAGCCGAAATGCAGCGCCCAATGCAGCTCTTGCTCACTCATGGAAGGAGTTAGGATACCATCGACAGGCACATCATCCTCGCAAAAAGCTAAAGATAAAGAAGCGGTTGATGCACTGCACCACCAAAGTAACGGAATTGTCTTCTGCTTAAGAAGCTTTGTTCCCCAGGCTTTAACCGCATCGAGCGGCAGATGAAGGATGAGAGCGTCTGCGTTGCTCATTTGCAGCTCGGCCTTCTTCTCTTCGTTTGCACGGATGACGTGGTAACCGTAAGCTTCCAGAATATATTTGGGCGTAAGCTTTTTGGAAAGCTGTTCCGACTGAAGTTCCGACTCTGTCATTGGATGATCGACCACTAACAAAGAACGCATTTTGAAGCGCTCCCTCCTATTCAACTTTAGCAATCACGAGCACCAGCTGATACTTTTGTTACTATATATAACATACAAATTGCAATTTTGTCGATATCCAAGATTTTTCATGTCAAGTATATTGACATGAGTTTAAAGCCCGTTGTATTATTAATGTAATAACATTATATTATTCGCGAATACAACGGTGTATTTGTTTGTAGCGGCAAAGAAGCCTGCTTTCGTTTTCATGGGAGACGTACGTTTTCCCATGATTCGGAGCAGGCTTTTATTATTTTTCGCGCAGGCAGAGATTGAGAGGAGAGAAATACAATGACTATAACTAAGAAGAAATTAGTTTTAATCGGTAACGGTATGGCAGGGGTTCGGGCAGTTGAACATCTTATTAAGCTTTCTCCTGAAAGCTATGACATTACCATTTTCGGCGCTGAGCCGCACCCTAACTATAACCGCATTATGCTTTCCTCCGTCTTGGCAGGCGGCGCAGATATGCAAGAAATCGTCATTAACGACTGGGATTGGTACAAAGAAAATAACATTACGCTGCACACGGGCCACAAGGTAACGAAAATTGACACGGAGAACAAAAAGGTTACTTCGCATTTGGGCATTGAAGTCAATTACGATGCCGTTATTATCGCAACTGGCTCCAACCCGTTCATGCTGCCGCTTCCCGGCGCGGACAAGGAAGGCGTTATCGCATTCCGCGATATTAACGATTGTGAAATCATGATCGATGCCTCCAAAAAATATAAGAAGGCGGTCGTGATCGGCGGCGGCTTGCTCGGACTTGAAGCAGCCAGAGGGCTTCTGCATCTGGGGATGGAAGTAAACGTCGTTCATATTTTCAACTATTTGATGGAACGGCAATTAGACGAAGCCGCATCTAAGATGCTGCAGCGCGAGCTGGAAGCGCAAGGCATGCAATTTCTCCTTCAAAAGAGTACGGCATCCATTAAAGGCAAAAAACGCGCTTCCGGGCTGGTCTTCGCCGATGGCAGCGAAGTCGATGGCGATTTGGTTGTCATGGCTGTCGGCATTAAGCCGAACATCGAGCTCGCGAAAGCATCCGGCATCGAAGTAAACCGCGGAATCATCGTGGATGATTTTATGCAGACGAGCGTGCCTGGCGTTTATGCCGTTGGTGAATGTGCCGAGCACCGGGGCATAGCTTACGGCTTGGTTGCTCCATTGTATGAACAAGGGGCAGTACTCGCAAAGCATCTGGTTGGCGTCGAGACTGCAGGCTATCAAGGTTCGGTCACCTCAACGAAGCTAAAAGTATCCGGCGTTGACGTTTTCTCGGCAGGACGGTTTGATGAGGCTCCAGGCACACGTTCGCTGAAGATTCAGGACGATATGGCCGGCACGTATAAGAAGATCGTTATTCAAGACGGCAAGCTTGTCGGTGCGGTACTATTCGGAGATACAACTGACGGCGCTGAATTATTCGCAACTATTAAAAGCGGTGAATCCGTTGCCGGGCGCGAGAAAGAAATACTGCTCGGTATTTCATCCGATCTGCTCGGTAAATCCTCCGGCGGAAACCGGCTTGAGGCGATGGCGGATGACGAGATCATTTGCGGTTGTAACGGCGTTTCGAAAGGAACGATTGCCGATGCTATTTTGAATAAAGGCTGCAATACGGTCGGCTCCATCAAAGCATGCACGAAAGCATCCGCTTCATGTGGCGGCTGTAAGCCTCAAGTCGAAGGATTGCTGCACCTTTACGCAGGCGATTCCGTAGGCGAAGCGGTGAAGGAAGGCATTTGCGGCTGTACGACGCTAAGCAGAGACGAGATTGTTGAAGAAATTACGCGGATGCGTCTCATGAGCACCAAAGAGGTAATGAACGTGCTTGAATGGCACAACCCGGAAGGCTGCTCGAAGTGCCGTCCTGCTCTTAACTACTACCTCGGCATGCTGTATCCGGAAGAATATGTCGATGAGAAGGAATCCCGTATCACAAATGAACGCTTCCACGCAAATATTCAGAAGGATGGTACGTATTCGGTCGTCCCTCGTATTTACGGCGGCGTAACGTCACCAGCCGACCTGAAAAAGATTGCTGAGGTCGCTGAGAAATTTGACGTGCCGATGGTTAAATTTACAGGAGGTCAACGTCTTGACCTGCTCGGCGTGAAAAAGGAAGATCTGCCGAAAATTTGGGAAGAGCTCGATATGCCATCCGGCCATGCTTACGGAAAAACGCTGCGAACGGTTAAAACATGTGTCGGCTCGACATTTTGCCGGTTCGGTACGCAGGATTCAATCAGTATGGGTATCCAAATGGAGAAAGCGTTCGAACGCTTGAACACGCCGGCCAAAGTGAAGCTTGCCGTATCCGGTTGTCCGCGAAACTGTGCGGAAGCAACGATTAAAGATTTCGGTGTAGTAGCCATAGATGGCGGCTGGGAGCTCCATGTAGCCGGCAACGGCGGCGTGAAGGTACGCGCGACAGACCTTCTATGCATTGTCAAAACAGAGGATGAGGTTATGGAATGGTCATCCGCCTTCTTGCAATATTACCGTGAGAATGCACAGTGGAACGAGCGTACCTCCCAATGGGTTGAGCGCGTCGGACTTGACTCCGTTAAGAATGCACTGGAGAAACGCGAGGACCGTCTTGCTCTCAAAGAACGTATCGAGAAAACGCTCAGCCTGACAACCGATCCATGGAAGCAAATCATCGAAACAGATGATCTGCGTAAAAATTTCGAGCAATTGAACGGCGTTCAGCCGGTGAAAGTATAGGAGGGGTTCACCTATGACAACCAAATTATTTGTAGCTAACCTTTCCGACATTGATGTGAAAGGCTCACGCAAAATTAAATTCAATGACATCGAAATCGCCGTATTCCGTCTGACTGACGACAGCGTCCTGGCCGTTGAAAACCGTTGCCCGCATAAAAACGGCCAGCTTTCAGAAGGGATGGTGTGCGGCACGGCCGTACACTGTCCGCTTCACGATTGGAAGATTGACCTGCGCAGCGGCCAAGTGCAAGAGCCTGACGAAGGCTGCGTAACGACTTTCGAAACGGAAATCGACCGCGAGAGCGGCTCCATTTATGTAACGGTTTAATACAAACGTGAAAATAACGTAGGTAAAACCTGCTGAAAGGAGCACGCTATGAGAAAAGCAGCGACAGGCACAGTCTATATTGTGGGAGCCGGCCCGGGTGATCCAGAACTCATTACCATCAAAGCGATGCGCCGCATTCAGCTCGCCGACGTTATATTGTACGACCGGCTGGCAAGTGAGGAATTGCTAGGCTATGCCCGCTCCGATGCGAAGCTGGTCTATTGCGGCAAAGCGCCTGGCTCGCATGCCATGCCGCAGCAGCTTATCAACCAAACGCTAGTTGACTTTGCTTTGGAAGGAAAGAATGTCGTCCGATTGAAGGGCGGCGACCCTTTCGTTTTCGGGCGGGGCGCTGAGGAAGCGCTTGAGCTTGCCTCATTGGGAATACCGTATGAAATTGTTCCCGGCATTACGTCGGCAATTGGCGCTGCCGCTGCCGCGGGCATCCCTGTTACGCACCGTGAATATGCTGCTTCCTTCGCTTGTGTGACCGGCAGCCGCTGCCATGGTGAAAAGTCTCCCATCCGTTGGGATTTACTTGCGCATAGCGTCGATACATTAGCTATCTATATGGGTGTTAGCCAGCTCCCTTCTATCCGCGAGGAACTGCTTAAGCACGGCAAAGCTGCTTCTACCCCGGTCGCTCTAATCGAACGCGGCACGACGTCCAGCCAACGAACGATAATTGGAACGCTTGCGGATATTCATACGCTTGCCGTCTCGTTGAAGCTCAGTAATCCTGCACTCATTATTATCGGAGAAGTCGTCCGCGTGCGCGATCGTCTGCTGCATGCGGAGCAGCAGGCATTTGCGTTAATCGGATAAGCTTTTCATACAAGCTCAAATTATAGCCTCTTCTAAGCTTATATGGCTTTTCAAAGCTATTTAAGCAAGGTGGGGCTTTTCCCTTTGCATTTGAAGTATAATAAAAGCTTCTACTCGTTGTTGCAAAGGATGAGACTACACTGGAAAATACGAACAAATTACCGTTATTTATTTATACTTACGGTCATCGCAAGGAAGAGCTTTCGTTATGCCGCCTGGAAATGCGCTCATTCTTCGGTGAAGAATCACATTCCAATATGCTGATGAGCCCAGTCGATATCCACCCTGACCGAAGTCCGTTTATAAAAGAACGGATTGAAGTCATGTACCAGGGCGGCAGCTTACCGCAGATCTGGGAGCAGGTCGAACATATCCAATTATCCGGTGCGACATTCAAAGTCATTTTCGTAAAAATGAATGATTTGACGCCGTCGGATAAAATAGATTTTGATGAGCAGCGAGTCATTGAGCGGGAAATCGGCATGCATATCGAAGGAGAGGCTGACGTACATGATCCCGATCATGTGTTTGGCATTATCACCTTGGGCGGACGCTGGTATTTTGGCAACTATGTAAAAAGCAAAGCCGTTTGGCTTCAGCACATGCAAAAGCCCCGTAATTATTCCATTGCCCTTAGTACCCGCTTAGCCCGTGCCGCGGCTAACATTGCCGTACCGAACCCGCTCGGAAAGAAAGCGATCGATCCGTGCTGCGGCATTGGAACGGTACTTATTGAAGCACTCTCCATGGGCATCGATATCGTCGGGCGGGATATCAATCCATTTGTCATCCGCGGTGCCGTTGAGAACATGGCTCATTTCGGGCTGTTGGCAGATGTCGTATGCGGCGATATTGCTGATATCTCAGCATGTTACGATGCCGCGATTATCGACATGCCTTACAATCACTATTCCAGAACTACGCCGGAAGAACAGCTTTCCCTCCTGCAGCATGCCCGCCGTATCGCCAGCAAAGCCGTCATCATAACCGCTGATCATCTCGACGAGATGATTATAAACGCAGGCTTTGCCATTCAAGACCGCTGCGTTGTCCAAAAAGGCAATTTTACCAGACAAATTATAGTGTGCTCGTAAATGTATACGCTTATTTAAACTCGTTAAACGCAAGCCATGAAGCGCATACGTCCGTCCAGCCATTTGTATGTTCTTCCTCCTCAGCCAGTCCCAAACCATGCTTTCCTTTCGCGAACACATGCAAATCAAAACGCACATTATGTTTGCTCAGCGCTGCAGCGAACAATAAGCTGTTCTCAACGGGAACGCTAGCATCGTCCGAAGTATGCCATATAAAAGTCGGCGGCGTATCCTTGGACACGTTCAGTTCGTTGCTGAGCTGCTCCACCTTCCCGAGCTCCGGCTCTTTGCCAAGTAAATTATTTCTAGAGCCAGTATGCGTGAACGGATCTTTCATCGTTATTACAGGGTAACAAAGCACAAGAAGATTTGGCTTGGCCGACTGATGATCAATGTCATCCTCGATATCTCGGTTCCTGCTTTTGAAGCTCGTCCCTGCATTCGCCGCCAAATGCCCGCCGGCCGAAAACCCGAGTACGCCAATCTTATCCGGATTAATGCGGAAGTGCTCCGCCTCGTGCCGCACAGTGCGAATGGCCCGCTGAACATCCAGTAACGCGCATGGGTACTGATACGGGGCTACTCGATAACGCAATACAAATGCCGAAATACCAAGTCCATTCAGCCATTTCGCAATCGGCTCGCCTTCATGGTATGCACGCCCCCCATACCCGCCGCCTGGACACACAATAACCGCTGGACGATTTTTGCCTTCAACAAGATACGGTGTAATTGCCGGACAATCCTCATCCGAGATTCCTTCCGCATACGGCGCTCCATTTGGCCACAACAATAATTCCTTCATCCTCCATGTACCCTCCCATATCCATATAAAATGACATCTTCTGCCATTATATAATTAACGCCTAGATCCGGCTATCGAAATCTAAAATTCCAAGCAGGCAGTCATGATATTGCTCTTAATATGTAACAAAGGCTTTGGCTTCCAATCCGCCAAAGCCTTATTATAATTACTTAGATGCTGTAACCGCTCCGATGAAACCAAACAATGCTCCAAGCACCGAGCCTGCGATAACCTCCCGAGGTTGGTGTCCCAAGCTCTCCTTCAATCTTTCATGACGCCGCTTATGGTACACGCCTGGATGGTGGCCCGCAAGCTTCTCCACATCAGCATCCAGATCGTTGACTTGAATGGCTATTTCGCCAGCATGTCTGCGGATGTTCATTGCATCGTACATAACAATAATGCCAAGCATAGCTGCTATTGCAAATTCCGGCGTCTTTACTCCGTATTTGGTTGCCGTGTATACGGCAAGCGCCGATACGCCGCTCGAATGCGAACTTGGCATACCGCCTGAACCGATCATTTTTCGAGCATCCCATTTTCCCGTATTAGCATAGTGTATAGGCAGCTTTAACAGCTGCGCCGCACCGACAGCGATAAGTGCTGTCCCAAGACCTCTGTTCGACACAACGGATCAACCCTCCAGTCTTCATTCACCGTCAGTGTACCCTGCCTTGAATAATATCATGCCGTTTTTTCCGCTAATGCTTCCATGCTATTTTTGGATACAATAGGACATATGTCCTTTTCAATATCTCAGTTGGTTTCTAAAATAATAAACGGGTACAACGGAGGATCATGAAAACAATTCATTAGCCCAAGCGCGGAGCCGTCTATATTCAGGATATGGTGCGGCTTAAAGAGCTTGCCAGCGGCAATCTATACAGCTAGCTACTTATTTGGAGGGATTTTCGCATGATGGGCATTATCTATTCACTGCTTGCCGGGATACTTATCAGCGTACAAAGCGTATTCAACACTCGCTTAAGTGAAAAGGCCGGATTCTGGTTTACGAACACTTGGGTGCACGGTACCGGCTTTGCACTGTCGCTAATTATAATGTTGATCCTAAAGGACGGCAGCATGTCAAAGCTTTATACGGTCAATAAGCTTTATTGGATCGGCGGGGCGTGCGGCGTCATCATTGTTTTCTCGGTTATGCAAGGTATAAACGCACTAGGCCCCGCTTATTCGGTAGCCCTGCTGCTCATTACACAGCTGCTCGTAGCACTGCTGATCGACAGCCTCGGTCTATTCGGCGTCGATAAAGTGCCGCTGTCTGCCAACAAGCTGATCGGAATCGGCATCATGATTGCCGGGGTCGCAGTGTTTAAGCTGAAGTAAGGGGTTACATGCACACCGAGACTGGGTTGGCGCAATCAACATTATGCGTCAACCTGTGGCAGATGGTAACAGTTTGCCAGCCTAAGATGCTATATGCACTGTCTTAGGACGGGCTGATGGCACAGCCCTGAACTTGGCAGTTGTCCAAACCGGAAATGGACTGCGGACGCACCAACTAGCCAAGAATCCCACGGTTTCAGCCGTATGGAGTGTCAATTCATATAAACAAAACGTTCGCCAGGCGCGAACATATGAAACTTCTGTGCCGGATAATTACGGTACAGGTAATCGACGAAATAGGCCGGATTCTCATCATTGTGCGGAAATAAGCCGTAATGCATCGGTATAAGCAAATCGGCATTGATTTGCACCGCTATTTCAACGGCCTCACGATAATTGGCATTACCGACTATCCCCTGCTCGTTCCGCACGAAATCACGTCCATTTATGGGCAGCATCGCAATATCAATCTGCCTGCTTTGCAGCCAAGTAACGAGTTCAGGGAATCCGATCGTGTCACCCGAATGGTATAGACGAATGCTGCCGAATTCTGCTGCGAAGCCAAGATATTTATGCTCACCTGCTTCATCCTGCTCGAACTGCTCATGCTTGGCCGCAAACGCCTCCAGTTTAAGTCCGTCGCCCAGCTCAAGCGACTGCCCGTGCGAAATGCCGATTAACTGCTCATCACGCAGGCCCCATTCTTTTACTAATGAGAGATGAGCCTTGGGCACGATAAATTTTGTTTTCGCAGATTGTCCGATTGCTTGCAGCGTAAGCTTGTCCATATGATCCTCATGATGATGCGAGCATACGACATAATCGACGTCCGAGCATTGCGACGGCTGCAGCGGCGATTCGAACGCCCGCGACCAAGGAGCTCCACTCAGCTCATAGACCCAGTTCGTTAAATACGGATCGAACAGTACCGTCTTCTGCTTCCATTTGACAAGAAAACCCTCTTGCCCAAGAGCCCATAGCGCTAACGCCTGCTCCGGCAGCTCCGTCTGCGCTATTTGCTGCTCAAGCGCTTTGCCGCTTTTGTATACGTTCATTTTTCCGCTCATCCTTTGAGTTCGAAATTTTGAATTCGCAAATCCTTCGTGAACCACAGCCGGTAACTAAGCAGGCTCAAAATAATACTTGTAATTGCTGCGGAACTGGAAAATGCGAACATGATAAGTATTTGATAGCGCACTGCTTCGATAGGGTTTGCGCCTGCAATAATCATCCCTGTCATCATGCCGGGAAGCTGAACGAGACCGACCGTCTTCATGCCGTCAATCGTCGGAATCATGCTTGATTTGACTGATCTTTTCATCACGTCATGAATGGATTGCCTAGCTGTCGCTCCAAGTGAAAGCAGTGTCTCGATCTCACTCTTTGAAGCTCCCACCTCACGTTTCATTTGATTTAAAAACAAGCCTGATACGACCATGGCATTGCCAATCGTCATACCGCTGATCGGAATGATATATTGCGGCGTCGCCTCGACAATCCGGAACCCGAGCAGAAGCCCCATCATCAGCAGCTCCGTCGAGGTAACCGCAATGGCTACCCGCCATACGATTCCCCGCAGACCGCTGCCTCTCTTCCCTGCATTATAGGAAGCAACAGCAATCATAAAGATAATAATCAATGCGATAAACAGAGGATTGTTTGTATTGAAAATAAATTGCAGCACATAGCCGACCGCCAGAAGCTGGATAGCCGATCGCACCGTACCGACGGCGATTTCTTTCTCAAGACCGAGCTTTTGCCATACGGAAACGAGCATCGTAATCATGACGAACAATAATGTAAAGCTAAGCGCTAAGATGGACATGGCGACTCCTCACTCCTGGGCGACCGGATAAAGCCTTGTGCCAGTTCAGTTGCCGGCTGCTCGAAGAACGCAGCGGTTGGACTGTTCTCCAGCAAAGTCCCTTCCCCCATGAACCAAATCGTCCGGCTCATTTCTCTTGCCTGTTCGAGGTCGTGCGTAACCCAAATCATCGTCGTTCCTTTTTGATGATGCCACTCACGGAGCACTTGTTCAACCATTTGTTTGCTGCCCCGATCCAGTGAAGCCGTTACTTCGTCTAATAGCAGCACATTGGGGCGCAAGAGCAGGGAGCGAAGCAATGATACTCGCTGCTTCTCCCCTCCGGATAAATCAGCCGCACTCTTGTTCATATCGAGATGATCCAGCCCAAGCCGCGGCAGTAGATATTGTACCAGCTTCTGCTCATAAGGAACACGGTGCAAGAGGCTGACCGTCTTCAAATTTTGCTCGATGCTCCCTTGAAGCATGACAGCTTGCTGCGCCACATAGCTTACTTTCATCCTCCACGACCTTGGATCCATATCCCTCTGCGATACATTATGTAAACGAATATCCCCATCATCGAAATTTTCCAAAGAGGCAAGTATACGAAGCAGCGTGCTTTTGCCTTGACCGGACACGCCTAGCAGCGCAATCATATCCGGCTCAGCAACTTCTGCCGATACTTCAGAGAATAAAGGTACACTTTCTGCTCCCTCACGAAGCTTTTTCAACCTATGCAGCTTTAAAATAGAATTCACGGATCGACCTCCAATCTGCTTCATCTAAATTGTACCTCAAAATACTGTCATCATACCAAGTTTTAAAGGATGTAAAGGCAAGATGGATGGCAGTTTTAGATTTTGTTTTAGACCCTTTTACAGGTTTAACTGCTTTGCTTTTAGATCACGATAGTGGAGGGGCTTGCTTCCGGCAGCTCCTCTTTTGATTTATTGAAGTAACTGGCAGGATAGCTTAATGACTCCGACGAATACCTCAATATGGAATTCTGTTTGTTTAGGAGGGTTGTTTCAATGGAGTTCATATTCATTCGGCATGGTCACGGAGAACATCTCCTCGATTACCCAAATCGGTTGAATACATTACATCCTGGTCTTACAGATTACGGGAAAATGCAGGTTACTCAACTACGTGATCAAGTATCTTTTAATTCTGATGACTTGGTTCTGGTAAGTCCAACAAAGCGTACAATTGAGACAGCAATGATGTTAAAGAACAATTTAGACTTCATTATTACTCCACTTGTTGGTCCGAGAATGTTCCCACAGAATCCAGAATCCCCCTTTCTAATTTGTGATCATATTTATTCAAAAGCCGATATTACAAATCTTTATAGGGACATAAAAGTCCTTGATTTTAATTTAGACTGCTGAAGAGAAGGAATTAATAGAATTTCCCAGGATCTTTTTGAAGCATGTGCTAGGCAATTATTAGATTGGATTGGAGATAAATATAACAAAATATTTATTATCTCTCATGATGGTACTATAACGAATTATCGAATATTACTTAGGGAAAATGGATTGACAAGAAATGATTTTCTTGGCGAGGCAGGAGTATATAAGTTTAATTTTTAGGATTTTCATTCGGCGGTCTATTTGATCAGCTACAGTTATGCTCAATATGATATCTTTAGTCACTTGTATGCAAGATACATATTCATTAAGGAGTGGACATTTTTGGCAACCTTTATCGAAACAATAACCCCTGACATCAGGGAATTTATTTTTAACCAACATCTTTTCTTTGTAAGTACAGCACCTACAGATACAGGTGAAGTCAACTTATCTCCTAAGGGGTACGATACTTTAAGAATCATAGGTGAAAGTAAAATATTCTATCTTGATTATCATGGAAGTGGTAATGAGACTGCGATTCATCTAAAGCAGAATAAAAAAATAACTTTTATGTGGTGTAGTTTTGAAGAAGCCCCTTTAATTTTAAGGGTGTATGGCCGAGGCAAAGTACTTGATAAAGGAACCGAGGGATTTTCTGAAATCTTTAATGCCCAGTTCTCAGGATACGAAGAAAGTATAGTACGTCAAATATTTGAGATTGATGTTGTATCCGTTCAAAAGAGCTGCGGTTGGGGCGTTCCGTTCATGAAGTTTATTGAAGACCGTTCGAAATTGGACGACATGTCAAAAAAACACTTAACTTGATTCAACTACTGGGACACAGTAGCACAGGAGTACTTAGGAGAGACCGGGGATACCATTATTAATCAAGGTGATATTTGGACTTGAAAATAATCTCATTTTTACTGATTTAGATGTTGAAGAACCAAATTTACCTGACGAAGAGGATGTTTTATTTATTGCAAAGAAATGGACTGTAGACCCTCAGATGGAAAATGACAACTACCAGACTGGGACAGGGTTTATTGGAGTTTTAGAGTAAAAGTGTACGAAAAAAGGTGCATTTCTGCACCTTTTTATTGAGGCAATCCGTTTCATGAAACTTTGATTTCTAAAGGATGTGATTCGATTTCAAAGTCATAGTTTTTACCGCCATGTTTAATTCTGAATTTTGCCTTTGAAACGATTTTATAGCTGCCTGCTTGTAACGTGAGTTCATTATATTTCGGGAAAACATGTCCCTCTCCATCGTAACGATAAGTATCATTCGGATTCAAAGTAATCAATATTCCAATACCATTAATCACTCGCTCTTCCACATCCTGCAGGACAAGTTCACCATTCATATCATAAACATCATAAGTGAACATATCTGCACCATGCTCTACTTCCCAAGAACTGTAAGAATTATTAACCAAAGTGCCATTTACTACAAAAGGCTTAACTGCTTGTAATTCTTTAGGTGCTTCAACATTAATACTAAACATCTTGGCTTCCGGTATCGTTTCTGTGTCACTTTGACATCCAACAATTGTAAAAATTATTACTAATAAACTTAATAAAACAGAATGTTTCATAGATATAACCCCCTCATGTATATAAACGAAATCATATTTAATAAGTTGCTAAAGCATCTATCTTTATAAGTTACTGATCGATCGGAATCGTCACTTCCAATTCTTTAATGTAGTCGGTTTTCGGATACTCGTCGGTCACAAAAGTGATTGTTTGATCAGACTTTAAAGCAGGAAACTCCACAACAAACTCATATTTCTCCGGATCTTTAACCCGAAATCCGGTATGGATTATTTTTGTGCCTGCCTCGCCCTTTATCCAGAACACTCTTCTAAACGGATCATCTCCGACAGCTCGATAGTGAACAAACGTTTTATCTGAATACTTTTCGACTTTGGTAATCTCTAATTGGCCCAACTCTCCCTGATCCAGAATAATCGGACTTTCCGTTGATGGCATATGGTCCATGACAGCGCTATTTTCTCCTACTTTTAATTTGACCTCATCAACATAAGGTTTAATGATTACAAATTTAGGAATGGTTTGGAATGGCGCAAATTGGGTTTTAGTTGTTAGATTCATCATATTGTCTATTTTCTCGCTTCGGCCGTTTTCATGTAAGGTTTGCAACATAATCCCTCGGTCATCAAACAGTGCATACCGCGGAGCAACAGTCTCCTTCCATGCAGGAAGTTTTATATCCATTACCAGCTGTGTTGTGCTCGGTGTCATTTGTATTTTTTGAACGGTTATTGTTGTATCTCCATATGCTTTAGTTACTATCGGATTAACGATCCGGCTTCCGGAGGAAGTTTTTCTAACTGGGAAATTAAATTCAAATCTATTGTTCTCCATGCCTTTGAGAAATACAAGAAGCTGTAGATCAAACGAATCCGGAAGTTTCTCTCCAGGCAAAAATTGAACAAGGGTGGCAACTGTTTTGTTATCAGTTATATTTGACATATCAGTGCTACTTCCTGCGAAATGCTCGCTCTTCCCATTAATGACCGGTTCCACTTCTAAAATCTCTTTAATACCATCCGGCGAATGCTGAAGAAGACCAATCGTTAGACGTGAACCGTCATAAAAAACTTCTGAAATACTAACAGTAACCCCGTTGAGCGTAATGCTCTGATTGATGGGGGTAGTCAGGTTTTTCTCCTCTGCAGTTTGCAGCCCCAAGTCACCTGCGATCTTAAATACTGATTCAATCAGCGGAATTTGTCTTAGTGTTTGGGCCATGGCCGGAGAGACAAAACCGCATCCTAATAAACTAACGCCCAAGATTGCCGCGACAGCAGAAGCTAATGTCATTTTTCGAGCCAAGCCTTTTGTACGCTTGGAAGGTATTGTGGGTAAAGAAGCTAAAGTTTTGTCGATACGATCTCTAACCATGTCAGGAAGTTCAGTAGGATAATTTCCAATCAATTTTTTTATCTCCATCTCTAAATTAACACGGTCCATAGCCAATCTTCCTTTCCTGAGTATTCTTAAGCAATTCAGCCAAAGTTTGTCGGGCCCGGTACAGTCGAGTTTTAATTGCTCCTTCCGAGATATCGAGCATATCGGCAATCTGTTTAAGGGACATATCCTCGAAGTAATACAGGATAACGACGATTCGGAGCGTTTCTTCCAATCGGTCTACAGCTTCCCTTAGATCGACTTTTTCATAATCGGAGGCGGAAAAAGATTCAGCTGGGAGTTCTTCAACCGTCGTCATGCTCTTCTGTCTTTGCAGAATCTTATTACATTCATTGATGAGAATTCGAAACATCCAGGTTTTAAAGTAAGCGGGTTCTTTTAATGCATGTAACCCCATATATGCTTTCAGGATTGCTTCCTGTATAGCATCCGCACAATCTTCATCCCGTTTGACGATCGATCGAGCCACCCCATATAAATTCAGTTCAATATTTTTTACGAGGCGGACAAAAGCCTCGCGGTCCCCTTTTTGGGCACTCCTCACATCTTCTTCCATTTGCACATCGATTGTCCTCCCTAAGAACTTTTCTTAATTCTATATATTAGATCGAGAAGTAGGCTCTTTGGTTATATTGAAATATATGGAAAGCACATTTTCCAAAGAGGCAAGTATACCATACCATGAGGTGCATTTCTGCACCTCATTCTGGGCTGGAGCTTGTTTTAAGCGAAATGAGGTGCATTTCTGCACCTCATTCCGGGCTGGAGCTTGTTTTAAACAAAATGAGGTGCATTTCTGCACCTCATTCTGGGCTGGAGCTTGTTTTAAGCGAAATGAGGTGCATTTCTGCACCTCAATCCGGGCTGGTGATTGTTTTAAGCGAAATGAGGTGCATTTCTGCACTTCATACTGGGCTGGAGCTTGTTTTGGGCGAAATGAGGTAAATAGTATTGTGTGAACGTACACAAAATTTAGTATTCCTTCAATGTCCTTTAATGCTGCGCCCTCAGCAGCTGTTGATACACTTTGCCGTTTGAGAGCAGCTCGTGGTGGGTGCCAGTTTCCGCGAGAGCGCCTTGATCCATGACAAAGATAATGTCAGCATTCTCGATCGTTGAGAGGCGGTGAGCAATCATAATGGTCGTCAGCCCTTGCCTTCTTTCTTCAAGCGCGGCTAGCAGATATCGTTCCGTCTCCAAATCAAGCGCTGAGGTCGCTTCGTCGAGCACCAGTATTTCAGGGTCGCTGACGATCGCCCTTGCGATTGCGATGCGCTGCCGCTGCCCGCCGGACAGCTTGATGCCGCGCTCCCCTATATTCGTATCGTACCCATCCGGCAGCGCAGTGATAAACTCATGAATTTGCGCGATACGGCAAGCTTCCTCCATATCCTCATCCGTTACGCCGTCTCTACCTAGCAGAAGATTCTCGCGAATGGTATCCGAGAACATGTACGGGTCCTGGAATACGATCGAAACTTTATCCGCCCACTGCTCGCGGCTAAACTGATCGACCGGAATTCCATTCAGCCGAATCGCCCCTCCCGTTACACCGTAGAAACGAATTAACAGCTGGGCAATCGTCGATTTGCCGCCGCCGCTCGTTCCGACAAACGCAATCTTCCGGCCGATCGGCAGCTCTGCGGAGAAGCCGCGAATGACTTCCGGCAAATCCTTCGTGTAACGAAAGCTCGTCTTATGAAACGACAACCGTTCCATCGGCTTATCCAGCTGCTGGCGTCCGTCATCATGCTGCTCCAGCTCCAAAATACGCTGAACGCGATCGACATTGGCCAGCTGTGAGGAGAGGCCCATGATGAATTGAAAAAAGTTATAGAACGAATCCGACATTTGCGTCGAAAACTGAAACAAAATAACAAACGTGCCGATCGACATCTGATCATTAATGAGCTGAATGCCGCAATAGCCGAGCACCAAAATGCCAATGCCCCACTTCATCGGATCGCTGTATCTGATTTGCCGGTTCACGAGTCTTCCTTCCGCCATGACCTGCTCGAAATAATCGGCGAACATTTTATTGTACAGCTTCTCTTCCCATTTAAGCCGGTGGTAGGCCACTACCTCGCGCGTAGAAGCGACGCCTTCCTCAATTTGTACAAGCAGCGCGGCGCGCTTCTCCGCTACCTGTCTTGCCGCTGCCTTCAGCTTCGGCGTGAAATAATAGCCGATCAACACGTAAACAGCGCAAAGCCCGACGATCATAAGCAGCAGGATTGGGCTAGAAAAGCCTATGATCGCCATAAGGATGCACAGGTTCAGCGTCTCCTGCATCCCCCGTGGAAGCTGCCAGCCAATAACACTTGCCGATACGAACAAATCCTGGGTAAACGTATAGACGTATTTGCCGGTCCGTTCGTTTTGAAACCGTTCAACCGGTACTTTCTCTATGCGCTTCAGCATTCGGGAGAGCAAGGAACGGCTGACCGCAAATTCATTGCGGACGAGGCTGCGGCTCGTCATCGTGAACATGAGTGAGTAGACGACGGCCGCAAGCGCGAAAACGCCGATAACTACAGGCATCAGCTCGTATTTTCCATTGGTGAATACGTCATCGATTAATATTTTTTGCACGTACACAATCGTATAGTTGGATACCGACTCCAGCGCAAGATAGAGCAGCGCAATCAAATAAGTGCCTCTAAGCAATAAGGAGTTCGACCAAAAAATTTTAATATATTTCATGCGCTGCCCTCCCTTCTGTTGATTCGATTTGCCCTGCTTCCAGCTGATAAAGCAGCCCCTTGCGCGCGATTAGCTCCTCATAGCTTCCGGACTCGGCGACACGTCCTTCATGGATAACGACAATTTTGTCAAAATGCTTCACTGTCGACAGCCGATGCGCGATCGCGATCGTCGTCCGATTCACAAGCACTTCATCGAGCGCACGCTGCACCTCATATTCACTCACATTATCGAGGGAGGAGGTTGCCTCATCCAGCAAAATAACGGCAGGCTGCTTCACGAACATCCGCGCAATCGAAATGCGCTGCTTCTGTCCGCCTGACAGCTTCATCCCCCGCTCGCCGACGAGCGTGTCGTAGCCTTCCGGCAGCTGCATGATAAAATCATGCGCATAAGCTGCTTTAGCCGCCGCGACCACTTCTTCGTCGCTGGCATCCGGTTTGCCGAACCGGATGTTTTCCTTGACTGAGGAGCCGAATAAGTAGGTTTCCTGGAACACGTATCCGATCGATTCGCGGAGCCGCTCCAAAGTCAGCTGCTTAATTGGTACGCCATCCAGCTTAATAACGCCGGATGTAGGATCGTAGAAGCGCCCAATCATTTTGAACATCGTCGTTTTTCCGTTGCCGCTAGCTCCGACAAAAGCAACCTTTTCGCCCGGTTTAATCGTCAGTGAGAAGCCGTTAATAACCGGAGGCTGCCCCGGATATTGAAAGCAGACGTCCTCAAACGTCAATCCGCCGCGGACTTCCTTGAGCGGAAACGGATGGGCAGGATCATCGATTTCGATCAGCTTATGCATGAATTGATAGAGCGGAATCGTTTGATGAATGATGAGCTTCTGCTCGGTCAGCAGCGTGACGAGCAGCGTGAGGCGGAACATCGTTGTCATGTATAAGAGGGTGAAGGCGATGAAACCGCCTAACGAAATCCAATTATTTTGCAGGGAGTAGTATCCGGTAATAAAGAGCGCAATGGCGCCCAAATAAAACGTAAACCGCCGGAAGCTTCCCCTCGCAAAGCCAAAGGTTGCGCTTAGCAAGTAATAATGCGCCCAATTCCTATGCTTCTCCAGCGTGCGGCCGTGGTACCATGCCTGCGAGCCGAAGGCGCGGAATTCGCGCAAGCCTGAAATGCTTTCGTATACGACTTGATTATAAGCGATGCGCTTTTGACCGGACATTCGGCCATTGAGCGCCGCTTTCCGCTCGAAATACGGACCAAACAAATAATATAGGGCGAACGTTGGCAGCATGATGAGTGACAGCCAGCCGCTTATGCTTAGCAGCAGCACAACAGCAACGGTGAT
Organism: Bacillota bacterium; assembly: GCA_051750645.1. Classification (GTDB taxonomy): domain Bacteria; phylum Bacillota; class Bacilli; order Paenibacillales; family Paenibacillaceae; genus Pristimantibacillus. Next base: position 85,596 of record JBNJJW010000024.1, on the reverse strand, counting down.
GAACAGCATATTATCGATGACGCCCGGCAAGTAGTTGCGGTAAATTTTCTGAACCGACGCTACTTCAGAGTTGAACATCGACAGCGTCTCTCCTGCCGGATGCCGTTCGTAGTGAGCGAAGCCGAGCTTGCGCAAATGCTTGAAAATAGCGGTTTGCATATCGCGGGAGGCGAGCTCTCCGATCGTCCGCTGCAGCAGGTTGCGATAGTTTTTGGCGATCAGCATAAGTAAGTTGACCGCTGTAAGCGCTGCTAAAATAACAATAAACAAGGACGTGTCTTTGTTTATGACAACATGGTCAATGACATATTGGATCATTTTCGGCGTTAGCGTCTCTCCAATGACCGCCATCGTGCCGCATGCCGCGAGTGCCGCTATTTTCTTTTTGTACGGCTTCAAAAATTTAATCGCCCATACATAGGAGCGTTTCGACTGGTCGAGCTCAGCCTTCTGCCTTGCTTTGTCCGCTTGCTTATCAGCCTTTTGCTCCGTATTTTTCGTTTCTCTCTCTGCTTCCGCTTTCCTTAGATTTCCCGTTGCTTGCATGGTAATTCCCCCCTTACCTGATCTTGTCGGGTTTCGTTAGCCCCAATATCTGACAGTTAGCTTCCAATCATAAATCCGGCTTTCATATTTGTCAACGACGGAATTTAATAAATTCACGATTTCTCTGAATTTTATCGAATAGACGAATAGAAAGCCCGGCTAAGGCCTAACGCGCCTTTTTGCCGGACTTTCTATAATAGTGGCTATGACTTGTTTATAATTCCACCATTGCTTTAATTACCTTCGACTCCGGCTTAAGCCATCCGTCGAAATGATTGATCATTTCCGCAAACGGGACGCGGTGCGTAATGTAGCTGTTCACGTCTATACTGCCGCTCTGGACGGCCGCCTGAACGGCAGCGAAATCCTCCATCGTCGCATTGCGGCTTCCCATAAGCGTCATTTCCCGCTTGTGAAACTCAGGATCATTAAATGATAAATCGGCCTTCACTAAGCCGACATAGACAAGCCTGCCGCCATGTGCGACCAGACCGAAAGCATCGGTCATGGATCTCGCATTGCCAGTCGCATCGAATACGACTGTTGGATATTCACCGTCAGTCAATTCCGCGAGTCGCTCTTTCCCGCCTTGCAGCGCATGAACCGTTTCATCCACCTTCGCCCACTGCCGGCAGAATGCCAGCCGCTCTTCTTGAATGTCCATAGCGATGACACGCGCTCCTTGATGCTTCGCAAATGCCATAACCCCAAGCCCGATCGGGCCTGATCCAATGACGAGCGCCGTCTCCCCTGCTTGGAGTCCGGATCGGCGCACCGCATGCGCTCCGATGCTCAGCGGCTCAAGCACAGCAGCCTGATCTAATGTAAGCCCGTTCGTAACGAGCAAATGCGATACGGGGACGGCTATTCGTTCCCGCATGCCTCCGTCAATATGGACGCCAAGCACCTTCATGTCTGTGCAGCAATTCGTCTTGCCGTTGCGGCAAGCGATACATTTTCCGCAGTCCATATAAGGAATGATGCTGACCTGATCGCCGGCCTTGATTGCCCCATCCCGATCATCCGCCTGCTCCACAATACCGGCAAGCTCGTGCCCAAGCACTCTAGGATAGGTAAAGAAGGGCTGGTTTCCCTTGTACGCGTGCAAATCGGTGCCGCAAATGCCGATTCTGCGAATGCGGACGATAGCGGTTCCCGGCTGTAAAGCCGGCTCCTCCTGCTCGACCAGCCGCAGCTGATCTACTTGTTCACAAACGATTGCTCTCACCCTGCAGCTCTCCCTTTACACGACAATATTCGTATTATATTCCGGTCTTCCGCTAGTCCAGCTCCGATTATGAATCGGCTCCAAAATAGTCAGCACCTCGTTCAGCAGCTCTTCATCGATCGGCTCGTTTGCCCATTCAATATTTTTGCGGATATTGTCCGGATTAGCTGTACTCACGAGTGTCGTCGGTATGCGGTCATTAGCTGTGGAATACTGAACCGCCAGCTTCGTAATATCGGCGCCTTTCGCGGCGCAATGCTCGGCCGCTTTCTTGCAAATCTCCCGAATGTCGGCTCCGGCAGGATGCCAATCAGCGGCCGGACGCGTACTGAGCAGCCCCATCGACAGCGGCGAAGCATTCACCAGCCCAACCTGCTTTTGCTCAAGCAGCGGTACAACCTCGAGCAAGGAGCTGTCATTTAATGAGTAATGGCAGTAAGAAAGCACCGCATCCAGCTCCCGATACGCAAGCGATTTCTCGAATACGGCAAGCGGAAGCCCCGAGACGCCGGAAAAGCGGATCTTCCCCTGCTGCTTCAGCTTATCAAGCGCGGGGAACGCGCCTTCGGCAACTTGTTCAAAAGGTGCAAATTCGATATCATGCAAAAATAATAGATCGATATAGTCCGTCCGCAGCCGCTGCAGGCTCTCGTCCACGCTGCTAATAATCCGCTGCTCAGAGAAATCGAAGCGGTCTGCCCCATAGCGGCCGGCCTTCGTCGATAAAATAAACCGGTCCCGGGGAAGCCCGGCAATTGCCTTGCCCAGCACCGTTTCCGCCTTCGTTAAGCCGTAGTACGGCGACACGTCAATCAAATTAATACCCATATCTACCGCCGTATGCACTGTACGCACGCTTTCCGCATCATCCGTCTCCCTGAACACAGATCCGAGGGACGACGCGCCAAAGCTAAGCACCGACACATCCAGCCCCGTCTTTCCAAGCTTGCGATATTTCACGTACAACCACTCCTAATTATAAAGTCTTACAAAATAACGCCGTCCTTGAAAATCGCGATTTCCTTAAAGCCGTTGCGCTCGTTATGCGTTTGCGTCTCGCCCGAGGCGAGGCTGATGAGCTGCTCCCACAGTTCATCCGTGAGTGACTCCATGCTCTTGTCCTCAAGCAGCTGCCCCGCATTAAAGTCGATCCAATTTTTCTTGCGGCCGGCCAGCTCGCTGTTCGTCGCGATTTTAACCGTAGGAACCGGACCGCCGAACGGCGTTCCTCTTCCCGTTGTGAACAGGACAATATGCGCGCCGCCCGCGGACAGGGCCGTTACCGACACAAGATCGTTGCCCGGTGCCTCCAATAAGTTAAGCCCGCTGCTCGTAATCCGCTCCCCGTAAGGAACGACGTCCTGCACGATCGCATGGCCGCCCTTCTGCGTGCAGCCGAGTGATTTTTCTTCCAGCGTAGTAATCCCCCCTGCCTTGTTGCCGGGAGAAGGATTTTCGTAAATTTCCTGATCATGCCTAATAAAATACTGCTTAAAATCATTGATCAAGCGTACGATTTTACCGAAAACCTGCTCGTTTGCAGCGCGGTTCATCAATATCGTCTCGGCCCCGAACATTTCCGGCACCTCGGTCAAAATTGCCGTTCCGCCGGCTGTAATCAACCGGTCGGATACCGAACCGACAAGCGGGTTCGCCGTAATGCCCGAGAGTCCGTCCGATCCGCCGCACTTCAGTCCAAGCTTCAGCTTCGATACTGGCACCGGCTCGCGCTTGAACCGTTCGGCATATTCCACCAGCTGATCGATGAGCTCCAGTGCCTCCTCAATCTCGTCCTCCGCCTCCTGCGACTTCAGAAACTTAATTCGCTCCGGGTTATGCTCACCGATCGCTTGCTTGAATGAATCGATCTGATTGTTCTCGCAGCCGAGACCAATAACGAGCACGCCCGCCGCATTCGGATGGTTGACGAGCGAGGCAAGCAGCTTCTGCGTATGCACCAGATCATCGCCAAGCTGCGAGCAGCCGAACGGATGGGCAAAATGATAAACGCCGCCGACACGGCCCTCATAAAGGGAATGTGCTCTTCTTGCCACGATTTCGCATGTTTTGTTAATGCAGCCAACCGTGTTAATGATCCATATTTCGTTGCGAATGCCAACCTCGCCGTTTTCGCGGATATAGCCTTGAAACGTACGCCTTTCATATGCATCGGCTGAAGCAGACCTCGTACTCTCCTGCTTGCCGGGCTCGTACGTATAGTCAAGAAACCCCTTCAGACCGGTGCCCATGTTATGCGTATGCACCCATCGTCCAGGCTCCAGATCCTCCTTCGCTTTGCCGATCGAATAGCCGAACTTCAGCACGTCATCACCTTTTTGAACCGCGCGGGTTACAATTTTGTGTCCCTTCGGCACATCATCCAACAGCTCCAGCTCAACCTTATCGCCAAGCAGCAGCTTCTCCCCTTTGGCAAAAGGCTGAAGCGCGATGACCACGTGATCGTCTTCATGCAATCGAATCCAGCTATTCATCGGCTTGCCGCTCCATTTCCGCTATTTTTACGCTCAGCTCTACCGATAGCTCCGGCCACTCCTCAGCCAGGTTGCTTCCCCAGACACTTTCCAAGCTAAGTAGTCTGTGAACCGTCTGCTCTAACGGCCAGCTCTGTTCGTCCGCCTCAGACCAGACTGCCGCGATCGTCTCCAGCATGCCCGCATCATCGCGGAGTATATAGGAAGCTCCGCCAAGCGTCGTTCCTTCAAAGCCCGCTTCCGACCGCTTTACCTTGTAATAGCGCAGCAAGCCCGCAAAGCCTTGGGTCAGTCCGTCCGGCAAAGCCGCTTTGCTCTCCGAATAGTGGAGGAGCGACGGAAGCAGACGAACCTTAAATTTGCTCAAGCTGTTCATAGCGATGTCAGCTAACCGGTGGCGGATAAACGGATTCAAAAACCGTTCATACACGTCTGCGGCATACTCCCTCAGCTCGTCTTCAGCGATCGGCAGCGAAGGAATGATTTCCGACTCCACCGTTTCGCGTACGAGCCGCTCCAGAACCGGATGCTCCATCGCTTCCCGCACCTGCTCAACGCCATTCAGAAGTCCGAGCGGCGTCATCAGCGTGTGCGCCCCGTTCAATATGCGCACCTTTCTCAGCTGAAACGGCTTCAAATCATCAACCCAGTGCACGTTAAGACCCGCCTTGCGCAGCGGCAGCAGCTCCTCAAGCCCGGACTCTGCCTCAATCGCCCACAAATGATAAGGCTCAGCCGTGCTCAGCATTGGATCCGAATAGCCCCATTCGCTGAACCAGGCTTCCGCCTGCGCTTCGTCAGGGTAGCCAGTAACAATGCGGTCTACGAGCGAATTCAAAAACCGGTTGTGCTCTACGACCCACCGCTTAAACGCCTCAGGGTAACCCCAATCATCGCTATAGCGCAAAATGCAGCTGCGAAGCTCGTCCCCGTTGCGTTCCAAAAGCTCACACGGCAGACAAACGAGCCCGCGACGCGGATCGCCCTCGAAAAACGTAAACCTGCGGTAAAGCAGCTGTGTCAGCTTCCCGGGAAACGACTGGACCGGCTGACCCTCAACGAGCGCCTCCGGCCGGTACACGAGTCCCGCTTCCGTCGTATTCGATACGACGACCTGCAAATCAGCGCTCTCTGCTAGCGCAAGATAAGCATCCCAATTCGAATAGGGATCGAATACCTGTCCGAACACAGATATGACCTCTTTCCGCTGCACGCTCCCGCCATTTTCCAAGCCTCGAATGACTAATGTGTACAAGCCGTCCTGACTGGCCAGCGCATCAATCTTCGGTTTGCCGCCAGGCCGCGGCTGCGTTACCGCGATACTTCCTTCATAAAGCCCCTGCTTGCGGCATTCGTGAATCATCCAATCGAAAAAACCGCGCAGGAAGTTGCCCTCTCCAATTTGCAGCACCGTAATCGGGCTTTTCTTCACCTCTTCATAGGCTGCAAACTGTTCCCCATTCAACCGGTTACGATTCAAGGTTGTCATATTTTATAAAACTCCTTCGCATTTAGTCCGAATAACCGCTTCCGATTGTCTTCCGTCCAGGAATCAGGTATGGCCTCCTGCAATACATCAACAACCTCATCATAGCTTGCCGCAAGCAGACATACCGGCCAATCGCTCCCGAACATGACCCGATCCGGCCCGAACACGTCCAGCGCATGCCGGATATAACCGGTGAAATCGGTTGGCTTCCAGCTGTTATGGTCAGCCTCCGTCACCATGCCCGAAAGCTTGCAGTACAGGTTAGGGTGCGAAGCGATTCGGCTCATCTGGCTCTTCCAAGGCTCCATAACGCCATCCCGGATTCTCGGCTTTGCGATATGGTCTATGACAGCCCGCAGGTTAGGCACCCGTTCCAGCAATTCGACTACAGGCTCAAGCTGATGCGAGACGACAAGCAGGTCGACCGGCACGCCCTGCTCCGCAAAAAAAGTGAGCGCTTCCACAAAGCCCGGCTCAAGCACCGCATTCGCATCGGGCATTTCCTGTATCATGACACGGAACCCGACAAACTTCGGATGTTCCGCGAACCTTTTGTAATGGCTAACATAATCAGGATCTGCAAGATCCAGCCACGCAACCACGCCCAAGATCGTATCCGAGGTTTCGCTTAGCGCTAACAAATAATCGGTTTCCGCCAGCGTCGCCGCCGCTTGCACGACGATCGTGCCATCCAGCTTATATTTATTTATATAGGGCACCAAATCTTCCGGCAAAAAATCCCGGTACAGCACCGGAATGTCCGGCGTAATCCAGCCGTAATCCCCCCGCTCAATGCTCCAATAATGCTGATGCGCATCCAATCTCATCGAGTCCGCCTCTTTTCTAGCAGAATACTTATCCCCTTCATTATAAAAAACAATATCCATGCATGAAATAATCAATAATAGCTTATTTGTACTCTTTTTTGATATTTGCTACAATCAGGCTGATTAACACTGCGAATGAGGTGCTCCTAATGAATCCGTATCGCAAAAAATTCGATGCAATAACCGCTTTTCCATTCGAATGCGTGTACAGGGATACGAAAAGCGCTCAAAACGAGCTGCCCGACCATTTCCATGATTGGTACGAGGTTGTTTTTATTTACAGCGGCAAGGGCACTTTTTTTATTGATCAAACGTTTTATGATGCGGTACCGGGCGATGTTTTCATGATACCCGGCAACACGATTCACCGTTCGTTTCCCGATCCGGAAGATCCGAAAACATCAACCGCCCTGTTCTTCAACGCGTCTCTCGTGCACAATCCGCCGCTTGGCGATTCGTTCTCTTATTTGCGCTGCTTCGAGCAGGCCAAACGCCGGAAAGCCTATAAGCTGTCGGCAGGCGCTGATGAGAGGCGGCAATTGGTCATGCTGCTCGAAAGCATCCATATGGAGGAAACGAACAAGCAGCCAGGCTATCGTCAGGCTATCCTTCTGCAGCTTCAGCAAATTTTGCTGCTCCTAGGCCGGGCTATAAACCCGTCTGATGCAGATCAAGTAGTCTCGACCGCCCTTCCAAGCTGGATGACAGGAATTTTGACTTATATCGACGAGCACCCGGGCAGCCCTCTTGGCTTGGCTCAGCTTGCAAAACAAGCTTCCGTAACGCCTGCCCATTTCTCCCGCGCGTTCAAAAAGCTGACCGGATTAAACGTTACGGAATACGTCACGACAAAACGAATTATTCGCGCCAAAGAGCTGCTGATCGAGACAGATACCAACATCTCCGATATTGCCGAGCGGTGCGGCTTCGAAAGCCTTCCCCATTTTCACCGCATGTTCAAGAAGCTGACAGGAATGACCCCCGCCCATTATAAAAAGAACGAAAACTGATTCAAATGACGGTTATTAATCGCCGATACAGTTTGTCCTCCTCCCTCATAAGCTGTTAAAGCACACTCAATCTTACTTTGAGGGAGGTCAACCATGTTACGGTCTAAAGTAGAAACGTATAAGTATCGCGTCGGGAAAAACACCTATATCGTCATCAACATTAATCAATTAGCGGCAGCAAATGCGGAACAAGGTAACGTGCTCGCAAGCAATGCTTTAAACGTGCAAATTCTGAAGAAGTCAAAACTTAAACGCCGCTAGCTGTTTTTCTCCCGGTATTCTCATGCCCATATGCATGAAAGGGGGTGAAGAAATGGCAAAAAAATCTTCTATAAACTTTGGTAAAGTTAAGAAAGACAACACGAAAATTAAATTCAAGCAAGGAGCAAGCGCCTCCGTCGGATCAAACGGCAACGCCTTTGCAATCAACGCGTCCGATGTAGCTGTCGTCCGGATTCGTCCAGGCAGTAATAATAATTAATGTCAGCGTTATTTAAAAGTCATTCCGCACCAGTATTAGCTCTTTATTTCGTCTGCCAAGTAAAAAGGCAACCCCTCTGAGGTCTATGACCTTAAGGTGCTGCCCTTTTTTTGGCGCTTTATCTCCGTCCGCTGCAGTTTCTGCAGCAGAAAGGATTGTATTGAGCGTAAGTACGTGCTACTATTGCACAAATACAATAGAATGAGTGAAAACATCACTTATTAGGATAATTTATAGGCATTCTGTTGCAAGAACTACAATGGAAGGAATGGAGCATCTACTCTATCATCAATTCCATTGTATGAATTGCACTGGAATTGCCTTGCCTCGTCTTGCCTGTCTTGCCTTGCTTACGCTCCAAACAGCCGCATCAGCAATATGCCCGCAAAGGCAAGCGTAATGCCTGTAATCTCTGCCTTCGTAAATCGTTCTTTCACGACAAACCGTGTATAGAGCAGCACTATAAGTACATTAAGCGCAGTAACAGCCGATACGAGACCGGCTTTGCCAAGGTCGAACGCCGTCACAATCAGCATCATGCCGAACGCGTTCGTCGTGCCGACTGCCAGGCCAACGAGAAATGTCCGTTTGCCGCTCCATGATGCTGCGTTTTTTCCCGCTGCTTCACCAGGAATATACTGTGACACATGTACCTTACTGCCGGCAGAGCCTCCGCTTTGAAGAGCTGGCTCGCTCCTGCTCCGCTCCCCGCTCGCCCTACGCTCTTTCTGCAAATCGCGCAGCCACCAGATGCCAAAACAGATCGCTCCTGTCATAAACATGAAGAACATCGTCGCGAACAGATCAGCCTCCATGATCGTCGACCACTTGCCCGACAAATCATTCCCGGCGAACAGCAGCATGGCGAGCAAGCCCCACTGCGCGCCTTGCAAATTGCTAAGCGAAATATCGTTTGAGAGCCGGACTAGCAATACACCGGCAATGATAACGACAAATGCGATGAACTGCATCGCATGCAGCTTCTCGCCCCAGAGCGCATAGGCGATAATAACGACAACGACCGAGGGCAGCGCCGTTAAAATCGCTACGAGCGAAGCCTTGCCAACCGCGAAGCCTTTGAACATGCTCGCATTCGCGCCGAATGAAAACAGTCCCATCTGCACCCCGATTAGCGCTGCAGCCGTCCAATGGGATGAGAAGGCAAGCGCGCACAGCACGTTAACCATTGCTCCCGTACTGAATGTACCGCAAAGCAATAAATTACGGTTGATCGGCTTTTGACTCGTCCAGTGATACAGGATCCCCCGCAAGCCAAAGCATATGGCGGCGAACACCGAATAAGTGAGCCACATAAGAGGAAAAAGCCCCTTTCCCTAAATCAAGCCGTTGCTAATGATAAACAGAACAGTTCTTATCATAACAAGCGGAATTGATTTTGTCTTTAAGGAAAGGGGCTATTTTCATATTGGAAAATTCTGTTTCATACGCTCACGCTTACTTCTTACCGGCCTCCAAACGGTCACAGTACACATGCATCGCGTCGCGCAGGAATACGGCGAGGCCGTCTTGGTACTTGTCGATATTTTTCGTAAAGCGCTCATCGTAAACGTACAAATCGCCTAGTCCGCGGAATATTTCCGGCGTGCAGTCATAGTAAGCGGATGTGATGTGACTGCGGAATTGATCCACATACTTCTGAACCTCTTCGTCTGCAGGACCTTTGTGCATAGCGCCAATAATGCCCCGATAAATCGCTTCGCTTTCGGCATGGATCCGTTTCCAGTCCTCTTCCTTGTAGGCAGCGGTTCGCTGTGCCGATTGTTTATACGCATCCGTATGGCCGTATTTCTCCTTCACCTCCTGCTCGTACTTTTTCTGATGCTCCTCGATTTTCTTCATATCAAACGGCTCGAACATATCTTGCTTTGACATGGCTCTTCCTCCCTCGATCGATTGAAGCGTTTGTTCAACCGACGCTAAAATGTTTTCGAGGCGATGCTTTTTTTGCTCCAGCAATTGCTTATGGGTATGCAGCGCTTGCCGACGGTCGAAGCTCGGGTTATCCAGAATCGCCCTAATTTCCTGCAGCGGAAACTCCAGCTCCTTGAAAAATAAAATTTGCTGCAGACGAGCCAAATCGTCATCGCTGTAGAGCCGGTAGCTGTTGTCCCCTACCTCGGCCGGCTTAAGCAAACCGATGCTGTCGTAATGGTGCAGCGTTCGGACGCTTATGCCTGCAAGCTTCGCTACTTCATTTATTTTGTACATCGCAATCACCTCATGAACATTATGCTAAACTATGACGAAGCGTTAGAGTCAATGGTCAAAAAAATAAAAGTATTGGCTGAAATTGGGCATGACCGTATAATAGCGATAGCGGCTTTCAAGGGATCGAACACACCGCACTCATTCTACATAAAACAAGGGGATTGAAATGGCACAAGCTGCAAAAAGACCGTATTTGCCCGAGCTCGACATCGTTAGAGCATTCGGCATTATGGCGGTCGTCATGATTCACGCCACATCGTCGATCGTGGCCCGTTATGATCACCATTCCACGCTATACCCGCTGTACGTCTTTTTCAACATTTTCTCCAAATTTGCGGTGCCTGTTTTCATTTTTTTAAGCGGCTTTGTTCTGTTTTACAACTATTACGACAAATCGTTTACGGCAAAAACGATCGGCAGCTTTTACAAAAAACGAATGGGCAAAATTATTATTCCGTTCCTGTTTTTTTCGTTCTTCTATTATGGCGCGACCAGGCTGCTCCAATTCGGCTTTACCGATATACAAACTTTTATAGGCTACTTTACTTCATGGGACTTCATTGATAAGCTGCTCATTGGCAAAACGTATACGCATCTTTATTTTGTCGTCATTATTATTCAATTTTATATATTGGCTCCGTTCATGCTTTATGCGGTCAAAAGGTTTCCTGCGCTCGGCAAGCATATAGTCTGGATCGGTCTATTGACGCAGTGGCTGTTCATTTATAAGCTGGCGGATGTATTCCATCTTACATACCGCGGCAGCTATGCGTTTACGTATATGCTTTATTTTGCGGCAGGGGCGTTTATCGGTATTTATTATATGAAGCTTGTCGAATGGATTAAAGTGACGAGGCAGAACGCTTCCCCGCAAAAAATAACAGCGTGGATCGTATTGTGGACGTTGTTTATTGCGACAAGCCTTACTGAAGTATATATTTATTACCGGTTTTATATGGATGGCAAATTTATTATGAGTCCAAAGCTGCTTGAGCTGGTGAATGAGGTGCACTGCGTAACTGCGGGCATCGTACTTATCCAACTGTCCTACTGGATCTATGCAGCATGGAACAAAACGGCAGTACGAGCGCTCGTGCATATCGGTGCTACATCTTTCGGCATCTATTTGATTCATCCCATTGTGCTGTATATATACAGGGAGATCAACGTGGGCGGTAATCCGATTGTTTTCCATACGTGGGCAGCAGGGGGCTTCGTGCTGGCAATGCTCATTCCATGGCTGTTCGTCTCCCTGTGCGCACCATTCAAGTGGCACTGGATCTTGTTCGGCCCGCTTCCGGCGAAGAATAAGCCTACTGAGGCAAAGCAGCCGAGTATTGAAGCTTAAAATAGCGGCTCTAGACCATCTTAAGGTGGTCAGAGTCGCTATTTATTTTACGTTTCATGCTGCGAATTATTTTTTTTGTTTCCTGATCCACCCGGAAAGACTCGGTAATCTTTTGTAACGCTTTGTTGTAGGTAAAATCGTCAAGCGAATTGCTTTTTAAATAGATCATGGCAGGTTCAGGAAGCTTCACATAGCAGATGGATAGTGCCCATGCTACCGCCATCTTGACATAGTAACCCTTGTGCTTGATGCCGTCCAACAGCTGCAGCACTCTACTGATATATTCTTCTTCAATATAAAAATCAAGAAGCATGACCACACCAAATCGGATGTCGTATTCTTTGTCGGAAAGTAGATAGGGCTGCAGAAAATCCCATACTTGTTTCTTATTCGTTTTAGTGAACTTTAACCCTGTACAAAAACTGTCGCATACCGACCAATTATCAATTTTTGGGACAAAATCAGCGACATATCGAAGGATTTCTTCGATATCTGTTTTTACATAGCCGATGACCATGCCTTGCAGCATGGTTTCTTCAAAATAATCACTTTCGGCCTGTTCAAGATAGGTACGCCAATCCCCACTTGCAATTTGCTTGGCCAGCTTGCGCAGCACGGGCAGCCGGACACCCAATACGTTATTGATATTCGGGATCAGTGCCGCTGAAAATTTTTGATACTCCCCGTCAGCCAAATCAAATAACTGTCCTTTAATCGTTAGTTCCATGGAATGACTCCTTATCGCTTAATCAAATGAAATTTCCCACAAGTAAATAGAAGCAACGGAACCTAATGGCGAATATCGATGACGGTATTGTTCAAACTGCTCTTTTGTAAGAGTATGATGACCATACAGCTTCATCATTCCTCGGCGAATGGCGATATCTCCCCAACTGACTACATCGCGACGCTCCATGGAATTGATAAGCAGCATTTCGGCCGTCCATTTGCCTACACCCTTCAACGTCATCAGCTTTTTGATAACCTCTGCATCTGACATGGCATGAAGCTCCTCCAATTGAAAAGCGCCTTGCGCAATGGTTTGGGCAATATTTTGAATGCAAACTGCCTTTTTCATCGTCATACCGCATTTTTGAATATCATCGGCAGTCTGCATGGCCATATTTTGCGGAGAGATTTCTCCAAATTTACCCTGCATTCGTTCCCAAATGGTATGGACGGCCTTAACCGAAATCAGCTGGCCTACAATAGCATATACGAGCGCAGCGAAGAGATCGGGAATGATGACACGCTCAACCCTGCCCATTCGCGACATCGCTGCCCCAAGCGCTGCGTCAGCGCTTTTTAAGTAATCCATTTCTTCTTGCCCGTAGTTAAAATACTTTGTTTTAATGGTTCCCATAACCATAATATACCTCACCAGGCTCCATATGTACGAATATTCGAATATAATAGCAAGATATCGAATCAAGGAATATCCTCCACTTGTATACACATTACACTTCTGATAACCTAAGCAAATCGGATTAGAAACGGGGTTGCAACCATGTGGATTATTATAGGTATCTTTTTTTTACTATTCTTCTTCATTGCAGTTTACGGCATTTCACTTATGGCTGTAAAAGATTCAGACCTTTCAAAGTCTGTTGAAAACTTAAACCTTGAGGTAGCTTCTCTAAAAGATGAATTGGCCTCTTTAAAAGCTTCAATTAAGACGAAAGAGTAAACAAATTCACAATGTAATTGTACCAAAGCTCCAATTTTTCGCAGTTTTCCGGTTGCTTGTAAAAAATTGATTGTTTAAGCTGTCGGCACTGCTCCGATCTGTTGAAGCAATCCAAGCATATCGGGTTGACCATGTTCTTCGACGATTTGCCCACCTGAGAATCGGTAGAAATTCATTGCTTGCACCTCGATGGTCTTCGTTGTCGGCGTGAAACCAAAGAAAGTTCCTAGGTGTGTGCCTCGCATTATGAAGCGTGCAGCCACCTTATCCCCTTCGGCAACAATCTCCTTCAGCGTCCATTGGATATCAGGGAAGCCACCTCGCATCATTCCGATGATTGCGAGATATCCAGCCGGACCCTGCATCGGCTCTGCCTGTCCTGGGACATAGAAGGTCGCATCGGGGGCGATAAGCTCTTTAGCGAGCTTCTCGCTAGCGGTATTAATAAAATCTGTAAACAGGCGCATCTGGTGTTTGTTAGTTTCAAGTGTCATAGTGAAACTCCTTTCAAAACTCTTATTGTTTTTGATTGCTAAGGCAAACTTCTTTAATAACAATTAGATATCTAACTTTAAAATTATATAAAGCACCTCTATTCAACTGAGGTGCAATTACATCTTTGCAGTAGATTCTCAAGAACGGATTCAAATTGTTCCCCTTCTTTCTCTGAGAACCCTCCATATATGATTGCCCTTATGCGGGATGATACTTCTTCGAAAATAGGATTTAATTCGATTCCTTTCTGGGTGAGCTTAATATAGGTTATTCTGTTATCGCTAGTTTCCTTTTCTCTGATTACATAACCAAACTCAACCAGTTTGTTGACGAGTACTGTCACAGTTGGTTTTGTTCGATGAATATGCTCAGCAAGTTCCTTCATGGTTACGTTGTTATGTTTATACAGATAGGTTAAGATATCGCCGTGAGAAGGTACAATTCCTTCGATACCATGCTTTTCGAGTTCCGAGATGATTAATTTATTCACGGCATCTCTTATGTGGCTAATGAGTGAGACTGCATTTCCTTTTATCATTCGTTTATTATAGTTCGACATCTAAGTAATGTCAAATGGAGCGATTCGTTAGGAAAGCTTCATTTTACCTTTCCAGATGAAGGATTGGGCGAATCCTGTCTGCATTCAGCCAATCAAGATGTCTACAAATGCTGTACCCCTCGGTATGGTCAACATTATAGCCGACTCTTTTTAGAAAGATAATGCTCCCCAATTAGATATTAGATCAGTTTTTAGTCATTTTACGTCATTTATACTTTTTGAAAAAGAAGTAAACTTAATTTTAGGAGTCGGATATACGGAGTTGCCGCAACTGTATAGAAAAGAATGCCCGGTACATTGTAATCAATATATATAAAGCATATTTGCAAGTAATTTTATTTTTTGCACAAAACAAAACACAAAAATTTACAATAGAGAACCTTTCCGCCGTGTGCCGGGACTGGCAGATGCAACCAAGTATTCCTACCAAATGTGGACCGATTCAAGCCGGTACCTGCGTCATGCCAATGACCTGATGTTTGCTCAGAGTGGATCGGGAGCGGTATTTAACGGCGATGCGACTTTTGGTGAGGCTGCTCCGTAAAGGGAAGATGCAAAGAGAAGCATAAGTGGGAAATGTTCTTGCGAGAAAAGACGATTTCAATTAATGAAAAAGGATCGACTCAAAGCCATCCTTGGTTTCAGCAGTTTTTTTGCTCTGAAACCAAGGATGGTTTTTGCTTTACACCGACCAGCGAAAGTGGACACGCCCTTGTCAGGGGAGCATGACTCGAATGGCAATAGACAGTGTACTCCACCCACCCACTAACTGTGCTTGTTGTATTTATTAGTCCAACTGCGTCGACCTGTCATTTGGTGATGACGTTGTTTTGGTTTGTCAAAAATCTTTCGTGGTCGTTGTTTGTTCAAATGAAACGCCTTCCTGGGAGTTGGATTCTTATTGGCACCTTACCTGTAACCTGAACGATACTTCGTAGGCGTCATGCCTGCTTTTTTTTTGAATTGCCGCATGAAATGGACATCATTGTCGTAGCCGCATAAGGCTGCGACCTCGGACACGCTGTACGACGTATTCTCAAGCAGGTACATGGCGTATTCTAGACGGTTGTTGATCATATCCGTGTGGACGGAAATGCTAAACAGATCTTTATAAATGCGTTGGAAATAGGATCTGCTCATATTTACTCTGGAAGCAAGTAAATCAATAGGAAAGGAAATCTGCGGTGATTGAAAAATCTCATTGCGGAGATTAACGAATTCGGTATAGTATTTGCTGCTTGGTGCATGCAAGCCGATCTTCTTCTCAATGGCGCTTAGCTTCAAAAAAAGGCACTTCATGGTAGCGTCAATGATTTCATTGCGATAAGCGCTTGACTGAATATGCTCCATTTGCAGCTCTTGCACCTTTCTGGAAATGTAAAAAGGATCATGCGCCCGAACCAAGGTGCCAAGCGGCAGTTGGAGCTGATCAAAGTAAGAATCCAGCGAATCGCCGTCAAAGTGAAACCAGTCATGAATCATCGGCGTTTCCGCGTCGTGATAGTAATGCCCGCTGCCTTTCCGATAAATAATGTAATCGTTTTTGTCTGCGTATTGCAGCCGATCGTCCAGTCTTAGTTCCATACGGCTTCTAAATAAAATAAACAGATAATCTCCGCTGCCATGCGGTCGGTCGATCGTAAAGCCGTTGGGATGCATCACGTTATAGCCGACTCTTTTCAATTCCATCATGCTTCATGTCTCCATTTAAAAAAGTTATTTGATCAGTTTTTCGCCATCTTACATCATTTTAGTCGGCATCGCAACCATGTACACTTGAACTAGAAATGATCTCGTGTATGTGAGGAGTTACAGCGATGAATAAAATAAGAATCAATATCCATAAGGAAATCGGCGAGGTCCATCCGTTTCTTTTCGGCAATTTTATTGAGAATTTAGATCAGTGTATATACGGCGGCGTATACGACCCGGCGAGTCCTTTGGCAGACGAAAGCGGATTCCGAAAAGATGTCATGGAGGCAACCAAAAGCATGGGAGTATCGAACGTCAGATTTCCCGGCGGCTGCTATGCCCCATTCTACCATTTCGTGGATGGCATTGGCGAAAAATCGCAAAGACCGTTAACACGTTATAAGGGTTATCCGGAATCTAATGAGTTTGGGACGGATGAATTTATCGAATGGTGCAGGAAAATTGCTGCCGAGCCTTTTATTTGTGTCAATATGGGAACCGGCACACCTGAAGAAGCAATGAGTTGGGTGGAATATTGCAATGGCAAAGCAGGCTCCCGCTGGGCGGATAAACGGATTGCTAACGGGTATGCGGAGCCGCATAACGTGAAACTTTGGGCAATCGGCAACGAAATTAGCGCTCCGTGGGAGCTGGGATATACGGAAACGCCGCAGCATTATATTACAAAAGCAAGAGAGTTCGCTATGGCTATGAAATTCGCCGACCCCGATATCAAGCTTGTTTTTTGCGGGGCGCATTTCCCGATTGATTTTCCGCATGATAACTGGAATAGAGAGATTTTGGACGCCTTGTACGAATATATTGACTATATTAACATTCACGACTATATCGGCCATGATTATAAGGATTCGGTTATGGACACCTGGCAGGAATGGGGCCCGGTCCGGACCCATTATTATTTATCCGAATTTATGACGCTGCTGGAAGATGCTTATCGAATTATGAGAGAAGACATCCGGCTTATTAATCATAAGAAAAACAAATTCAAGAGCATCGGCATCGCCTTGGATGAGTATAACCCCTGGTACCGGCAAGAGGATAACCATATGGTCCCTTTCAATGTGAGTGACAGTCTGCTTGTCGGCTCCTATTTTAATATTTTCATACGAAACAGCGATGTCGCAACCTTAGCGAATATGGCACAGCTGGTGAATACGATACCTGCAATGGTGTGCGAGCCTGGAGGCAAGGGCTTTTATCGTCAGGGAACCTCGTATGTCCAGGAAATGTATTGGGCGAATAAAGGATTAACGGCGGTCGACGTTTGGGAAAACGGAGAAAAATATAAGGGTGCATACTATGAAAAAGTACCGTTGCTTGATGCCTCTGCAAGCTATGACAAAGCGAATCATACCGTCATATTAAATATTATTAACCGCGACCATGAGAATAGCCATACGATCGATATCGGCATATTGGACGAGCAAATTATATCGGTTCAAGGTAAAGTATTCGGCGACATGGAGATCGAAGCGTTGAATACGTTTGATGAGCCGGCAAGGCTGCATATAACAGACTTTGAGAGTACGACATCAAGCACGATCGAGCTTAAGCCTCTTTCGGTTTACGTACTTTCTATCAAGCTTAAATAACTAGTAACGCCTACGCGATATACGTGGGCGTTATTATAGTTCACTGTACTCCGATCGCCCGAAACTATACATCAGCTCCGTAACCTTTATTGAGTTACCTTAACGCAGCGTGGCATGTAGAGCGATTCAAGGAAAAGAAGATCGCCAATCGGTCCGCCAATACGGCCAATCCGATGACGATCTTCTTTTTAGGTTTAAGCTTTGTTTTTCGTAAACATTCGGCCTAGATCAGCGTTTGAGCCCACCGGATCAATATGTCCGCTTGCTCACTTTTCAAAGAATAGCCGGTCTGATCAGTAACTTGATCGATATAAGAAGCCATAATGTCCTGCAGCGCAGCTGTGTCGCCACGGTCTACCGCAGCTTTCGCTTGATCCAGCTTGAAGTTCAAGGATTTTTTAATACCGTCCCATCCTTTGGCGCCGGTTGTTTGCAGAAAAGAGGTCGTCACGGTCTTCAAGCTGTCAAACGTGGCCGTCACCGTAAACATATGGGTAACAGTCGTTTGATGGCTCGCCATATCCTCCGCTGTGACCGATACCGTATTCTGGCCGGAGGACAGCGTATATGCCTTTGCACTAACCAGTGGCACATCGCATGACGTACCGTATACACTCGAAACGACATCGGTCTCTCTGCATGTAATGCTTACCATCTGGTCAATCGTGTACGACGTTTCGCCCGTTATCTGAACGACGGGTGCTGTAAGGTCGACTTTGAACTCCAGCGATTTTGTCTCTCCCGGTTCGACAGAACGGCGATACAGAACCTGATGCGTCCCCTCTTGTTTCAGGATAACAGGCGCACTGTAAGCAGTCCAGGTGCTTCCGCCATCAAGGCTGTATTCCGCGATTGCCGCAGGAGACAGAGTCAACGTAACCGGGGAAGTATACCATCCATTCTTGCCGCTGGGAGCAGCAGGATCCAGAGTAGCAGTTATGTCCTTCCACTGCAGCCCTTTAAGGGCCGCCAGCAAGCCGGCAGACGCCGCATCAATCTCTTCCTGTACTGCACCGGCATTGTTATAGACCGATTGGGCATGCGATACGACTTCCTGAAGTGCTTGTATACTTTCCTCTTTGTAGAGCTCGGTGTCGATTCCAGCGGCCTTTTCAAGCAGGAACGGAATTAAGCTTTTGTCACTCCAGCTTGACGATGTATTGGCAACGACAGCTTTGATCTCTTCAGCGCTTAAGACGTAATTGTACACGCGGAACTCGTCGACCATACCGTTAAACAACGGATCGTTGAACTGGCTTTTGCCGATATAGTTCTTGCTCGGTTTGAAATCGCTTGGTTTGATCGTAATACCATTGGCCGACGCCTTTTCCTCGCCGTTCACATACAGCTTCGCCGTACCGCCGCCCAGCGTCACCGCCACATGTACCCATTGACCTGCGGCAAGCTGCGACGTCTGCACGCTTTGTTCGCCGCCGCCGTTCTTTATCGCGAAACGCATCGTGTTGCTGCCCGACCTAGGCGTAAGGAACATGTATTGATTCGTGTTGTTGCCAAAGTCGAAGAGCCGCTGCCACTGATTGCCGCCATTCCAATATACCCAGGTCGCCATTGTAATTTGGTCGAAATTGGCTGAAGGGTGCGCTGCGGGAAGTGTGACGTAGCTATCTGTGCCATTCAATCCGATCGCTTGACCGACTTTTCCTTCCGAATAAACAGGTGTACCTGAAACTGTTCCGTTAGAAGCACCGGTTGAATTGTTGGCGTTCCCTTCAAACGAATAGAGGGATATCGGGCTCAGAACAAGTAAGCTCTTGGCTTCATAAAGCTCCTTTGCAAGTTTTGTCTCCGAATAACCCGAAGTATTCATTTCTGCCTTTATGATCTCTAATTGTTTGCTGAAGAGATAATAGCTAAGCCTTGTATAATCTCCTGCTGCAATATGATTCGCATTCTCTAAAGCAACCTGAAGCGGGTCAATGACCGTCACCGACGTACCGTCCATAGTGCCGGTAACAATAGGTGCGGTATCATACAGGATACGAAAATCAATTTTGCCCGTTTTATAGGTATTTCCTACCGTATATCGGGCTGTCCAACGACGCTGGTCTTCGGAAGTCGCTTCCATCAGTTGGCTGCCGAAATAAACGCTCACATTTCCAATCTCTTTACCGGCGGTAAATGACAAGGTTACCGTATTCCCCGTGATTGCGACAGAAGGATCCTCCGAATTATCGGATTGAAGCGAAACCGCGTCCAGTGGAACAGGCGGTCCGAAATGGATGACGTTACCATAGAATTTGAGATCGGCCAGATTGCCAAACCATTGCCCTGCGTTATACACCCGAATATAACGAAAAGCCTTCTCATTCTGGACCGTAAACGTTTGCCAGTTCACTGTATTTACGGCAGGAGCAGTCAATGTCTCCCATGGCTCATAGCCAATCCGGTTGGTTCCTTGAATGATAATTCCTGCTGCCCGGGCTGGAAGGTCTTGTCTTGCAAGCAGTTTTACTTTGTTTAATTGCACTTTATCCTCTTCGCCGAGGTCAAATGCAACCCAGGCGCCCCAGCCTCCGTTATCAGAGCGAAAATCGGAGAAGCTTCCG
Organism: Bacillota bacterium; assembly: GCA_051750645.1. Lineage (GTDB taxonomy): Bacteria > Bacillota > Bacilli > Paenibacillales > Paenibacillaceae > Pristimantibacillus. The sequence continues at coordinate 65,333 of JBNJJW010000024.1, read as the reverse complement.
GCATTCCCGTCGAAAAGATAGTTTAATTGTTTTCTTGTCGCATCCACACTGCGATTTGGTGTAGAATCGATCGCCGGAAGCTGCTTGAATAGGTCATTCATTAGCCCTTCTTCGCTCACGATCGTTACCGACGTGCCGTCTGTCGTACTTTTGCTTGATTTCCCGAAACTGCCTTCTTTATTGTAGTCTATACGGAATTCTATTTTGCCAGGCGTATAAATTTCTCCGAGTTTATAGCTTACTGTAAAGTGACGTTGGTCTTCGGTAATGGCATTGATTAATTTACCGCCCGAATAAACGGACACATGATCAATGGGTTCACTTGCGGCAAAAGATAATGTGACGGTATCCCCTGCCGTTGCGATTGAAGGATCGTTCGGATGATCGGATTTAATGGATACGTTCTCCAGCAGATCAATAAATTCGATATCGTTGTTGTCAAAAGTAAAGTAGTCGACTTCCACTTTACCCTCGGAGGTTCCTCCGGTTGCTTGTAATTTAATATATCGCGATCCTCCTGTCGTACCGTAACCAGATTGAGCCAAATCGTATGCGATCGTTACGAATTCGCCATTAGTATCAGGAACTGAAAATGCTGCTATGGTACTGGTGGCTTCATTGCCGTTATACAGATCAATCGCTTTTACAACTGCAGGCCCGTCACTTTTTACCCGCAAAGCCATGAAAGCGCGGTCTTCTCCTCTTGAACCCATGTTGGCATTACGATAAACAACTGCGGAGTTGTCCCCTCTTAATACCACATTGTCCCCGATCTTCTCGGCGTTATCATAAATATCGGAAAGGTAGCTTCCGCCCTGGGTCTTCAGTGAAGCAGCCGGTTCAGTAGACGGCGTGACATATTTAAAGCTGTTAAAAGTCAGAGAACCGTTCCCTCTGTACACAAAATAAAGATCATTGTTTCCTCCGTTATTTCCGTATACAACCTCTGATTCTTCATGGTCAATGGCAGTGGTCACCGTGCTGCCGGCCGTATCCGCAATTCCATACGTTTTGATGAGCTCGCCCTCAGGGCCTCCAAGTCTCATTTCAAGCGTACCGCTTCCTTCGGCCATATGATTTAACTTCAGCTGCAGCGTTCCGCTGTCAAAATTCATATTGCGATACCCGATATAACCCCCGTCTGTCAGGGTAACATGTCTCGCCTCCTCATTTTTTACGTATCCTGCACTGCTCGTATAAGGGGCGTCGATCGCATTGTTATCCGTTTTGGCAAATCCATTGGAAAATTGAAACCAAAATGCTTCTGAGGCAAAATTATAGACATTACTTGAACCTGAGAATTTGAAATATACATTCTTCTTCCCTATTAGTTGATCGCCTATATTTTCGAATTTTTGGACATGGGTATTCCTTATTGTCCACCAGCCTGTATTGGGTACCTGGAACATGGCCGTTGGCGTTGTTTGCGCCATTGTCTCGTCCGTCAGTTTTACATCAGGCTCTGTAACATACATGCTGATCGTTGACCCGGAAGCAGCATTCAACGAATAAGTGAAGGCAAGAGTATCTGCGGGAATCGAACCGAAATCAAAATTTTCATAGGCAATCCAGTTGCCGTTCATCGTCCCTTCCGCCTTGTATTGGACAAAACCGTTTTCGTCAAGATAACTTGCGATTCCGGGTCTTACATAGCCGTTCTTATAGAAAATTGCATTGTTATCCGAATAAGGAACGGCACGGTGCCTGTTGTAAAGATCATACAAATCCCCCTTTTCTTCCAATGGCTGGGGCGGACCTTTAGGCTCAGTGTCCGAAGCGCCGTTAGCAGGGGTGAAGAGCAGTTGTCCGAATCCTGGCGTATCAATGGATTGGCCTTCAGGGTAACTAATACCCATCATGATCTCAGGATATTTGTACAATTCATCGTAAAGTCCGCCTGAATATCCTTTTACATATTTATAATGATTGTAGATGGAAGCGATAACAGGCTCCTCGCTTCCTCTTCCCGATGTACTGACTGTGGACCATTCTGTCTTTTGTCCCAATCCGTTTACGTTGGGAATAAAGTCAACATCATAGCCTACATTGTATTTTGAAAAATAAGATGCGGCTTTTAATATTTTTTGATTCTGGAACTCATATGGGTCTACCCCGCCTTCGTCAACCGGCACCCCGGTTTCAGGATCAAACTTAGTCCCCTGGACAAAAATCGTCTGGGCAACAGCCCCCAGTGCTCCGACATCTCCGCTGGCATGGGGCTGATCGCGTCCCATCTCGACGATCTGTCCGTTATCCAGTATCATGGCGGCAACTGAAAAGTTGGTACTATTTTCACCGCTGGCGTTTGCGGTGTCTATAGCTTTTTTATTGTAAGCAAATCGCTCTACCGCTTCCCTGTAGCCGTTGATATCGTCCAAGAAGATTGCGATTGACATATATCCCATATTCCCAATGGCTGCCTGGTTAAAAAATCCATAATACTTGTTGGTTTCCTGCCACAAGAGTCTTAAGAAATTATCGTAGATCTTCTTTTTTTCGTAATCGATATTGCCTGCTTCGTCGCGGCACCACCCGGAGCTTGGCGTATAGAGAAGAATTTCTGCGGCGGCAGCCATTTTTTGACCTGCCACTCCAGAACTAAGGACGCTGGATGCTCCCCATACCTGAGCGACAGTGTCCCAATTGGCAGGCTCCGTTGTTTCGAAAAATTTTTCAAGCCCGAATCCCCACGCATCCAATACCTTTTTGGCATTGTTAAGGTAAATATCATCCCCAGTGATGTACCACATTAGTGCTTGTTGATAGGCAGTCGTGGCATCTTGACGCAATTGTTTGTCTCCTGAACTGTCAGAGATTTGGGGATAGGAAAATTCCTTCTGTGTACCGCCGTTTCCATAGATCACTACTTCTTTGGAAGATTCAGGCGTCCTCCGAAATTTCTCAAAGGCTGACGCCCACGGCTCCTTCCCGAGCCAAACCATATCCCGTATAGTGTTCAGATCCGCTCTGGAGTGTAATATGCCGGGATGAACGAGTCCGGTCGGACCGGTTACCACATAATCATCGTAGCTTCGGTCATAATTCGGATTAATAATTGCACTATTTTGCGGCGTCGGCATATTGGATACATAAGGTGTATAAGGTGCAATCGTCTCAGGTTCTGCTGCCAATACCGTTGAATTGCCGATAGGTATCGCACCGAATAGAAATACCAAGGATAAAACCAGAGAAAAAAAACGTTTGTTTGTTGGAAATCCTCTCATTAATAAAAACCTCCCTTAATTTAAGTAATTTAAGCCATTTGCCGCAAGTACTTCATATCCAGCTTTAAAGAAAACAATGGAAATCCTTTTGTAATGCTTAAAATAAATAAAATCCAGAATGTTTTCCTTCGACTCCTCTCTTCACAGGTTCATGTGGATAGAGCGTTTTCATTTTGCTGCGTAAGAATCATTATCAAAATGGTTGGTCGCGCCCTTCCAGATCACTTATTTCAAGCCTTGCCCATTGCAATATTCACCCCAATTCATTGCTTCTTCCGGTTTTCCCTTGCCCATATTGACGCAAAAAAAAGGTTTCGATTCAATTTTTTACACCATTTTACAAATTCACCCTACCAAAGTCGTTTGAGACCGGATATCCTTTATAACGAGTAAGCAACCGGCTGGCCTTGTCGTCAATTCCATCCTCGAAATGGTAAAAGGGCACATAGCAGCCAACCTGAAACTTACATTCGAAATGCCCATGCTTTTGAACGTTTCGATAACTTCATTGATACCGTTTTCATAATAGTTCGGCTATCAGGAACGTAGACTCCGCATAAATGCACCGGTCCAAATTTTCAATAAAATTTCCAAAAATCAGCGGACGGACTTACCTTACCAATGGTACTCTTCGGGTTAATAATAATCCTGTTCAACGTTCAATCCTCCTAGCAAGAATACTGAAGTATTATCTGTTAATTATAATTTAACAACTCCATTTTCTCAGACTTACATCGCATTCGTAAATGATATATTATAGAGAATAACTGATCTATTGTATAATTTTAAAGGGAGTATGACCTTGATTCGTCCACTTTTACCCTCTCCGGTAATATCCACGTTTACCACTCTGAACAATAATTGCGACCATTAGAAAAGAATTCCTCTAATTTGTCGAATGGCTGTGTTAAAATCGACTGCACCTCTCGATCGGAATCAGATATACCAAATGCCGCCACCTAATGACAAGAAGCTGATCCCATAAATTAAAAGCCGCGTTATACGCGGCTTTTAACCGTCAAGGTGATACGTATTTCCTTCTGTCATCTGAAGTTCTCTGACAATTTCCTTTACCCTTAACTTGATCGTCTGGTCCTTTGCTGCTTTCACCTTAACGCTAATGACAGCTCCCTCATTCCACGAGCAATCGATCTCTACGCCGCCTCTGGCTCTCATGCCGCTGAAACTGCCAGTGTCCCAACATTCCGGTATCGCAGGCAACAAATGAATCTCGTCGCGATGGCTCTGAATGATCATTTGCGCGATTGCGGAAGTACCTCCAAAGTTCCCATCGATATGGAAAGGAGGATGTGTACAGAACAGATTCGGTAATGACGAATGACTGAGTAATGCTTCGATATTCTCATAAACATCAATCTAGAGTCACAAGGATTAATCGAAATCATTTTTTTGTATTCGAAAAACAGAAAAATCCAATCACAGCAAGGGTTTGCTGCAACTGGATTTTCAAATTAACGACACTTTACGATAAAGTTAACGCCAAAATATGGTCAAAACCATCAGGCTTCGTAAAATAAGTATTAGACCGGCCCAAATAAAAGAATTAGCGGCAGCCTGGGACTTGGAAATTAAGTCCTAGACTACCGCAGTTTTATTGAACTTAGAAACAGGTTTTTATTTTTTATTCCTATAAGGATATTTCATGTTTGTGCTTGCTTCACCAATAAACGTTGATCCCAGTAACAGGACAGCACCTAATATTTGAATTAATGTCATCCTTTCGCCTATCACAAGAGCTGAAATCAATAATGATGTTAGGGGATCTACATAACTTAATATAGCGATGCTTTGACCTTCTAGCCCTTTCATTCCTGAAAAGAATAGGTAGAATCCTACCCCTGTATGCAGGATACCCAATATCAAAATAAGAATAATGGAATTGCTAGATATCTGATATACTCCTAATTTCTCTTCAGTAATAAAAAGGTAAGAAATTAACAATACCGAGGATAATAACAATTGTGTGAATGTGATTTCTAGTCCATTCATGTTTCTAATAAATTTATTGGTCAATGTCAGGATTGCATAGAAAGTTGCCGCAATAAGACCATAGACGATACCAAGCAAATGATTATCGTGTTCACCACTTTTGCCGCTCTGCAAAATTAAAATCATCCCGAAAAGGGCTGCACAGACACATAAAACTTTTTTGAACGAGAGTTTTTCTTTAAGCACAATAGGTGACATAACTATAACCAAAACAGGAGCAAAATAGTAACTTAAAGCGGCATTTGAGATTGTCGTTTCCTTATAAGACTGAAAGAGAAAGATCCAATTACCACTCAAGGCGATGCTTGCGAGTAACAATGCAAGAGCATTCTTTTTCATGTTATGCCAAGATAATTTATTCTTGGTTAAGATGCAGATGATAAACAATAAAAAACTGCCAATTAAACTCATCAATAAAGCTATTTCACTTGAGCTCAATTCAATATATTTTGCAAAAACTCCAACTGCACCAAAGATAATCATAGACAAGACAAAATAAATTTTTTCTTTCAATTTTTTTCCCGCTTTCTACTAATATGATGGAGACACCATTGAGAGTAGTCGCCCTTGCATACAGTAGAATCTATGGAAAAGGACCAGAAAATTCATGTAGTTACCTTGACAGTAGATTCTACTGTTGTGGTACTACCGGTGGTGCAATAAAATTATACATCTATATCCCTCCTTCATGGACTAATGCAATCATTTCATAGAAAATCAATGTGAATGTTGCATGACAAGTTTTAAGGCTGAAATATCCGTCCAAGCATGCTTACTTTTCACTATACCACAGGATTTCGAATTGTATTTCTGGAAATGTTGACAAGCTATTAGCTGGTATAACTTAATGACGCATCGTTAGTCTAATAATTTATTTTCCATGAACAATAGTCGCAGGCTATACACAGGACCTAACCGAAAGTCGTCTCTGGAAATTATGAAAGCTGCTCGATCGGAATCAGAAATATTGAATAGCCGCGTTATACGCGGCGCGTAATTTGACCCTGCATTTGTTTTCCAACAATCCGTTTGCTTTACCGTTCAGTATTAGTTGGTCAATAAATTCAGCTTGCCGTCAAGGTGATACGTATTTCCTACTGTCACCTGAAGTTCTCTGACAATATCCTTTGCCCTTAACTTGATCGTCTGGTCCTTTGCTGCTTTCACCTTAACGCTAATGACAGCTCCCTCTTTCCACGAGCAATCGATCTCTACGCCGCCTCTGGCTCTCATGCCGCTGAAACTGCCAGTGTCCCAACATTCCGGTATCGCAGGCAACAAATGAATTTCATCGCGATGGCTCTGAATGATCATTTGCGCGATTGCGGAAGTACCTCCAAAGTTCCCATCGATTTGGAAAGGAGGATGTGTACAGAACAGATTCGGTAATGACGAATGACCGAGTAATGCTTCGATATTCTCATAAGCAAGCTGTCCGTCCTCGAGCCTTGCCCACATGTTTGCAATCCAAGCGCGGCTCCAGCCGGTATGTCCGCCCCCGTGCGACAGTCTTCTCTCGAGCGTTTTGCGGGCGGCAAGCGCCAGTTCCGGTGTTTCGCGAACCGTGATTTGATTGCCCGGATGCAAGGCAAACAGCTGCGAGATATGGCGATGTCCAGGCTCTATCTCCTCATAGTCGTCGGCCCATTCCTGAATTTGCCCATAACGACCGATCTGCGGCTGTGGAATCTTCTCCAGCAGCAAACGCAGATGAGCGGCAAAGCCGCTATCGATACCTAGCTTCCCGGCAGCGTCGATACAGTTTTTGAACAACGCACGAACGATCTGGCTGTCCATGGAAGCGCCCGAACAGAGAACGCCCGTCTCGCCGCTCGGCAACCGATACTCATTTTCAGGGGATAGCGTCGGACAAATGACGAGCCGTCCTTCCCCGTCCTCCACCATATAATCCACCAGAAACTCTGCAGCTTCCTTGATCGTGTCGTAGGCATTCCTCAAAAATTCGAGATCTCCGCCATACTCGTAATGCTCCCATAAATGCAGACAGAGCCACGCGGCACCGAGCACCCATACCGTGGAACTCAGACAGACATCCTGCGGCGCAGTGTCGGCCCATATATCCGTATTGTGATGAGCCATGAATCCATTGCATCCGTACATGACCTGAGCGGTTCGCCGTCCCGGCACTCTCATTCTCTCTAACAGTTCGAACAACGGGAGATGACACTCCGCAAGATTGCACGCTTCGCTAGGCCAGTAATTCATCTGGGTATTAATATTTATCGTATACTTGCTGTCCCAGATAGGCAGCATGTCCTGATTCCAGATCCCCTGCAGCGTAGTCGGCAGAGACCCGGGCCGGCTACCGGCGATCGTCAAATACCTGCCGAATTGAAAATACACCGCCACTAAGCCGTCATCCCGTTCACCGGCGCTGATTCTCCGCAGCCTGGCATCCGTCGGCAGTCTGTCGAGCGAATCCGAATTCGGCAAAGTGAAGCTTACGCGATTGAATAGCGATTGATAGTCTTCAATGTGTCTGGTCCGAAGCTGATCGTAAGGATACCCCTGCGCTTCTTCGATCTTGTCCTTGCAGTACGCGAGCGGATCATCTGTACGGAAAGTCGTGCCCGCCGCCAAATAGATGGTTGCGGAATCCGCTCCCTCTACCAGAACAGTATTCCCGATAGTCGAGACATTGCCGCCTTCGGCTTTCACTTTAAACATGCTGGCAAAAGTTATGCCATCCCGTCCGCCGCATTGGCCCCGCATCATCGTCGAATCATCGGACAACGCTCTGCTTTCATCCACGTAAGCATTGAATCCGACCTGATATTTGAACTTATGCTTGCCAATAGGATCGTAGTTCCATGGCTCGTTGCCTCTTGCGAGCTGTGTATGGAAAGTTAGACTTCCGGGTGTATCCGCCGTAAGGCGAATTACCAGAGACTGATTCGGGAAGCTTGTGAAGATCTCACGGCGATATTGAACGCCATCCCTGTTATAGGAGACAGCTGCGACGCCGGTTTCAAGATCAAGTTCCCGTATATATTCTGTGATTTCACCTTCCTCGCCCCCAAAAAATAGATAAAAGTTGCCTAGCGGCTCGTAATGGCGCTGTCCCTCCGGTACCCCCGGCAAAGCGAAGGCGGCCAGCCGTTCCGCCTCCTTCACTTTTCCCTCAAAAATAAGTTCTCTGATTCGAGGGAGATGTTTGAGCGCATCCGGGTTGTTTCGGTCCATCGGCCCGCCATACCAAACGCTATCCTCGTTCAACTGGATCCGCTCCGAATACACCTTCCCGAATACCATCGCCCCAAGTCTTCCGTTCCCAATCGGCAACGCTTCGTTCCAGTTGTCGGCGGGTTTGTCGTACCAAAGCTTCAATGCTGTCATTACATGACCTCCTATGTACCTGAACCGTTTAATAAACAACCAGAGCAGCACAAGGATGTGCTGCTCTGGTTCCAGTCATAATCAGAGTATATCATCTCTAATGTATACTATGTTCTATGAATTTTGCGAAACGGAAATTTGCCCTGATTCTCAATGGATTTCTCCCCATATCGGTCTGAACGACCACTCGATGTTCATTTTGGAGTAATTTGAAGCAATTCAAAGCAATTTTAAAAGAAGCTGCCGGTCCGGCAATAGGAATGTCCGTATGATATTTAAAAGCTTATCTCCTGAAGCTTGTGCGTAATGAGCAGCCGTTAAGCCAGCCAAAATGCCCATGATGAGATGCCATCTGCATGCCAATCACCTGCCGCCCATCACGGTCGGTATCCATCCAGCTCTCTCAGGCGTGCGGCAAGCTTTTCCTTTGTCCAGAACATACTCATCCTCGTTTTCTAAGCCTCCTCTTGTTCCCCGGGCCAATGCCATTCGGCCAGATCATCGCTCCACGCGAGACCGATGCAAGCATGGGTATCGAAAACGACTTCTTCGTTTCCGGGGCCGGTTCCGTGGAAAAACATCAGGTATTTCCCGATGCCCTCGATGCTCCGGCCATCAAGCACGAAGCCAGCTGTCAGCCTGCCACGCGCCCAATCCCAGCGGCTCTGTCCGAACGTCAGCAGCCCGCCCGCGTCCGACCATTCGGTCAAATCGGCGGAACGCATGATCCCGATCCCATTCGCCGGAGAATGAAACATCAGGTAATGATCCCCATTAGGCAGAATGCATACGTTTTCCCCGGCGTGCCGGCTTCCATGATAGGTCCAGCTCTTCAGATCGCGGGAAGACGATATGCTGACGCCATTCTGCTTATAGAAGCACCACCACGTACCAGGCACATCCTTGTCCTCGATCAGATAGGGATCGATCATCCGGCCCATTTCGCCTACCTGTATCCCGTTCCCTTTTACGCGAAGCAGCTCCGGCTCAGACCAATGAACCATATCGCTGCTCTCCATCGTCCAGATACGCGAATTCTCGTTGCCGTACTTCTCCCCGTTCGGACGCGGGTACGTCTGGAGGCACATGATCCATCTGTCGCCGATACGGATGATATTGCCGGGACTGGAGAAGTTAAGCCCGCGGTTTCTCGGCGTGAGGCGTCTCGGCTCGCTCCATGTCGACAAGTCCGGGCTCTCGCTCATGGCCGTGTACATATAGACGCCGCCGTCGTCCTCGGTTTCGACCAGCGTGTAATAGAGCCGGAACACGCCGTCATGATAGCAAGCAGCCGGATCGCGGTATGCGATCCGGCTGCCGCCTTGCAGCAGGATGGGAGAACTCAGACGGCTGATCATGGTCTTCCGGCTTCCGCGCCGTCCGGCATCGGTCGTATGCGATGGTCCTCGTCAAATTCGATTCGTAGAATCGCCGGCCTTTCCTGAAACGGGGCGTGCGGATCGTTGCCGAAAAACGTGCTCCACCACCCGCCGTTCTTATCCTGAAAAAACATGTTGTGCCCTCCGTGCGGGATGGCTATATAACGATCACTGTATGGGCCGTACACGTGCTCGGCGCTCGCCGCCATGCAGTGGTATTCGCCGTTGATGAACTCGGCACCTGCAAGATAATAACGGCCGTTCGCCTTGAACAGATAGGTACCCTCGAAGCCGACATGCTCGGCATTGGCAGGCTGGAGAAGCCGAAGCTCCTCGGCCAGCCCCGTCATCTCGTCGTTCATGCGGGCAATCTTGCCGTTATCGCAGAGATAGTACACTTGGCCGTCGTCGTCCTGGAACAGCGAAGCGTCGATGGCCAGGCTGATCGGCACTTTCGAATCAAGCGCATCGGCATACGGGCCTTCCGGCTTCCCGCTGATGCTCCTGAGCAGTCCGTTGCCGAGCCGCGGAAGACTGTACGTAAGCCAATACGTGCCCTTGAGGTAGTGAATTTCCGGCGCCCACAGCGGGCGGAATGGCGCTCCGTCGCGAAACGTGATCGTCTTCTGCCAAGTCCCGTCACGATCCACGTTCCATACCGTTGTCCGCTTACGCGGTTCTGTAATAAGGGGCGTCCAGTTCGCCAGATCCTCGGATTTCCAGATCTGAATATCACCCGTTACCGCCCACCAGTCGGGATATCCGGTCGTGCCGGTCATGTAATAGAAGCCGTCGCCTCCGAGACAGATCGACGTGTCGCGGAGCGGGTAGTCGAACAGCGGCTTAAAATCCTTCGGCAGCGTCGGACCGGAATTTTTTGCGTTCGCCGGAATCATTGGGCGGCCTCCTTCATTTTATTATAATCGGCCGTATACTCCTCGATAATCTTGTCGCCGCCGTTCTTCCGCCACTTGTCTACAGCGTCGTTCCAGCCCTTCTCGTCAAGCTCGCCCAGCACGTACTGCGTCTTCGCGTCGTTGACCGCCTTCATAAGGTCGGCACCTTTCTGCGTATTCGTGTCCGATAGCAGTGAAGCGCTTAAATCAACGACCGCCAGCTCCTTGTTGTCTTCGAACATTTGGGTGATCTTCTCTTCTACCGGCGTCCTAACGCCCTTAATGCCCGCGGAAGGTGCATCCCACTTGAACCCAACGACGTCACCGGCGCCGGCCGATCCCGCGATCTTCTTCCCTTTACCTCCCTCAACCGTGTAATCCGTTCCTTCGATGCCCCAGTTCAACAGCGTCTGCAGCGGCTCTTCGCCCAGCTTGTCGAGGAAGCCCAGAATCTGCTTGACCTTATCCTCGGAAGTCACGCTCGACTTTGGAATGACGAGCAGGGAATCGTACCCGAAGGTCCCCCGAACGTGCTGGCCGGCAGGTCCATCGAAGTTTTGAGCTACGTCCACGATGACCTTGGGGTCTGACTTCAAGAGGTCGTTGTGACGTGTGCCGCCGTCATCGATAACCGAGAAATAGATGCCGGCCTTCTGCTGGTTGAAGTAATCGTATTTCGGCGCGATCGGGAAGTCCGGGCTGATGATCTTCTCGACGACCATCTTCCTGTACAGGTCCAGAGCGGACTTGAACTCCGGATATAAGAAATCCGGTGTCACCTTGCCGTCCTTCAACCCCCATGAGTTCGGACCTCCAGCGTATACCGTCAGCTGCTTCAACAGCTCCATATTCGCATCTTCCTGGATGCCGAACGTATCGTTCTTGCTGTTCTTGTCAGGATCGTTCTCGGTAAACGCTTTCGCGACTTTGTAGATGTCGTCAACGGTTTTCGGCGTCTGCAGCCCCAGATTGTCGAGCCAATCCTTGCGGAAAATCATGCCGTACCGCGCAAGCACGCGTTCCCGCGGAATGCCGTACAGCTTCCCGCCGACGCTGGCGTTACGGACGGCGACGGGATTCATCTTACTCAGGTTCGGGAAATCCTTCAAAAAAGGCGATACGTCCCAGAACACGCCGGACTGTTGGGCGTTTAGCGCCGCCGAGTCCTTGATCTTGCGGAGCAGCATCAAATCGGGCAGCTTGCCTGATGCGAGCGTCGCGCTAACTTTATCGTCGTAAGTCGTGCCGGATGCCGGCACCCACGTCATGTCGAGCTTCGTATTCGTGACCTCTTCGATCTTTGCAATGACCGGGCTCTCCTTCTTTGGCGGTTCCGGCTGCTGCTGGATCATCATGACGTTCAGCGCCAGCGGCTTGGCCGCGTCACTGGAGTCGCCGGAGGCGGAGTTGCCGGAGGCCGTGCCGCTGTTTGTGTCTCCGTTATTGCTGCAGCCCGCAAGTACTAGCGACAGCGCGAGACAGGCAGCACAAGCACCCCCTGCCATTTTTCTAACCATACCGAATCCATTCTTTCTCATTGTTTTATGCTCCCCTCTTCTATTGAATTACCCTTTCACGGATCCTAGCAATGCTCCTTTGGCGAAATGCTTTTGCAGAAACGGGTAGACGACAAGTATCGGCAGGGTCGAAATGATGATGACGGCCATCTTGATCGTTTCAGCAGGCGGAACGACGTAATTGCTGTCGAATTGCGTAGAGTCTCCGATCCCCCCTTGCGATAGAATGACGATCTGGCGCAGCCATACTTGAATGGGCCAGAATGCGTTGTCGTTGATGTACAGAACCGCATTGAAGTAGGCGTTCCAATGCCCGACCGCGTAGAACAAGGCCAGCGAAGACAAGACGGGCGCGGACAGTGGAATGACAATCCGGAAAAGGATGCCGGGATCGCTGCAGCCATCGATCCGCGCCGCTTCTTCTAGCCCGTCCGGCAACTGCTGGAAGAAGTTGCGCATGATGATCAAGTTAAAGGCGCTGATTAGCGTCGGCACGACGAGCGATGCCGGCGAATCCAGCAGCCCCGTCCAGCGAACGACCAAATAAGTGGGAATCATGCCGCCGTGGAACACAAGTGTGAACATAACGAGCGCCATGATCGGTCTCCCGCCTGCCAACCCGCGTTGAGCGAGCGGATAGGCCATCAAGACGGTAAAGAACAAATTCGCGAGCGTGCCGATTACCGTAATCAGGACGGTGACCAGCAGGCTGTGCAAAATCGTGTCGGTCGACAGCACGTACGCATAGCCGGCCCAGGACAGTTTATTCGGGATAAGAATGAAGCCCCGCTCCAGCAGCTCTTGCGGGTCTGTGATCGAAGCGGCCAAAATGTAAATGAAGGGTACGATGCAGACCAGCGCAACCAGCGTCAGCAGCAGGTAGTTGACGCCGTCAAGCAGTCGGCCCCCGATGCTTTTTCCAACCATTTGCGAACCCCCTTTCGTCAGATGATGCCCTCGTCACCGAATTTCTTGGCCAAATAATTAGCGCCTGCGACGAGCACGAGTGCGACGACCGACTTGAACATTCCGACCGCGGCGCTATAGCTGAATTTGCCCTGAGTTATGCCGGCGGTATACACATACGTATCAAAAACCTCCCCAACGTCACGGTTCATAGAATTGACCATCAGGAAGATTTGCTCGAAGCCGGAGTCCATGAACGTACCAAGCCGCAGGATCAGCATGATGATGATCGTGCTTCGGATCGCAGGCAGCGTAATATGCCACAACTGCCGCCACCGGTTCGCACCGTCGATGCGGGCCGCTTCATACAGCTGGGTATCGACACCTGCCAGCGCCGCCAGGAAGATGATTGTGCCCCACCCGGTTTCCTTCCAGATGACCTGCGAAGTTATAACGGTACGGAACCACTTCTGGCTAAGCAGGAAATTGACGGGCTCACCGCCGAGCCCCCCCAGCATGTTGTTCACGATGCCTCCCTGTGGAGAGAAGAACAGGAAGCTGATGCCGACCACGACGACCCAGGAGACGAAGTGGGGCACATAGATGAGCGTCTGAACGAACCGCTTGAAAAACTCCTTGCGCACCTCGTTGAGCATGAGCGAGATCACGATCGGCAGCGGAAAAAAGAAGAAGATGTTGTAGATTGCCAGAATGAACGTGTTGCGGAGCAGTATCCAGAACGCTTCCTCGCGGAAAAACGTACGGAAATGTTCGAACCCTACCCACTTGCTGTGAGCGAATCCCAAATAAGGCTGGTAATCCTGAAAGGCAATCAGCAGCCCCCACATCGGTAAATATTTATAGAGCATAAAATAAAGAAGACCGGGCAGCAGCATCAGGTACATCCATTTATGCCGTTTGTAACTGCGCGATTTCACCAGCTTCTTGGGCCGGAGCATTGTATAAGTGTTCTTGAAATCGGCTCGCTCGGCTTGCATGTCGCATTCCTCCTCGTCTTATGCTTATATTCCCAAGGTACCGTCCGGCGTGGTAACCGTCTACAATCAAGGCGGCAGATGTTCGTAATCCGCCTGCACGGCGGCCCGTTCCGACGCCGTGGCGCCCCTGGGATAATCATGAGGGAAGGCGCGATAATCATCAGGGAAGGCCGGCTGGATATGAAAAAACCGGAGCGTCTGCCCCGGTTCATGCGGATCGGTATTTTTTGCGGTATTCACCCGGTGTCATTTCCTCCATCTTGCGGAAATACCGGATGAAGTTTTGCGGGTTCTGGTAGCGAAGCTTCTCCGCGATCTCAGAAATTTTCATATCCGTCTCGAGCAGCCACTTCTTCGCCTGACCGAGCCGGTACTGGGACAAATAGTCGCTGAAGTTGACGCCCGTTTCCTTCCGGAACACCGTCTTCAGGTAGTTCGGATGGTAGCTGAGCCGCGTTCCGCATACCTCCAGCGTCAGGTCGGTTTCGAACTCTGTATGGATGATATCCTTGATCTGTTCGGATATGTTCTTGTTCCGCGTATCCCATTTCTGGCTCATCAGGCTGACCATCGGCTCCATAATGGTCATCATGAACCACTGCTCTGTCTCGGAGATAGTCTTCTGGTCAGCCAACTGCTCGAATAGCTGACGCTTGTCTCCCGAAGATACCTGTAGTCTCTCGCCGGTGTTCTGAAATTCTCGAATCAGATCGGCCAACAGACGGAATAGAATCATTTGGTACTCTTGATGGCGGATGTTTTCGCGAACCGTCATCGTCAGAAACTCTCTCAATAGCAGGCGCGCTTTATCCAGATCTGGGATCATCAGAGCATCGATCATCTGCTTCTCGATCCATTCGGGAAAAGGCGTGTGCACCTGATGGTCCGGAAGCACGTCGGCGACATGAAGAATTGCTCCTTCTCCGAAGCGGATGCGGTATTTCAATGCTTCTAGGCTCTCACGGTATGCCTGCGCTCCCGCATTAAGAGCCGGGTGGTAGTGACTGATGCCGATGCTCACTCTCAGCTCCAGTATGCTTTTTATATTCGCCTGGATCGTCTCCGCCCATGCATAGGCATCGTTCTTGCCATCGTCCGGCGAATCCGCAGCGTTCTTCAGCAGCGTAACCTGGTTTTCGCCAAGAACGACGGGATCGAACCGGGACTCGGCGGGGACTAGCTCCGACACGATATTATTGACCGCAAACATCAGCAGGTCGCGGTCCTTCTCCCGGAAGCGGGTGCCTGTCAGCGTATCCACTTGAACGGCTAACGTGCAGAATCCGCCGGGGCCGACCTTGTATTGGAAAAGCTCTGCCTTGTCTTGGATTTCCTTCATACCGAGCTCACCGATCAAAAGCTTCCGAACAAAAAACTCCTTCAGCTGCCGCGTCTGCCCCTGAATCTGCTCCAACAGCCGGGACTGCGAGGTTCGAAGCGAGATGATGCGCTCCCCGATCTGCTCTAGCTCGTCGTCGCTCGAGCCCGGACGATCCGCCGCCTCCCCGCTGATCGCGGCGTCGAAGACGCGGCGGATTGGCAGGTACATTTTACGGGAGCCAAGAAGAGACAAGATCAGAAGAACGAAGAAGACGGCCAGGCACACGTAAAGCGTATACCAGCCGATCGCCCTGGAGTCCTGTGTAATCTGCCCGATGGATACGATCGATACGTAAATCCACTCATTGTAAGGGGAAACACGATAGGTCAATCCGATCGGATTACCGTCTATTTGGACTGTTTTGAAGCCGGTCGCGGACGGCTCCTCCTTGAGACTTCCGATCAGCTTGGTCACCATATCGGGCGGAAACGAGGGGTTATCAACCTTCGTCAGCAGCCGGTACTGCTTATCCAGAATGACCGTCTGCGATTCACGGGCATGCTCCGAAACCAGCTTCTGCAGGCGGCTGTCTGGCAGCTTCGCGACTATGACTCCCGCAGGGTTGTTCATCGTATTAATAGGAAGCTTCTTAACCAGCAGCACGCTAGAAGAGGCTTCATCTGTAATCCATTTGGATATATCGGTTTGACCAGCCAATTCGGTAAGCGCTCTCATTATTTCTGTAGAGGGAGTAGCCCGGAAACCGTTGTTATCCATATACCAGCCGGCGGCGAAGCTGGCCAGCCGCACGTCCTGGACGCCGGCATCATAAGTCTGCAGCTTGTGGAGCGCCTCGTTCAGGTCGTTGATTTGGCGGAAATTTTTGGCAGTCAGACCTGCATGAATGGATTGGTTGAGCAGCGGGCTATTCATGAACTGGATCAACGACGTGTCGATGGTCTGAAGTACCTGTTCCACATTAAGCTGCGTCTGGAGCAAGACTTGGGAGTTGCCTTCATTCACCTTCTCCTGAATGATGCCGCGCGATTTGTAATAGGAGAGGCTCCCCAGCAAGACAACCGGGATGGTGACTAGCAGCATGCTAAAGGCGATCAACCTCCGGAAATATTTCGACTTTCTCATCGGGACCCTCCTCGCTTCCAATGTCATGCCATTCTAGCCGGGATGGTTCGGAATATGTTTTCTATTATATAATGCTCCCCATCCAGGTTCAAATTTGCGTATCCTTTACAGGATAGCGGTGTCCTTGATAACCGTCCATAATCATTAGAGCAGATACTGCGTATCTGTATCGGAACCTCGGCGTTTGCAGATGGCTAATGGCCTAATAAAACATGAAAAGGCTGCAGTCTACGCCAATTGACGATGTCCGTATCATGAATATGACCAGCAAACAGCCGCCGCTAAGCTCCCCGTCCATAAACCAGCCCTTAGGCGCGCTGGATCCCCGGTAGAAATAAGCTGCCTTCACTTGCCCATAGCGGCCGTCCTCCACGCATGCCAAAAAAAGTATAAAAAAAGCGACCCCCCTTCACTGAGACGTGAATGGACCGCTTTAGATTTGCGTATCACTTACTGTTTTCGCAGGAACTATAGATTGAGACGGTACCCGACGCCCCAAATCGTTTCGATATACTGCGGCTTGGACGGATCGGCTTCAATTTTTTCCCTCAGTTTGCTTATATATACGGTCACAGTGGCGTTGTCGCCCAAAGAATCCAACCCCCAAATTTTCTCGAACAATTCGTCCTTGCTGAACACCCGGTTCGGATGCAGAGACAGGAACAGCAGCAGGTCATACTCCTTGGACGTGAGCAGAACCTCTGTTTCATTCACGAACACCTTATGAGACATCTTATCGATACGAATACCGTGAATGCGGATTTCATCCATATGTCTCATCCGGTTATCGGTCATTAAGCGGTCGTAACGGGCAAGATGAGCTTTAACCCTGGCGACCAGTTCGCCCACGCTGAACGGTTTGGTCATATAATCGTCAGCGCCGAGTCCCAGACCGCGTATTTTATCGATTTCTTCTTTTCTGGCGGAAACCATCAGGATCGGAATGTTCTTCACCTGACGGACTTGTTTGCATATTTCGAACCCATCCGTCTTCGGCAGCATGAGATCGAGAATGATCAGATCGTACTCCTCTTCGATCGCTTTCCTCAGGCCAATGTCACCGCTTGTCGCGATCTCCACTGAGAAGCCGCTTGCTTCCAAATAATCCTTTTCCACTTCCACAATGACCTGCTCGTCCTCGATGATCAGAATCCGCTTCATGCTTGCTCACCGCCTACCCCTGTCTTTCTGAGCGTAAAATAAATGCGGGTGCCTTCCCCAAGTCGGCTCTCAGCCCACACATGTCCACCTTGCCCTTCAATGATTTGTTTGACAATCGCAAGTCCCAGTCCGCTGCCACCCGTAGACGTGTTTCTTGATGGCTCGGCCCGGTAGAAGCGGTCGAAAATATGCGGAAGCGCAGCACTCTCGATGCCAGATCCGTTGTCCTGTATAATAACCGTAGCTTCATCGTGGCCGCCTAGCAATTCGATCCTGATTTCCTTTTGCTCCTTGTTCATATATTTTAAACTGTTATTGATAATATTCATAATTACTCTGCGCAGCTTTTCGCGATCGGCTGTGACGTAAACCGGCCCATCGCCGGATAAAGAAAACGTAACCGATATCCCCGCCATACTCGGATCCAGGCGCAGTTCTTCAACGCAATCGCGCATATAAGCCGCAAGATCCGTTGGTTCCAGATTAAACGGCAGCCGTTTCAAATCCAGCTTGGAAAATAAAAACAACTCATCGATTAATCGATCCATTTCTTCCGTTTTTTTCGCGATCATATCTATATATTTATCCCGCTTAGGACCGGTGTCCGCAATGCCGTCTTGAATGCCTTCGACGCATGCTTTTATCCCGGTAATCGGCGTTTTCAGGTCATGAGAAATGTTGGAGATCAGCTCTTTGCGGTTTTCCTCGTACTGCAGCTGAAGACGGATCGACTCATTCAACCTGACACGCATCGCTTCAAATGCCGCGCCCAGTTCTCCAACCTCGTCCTTCCGATTCAGATTCACTTCAAAACCCAAATCGCCATCTTTGATTTGTTCCGCGGCGTGCTTCAAAGCGTACAAAGGTTTGATTAGACTGCGGGAAACCAAATAGGTCAAAATTCCGTTGGTTAGTCCAACGACAGCAAGCAGAGACAGTATAAGCAATGGGAATAATCCCCTTATGCTCTCGAAGAACTGAGACATATCAGAGAGTAAATAAACACTGCCGGGACTGCCGTCGCTGAACGTGATATCGTATTTAACCAATGTGAAACGTTCGTTGATTTTGGCGTCTCCCCATGGATGATGATCCGGATCGGCCGGCGCCCCCTGAAGCTGATTATAAAGATCGTCGCTGTCGACATATGGAGAAGCGAAGGTGATCCGGTTATTTATTATAACAACGAATCCAGCATTCAATATATTTAATTGTTCGTCCGTTTTCTTCAAAAAACCGCTGTCGGTGAACCGGTCGGGATCTACTTGCGCCATAAACTTTATGCCGGCAATCAGTTCGTTTCGCTGATTCGAAGTTTCCCAAAAGGCCGGCATTCCCTTACGGTCCTCAGTTCCAGCCGGATCGTTAAAAAATACGGATGACAGCGTTGCGGCGATCAGAGCAAATATGACGACGGGAATAAAGGTCATGGCTATATAGGATAGCAGCAGTCTCATCTTGATGGACATGGACAATTCTCCTTAATAACGAACGGAATCGGCGGTTCGTTCACAGCTGCTTTCTGTCAAAAATAATCAACCCTGCCGTATAAGCCATTATACAATAAGCAAGAAGAAGAACGAATGATTGAAGCAGTTTGCTTATCGATGCTCCGTTTTCGACCCACAACACGTACCAATCCGTATAGGAAAAGACGGACCACACGGAAGCTTGGGGGAAAATGAACGGTATAAGCTTGGCTGCGGCATAGATAATGATGATCAGCGTAATAGCGCCAGTGCTGTTGTTGAAACATTGCACGATGAGCACCGTAATCAAACCGACCGCTATCATCGGAAAAAATGAGGCCGTATAAGCTTTAATACTGTCCAGCAAACCTCCTGTTGCCTCTCCCCCCGTAATTAACCAGCCCGAAAGGACGGATGCGAGCCAGAGCGCTCCGAGCTGAATAGCAATGTAGAAGGCGATAGCGAGTATTTTGGATGCAAACACCTTGGCTCTCGTAATAGGACGTATGAGAACAAGCTTTAACGTGCGGGACGCTACTTCCCCGGCAAATGAATCCGCTGCGGACATGAACAAAAACAAAGGAAGCAAAGCAAACGTGAACAAGCTAAGCATCAGCATGGGAATGTTGCTTCCGAGCCCTCCGATAACGGTATTATTTTGCATGGCGGCAAGCAGTATCGCGGAAATGACCGGAAGGAGAAGGGTCAACAGCAGAAATCCCTTCGTTCTTCGAAGATTCCACAGCTTTTCCGTTTCATTCCGCACATTGGCGTATAAGCTATGCATAAGCATCCGCTTCCTTCGGAGTTTGAATTTGCGAAATCACATATTGCTCAAGCGTCAACTCTCCTTTTAACAATTCGTCCACATCTCCTGTACAAATTAAGCTGCCATGATTCATGATCCCAATGCGGTTTACGATCATACTTAAGTCGTGGATCATATGACTGGAGATCAGGAACGTAATTCCCTGTTCGTGCGCCAACTGCCGAATCGTATTGCGGACTTCGACCATTCCCTCGATATCGAGGCCATTCGTCGGTTCATCCAGAATGACCAGCTGCGGGTTCGAAAGCAAGGCGGAAGCCAGGGCGAGCCGCTGCTTCATGCCAAGCGAATAGCCGCTCACCCGCTCCTTCTTGTATGGGGCGAGACCAACCTGCTCGAGTACCTGATCGATCCGGTTCTTCGGCAGATCGGGATAAAAACGGGCGGACAGCTTCAGATTATCGTACGAGCTCATATAGTCGTAAGCATCCGCTGTTTCAATGATACAGCCTACCCGTTCCATCGCTCGTTCGAAATGATCGGCCACGTTATGTCCGAAGAGCTGAATGGTTCCTTGTTCCGGGCGAATTAATCCTGTGATGATTTTCAACAAGGTTGTTTTACCTGCACCGTTGGGGCCGATAAATCCGAAAATATCTCCCTTCGCAACGTCGAAACTGACATTCCGGACTCCGCGGCCGTTTTTATACAGCTTAGAAACTTCTTTCACTTCCAAAAGGCTGCTCAACTTTCGCTCCTCCTTCCTGAGGCGTTTATTTTAAACAAAGGCAGTCGGACAGCCTGGCTGCCCGGCTGCCTTTCCGCTTAATGATGCCAGCCGCGCTTTGTCTCCTCATTCTCTATTTCCATGATTTGTTTTCCTGTCAAGTCGATCCTCTCGGGTACCGTCTGGTTAAAGCCGGAGAAATCGACGTGAAGCTGGATGGCGAGAACATGATGGTTGCCGGAGTCGTCCGTACCTGTAATGCTGATTTCGGCCGATTGCTGCTCTAGTACGTTATTAGCATTGATCTTGGCGTCCAGATTGATTTTTTCCACCTTAATATTGTCCGTCAGCCTTGGAAAACTCAGCTCCCGTTGATCATGCTCCGCAAGCTTGGAAACGGCCAATGTCCCGAGCACATTCGCAACCGCGGGAATCTGGCTTCCGGATAGATGCAGCTCTGCTTGCTTGCTTCCATCCGATGCACTTTCTAACGTCGCAAGTTCCTGTATATTGCCCATCAACGTATCGAATACCTGCTCCACCGCTTTGGGCGGGTTATGTGCAACACCATCGTCCTGCCATTCCGGAGCGTTATGTTCTTTGACACGGTAAACCTCGTCATCACCGCTTTTGAAAATCACCTTCCCGTCCTGGTGAAACACGTTCATGGAATGCGTCTGCGTATTATCACCGAATGCAGCGGCAACGCTCCCGGAATTCAGCTCCCTATTTAATTGGATGTCCGAAGTACCAGCGAGGACCTTCGTCCCGTTATCAGTCACCGTCAAGTCCATCTTGGCAGTCAAGCTTGTTGCCGCTTTTGTTTTTTTCAGAGCTGTTTTGTAAGCATCATATCCGGATGTACTCGCCATCGCGGAGAAACCGCTAACCAACAGCATCACCGCGCCGATTCCGAACGCTCCTCCTGCCATCCACCACTTTTTCTTCATCGTTAACCTCCGTCATCATTTTTCGAAAGCTTCCGGCTGCTTAACCTTGCCGCCTTCACCTCCAGGCCAAATTTGTAGAAGCTTTCTGTAATTCATCATAACGGTCATGTCTAAACCACCTCTAAACCAATTCTAAAAAAAGTATAAATATTACGGGAGCAAACGAGCAGGGGCTGTCCCAGAAGTAGATAAATCTACTTGAGGGGCACCCCCCTTTTTTACGAAATGGGCTATTATAGCCAAAAAAAGCCGAACAGGATTGCTATCCCTGTTCGGCTGTTTCGGCTGTTTCGGCTTTTTTGGCTTTTTTATCTATTGCTGCTTTTTCTTCAGCAGTTTATGAGCAAGGGAAAGCCACTTACAAGAAACTAATCCATTGCTAGGCTTACAAGGACAACAGATCCGTTATTTGTCCGTTTCTCCCATCTCATGAGGTACTTATGGACATTGAATCCGTTATTTGCTGCAAAACAGTTATTTTGGTTGCATTCTTGTGCGTATAGCGGATCCAATGTCCGCAAAACTCGCATTTTTAGCCTCATTCAACAAATAACGGATTTGATGTCCGAATCCAATTCCATCCATTCCTTCCGCACAACTTTTTTAAGAATCCGGCCTCTACACTGGATCATATTGGATGATCACAATAATATATAAACCAATAGACAGACAAAGCCTACAAGCGTACAAATTATTCCACCAAATCTTGTATTCCAATTATAAAGGTCTGAGGGCTCAGTACCTTCCTCAGAAGTCCATTGCTCCGTTATTTTCCAAAAAAGAGCGGTCTTAAAAAACATCAATAATATCCTGCAATCATAAGAAAAACGCTCATAAATAACACTGATTCCTCACCTCCTGATCGAGACTTCAATCATGTTACGTACGACTGTATTCGTTCCTTATAACTGCTCGTTTAAACTTCATTCCACAAATACAAGATCCTTCTCTTCACACCATTCAATAACTAATTCCTTTATCTTCTTTTCTTTGAATTCATACCATTGTTTTTCGACGTCATGTTCTCTGATCCCGTCTTTAAATCTTCTAAAAGCCCCTCTTCCTTGAATAGCTCCAAACAATTCTTCGCGAACCTCTGCCTCGCTTAATGTCCCGATAAATTCTTCTACTATTTCATACTCATGGTACTCGTTTCTTAATGTGAAATAGAGATAAACTCCGTCTTCATCCTCTAAAATTTTTATTGCTTGTTCAATGTTCTCTCTTTGCCAATCCGGATACTTTTCAAGTGGCTCTTCATCTTCTGCCGCTCTCCACTCTTCTCTTGTTATTGTTATAACCTCTCCTGTCTGGGTATTTATATATGTAAAGGTCTCATCCATTTGCATTTCAATTTCATTGATTAGATCATCTAGTTTCACCGGTGCTTTTTTCTTCATTTCATAACATTCCTTTCATTGAATCCTTTTATAATACAGTTTATTCAAAACGCCTAAATAAATCAAAGTAAATAAATATTCCTTTACAAGAATATTCTCTATGTGGTATATTGTTGTTACAAAAAACAGCAACCCATTTTGAAGGGGCTAGAACAACCATGGGCACATCTAAGGAAGAACATCTTGAAAACACCCTACTGCATGCACTCTCAGAACCTAACCGATTTCTCATAGTGGAACTGCTTCGGGAAGGTCCGCTCACGGTGGGGGAACTCACCGACCGGCTGCAACTTCGCCAACCCCAAGTATCTAAGCATCTCCGTGTGTTACATGAGAGCGGAGTCGTCGAGGTGCAGGCGGATGCTAACCGCCGGATCTACAAGCTCCGACCAGGACCATTTCAAGATCTTAACGCCTGGCTGGAAAGATACCGAAGCATCTGGGAAGAAAAATTCGACCGTTTGGACAGTTATCTCCAACAATTGCAAAACAAAAACTCAAATTTGGAGGAAGAATGATGGCAGAGAGCAAAATGTTGAACAACGCAATCACAAAAGTAGCGGGTCGGGAATTGACCGTGACGCGCGTCTTCCAAGCACCGAGGGAGATCGTCTACCAAACCTGGACGGACCCGCGGCACTTATCACACTGGTGGGGACCGGAAGGTTTTACGATTACGACCCATACAATTGACGTCACGCCCGGCGGAGTTTGGAGCTATGTCATGCACGGACCGGACGGAACCGATTATGCCAACCGGATTCAGTACATCGAAATCGTTCGTCCCGAGCGGTTGGTTTATTCCCATGGTGACAACGAAAAAGAGGAGCATTTCCGGGTAACGGTTACATTGGAGGATAAGGGTAATGCGACCGAACTAACTATGCGGATGGTATTCCAAACGGCCGAGGAGTTGGAAGAGACCGTCAACAAATATGGAGCTATAGAAGGCGCCAAGTCGACCATGAGCCGCCTGGCAGAAGAGTTGGAGGCATTGAATACGACCAATTTAGAAATTACCCGGACCTTCAATGCGCCACGCGATCTGGTATTCAAGGCATGGACAGATCCGGAACATCTCAAGCATTGGTGGGGTCCAAAGGGCTACGACATCAACATCTCCAAGTTTGATCTGCAACCGGGCGGCATCTTTCATTACAGCATGCAGAACCCGGACGGCCACCAGATGTGGGGGAAATTTGTTTTTCGTGAAGTTGCAGGACCGGGCAAGCTCGTCTTCGTGAATTCCTTCTCCGATTTACAAGGAAATACAGTTCGGGCTCCATTCAGCGAACTAATCCCCTTGGAAATCATGAATATCGTGACTTTAACCGAGCAGGACGGTCGGACGACCCTGACCTTACGAGCCTGTCCCATTCAAGCCACTGAAGAAGAAGTTCAATTCTTTTATTCCATGCATCCTTCCATGCAGCAAGGCTACGGCGGTACCTTCGACCAGCTGGACGAACACTTGGCAAAATTATAGTATTACAAAAGCCGGGCAACCGCGGACAGATCCGCTTGGTTCCCGGCTTTTTCTTGCACATCTTTTTAGCTTTTCTTAAGAAGTTCTTGGTAGCCTTTTGCTAGTATATCATTCAACTAAATATACATGGTCACCAACATTAATCTGTCCCGTTTTTTTAACTGAAGCGTACACACCGAATATTAAACCCATTTCTTCGTTTACTTTCTTCAAAAGAGAAGAATCACGTTCAAGTGTATTAGGGTCGATTGTAATCATTGAACAACGTTCGCAAGGAATATCGACTTCAAATTCTGCGTTACCGACCGATAATCGCTTTCCTATCCAGTCAATTTCGTTGATCTTGTTTTCGTCTAATGACACAACTAAGTTTGCTCTAAAACGGCGTGCATCTAATCTATTTCCCCATATCGCTTCAAGTTTTCGCAGGCTCTCATCTGTGATAATCAGGACACTAGCCAAATCGACAGCCAAAAGGTCTGGGTTTTCTGGGTTTGGCGCTTTGTAGCTCGCCATAGAGATTTTTCTTTTGGAGTATTTTTGAATTTCCACTAACAGGTTTTCATTCCAGCCAAAGGTTCGTCCATCAGAGGATAGTACGCTTACTTCATCATCGACGAGCATTGCCTTATAAGCAAGCATATTAGGAATATCACGAGCCGTGAAAAAGCTATCCCATCCTTCCTTTGTTTCATCATAAAAGGCACAAAAACGGTCGCCGTATAATCCATACCTATCAATTGTACAAGTCCCCAAATTCTCTCCTGCAAACGATTTTACAGGGAAACGGTTAATTCCACTTATTTTACCAACAAGTAATGTCAAAGCTAACCCTCCATCACAGCAGCGATCGCATTTTTCCGGGCTTTCACGATTAGAAAATGGGGATTTGTTGTAAGATGATCAAACCATCGCTTATACCATTCAATGGCCTCGGGACTGTCGTTAAAATCTATTATTGGTTGCGGTTCGACGATTCGATCAATTGTGAATTGTTCCGTTGTTACGTTAAGAATTTCTTGGAGAGATCTCCTAAAGAATGTGACCTCAACTGGACCAGACTCCTTTTTGTTCCAAAGTTCCGTTAGTAATTCATGGGCGAAGTAATCCGGTCTATCAAAATGCTTAAAGTCCATAAACGGATGATGTACAGAGAAAATTAGGTTTCCACCTGGTTTCATTACTCGATGGAATTCATGAAAGGTTGGCACCCAGTCGTCAATGTAGTGAAGTGTTAATGAACTTACAATGAGGTTGAAAGTCTCATTTTTAAAGGGTAGAGGTCCAGTTAAATCACAAGTGAATACTTCTGCTTTATTGCCGATTCGCCTTTTACAGGCACCTACCATTTCGGGGCTTAAATCAACTGCCGTAACTTGAGCACCAAGTCTTATAAATTGTTCGGTATACCAACCCGCGGCACAACCAGCATCAAGAACCGCAAGCCGATTCATATCACTTGGCATAAGCTTCATCATAGCTGGTCGTTCATAATAAGCGTTATGTCCACTCTTTGTATCAACATGCTTTTCATAGTCTTTAGCCAGTTTATCGTAAGCTTCGAGAACCTTTTCCTTCATTGCTTCACATCCTCCATCAAATTCATGACTTCATATTGTATCCGGTTGGAAAAGGCAGCAAAGCATACCGAGGGAGTTGAACGGAGTGTTAATTTACAAACTCAGTTTTAGGAAAGAGCTTTTCCATGTTTCCACATCTATGCGCCTTGCAAATCTTCACGCGCCTTCATAATTCTGAAGCTATCACCCGTATCTTCCATTTCGTACAGTTTGCACCTCGATTCGGGCATTTTGAACGGCTGATGAAGGATTAACATCCATATTCCTTCGAATGTTCGGAAAAGCATCCCGTGACCACTGTCTTCTTTCACTAAAGGGGGGAGTTGTTCCCAAGGACCTTCCAGTTTTCCGGTTTTTGACCGCGCGATCGTCTGCACATAACTGCCTGAATGATAGCTCGACCAAAGCATGATCAGACAATCGCCCGAAGTTCGGTACAATTGGCATCCGTCCGTTACGTAAACACGAATATTGTCGTCGGGCAGTACATCTTCGTTTTTCCAAGGTGCTTCTGATGCATTGAACAGACGAATCGGATCTCCGACCGCTTCTGATAAATCATCCTTTAATCGAACGCCTTCGATCGTACCGTCAATCGTCTGGATCCACTCATGACAAAAAACCATCCACGGGGATCCGTCTTCTTCCACATATAATGTCCCGTCTAGCGTCATCATCGTTTCCGGCAGAACATGCGAATCATCTTTTAACAACCTGAACGGCCCTTCCGGCGACTCGCTGACGGATATGACGGTACCCCTCCAATGCTTAGAAAACCCATTTACAGGTTCACCTTCCAGTCGCCTGTCATTATTGTGCAACGTGACGAACAGGTAATAGCGCCCATTATACTCGTGGACTTCAGGCGCCCAAGCTCCATGCTGCGGATGGGCCCACACCCCGTCAGGGACGGTGAATACAACATATGGCCCTTCCCACTCGGATAAATTCGTGCTTTTGTAAGTGATGACCCCGTAACGTTCCATTCCGTTCAACCTAGGTGCCCCTCCGGTATACAAGTAATAAACACCGGTACGGCTGTCGGCTAATACGAACGGGTCGTGTGCGGGAATTTCGGCCAGACAGTGGCCCTTTTGCGGTTTATTTACATCACAGGCGGCATTATAAACAGGCAACGGAATCAACTCCTTTATTGGTTCTCTCCCACTCAAATAAAGTGAATACTTTTTCCATGAAAATTCTCTCCCTTAAATAATGTCCCATTTCATTAAATTCACCGAGTTTATGTCATCATCTACTGGAGAAGTGATTATTTGTTAACTGCTCGTTTTTTTCAACTTATATACTTCCAATTCTCTAATTATCAGCCAATTCCTTTGTCGCACGAAGTTTTTCCGCTGTTTGTCTACGCATTCTACTTGTTCAATTTGCTTGAACGGGGACCATGTCTCTGCGGCGATAGATACCAAGCAGCAGGCCCATAGCCGCGAGGTGGATGATCTGATCAGTACCTCCATAGCTTAAAAATGGCAGTGTGATGCCGACAAGCGGAGCGTATCCGAATATCATAGCAACCGCCCAGATAAATTGTAAGGCAAACAGAGCCCCGATGCTTGCAAACAAGAGTTTGCCATATCCGTCCTTTATCTTTGTGGAAGTGATGACGCTCTTACCAATAAACCCCATAATTAATAAAAGAACGACAGCCCCTGCTACCCAGCCGAAATAATTTATGAAACTAGGAAGGAACCCATCGGATTGAGGATAACGAATAGTCATAGGAAATTCACCTTTTCCCCACCAGCCGGCAGTTTTCATCGTATCCAAGGAACGCGTGATCATATAGTCGCTGCCATACGGATCATCAGTCTGATTCAGAAATCCGAATGCTCGCGAATACATATCGTTCTTGCTTATGAACGCGTAAACCATCAACAAAACGCTGCTGCCTACAAAGGCAATAACCTGCCACGCATATCGCTTCGTTAGCCACAAATAAAAGATAAATATCAGCGAGTATAAGAGGGCCATCGTAATAACGTTTATTTTCATTAGTAATAGAATAGGCAATATCCCTCGATAACCGATAAGCAAAATGCTACCTTTCAAGTCATGTTCTCTCAACGGTTTAATTCCGGCAAACCCTACGATCATCATCAATATCGAAACGGTCGGAATATAGAAACCAAAAGCACCGAATGCGTACCATGCAGTCTGTCCATTCACATGAGTACCGAAAAAATTCACCCATATCAGTAATAAAACTCCAAAACCAAATATGTACTCCGAGTATTTCTTTATTTTTTGATAATCACATGCCCATAGGATAGCCATCAAAACAGCACCGATACCAATGAAGACCATTTTTCGATCGAAGTAATCCATGTAGCTTGCCGGTCCGGTACCATAAGTTTGAAGACTGTACATGGCCAGCAATCCTACTCCGGATAGTAATGCGACCAAAACAATCATAAACCAATCTGTCTTGGGACGGTGTGTATGATCGAGCTGTCTTCCGATTTGGTAGGGCTCCCCCATACGAGAAACCGCTAGATCAACAGCTTCCTTTTCTGTCATTCCGTTGTTGAGGTTTTCTTTTACCAGCTCCTCAAGATGTGCAGATAATTCCTCCCTGATATCATAGTGAAGCTTTTTGGCTCTGACTTGGCCGCATACTGAATCAAGAAAAAGAACGATTTCCGGGTAGTTGCCGATATTAGTCATACACTACCCTCCCCAAGAACACCATCTACAGCGTTGCGAAACAAATTCCATTCTCGCTTTTTTTCTAACAGCTGCTTTTGACCCTTGGGCGTAATCCGGTAATATTTGCGATTACGTGATTCCTTCACTTCCCAATAGGCTTTGACCAACTCGTCTGTTTCCAAAGAGTGCAGGATCGGATACAAAGTCCCTTCCTTGAACTCAAAAACGCCTCCGGATTTTTGCTGCATTTCTTTGATGATTTCGTACCCGTACATGTCCTTTTGATCCAGCATCTTTAAAACTAAACCGACTGTGCTTCCCTTCAAAAGTTCTTTGTTAATTTTCAAAAGACCGCCTCCTATGTCAATAGCATCGAATCACTATGCATCGTATATCTATGTATAATGATATCGGAAATATCTTACATAAGCAAGCTCCTCAGCTATCCTCCCGTTCAACGACAATCTTTAAACATAGTTAACTTATGTATCGAAAGAACCAGTCCCCTCAATGGACTGGTTCTAAGAAACATTATTTTTGAGATGGCTAGAGGAACGACAGCCGCCCGCCAATTTGGTGGATGTGGTTGACGTCGGCCCATAGAATAAAATAATTGTAAAACGTTTCCCCAATTTGGACAGGGCGGGGGTATCTCACGATGAGGGCAGCCTGTTTGTTCATCTCCGCTGGTTGGTCAGCCGACGGAAAAATGAAGCAAGCCTCTCGGTTTTGTATCGTTATCATGACAATCCGAGGAGAAGAGCCGTAAGGCATCAATGGATGAAAAGCTTCGGAGCTGCATACATCGGCAATCCGATCGCCCGTTGAAATCGCGGAAACCTGGAAAAAACCGTTGGGCCCTTCGTACCTCTCTTCGCTGATCCGGCTCCAGTTTGCGGGATACGGAAAGGATACCCGGTACACGAAGCTTGTGTAGATGTTTTCCGGAACCCTTCTTACGCTAGGAGACCACTGCAGGGCGGTAATCCGGCCGCCGCTGAGGACGTTCACCGGCATCGGCTTCCTGATATCGACAATCCAGAGCTGACTTGCGCTTTCTATACCTGCGCATCCCGATAAATACGCGATTTTGCCGCCGTCAGGCGACCAGCTGACGGGAGTGGCGAAACAGTCGGAAGCCGCCAACGTCCTTTGATTCTGACCGGTACGGCTGTCAATTTGGATGAGAGAATAATAATTCGGCTCCGTATAGGCGGTTGCGCTATAGGCGATGCTCCGGGAGTCCGGGGACCATGCCGGGAAATAGTTTTTGGCGAGCGGGCCGCCTTCCAGTGTGTAGATGGTTCCGGAAGCCAAATCCACCGTCGAAATGATGGAGATGCTGACACCGGGGAACGTATAAAGCGCGAAGGTTCCGTCCGGGGAAAGCCGAACGTCATGGAGCGGGCCGTCCGTATTTTGCGTGATTTGTCTCCGGTCTGTGCCATCGGTCCGGATGCGGAAGAGCTGGGTGATACCGGTGGAATCCGGAGCCGCAAACAGAAGCTCCGTACCTGAAGGGAACCATTGGACATCGCTGGCGCCCGGCTCCGGGATGGCATAGCTGCTATGTGAGAAAGTATCATAGAGGACGATTTGTCCGTTTTTGACATACGCAAGAAACCGGCTGTCCGGGGACCAGTTCAGCAGTGTGTAGGGTTCAATCTGGTCGATCCGGGCGACGGCGAGGGTGACGGTATCCAGCAGGTGGACCACGTTGCCAATGCCAATGAAAGCGATTCTCCTGCTGTCCGGAGACCAATAAGGAACGGAAAACTCCGCACCAAGCCCCTGTGTAAGTTGAAAATTAAGACCGTCCTGCGGTCGGTACAGCCAAATGTCGAACGTTCCACCGCGGTCCGACGTGTAGGCGATCCATCCTTGAACGAGATCATGAGGAACAGCTTGCACGGTCAACATCCTCTCCTGAATTATCTTATACTTCAGATGTATTCAGTGGGAGGTGATTAGGCGACAGTCCCGGACGGCCGGTTTATTCATCTTCTTCATTTTCACCTGTTTTACCATCAGGAAAAATACACAAACATCGATCCTGCATCACTTCAGTTTAAGTTCCTGTTTGATAAGCGATTTCATCTCA
This sequence comes from Bacillota bacterium, assembly GCA_051750645.1. Lineage (GTDB taxonomy): Bacteria > Bacillota > Bacilli > Paenibacillales > Paenibacillaceae > Pristimantibacillus. The sequence goes on along the minus strand of JBNJJW010000024.1, from coordinate 34,272 downwards.
CTCAAGTAAGGCGATGTATAAACAATCCCGTCCTTGTTCATTAGTACATACATGGGATATGTTGTTATACCCATTTTTTTTAATTTTTTGTTCAGTCGTTCGCTATAATCATGACCATTCATTTCCGTAATATTATCCTTGAATACCGGGCTTGAATTTATAAAAACTTGCACTTCGTTCATCTCATTATAGGGTGTTGCACCATCGGTATAAAATAGATGTAATTTATAATTACTATGTTGGGGTTTTAATTCCTCGATAAACTCCTTTGAACTTTCGTTACTGCAACCACTAAATATGATTATTGCTAAAAAGCCCATAAGCAAATATCCAATCGGTTTCAATGCAATCCCACCCTTTTCCTACAACCACCATTTACTCTGCTTCAGCAGTAATACATTTGCATTAATGTTGGTTTTTATCCACCTTTGAAGCTGCGTCTTCAAGACATGATATACGATAGCAACTCGAGTTATTATTTCGTGCCTTTTTCCTTCAAAATCAATGTACGGAATATCAAAAAGTTGTAGAAGTTGTTTTCCCAAGGTATTTGAATCAGATGGTGGTATCTGACATACGATGCCGTAATACTTACCCCCATCCAGATATATACGATCAATAATTCTACTCACTTGTAAAGATTCTGCTATTGCTAGATTAGTACTTAAAAATTCATGGTAATCGAGTGGTACATGACAAGTAAAAACGGATAACTTTTTTCCTTAAGTGCATTCAGTCTCTTTTGCTCAATCGGAATAAACCCACGGTCCCATATCCCCCTGGGATCACCACATTCCATTGTCAGAGGATGATGCATGAATAACATATCACCTTCAATAGATTGCTCTATGAATTGATCGAGCACCTCGTCTGTAGGGAATACAGCTAGAAAAACATTATTGACCTCATCACCTCCACGAAGCATTAAGTAAATCGAAGTACAAATTCTCGCTCGAAAAAGGTTTTCCAATCAAATGAGATTGGATCATAGACCCGGGGAATAAACTTACTAAAGCTCGGATCTTTATCAAGCTCATTGATTTTGAAATAATCAATAAGCTTGGAACTAATGAATACTCCCGCCACTTACCGATGCTGTCGCTTCGGTTGAAGTGGGGGTTTCTGATGTATCATCCTTACTTACTTCAGGTTGCTTAACACCAGTGGAGTTGACACGTTGACGGTCTGGTTACCATCCAACCCCTCTATCCCATCCGTTCCTTGAGCGGATACGTTTGGGAATACTTTACGCATGATGTTCGCTGCGCCATTCACATCGGCATGAATCAGGCCCTTCGTACTCGTATACAGCCCTCGATGAATCCGCTTGCCAGAGAAGTGCCATTCCCCCTCTTCATCATAACGCGGCAATGGATCTTGATCGAGGAAGCTGGCTTTCGAGGTGTACGCTTCTTCGGTCAACGTAACGGCTATTCCTTGTTCAGCCGCTTTATACTGGATCATCCCAACGAGCATCTGGTGTGGGATGTGACAGAAGGACTGATTGTTTCGCCTTCCAATCGCAGACGCTTGCTTCCATCCATCGTTATGCCCAATGACGATCGTGCCGATCTGTTGCTCCACTGCCAATTGAACGATACGACGGCTTACTTTGTGGAACAAGTCTTTGATCCCGCGATGGCGCTTCAGATGCAAGCGTTCCAATCGGCTGGAGGTATATGCGCCTTCGCACGGTTTCTTGCCCTGACGAAGAATGCTGATATAATGAGCCTTCATCTTGTTGTAATATTGATTAATCGCTTTGACCATCTTGCCCTTCACGAGCATCGGTTTCGAACCGGTAGTCGTAACGATAGTTGCAAGATTATCAACGCCAAGATCAATCGCGAGTGCGTATTTTTTCACTGCTTCCTTCTTTTCTAACAGATATACAAAGACCATTTCGACGACATATTGGCCATGGCTCGGCACCACACGCACCTGCTTCAGTTGTCCGCCGGTACAGCCTAGCTTGCCGATGTTAAGCTGCAGCTTGGTCTTCGGAAGTTTAAGAAATTTCTGTTCTTTGATCACGCAATCCTGATTGGAGAACACGACTTCTTTCACTTTACTGCGGGCATATCCAGGTATACGAGGCCTTCCGCTGTATTTCCCGGGATGCTTTCGGTAGTCCTTCATACTGGTGAAGAAAGATAGCCAGTTTTGAAATGCAATCTTCATGATGCCTTGACTGCTTTGCGCGGGGAGTGCACGATAGTCGCTCTGATCCATCACTTTGAACAATGCATCCAAGAAGTTATAAGAAACAAATGGCTTCTCCTTTGAAGGAAGCTTGAACGGATGGGAACGATTCTTCTCGCTCAGCCGTTCGTTCATCGCATCGATATACGCTTCGAATGTACTCATCACTTGTTGTTGCAACGGCTGCAAGGACTCCTTCTGCCTAAAGGAAGTAAACACCTGTCGGATGTAAAAGTTGGTCATGTTATACAGGTTCTTGGCGCTCTGACACGCTTGGTCCAGGTACGTAAACAGCCGATGGCCGGGTTTGACCCCCACTTGATAAGTCCTGTATATGGGCATTGAATCTGTCATGACTTCCCCCCTACCGACTATATGGGAACGTATGTTCTCTTATATTATATCTCTAAAACATGAGGAATGAAAGAAGTTCTTATAGTAAGTTCAGGAGGCCGGCGATTCACCTCGCCACTTGCAGAAGTTGGAGTCCTCTCGGCGAAAAATGATAGAATCCAATCGCTCCAACCTAAATCACCTCGCTCTTTTTTTAAGCTACCTTTGAACTTCCGTTCCAACAGCAGCTTCAATAAGGGAATCTACGATGCAATGAGAAATTTCCGCGGTTGAATTCAATTGAGGGACAAATAATGTACCTACGAAAAATTTGTGATCTGGTAATTCAATTATTCTTGGTTTACCTGTCAAGTCTGTTCCAACAATTTTAAGACCAGCATCGTTAACTTGTGCTTCGTATTCTGGACTAAGTCCATAATTACACCTGAAATGTTCGACTACGTGTGTTTTTTGATAAATTCCAAACAATCTCGAAGGTTTCTTTATTATAATTTCACCTGTTTGACCAACTAAAGAACAAGTAAGCTTTGTGATAATTAATTGAGTCGAGTTAGGATCTTGTTCTTCATGCCCAGCGCTGTCCATCATCAATTTGTTTCTTGCATATTCCAGTATAATATACTGAAATCCACCACAAGTCCCCAACAATGGTACATTGTTCTCTCGTGCAAATTTAATAATATTTAATACACCATCAACGGAGTTAGGGATACCGGGAGCTATCCAAAAACCTTGGTAGGTTTCTTTGATGTTGGGCATTTGATTATGTATAGAATCAGTGGGAACCCATTCATGCTCAAAACATATTCCTAATTTTTTAGAGGAATGAATAAGAGCGTTACTAGTAGCAAGCTGAGAGGGATACTCAGGATTATAATCACCAACTATTCCGATTTTCATTTAGTTGCCCCCAATCAAATTTAACTAACAATTAATTACCACAAGCTGGTCTGCTTGTCAAAGGATTCAATTATGTTGCCGAATCTCTCAAAAAACGTCCTTCCAAGCAAAAACAGGCTGCCGAAGCAACCTGTTAAGGATTGAACTATCGTTTCCCCGTTTAATAGATCAATGGCTTTACGTAACGTACTCTCCGAACACAAGCCAATAACCATCAATGTCATTAATAATGAATTCCTTCATCCCTGTTTCTTCTCTTCTTAACTCTTTGACGATGTTTGCACCTTTACTTGCAAATTCATTATAAATAGTTTCAATTCCCTTGACTGCTACATACACATCCGCCGACCAACCATCAACAAGATGATTTGGTCTTACAGCCCCTTCAGTCTTATTCTCATGTAAAATAATCCATGCTCCCTCACGTTCAAAACATCCATGTCCTTCATCTTTAAATCCAAGCACTGACGTATAATAATGTATTGCTTTATTCTTGTCATTAACAAACAAAATCTTAAATGCTCCCAGTAACTGATTGCTATTGTTCATGTCCCGTGTCCTTTCTCTCGTACCCGTTAGCCAGCTCAGGATGCCTTTAGGTAGAATTGTTCTTTCATATCGCCTCTAATCAAAGATAAAGCTTTGGGAACCACGCAATAGATAATATCTCTAACTAATAATAACATCCCTTCCGGGAATTCGTATGCCATTTTTTATCAATTTTATTGAAAAACCCTTCCAGAAGCTGCTTCATGTTCCCTGTTGAATTTTTCAAACCATCAATGATTCTCTGAAAATTGTTATGAAATTTCATTAATAGAATCTCTTCAGGCCTTAACTTAACCAGTCCAAGTTCCGACAAAGAATATAACAAGATATTAGGGGAGATAAATTTGTCACCAAATAAAAGAAAAAAACTATACAAGTCACGCGTGCTTCTGGCGATTATGGAGCGGATCTCGTTATATCTTGAAAAAAAAACATTGTACAAACAAAATGCTGGCGGCCACATTTTCGTAATCATCGCGTTACTATTCGCGTGCATCGGCATATTCGCGGGATCAGCGGCGGGACTCTACGCAGTCCTCGAACTGTGGCTCGGTCTTGGCATGACTTACGCGGAATGCTGCATAATGACCGCAGTCTTATTCATAACAGCGGTAATCTTAATGTTTAAGGATGCACGTGAACTTGAGGAGGATTAAACGCAATATAAGCGTCTGTAGGATCGTTGCACAAATGCTTAACATTTAGAAATAAACAACCATTTTTTTCATTACGGTATTACCTCAAAGTTCACTGATTGAATAAATTTTGGGGAGGATGAACTATTATCACCCTGACTGGAAGAGCTTCAGCTCTGTATTCGTTTAATGTTTTTCGACCAAAAGAAAAACCGCTCCGAAAGAGCGGTGAATTAAACTATCGCACCCATTTAGCATTCAATAACCGTTTATTCAATTTTGGACTTTTCATTGCTAAATCTCATGTATGCTTGTCGGTCGAACCTTGGGTGTCGTCCAACCACAAGGATCCAACAGGTACATTCTTGCTATAGCCCATGAATGGGGGAATTGATTGAAGCCTCTTCTCTGCGAAAAAAAAGGCGATTTTCCTTCCCAAATACAACAGTAGTATAAAACCAAAAATCGTAAATACTGCCCTCAGCAAAATATCAACTTCAGCCAGCGGTATATCGAAACCAAAAATCTGGAGTACGGTACCAACCGCTATATATATTAGGCCCATTCTAAAGAGATACGTTTCTTTCAATATTCCCTCAGCCTTGGGGTGCACTTTACCAACAACAGGAGTAATTGTAGAAGTTAGTTCAACTAAATTCTTTTGCTGACGCATAGCCATCATAACTGCAAGTAAAACAGATCCAACTAAGGTCAAGAGTAACCCAAACATATTGACACCATCCTTTTAATTCTCAATTTACCTCCACGGGTCCAATTGTTCGCTTATCTAAACGAAACTACTGAGGTTGTGAATTATATGAAACGTCTATCGAATACCCAGCTCCAGTTATATTACCATTTTTGGAACTATTCTGCCCACTATCGTCTCTGTTAGATAAGTGGTATAATTATCCATAAACCTAGTAAAGTGAGGCGGTAATGATAATGGAAACAGGTAATAAAGTAACAATATCGGTAGAAACGACAGTTCATGCACCAGTTGAAAAAGTGTGGGAATATTGGACAGAATCACAACATATAACGAAATGGAGTTTTGCTTCTGATGACTGGCATGCACCTAATGCCGAAAATGATTTAAGGGTTGGCGGAAAATTTCTTACAAGACTGGAAGCAAAAGATGGAAGCTTTGGATTTGATTTTAATGGAGTTTATGATGAAATTAAAATAAACGAGCTTATTTCTTTCACTCTTGGAGATGGAAGAAAAGTTACGGTCACTTTTATTACTCAAGAAAACAACACTACTAAGGTAATTGAAGCTTTTGAAGCAGAAGGAACCCATTCCATTGAGCAACAAAAAGCAGGCTGGCAGGCGTTTCTAGACAATTTTAAAAAATACAGTGAAATTTCTAAATAAGATTAGCATAAAAAAACCTTCCTTTCGGAAGGTTTTTTTATGCTAAGAATAATAAATTTTAGAGACTCACAACCTAAAGATGACGCCCATGAGGCTCGATGTAAAAGAATGTCCATGTCCTAGTCCCAAATCAGGGTCATGAAATTAAAAATATTGAACCCCACGTTCTTTAGCCCTTTATCTTTACCCTCTGTTATGACAATTGCACCATATTTTTAATAGTGCCATGAGCAGATAAATTGATTTCCGTAATATGGTAATATTCAAGGTGAATCAATGATGGGAGTGAAGATAGATGAGACGAAGGTTTATGCTTTTGGTTTGTGGATTTCTGCTGCTGACGCTGCTTCTGCCCTTTCAGGCTGCGGCCGCTGATGATTGGAGTTCCGAGGTGCTCCTTAACGAATTCAACGGAACCATTCTCGACTTTGACGAAAGCCGTATTGTGTGGAAACAAACCGGCGATAAGGTGCTCTGGCTGTACAATCGAATGGATGGGAGCCAAGTAAAGGTTCACGATGCCACCGGGACCGATGATACGTTAGCGTCCGGAAGGGAGGGGGTACCTGCGAAGTTATCCGCTGAAGGCGTTGTTTATACCTTATGGAATAACTTCGGACCCATGACATACTTGTGGAAGGAAGGTGCGGTTCGACAGATTGCGGAGAAGCAGTTTCTGAACGAAGTAAAAGGGAATTTTGCGGTATTAATGGGCAGCGTTATGGATTTAACCACGGGAGAGTCCCGTACATTGCCGAATTCGGGTTTTGTAAGCGGGAACCGCTTGGATCTCTCAACCGATGGAACCGTGGTTTACACGGATCCAACTTATCGATCGAACCTCTACAAGTCGCTTCCCGACGGTACTTTGATGACGTTTGTGCCGCCTAAATACAGCTATCTAACCTACTATGGGCCGTTGACGGACGGGAATAACATCGTCTATAGTGTGCTCACGTCATATGTGACGGGCTCCTTCAATAAGTGGGCGATCCGATTGCGCGACGCCGATGACAAGATTACCATGTTAGCGATAAATCCTTTTTATGGACATTTTTACAATCATAGAGCAACTTATCAGATCAATAATGGCTGGATTACCTATCAGGAGTATAATAAAGAAAAAGATAATTGGATCTTGTATGTCCGGTCGCCGGAAGGCGAAACCAGACAGATTTTTGAAACCCCTTCACAGTCATGGAAACAGTCGTGGTATTCAAGAGATGAAATCTCCATCAATCAGTTGGGCGCGGACGGCTCGGTGGTATACATGGTGTACTACGGGAAGTTGAAATACACCAATACGTACCTTTATTCCACTCAATCGGATAAACATGTGCGTGTGTCCAATGGTCCAGCGGAGTTCCAATACTGGAATGGCGCCTGGTACCGGATGACTAGTAATTCGTTGTTCGCTATTCAAATCTAATACTTCAATACTAGCGCCCCAGTATGTCCAGTGGAGACTCCTTTAACCGTAGCGCACATGACCTATCAATCGACCGTATTGATATGGCAGCCGGCTATCGATGGTGAGGGTGTCGCTCAGTACCGCATTTACCAGACAGCGCTTCATTCGGCACTGTATCCGGAAACGTAAAGTACAACTTCATTTTGAAAGCGGAAGATGTGGCAGGTAATAAAAGCACGAACAACCCTTTTTCGTAACCAGGTCATCCAGAGTTTTCTGGTTGGCCTTTTATCATAGCTGTAAAAATAAAATTGAGAGATTGATTAGTTTATGCTCTCTCTTCAATAGCTTAGCGGAGAAAACGTCTGCCACCCTTCGTTACTCAATCGTATCCGTTAGATGAACAATTCAATCGGAAAGTCACTCCCAAATCGCCCTATTGTTTCGACCATCATGAATAGCTGCTTTGTTTCTGTTACCGAGATTTAGTTTGTATTGCAATCTTTCTTTTGCTTTTACCGTTTTTAATAATGTTTCTGGTGTATCCCCGATAATTTCGATTTTTACAATTAACTCCTGTTCGATTTTGTTTTCAATTAAAACATTCAAATTTTCATTTTGTTTCGAAACGTTTGCATCAAAATCAGAGAAATTCATTGTTTCACCAAAGCGAAGTTTCCTTTCCTCAGTAACAACGATTTCGCCTACTCTCGGTTTGAGCATTTCATGTGCAAGCATAGATTGTCCGTAACCAAATTTTTCATCTGTGGTGTTAATCCAATAATTGGCAAATAGCTCTCCTTCTTTAGTTTATAACTCAACATTCCATTGTGGCGGTATCATACCATCCTCACTGAAGCGTTCTTCTACTTTTAATACCTTGCCAATCTTCAATTTTTCACCATTAATATATAGCTTCTTGTATTCTTTTGAATGTTCCTCAACAATGTTTATTGCTTCTTTTTTTGAAACATAAAGATTATCGAAAACCATCAGTACACAGATGAAAATAGCAATAACAATAGCAAACGAAATAATTACCTTTCTCATCCTTATCTCCTTTACTCAATAAATACGAACATGCTGCATAGTTTTATTTCAATAAACTTCACCTTTTCTAAAACGAACAGACCTCCCTGGCCCCTGCTCTTTTTGTCTTTTTCAGTTCATGATTACCAACAATACAATAACAGGCCGCCTCGGCTTATATTCCACTAACAATTAGAATTCCGAAAAATATTATGGCTAACACAGGTTGCGCAGCTACAAACCCCACAGTAGGTAAGGTTATATCCTTTACTTTAAACAGGAGTTTTTGAGTAGCAATGAACATAATGGTACTGGCAAAGGACAACCCCACTAATATTAATAATAGTCCTGCAGCAACACTGGGGATTTGCTGACCAAACTGCTTTATTACACCGAACCATACATCGAAAATAGTTAAAGTACCGACGAAGACTAGAAGAACACCCGATAGTAAACGACTAAACCCTACTCCTTGTTTGGTTAATTTTAATAAACCACACATAAGCGTGGTCAAAGCAACACCGTACATAATAAATAACATATTGAATAACTGTATATCCTTGCTGCCTGAATTGTAAAGATGAATCAAATTCATAAGTACAGATCTCCTTTATTCGTTAAAGTGACACAGGATCATTGTTACATTAAATGTCACCGGTTAAAAGTGAAAAATAGTAAAACATGATTTCATATTTTACGGGATTAAAAAGAACGGATCGGTTTTAGATCCATTCTTTAATCATCTTATTGAACTCCCTCGTGTCCGTTAGCTTAATCAACAAATGGGCAAATTAGTTTTCCAATTGCTCCTTCATCTGATGAAAATAATTGCCCAATCACCTGTACCATTGCCTTCATATTCTCGGATTACGCAAGGATGATAAAATACGCATTTTACCAAATATACTATGTGCGAACATATGTTATTATTTAAAGATTGAATATGATTTACAAATCAAACTTTGGGAGGAATTTTACGTGTTTCTAAACAAAATCTTAGTTGGTCTAGTATCATCCGTTTTACTAATTGCTCCATTTACGGCCCACGCTTCTCTCGAAAAAATTCAGGTCTCAGGAAAAACAGTTGAGGGGCGTACTTACATTCCTTTAAGATTAACTGCTACTCAAATGAAAGCTCAGATCAATTGGAATAGCAAAACACAAACTGCAACTGTCACAAAAGATGGAAAGAAGATAGTTGCAACAGTTGGTAAAAATGCTAGAATGTTTGACGGAAGTGTTCATGTTCAGCTTCGTCAAATTAACGATACGTTTTATGGTTCAGAAGAGATTTACTTTGATAAAAGTAATATGCTAACTACAACCAAGCACATAGTTGTTAACTTGGCTCCTTTGACTGACGAACAGGCTTTAGACCTTATGAGAATTGCAGTAATTAAGTCGAATAGTCTTGAAGGAGTAAAACAGAAGAGAACCTTCTTAAGTCAATACTTCACAAACAAAGCAATCAACAAAATCCTAATGTTTGGCGGCATTAAAATAACCCATCCAATCTCACATGATGGAGTCTATTCAAGCTACGCTGACTATACTAGCCTAACAAGCATGTCTGTTGTTGAATACTCTGAGAATTTTGAGGAAGATCGCAACTATTATAGAACAGACTTGCGCTGCACGATTGTAAAACAGGGCAACCAATGGCTAGTCGATACAATCGAATATAAGCATGAGGAGACGATTTCACCTCATTAATTTATCCAGAAAGAACCAAGTGGATGTAGCAATGCATTCTCTTTTTTATTTTGTGGTTTTCTCATTTACGTTTTTTGTGGAGCGAGAATAGATTAAGCTATCCTGCCAGTTACTTAATGGAGCTACGTGAGCTCAGTTCATGTACATAAGTTCCTCCGTTAATTCAACAAGGTCATACTTGTTCTTGAAATTCGTTTAATTTATTGGTGTACCCTTCATTGGAATTTTGAACTCGATAAGGTTTTCGATTTCTGAAAAAAGTCATCTTCGTCACCTTCATGTTCAAAATACCACATCGAAGGTTGCATTTTTTTAAGTTCATTAGTTGGTTCAAAGTTAAATTCACAATTAAGTTGCTTCATATGTGAATACTCGTCACCTTCATAAACGGTAAATTGCCTAACAAAGTCAAAGTAAAATAAATCTTCACACGTAAATGTTCAATAAATTGGCTACTAATCATGACTGTTGGATTGAGTGACCTATTTCCTTCTTCTAAGTATCTCGACATACGAACTAACCAATAATGACAGCAATACTCCAATAGTAAAGGAATAGAAATTAAAATACAGTGTATTTGTATATTGATTTAACCAGCCAAATCTGTAAATCACAGAATCTGGGGAATTTGGTCCCCCTCCCAGATGATGGAGGAGAGACTGGAAGAGATAACATTCACCGTATACACAAAAGCAAATTAAAAACAGTAAAATCACAGACAATGTAGCAATGTTTTTTCGATTACGATAATATGTATCACTGACTTTATACACATAAACCAACATGAGTAAATAGATAGGCACAGCAAAATAAACAAAGAGCAGTCCCAAGTTTCCATTGCCTGAAATACCGTGACCGACCCTGTACCTCAAGGTAAACAGGTCGACCAGAAACAACAAGACAATAGCTAGAAACAGAGAAATGAACAGTATGCTCAAGTCGATTTTGAATTGTCTTTGCATATATAAATCACCGCCTTTAGAAATATATGCACAGCTTTTATTACCGAGCTTAAGCGTAATCATCTATCATTTCTTTAGCCAAGAATAATAATGAGCATGATTCTTCCCTTCCTGGACTACTACCGCGGGCCGATTGTTAAAAAGCTTTTATGGCTTCTTTAGAATGGCTTAAGGACCATAAGCACGGTTATGGCAATCATCAGCAGCTGTGACGCCGTCTCGATCGGTATGATCTTTTTCATCAATCGACCGAGCTCGGCAGGTAATTCATCCCCTTTGCTTTGACTTATAGATACAATCTCCATGATCTTTTTCATGCGCGGCCCGATCAATCCTTCGATCGTGGCGACCATGAGCAGCGATAAAAGGATCGATATATTTAGCCACATTTGGGACAACCCCATCTTGGTTATGATCATAAGCCAAACCCCTGTAATAATAAGTACGGCTCCGCCAATTTTAGGCAGGATGGCAATCTTGTTCGTTACATCAAAAGCAAAGCGCAACTGGCCGGCGGTTCTAGCGGACCTTCGAATGAAGGGTACCACGAAAGCGGGACCGATTACCGCGATAGAAGCCAATATATGAAAAACGAGGAGCCATCCAAACAAACTGATCATCTCCCTTCTTGCTCCTTAGCTCACCGGATTATCGCTTTGATAGGCGAGACCGACCCTTTTTCTCTTAAAAGGCCCTCCGAGCTCGATATGGTCCAGCATACATTTCACGACATCATCATAAGCAACATCCAGCTCTTGAAGCCGACTGAACAAGTAACCGGCTATATCTGCCTCTGAAAATTCCTTGATCGTCTTCGGAATTGATATGGGCAAGGTTTCCGTTGTCATATGCAGATGAACCGAAGCCGGAGGCTCTATCGAATCAATCATAGTTCCCGGACACATAATTGACCAATCGAGCTCAGACTGTAGGAGTCGTTCAAAATTCCGGTTGTGATTTTTATACGCGGGCGGGAAGCCGGGCAGATTGTTGCCAATGAGGTCAGTATATGGAATATCCAGCAGGCCGGCACCTCCCATTACCCATACCCTCCCGGAAAAACTAGGGTGGATTTCACATTGGCTTATAATGTTATCAACGAGACGAACGAACTCATCTCCTTGACCTGCATGGCCGGCAGCAATAATAGCGGCGTCTTGATGCGAGAGCGACTCGCCGACGCTTACTGGGTTTATGATATCGTCCACGATCACCTTCACATGTTTTGCGGAACTCTCTCCTTGCTGTTCATAAAACTTCTCAGAGTTTCGCACGAAAGCGGTCATTTCATGTCCCATTTTACCACCTTGCTCCAGCGCTCTTCTCCCTGTATTTCCCGTTGCTCCGAAAACAATAATTCTCATCATTTTTTCCTCCTTTTATAAATGACTCCCGATAGTTCATCTCTGGATTGACTCAAGCTTAGCATCGTTTCAAAATCTTGATAAGAACCCACTTTAATGTAGGGTCCTTACTTAAAAGTAAGCATAAGCAGGGTTATCCATGTTTGTCCACGGCGAAAATCGTAAAGGAATGCTGACTGTAAATGAGCAAAAGCTGCCAGGACAGTAAGCGTCAAACTCTTCCCACCTTCAACTACTACGCTCGCTATGAGATCATGAGATTAACCTGAGTATGGAGGATATCTCATGAATGCTAAAGAACAACGCAGATAAGATGGGCAAGCACGTATCGCAGCCTATCGGGCAAGTGGCCTTACAATGAAAGCTTGGTGCAACGCAAATGAATGCTCTGTCGAACAATTGAAATATTGGCTCTACAAAATAAAACGTGGTTCATCCCAGACTACTCCAGACCCAAAGACTTCTCCAGTACAGTTTGTACCTCTTGCCGCTGTTGATCCACCGGGCAGCGTTTTTTCTGCTCCTTCTCTAATCCTTCATATCGGTGAGATCAGTGTTGAGCTTCATTCCGGCTTTGACCCGAAGCTTCTGCGCGAAGTGATTTACGTGCTTACTTCATCATGCTGACCTTTTCAAGCAATCAGCGTGTGTTTCTTGCCTGTGGTTCTACCGATCTGCGCAAGTCGATCGATGGACTTGCTGCCATCGTCCAGGGAAGCTTCGGCTTGGATCCGTTCTCTTCCGGCTTGTTCGTATTCTGTAACCGGGCATGCAACAAACTCAAAATCTTTACTGGGTTTATAATGGATTCTGGCTTTACTACCGCCGCCTGGAACGGGGCAGATTTCAATGGCCTACAGGCAAGGAAGAAGTTGTGGCCATCTCAAGCAGGGAGCTCCGCTGGCTGCTGGATGGTCTTTCACTCAGCAAAAAGGCTGGAAGTATTACGCTAACGGATGAGCAGACTGCCGCAGCGATCTGACGTAAAGGTCAGGATAGTGTAATATCAAACGGTTCACATCGTTCCTGACTTTACCAGAAAACAAACAAGACCCTCGAATAGGGTCTTGTTTTGATTGAGAAGTTTATTCGCTATTAGGCCAAGCAAGATTGTTACTTTAGTCGATTAGTTTTAACACGATTAACAAGTTCTTCGGAAGCTTTTATAAAAGCACCAACGTAATCATTAGTCATCGTAGTTGATGGATGAATTGCAAGAGCCTTTCGGTTAAACATCGCACCGTTGTGGCCTTCAATCTCAGGAGTGAAAAGTAGTGGTACGACTCGCTCAGCATATGTCTCTGGACTTTGCGACAAAAGACCAACTAGAGACTCAATAATTCGAAATTTTATGCTGTCTTTACCAAGCGTATTGCTGCGAATATTTGTTTTAATTAGTCCAGGATTTAGACCATAAAAGTTAATGTGCGGGTAACGTTTCGCGGAATCAAGAACGAGTGCTTCGTTACCAATTACAGTATTCATATGTGCAACCATGGTTTTGTAAGTGCGTTCGGAATTTAGATCATCTATGCTCGCGGATTGGTTTGAACCTGGAAAACCCATAATAAAGACACGGGGTTTACTTTTAGCGTTTAATCGATCATTGCCAAGCCGTGGGGCAATTTCCCGAAGCAATACTAGCCTGTTTAAAAAGCTTACAGCCATATCTCGTTCGAGACCCTCACTTGTTTCTTGGCGTTTCGGGGCGGCCATGATTCCTGTAGTCAGGACAAGTAGGTCGAGAGTTTCCGCAGGTAACAGATTGCTGACGCGTTCCGCTTCTGAAAGTAGACTCAGGTCGGCCTTGATGAACGAAATGCCTTTTATATCTTTATCTCTGAATGTTTGTCCTACTACAGTAACATTCGCACCTCGTAAAGCCATCAGGCGACTGAAGGCTCGACCTAAGCCGCCAGTTCCACCAACTACTGTAACGTTTTTCCCTTTTAGGTCAAGTTTATTTGCAGCAATTGCATTCCATGTAATGTTTTTATCGTTTCATATTGCACACCCTTCTTCGTGTCTTATTAATGAAGTAGAATTAACGTTGCCGGCAACATTAATGTATCACAAATTTATGTGGCAGGCAACATAATATTTGTCTACGGCCTATGATAAACGAGATACGTCGAAAAGCTGCCAGTGCGATCCGGTAGCTTAAGTACTAATAGGCCATAATATTGTAAAGGAGAAAGTCAAGGTCCTTAGGTTAGGAAGACCATCGTATCTTATTTATTATTTACTATCCGATGGGACGCTAAGCAAAATTCGTCCACGACCGTGTCGTCTCTCGCTTCGCTTCAAAGCTTCCGCAGCTTCGCTTAGCGGATAGATGCGGTCAATTGCTGTTTTAATCGTCCCGTTCGCCACAAGTTCTACTATCTTCCTAAGATCTTCAGGTATAGGGAACTTAGCATTGAACGTCGCAGTGTCACCATGAGACTTGGCCTGCGTCTGAGAAGGCGGCTGCACTAGTGAAACCAGACGACCTCCTGCAGCCAACCGTTTCGAATTTTCCAGTCTAATGGAATGGCAGCAGCATGATGTATCCGTACTAACACTTCACCGGCCCTTGCAGGCATAACAAATGCTAAATATATATTTTTCATTGCAGAAAAAAAATGTTGCTAACCACATATATTTCTGATATCTTTAATTCATCGGCCGTATGTTGTCGACCACATATAATTGAGGAGAGTGAATAATATGACACAGTTATGGAGTCCAGTAAATGTAGGTCGCTTAAAACTATCGCATCGATTGGCGATGGCCCCAATGACACGAAGCCGTGCGAAACAGGATGGAACACCTGGCGATCTAAGCCCACTATATTATGCGCAACGTGCATCGCTTGGCTTGTTAATCAGCGAAGGTGCACAGCCATCCGACGACGGACAAGGATATTTGAATACACCCGGGATTTACACGGACTCACACATTTCTGGGTGGAGAAAAGTGGCTGACCAGGTTCATGCCTCTGGTGGATACTTGTTCATTCAGTTGATGCATGTAGGGCGGATGTCACACCCGGACAATACCCCCCACCACCGCCAGCCGGTAGGGCCATCTGCAATCGCTCCTGGTGTTCCGATGTTCACTGTTAATGGGATGCTGGATATTCCGGTTCCTCGTGAGCTCAGCGCGGAAGAAATTAAAATGACCGTCCAGGATTTTCGGAAAGCGGCCGCTGCGGCGATCCAAGCGGGCGCCGATGGAGTTGAGATTCATGGAGCGAACGGATACCTCATTCAGCAATTCATCGCCGAAAACTCGAATAAGCGTTCGGATGAATACGGTGGTTCTATCGAGAACCGTGCCCGTTTCGCAATTGAGGTTGCAGAGGCAGTCGCAAAGGAGATTGGCCCGGAGCGAACGGGTTTCCGCATCTCACCCGGCACACCGATAGGTGGCCTGAATGAAGGTGTGAGTGGCCCAGATGTATATAAATACCTCATCCCTAAACTGGCAAAGCTAAACTTGGCCTATCTACACCTCTTGCACGGTGGGAACGAGGAGTTGTTACGTAACATTCGATCACTCTGGCCAACGGCATTACTGGTAAACCGTGCAGGAAGACCGCTAGAGAGCCTCTCTGTTGACATCGATGCAGGACTTGCAGACGTAGCTCCGGTTGGCACATGGGCATTGGCAAATCCTGATCTGGTTGAGTGCTTAAAATCCGGTGCTCCATTGAATGAAGCAGACCGATCAACCTACTATGGTGGAGACAGCCAAGGTTACACCGATTATCCTTCGATATTGAAATAAAAACATACAGAAAAGTTGAGGACAGCCATGGTACAACAAAAAGATGATGATAATAAGAAAACCGTTGAGGAAGAGTTTATTACAGTTACCGACTTTCCAGTGAGCTTCGCGATTTTCGGTCTTGCACGATCACACCGAGCACTTGCAGCCCAGCTGCTTAGGGAGGCTGGACTGTTCCCAGGGCAAGAAATCCTGCTTATGCAATTGTGGCACCAAGACCACCAATCACAGAACAGTCTGTGCCGAACCTTGCGTCTAGACCACTCAACTGTCGCTAAATCTGTTCGTCGCTTGGTTGACTCCGGCTTGGTTACTTGCAGTCGCTCGCAAGAAGATAAGCGTGTAACCATTGTATCGCTCACCCAAGCAGGGCGAGATTTTGAACCTAAAGTTACAGAAGCTTGGAGTAAGCTTGAGAACCTAACAACAGAAGCTCTCAACGAACAAGAAAAAAAGTTATTAGTCGCTTTATCACGAAAAATAGCTGCTGTATTAGATCCATTCATATAAAAGACAAGAAGTAAATTTGAGTCGATAAGGGAGAGGATTTACATGTCTAATTCGAAGATGAAAGCCATTCTTGTACGTGAATACGGCGGTCCAGATGTCTTACAAGTAGCAGAGGTAGAACGTCCGCAGCCGCAAGAGGGAGAAGTTCTTGTCCGCATCGTTTACGCTGCAGCAATTCCCCTTGACTATAAAATTCGTAACGGATGGCTTCAGGCTGTCTTTCCTAAAACGTTCCCTTACATTCCAGGAACTGCAATTTCCGGGTTCGTCGAATCCGTAGGTGCAGGCGTGGCCCAATTCCAACCAGGTGATCGCGTGTTTGGCAGCGTCAATGGAGCCTATGCGGAATATGGAATTGCAGCAGCGAATGAATTGGTGAGGATGCCGGGCGATTTAACTTTTGAAGATGCCGCATCAATTAAGGCAGGAGCTGAATCGGCCTGGAAAGCTTTGTTCACCGAAGGGGAATTACAAGCCGGGCAAACCGTTCTTATTCATGCAGCAGCAGGCGGGGTTGGACAATTTGCCGTTCAGCTGGCGAAGTGGAAGGGTGCAAAAGTAATCGGCACCGCTTCAAGTGCGAATCTTGATTTTGTAACATCGTTAGGCGCGGATCAAGTGATCGATTATAACACGACCCGATTTGAAGATGTCGCTGAGAACGTTGACCTAGTTGTTGATTTAGTCGGCGGGGATACAGAGAATCGTTCATGGTCCGTATTGAAGCGAGGTGGAATGCTCGTCTCATTGACACAGCCTCCTTCTCAGGAAAAAGCGCAGGAGCATGGCGTTACAGCTAAATTCAACTCCAAGTTTCCAACCTACGAGGATTCGGAGACGATAGCTCAATTAATTGCCGATGGTACAGTAAAAGCAGCGATTGATGCCGTTTATCCTTTAAGCAATACGAAGGAAGCCCTTGAAAAAAGTGAAACCAGACACGGGCGTGGAAGAATTCTTTTGAGCGTAAGTTCGAGTTAACATTCTTTGATCAGAGAACAACTTTGCATCACATCCGAAAGTCGTTTGTACAACGGTACAAGACTTTCGGTTGTGATTTTACCTGGTTTATGGGAGCCACTACTAGAATACCTTCTTGCATGTGAAGTTTGCTCGTTGATAGCTTGCCCCTCAGGGAGAATAGCTTTACCGACTTGGTAACGCCATATAAAGACAAAGCCACTCCTAACAATGGAGTGGTTTCTTAGTATAGAACTTTTATATTATTAAAACATTTAAACTATTTGGTGCCATTTACGCAATTAACTTGGATAACCAAACCACAACTTAATTAAATTCCCATCAGGGTCGAAAACATCAAAAGATTTTCCGCATCCGCCACTATCTTTGATTGGGCTAGTCCTTATACCAGCTTCAACTAATCTGCTATGGCATTTTTCAATGTCCTCACTAATTTCCAATATGAGAACATGATTCGGTCTTCCTTTATGAGTAAAAGCTAATCGTTCTTCTCCATCAGTTTGTACAAGTATGCTTTCTACACCTGAAGCAGGATAGATGAATACCTCTGTGTTATCTGTTTCAATAGGAAGACGATTTTTAGTGGTGTTAATATAGAAGCCCAATTGAAACACATAGAAGTCAACTGCACGTTGCATGTTTTTAACTGGCACTTCAATACAAGCAATTGATTTTACTGTTGCGAAAGGGCAATTTATAACAACCAAAAGATAACAAAACCGCTGAGCACTTTTTAAGTGTAATTCACCTAGATAAAAAATAGGAGCCCGAAGGCTCCTAGAGTTTGACGGTTTCCCAGGACAAATCCGTGGCAGCTTTTGTTATGAGTGCTTGAATTAGTGTGCAAATAAATTGAACCAGCTTTAAGAAGCAGGTTCTTCATATTTCCGCTTATTATGGTTTTCTCCCCAAGCACACATGACTTCTGCTACAGGAATCAATGTTTTGCCATATTCACTAAGGGAATATTCTACTTTTGGAGGGACGGTGGGGTAAACCGTTCTATCGATTATGCCCTCTCGTTCCAAGTCCCGTAAATGTTGTGAAAGCATTTTTTGAGAAACATCAGGTATATGCTTTTCCAGATCGTTGAATCGCTTATTGGATTGTATCAAATGCCATAAAATCATTGGTTTCCATTTGCCGCCTAGAACATGAATGATTGTCTCCACTGGACATTCAAGCTGATGAATCATTATAAATCATCCCCTTACCTTTAAGTAAGTTCACTACCTTAAAGTATACACTTAACAAAATTTTACAGGCTATTTGCAATCCGGTCAACAAAAAACTAATTTCTTTTCGGATACCAGACCTTCCAAAGGAATACCGCGACACAATCGACTTTCGGAAAATGCAGCAGATGGTGCCGGGGATTGGAGCGGAGGCGGGCGCTTGGGCGATTTACACCATTCTCAAGGATCTAGGTGAATCCGCAACGAACGCTTATCGGTTGCGAAGATTGAACGAGGTATGAGACTGGGGGTTAGCCGCTCGATATTGCTAATATGATATTGCTTCGGACATCTTGAAAATGATAGACCATTGAGCCGAACCAATAGTCTATGCACAACTCCCGTTAGCAACAACTTTACAAACCTTTATTTAACCTTTTCAATCTTTGTTAAATTACTCCACTTAATTTCTCCATCTTTAACTTGTTCAGTTTTAATCGTATAACTAATTTTGACTTTATCATCTTTAGTTAAGGTTTTGAAATCAGTATCCTTCATTTCATCTATTCTAAAAGTAATAAGTTTTCCATCAACAATTATTTCAACTGAGTTATTATCATTTTGTACTACATAGATTGCCTCAACATTTTCGATTGTTGTTGTAACAACTTTTGGGTCTACAACTCTTTGTACCTGCTGAGTTTCATTAATATTTTTCTGAGTAGTTTTCATATCATTTCCACAAGCAGTCAGCATAGCTGCTAATAGAAATAAAACAATCATTTGGGTTATTACCAATTTTCATAACCTCCATTAAACTGACTCTTTAGTTCAATAAAAAAACAAGAACTCATCCTCAAATGGTAACATAAATGTCTGATTAATGTTTCAGAATTACGGTTCTCCGCGCTAAAGGCCATCCTTTACGGATGGCCCTTTTTTGATTCCGCTATAATTTCCGTCTTAAAAGTTTATTTTTGAGAATCACTCTCCAATCTGCCTTAATAAAATCCCCTGATACTACAATATAGAATAATATTCTTATCGAAGCATTAGCATTTAGTCACTATCGTACCCGTTAACATCCATGCCGCTCACCGACACCACAGATTATGAAAGTAATTGCGCCCTTCCATGGGATCTTAAGGAAAAAAACAATAATCTGGCACGAAGGATGCGTGCCCTGTCGGGATGCGATTAAATCCGCATTGTGTCGGGGCGCCAGTTCATAATCGCCGAACGGATGGTTGTAGGGCTCATTCCGTTGGTCGCGGCCCGTTCACAAAGGGCTGGAAATTCATCATCGCCAGCATATCGCAAGGCGATAATCTGGGATATCGAAATACGCGGGTCCAGCGTTCGCCCGGTCAGCCGGTAATGACGGAAGTTCTCCTCTATCCGGATCATTCGGTCTTGCGTCTTCGTCGCGTATCGCCGGATACACGCAACCGCGAAGACAAGACATACCGCTAGAATGAAAAGCAGCCAGTCAAGGCTCGACATCTCCCTCTGGCCAAGACCACGGAAAAGCTCTATGGTCGAGAATATCAGCACGACAATCGCCAACGGAGCCGCCACAAAGTGGTAGGACCAGTCCAATCGCCGAAATCCGCTTCTTTTCTCATTGTACCCTTGTGTTTCCAAGCTTGGAGAAACAACATTTTTTACGTCCTCAATCATAGCTAATCCTCTCCATTGTTAGATATTCCATTAATTGTTTAGATGCCACGTTGTACCTATAACCTGTCATCAATTGTGCAATTGGTCAACAGTTTTTTTTGAAATCGTTTGCCACACTCTCCTGCCCCTTACATCAATAGAAAAGAGGAGTTGTCACATAGCAAACTCCTCCGCTATCGTTTCCCGTTCGCGTAAAAGTCAGTCAAGGAGGGGCTTGAGCTTCATGAAAATAAAAATGCGACATGAACTGCTTTAAGACAGTTTCATGCCGCACTTCCGTTACAGAAGCTTAAAAGCTTATCAAATAGTCAAAACCATCCATACCTTGTTTTTGCAAATCCTGCACTACAAGCTTAGCAAGGACAGTGGCGCCTTTGCGATTAAAGTGCAACCAATCACCAGTCTTATAAAGAAGATCCGTCTCTGCCGGACCTATGGAAGTAAAGTAAGCTGAGCTTAGAACATTAAGATCCACAAGTCCGACATTTTGTTCTTGCGATAAAGCAATGGTTGCGTGCCTATAGAAATCATCTTCGGCGTAGTGCACCGGGTTCACCCCATCCGTAGTCCAGCTTATGGCCCGCCCTTGAGGGGGCACTAAGACGACCGTCGCCCCTTTTGCTTTCACCGCCTCGACAATTTGCCGCATATATATTGTGAATTGACCTTCAGAATACGCTTTCTCATCATTGATACCCATTTCAAGCAGGAAATAATCGCCCTTTTTAATGTATTTCAGGATTGTATCCAGCGAACCGCCTTCCAAGAAGCCTTTCGCAATTTGTCCTGCGGAAGCCATATTTCTAACCTGAAAGGTTTCCGGATTCACAAGCTCCGGTATGATTTGTCCCCAACCGACGAGTTCATCGGCATCCTTGGGATAATAGTTGGATACTGTCGAATCTCCGCCGATCCATATCGTTCTGGGCATAGTAGGATCCTTCGACACTTTCGTAATGATGAGGGCGGACAGTGTATGAGCTTGGCCCTCTCTGCCTGCAGTTACAATGAGATTTAATTGTCCGTCTGTAATGGGAATCAGAAATGAATCTTCCGGATTGATTCCCGTCAAATTTAATAGCTGGTAGACGCCTTCCGCTGCTACGCTCGATCTCGATGTGTCCCCCAACATGACCTGCACCCGGTAAAGGCCCCTGTCCAAGTCAACATTGAATGTGTTTGCGCTAGTTACCCCGTACTTTACAAACTGAACGGCTGTGCTTCCCACGCCTGTTCCGGATGCTGCAACGTTCCATATATCTTGAGCTGTATTAAAGCCATACCCTTTTTCGGGAATATATGCGTCGGAAGCGCTCACTCCAATATAACCCGGGACTGCGGGTCCTTCTCCAAAATTAAATTTGTAAACGTTTGGTGTTGATGCAGATACGGAACCGCCTATCATAAAGCTCAAACATAATACAACAGTTAATGCAGTCAGTAATACTTTTTTCATCAAAAATCCTCCTCTTCTTAGATAAAATAGGTTTCGTTCGAATAGCGTACAAAACATAATTCATTACAATAGTTTGTTCACTATCATCACCTACTCTGTTTTTGGAGTGATTCGCGAAAGTTTACAATGTATGCGCTTACAATATTAAGTATAGTTTTTTAACTCAAGGAAAAACGATTTAATTTACCGTCTTTTTTGTTAAAAATTCAGAGTAAAGTTGGCCGAAACATCTTTATTTTCTTTATATCTAGAACTGGGTTGCACCAGCCGCATGGATTCCATGATTTCCCCCCCCAGTATTTCACTTAAGAATAACACGCATTAAAAAAAGGGCCGATTAAGATGCCCTTTTCTGTAAACATTTATGAGGTTGGTCTAATGCTGCTATATTAGGTACCGCAAAAGGTTCGGTAACATGTTGATGTTGCAGGCAGTGTTGAATACTCTTCCTGTTCGGGAGAGTGAGCGTAGGGGTTCGAAAGAACATCGAGAAGCCGCTCCATTACGTTGTAGTCTTCTTGCTTCACCGCGGCATCCAGTGCTTCTTCTACCCGATGGTTACGAGGGATCAGCGCGGGATTGCTGCTGCGCATCAACTGATGCGAGGAAGCTTTTGATTCCTGCTGCCTGCCTAGTCTCGCCTGCCACAACTCATGCCACTGAGCAAATTCCGTGTTGCCAGACAGGACCGTATCCTCCGGCTTATCAAAAGTTAATGCGCGGAAGGTATTGGTGTAGTCTGCACTATCCTTCTGCATCATACTGAGGAGGCTTTCAATAAGGGATTCATCCTGTGGCTCTTCATTAAAGATTCCCAGTTTTGCCCTCATTCCCGCGAGCCAATTACGGTGATACAACTCGGAAAAATCTGAAATCGCATCTTCGGCAAGTTCGATAGCCTGCGCCTCGTTGTCATGCAGCAGCGGCAATAGGGTTTCAGCAAATCTCGCGAGATTCCACGCGGCAATTTGCGGCTGATTTTCATAGGCATAGCGGCCATGAACGTCAATGGAACTGAATACCGTCGCTGGGTCATAGGCATCCATGAAGGCACAAGGACCAAAATCAATGCTTTCTCCGCTAAGGGCCATATTGTCGGTGTTCATCACCCCGTGAATAAAGCCAACGAGCTGCCATTTGGCAATCAGCACAGCCTGACGCTTGATCACTTCCTGAAGTAGGGAAAGATAGCGGTTCCCATCAGCGTCAACTTCTGCAAAATGTCTTTGCAATGTGTAATCAGCCATGTCCCGGAGATCCTGGGCAGATCCCCATTTTGAAACGTATTGAAAGGTTCCGACGCGCAGATGACTGGCAGCCACGCGGGTCAGAATTGCACCCGGTTGCTCGGTTTCGCGGATTACTGACTCGCCGGTTGTCACCACCGCTAAGCTGCGTGTGGTAGGAATACCAAGCCCATGCATTGCTTCGCTGATGATGTATTCGCGCAGCATGGGTCCAAGTGCCGCTCGACCATCGCCTCGGCGGGAGTATGGCGTTCTACCTGGACCCTTAAGCTGAATATCAAACCGCTCTCCAAGGGGAGTGATTTGTTCGCCAAGCAGCAGGGCCCGACCGTCCCCTAACATGGTAAAATGCCCGAATTGATGCCCTGCATAAGCCTGAGCAAGAGGCAAAGCGCCTTCGGGAATCTGGTTGCCAGCAAACACCGCTACACCATCATTGCTTTGCAGCGCTTGGACGTTCAAACCCAGGGATGCTGCCAACGGATCATTAAGAATGATCAACTTCGGTGATCGTACAGGGGTTGGGGATAGCCTGGTAAAAAATATTTCCGGCAGACGAGCATAACTGTTATCGAAGTTCCATCCTGTTTCTATTATTGCTGATTTCTCTGTCATCGTATCTCCTTTTTTCTTTTGTATTATTTACATACAAGGCAGCCCTTTTAGTGTTTGCTTCTGCCAAATTATTATTCCCTTTTCCTTGTGTTATTCTGCCTGTTTTTGAAGAATTAGATAGCAATCTCCATTTTTATTGATGGATGATATTTATAATTTATTAACTCGAAATCATTAATAGTAAAATCATCGATTTTTTTTATTTCTGGATTGATCCAAAGTTCAGGTGCAGGATATGCATCTCGTTGAATCTGTTCTTTCAATGGATCAATGTGTCTCTCGTAAATATGAGCATCATTAATATTTAGCGTAAGTGTTCCTAATTTGTGTCCTGTAACTTGAGATATCATTCGCTGTAAAACGTAATATTGGAATACATTAAATGGGTTTCCTAAACCAATGTCGTTTGACCTTGCGTTTACAACTAAATGAAGAACTCCTTGTTTTATGAGCCATTGGTTATTCCAAACGCAAGGATACAGCTCCATTTGGTCAAGATCATCAATATTCCAAAGTGATATTACATGCCTTCTTGAAGCAGGATTATTCATTAGTTGATCAATTAGATTATGAACTTGGTTTGTGATCTTACCTTTGAGCATAATTGGCTTACCCAACTGATAGCCATATGCCTTACCTATATTATTATTAGTATTTGTCCACTCTCTCCATATTTTTACGTTGTTTTCATCCAGATAGGTGCAATCACTTGTTCTTTTTACATAAAACCATAGTAATTCATGTATTGCTGATTTCCATGGCACTCTTTTTGTTGTAAGTATAGGGATCTCGGAATTATCAAATTTTAACTGCTTTGAAATTAAACTTTTTGTGTAGGCTGGTGTACCATCCGACCAAGTTGTTCTTACGTCTTGGTCTTTGTCCCAATCCCCATATTCAAGAATTTCATTTACTAATTGACTGTATATCCTATCAGCCTTCCCCATCTACTGTACCTCCAAATCATTGGCAGCCATCATTCAAGTATAGTTATTTCAGTAATTCCACGTTTGCTAAAAATTCACGAACGCCATTTGGAGACTTTAGAACGATTACTTTCTTTTCATTCGATAGCTTTCGGAGTTTATCCAAAATCTTGGGCTTTTGAATAGCAGGATATTCCCAGACCCATTTCAGAAATTTAAGACTGATCCTTTCTTCGCAGCCTTCTGCCATGTCCGCCCTCTTTTTGTTGCGGTACTGGAATCTTCTCTTCAGCACGCGGCTAAGGCAGATCCACCTTGACAGGTCAATAAATATGATCGTGTCTGCCGCCTGTAACCTAATGTCAATAGTACCTCCATAATTGCCGTCGATAATCCAACTGTCACGATTTACGAGTTCCTCTTGAACCGCTTTTTGCTCATCTTTGGGCGTACCTATCCAGCCTGGTTTCCAAAAGATTGCATCCAGATGATAAACTTCAATCGATAAAATTTTTCCCAGCTTGCCAGCAAGAGTAGATTTGCCTGAACCTCCAGAACCTATAAGTACAATTTTTTTCAATTTGACTCCCCATTGGGTGAATTTTTCTATATAGTTTTCTACATAATCAGCATTTTCTCCTACCTTTGTATGCACATTAACTTCTCTTTTGATTCTCCTCCCTCAAAACCGCATGATTACTCGTAAAAACACTTTGTTTATCGAATCAGCACTACCTTTGTCACCCTTGCAGGGAGTCGCTTAAAAACGGCGAATTATCCATAATAGAACATCCGAAGTGGAGGGATAGAAATGGGTACTTTGAAAACGAAGGATGCCGCAGATCTGCTTTCCGTCAGCCAAACGACTATCAAACGTTGGGCTTCCACTTTCCCTACATTTTTTCAAAAGGACCGGTTTGGCCACTATATTTTCTCGGAGCAGGAAATTGATCTGCTCATTCACATTAAAGACCGAATCGATCACGGGGAAACATTGGATCGCATTGCTCTCACAACTAACGAGCAGCCGCCGGAGCCTCTGCAAGATGAGACTCCCCTGCACACACATGATCCGTCTGTGGAAGATATGTTAACCCGCATCGAGCACGTCGAACGATCAGTCGAGCAGAAAGCCGACGAAGTCGTCTCGATACAGCTGCTCCAGCAGCGCAAGGAACTCGAAGAGCTGCGCAAAATGATCGAACAATTAGCCGTATCCATAGAAACGATCCAGATGTCAAACAATAAAACCTACTTGTCACATGACGAGATTCACCCGGTTGCTGCTGCCAAGCTTCAGGCTCCTCCAAAGAAGCGCGGTCTATTGCGCTCTTTTTTCTCATTCCTGTAAGGAGATGAAATGAATAGTGGCTGTCCCTAAGATCTGTAATGATCTTAGGGACAGCCCCGATTTTTTTCTAGGATAAGTTATCCTAGATTGATGAGAAAGTTGAAGTGGTCATGATGGAGCGGCGTATGATGCTAATGCATCACGTGGAGTTTAATCATCCATTAGTTTTTCGTTTGTAACCCTCTTCAAGAATTTGTTTGAGACCTTCTATTCTTTTATTAATAAATGTATTCCAAAATTTTTCTCCTTTTTCAGCCAATTCGTCATTTGAATATATCCCTTCTTCAAATTTTCCCCAACATCCATCCTCAGTTAGCTTATCCCAACTTATGTAATCAGCAAAAATACGGTTTTCTGAAGGTATGTCTGAGCCCATCGACTTTATTTTTACCAATTCAGGGCACAGCCACATGGCTGTACAAACGGACAATAACCCACCATGCATTTCGTTTAAGTCCTGTAGACCTGCAGTTTCTATCGCTTCTTTCCAGGCTGTATGATTGTTATGGTTAGCGGAAATTAAGATAATCTCAGGATATTTGTAATTAATATGCTTCACAAAAGAACTTTCCCAATATGAACCACCGTGTCCAGTGCAAATTAGAAATTTCTTAAATCCTTGCTTAATAAGGTTGCAAATAATCTCTTCTAACATTGCTGTTAGAATGTTGGGGCTTACTGTAACAGTTCCTTTAAAATTGGCATGTTCCTCAGAAGTATTAAATGGGATAGCAGGTAATACGTAAGCATTTAATTCTCTTCCATAAGCTTCAGCGTACAGTTCTGCGATAAGCGTATCTAAATGCATTGGCAAGTATGGGCCAAACTGTTCCGTTGCACCTACAGACAGGACAACTGAATCAATCTCACTATTTGAGATCTCCGCAGTCGTGTTTTTATAACTAAGCAAAATATCACTCCTTAAAATGACGAGCTTTATTTATAAATTCTATCTTTTTTCGGATCACATATATTTATTATAAATAAACTTTCCCTCACTTTACTGTCTGTATTTTCAGTTTTAAGCGATTTTAATTTTCATAGGAGTTGAGTGAAGGACTACCACGCGACAGCCCCTTCGACATTTAACAATCGTACCCGTTAATGCATTTTCAGTATATAACTTATATCTTATGGATGGAGAAAATCCGGTACTCAAAAGAGCCCAGTGTGAACCGACACAACACTGCTTGAAGCTGTCCTACCGACAAAATGCGGATATTATACAATAAGGAATTTTATGGATAAAAAAGGAAACCATATAAGCATGAGATTCATTTTTGTTTGTTTCTTAGTGGATGTGAAGCCGAGCTGGCTATTGTAATCGAAGGCTGATCGTCAACTTTTTAGTACGGCTGCGCAGCTCTTCCACCGATTCCTCTAATAGTTTGTCAACCTGGCTTAGTTCTAATAATGCCGCTTTTGCAGCCTCTGCTGCGAGGACCTCGTCTTGCAAAATAAAATGGGCAACTTGATAGGCGTACTGCTCAAGCCCTCTTATTCGTCGAATCTTTTGATGTATTAGAATCGTTGCTCTCATAACGTTTCCTCGTCAGTGTCCTTACGCTTTTCGGCGATTTCTAAATTTAAACAAATGGAGATTCTCCTTCATCTACTCCTTCGTTGCTTTTCGTCGTCAACATCAGTTGAACGTCCTGAATACAGTAGATCTCCATTTGTAATATCAAGTACAGCTGCTCCGGGACCGCCGGCTTGATCTAAAGAAGGTATACCCGGTTTGATCTGATCTGCACGGCTTTAATCTCGTCTTTGGCAAACGGCTGAATCTCTTACAAGGTGCAAAGCCTACAAAACGATTAAAACAAACAATATATCTCTGGGATCGTGCTCACCATACCCCTCTACAAATTTTCCAAATGAATTGAAGTGATATAAAATGCCTCGCTATTCCTCTAGATTTAGAGAAATACTTACTTTAAATAAATCGCCATCAGTTTCAATATCAAGACTGCCTTTATGAAGGTCCACGATTGATTTCGCAATGGCCAGCCCAAGGCCAGAGCCTTCCGTATGACGTGACGTATCTCCACGTTTGAACCGTTCAAATAGCTCATCAATATTTTCATTGAGTTCATATTTTGAGACATTCTTAAACACAATAATCGCCTGATTGCCCAACGTTCGTACTGTAATGTAAACGCGAGAGTTCTCCAGTGAATATTTAAGGACATTTCCAATTAAGTTATCAAAGACACGCCATAGCTTTTTTCCATCAACAAGGGCGTAAACCGGCTTTTCGGTGTTCGTAATCCGGAAATGCAGACTGGAGTCGTTTATAGTGTTATCATATTCCGCTAGCGCCTGTTGTAAAAGCTGGATGAGATCGACCTTTTCCTTTGTCAATTCAACATTTCCGCTTGCCATTTTCGAAACCTCAAACAAATCATCAATTAACACCTTTAACCGCTTTGATTTTCTATCAATAATTTCAACATAGGCTATCCTATCCTCACTTGATACATCTTCCTTTTTTAATAGCTCGGTATACGTAATGATGGAGGTTAGCGGTGTCCGAAGGTCATGGCTTACATTTGTAATTAGTTCTGTTTTAAGGCGTTCGCTCTTTGCTTGTTCGTTCTGCAACGTTTTGACTCCTTGCTTTAAAACATTGATATTTCCAGCGAGAGTTGCCAGAACAGATTTTCCTGACACCGGCAGATCCTGGCCTAGGTTTCCAAAAGCCAGCTCATTCGTCTTTATTACGATCCGGTTAAAATACCCGATCCTATTAATCAATATCATCACGGTTGGAGGCCCTATAACCACAAGCAGTATTATATATAAGAGAATAAAACCGGGATGTACGACAATCATCAATGCCGCTAAACCTAGACCAAATACGAGCGCCAAAACAATAAACAACTGCGCACCTATGCTCTTATTTAGAAAAGCGTCTTTTAGGCTGCACTTGGCTTGATTAAAGAGCGCCTTTACGCTCTGCCCCGCTTTATTCAAAAGCCCCTTTTCCCATTCTTTCTTTATATACTGCCAATCCTTTACTTGTGCCGCAAAGAATTCCCCCTGGACAAGGGTAATAACCAAAAGAAGCGAGGCAATTACCATACCGATAAACATATTCCAGCCGTAAACAAATACAAATGGATTTTTAATAACAGTAAGGAATTGATCTTTTATAAAAAACAGTAAGCTAATGGTTCCAAAACCTGTTAGGCTGATAAAGACTGCTCTTACGTCAATTGGAAGCGTATTGTAATAGGGCATCCATCTTTCGACTGCTGCAGGAATAGCTTTCGCTTTCTTTACGAAGGGTACACATAGAGAAAGAGCGACTATACTTGCGAAGGCATATGCCCATATTGCGATTTGCTCCTGTTTGTATCTATTGTATTCGATCAAAACGGAACTCGATGAGGATAAGCCTCTGGGTATCGCAAACTCTCCTTCGAACGGAATAAATGAAGCTGCCAGTTGATCATATCCTGGAATCCAATAATGAAACGAATGTTCTATTGGTATAGAATAGCTTGAGATATATAGATTGTCTTTGGAGTTCAACATATCTTTAGCCGATTCATCTTCGGAAATACTCAAATTTGTATAGACATTATCGGTTATGCTACTCTTAAAATAATATTGAAATTGTTCTTTGTATCTTAAATAATCCGAACGGTATTTTTCTCTCTCCTTGTAGTACTCTTCCAGTTCCTTTTCTTTTTCATTTATAACCTTTGCTCGGGCATACTCATCATTTTTGAATACATTGGTAATATCCTCTATTTTTTTATCTCTTTCTGCAATGTAGATGTCCACTGCCTCTTGGTTATTTACTGACAATGCTTCATCAATTCGAGGTTCATACTCATTTTTGAGGAATGTAATTTGATCCAATATATTTCCAAACCCATTCCGATGCTGATTGATTTCATTTTCAGTAACCGTTATCGATTGTTTCGCTTCCTCCAATGTAATACTGTTTAGCTCGAACATGTTCAAATACTTGGCAAATAGATCGAGCTCGCTTCGGAATTCAGGCGTTTGAAAATAGTCGCGATGAACGTAACTGTTACCGAAAGCGAATAAGACTAATAGCCCACTTAGGCCAAAAGTAAACATGAAAGCCCAGACTCCAATGCTTATTCTACTTTTCCATTTTGTAACCAATTCCCCATACCACCTTTAAATAAGTTGGATTTTTCGGATCAATCTCAATTTTCTCACGAATTTTTCTAATGTGGACGGCTACCGTATTTTCCGCGTTATAGCCTGGTTCCTTCCATACCCGCTCATAGATTTCATTGATCGAGAACACCCGGCCGGCGTTCGTCATCAATAATTCAACGATTTTATATTCTATAGGTGTAAGCTTCACCGGCTCCCCAAGAACCGTTACTTCTTTGGCCGATTTGTCTAATGTAAGCCCCTTAAGATCAATCACTTTTTTAATGCCTTCATATGTTCCCAGAGCAACATACCTTCTCAACTGGGATTTCACGCGAGCAACGAGTTCCATTGGATTGAACGGTTTTGTTACATAGTCATCCGCACCTACATGGAGGCCTAATATTTTATCGCTATCCTCGCTTTTTGCGCTCAAAATAAGGATAGGAATGTTTTTCTTCTCGCGAATTTGGTATGTAGCGGCAATTCCGTCAAGCCTGGGCATCATAATATCCATAATAATGAGATGAATTTGATGATCATTTATGATTTCTAACGCTTCAATCCCATCCTTTGCTTTTAACACGGTAACACCTTCATTTTTCAAATAAATTTCGATGACGTCCCGTATTTCCTTTTCATCATCAACAACGAGCACAAAATAATTATCCATTTTTCACCCTACTTTCCAGCAGCCATCTTTCATTATCTTAATAGTAAACGGAAAATCTTAACATCTATTTACGATAATTATGAAGAACTTCTTAATATTTTTGTGTTTTGACCCCAAATATAACTAGAATAACCGCCTCATCACGAGGCGGTTAATTGAATAATCTGTCCTAGACTGCCGCTACCATTGTAGAACTATCGTACCCGTTTAGTTTAATGTCATGTGGATGTTCTATAGGAAGTTAAGAATGTCCCTCGGTGTATAAGCCAACATCGTTGGACACATCGGCTCAAGCCGTTCAAGCATGCCGTCTCCCCACAGTGCTGCAATACCCTTCATTCTTGCAGCATCAGCTGCTCGTATGTCTGAAGGTTGATCATCATCGAACCATTCTTTGTATACTACTGGAACGGGACGTCCCACAAGCTGAGCAAACTCAGCTTCCGTTGGCTCCCTGCCAAGCACCTGCTTAAATCCATAGCGTGTTCCTTCCTTTGCCAACGACTCGCTATCTTGAATAGTTCCATCTAAGTCCCACAGAACAACAGGGATCAAAATTCCCCCTCCTTATTTCGATTTGTCACTTCCATTAAGTGAACTTCTGGGTAACAACTTCATATATTTGCAATATTTTTAGTTTCCAATTCTGCAATGAGTCTGCTTATCTCGAACCAATTGGTAGTACGATAGACTAAATCTGCGTTAACAGATATATTATAGGGCTGCTCAAATAAAATAACAGGCATATTTCTATTGGCGAACTCATTGGCATAATGAGGGGCATCATCAATCAGTACATGTATCTTGGAGTTAATGCATTCCTCGAGTTTATTCTCAGTAAAAGTTATGTTGTGATATTTAACCCCGTAATGTTCAAGCCAATCAATAGTAACATCTTGAAACAATAAGGGGCGAGCTGTAATAATTGATATTTGATGATGATTTGATAGTTCACCTAGAACTTCTATTGCCATTGGGTAAGGTAATGAATTCCTATGGATATCATGACCATACGTATGATATATTTTTTCTCGTTCTGTTTTGTCCCACCCATAAAGTCGGTAAATATAAAAATCGTTGACATCTTCGGGAGTAAACGATAAACCAGAGGCTTTATTATAATAATGCAAGTGTGATGAAGTGGCATCAAGAATTGTGTTATCTAAATCTACTCCAATATGCAGAACAACCCCTACCTTTCTTTATTCGCTAGTAAATTAACAATACCAGGGAAATTATAGTATGCACCATATTGATTGTGTTATTCTGCCCGTTAGCCATCCATGCATCTCTTATGCTGCACCACAGAGCATGAATAATCGGTTCTTTCATGGTAGTTGAGTAAACAGCAGCCATTATGTCGGCCGCCGTTTCTTATGTTCATTGAGCAATCGTTAAGAATTAGGTTAGAAACTTGATTCTGAAGGTTCGATGCTTTTTAAAAATGGAGAACGAAGTTTATTACTATAATAAGTAATAAAATAAAACCCACCCACCTCAATTAATGGCATTACTAATTCTGTTGTTTTAATTCTTTCTACTGTTCCATTCGCCTTCTCAATCATAATGAAATCATTTCCTTTTTCTGTTATAGTAACTACCGCAACACTTCGAGCAAATGTATTATCATAATAAAATATTCCAGCTGCACTAAGTAAAATTGCCATTGATAGCATTATAAATATTGATTTTTTTGACACTAGGAATACCTCCATATATTTCTCATTCATAAAATCAATCTTCTTAATTGTAACACGATTTAGGTTTTAGTTCCCATTTTTACCTCAACTATCCTACCCGTTAACAGAAAAAAGCAATGGATCGGCTCCATCGCTTTTTCTGCACTATCGTTACCCGATAGCTGAACGATATAATATTTAACTTAGTTTGGTCTTTTCACTTAATCGATTTTGCCAACTCGGTCATCATCTCCTTTGACAAAGCTCCACTGTCGATTTCTATAAAGGTACCTTCTTGTACCCAACGTAAATATCCTCCTGGTACATGATTGGCCCATGGCATAAATCGCGCTTCGATCCCGTTTATGTTAACTTTCTCTCCTCTTACATCAAATTTAAAATCTTCAACAAAAGTTCTGGTTGTACTTGTTTTGTTACGAACATCGTAATGGGTTTCAACTCGCTTGATTTTGTAACCAACCGCCTTATGTTCTTCTAGTCCGAATACATATGTTTGACCTGATTTATCAAAGTAATGGAGTCTAACTCTAGAAACGGGCTGATTTTGAACTATCGGATTCGGTTCCTTTATTTCTAAGCGATATCCTTCTCCGAACGTATCAGGTATAAGTAATCTAAAATCCATAGCATTCTTGAGCTTGTCCAGAGCTTCATACGATGAATCCGGCCAAGAAAATAATATGGACAACAAAAATAAACATCCGTAAGTAATACTCATTGCGTTGCCTCATTTCAATTTTTGGTTATTATGCCCAGATCATCTTGAAGCATCCTGCCTGTTAGCCATCCATGCCCGACGCGACACCACAGATTATGGAATTAATTGCGTTCTTCCATGGGAGCTTAACTCCTAGATGGTAATGGATACATTACCTAAATTTGAATAGATCGCAGTCCTCTTGGTAATATATAACTATTGCCAAGGAGGTTTATCATGAAAAAACAGCTAATAATGTGCGATTCAATTGTATTTCTTTTCATTGGGATCTTTTTAAGCGCGGCCACTGCCAGTTCACAAGAACCTAAAGAAAGTGTAACACCGCAGAAAAAATTAAGTGCAGCAGAAATAAAAGAAGTGAAAGATAGCGTAAATTCTATCTACACTCCTTTTGGAGAGTATATCCGAATTTCGGGTCGTATTTCATTTACTTCAATAAATTCTTCTGAAGTAGCATACGAAGAAGAAACAGCTAATGCTAAAACAAAAGTAATCATTCTCGGACATGGTGTATTTACGAAAAAAGAACAATAATAGCTCGTTCCCAGCGGGTCTAGTGTGAATTCATCTGTACAAATTTTGTGAAGTGTAAAAGGAGCTGCCGCGGCAGCTCCTTCATTGTTTGTATTGAGCCCTTCATTGAACTAAAGTACCTGTTAGCCATCCAAGTCGCTTACGCGACACAACAGATTATGGAAGTAATTGCGTTCTTCCATGGGAGCGTAACGAAGCAAAAACTTTCATTTTTAGCTCCGAACAAATTTAGCAGATACCATCGTTTTGTCCCAATTCAAATTTATACTGTAAGAGCCTGGCTGCAAATTAGAAAAAGC
>JBNJJW010000023.1:0-105237 GCA_051750645.1 Bacillota bacterium | reverse complement strand
TAGTTGCACACTCATTATAACTTATTTATTGCTTATTTCAAATATTAATTTACTTACTTTTTATTAATAAAAGATTTTCAGCCTGTCAATAAGTCGTAATCTACAGTTAATAGCTATCATGAATATTAACCTTTTATTTGATAAATTATTCAGCAATTTTTCAGCGAAGCTTCATGATTCCTTCAGCCCAGATTAAGAACCCATTCAGCAAGCGGCGATATACTTCAATTTGTAGGACAAACCTTATCGCTGAAGGGGATGAAGAACATGAAAATCGAACATAAATTGATGTCGTAAGTTATCTTGTATCTTCGAAAGGGCATTAATTCTGCATTAAAAAGGAGCACGCGGCTTTGCTAGAATTGAAGAAAAGGTAGGACGCATGGAAGCTGGCGCTACTGTATACCGGCAGCGGGATCCGCGGACAAATGATGTGCTGAGAATTAATGATCAACAGGAAGAGGTTAAGGCGGAGCTTGAGAGGCTAAAGCTGGCTAAAGGGAAATAACAAAGGAAACAGTAGGAGCTACGGGTAAAAAGCCGAAGTGTCATTGTGACATTTCGGCTTTTTTACCTGAATAATACGATTAACGGACGGGAAGCGAGACTGTTTATCGACGGCGAGGAAATCGGCTACGCAAAATCATTCGAAGCGACGATCGAGAAGAACAAGGTCGATGTGGCGATTCTCGGCAATCGCTGGCTGAGCAAGAAAACGACCAGCTTAAGCGGAACAGGAACGCTCACACTGTACAAAGTAACGTCGAAATTTTCGAAAATGCTGCTGGAGTATTCGACGACTGGCAAGGACGTATATTTCACGCTGCAAGGCGTGCTTGACGATCCCGGCGCAGGACGCGGTACGGAGCGGGTTAATCTGCTCAGATGCAATATCGATTCGGTTAAAATCGGACAGTTCAGCGTCGAAGCGGAAGTGCTGGAGGAGGAAATTCCTTTTACGTTCGAAGGAGCGGAAATACCGGATTCATTGAAAGACAATTTTGAATAATTCAGAGGAGGAATGAGCTATGACAACAGCTACAAGAACGATGGACGTATTCATGAAGGGAAAGGCCAAACAGGCTGTAACTGAAGAGGTGATTGTGTCCAAACGTTACATTGATGAAGACGGCAATCCGATTCCTTTTCTGTTAAAAGCGGTGGATACGAAGCGAATCGAGGATTTGCAGGATGAATGCACCTTGCCGCAGTTCAAAAAAGGGAAAAAGGTCGGCGAAGAGATCGACTGGAAACGGTTTGCCTGCAGGCTTGCGGTCGAAACGACGGTCTATCCGAATTTCCGCGACCAAGAGCTTATGAGCAGCTACGGCCTGGTCGATCCTTGCGATTTGGTAAAGGAAATATTGAACGTCGGCGGTGAGTATGCCGAGCTCATTCAAGCGGTGCAGCGGGTCAACGGCTTTGATACCGACTTTGAAGAGCTGGTGGAAGAGGCAAAAAACTAATCAACAGTGGCGATTATCACGCGCTCGTCTCCCATCGGGTGTGGCAGAGGCATCATCTGGCTCCGCAGGAGCTTTGGGCGATGGATGATTACCACAGAGCTTTTATTTATGCTTCCGAGTTTGTCGAGATGGACGCCGAGCGGAAAGCGGAGCGCGCGCAAAGGCGGAAGTGAAGCCGGCTTAATTGGAATAGGCAGTTTTGCAAGGAAGAAGGTGGCCTCTCATGGCGGCTGCAAATACAGTGTCGAATGTAACTAACGGGTATGCCCGCAAGAAAGGCTCCGGCAAGTACGGGTTAGTTACGAACAAAGGCAAAGGCTTCTCGAAGGCCGAAATGGAAAAGATATCGGCGAAGGAAATGAAAGCGAAATGGAACAAATCGACTTTTAAAATTACATCGGCTGGCAGCGCCGCCAAGCCGGCTGCCAGCAGTGCCGCCCCAACTGCAAGCAGTACCGCCCCCGCTGCCGCGGGAGCCGCGAAGCCCAAGAAATCTAAAAAAACCAAGAAGCCCAAAAAGCCGAAAACGTTCATGGAAAAGATTCAGGGATCATTCAGCGGCACCGCAGAGAAGTGGGGAGGCCATATCAAAGGAGTCGAGGAAGTATTCGGCGCACTAGGCGTGGCGGAGAAGCTCAAAAGCTTCGGCGATTCGACTGTCGCCGCCGCCGCCGACCTTGAATCCAGCAAAATCGGCTTTGATTTCGTCATGAGCAAGCTGAAGTCCCAGGCCGGCGGAGGCAAAGGCAAAGGGAAGAAAGGGCCGGCGAACGCCAAAGATTTGGAGAAATCGTTCGCCGATTATTGGACGGCGCTGCGCGACAACGCGCAGTCGACCGCCTTCTCTGCCGATCATGTGCTGGAAGGCGGGATGGCGGCGATCAAGCTGACAAAAGGCGATACGGGCAAGGCAATGCAACTCGTCAAGCTGGCCGAGGATATGGCCGCCTTCAATCCGGGCAAGTCGGTAGCAGAGGCGATGGAAGCAATTGAAGCAGCCAATTCAAAGGATTACAAGAAGTTGGAGGACTTCGGCTTCGAATTCAAGAAGGGCAGCTGGGATAAGTTTTTGAAGGATGCGGGCGACTGGTTCCAGGGCGGTGGCAAGAAGCTGAACACGTCGGCAAACGGCATGTGGGAGATCATCAGCGAAGGCGTTAAAGGCTCCTTGCAGAACGCCGGCGTCGCCGCGCTCGAGCAAGTGAAGCCGATCATGCTTAGGCTTGTGAACTGGCTGAACAGCGGAGGCTTTAAGAAGCTGGAAAATATAGCGGCGAAGACAGTCGACGTATTCGTCAAATGCTTCTTATGGATGATGGACGTCATCGGCCCGGTGTTCGGCTGGCTCGAGAAGGCGCTCGATTGGGTCGGTGCCAACTTCGAGACGCTGAAGCCGATCTTGAACGGGTTGATCGCTGCTTTTGCCGCGTTTGCGGTCATATCGACCGTCGTGTCGATCATCTCAGGCATTGGCGCCGTTATCGGCTTGCTGGGTAATCCGATCTTCTGGATCGTCGCCGCGATCGGGCTGCTGACCGCGGCATGGACAGGCAACTGGTTCGGCATCCAAGATAAAACGAAAGCCGCCGTCGCTTGGATTGTCTCTTCCTATCAATCTCTTGCTCAGGAGATCAAGTGGTTCGTCGACGATACGAAGCAGTTTTTTACCGATTTGGGCGGATGGATCACGCAAATATGGAACGGCATCGTGACGGTGACGACAACGCTGGCGAGACAGCTCTGGCAGGAGATCAGCGCCGCATTCCAATACGTATGGTCGATCGTGACGACCGTTATGACGCGTATCTTTACCTTCCACAAGCTTATATGGGACGGCATCGTGCAAATCGTAACCGCGACCGGATCGTTTATCGCGAATACGGTCAAGTCCGCTTTTAATACGGTCAGCGGCATTGTAAACGCAGCTTTCGATACCATTGTCGGCATCGGAAGGGCCGGAATGGAAATGCTTCGCGGCATTTTCAAGGGCGTATGGCAAGGTGCGGCAGGCGATCATATGGGCGCTATTAAGACGATCAAGGAAGCCGTCATGGGCATGATCGGCAAAGTCGGAGCGCTGCTAAGCGGTTTTGCATCCAAAGCGATGAATTATGCGCTCAGTTTCGTCATTGGCTACGTAAGCGGCCTGGCCGGCTTATTCCAATCGGTTCGGGACGCGGTTATGCCGGTATGGAATTTCATCACAGCCACTTGGGATGAGCTTTCGGCTTTTGTCGTTACGACTGCCGGGCAAATAAGGGATCGGGTAAAAGCGGCTTGGGGCGAGTTCGAAAATTTTATGAAAGACCTCGCAAAGGTTATTGATGACGGTTTCCAGACAGCCTTTGCAGCTGCGAGAAAAGCTGTCCACGCCGGGATCGATTATATCGAAATTAAACTAAAAGCGATGAAGAGTTATATTTCCGATGTACTATCTAAAATCGGAGACTTTTTCGTTACGACATGGGATACGGTTTCAAGCGCGGCTATAACTGCATTTAACACGATGTACGACTGGGTTGCAGGAAAGCTGAAAGCGGTCTTGGGCGTCGCTACGAAAGTGCTGTCCGGATTCAACGAATTTACTTCGCTCGTTTGGGGCATTATCGTCGGCACTTTCTTCTGGGGAGTTCGCATTATTTACGATGTGATGAATGTTTTCTTGCAGCAGGCGCAGAAAGTTTGGAACGTATACAAAAATATGGTCAGCAGCATTTTTGCGACGGTCGGTAAAATCGTCCAGACGGCCATTGCTTTCGCGGTTTCATCGTTTCAATCATTCGTCAATTTCATGCAAAAGCTCGGTCCGGCAATTGTCGGTTATGTTACAGGCGTTTTCCGGACCGTCTTCACCGCTGCAAGCAATGCGATTTATACCGCAATCGGTTATATCCGGACGGGACTCGGCGCGATATGGTCTTACGTTACGAGCGCGATGTCGGCGATTAGCAGCTTTTTCATTTCAACATGGAATACGGTCTCAAGTGCGGCTATCAGTGCGTTTACCTCGATGTACGCCTGGGTTGCGAGCACGCTTAATGCAATCAGCGGCGTCGTAACGTCGGTGCTGACCGGAATCAGCAGCTATATTTCACTCGCTTGGAACATGATCAGCGGCACTTTTACCTCCGGCGTAAACATGATTTATAACGTGATGACCGGTTTCGTCTCACAGGCGATGTCCTTCGGTTCGCAGTTCATGAACGGTCTTATCCAAGGGTTCCAGAGCATGTGGGGACCTCTTGTGCAGCAGGTGCAGCAAATTTGGAACTCGATCAAAAATATTTTCGGCAGCATGTCGGCGACCGTCAACGTAAACGCGCAGCCGGTCAACGGCAGCCATAAGACAGGGCTTAACCGTGTGCCGTTCAACGGCTATATTGCCGAGCTGCATCAAGGGGAAATGGTGCTTACCTCGGAGCAGGCGAACCAATACCGGAGCGGTCAATTGAGCAGCACTCAGCGCTCATCGATGCTGCAGCCGTACACCGGGGCAGGATCGTCCAGTACTGTAGACCAATCGAAAACGGTGGCAATCGCCAACTTGGTCGGCGAGATGCATATTCATGACGAAGCCGACGAGAACCGGTTCATCGACAAGCTGAAGCGGATGCTTGAAGAGGATTTGCTGACGGAAGGGGAAGGCGTCTATGTCGGTTGAGTTCTGGTTTACTTTTGACAACGGAAAAGAATCGTTGTGGCTGCCCGTCAATCCGTCCGAGCTGAAGGTGTCGGTCGGCTCGGCCAACGAGACGGTGTCGGTGCAGAAGCTTGGGCAAATCACCGTCATTCAAGACCCGGTCCTAAAGACGTATGAGCTGTCGTCCCATTTTCCAATACATTACGGCCCTTTTTGCGCGCATACCAATATCCAGCCTCCGATGAATGAAATCGGGAAGCTTGAGAAATGGAAGAACAGCGGCTTCCCCGTACAGTTCATCGTGATCAATAAGGAAAAGGATAAGGAAAAGGAAAAGGAATCGAATAAGGAGCAGGAGCAGGTGAAAGAGACGGAGACGGGGAGGATGACGGTGCCGGTTACGATCGAATCGTTGTCCTATCGCGAAATCGCCGGCGATGTCGGAAGCATTTACTACGATCTGTCGCTCCGGGAATTCAAGTATACAAAGCCTCGCGCCATCGAGACGAAGCAGAAGAACGGACAGACGGTGGCGGAGATCAGTGACAAAGGACAGCGACCTGATCAGAGCGTGAAGCCGAAGGCGTATACGGTAAAAGCGGGCGATACGCTCTGGGCGATCGACCGGAAGGTCGGCGTCCCGTACGAAAAAATTGCCGCGGCCAACGGCATTAAGCCGCCGTATACGATTTATCCGAACCAAGTGCTGGTGATTCCATGATACAAGTAATGAATGTAGATAACGGCCAAACGACGGATATAACGACACTGGTTGAAAGCGCGGAATGGTCGGGGACGGCGCAGAAAGCGGTCCGCAAGCTGGCCGTCAGCCTGGTGCATGCGAAGGAAGGCGATACCGCTCCTGCTCCAATCAAGCACGGCAGCGGCATTGTGCTCCGGTTTGGCGAGGAGGAGCTTTTTCGCGGCATCGTGTTCGGCGCCGAATATAAGCCGGGGAAGCTTAGCTTAACCGCTTATGACCAGCTGATTTATTTGACCAACAACAAAGATTCCTATGTATTCAAAAGCATGAAGGCGTCGGCGGTGTTGAACAAGCTTTGCTCCGACTTCTCGATTCCGGCAGGTACGATCGAGGACACAGCCCATGTCATATCGCATATGGTATGCGACGAGGAGACGCTGTTCGATATGGTGAAAAAGGCGCTAGACATCACGTACAAAAATAAAGGCGTGCGCTTTTCTCTTTTTACGAAGGAGGGGAAGGTGCAGCTAGTGCCCTTTAAAAAAAACAGCCGCAAATGGATCATCGAAACGGGCGTGAATTTGATCGATTATTCTTACGGCGAATCGATTGAGAATACGGTAACGAAGGTGAAACTTCAGGGCAGCGATGGGAAGCAGACGATTATTGCGACTGCCGAGAATAAGTCGCTGCAAAAGCAATTCGGCGTTCTTCAGCATTACGAGAAGGTGAAAGATAAGGCGAACCGGGCGCAGCTGCAGGACTCGGCTGATGTGCTGCTGGCCGAGAAAGGCAAAGTGAAGAAGACGCTTCGGCTGGATGAAGTGCTAGGCATTACCGAGGTGATTAGCGGAACGACAATTGTCGTCAAGGTGCCGGAGCTCGAGATTGAGCAGACGTATGCGGTCGAAGAGGATACGCATCATTTTAACGGACGTTACCATAAGATGTCGCTAGCGCTGACGGAAATGACTTAAACGTCGCTGGGGGGAGTGCGCGGTGTCGGTATCGCTGGGGCAATTAATCAAGCAGCACAGCATGAAAAGCGTGCAGTCGCTGAAGCTGATGGAGCTGATGGAGGCCGAAGTCGTCTCCGCCCCGCCTGATCTGAAGATTAAGCTGAAGGGGAGCGACAAGCTCATCATTCCGAAGGAATTGATCATCGTAGCCGAGCATTTGTGCGAGGTGAAGCGGAAGGTGAATTTGGAGAACAAGGGCGAAGCGGCGAGCGAAGGCGAGACGGAAGGCGAAGACGAAACGGAGGACGAAGGCGAGACGGAGAACGAAGGTGAAAAGGAGGACAAAGGTAAGGGCAAGACGACGATTGGAGAGCAGAAGTTCGAAGTTACTTTTTCTACGGAGAAGCATCCGATATACCCGCATCCGGACCACACTCATACATCTACACTTAATAAATTGAAGGTCGCCTTGACTGATCGGAATTTCAGCATGAAGGAGGGCGAACTCCACTATATTAACGACGACAATGAGGATGATCTGTTGAAAAAAGGCGATAAGGTGATGGTGCTTTCATTCGAGGGCGGGCAACGTTTTTTTATCGTCGACCGGATCTTCCAATATGAATGAAGGCGGGTGTCTGAAATGTCGCTGGGGCAATTGATCAAGCAGCATAGCTTAAAAAGCGTGCAATCGATGAAGCTGCCGGAGCTGATGGAGGCCGAAGTCGTGTCGGACGCGCCGGATTTGAAGATTAAACTTAAAGGGAGCGACAAGCTCATCATCCCAAAGGAGCTGATCGTCGTTGCCGAAAAGCTGTGCCGGATAAAACGGAAAGTGAATTTGACGAACACCGGGAAAACGACAATCGGATCGCAGAAGTTCGATGGAAAAACGGATCCGGCGGACCACTCCCACAGCTATTCCGTCACTGTCGAGCTAAAGGAGAAGGACTTCAATATGACGGAAGGCGAGATCCATTTTATTAACGACGAAAAGAAGGACGATCTGCTGAAAAAGGGCGATAAAGTGCTGGTCATCTCGTATGAAGGCGGCCAGAAATTTTTTATATTCGACCGGATCGTTCAATATTGATGGCCATAAGGAAGGCGGCGATGGCATGGGACTGACTCCCGACATCGATTTTCCGGCCGTAATCGTAAAGAAGAAGCCGGTGCTGCGGACGTACAGCCTCGATCTGGAAACCGGCGAGATTGGCAGGCAGATCGAGGGTATGGATGCGATTAAGCAATTTATCCATAAAGCGATCCAAACGATTCGATTTAATTATCCGATCTATTCAAACGATTACGGCTGCGAGGTTTTGTATTTGCTGGGCAAGTCGTATACGCAAGGGTTCATTCAGGTTGAGATGATTCGAATGATTACGGAAGCGCTCATCTATGACGAACGAATAAGCCGCGTATTCGATTTCACGGTTGAACTCTCGAACGATGAGGCAAGGATCGCTTTCCAGGCGGAGACGACGCAGGGCATTATCCGATACGAAGGAGTGTTGTAGCTTGAACGGCGTAAATACGGTCAGCTTTGAATCGAAGCTGCAGCAGCTGCTGGACCGCGTCGACGACGGGCTGGATAAAAGCGAAGGCTCGATCATTTATGACGCGCTGGCGCCGATTGCCATGCAGCTTTGGATCGAGGAAAGCAAATTTCGCAGCATTTTGGAGCAGGCGTTTGCGATAACGGCGGAAGGCCGATTCCTCGATCTGATCGCGAAGGATTACGGCTTGGAGCGTACGCCTGCCGCGGCCGCATGGGTGGATCTGGAGTTCACCGGCGTTGAAAACGCGGTAATACCGGACGGCACGACAGTCGGTATCGAAAACTCGGATATCTCCTTTGCTACGGTCGGCGAGGCGGTCATCGGCAGCCAAAAGCGAACGTCGGTTAAGGCGAGATGCAAGCAGGCGGGCGCGATCGGCAACGTAAACGCGGATAAGATCCGACTTCTGTTCGATCCGGTAAAGGACATCTCGACGGTAAATAACACCCGGCCGGCTGTCGGGGGGCTTAATCAGGAGTCCGATGAAGCGTTGCGCAGCCGTATTTTGTACCAGAAGCGCAACCCCGAGCATGGCGGCACCGTGTCCGATTATAAGCGATGGGCGCTTTCCGTTACCGGCGTAACGTATGCGGAGGCGATCAACCGCAAACGCGGGCTTGGCACGGTCGATGTCATCGTAGGCGTCGAAGGCGATGAAAATCAGGTCAAAAAAGTCAAAGATGAAGTGCTTAAGCTGATCGAGTTGAAGAAGCCGCTTGGCGTTGATGTTGAAGTGACTCTAGTGAAACCGATAGAGAAGGATATAAGGGTGAAGGTCATCGGCTTAAACGAAGCGGCGGCAAAAAATGCGGTCTACGGCTATTTGCGGACCGTCGGAATCGGCGGAACGGTCTACTTGTCCAAAATAATAGCGGCATTGATCTCAGCCGGAGCTGTGGATGCGGCGGTCGAAGAGCCGAAGCAAAATTTGGAGCTGGACGCTGAGCAAAGCCTTCAAGCGGAGGTAATCATCGTATGACGTCGCCTCTTATCCGCTATTTGCCGGAATACTATCAGGAAAGCAGACAGATGACTGCGATTATGGAAGCGGCGGAGCCGGACATTCCTGACGTCGAAGGAAAGCTGCTTCATTCGCTGTTTCTGTCGGAATCGCCGGAAGAGTGGCTGTACTTGTGGCAGAGGGAACTGCAGGTGTCGGACAGGGAAGAACTGCT
Source organism: Bacillota bacterium (assembly GCA_051750645.1). Lineage (GTDB taxonomy): Bacteria > Bacillota > Bacilli > Paenibacillales > Paenibacillaceae > Pristimantibacillus. The sequence goes on along the minus strand of JBNJJW010000023.1, from coordinate 95,732 downwards.
CGCAAAGCTTCGCTCCTCCGGCACGCTCAATATGGAGACGATCAACTCGCTCGGCTTATCTGCTTTGGAAACCTACCGGCTAAGCCCCGAGGACGGATATACCCTGTCCGGCGACGATGCGATGTTTCCGGACGGTTTTTTTTTCGGACCGTTAATAACGGCGATTTACGTTAATCCGGATCAGGTCGACGTCGTCCGCAAGCTGGTGCAAATCAGCGGCTTTGCCGGTTTTAAATATTGGCTGGCCGTCACCTTAAAGCACCAGGTCAAGCTGGACAATCAGCGGATCGGCACGCTGCGAAGCCTGTATCTTGGGCCGGATCGTGACGTGAAGTTGAGCTATGAAGAAGAGGTTAGCGGCAAGAAGGCAAGCACCGGCGCAGCTGCGTCGCTTTACTTATCTGCGGGAAGCATGGCTCAAACGGCGAGAGGAGCTTGGTGGTCGCCCGGCCTTTTTTTCACCGATTCGATCACCTTTGCGGAGCAGGAGCTCCGAATTCAGCAGTCAGCTGTCACCATTGTTCAAGGATAGCTTTAGCTTAGGAGGAGTAGCACATGAGAGTCAGTTATACGGCATCGGTTGCCGGGATGCGGGCGTTTCAAGCGCTTCATCTTGTCCAGACGGACAATATATGGATCGGTCTAGGCAAGCCGACTCCATGGAATGAAACGGACAGCGTGCCCGAGGTTTCCGCATCCGCGCAGCTCAGCGAGCCGATCGGCTATAAAAAGGCGGAGAAGGTGCGGTTCGTCGTGCCCGACCCTGAGGGCGACATTATCCAATTCGAGCAGAAGTGGAAGATCATCCCGGATGAGGAAGCGATGGAAAGTTTTTCGCGTTGGGTATATATCGCCGCGTGGATTGCCGGAACGGAGCTGCCGGCCGTCAGTTACAGGCAAAGCGCAATCGTTACCGGCTTGGAGCTTGCGCCGGAGACGCCGCCCGGGAAGCTGGCGGTGACTGCCGAAGAAGTAAGCAGCCACGGCTATGCGCTCGTCGTCAACAATCGCTCGCCGATTCACCGGGCCGAGGATCAGCGCGAATATCTCGAATTTATTGTGGAGTTTTAGGAGGAACGCGGGATGAGTATATACAACCGTTTCGACCCGGAGGATCGCTGGGTTTCCTTGTTGGCGCAGAGCGGAAGACGTTTGCAGTCGGCGGAATTGAACGAGATCCAGTCGCTGTCTCTACACCGCGATAAGCGAATGGGCGATGTCATTTTCGGGTCGGGCCATATTATCGAGGGCGGTCAAATTTATGTGCAGCCGGGAACGGTTATGACGGTCATCATATTTCCGGCTAAGGTATATGTTGACGGTATCATTCACGATATCGGTGAAAAGAAAATACCGATCACCGGCACAGGCGAAGAAGTAATCGGGCTGAAAATCGCATACGAGACGATTACATATGAGACGAAAAAGGAGTTGCTTGACCCGGCTGTCGGATATGCGAATTTCGGCTCGCCGGGCATGGACCGGCTTATAGCAACGCCGAATTGGGTAGTGAACGATGCGGCGGCTATTCCGATGTACCGGCTCCTCGACGGCGAAGTCGTGACGGCGAAGGTGCCGCCGGAGCTGGAAGGGTTTACTCCGGTGCTGGCCAGAAGAACGCATGATACGAGCGGCAGTTTCCTCGTCTCCGGCATGGACGGCTTTATCGAGCCGGCCGACAGCGAGCATGTAACACTCGTGATCGAGGCCGGGAAAGCGTACGTGCTGGGCTATGAGATCAACCGGCTCGTGCCGACGCGCATCAAGCTGAGGAAGGCGCTGGATTCGCGAACCGTGTACGACGAGGTGAAGCAATATGACGAGAAAGTGAATACTTATGCGTTGAGCAGCAAGCCGGTAAAGGCGATTAAAGAGATAACCGCCATGGTCAGGCAGGAAATCACTCTTACGTGGGATGGCGTGACCCTGATGGCGGCGCTTGGGCCTGACGGAGTCGTTGATATTTACAGCGTGGAGCAAACGGGAAAGACGTTTGTAAAAGGAAAAGACTACAAACTGACGGAAAACAGCATCGATTGGTCGATCGGTACGAATAAACCGACAATCGGAGCGGCTTACCTAGTCAAGTTCGATTACATGAAAAAGCTAACACAGGGCGAGGATTATAAGCTGCTGGAAGGCAAAAACGAAATGACATGGCTTAATAAGCTCCGTCCGGTTCACGAATCGATTTTCAACATTACTTACGAATATTATTTGTCGCGTAAGGATTCGTTTTATTTAACCGCCGACGGCCAAATTCAAATTGTGACCGGACAATCGGATGTCAATCCGCCTGCGCCGCCGGTTCCGCCGGATATTTTGGAGCTGGGAGAGCTGCATTTGCCGGCGGGAAGCGCGGAGGTAAAAGTTGTAAACCGCAAGCCGAAACGGCTGACGATGCTGGAGCTTCGTTCGCTGCTCGACCGGCTTGAGCGTGCCGAATACAATCAGGCGATGCTGGAGCTTGATCGAACGGCGCAAATCGCGGACCCGACAACGTATAAAAAAGGGATTTTTACCGACAACTTTACGAACTTCGAGCGCGCGGATCTGGGACTCGGCTTTGATGCCATGATCGATCCGGCGAATCAAACGCTGCAGCTGCCGGTCAATCAGCTGTTTATTCAGCTGGAATTCGAAAGCGGAGAGTCGGTTCGCCAGCATGAAAGACTGCTTACGCTCGATTATACGGAAAAGGCTGTCATCGACCAAAGCTACGGAACCGAATCGCTCAATATTAACCCGTACCAGGTATTCGGCTCGCAGGCGACGATCCGGTTGACGCCTTCCCAGGACTCCTGGGTGGAGACGACCTATATCTACGAGACCGTATGGGGCTGGTGGGATGCTTGGTGGAGCGGGAACCGGACGGAGACGCGAGTCATCCTGGATGAAAATATTCCGTTCATTCGGCAGCGTGTCGTTACCGTTTACGGCGAAGGCTTCGAGCCGAACTGCAATAATCTGCAGGCGATGTTCGACGGCGTAGCGGTGCCGCTCGTTCCGGCGCCAGGCCATGAAGCAGGTGCGCAGCCGGGCACGATGAAGGCGAATGGGGCAGGGCAATTTAAAGCAACCTTCATTATTCCGGATAAAATCAGGACGGGGACGCGGGAAGTCCGAATATTCAATTACGTGTAGCGAATGCTTACGAAGCGAGTTTTGCTTCGCAAAACTTTTAGGAGGGGTTGCAGTGGCCCAGATTCAGAATGAATCAAGAACTTCCTATGTCGGCGTCGGCCGCAGGCAAATCATAGAACAAACCTTTTGGCAGGTGCCCTGGTGGAATCAGATCGATCCGCTTGCGCAAACATTTTTACTTTTGGAAGAGAGACTTGTAACAAGCGTGGAGCTATTCTTCGAGACGAAAGACGCCGACTCCTCGACCTATACGGCGAAACCTGTTACGGTGCAGCTCCGCAACGTGGTGAACGGCTATCCGGGTACGACGGTGCTCGCCTCGAAAGTACTTGAAGCGAAGTCGATAAGCGTATCGCCGAAAGGCAATTTGCCGACGAAATTTACGTTCGCCGATCCGGTTCTGTTGCAAGCGAACGTCGAATATGCGATCGTTGTCCTGACCGGCTCCAGCCAATACCGGGTGTTCGTCGCGAAGATGAGCGGCAAAGATCTTATTACAGGCAATATCGTTTCCCGCCAGCCTTATGCGGTCGGCCTGCTGTTCTCCAGCTCCAACGCTACCGCGTGGACGGCGCATCAGGATATGGATTTGAAATTCCGCCTGTACGCAGCCGAGTTTAAAAAAACGACGGGCAAGCTCTCTTTCGAAGAGCTGACGCTGGCAACGGCGGCTTCCCAGCTGCTGCTGTCGTCGAGCCAGGTCGTTCCGCAAGGCAGCAACCTGCAGTGGCAGTGGTCTCCGGATGGGAACAGCTGGTATGCGTTGAACGATTCGGGAGTGACCGGACTGGGTACGCCGACAAAGGACGTGCGCGTGCGGGCGATTTTATCAGGCTCCTCCAAAAGCTCTCCGGTCATTCAGACCGAAGCGATCGGAGCGGCCGCCTTATCATATAAGCCGAACGGCACGTATGTCAGCAAAGAATGGTATACGAACGTTCCTTTTACGAAAATTACCGTTTACGTCGATTTTCATAATCCGTCGGGTACCTCGCAGAGTGTTGAATACAGCATCGACGGAGGCACGACTTGGCTTTCTCTCGGCGCTGGCTCCATGAGTCAGCAATTAGGGCAATATACGCAATATAAGTTCGAAAAGGCCGTCGCTTCTTCGAATAAGGTCCGCATACGGATCAAGCAGGCGAATTCGGAGAACAGCAAAGCGGAAACGCCGCGGGCAAGACGGTTGATGGTAACGTTATCTTAGAGAAGCGGGTGAGTGGCGATGAGCAATCCGAACCGCATTAATTTGGATCCGGCTGCGCCTGACAGCCTTTTTGCCGGCGCGCAAAAGGTAAATTTGGCGCTGGACGAGGCGGAAACGCGGCTGGAGCAGCTGGAGCAGCTGACAAAGGAAATCAACGTTAAATTAAGCAATGCAAATTGCTTATATTGGATGGGGGTGTAGACTCGTGGCTTACGAAGTCTATTCCGCTGTCGATTTATATGCGGGGCAGCCGGCCGTTTCGCTGACCAACCTCGTGACATTGGCTCAAAAAACGATTTTGAAAAGTATCGTCATCCATAATACGACCACCGCGGGCGCGAAGCTGAAGCTGTACGTAATCCGGCCGGGTAAGATGGCTAACGCCGAAACTCAGCGGATCGGAACGAGCATCGGCGGCGAGGATACGATTAAATTTTCGTTTGAGACGGTATTGCCGAAAGGGACGATCATCGCAGCATCGCAGTCGGTGTCCGGCGCTTTGTCGCTCGATATTTCCGGAGTCGAGGTGATTCCGGGTGTATAGCTCTTTGAAAGGAATGACGAGCGGCGGAGGTACGTCGTCTATTAAACGTTCGTTCCAGGTTGCGCCGGGAGAAACGATTCAGAAGGACGACGTCGTAACGGTTTTTGACAACAAGCTCTACAAGAACGTTGAATTGCCGGTGAGCGAGCTCCCGCGGTTCAGCCCGGACGTACTTTATCTGAGTGCCGGGGAAGAGAGCAGAGTCGTACATCCGATCGGTGGGAATGGCTTTATTCATATTAGCACCACCCAAAACCAGATCTACATTAGACGCTTGGAGGCCGGAGATGACGGCATCGTCGAAAAGGCTCGGAAAACGCTGACGTTCCAAAGCGTTCAAGTCAATCGGTACTATTTCAAGCCGTTGACGGAGGAGACCGGCCTTCTCTGTTATTTGGATTATATTCCTCGGATTTGGACGATTCAGCATATCCGCTGGTCGGGCGACGAGGAGCTGAGTTTGGGGCCTCCTTTTATGGCGGAGCTGTACACGACAGGACAAATCGAAGTCGAGACTGTGGACGCGGAAACTTTCCATCTTGCATGGGTTTGTAGTAAGTACGTTCCTGATAGAATAAAGATCGCAACTTGCAAGATTAATGAGAACGGGGAAGTTTGGTTTGAAGGCGATGCTTTTCAATTGGCGATTGACGCTAACTTAAATGATAAATTTGTTTTCAGCAAGCTTTCTTCGGACCTTTTTGTCGTTAGTTATTGGCTGAAAGTAAACACCACTACTTCGTCAATCATCACCCAACTGTTGCATTTTAAAATAGACGGCGGTCTCTCGGCCGGTGAATTGTTGACGGTTAGTACGTTCAGCGGCACGTTGCTTGAGATACGGCATCTTGTTTTGTCGCCTAATAAATATGTGCTGGTCCATAAGCCGGATACGCTAATAAATATATTCACGATTACCGTAAAAGAAAATAAACCGGTTGCCGGTGTTTTAAATCAAACTTTGCTTACGGACCCTTTTTACGATCTGGTAAAAATTACGGAAGACCGATTTATAACGGCTATGAATTTTACAGCAACCGGGACATTGCTACTCTCTCTCTTCGATACCGCGGACGGAAATTCTAATATGCTAGTCAATAAAACGATTCTTACTACAGTAAAAGGCAGCCGAAACAAGTTGCAGATTAAACCGCTTGGAAACGACTTATATGCGATTGCCTTTAACCATGTGCCGGAAGCCAATTGCGACTATACGCAGGTAATGATGTTGCGAATGGCCCCGGATCAGAGTATTATTGAAAATCTTAATATGAACGAACAGCTTATTAATGTTTGGGATCAGGAAGCGGCTGTAGAAGCTTTCTGTTTCAGCGCGCTGGGAGACGGCGGGCGCTTCATAGCTGCCGGCAAAGGCAGGCTGAAGCTATTTCGTTATGCATGGGCGCCAATGAGGTTCATCACTTCCGGCATCGGGGAGTTTAAAGAAGCGACAGGCGATAACGACCGGACCGGACGGTCTGTCGATATGGTGATGCTATCCAACGGTTTCATTGCCGTCGCGTATCGCGAACGCGATACTTGGCATGGAAAGCTGTCCGTTTTCCGGCCGGTTGCCGGAACGTATAAACCGCTACTGTCTCATACGTTCTCGTACAGCCATGTCGACAATCTTAGCCTGGTAGAGGTCGTTCCAGGCACGATTGCTTTGCAATATAAGCAGCGGATCGTGCCTGCGTATGATTCTAAGCAGCTAAAACGTGGTATCGGGATAGACGAGATGCGGATGATGGTCGCAAAGGTAAGCGAGTCCGGACTTACGGATAAGAAGATAACGGGGACTTTTTATTCCGGAGAGATCTATGTAAGCAGCCGGCTTTTAAAGCTTGATAACGGATACTTGCTTCATATCGGTAATACCGAGACTCTCACTGTTACCGCGCGAGTGACGAAGTACCTCGGACCCACCGGCTTCTCATCAGGCGGTCAAAAGGCAAACTTGGATTCCGAGCGGGCCAACTTCGAGTCGGTTCAGTTGTCGGGAAACAGGGTCATCGTTCACACATTCAGCAAAACAATCCTTTTGGAAGTTGCGGAGGATGGCGCTTTGCATGTCTTGGGCACCAGCAACTTAGAAGATTGGGCGCCGTATCATACGACGCAAGGATTTGTTGAAGACGGAAAAGGCGGCGCAACGCATGTTACGACAAATTCAAATAGTGTGTTCGAAACGACTTCAATTGCAGCCTTGAATAATAGAATGGTTCAGATTGACGATACCGTCGTGCGAAAAAAAATGGTGTATGCGATTAAGTCGAGGTTTTCGCGTTTCGGAGGAAAAGTTGCGTTCGTCTATCGGGCAAAATGGGAGATCCCACGAAATGCAAGCGTTGGTTTTCCGCATCAGAATTTATTTCTGGCTTTGCTGGATACGGAAATGGATTCGGATGGCGATCAATCGCTTCCGAATGACCGCTATTACCCGTTTCCTGGGGCTGCCGATACAGTGCCCGTATTCGTTCCGCTCGACGATCATCACGCATTCTGCATTGGTACCGATGAATTCGGCAATCAAGTGTATATGCTGGCTTATACGGATGGCGCACAGCTATCCTACGGTAAGCCATATTTAACGCCGCGAGGCATAGCGGCATCGGATGGTACCAGCGGCCAGCATGTGGAAGTGACAATTCGAGGCATTGCGGAGAGCGTCGAGCCGCTGCAAGCGGGCAACGTCTATTACAGTGGCCGCGATGGCCGGTTGACTTCATCGGCGAATGCGCGAAAAGTAGGCATCGCCGTGTCTCCGAATGAGCTGCTGATCGAGTAACGAAAAGGGCATCGCCAAAAGGTATAGTTTTTAACCTTTTGGTGATGCCCTTTCATGGACTGGCGGAGCTACGCCAGCGACTCTGTTCACGATGCCGTTGACGGGCTGGCTGATGCGGCCTAGTCGGATGTTTTTTTACTCCGTGAACCGGTCCGCTACGGCGCTTGCACCATAAGAGTACGGTTTAATCCTAGCTTCGTATCCAACTGAAGTTACCCAGCCTTTTATTTCATGGATAAGCACTTTCGTATCCCCTTGCTGTCCAATATCAATGTGAATTTCAAGCGGCCATTTGACCGTCAAATCGGACAACCCCTTGCGGTTTAATAAGTCGACCAGCTCCAGACTCATTTCGGTTTCCCGATAGATACGCTGGCGGAGATCAAAGAGAGGCCGGATTTTGGACTTCCGGTAAAAAAATCTCGCCCCCCGGCCGGTCCGATGAATGATAAGCGCTGATACCATCATCGTATACTGTCTGGTCGTATGGGAATCAGTACCAATTACAAGCTTATATTGGGATTCCGGAGATTGCTCCACAAATAGTTTTAACTGCTGCACGACATCCTCCAAGGACAACACCCCTTGTGTGGGGCTCACGAAATTCATTTCCTCACATCCTTTACGGAATTCTAACCGTTTATAATAATTATATCTGATAATTTGAAATTGTTTTAATTTTCTTATTATTAATATATGCGATAAGAACTATACGGACATAGGAATCGATTGAATAATAAGAATGGGTAAAGTTACATATAAAGTGAATATTACCTTGATTATCAAAAAGTATGCGGATACTCTGAATACAAATAGGTGTAATTGTCATGAACATTCATCATTATTGCTGTGCAAACAAGAAATTCCGCAGAAGTATATTTACTTTTTGCTGTTTTGTTGAAAGGAGAATTTCGAACAATGGAACGGAACGATTGGGAAATCGTGAACGGCCATAAAGGTGGCGTTATTTGGCTGACAGGTTTGTCAGGTTCAGGTAAAACAACTTTATGTCAGAAAGCAGAAAAAGAATTGTTTAAACGAGGAATCAGATGCGTTGTAATTGACGGAGACCAACTAAGGCAAGGATTAAATCACGACCTAGGCTTTTCAGAACATGATCGTAAAGAAAACATACGGCGCGCTGCAGAAGTAGCGGCAATGTTTTTAAATGCAGGTTTTGTAGTTCTAGTTCCGATGATCTCACCCTTTAGAGCAGTTAGAGATATGATCAGGCATCGATTTCAATCAAATGAGTTTGCAGAAATCTATGTGAAATGTTCTTTAGAGACCTGTGAACGACGCGATCCTAAAGGACTTTACCAAAAAGCCAGAAAAGGTGAGATACGTGATTTCACAGGAATTGATGCCATCTATGAGCCACCTATTAACCCTGAGCTGACGGTAAACACAGAATATGAATCCATAGAAAACTGTATGCATTTAATTGTTGAGTTCGTCATCAAAAACTATGCCAATAGGACAAAAAGAGAGGAAACGCTATGAAACAGCCTAAAGAAAGTTATACAATTTGGTTTTCGCAACGTACGGGAAGCACGCTATTGAACTATGCGCTTTCATCTACTGGAGTAGCAGGGGATCCTTGTGAATGGATGCACTTTAGAGACCCAAATACGATCAGTAAAGAGGAAGTTGAATGCATGTGGAAAGAGGGTACAACTTTAAATGGGGTATTTGGGATTAAGACATGTCTAACACCGGAGTGGATTCATGGGTTTAGAAAGCTTTATGAACTGCCTGAAACAGCGACCCAGGCTGAAGTATGGCGTACAGCTTTTCCAAATTGCAACAAGCATATTTGGATGACACGGAGAAACAAAGTGCGATTGGCTGTTTCTTGGTGGCGCGCAATCGTATCAGGGGAGTGGCATAGAAAACATGGAGAAAAGCCGCAAGAGCATGATATTGCCGATAAGTATAATTTCGATGCAATTAACCATTTGTTTATAGAATGCTCTATTCGTGAAGCTGCTATGGAACAATTTTTCTCTGAAGAGGGTATCGTACCGCTGACGATTGTCTACGAGGATTTTATTCTAAACTACGAGGGAACAGTCATGAAAGTGTTAGAGTTCTTAAATATTCCATCGGACAACGTTAACGTATCCCCGCCGTCTCTGGATCGACTAGCAGACGATGTTGCTGAGCAGTGGGTGCAAAGGTTTCGGGAAGAACGCCAGAAGGGATGGGAGAATATTAGATGGTAAATATTAGAAATAACGGAAAGGAACCGGCCTGATGACCGGTTCCTTTTTTCTTTATTCCAACGACAAGATCTTTACACCGTAAGGAGCGATGTTCAGATCTCCCGCGGCAACTCTTTCGCCTTCCAACAGGTCTTCAGTCTCCCGCAAAAGAAGTGCTTTGACCGGTTTGTCGGAGTAGTTCAATAGAAAAGCAAAGCGGCGATTTTGTTTCACTCGGATGGCAACCTCCACCTCAGGGGGCAGTTCCGACCAGCCTGTTGTAGCAGGCTTCAGTCCAAGGCGACGAATCAAAGCGTCCGCTACGTCGCGGCTGAATGCGGCCCCATAATAATAGGCTTCCCCGCTTCCATAAGGGTTTCGGGTAAGAGCCGGTTTCCCCGCATAGTAGTCTCCGTCGAACAAGGCTAGCGTTTCCACTTCGTCGTTCTCCGGGTGGAGGATGTCATTGAACAGGCTTGCTTGCGTCCCGGCTTCATCGCCGCCATCGATCCATCGAATGTTCGGCGTGGCGGTCTTGTCCACAATAAGAGTAAAGTCTTCCACCGTCACTCCGCACAGCTCCGCGACTGGACCAGGGAATGGCGTCATTCGGCAATGTCCCCGCTTATCCTTGTAACCCGTGCGGGCTCCGAAAATAACCTTGCCGCCTCCCGCCACATACTGCTTAAGGAGCTCTGCCGTTTCATCCGACATAATAGTTGGATGAGGGTAGACCAGAACCTTGTAACGTGCGAGGTCATCCAGGCGAGTCTTGTCCTTCAAATTCAAATAATCGAAAGGAATATGGCTGAGCTGCAGGGCCTTATTCCAGCCGTATATGCTTTCAATCGTGAGAGGGCCATGCCATACGTCGAATTCCCCGTCCCATTCGTTGTCATAATCGTGCAAGATGGCGACTTCCGCAGCATAACGAGACCCGACAATTGCTTCCCCGATTCGTCCCAATTCATGGCTAACGGTTTCTGCCTCTGCTACCCTCCGGTTAGGCTGGTTATGGTAGTCGTTGATCCCATGCCAGTAAATCTCGGTGCCGAATGTTGCCGTTCTCCATCTGAAATACAAGATCATATCCGCCCCGTGAGCAACAGATTGGTAGGTCCACAATCTCATTTGTCCCGGCTTTGGCGAAGGTTGTTGCAGCTTGTTCACCCAACCGCCCGGGCCTGATTGTTGCTCCATGATACAGAAATTGGGGGAGATCGACCGAACCTTGGTCAGATGGTTGGAGGAGATGCGGTCCATGAGCGGATTCTCTCGATCGGCATCATTCCAAAGGGTAGCGAAGTTTGGGTAAGAATCATAGGAATAAAAATCCAGAAGCTCCTCAGTCATAGTATGGTTATCCAGATGTGCAAACATGCCGTTGGTTGTGATCCACTGCTTCGGCGCTAGCTTTCGCAATATCTCTGCCTGTATACGGGCAAAGGAAATGATGTTATCCGAAATAAACCGCTTTTCATCCAGAGTTTGATGAGGGTTAGGGGAGCCGCCCGGCGTAGGGCGAGGCAAATGAACCTGCTCCCAATCCGAGTAGCTTTGGTTCCAGAAGACGGCTCCCCATGCCTGATTCAATGCGTCGAGCGAGCCGTATTTCTCCTGCAGCCAAGTCCGAAACGCCACATGATCTGCATTGGAGTAAAATGAATTAACCTCGCAGTTAAACTCATTGTCGATCTGCCAGCCTACTACCCCCGGATGGTTCGCATAATGCTTAGCCATAGCCTCGGTAATTTTTGCGCAATAGTTACGATACACCGGGCTGCTGTAATTATAGTGCCGTCTCATCCCGTGATTGAACTGCTTGCCTTCAAATGAGGCATTAAGAATTTCGGGGTATTTGTAGGTCATCCAGGCGGGCGGCGTAGCCGTCGGAGTGCCGAGAATGACCTGCAGTCCGTGCTTGTATGCAAGGTCTATGGCGCGGTCGAACAAATCAAAAGCGAATACCCCTTCCTCAGGTTCGAAAAAATTCCATGCAAATTCACCCATGCGCACAGTTGTAAAGCCTATTTCTTTCATGCGGCTGTAATCGTCAGCCCACATATGCTCCGGCCACTGCTCAGGGTAGTAGCACACTCCCAGATGAAATTGCTCCCCCGCAATCGTTTTGTTCACGATTCAAGTCATCCCCTTATCTTTTCGGTATAATAATTTTTTGCTGTATAAAGGCCTTTATACAATCATTATAGTGCTTTATACTATATAGTAAATAACATCATTTTGTTTATCATATTAGATTTTTGCGTTTTTGGAGGGGCCATGAGAATCCATTATGTATTGCCGGAACCCATGTACAAGCACTACACGGGGTATCCGGATATGATCGGTCTGTATTCCGAATTTCCCGAGCATCAGGAGCGGCGGTCAAAGGGACAGCTGCAACAAGCAAATTTGCATCTGGTGTTAAGCGGAAAAGGATATGTGAAAATTAACGGTAAGGAATACGGCTTGGAAGCAGGACAGGGCTTCTATTACGGGCCGGGACTCGAGCAGGAGTATCGAACAGATCCGAGGGAGCCTTGGGAAGTATTCTGGGTACACATAGCAGGCGAGGGGCTAAACAGGCTATTGAACGGCCGGGGAATTACTTCTGTGTGGTTGTTTTCATACGACGATTTGCCAAAGCTCAAACGACTAACCGGTGGCTTACTGGAGCTGACTTCCCCCAATGATAGGAACGAGGTGCACTTGGCGGTAAAGCTCTATGAACTGCTTGCTGAGCTTGTACTAAGTGCGGAGACTCTTGGAGCAGCGACAACGTTGGATAAGCGTGCACGGATGAGAGAGGCTGCGGAATATATACGAACCCACTGTACGGAGCCGCTGACGCTCCTGCAGATGGCCGAGCAGGCAAGCTTCAGTACCTATTATTTTAGCCGGATGTTCCACGAAGTGATGGGGCGGACTCCTATGGAATGGCTTTTTGAATGCCGTCTTGTTGTAGCCAAGCAACAGCTCATGTCTACCGGATGGACGATTAAGCAAGTGGCAGAGAATTCCGGATTTTCCCAGAGCAGTTACTTCATCGCACGCTTCCGGGAACACACCGGACTGACACCGCAGGAATATCGACGTTTGTACAATCCGTGAATTTTTGAGAGGTGTGGGGGGAATCAATTGCTCGTCGATTGTTATGCTAATGTATAATTTGGTATATAATTTGAGACCTTCAAGTGGAGACATAAACGGCAGCCTTAGACGAGTGATAAAGTCTAGGGCTGCCGTTCTTTTATAGATTTCTTATGATCAGATATTTGATCACTGACATGAGTAATCATTCGAAGACACATATCAATATACTCTTTTACTTGAGATAGCCGTATACATAAAACTTTCCATGCTTCGGCATTCTATAAAAAGGTGATCTGATGAACATACAGAAAATACCGGAAAAGGTCCGGAAATTAAAACAAATATTTGAAGTCAATGCAGATTTTCATCTGGAAGAACGGGAATTTCTCGGGACAATGATGTATGTCTGTTATCTGGTATCACTCGTCGATGTCGCCAAAACAAACAAATTGATCCATTTTTATAATGAACAGAGGCTGGCAGGACTAAATGATTTAAAAGATCAGTTAAATATCAGCTACAATCCGCGGTTTAAGGATGTTGTGGATAGCATCATCGAAGGAAATATAGTATGCATCGGAACCGTTGGCCAAGATATATTTGTATTCAGCCCCATTGGACCAGCTTTAAATCGGTCTATTTCTACGCCGCAAAACGAAAACTTCCTTCAGTCGCCAGCCCAAGGGTTTATTGAAGATTTTCAAACCAATCTCGGCATGCTGCGCTCAAGGATGAAATCGCCTCAGCTTATCATCCGAACTTATAAGCTAGGGGAAAATCAGCTCAGAAATATCGCAGTCTGTTACAAGTCAGGTGTGATTAACGAGACTATGCTCCAAGATATATGTACTTGTCTTGAATCCAACCGGAATAAGAACGCGAACAATTTACAGCAGCTTTTACAAATACTCGGTCAAAAAAAAATTAGCCTGGTTCCAACCCTCATTACTACCGAGCTTCCAGCGGAAGCGGAAGCGCAACTGGACAGCGGTAAAGTAATACTCTTTCTAGAAGGATTTCCATTTGCTCTCATACTGCCCGCAATGGTGAGTGATCTTTGGTCATTAAAATCCGACTATAACCTACCGTTTCTATTTATGCAATTCAACCGTTTTCTTCGTATTATCGGATTAATAATCGCACTAATCGCCCCAGGTATGTATGTTGCCCTGATTGCGGTTAATCCCGAGGTGCTGCGTATTCAATTGGCTCTTTCTATTGCCCAGAGCAGGGAGGGGGTACCTTATCCGGCGCTTATCGAAGTTTTATTAATGCTGTTCATCTTGGAAATGATCGTAGAGGCAAGCGTCCGTATGCCAAAAAACATCGGTCCCACGATTACCATGGTTGGAGGCGTTATATTGGGGCAAGCAGTCGTCCAAGCAAAGCTGGTCAGCAACTTGTTGATTATTATTTTGGCCGCTACCGCTATTGCCAATTTTACGTTAGTCGGCATACAAAACGTCATGTTTGTCCGAGTTTTCAAATATGGGATATTATTTCTATCCTCGGTTTTCGGATTATTAGGGCTGACCGTTGGAATTGTCATATTGAGTATATATATCTCGAAAATTGTGACGTTTAACACGCCATATCTCAGTATCCGTGTAAAGGAAGGAACGTCGGATGGATAAAAAGATATCGCCGTATGTGGTATTCGTTCTGATTCATATCAGCCTCATTTTTTTTGAATACCCGGAACAAATATTCGAATGTATAGACCGGGGTCATTGGCAGCCGATATTAATAGGATGCATGCTTGAGTTGACTGTAATATGGATCTATTTGAACGGGCTTGTGTCCTTTCCGCATATGGATTTAGTTGATATTTTCAAACGTATGGCCGGTTCTTGGTTTTCACGGGCGGCACTGTTTCCACTTGTGTTTTTCTGCTTTGCAAGCATAGTACTGCATGCTCGCAGTCATGCGGAAATATTAACGATCATTTTAACTCCGAATACGCCGATTTGGGTGCTCATGTTGCTTTTTCTGTCCATTAGTCTTTTTGCTGCATGGTCGGGTATCCACGTCGTACTTCGTACCGGTTTTTTAGTGGCCGTTATATTTATTCCGATCATCCTGCTAACACTGCTCAGCGCTTTCAAAAACGTTGATGTTCACAATGCAATGCCGCTGTGGAATACCGATGCCGGATTTTTGATTAAACCTTCTTTCTACTCCGGCTTTTTCGCCTTTTCAGGCTTTCTGTATATAGGAATGATTCGTCCGTATATTAAACTGGAATCATCGAACAAAAGAACGTTCATCCTCGTATATCTGGTTGGTATAATTCCCTTGTTTCTGGCCTCCATTTACATTCCTCTTCTTATATTCGGACAGGAGACCGTCTCCCGGTATTTATTTCCGGTAATTGCGGCGATGGATACAGTCGATTTATATTGGCTCATATTTGATCGGGTTACCATGTTTTATGTGACGGCCTCGTTGACGTTAATGATTGTATCTTCAGCCGTATTCATTTGGATGGCTGCTCAATTGCTACATAAACTTTATGCGCCTTTTCCTCAGAAATGGTTGTCTGCATGCTTAACGATCATATGTTTCGTGGCCAGTATTTTAATTCCGGGTATGTTTTCTATCGACCGCTTGATTTGGTTGGATACAGGCATCCGGTTTTATTGTATAGTAGGCATTCCGTGTATGGTTGCTCTCATGAGTCTTGCGCACAGGAGGAGAAGCGTTGCACAATGAGATACCGCGGTTGGATGATCTTACCGATTATGTTCGTATTTCTCACGGGCTGCTGGGACAATAAAGATATTAACAAGCGGGTGCTGCCAGTTGCTATGGGAATATGCGAAGGCGAAAATCAAACTTATAAAGTTGGTCTGCGAATTCCCCAACCGAATGGAGGCAAGATTACTATTCGGCACATAGAAGCTGAAGCACGGACGATTAGTGAAGCAATCGACAAAATGCGGATGGAAATGGAGAACAGTATCGATCTTCTGCATTTGAAGCTGATTTTAATAAGTGAAAGCATGGCAAAAGAGAGTATCCAAGAAATTATGGAGTATACGATGCAGTCGCGCGAAATTCCCTCTAAAGTGTTTGTTGCACTTGTTAGAGGCCATATGATAGAACTCCTAAAATCCCAGCAGAAAGGCGGAGAGGAAGGAGGAGCGGGATTTTATGATTTTTTCAGTAAGGAAGCAGGATGGACTCCCCATGTTTCAAGGGTATTTTTATGGGAAGGTTTCCGAAGCATGTACTCTCATACGGAAGATGTTGCATTACCCATACTCAGTAAAGGAACACCTGAAACCATGTTTCAATACCAAGGATCCGCTATCATGCGGCGTGACAAGATGGTAGGAATAATTACACCCGATGAAACGCTTATGTATAACATATATAAAAATAATTATGATGAAGCCCATTTAGAAATCATGGAGCATGCGAGTGTAATGGTTTTGGATGCTGAGGTTTTCCTCAACTCTAGCTGGTACCGGAATGCTCCTAAAATAAACAGCAGCCTAAAGGTAATCGTAACGATCGAGGAAATGAAAGAAGGAGCAACTTTAACGGTCATTGAAAAGGAATTAAAACAACTCTTGCAGGAAAGATTTCAAAAATTGATGAATAAGCTGCAGACGCAGCACTCAGACTTGATGGGGTTCGGTCAGCAATTTCGAAATCAAATGTCCCAATCCGATACCAAAGAATGGCGTGAGATGATTTATCCCAAATTAAAGGTGGAACAGTCCGTTGATGTTGTCATTCGGAATAGCGGAAGCCTCAAAGCCAAATAACATTCGTGTTAGACTTTACAAGACTTAAGATAATTTAGTTTGGAGCATCCTCAGCTTGGAGCATTCCATGGATTAAATCTACCTTATGTATGGCACAAAGTTGATTCAGAAGATATGGAGCGGACGGAGAAGATAAGGGGTTATTAATGACGTTATTCAGAGTGGCGCCTGAAGGCAGAAAATTGGCGAATCTAATGCATCGCGCCTGGATTGCATTTGCCCATCATGGTAACCCGAATACGGAGGGATTGCAGGATTGGCCGGCCTTTGATCTTGATGATCGGGCAGTTATGGTATTCGACGTTGAAAGCAAAGAAGACTATGATCCTTATGAAGATAGAGAAATTTGGGAACAGGTATTTGCAAGGTCCTAATAGAGTCTTATTTTTGAACTTATCTATGTGAGAGTTATGGACTTAGAAGAACATATAAGCTTAAGAGGCCGCAGATATGCGGCCTTTTTCATTAATCCTTGCAGGAAGCTGGGTTAAGGTCTTGGTTTTTTTGTGTTCCTATGGCCTTGTGGACGGACTTCTCACTTTTTACTTGCTTTTAAATAGCGTATAATTATCATATAATAGTAGATATTTTAATCTATAAATAATTGTAATACACTATGATATGGTTATAATTGAAACAGAAAAGGTGTGTGACTAGTTCGCGCCTTGGTTTGGTGTGACGCCTAAGCAGGAGCGCCTACATCCTTTCTGCAAATTTTAGGGTAAAAGGATGGTAAAAATGAGTAACAGAGAAGCTAAAACAGACGTCATCTTAATTGGTGCCGGAATCATGAGTGCGACTTTAGTGACACTTCTGAAAGAATTAGTACCGGAATGGGAAATTACAGTGTTTGAGAAGCTCGAAAATGCAGGAGAAGAAAGCTCTAACGAATGGAATAATGCAGGAACAGGGCATGCTGCACTGTGCGAGCTTAACTACACTGTCGAAAAACCAGACGGATCCATAGATATTAGCAAAGCTATTCAAATTAATGAACAGTTTCAGCTTTCAATGCAGTTTTGGTCTTATCTTGTAAAGAGCAAGCTTATACGTAATCCGCAGGACTTTATCATGCCATTGCCTCATATGAGTATGGTACAAGGGGAACAAAATGTAACGTTTTTAAAGAAACGTTTTGAAGCGATGTCAAATAATCCTCTGTTTCAAGGGATTGAATTTTCCGATGACCCTGGAAAACTGATGGAATGGATTCCGCTTATTATACAAGATCGTCCAACGAATGAACCTATAGCGGCAACAAAAATTGACTCTGGAACTGATGTTAACTTTGGTGCTTTAACGCGCATTTTGTTTGACCACTTAAAGAGTAAAAACGTTGATATCAAATACAAACATAGCGTTGATAATATTAAACGTGCTAGCGACGGCTCGTGGGAATTGAAAGTACGAAACGACAGTGGTAACGTCGAACGCCATACTGCAAAATTTGTCTTTATCGGAGGCGGGGGAGGAAGTCTTCATTTACTGCAAAAATCCGGTATTCCCGAAGGAAAACATATTGGAGGATTCCCGGTAAGCGGAATATTTATGGTGTGTAAAAATCCGGATGTTGTAGCGCAGCATCATGCAAAAGTATACGGTAAAGCTAAGGTTGGAGCTCCTCCAATGTCTGTTCCGCATCTTGACACAAGATTTATCGACAATAAAAAATCGTTGCTATTTGGACCGTTTGCCGGCTTCTCACCAAAGTTTTTAAAAACCGGCTCAATGTTTGATTTGGTAACTTCCGTAAAACCGGATAATCTCGTAACGATGTTGTCGGCAGGTGCAAAAAACATGTCATTGACAAAATATCTGATCGAGCAAGTTATGTTATCGAAAGAAAAGCGCATGGAAGAGTTACGAGAGTTTATCCCGAATGCCAAAAGCGAGGATTGGGATTTAGTAGTAGCGGGCCAACGTGTGCAAGTTATCAAAGATACTGAAGCTGGCGGCAAAGGTACACTTCAATTTGGTACGGAAGTTATTTGTGCCGCTGATGGCTCGATCGCAGCATTACTAGGTGCTTCTCCAGGTGCTTCTACTGCTGTTCACGTTATGCTTGAGGTAATTCAAAAATGCTTCCCGCAACATATGAAAGAGTGGGAACCGAAAATTAAAGAAATGATTCCTTCTTATGGTATATTACTAATGGAAAATCCAGAGCTTCTGCACGAAATTCATACTTTAACAGCAGAGACGCTTGGTCTAAGCAAAAAAGAGCTAGTTTATAGTTAATTCTTTGGATGTAGAAACAAAGGAATTTAATGAAAGAGTTTAAGCTGGCCCAAGCATTGAAAGCGCGATGTCATTTTAGCATCGCGCTATTTAAATTTAAGAGGCTCTCCACGAATTATTTTGTGAATAACCATTCATTTCTTGGATGAAGAAGACGTGAGAGGAAGAGTGTTAATGAAGACTGTATTGACTCATGTAAGAATAAATGTATCTGATGTAATAAAAGCCGCAAATTGGTACGTGGAAGTATGGGTGAGACTTAATTTCCAAGTACCAAACCTGGAGAAACTTTGGGATTTTTTAAAAGATAAAGCAGCTGTTGTTGAAGAATTGCATACAACACCTTACGGAGTGACTAAGTTTACGATTGCAGATCCAGACGGGAACGAACTGGGCTTTACGAACTGAAGTCAAGCCCATTTCCCGAAGAAAGGGTAATAACGGGTACTACTCAATAACCATCAGCGAGGCTACCTACTGCAATGATCGGCAGCCTCGCTACGTGGGGCTAACGCTGTTTTCGAGGATGAACTTTACTCATAATAAATGGCATGATAAGGGAATTCCAGCCTCTTCATGCGATAATCCTTCGGTGTCATTCCTTCATGAATCTCTTGGCCTTTTGAATCATCGTACTTGAATTGGCACTGATGTCCTTGCTGAGTTCCCTGCTCGTTTGGACCAAAGTAAGCATCCACTCAGTTACTTGGACGGATAACAGGTATTTGTCTGTTACCTTCTCTTCGGCAATCATTCGCAGAAGCCTCCAGAAACTAAGAATCAAGGTGAGGCTGCACCTCTGCGAATGATAGGCCCTTCTTGCTCCACTACGAGATCCCAGATGCGGTTTGCTTCTTCCCCGCGTATATTCAGCCAGATGACCTCCCATGGTTCTTGGTGATCCATGAAATATTATCGGTGCCTGCTTGGAACTTTGACAAGAAATCCCGAGCCTTTAGGTAAGGGAATGCACTGTTGTTCATAATCAATATAGCCTTGACCGCTAAGTGTATATTGAAAAATAACATGTCCGCAGTCCGGGCGTTCATCACCTTCAAAGCTATACTCAGGACTAACCTATTATGATTACAGCAAGGCGAACGGCGGCAAAACCGGGGTTGATCTGGGCGAAGGCAATGAAGCGGTCATTACCCAAATCCGGTACTACCCGCGGTCAACGTTCGCATCCCGGATGGTGGGCGGGATCTTTCAAGGGTCGAACGAAGGACCGAACAGCGGTTTCGTCGAATTGTACAAGATCACTGCAACCCCTGTCGTTGATTGGAATACGGTTGAAATTCCAACGGATACACCGTATCGCTGGGTGCGGTATGCCGCTCCGGACGGCGGTTACGGAAACGTCGCGGAGATCGAGTTGTACTCCTCCAGAGGACTAGTTAATTCGGTCAAATAACACGTGGGTAATCCGAATACTGTGATAGTTTGATTGTAATTTTATGAAGAGCCTATCTGCGGCTGCGGATAGGCTCTTCTTTTCGCCAAATAGGAGCAGTAAACATGCTCCCCAAAGTAAGATTGCTGACGTATGACATAAAGTCGTGAAAGCGAATCGAATTACAATATTCAAAACAGTAACGTCAAGGAATACAGAAAATATCTTCTCTTGACAGATTGCTCGAAGAGTATTTTTCTGTATTCAAGCGGTATACGCGATTATCGCAAAACCGGATAAAGGGGTTTGGGTATACATTAAACTTTGAGGTTATATTTTTCTATTGACAGGAGGGGTAGGTATTGTTTTTTAGTTTTTTGTTTAGTATTAAAACAAGGCCACTACATATTGAATAGGGAGGTTTCGTGTGTGAAGATGAAATGGGAGCTTCAGACTTGGCTTGGGACGTTGTACACATTCACGTTAGTTGGTGACGAATCTACAGAATTAAAGGTTTTTGCAAGGGATTTAGAAGAGGGTAAAAGGAAACTAATCAAGATAGTCGGAAACGCTCATGAAGTTGAGATTGATGTGGGTGCTTGGGATTATTAAGCAAGAGCAATAGTTTCCCAGAAATGAATTATTAAGTACCGGGATAGATGCTATCGGCGTTATCGTAACGCAGTTTCTCCGATGCGATTTGGTCTTTTTCTTTGATCGCGACTTGCTCGGATTTTATTTGGGTGTCGTTCTCATTGCTTTCTTTGGCAGAGGTAGACGATATATCTTCCGTAACCGCTGAATTTTGGTTTTCTAGATTGTTCTGAATGCCTTTAAACATGGTGAGATCCCATCCTTTTTATAATTGATAGCATAAATTCCTTAATTAATTTTCTCCAAAATTGCAGGTAACTATTCCGGATTCAATTCTTTAGACAGAACCATTCTTCATGCGCATAATTTAACTCTCACACAACCAAATTAATAGTTGTGAACGGAGGGGCAACATTATGGAGAAGACAATTTACGAAATAAGATATAATGAGTGGTTTAGAGTACGAATGGAGTCGGAACGCGAACCGATGGAAGAGATTGAGTTCGTTAAGGCGGCCTTGGAAGCGGTGCTGGCGGACATCGTCTTTAGGGTGAGGGAACAGTCGGGCACAGTGGGGGAAACAGAAACGTTATGGCGATGGGTTTGCACCCAGATCGGCTTTGCCTTAAAAAACACAGCGCTTGCCCCTAATTCAGATCACGGGCCGTTGGATACAGTTATAAGCGTAGTGTCTCGGCTAAAGGGGGAGACGAAATGAGTGGCTCGGAAAGTGAAGACACTTTATCTCCCACTTATTTGTTAGAACATCTACTTTCCTACATTAAGGAAGAGGAAGAGATCCAATCTGTTGCGTATGTGGCTCGGATGAAGGACGGTACGATCACATCCGGATGGACCAATATGCAGTACACAGAAGTTATTGGCCTGCTTGAGGTCGGAAAGTTGCAAGTTGTGAAAGAAATGTGGAACGAATGGGCACCCCGGTAAAACCGCGAGGCACCGACTCTTTATGGAGGGCGGTGCTTTGTTTGCTTGCAGTTTTTTTAATTGTACTTGATTAGAAAAGGTTTCCAGGGGAAGTTGCAGGGGATGCTGGAAGAGGAATTCTTAACTCTATATATTCGTACGTTTGGAACGTAAACGCTGACCCTCTCAACCGGGGGCTTTTTTTGTTAAGCTCATGTTGAAATCGTTCACTGTTTTGGTAAATATCTGCCGCCTAAAGTTGAATAAACCGCATTTTGTGGCGGGATTCTAGAGTTGCGGCTTAAAATCCGTATGGTGGCGATCTGGAAAACTGGCGAGGTGACGTTTGATGAAGTATTGTTGTTTTCATTGTGAACAGCCTTCCGATATCGTTCATACTTTTACTGTTTATGGAAAAGATGGGATAGAAGAACGCTTCGAGGTCTTGTGCAGTGATTGCCATGCCGACTGGTTGTTATCGCTGAAGGGCTAACGTAAAGCGGCAAACATGGAAACTCAAAATGAAAGGGAGGATAACGATTTGAAGAAAAAGGCGCTCTCGCTTGCATGTGCAATCGGCTTGTCCACAATGCTGCTGACCGCTTGCGGCACAACCGACACAAACAGGAACACACCCGGCTATAATAGCGGAGTTACAACCCGTGGAACCAATCAGGGCTTCTTGCTCGCAGAGCGTGACCGAATCAGCAATACGGCGGAAGATGCCCGTATGCGCCACTTGCAAGGCTCCGAGAACACAGGTAATTATTACAGAGGTCCCGATGGTGGACCTGCCGGAGGATTCAAACGTTTCGGTATTACTGGCTATGGCGTGAATGGAACTACGGGACTTAACGGAAACGCAGCTACCGGCAATGACGGACGCACAGGGACGATGACTAGCACGGCAAACGCGTTGTTAATCGGCGACGTATTGATCGTTTCCGGGGATGGCAGTGACAACGGCGGCCGCATCGGGGTAATGGGCATGCCGAATCGGACAATGGGCAGCGACCGCCGGGTATGGCAAGTGACGGACAAAGGCGCCATTAAAGCAATGAACCGGGTACAGTCTAATTTGAACAGCATGAATCCCGGAGCAAAGGCTTCGGAAATCGGACGCGACCTCGGCTTTATATTGCAACATGTTAAGCCCGCCGGGCAAGGTATGGGTATGAGTGATGGGGAAACTACGGCGAATCCAACCCTCTCCTTTAGATGAAGGCTGATTCGGGCTTGATCTTTGATCCTCAAGAATATAAACAGCCCCGCTTCACCGGGGCTGTTTATTTCATGATTAAGCAGTTTTTAATCGGTTTTGGCAACCGGTGTAACTCACCTTCTCTTCGGATAATCGGTACGCCATGCCGATGATTTCCGGTCCTTGACGAGCGGCACGATCCTTCGTTTTGTGCTAGTAGAACGAAGCCAAGTGGGATTGATGCCGGCTTCTTATATTGGCTTAAATTAGGATTCAGGTTAATCTTGCCGGTTGTCAACGGAGAATTCAGATTAATATCCTTTACGTCTGCGAAACATCCGAATGACGATAAAAATAACGATGATCCATAACGCGAAACTAAGCAGTGAAAGCAATGGAAAACCGAGCGAAAAACCAGCGAACGGATTGAACAGCGATCCAAGGATTGTACCCAGTGCCAATCCCCCAAACATTCCGCCGAAAAATCCACCGAAACCGGTTCGAGGCGCGGGTGTCGTTCTTGGAGAAGTAGGATTTCGAGCCGCATTATCCGGTCTCGTCGGAGCAGTACGGCCAGGGGTCCCGATTCCGGGATCATAGCTTCGTCTCGGCGAACGAATTCCGCCGCGTTTAAAAGGCTTTATCGTATCCTTCTGCTCCAATTCCCCTTGATTTTCATAGGACTCACCGTAAATTTCCGTTGTCGAAATTCCAAATACCAAAGAGAACAACAAGAGCATTACCAAGACTTTTCTCATTTACTTGTTCACACCTCCATCGTTAGCGTACCCCAACCTATAAAGAACATTCAGATGTGAAAAGAATCCTCATATCAATATTCATTTCTAATATGTCATATTGTAGGCATGGGGAAAGTGGATTAAACTGGATATATGATGCTGCTCTGGAGCTCTCGGGCAGATTAGTTCTGTGATTACTACTTTCACGAACATGACAAGCTTGAGGTGAACAACCATCGGGTAGCAATCCGCCGGGCTGAGGAACTCGATTTGTCCCAATGAGCCCGCAACCACCAACCCCCGGCCCTGGCAGGTTTAGTGAACCAGTGCCGGGGCTTTTTTTCTCCCGGACAGCCTCCCGATTGACAAATCACCACATCCATCACCATATGTGGTGATGCCGTCTCACCACATCAACGTGTATCTTCAGATTAAGAAAGGAACGTAGACAATGAAGTGGAGATGCATCCACAGGAGGAACATGAAGGAGGTGCAGAATGAGTGAAACACACGTATCAACGGAGGACCATCACGAGCAAGAACTGTATGAAATTCGCCTCAAGGGACATCTTGATGCCCGGTGGGCCGACCGGTTTGAGGGGCTGAGTTTCATCTGCGAAAACGACGGAATAACCATCCTCACCGGCCCCGTGGTCGATCAGGCCGCATTACATGGCTTGCTCAGGAAAGTTCGTGATCTCGGCCTGCCATTGATCTCAGTCATTCAAGTTGATCCCAAACAGACGATTGGGCCGGATGCCAACGCGGACACTGTTCACAATTGTTCGAAAAAGGAGACAAATACATGAACACCAATCACCAGACCGCAGTCATTAAAGGGAACAATAAGGAGAGAAAAATGAGGATAACAGCCTTGAATCTCATCCGTTGGGCAGGTTTAGCAGCTATGTTGGCAGGGATCCTTTTTATAGTCATTCAGCCGATCCATCCACCTGAAAATCTTTCTTCAGTCACCACCGGCGCATGGGCAATCATCCACTACTTGACCATCGCCATGTCCCTTTTTGGCCTGCTCGGTATTGCGGGGATCTACGCCAGGCAAGTGCAAGAGGCCGGTTGGCTTGGTCTGGCCGGCTTTCTTATGTTTAGCCTGTTTTGGGTAGCCACGACGGCTTTTACATTCGTCGAAGCTTTTATCTTGCCGATATTGGCGACCGACGCACCGAAGTTTACGGAAGGCTTCTTGGGGATCTTCAGTGGGTCCGCCAGCGAGGTTAACCTCGGAGCCCTTCCAGCGGCAGCGCCGCTAGCAGGGGGACTGTATATTCTTGGCGGCCTGCTACTTGGCATCGCTACGCTCCGCGCCGGTATCCTGCCGCGCCGGGCGGCCGCTCTGCTTGCTTTTGCTGCCGTGTCGACCCTCGCGTCTTCGCTGTTCCCGCACCCGCTCGATCGGATTTTGGCGGTGCCGATGGGGTTAGCTCTGGCTTGGCTGGGATATGCACTCTGGTCTGAACGGCAAGAGAAAGCCTTGACACCATTATCTGGGATAGGAAGCGCCCAGCTCCGCAAAACCGGAGCCCAGTAAGGTTCGCTGAAAACTGCATGAAGTAACAAGCGGCGCTTCACCCGCTAAAGCAGATGGTTGGGCTCGCGGTAACGACGGTTGTAGCGATGTTTTTGCTGTAGAGTGTACACAGGAGTGAAATTAGGAAAGTGAATGGAGGAGCAAGAGATGAAAGCGATCGTATACGAGCGGTACGGGCCGCCGGATGTATTACAGCTGCGGGAGGTCGCCAAGCCGGTACCTAAAGACGACGAGATATTGATTAAGGTCTATGCTGCAACCGCTGCAGCGGGGGATTGGCGCTTACGGAAGGCAGATCCTTTCCTGGCGCGGCTGTTCAACGGTTTGTGGAGACCGAAACGCGTCACGATTCTCGGATTCGAACTGGCCGGCGTGGTCGAATCGACGGGCAGCGGCGTTACTCGATTCAAGCCCGGGGATGCCATCTATGCCGCTTGTGGAACCGGTTTCGGTGCGTATGCCGAATACAAATGCCTGCCCGAGACCGGCGGTGTTGCGCTTAAGCCGGAGAACATGACGTTTGAGGAGGCGGCTGCGGTTCCGGTCGGCGCCTATACTGCCTTGCAATTTCTCCGGAAGGGCAACATCCAGCACGGCATGCGTGTTCTCATCTATGGTGCTTCAGGCAGCGTTGGGACTTATGCAGTTCAGTTAGCAAAGCATTTCGGTGTGGAAGTGACCGGAGTATGCAGCACGTCGAATGTGGAGTTGGTGAGATCGCTGGGTGCCGACCGAGTCATCGATTATACGAAAGAGCAGTTCGCGGATGATGGTCCGGCCTACGATATCATTTTCGATACGGTGGGTAAGAGTCCATTCAAGGTTTGCGTCAAGCGTCTCACAACGAACGGCTTCTACCTGCGAGCGTTCCATGTGAGCCCTTCGCTAATCGTTCGCGGGTTATGGATCAGCTTGACGAGCGACAAGAAGGTGGTCGGCGGAACAATGAAGGAAAACGCTGAAGACTTGATCTATTTGAAGGAACTGATCGAGGCCGGCACGCTGCGTTCGGTCATCGACCGTCGTTATCCGCTGGAGCAAGCCGCGGAAGCTCACCGCTATGCAGAGCAGGGCCATAAGAAAGGCAACGTGGTTTTAACCGTTCGGCAAGGTTGATACTATGAGCCTTTTATAACGGGAACGAGAGTTAGGTAGTCTTTGCAAATTGGTGAAACAGATTTATCGAGAGAACTTAAAGATTGGATAGATACATTCCACATTACATCAACAGAAAAATTGAAACTTCAAAACAAGCACAAGAAGCACCTTCCCCTTATGGTACGTTTAATATAATACTGAACGGAAAGTTTCTAACTCACAGAATTTTTGATACCGAAAGATATATTCAGTTAATTAGGTCAGAGTTATAAAAGAAGTGTTCATCGTTATTGAAGTAACGGAAAACTTTAACTTAAAACAGACCACAATGAGGCAGCCGGCATAAATCGGCTGCCTTTTCCACGCTAACGGGCAGATAGTTTTATTATGTCTATAAAGTCTGTTATATTGTTTTTATTAACCTGTAACAGTGACAAAAAACATTTATAATACAGTATTAAATATAATTTTATTGTTGCTGTTATAATAAATTCATGATACTGTTATCTTGAAATTCACAAATTATTTGGAGGTGTTTCAAATGGTTGATAACTTAGAACTGACGGATAAGAAAAGGAGTTATACCTGTTATTGAAGTTCACGCAAGAAAAAAGCCTAGCCTCCCACATGCCAAAAAGGATGTCCGTTGACCGCGATCTCGAAAAGAGTAAGCCACCATTTTGGGGCTCACACATTAGGGGAGGGAATATATCCTGGTGAATAAAAAGTTTTTGAAGGCAATTTTCGTCTATATTAGACCGAATTATAAGTGGCTTCTCCTCACTGTGATTTCGTTGGTTCTTTCTGTGCTAATTGAGATAATAGTTGGCGAATTGACGAATCGGATGATTGATGGTGCCCTAGCATTGGATAAAAGCTCGCTTTTCAGTATTGTTATTGCGCTTGTCGGAGCAGTACTTATTGGGGGCATGACAACCTATATCACCAGCTATGGGGCCACTCGTCTTACAACCTCCACAATTAGAGACATAAGGAAGGTTGTAGTGGGAAAAATTTCAAAGCTACCTTTAGTCTATACGGAAAAACAAAAATCCGGGGAAATTGCTTCGAAGCTGTCAAATGACGTTGGACTAGTGGAAGACTTCATGAAAAACGGTCTGAGCAACTTGCTATATCAACCACTTGTATTTGTCGCGGCATTTGTCTATCTGTTATTCGTCAACTGGCAGATGCTCCTGGTTAACGTGATCGTTATTCCAACGTTCATGTATGCAGCGAATTATATAAGTAAAAATATCGGCACTACAACGGAGAGATACCAACAGAATATGGGTGAGATTAGCGCATCGGTCAAGCAAACGGTTGACGGGATCGAGGTTATCCATGCCTACAACCTCAATAGTCATATGACCGAAGCGTTTCGAGAGCGTTTAACGGAATCGCTCGATTTATACCTAAAAATTGAAAGGCGCCGCTCCATTTTACCGGGTATAGGAATGGTTTTACAAGCTGTTCCCTATGCCATAACCATTTTGTACGGCGGGTATTTAACCCTTCGTCAAGAACTAACCCCGGGTCAGCTGCTGGTCTTCATTTATTTACTGAAATACTTGGTCCGTCCCCCTGTAACGATACCGTGGCTGCTTTCTAGCCTAAGACAGGCATCAGCGGCATTCGGCCGAGTATTTGCACTGCTCGATGTTCCGGAAGAGTGGAGCCACCAGTCTCCAGGCACTTACGACCTACCTGATTCCTGCGCCGTTGCTTTAGAGCGCGTGACGTTTCAGTATGATGACGGGAAGCCGGTGCTTCAAGATTTTCAGTTACAAATCGAGAAGAACAAAATGGTTGCAATAGTAGGGCCGAGCGGCTGCGGAAAAAGTACTCTTGCCAAATTGATGTGCGGTCTTTACGAACCTATTGAAGGGACGGTGAGTGTTCTTGGTCGGGAATTCAACCGCGAAAGCTATCCATTGATCAGGGAGCAGATCTCGTACGTATCGCAGGATACGCATTTATTTCCTGTAACGATTTCCAAAAATATTCAATATGGCCAAATGCGTTCAGGCAAAACGGACATTGCGGCTGCGGCTGAGGCTGCATATGCCACCGAATTTATCAGAGAACTCAAATCCGGGTTTGACACAAAGGTATCTGAGAATGGCGGAAACCTGTCCGGCGGGCAAAAGCAACGATTAGGCTTGGCCCGGGCGCTGATAAAGGATTCACAAATCGTAATCATGGATGAACCTACTTCGGCGCTGGATAAGATTTCTGAAGAGTATTTTCAAAATTCTATCGCTGAGTTGAAGGGGCATCGTACGATCATAGTCGTGGCCCACAGACTGCCTACAATCACTAAGGCGGACGAAATTGTGGTTATGGATAAAGGCACCATTGTATCGCGAGGGACACATGAACAATTACTAAATAACTGCGGATTGTACAGCCAGTTATATGGTTCCTTCACCTGAATGGAAGAGGTGGTATTTATTAAACCGAAAAATCATCTATGGAAGTTCATCAGACCTCAACTATTCGCTTATGGTATCGGGGTGGTCGGTGATTGTGCTGTGCACGCAAGCTTGATCGTAATGCAAGCTTTCGCTTGGAAATATTTATTCGATGCGTCCACTAAGCTGAATGGTGATTTGTTGATTAAAAGCGCTCTATTCTTTCTGATACCAATCGTTCTATTGGTGACCGCTTCACCGATTTTCTACTATGTGTATCAAATGGCTGTGAAAAAAATAATGAACGCTATTATGCTGGCTGTATTTAAAAAGATTAATCGTTTGCCGCTGAGCTTTTTTGAGAGCAATCATAGCGGGTATCTGGTCTCCCTCTTTAATAATGACGTTCGTACGATTAAGTCGATATTCGATTCACAAATTAAAAATATTCTGTTCCACATTATCATTAGTCTTGGTTCAATATTTTCCATGATGTATCTCGATTGGAAAATCGGCTTGTTTTTAGTAGGTGTAGGGTTTTTCTCCGCTATCTTGGTCAGCCTATTTTCTAAACCACTTCGCTCCGTCAGCGATATCATTCAAAGAAGACTAGGAGTTAGAACGGCCCGACTGTTGGACGTGCTCGCTGGTATTACGGTGATTAAAATGCTGAATATCCATGCCGTCATTACTAAGAGATTCAATCGTGTAAATGATGGATTAGTGCAACTGGAGAACACGCGTGGCGACAGGGTAGCCAAGTTGGAAAGTGTAAACTACCTGATTGCCTTCTTTAACTTCGGCGGGGCATTTGCCGTAGGAGCGTTTATGCTATCAAACGGCATGATTGGCCTCGGGACTTTGACGGCATTGGTACAATTAAGCATAAGTGTTTCGTCGTCTTTCTCGCAGATTGGCGGAACGATAGCACAACTACAAGCCTCTTTGGCTGGCTTCAGGAGATTGTCTGAATTGTTCGGTCAATCCGAGAAGCAAGGCAATGAGCCAGGCCTGCCGTCACACGGGAAGCAGGCGCCGTTCGCTCTCTCTTTCGAGCATGTTAGTTTTCAATTTCCTGATGAAGATCGATTAGTGCTTGAAAAGCTTAATTTCCATCTAGAAGGGACCGGCTTCACTGCAATTGTTGGCAAGAGCGGCAGTGGAAAATCAACGATTGCAAAATTGATAATGGGCGTACACGTTCCAACAGATGGACAAATCCTGATCAATGGGGAACATTATTACGGATATCAATGGCTTGAGTTGATATCTTACGTACCGCAAAAGGTTTTTCTCTTTGAAGGGACAATCGAAGAAAATATTCGGTTGGGCAATTTGCATGCCAGTCGAGAGGACATTATACGGGCGGCGATTGAGGCTAACGCGCACCCGTTCATCACCGAACTGAAAGACGGTTATTCCACAAAGATAGTTGACGGCGGAGGCAATTTATCAGGCGGACAAAAGCAGAGAATTGCGTTAGCGCGGGCCTTAGTCCGTGATTCAAAGATACTAGTACTAGATGAAGCGACATCCGCTCTGGATTCGACATCGGAAGGGCTAATTCATAAGGCCATCGCAGAAGTTTCGAAAACACGGAAAGTGGTTGTGATCACGCATAAACTGGAAAGGATTTTGGACGCAGATCAGATTCTCGTCGTGGAAAACGGACGGATCGTTGAAGAAGGAAATGCAACCCAACTTCGTAATGCCAATGGCTCTTTTAAAGAATTATTGTCAGTCCTCTGAACGTGGAAAACAGGTCACCTAGTGATGCTTCCATAAAGTGACCTGTTTTTACAAGCATGCCGACTCCTAGATAGTTCTCTCCCTACTCAATCCTCATACATATACCCGTTAAGATGGACCGCTACGTTTAGTTCTTTTGCTACCGTCATCAACAAGTCTTGGCAGAAATAATAGTTCTTCTCTTTAATAATGGTGCCTTCTTCGATTTCAAGACCGATTAGATTATAAAGCGCCTCTCCAGTTTCGGTCTTGGCCATAACCACGACAATCGGTTTATTCCATATGACTTTAAGGTAAGCATACATAGGCATTGGATCTTTTGCCCAACCTTCAAGCGAATGCTTACGCACAATTTCTTTACCCTGCTCCTCGGAAATATGGACAATATCATTCACTACATGGTTATCCATTAACCTCGCGATTGCATCCGGATCTCGTCGATTAAATGCCTCCAAAAAGGCTTCAACTAAAGCTGCTTGGGTTTTATCGAACGGCGGTAGTTTTACTGGCTCATTATAATCAATCCGGGGGTTTAACGTATAAAGCTTTTTTCGTGCTCTGTGCAAAAGTGCTTTAATCGCTCCCTCCGTAGTTCCTACCATATCCGCTGTTTCATGGGCTTTAAAATCGAATACTTCGCAAAGTAATACGACAACCATCTGCCGGGGCGGCAGGAACCTGACTAGGGTTTCGATAGCTTCTCTGACTTCAAAAGGATCCTGATCGAATTCTCTTAAATCATGTTCCTCGAAGGAATAATCCAATACATGCCTTGCTCCCCGGCACTGATTTAACCATATATTAGTGGCAATACGAAATAAGAATGCTTTCGGGATTACTGGCTGCCAGAGTTTCGGTAGTGTAGCATATGCTCTCATAAGTGTTTCTTGAACAAGATCCTCAGCGTCCCATGGAGAACCGGTCACCATCCTGCAATAACGCCATAGTGCCGGACGATGAGGTTCGATCAATAAACCAAATTTTTTTTGTAAATCACGCAATGGACTTCCTAATGATTCTAAAATATCTTCATCCAAAAAAAACACTCCCCTCATTTAGCTTAATCTAACACTATATAAACACATAATTAATTAAAAAAGATACGGAATAACGAATAAAATCTTGGAATGGATGTTGGCAGGTTAGTTCCGGTAATTTCCTCTATCGACGATACAACTTTTCCTCATGTTCTAACGAAACAGACTAAGGAGACAATTGGGGACCTAGTGTATGTAATCAAGCTGAGTAATAACTTTGGAATGAATGAATGCGTTACCGCCTGAGGATATTGGAACTACAGTCTTAGTCTAATTCTTATTTTCAAAAGCTGATCGTTAAAACCTTTGGAATAAAAACCAAAGGCTTACGAAGAAATGAATTGATATGGAGGCGTTAAATATCAAATGAGAAATATGGATTCAGGGAAATAGGTTTGGATAACTTCGAACGGGGACGGCCTACCAAAATATATGAACATGACACCATAAAGTAATTTTTATCGCCGTATCGTATTAAGGAACAGAGAATTCACTTATGTTCCAACTGTACGATCAGCTGTAAAATATGCGAATATCGGGATGCTCGAAGAATGGATTCAATTCTATCTGCTCCTTACCCGAAAAGTTGCTCCTAGTTTTACATGATTTTATGAAAGAAGAGCATCTATATTTTGGCGTCGTTAAGTTTCCTTTGCGTCTCATCAAACTTGATGGAATAGAGCTAGCGGAAGACTGTGCAGATGAAGCAGATGACCAGGCAGTTGCTTTTCCACCGCTTCTTATTCAGTATGAAGAAGGCAAATTTTATTACATCGAACAGAAAGAAATATTAGCTGCACTTAAACAACGCAAAGTAAATGCTTATCCAACTGTAATTGTCTTGAAGAAAACTACGGATTATAAAAGGATTATAAAACACTATGGAAACGTATTGTTTTTTATTGATCATGCATGATTTTGCTAAACGAATTTTCAGGATGTAAATTCTATATCTTCAAAAAGGCCATCCAACAATGGATGGCCTTTGTGGAGCGGTTTATCGAGCTTGATAAATGAGCTGGTCTTGTTTATTTCCGTTATGAAGCGAAGCCGTTAGAAGCAAGTAAACGATTCGACGAGATTCAGGTCGTACCCTGCATACATCCAGAAAAAGCCGTTCCATTGAAAGCCGGCGATGGAAGTTCTGCCTACGAAGATAGGGAAATACCAGAACTGATTACCATTGCTAAGCCAAATGTACGTATTGCGGAACAAGCATCTTCGGATGCCCCCTGGATCGACGGCGAATGCGGTAAACTGCGGCCGCGGGGGAACGAACTGCGGTGGCGCCGCGGTAGGCGCTTGAAAGCCGGAAGGTCCTGGCGGCATTGGCGGGCCGGGCGGTCCCGGTTGTGGTCCGAATGGAGGCGGAGGAGGTCCAGGCGGTCCGAACGGCGGAAGTCCGCCGCCCTGCGATCCCGGCGGTCCAAACGGCGGAAGTCCGCCGCCCTGCGATCCCGGCGGTCCAAACGGAGGCAATAATGACATATCGATTCACTCCTTATACTGGTTGTAACCATGTACACATGATAATGAGGGCGAACGTCTATCTGCGTTGCTGGTGTATTGTATGCGGATGCCCGTTACGGAGTGATTTGTAAGCTAATACGAAATCGATTAATAATTGTAATTAAAGTTTTGACTATGCCGTTCTGGATTAGCTTAACTCCGAATTGAACGCAAATGGATACGATAGTGGAGGAGCACGCTTCGGCAGCTCCTCTTTTTGCTTGCATCAATTGGAAATGTGAGTATATTAAACAGAGTAATTTTCCATAATTAAGGGCATTCATAATGGAAACTAAATATCCAGTAGGTGAGTGCTTATGTTTATTCGAAAACTTGTCATAGCGATTGCCATCTTTATCATGGTATTTCATCCGGTTAATTCAATACATGGCTTGAGGAATGTACAAGCGAAAATTGCTTTTATGCGAGACGGCAACGTGTGGGTATATGTGAATGGTACGGAGATTCAGGTGTCGAAATCGGGGAAGGCGATGGGCCCGGAATGGTCCGTTGATGGAACGTTACTATCCTATGTTGAAGAAGAGGGAGGGGACCCGCCTCAGCAGAGCGTTCAGATCTATGATGTCAGCGCCAAGAAAACGATAAAAATCTATAAAGGAGGGTATTTGCCGAAATGGTCTCCCCGCGGTGAAATTCTCGCCTATAAAGACGGTACCGTTCTCAACATTTCCGACTTCAAGCAATTCAATAACGCTGCAATTGGAGTAGGTGAATATATCTGGATTCCCGACGGCAGCGGATTTATTTTATCAAAAAGTGGCGATCTCACGCCGGAAGGTTGGACGGGAGGGACACTTTATAGGAAGGTTCTACCACAGAATTGGGCGGAGGCGGGGTATTTGGAGAATGTCGACAAATTCTTTAGGCTTCCGAATGAGATATCAAGTAACCGTTCAAAGATTATTGCAGTCGATCCCAGTAATTTTTCTTTCTCACCGAGCGGCCGCTGGCTTTCTTTTGTTGTATCACCGACCGCATCTTGGTCTATGGACAGCAATATGGTTTGCGCGATCTCAGCGGACGGCCTTCAGTTTGAAGTATTGGATGAGATCATTCTGGACGTCGGACTTCCGAAATGGGCGCCGTCGAAAGATATTTTAGCGTATATTGCAGGTGGAGGAAGACTTGTGTTCGGATTTAAGGATAAAGATTTAAAAACGAAGGAATTCCCTGCATTCACAACCTACACGCCCGAGAACTATGCCGACTTGGATTTCGCATGGAAGGATGACAATACGATCTTTGTCTCCCGTATTAAAGAATCGGAGTGGTCGAATGATTTTTCTAAGCATCCTCTTCCGACTTTATTTGTTATAGACACAGTCTCGGGTAAGCAAAGCCAAATTACGGGCCCTCCGGAAGGATATGCTGATTACAGTCCCAATTACATCCGTTCCGCCGATAAAATGATTTGGATACGACGAAAATATTATTATAAAGACGCTAGTATCTGGATTGCCAATCCTGACGGAAGTGAAGCAAGCCTATGGCTGAAAAATGCCGATTCACCGGTAATTTATTCACCGAAGCTTTAATGTGAGGTTAGTTGTCAGGCGACATAAAAATAAACGGAACAGATCCCGACAATTTATTGGGGATTTTTTAAAACTCATTATTTTTGTGTCGTGATGGTATGACATAAAAACATTGCGTATAATCGTTTTGCGATACAATCGGATATTGGTAATCATAAGGAAAACGTTGGTTGGGGGAAAAATATGAAGAAAGTATTTATTATGTTTTTATTGATAAGTGTATTCTTTTCAACTCAAACAGTATGTGCGAAAATGTCAATTATTCCACCGCAGGATATGTTAAATCGTTCAGATTACATCATTTTTGGACAGGTAAGAAAACAAATTACTGCAAATAACAATCGAGTTGTACACAAGGAAATAACTTTGTCAGTCGAAGCCGTTCTAAAAGGCGGAATTACGCAAAGGGAAATTGTTTTAAAGCGGGATGTTCGTTTTCATCCAGGAACAGTATCTTATGATTTTCCCAAACAAGGAACAAAGGTTATGCTTTTATTAAGCAATACCGTAAATGGGTTATCCCTTACATATCATAATAGTATTTGCATAATCCGAGATAACAGGCTTAGTTTATTTGAAGGTATGGGTTTTGGTGATTGGTCAGTTAAAGAGTACGAGGATACTTACCAAGCCTTTTACGACAGTGCTGGTTCGATTAAAAACTATAGCGTAGTGAAACTCCCAAAGAGGCAGCCGATATGAATTAGCCGCCTGAGGCAAGTTACATTAACTTTTTAGATGCATTAAATGCTTTCGAGAACTTAGACAAAGTATCGGTCAACCGGCAGCAGCCTCCTTTAAGCATGTAAGTCCAGCTGGTGCAGACTGTATATTCCCCGTTGTGTGACTCGCTGGTCAATTCTTATTTTGTTGAAGGCTTAGAGCTGTCTCCATTGGCTACCGCTTACGCAAGAGCCAGAGGGGCGGATCGGATATCTTCGTTTGGTGACTGTGCGGCATTTAGTGACAGAGTTGATGTAACTGTAGCAAATGTACTTAAAAAAGAGGTCTCAGATATCATTGTTGCACCAGGATATGACGAGGATGCTCTGATACTTTTAAAAAAGAAAAAGAACGGAAATTATCTCATCTTAGAGATCGATCCTGATTATGAACCAAACCCAATCGAACAAAGATCCGTGTACGGTATCACAATGGAACAAGAAAGAAATGATGCAGAGATTTCGGATGACATCTTTAAGAACATTGTCACCAAACAACGAAAAATTCCCGATAACTCTAAAAGGGATCTTCTCGTTGCTATGATCACCCTCAAATACACACAATCAAACTCCATTTGTTTTGCGCTTGACGGCCAAACGATTTGAATTGGTGCAGGGCAGCAATCACGGATTCATTGTACTCGACTTGCAGCTGAAAAAGCTGATAATTGGTGGTTAAGACAACATCCAATCGCACAACAAATGGTTTTCCGTGCTGGAATATCCCGTACTGAAGTAAATAATGCCATTGATGGTTGGACGAACGAGGACTTTACACCTGCCGAAGAAAAGCAATGGAGACAATATTTTAATGTGGTACCTGAACGACTTACGAAGGCTGAGAAACAAAATTGGATAACAGGCTTAAAAGAAGTTTCTTATACTTCCGACGCTTTTCTGCCTTTCCGTGATAATATTGACCGGGCTGCTCAAAGTGGGGTTAAATACTTGGTTCAAACAGGTAATTCGTTGCGTGATGAGCAAGTTATAGAAGCAGCAAACGAATATGGAATTGTAATGGCCTATTCGAATATCCGTTTATTTCATCATACTCTGCTAAAGAATTTTCAGGAATATTCAACTCAGATTCGACAATATGCCAACATTGTAATGAAAGTTTAGAGCAAGGTTCATTAAAGTGTAAATATTGTGGGACCGTAGTCACTAAAAAAGTAGAAGGTCCTCGTTATTATAATGATAATACTTCGAATAACGGATGCGCTACAATTTTACTTTTCTTAGCAACATTATTTTTGCCGATAGTTGGTTTGATTGTGGGGGGGATCTTTGCATTTAGTGATGATCCTAATAAACAAGATTTAGGAAAGGCTCTGTTAGTATTCGGACTAATTATGATTGTAATCGCTTTAATAGTCGGGGTATTTGTAATATAAAAATGCAAAGACGATAGCATTAAAGTATTTAACTCAAAACCGGACAAATGGATCAGAAGTTATCTGAATGAAAGTGGCACTGGTGTCTACGTTGAATATGTAAAAAAAGATGAAACCTATTTTCTGCTAATTGATCAGACCAGAAAAAACATATATATCCGCAATACAACCGATAAACGTACAAGGAGGAATATAATGAACTTGAAGAATGACTATAAGATATTGCGTAAGTCATTTGAACAATCCGCGAGCCTTTATCAGCAGGCGCGTCCGGATTACCCGGAAGAATTATTCGATGATTTAATTCATGCGACAAATTTGCATCCAGGTGATCGTTTGTTGGAAGTGGGTTGTGCTACAGGAAAGGCTACTCTTCCGTTAGCCAAGCGTGGATTTAAAATCACGTGCGTAGAACTTGGCGCTGAGCTTGCTGCAGTTGCCCATCAAAACCTTGTCGGAATGGACGTCGACATAATCACGGGAAGTTTTGAAGACTGGCAACCAGAGACGGAGAAATGGTTTGATTTGGTATTCGCTGCAACCGCTTGGAAATGGGTTGATCCCGAAGTTCGATACATCAAGGCATGGCAAGTCCTTCGTCCAGGCGGACATCTGGCATTTTGGAACGCAGATCACGTTTTTCCTGATGGTGGGGACCCATTCTTCCGTGAAATTCAAGCTGTTTACTATGAGATCGGCGAGGGTAAATCGGTAGACAACAACGAATGGCCGCGACCAGGGGAACTACACGAGCAAAGAGATGAGATTGAGAAAAGCGGGCTGTTTGAGGTTGTTCACGTTCGACACTTCGATTGGGAGCGCATTTATCATGTTGACGAGTACATTAAACTACTCGAAACTTTCTCCGGACACATACTTATGGAGGAATGGAAACGCAACAAGCTCTTCAACGAAATCCGAGTTTGCCTTAATAGCCGTCCAGAAAAGTCGGTTCACCGCCACTGGGGCGCTGTTCTCCATGTCGCCCGTCGAAAGGATTGAAAATGGAGAAAATGGCATTTCATTTGTTAAGCTCCCATGAAAATTAAATCCGCTAAAAACCCCAAAAAGACAATAAAAAATTAGTCCTGCCTAATGATTTTTTTAATAAAAAGCTAGATAACCTCATCTCTATCGTATGAAAAACATTACGCAGCCGGATAAGGCTGCGTTTTTGCGCGTGGAATGGCTTGTTTTCAATCAGAATGGTCCTTGGAAGTTGTACATAGCAAAGACGCCACCGCGTTTCGCGGCGACGTCTATAAATGTGCGGTCTAGATTGTCAGAGCAACTTGCAGAGACTCCAGGCAGTTAACTGGCAGTTTATTTAAAAATAAACATCACGAATGTTCTTGGTATTTATGCTATATTTGAAAGAAAATTTGCTCTTGAAAATAAGGGGGAAGTATTCTGACCAAGATAAAAATATTATTTTTTGCAATGTTTTTATTAGTAAGTATTTCAACAGCCTGTTCACCGAAGGAAACGCCAACATTAGAAGAACAATTTAAGAATATTATGGTTGAAAATAAAAATAAATTTGACTCTGTATGGCATTTTGAAGTTAAAGATAATGTAGTAATCATTTTTTATGAAAAAGAGCAATCATTAAACTTAGGATTTATAAAAAATAATCAAAGTAAGTGGGAATGGATAACAGGCAGTGGTTCTATTGACCTTCAAGAAGGTGGTTATATAGCAACAGCAGAAGTGGGGCTTCCATTTTACATAACTGCTGTTGTTGACCCTAATGAGAAAGTCCAAGGCATAACTGTTCAAGGGGAATATGCAAAACTAGTACAAATTAATCCAAAAAATAAAGTTTGGTTTGCTTTTACTAATAGTCCAGCCAGCGGTATTGATATAAAAGAAATAAAATAATTTCTTGTTGCTATCGGAGAACGAGAAAGAGAGTAGGGCAGATTCACGCAACTATCGTGTCAAAATGGGAGGGAGGAGGGGCATTATGAAAAAAATCTTTTTTTTAATTATTACGATTGGGATTTTTTTCGTTGGTTGCTCGCAACAAGGGGGACCTTACAAGTCAGCAACTTCGACTATAATCGTTATTGAAAAGAACTATTCCGAGGACTACAAAGAAGCGTGGATTATGGCTTACGACCCGAATAATTCCGCGAGAGACAAAGCAATCAAAATTGTGGTTGAAGAACCTATGGTTTGGAATTTAATCGAAAAAGAACAGGAGTATTTTGCGTCTTATCATAAAAAGGGAGAAAAACCTTGGATTTTAAAACAAGTTGAACATCCATCGGACGATAACACATTGAGATAAACTGACCTTGGCCCGATATCCTACTTAACCGGAGGCGGAGAGCGATCGGTCTCCAGACAGAGAGGAAAATACGGCTCGAGGAGGTGGGGGTATTTGGTCTGCAGACGCTCCAACGGACTGACGATTCCATATATCCTTAACTGTATGCGGTTTCGAATGAAGATGATAACGTACGGGAGGCGTTGTTCATGGAACGGATGGTTTATGAGATCCGGGATGTCAGCAAGTTGTATAAGAAAGGCAAGGTCAAGGCAAACGAAGACATCACCTTCGAAATTCCGGAAGGGGAAATTCTTGGGGTGCTCGGCCCGAACGGCGCGGGAAAATCTACATTGATCAAGCAGATGGTCGGTCATCTGAAGCCGACGGAAGGACGCATTCTGTTCTCCGGGGAGGACGTGTCCAAGCAGACGAGGAAAGTGGCGAGCCTTGTCGCGTATTTTTCGCAGGAGCCCCATGTTCTGTCGGCACTGAAAGCCTATGAAGCGCTTGCGTTTACCGGGAGGCTGAGAGGCATGACGAAATCCGCCGCCGATCGGGAAGCGGAGGAGCTGCTCGAGCAGTTTGGGATGACGGAGTTCCGCAACAAGCAGCTTAAGCATTTGTCTGGCGGACAGAAGCGAATGGTCGGCATCGGAACGGCGCTGATCGGACACTCCCCGGTGATGATTTTCGATGAGCCCACCAATGAGCTCGACCCGAAGAACCGCCGCCTGGTCTGGAATCTGATCAAGGAGCGCAACCGTCAGGGGACGACCGTCATCCTGGTCACGCACAACGTGCTCGAAGCCGAGCAGGTCGTTCATCGTGTTGCCGTCATCAACCACGGGCGGCTGCTTGACATCGATGCGGTCTCGAGGCTGAAGCAGAAGGTCGACCAGCGTTTGAAATTCGAACTGAGTACCGAGTTCGGGCGGAAAGAGGAAGTCATGGCGGCTTTGGCCTACTGGGGGAGTATGCAGGATAACGGGGAAAACCGGCTGGTGCTTCTCGTCGAGAAGCATGAGGCAAGCCGGATGCTGGATTATATTATTCGCCACCCGGAGCTGCCCATCGAAGAGTACGCCGTGAAACCGCCGAGTCTGGAGGACGTGTATTTCCATATCGACGAGCAGGCCCGAAAGGAGATGGTTGGGGTATGAAGCTTTCAACCGGAACGAATCAGGCGGCGTTTGCGGTTCCGTTAAAGGGACCAGGCAGGCTGTGGACTGAGCTCTCCATTCTATTTCGCATCCAATTCGCCATTGTCAGGGACAGCTGGGCCTGGGTCATCCTGATGGCTACGATGTTTCCATTGACGACAGTTCTGTTCATGAAGTTTTTCGCAGAAAATCCGAGCGAAGAGATGATGATCCGCATTATCGCGGGTAATCTGATCTTCGGTGTCATTGTGATGGGGATGAACGGAATGGGTCAGGAAATTTCCTGGCAGAAACATGAAGGTCATTTTTCTTATTACGCCTCACTGCCGATTTCGAAAATCAACTTCGTGCTCGCTAATCTGTTCAGGGGTCTGCTCAATACGATCCCTTCGTTTGTTCTCCTTGGTATGATCGGACAACTGATCTACGGGATTCAATTTCATTATTCGTGGGGGCTTCCTCTGGTAGTTATTCTGTCGCTCGCCAGTGTGGTCGGGATCGGGGTGTACATCGGCTTCTGGTCGCCTAACCATCAGTTGACCAACATGCTGGTTCAAGCGCTTATGATGGTCGTCACCTTCCTCTCGCCCGTCATGGTGGAGATTGACCAGCTTCCCGAACCGCTGCAGTGGTTGTCTTATATTTTCCCCACTACTTATGCCGCGGATGCGATGCGAAACGTGCTCTTGAACGGCTGGTCGCGCGGCGTTATGCTGGACTGCGTCATGCTGCTCGGTTACAGCCTCGTGACGATTGTGCTCATTAACAAAATGGTAAATTGGCGGATTAATAAGTGATTAATAACCCGACCGAAGAAAATAAACAACTCAGATTATTATAGCTCGTTTTGTATCGAAACTGAGGTTTTAAAGATAGCCACCAAAATAATACTTGGTGGTTTTTTATTTGCAATTTTTCGGCGACATAGAGAAATGAAAGTTAAAAGTCAGGAATGGGATAAAGTTATGGATTGCTGGCGTAATTTTACATATATAGGTCTGCACGAATCTAGTAATTGCTGGTATAATAGTAGACCTACATAGCCTAAGAATACTAAAGGAGACTTGTATGAAAAAAATTGTATACCTGATAATTTTGATCTGTGGGTTGATTAGTATTTCCGGTTATATACCAAACCGGGCGGATGCAAGCGGTAGTTATACAGCCAAGGTATACACCGACTCATTGAATGTCCGAAGCGAGCCTTCGCTTGAATCGTCGATCGTGGGTGCATTGAAGAATGGCGAGATAGTCACCGTTTCGAAAGAAGAGTACGGCTGGCTGCGCATCAAGTCGGACCGGATCTCCGGCTGGGCGGCAGGTTATTTTTTGAAGAAGGTCGATGGCAGTGTCGTAACTGCTTCGGCGACAGATCAAGATGGCAGTGTGCAAAAGAGTTCTGCAGCGACCCATGCGACTGTGCTGGCGGATTCGCTGCGGATCAGGGCCGGCGCCGGGTTGAACTATAAGGTTCTGGGAGGCCTAACAAAGGGTAAGGCTGTTACGATAATGGAAAACCGGGAAGGATGGGTTCGGATCCAGACTCCGGAGGGGCAAACCGGCTGGGTATCAGATCGTTATATCGTGAAGGGCGCAATACAAACGGCGGCGGTTTCTTCGGGAAAATCGAAGGGACTTAAAGGGAAAGTAATCGTTATTGACCCCGGTCACGGCGGAGACGATCCCGGAGCGATCGGAACGAAATATGAAACGTTGGAGAAAAAACTTAATTTGAGCACCTCCTTCTTCCTCGAGGATGAGCTTCGCAGTCGAGGAGCGCGCGTCCTCATGACAAGAACGAAGCAAGAGGAGAAGCCCGAGCTTTCCGACAGGGTGAAGATAAGCGAATCCACCGGTGCGGACGCTTTCGTCAGCATCCATTATAATTCTTCGGAGAATAAAACGTCCGGCATACTTACCTTCTATTATTCTGAAACGAAAGATCGGCCATTGGCCTTCGCGATAGAAAAAAGACTTGCGGACGGCATCGGCTTGAATAGCAACGGGATTTCTTTCGGCAATCTTCACGTTTTGCGGGAAAATGATAGGGTATCAACACTCATAGAGCTCGGTTTCTTGTCCAACGCAAAAGATGAATCCATCGTCCGCGGTTCAGACTACCAGAAGAAAGCGGCCAAAGCAATTGCGAATGGGCTAGAGGATTACTTCAGCAGGTAACTGCATACTGGATCGGACGAATGTCAGCAGCTGGATATTGAGAGAATGAGCTGATCTGTTTTTCCTGATAGGGAAGGGAGGTGACCCTACCTGCTTAGATAGTGAAAAAACGACCATTATCCCTAAAAACCGGGATTAAAGGTCGTCTTTTTATCTGTACCTCTTAGCTGATCCGAAAAACTACAAGTTCTTCAGTGGCCTCTTAGTCACCTGCGGCTTTTTTTATAATAGTTTATAAATCAATTATAGAAAACCCTTTACTTTGACTTGGGAGACACGTCAAAGGCCAGAAATTGAGTAACTTGTGATGAATTAAAGTTGTTATCGGAAACGAGTACAAGACTGTCGTGTCCATTTTTGAGTTTAGGTCCCCATGTAATGCCTTCAATATTGTCTAGTTCAGGTAAGTTAAGTGAGTTTAAATTAAGAACTAACTTTTTGGAGACCGGTTTAAATTGACCTAATTTAAGAGAGTCGAGGCTTTTTACATTTGTCGCCTCTTCAGTATCCACTTCATAAATCCGAATATAATTGGAATAACTGCCGTCGGCGGCTTGTACGCCAGATCGTTCAATAATAAGGAACTGATGGTCGTTAACGGCAAGCATTTCCGAGACACCATTGTCAGCATTTTTGCCTGGTCCCGGTTGTGCAGGGATTGCGTCGATCGGATAAGCGTATTCGGCAGCAATGTCGCCGTTTCGATCGTACTTCGTGATGCGCGAATAAGAACCGGAATCGACTGTCGAAATGTCACCGTCTTGATAGAGCGACGCTTCCATGGAAGTAAAGTAGTATTTTCCGTCAGGAGAGAAACTGCTTCCTTCCAGGGCAAGATTATTGCGGAAGCCTTTCTGTAAATCAGCATTGCTTTGATCGATTTTAAAGGTCTCTGGAATTAGGAATGAAGATAGATAGTCTCCGTTTCGTTCAGCTTGAGAGATGAATGGATTAACGGCAAGACTTCGGTCGCCTTCACTTGTATACCAGATCGAATCGTTTGTTGGATCAAAGCGAATGGATTCTAAATCGGGGACGACGCCTTTTTTATTTGCAGCATAATCGGTCTTGTTTGGATAAGTGGTGCCATCCGACTGTTTAAATTCAGTCATATCAGTAAGCTTGACAGATGAAAAGCTGTCTGTATCATACTTCAGTTTCGCGGTATAAAAGCGGGCAGGGCTTTTGTCTGAGCGATCATCGCTAATAATGATCCACTTATGTGTTTTGGGATCGTAATCAATGCCGGAAAGTCCTCCAACAAGCGTCTCTTCATAAACTTCATCGTTCGGAATTCTTTGCTCGCCAATAAATGTCAGCTGCCCTACAGAGTGTTCTTTTTCATGCTCGGCATGCCAATTTGACTTTTCCTGGTCGTTAACAATCGCCTGATCGGCTGAAGCAACACCAAAATGAGTGGCAACCAATAGACTGACAACAGCACCTGTGGATATAAACTTTACCAGCTTCATGTCTATCACCTTCTCCCGATTTTTAAAGAGCTCTAG
Organism: Bacillota bacterium; assembly: GCA_051750645.1. Taxonomy (GTDB): domain Bacteria; phylum Bacillota; class Bacilli; order Paenibacillales; family Paenibacillaceae; genus Pristimantibacillus. The sequence continues at coordinate 51,736 of JBNJJW010000023.1, read as the reverse complement.
AACACTCTTATTATAGAAAAAGTGATAGACCTGGACAATACAAAATGGAAGACTTTACATAACTTTAACTAGGGATATACAGGGGGGAGGCTGTCCACGGTAATTTTTTCAAAACACACGAAATTCGGCAAACGCTCCAGTTTTTGAAGGAAAACAGCATCGTAATACATAATGAGGTGCTAGAAAACAACATCGTCATTTTCGAAGAACCCGATGGAAACCGACTGATGGCGATCCAAATGTAGCAACCACGACCCAGTGCCAGTAAACTGGGTTTTGGAAGTAACACAACTAGGTAGAGTGTAGCATGAATTGGAGAGTCAACAACCCCGATGGTTTTGTATTGAATCTCAATGCCTAATCACCGGCGATAATCTATTATGCAGATAAGTGTCCAAGCTTGGATGAGTTTGAAATCATTGTTGACAAGACACCAAATGGTATCCTATAATGAAAACGACACCAAGCGGTGTCTAATTAATAGTTAGTCTTTTGGAAAGATTGGAACCTGTATAACTTCACTTGAAACAATTATGAGGAGGATACAAATGAGTAAGATTATCGGTGCGGAAACAACCGAGAAAGAAGAAACCCAGCCCCGAGGAAAAATGATTGCTTATTGGACAGTCATATTACTACTCGCAGCAGCTGTTACGTCAAGTGTAATCGGGCAATTGATGCAATTTGGGGGAAACGTCGAGTTAGTGACGAATCTTGGTTACCCATTATACGTCTTGACCATTCTCGGGATTTGGAAAGTGCTAGGTGCCATCGCTCTCGTCGTGCCAGATTTTCCTCGGCTTAAAGAATGGGTTCACGCTGGTAGGGTGTTTTGAGCGAGAACGACCAGTTGCGGGATGTGTTTGACGCGATTGCAGATCCAACTAGGCGCCGACTGATTCATCTGTTAGCAGAGGCAGAGGAGATACCGCTTCATGAATTAACGGCACAGTTTCAAATGGGCCGTACAGCGGTATCCAAGCATTTGACAATCCTTAAAGAGGCCGGACTGGTACTTGACCGAAAAGTCGGCAGAGAAACGCGATTTAGGCTAAACGCTTCTCCACTCAGAGAAATTCAAGATTGGGTGACTTTCTACAGCAAGTTCTGGAATGCGAATTTATTGCGCTTGAATCAACTATTAGAGGAGGAAGAAGAATGAGTTTAACATTATCCTTGGATTTTCAGTACACAACATCGATCGAGAAGCTTTGGTCCGCCTTAACCGATTCAAGCAAGCTTGCCAAGTGGGTGGCCAACATCCACACCGGTGAGGCGATGGATAATGATTTTAAGCCCGTCGTAGGATACCGTTTTCAGTTTCGCACTCAGCCGTCCGAAAATTGGGATGGCATTATTGACGGCGAAGTGCTTATCGTGGACGCACCAAACCGGGTGTCCTACACCTGGGCCAGTGGAGGGGAGACGCACACGGTCACCTGGACGCTGCAGGATTTAGGGGACGGTAAGGTTAACCTTCATCTCGAACAAACGGGACTCTCTAATACTCAAGCACTGGGTGGAGCTAAGTATGGCTGGAGCAAATGGTGCGGCGAGCTTGAAAAGGTATTGGCCTAGCTGTAATAGGAAGGATAGCCTTATGTATATCATTTTCGTTATTTTACAAAGTTTTCTGCTTGTCTCCATGGCCTTTGGCGGCGGAAGCAAGCTGTCCTTTAAGAGGCAAGACTGGTACTTGACCGAAAAGTCGGCAGCACAACCTCGATGTGATTAGCCAAGCGGATTGGATTGAAAAATACTTGATATAATTGAGGATGACCATTCCTCACAGTGAGCGGATCGAAAAATTGAAAAGGGGTGTTCCTTGATGACAAAAGGTGAAAGAAATCCTAAGATTGATCCATTTTTTAGTAAGGCTAAAAAGTGGAAGGAAGAATTCGAGCTGTTGAGAAATATCGTTCTTGACTGCGAGTTGACCGAAGAGTTTAAGTGGATGCATCCTTGTTACACGTTTCAGGATAAAAACATTGTTTTAATACATGGATTTAAAGAATACTGCGCGCTTCTGTTTCACAAAGGTGCCTTGTTAAAAGATCCCCATGGTATCCTAATCCAACAAACGGAAAATGTGCAGGCGGCGCGCCAGATTCGGTTCACCAATGTTCAAGAAATAGATGAGATGCAGCTTATCTTGAAAAGTTATATCGATGAAGCCATTGAAGTTGAAAAAGCCGGTTTGCAAGTCAACTATAAAAAGAATACGGAATACATAATTCCTGAAGAATTACAAAATAAATTCGTTGAAATCCCTGACTTGAAAACTGCTTTTGAAGCATTGACGCCGGGACGGCAAAGAGCGTACATTCTTCATTTTTCTGCACCAAAACAATCCAAAACTCGAGAGTCAAGGGTTGAAAAATATTTGCCGCATATTCTGGGCGGAAAGGGATTAGATGATTAGGATATTCGATTAGAAATAAATGAAATCGATGTCTAACGACAAATAGGCGGGGACATAATTGAATTGGCGAAAGCTTGAGAAATCAAGCTTTTTTGTTTTATATCCCTAAATGATGACGGTGGGTGCTTGCGTGAGCGCGTCACGCAGCTGTAAAGCAGCCAAGTAAAACCGAGGCATTAAAAAGAGATTATTTTAACACGACAAATTTTTACATATTTTGTAGTATACATAATGTATCATAGTTTCGGAGTAGTATTAACCCACGTCTCAAACATAGCTTTGAGGGGGGAATTATGAAGTTAAAATTGATTTTGGTAATAGTAGTAAGTGTAACTGCTTTATTGGGCCAGGTTGGATTACGTACACATGTATATGCGGATCCGTAAAGACGGCCATATGATTTATCAATATGTTCATTACCCGTTGGATACCGATTGAAAACTTTACAGGCACGTTTGATGGGAACAATTATGGAGTGAGAAGGCATACCCTTGTTCAGCTCTCCGGCAGAATAGCGCATTATCATAGTCGGTTAATCAGAGAGTCACTCGACTGGAATTTATTTTATGCTAAACCATAAGGGAGGAGAGGAATTTATGGTCAAACAACTGATCGTCGGCGACGCAACGCATGAACTGGCCACTACGCGCCGCATTCTGGAACGCTTGCCAGAGGAGCATATGTCGTGGAAGCCGCACGAGAAATCGATGACGCTCGGCGGGCTGGCCACGCACCTGATCAACCTGCTGAACTGGCAAATTGCGATTCTTCAGTACCCGGAGTTCGATCTTTCGACCGTGCCGCTGCGGCGGGCGCCTTTGGAAAAACGCGCTGACGTTCTGGAGGAGTTCGACACGAACGTCGGCAAGTTTGAAAAGTTGCTCGCCGAATGCGATGAGAAAACGCTCGGCGAGGAATGGACGCTGCGTCACGGCGACCATATCATCCTCCGCGAGCCGCGGGCGATCGCGCTCCGCACCTTCGGATTAAGCCACATGGTCCACCACCGGGCGCAGCTCGGGGTATACTTGCGGCTTCTCGATATTCCGGTGCCGGGCATCTACGGTCCCTCGGCCGACGAGGAAGCCCAATGAACTAAGTTTCTCGATCCCATAAGCGCCAAACAGTCGAATATCTGGTAGTCCGAAAAAACATTAGATCAAGAGTTTGAAAAGAATGACACCAAACTTGGCCGTACCCGGCTCTGGGTTAAAGAACGACATGTAAACAATATGCTGAATTCCAGCCTTGAATGCAGCCTTCAATGCATTAGTATGATACTGCCTCGGCTAGAGGGGAATATGCTCACCCTTCTTTGGCTTTTCAAGTGCTGACTGGTAAAGCTCCTACTAGCTATTAATTCATTTCCTCCGCTAAAGGTCTGAATTGTTCAATAACTCGGAGAGGTGTGTGACTATGACAGTACATACAGAATGGAAAACGTTCGCCGGTGAGACAGGAAACTGCAGCGCTTACTTTGCTTCAATGGAGCCTGTAAATGAACCGCGGCCAGCCGTGTTAATCCTTCAGGAAATTTGGGGTGTTGAAGAACATATACAAGATGTCGCACGGCGGTTTGCGGCTGCCGGTTATGTCGCCATCGCTCCCGATTTGTTTGCCGAGAACGGAGTTCGGCCCGAGGCGATTCAACAAGAACGGCTGGACGAAGCGAAAGCGTTCCTTCATTCAATTCCTCATACAGCATGGTTCAATCCGCATGAGCGGGAAACGGCGATCTTGAACCAGCCTTCTGAACGGCAGGAACCTCTCCGTGCGACGCTTAATGCGTTGTTTGGTCTGCTTAACCCTACGCAATTCGGACGCTTAGTCGGGATTTTGACCGACACGGCTGCATACGCACGTAACACATTTGAGAAAACGAAAGGCATGCCGATTACTTCCGTCGGCTTCTGCATGGGTGGCGCTCTGTCAGCTGTGTTAGCGATACAGGACCCGCAACACGCCGGTTCCATTGTATTTTACGGCCGTCCGCCGCAACAAGACATTGGCAACATACAGTGCCCTATACTCGGCTTCTATGGAGGTCAAGATCTGAATATTACCAATTTGGTGCCTGGTTTCGAAGAAGAAATGAAGAAGCATGGCAAATCTTTCGAAGCTGTGGTGTACCCAAATGCAAAACACGCATTCTTCAACGATACAAACCCGACGTATGAGGTTAATTATGCTCGCGATGCGTTTTCACGGACCTTGAACTTTTTGAACGGTGTTACATCGCATTGATTTGTGAGCAGTAACAAAGCAGCGTTTATACTCTGTACGTGGCTTTCTCTATGATTGCCTTCGGACTGTGTTGCTTATCCATGGTTTCCGGGTTGGATGTGGCATTTTGCCCGCCGACATAAGCAAACAATGGGCAAATCGGGGCTTGAGCCAGCACTCCGGCACTTACGAATTGAAGATTTCGTTTCCGTTAGAAGGGAAGGGATTTTTTCCGCGTACGGAACGAAAACAGAGATAATTCTTACCGACAATCATTGAGCTGAGAGTTAAATGCGGACGTTATCCCGATACGGTGTAACCGTTCAGGTTTGAGCTCGTTAAGCTAAACGGGTACGATAGTCCAATAAAAACACGGAAGCAGCCGAACACAATGATCGGCTGCTTCATTACGATAACGGGCAGGATAACGCAACCAGATTGGCACTTATATTTGATGATCGAAAATACACATCATATAATGTGTAACAATATGGAAGGGTCCATTTCAAAGCTAATTGTTTGACCAACTGATATCCAATCGTGCTGGTTCTGGAGGAATTATGCTGCCCAATCATAGTCCATTGAAAGTGGTAGAAAACTTTACCCTGCTTGAAGCTCTTCATCCCGGAAGAGTTGATCTAGGCTTAGGCAGAGCATCCGGGACAGATGGTTTAACAGCAACGGAAGAAGGCAAGTTCGATATGGTTTTTTTAGCAGAGGTAAGCCATATTTAAGATGATTATAAAGATTGACATCGATATAATATGTGTATATACTCATATTTATGAGAGAAAATAATTCAACTTCAGATTTTTCAGGGGCGACCGATTATACAGCAGAGTGCGCTTGCTTGAATTTAAGAAAAGCGTCCCGGTTCATTACCAGTTTATATGATGAATATTTAAGACCAGTCGGGCTTCGGGCAACCCAATTGTCTGTCCTTATGGCACTTGAACAGGCCGGGTCTGTCACCGTCACAACTCTCTCCGAAATACTTCTGATGGATAGGACCACATTGCCACGGGATCTCAAGCCGCTTGAGAGACAGGGATGGGTGTCGATCACGGAAGGGGAGGATCGCAGGAAACGATTTATTGCTCTGACACCCGACGGCCGGGACCTTCTTAAGCGTGCGCTGCCGTTATGGGAACAGGCACAAATCCGTATTCGAGACTATATGGGCGATGACCCTTATAAAGGTTTGCTTGGTCATTTGTCTGATATCGTTAAGCTTAACAAGCGAGATTAATTTTTTTTCACCGAAAAGGTGTATATACACTTAATGAGAAAGGATAGATGAAAGTGGCCGATATGAAAAAACATCCCACAGTTGTGCGTTACTACGAATCCTCTGCGCAATCCGCCACTCTTAACAACGAGACGGTTGATTATGAGTGGATACGTGAATTGTGTCTTGAGGCCGGAGCTGACGATGTCGGGGTTATATCCATTGAACGCTCCGAATTGGATGATCAGCGTGATGACATTCTGTCCGCATTTCCGCATGCTAAGACGATGATCAGTTTCGTTGCCAGAATGAATCGAGAACCGATCCGCACACCAGCGCGATCCCTTGCCAATATTGAATTTCATCATACCGGCGATAAGGTAGCGGAGACAGCCCATCACATCGTGTCTGCATTGGAAGCACGAGGGATACGGGCTTTAAATGCAGCAATGGGTTTCCCGATGGAGATGGATAAGTTTCCCGGCAAGACCTGGGTCGTTTCGCTCAAGCCTGTTGCCGTTGCTGCAGGGTTAGGCCATATGGGCATCCATCGCAACGTGATTCATCCGAAATTCGGAAACTTCATTCTGCTTGGCGCCGTTATGATGGATGCCCGGGTCAACAAGGAAGACCGGCCGATTGACTACAACCCGTGTTTGGAATGCAAGCTTTGCGTATCTGCCTGCCCTGTGGGCGCGATCGGTGCGGACGGACAATTTAATTTTTCTTCATGCGCTACGCACAATTATCGTGAGTTTATGGGCGGTTTCAGCGACTTTGTGGAAACGGTCGTGGACAGCAAGAACGTCAAAGAGTACCGGAATGAAGTACCGCTAACCGAAACGACTTCCTGGTGGCAAAGTTTGAGTTTCGGGGCTAACTACAAAGCGGCTTATTGCTTATCGGTTTGTCCGGCGGGCGATGATGTGATCGGGCCGTTTCTGAAAGACCGTAAAAGGTTCATGAATGATGTATTAAAGCCGTTGCAGGCCAAAGAGGAGACGGTGTATGTAACCCCTGGCTCCGATGCGGAAGCGTATGTCGCGAAACGTTTTCCCCATAAAACGGTAAAACGCGTCGGGAATGGACTCAGGCCGAATACGATCCGCCTTTTGATCACCCTGATGCCTCATGCATTCCAGCCGAAACAGGCAACGGGTTTAAACAGCACCTATCATTTTACATTCACCGGAGATGAAACGAGACAAACGACAATCGACATTCGTGACAATAAGCTCCAGATTAGGGACGGTTTTCACGGCAAGCCGGATATTCGGATTACGGTGGATAGCAAAACGTGGCTTAAGATCGTGGCGAAGGAAAAAAATGCGGCTGCGGCATTGTTGACAAGAAAACTGCGGATCAAAGGGAACCCCAAATTGTTAATGAGCTTTGAGAAATGCTTTGCCTAATAAGAGTGTGTAAAGCATGCAAAGCCGCTATATAAATCATTTATAGAGAAAGGATTGATTTTTATGAAAATGGATTCCAACACAATTCTTATAACGGGTGGAACATCCGGGATTGGATTCGAGCTTGCCACGCAGCTCCTTCAGCTTGGGAACACCGTAATTATTACCGGGCGGGATCAGTCCAAACTGGATCTAGCCAAAAAGAAACTGCCAAACGTTCACACATTTCAGTGTGATGTAAGCGATCCAAAGGCCATTTCCGACCTTTTTGAAAAAGTAATCAGTCAATTTCCAGAACTGAATTTTCTGATCAATAACGCTGGGGTTATGCGTGCATTAAATCTTCATACCAAAGAGGTTGACTTAGAGGATATCAATAGCGAGATTGAAATTAACCTCAGCGGTTCGATCCGTATGGTGAAACAATTCTTATCGCATTTAAAGGCTAAGAAGTCCGCTGCGATTATGAATGTCTCATCCGGACTTGCATTTGTTCCTTATCCGGTATCGCCAGTATATTGTGCGACGAAAGCCGGTATTCATTCATTTACACAATCACTGCGAATGCAGCTAAAATATACTAATATTAAAGTGTTTGAATTGGCGCCTCCAGCTGTTCAGACCCCTTTACTTGAAGCTTTTGATGGCGACGAGATCAAAGGCGTAAAGCCAATGGATGCCGGTAAGATGGTTAGGTACGTAATCAAGGGTTTGGAAAAGGATCGCTTTGAGATCCTGCCGGGCCAAAGCAGTGCGCTGAAGTTCATGAGTCGTGTTGCACCTCAGTTTATTTTAAATCAGATGAGCAAAACCGTTGATAAAATGCTGGCTCAAACCAAGAGTTAACTATACGGAACAGTGGTATTAAACTCTTTCATCATCAGGTAACTAGAATGCAAACTTGTATTGCGTGTGGAGCATGTGGAGCTACTGCACCAACTATTTTTGATTACGATGATGAGGGGATCGCTTTTGTTATTTTAGATAATAATAAAGGAACAGCCATCGTACCTGATGAATACGAAGATGACTTACAAGATGCTTTTGATGGATGTCCAACTGAATCAAAGAACTTTATGTTTATTCTAACTAGAGGTGATTATAATGACAGAAGAAAAGAAGATTTATGATAAAACCATTATTGGTGGTGGACCAGTTGGCTTGTTTACAGCTTTTTATGGAGGAATGAGGCAAGCAGCTCTACGCTATGTTCATGCGCGCGAAATATTTCTCTTCTGATTGTCGCCGGCATCAGACTTTTTATCCTAGTATTTTGGGGGGAGAAATATGCTAGTTACAGAAAATCAGTCGGCAACAACATTCTCAAGAAAAAATCCATTTCACGCGAAGGTTATTAAAAATGTAAATTTAAATGGAGCTGACTCCAATAAAGAAACAAGACATCTTGAGTTATCGTTAAAAGGATCAAGCCTTTCCTACGTCCCAGGAGATGCTCTTGGTATTATCCCGAATAATGATCCGGAACTGGTAGCTTCTCTGTTTGAGGAAATGAAATGGGACGAAGAAACGTTAGTAACAATTAATCAGGAAGGCGATACACTTCCGTTAAAAGAAGCGCTGACAACCTACTTTGAAATTACACTGCTATCGAAAAAGATTTTACAGCAAGCGGTGGAACTTACCGAGAATGAAGAGTTGAGCAAGCTTTTATTAAATGAAAATGCAAACCAACTGAAAGAATATATCTACGGGCGTGACTTGCTTGATTTGCTGCGCGATTTCGGGCCATGGAACGCTTCTGCCCAAGAAATGGTGTCTCTTTTAAGAAAATTGACGCCGCGTCTCTATTCAATTGCAAGCAGCATTGCCGCTAATCCCGAGGAAGTGCATCTAACCATCGGTGCTATGCGCTACAAGGCTCACGGACGTGAACGTAAAGGCGTTTGTTCGGTTTTAGTTGCCGAACGTCTTAAAGAAGGAGACACGCTTCCCGTATTTATTCAACCTAATAAACACTTCCATTTGCCGGCGTCTCAAGATACAGATATTATTATGGTTGGTCCGGGGACAGGCATTGCACCGTTCCGTTCCTTTATCCAGGAACGTGCGGTAACTAAAGCAACGGGCAGAGCATGGCTATTTTTTGGAGACCAGCATGCGGCATCGGATTTCCTTTATCAGAACGAGTTGGAACAATATCAAAAAGATGGGGTCTTAACAAGAATAGAAACTGCGTTCTCCCGTGATACGGCACAAAAAGTTTATGTGCAGCATAAAATGCTTGAAAACAGCAAGGAATTGTTTGAATGGCTGGAAAACGGAGCTTGCTTCTATGTTTGCGGAGATAAGCAATATATGGCGAAAGATGTCCACAACGCGCTTATCGAAGTTATTGAAAAAGAAGGTGCGATGAGCCGCGAAGCAGCGGAAGCTTATCTCAATGATATACAAGCTCAAGGACGTTATCAACGTGATGTGTATTAAAATGAATAGGTGTTAACGGCACCACGGCAAAAAGAGTGACATTCTTTCCACATTAAATGGAAAAGGGTGTCATTCTTTTTTTGCCTGTACTCCCTCGAATCCCGGCCAACAGTTGCTCGATTGCTTTAGTTGATATAAGTCGGAAAGCCCATAACCAGCGTGGCCCAAGTCGAATTCATGGCATGAGAAATATCCAGTCCGAAGAACGAATGTTGGCGGGGTGGATACCAGCTGGAGCGACAACGTTTGTGTCAAAATTAAGGGTATGTTTGTGTTATTAGACATCAGAGATGTCGGAGGACAAGAACATATATCCTTAGCCGTATTAGGACAAGAACATGTAATCATAGCCGATCCTACATTATTTTTGACTGGCAGCCGCAGCACTCATGCGTAGTAGGATCGTACGTATATAATTGAAAAAATTCACAAACAATATATAGGCCGAGCGTTAAATAAAAGATGTATATATGGAGGATTAAGAAAATGGATGATATTCGTGAAATTCCACAGGCTGATATCCCTGAAATAGAGGAGAGGAAATTCCCGGAGTTTGAACAATCGACTCCGCACCCGGATGACGAGGATACTCAAGTCTGTACCTAGTACCACACTGAGATGATTTTCATTTGGCATCTCAAGAGACAACGGGAGTACTTGATCAAGCATAAAACGCGACATAAGTGAATATCAAGAGGCAGCCAATATCATCGGCTGCCTTTTCCCCGCTAACGGGCAGTGCGCGCCTAGCCAAGCTAGGCACAACTTACTGATGCAAGTTCAGTCGGGTTAGGGACCAAGCCGCCCCGTAGCTAGCAGGCAGACGTCGGCGAAATCCGGCGGTTGAAGCCCTGTGAAAAGTCGCGCTCTGCGCGGTGAAGCAAATCTGCAAGCCGTAAATGAAAATGAATCCTACCGCATCGTGAAAGTGAACCCGAAGGGGATAAGAGGGAGCCGAGCCACGACTGCCCCGGCGAAGACCATGGAACGAGCGAAGATCTTGGAGTGCAGCGCAGAAGAACCCTCAGGTGTAAAGGGATCGGCATGTAGAGGAACCTTGTCTATAGCAGAAGCGGGAAAACTAAGATTAAATAAAGCGGCTGCTGACATTGCAGATCGAGCTTATCAGCTCCGCTTAGCCATCGAGCCCCTCGCCGAAGAAAAGGATATTTCGATTCAATTGGAGGTTCTTACTCAACAAACCACATTATGCGTAGATGCTAATCGAATCAAACAGGTTCTTATTATTTTGCTTACGAATGCAATCAAGTATTCAAATAGTCAAGGAATCATATCCTTTCGAATTCTGAATGAGAACAATCGACGAAGCACGCACAAGAGATAGCGGCGGGACAGGATTAGGTCTTGCGATTGCCAAACAATATGTCCTCTCTCACCAGGGCACAATTGAAGTTGAAAGTAATCTTAATCAGGGAACCCGGTTTATTATTCAGTTGCCGTATTGATGACGCTAAAATTAGCTGTTAGACCATGACTATTCCACTTCGATCGCTTTTACTGTTTCGCCCTCAATTAATACGGGCTGGTAGTAGGTTTTGGTGGGCAAGTCTTTTTTGCCTTGTAAATTCTTAATGACCCAGTCAGCTGCGTCGCGTCCCATTTGTTCTTGGGGGTGCGTCAGCGTCGTTAGTTTGATATTCGCGTTTTTGGCGATATATGAATTGTCCTGGCCAATGATGGATAGCTCGTCCGGAATGGAAATTCCCAGTTTTCTGCAGACATGTACGACTTCCAAGCCTACCTCGTCGTTGTAACACACAAGCGCAGTCAATTCATCCCGATTGTCGTTCAGATACACTTCCAAGTTAGCGGACAGGTCCGACTTTGCCGATGTATCGAAAGAAAGCACATGCTCTTGCTGGAACCGTAATTTGGCTTCCCCAAGGGCCTTGATAAATCCCTTCATTCTATACTTCCCTTGCAAATCATCCATTTTCGCGATGATGCCGATCTGGGTATGTCCTTTGGTAATCAGCTCCCGGGTTGCGAGATAGCTGGACTGCACGTCATCCAGACAGAAGAAAGGAACTTCCAACTCTTCATAATAGGCATTGATCATCGCGAACGGAACCTCCTGCTCCTTAAAAGACAGGTAGTAAGCGATATTGGGGTTGTATACACTGCTTCTGGTAGGTTCTACAATCAGTCCATCCACGCCGTAGGATAGCATCATTTCCAACGCCTTTTTTTCCTGGGAGATATCATTATTTGTACTGGCTAGCAGCAATGAATAGTTATCTTCATTTAGCCGGCTTTCAATGCCGCGGATAATGGAGGGGAAGATGTAATCCGATATATAGGTCGTGATGACGCCGATCGTTTTATTCATGGTTTTTGCACCTGTTCTGGACCGATATTGGTTGCTGACGTATGTACCGGATCCCCGCTCGCTTCGCAGGAACCCCTCGTTCGATAACTCTAGAATGGCCTTTCGAACCGTCTGCCGGCTAACGTTGTAGCTTTCCTCCAAAACGTGCTCCGAAGGGATTTTCTCGCCTGCTTTGTACGTTCCAGAGAGGATATAACTTTTGATATCTTCAATAATGAGCTGGTACTTTGGCTTCATGCAATCCACTTCTTTCATCGTTGTTCGAAAAAGTTGTACGTACACATTTTAGCATGAGTTGCATGAAATGCAAATGCAATAACATTATTTACGATTCCAATGGTACAAGTTCCATGCTTGTCCTTAGGAAAACTCCATGCTCAGACGAATAAGGAGGGTACAGCAACTTATGTTAGTATAACTATTAGACTATATTGACAAATGTACGTACAGAAAATATACTAAGGCTGTCAGTAAGAGAAAGCGCCTTCTTTCGGTTGAAATCTTCCGGTTGTCTCATCGAGTGACCGATTCGATCGGAAGCAGCTAGTATAGGAATCGTAATTGAACAGAGAGGGGATGACGTGATCATGAATCATGTAGACTTGAAGGAAGCGATAACCAATGGAGAAACTTCGCTGGGTATCGAATTTGGTTCTACGCGGATCAAAGCGGTGCTGATCGATCGTCGTTTCGAGACCATCGCATCGGGAAGCTTTGAGTGGGAAAATCTGTTGAAAGACGGATATTGGACGTACAACCAGGAGGATATTATAAGAGGCCTCCAAACCGCGTATCGTGAACTGAAACAGGAAGTGGAACGGAATTACGGAGTCACCCTCCGGTCCTTCGGTTCGATCGGGTTTTCCGCTATGATGCACGGTTATATGGCGTTCGACAGAACGGGCAATCTGCTGGTGCCGTTTCGGACTTGGCGCAACGCAACAACCGGCGCGGCGGCTAGGGAATTAACGGACTTGTTCCAATTCAATATCCCCGAGCGCTGGAGTATCGCCCATTTGTACCAAGCGATATTGAACCGAGAGGAGCATGTGCCTCGCATTGATTTCGTAACGACGCTGGCCGGATACATACACTGGCTGTTGACCGGCAATAAAGTGATCGGCATCGGGGATGCTTCCGGCATCTTCCCTATTGATGAATCAACTCATAATTACCATCCATCGATGGTCAAGCAATTCGATGAATTAATCGCGGCTAAAGGCTTTCCGTGGAAGCTTGAGGATCTTCTTCCCAAGGTATATCTCTCCGGCGAGCAAGCCGGCGAGCTAACGGCGGCGGGAGCCGCCATTCTGGACCCGGCCGGAGATCTGCAGTCCGGCATTCCGCTCTGTCCTCCGGAAGGCGATGCCGGCACAGGCATGGTTGCGACGAATAGCGTCAAGAAGCGTACGGGAAATATATCCGTGGGCACTTCCGTTTTTGCAATGATTGTATTGGAGAAAGAATTGTCCAAGGTTTATCCGGAGATCGATATGGTCACGACGCCGGACGGCAGTCCGGTCGGCATGGTGCATGCCAACAACTGCTCCAGCGATCTTAACGCCTGGATGGGACTGTTCCGTGAATTCTCCGAAGCGATGGGATTCAATGCGGATTCCGGCAAATTGTTCAGCGTGCTGCTGGGCAAGTCTCTTGAAGCAGACCCGGATGGCGGCGGCTTGCTTAGCTACGGCTATCTTTCGGGCGAGAATATAACGGGAATAGATAAAGGCCGGCCGTTGTTCGTTCGCTCGCCTGAAAGCAACTTTAATCTGGCTAACTTCATGCGAACGCACCTATTCACGGCTTTCGGAGCGTTGAAGCTTGGCATGGACATTTTGACCGAAAACGAACAGGTGGCCATCGACAGCATCTTGGCTCACGGCGGCCTATTCAAGACCCCTGTCGTTGGACAAAAAGCATTAGCCGCTGCGCTGAACGTGCCGATCTCGGTCATGTCCACGGCCGGCGAAGGCGGGGCATGGGGCATGGCGCTTCTGGCTTCTTACATGACGGGCAAGGATCAAGAAGAGAGCCTGGAAGACTTCCTCGGGCAGAAAGTGTTTAAAGATGCCGAAGGACAGGAGATTGCTCCGGATGCTACGGATGTCAAAGGGTTCCAAGCATTCATCAAACGATACCAAGCAGGGCTTGCCATCGAACAAGCCGCTGTAGACCATCTGCTAGAGAACGGGAGGGACTAACGTTGTTAGAACAACTGAAAGAAGAGGTACACCAAGCGAATCTGGATTTGCCGAAGCATGGACTCGTGAAATTCACTTGGGGCAATGCGAGCGCCGTCGATCGGGAAAGCGGCCTGTTCGTGATCAAACCGAGCGGAGTCAGCTATGAGAAGATGAAACCGAGCGACATGGTCGTTGTGGATCTCGACGGTAAGGTGGTCGAGGGAGAGATGAGACCTTCCTCCGATACCGCGACTCACGCCGTGTTGTACAAACATTATCCGCAAATCGGCGGCATCGTGCATACTCACTCGACTTGGGCAACCATTTGGGCGCAAGCGGGACTCGATGTACCCGTTATGGGAACGACGCATGCGGACACCTTCTATGGCGCTGTACCTTGCGCGCGGTTCTTGGACCAAGAGGAGGTTGACCGGGGATACGAAGCGGAGACGGGCCACGTTATTATCGAAACGTTCGAGAAGCGCGGATTGGATGTCATGGCGATCCCGGCCGTTCTGCTCCAGGGACATGCGCCTTTCACTTGGGGGAAAGACGTGAAGTCGGCGGTCGTGAACAGCGTCGTGCTGGAGGAAGTGTGCAAAATGAATCTGTACGCGCGGCAATTGAACAATTTTGCCAAAGAACTGCCGCAAGGCATTCTGGATAAGCACTATCTCCGGAAGCACGGGAAAGACGCCTACTACGGGCAGAAGTAATAGCCTTACCCATTATTATTAAATACAGAAAAGAGGATGATTAAGATGTCAACAACAGAAGCTAAACAGTTTTGGTTCGTCGTAGGTTCGCAGCATTTGTACGGGGAAGAAGCGCTCGCTGAAGTGAAAGCCCATGCGCAGACGATGACCGATGCCTTGAATAATAGCGGTGTGCTCCCTTACCCGCTTGTCTTGCAGGACCTGGCTGTAAGCGCGGATAAAATTACAAGCATCATGAAAGAGGTCAACTATCGCGACGAAGTGGCGGGTGTCATCACGTGGATGCATACGTTCTCGCCTGCGAAAATGTGGATTCGCGGTACGAAATTGCTGCAGAAACCTCTGCTTCACTTGGCAACCCAGTTCAATGAAAGCATTCCTTGGGCAACGATCGACATGGACTTCATGAACCTGAACCAGGCCGCTCACGGCGACCGCGAATACGGCTTCATCAATGCCCGTCTGAAGAAACAAAATAAAATCGTCGTAGGCTACTGGGAACGTCCGGAAGTGCAGCAGCAAATTGCGGATTGGATGGACGTAGCGGTTGCTTATAACGAAAGCTTCAACATCAAAGTGGCCCGTTTCGGTGATAATATGCGCAACGTTGGCGTAACGGAAGGCGATAAAGTCGAGGCCCAAATTCAGTTCGGATGGACCGTGGACTATTACGGCATCGGCGACCTCGTGCAATACGTGAATGCCGTTACAGAGCAAGAAATCGATGATCTGATGGGCCAATATGCGGAGCTCTACGATTTCGATTATGGCACGAACAGCAAAGAAGCCTGGGAAGCCAGTGTCAGAGTCCAAGCAAGCTATGAAATCGCCCTCAAACGTTTCTTCGACGAGAAAGGTTATAATGCCTTCACGACAAACTTCGAAGATTTGCATGGAATGAAACAGCTTCCTGGTCTTGCCGTCCAACGGCTGATGGCGCAGGGCTACGGCTTTGCCGGCGAGGGTGACTGGAAGACGGCCGCGCTCGATCGCTTGCTGAAAGTGATGAGCCGCAATCAAAACACGGGCTTTATGGAGGATTACACCTACGAGATGGCAGCCGGTCAGGAAGCCATCCTGCAATCCCATATGCTCGAGGTAGATCCGTCCTTGGCAAGCAACAAGCCGAAAATCATTGTTTCCCCTCTCGGAATCGGCGATCGCGAAGATCCGGCGCGTCTTGTATTCGACGGCAAAGCCGGCGAAGGCGTCGTCGTATCCATGGCTGACTTCGGCACTCATTATAAATTGCTGATCAACGAGGTTTCCGCATTCGAGCCGACGGTTCCTGCTCCTAATCTTCCTGTCGCTCGTGTCCTATGGACGGTGAAGCCGAACTTCCAGGATGGAGTGAAAGCTTGGATCGAGAATGGCGGCGGCCACCATACCGTCGTTTCCTTGAACCTGACGACAGACCAAATCGTAACCTACGCCAAGCTGGTTAACTTGGAATACGTCGTTATTAAGTAAACCATACTTGAGGGGAAAAGCAGGCGGACTTGGGACAATCACGGGGTTCAGCACCTGATGGCGGATTCCGAGCTGGACAGGTGACGTGGCCGCTTCCTTGAGCAAATAGCAAAAACCGTTTCTTTCGTAAATGGGTGATCGCACGCCTATTACGAAGAAACGGTTTCTTTGTTTTTCAGAATAACCTCATTAGTGAGATCAGATATGTCGTAGCTAGATCTTGCCGGTTTATATTGAATATCGAAGGAGCCAAAAGAAGGCATTGGGCCTGCGGGAAAACAGGCTCACTGGATGCACCCCAACTCAACATAGTCATTGTATCAAGTATGAGCTGGATGAGAAGTCGCCCGGCTTTTTTTGTTAGATGTGCAGAAGTGGTTCTCTCTCCCTGCTGTGGAGAAAAGCTTAGCGTCATTGGCAGCCGGAAGCGAACACTCACTAGCGAGGAAGGAGAATACCACTTGCTCGTCGTCCGCCGGTTGCGTTGTGCACAGTGCCGAAAGATTCATCACGAGCTTCCGGATTGTGTTGTGCCGTACAAGCGATATGAATCGACATGTGTGGAACAAGTCATTTTCAGAACCTGGACCGCCGGACGTAAAGCTGGTTGATGATCCGCGATGAATAACGTCGACGTTGGCGCGGCTGAAAATTGTGAATTGCGATTAAGCAAATATATGGTATATTAATAGTACAACTGGTAGAGCCTGGGTGAATATGTAATATTCAACCCCGGGCTCTTATTTTTTTCGAAAAGGGGATGATGAAATTTTAACTTGAGGCTGAAAGTTCTTGCAAATCCTTGTTCGGCATCATAAGACAGACGTTCAGGGTTTCTTCTAAAATAAAGGAGGAGAAAACGTGTTAGAGAAAATTAAAAATGTAAGGGCTTTCAATAAAGAAACGGCCTTTTTTTGGGGCAGGCTGATTGAAAAAGCTTATGACATGTATACGAACAACCGCTGGAATCCCAACCCTCCGCAGCCTTCGGATTTTCCGGACGGTTGGAACATCATATGGAACTTGAATGTGGAAGGGGTTGTAGAATTTATTGATGAAACCGAGTTTATTGGTTTCATCGCCCAATCCACTGACAAAACGAAGACAGGGATTATTTTCCGCGGGACAAGCAGCATTTTGGACGCGAAGTACGATCTCGAAATCAGCAAACTTCCCTTTACGGAAATTCCTAATGGAGGGAACACGGAAAGAGGCTTTACGAAGCTCTACAGGTCTCTGTCAGCCATCCATCCGGTTACCGGGGAACGGAAAAAACTGAACGAGCTGATACCGGCACAAGATTCCGCAGCCGAGTTGACGATTACCGGCCACAGTCTTGGGGGGGCGCTGGCGAACCTGCATGGCGCAGTGCTTGCCTATCACGGCTATGCCCCCGAGGTGTACACGTTTGCTGCTCCCATGACCGGCGATTCTGTTTTTGCTTCCGCCTACGACACGCTGGTTCCGAACAATTTCCGCATTTATAACGAACCCGACGCCGTGCCGAACCTGCCGGGGACCTTGTTTGGTTACATGCAGGTGGATGGCGGCATCCCGATTCAATCCCACAACATGCCAATCCGCTCCTCTCTTCTCTGTTATCACGAATTATCGACCTATTTGTACACATTGGGGGATACAAGTGTAAATCTTGGAAGCTGCGCGCTGAACGCGGCGGGCATTCATGACAATTCGGAAATCGCAAACGCCGTGAATCCGGTAAAGAACGCAGCAGAAACAAATCAGGAGCATCGGCTGCATACGATGCATTTTGATTTACGGCATGCGGAAGCGGGTGAAGTTCTGACGCTGCAGGTCGGCTCCAGGCAGTATCCGCTGCATCCTCAAACGAAAGAAAGCTTGCTGCAAGCCAGGCGTTCTCCCGTGTTGTCCGCGGTGTCGGATGAGGAGATCACGCATTATGTAAACGACGTGCCTTTTCCCAAGTCGCATCTGATGTCGTATTTGGTCACGAGCCTGGCACCGGATGCTCCAGAGGAGGAGCGGAAGCTACTGAACTTCGGCATCCATTTCCCGACCGATCATCCCGCAACGGCTGAAGCGGCGTCTTCGGACGAGCATGCTACCGCCAAGCTTTCCGCTTGGGAGGCCGTGGCTTTAAAAATTATCTTTACGTACCCGGAAATCATAAATTTAAAACCGGACATTGCCGGAATCATCAAAGGCATTATTGTGGCTTCCCCATACTTTCAGGATGTGGTCAATGCGATCAAATCGCAGGGATCAGGCTTCGCTTACTTGAAATATGCCGTCGATCACGAGGGCAACCCGATTCGAATCAAACAGGCGAGAGATACGGATAACGGTCCTTACACGGGGGAATTCCGGAAGTTTTGGGCGTATTCCGATTTGACGAAAGCTCGTCTCGTGGAGCCGATGAAGGCGATTCTGAAAGATATTAAGGACCATCCGGATTTAAAGGGCTGGAACTGGAGAATTCAACCGGGTACCGTCTCGGCCCCGGCAAATGCCGGGAATGTGCAGCTCCGTAATGCCGGTACAATTACGGTAGCAGAAGCAGTCAAACTGAAAGGGGAGGCGGATGAGCTCAAGCTGTCCGTCACGGAAGTCGGACCCCAGGCGGGGATTTCATTTGAGCTGAAAAACGATACGACGGACAACCGGGTGTGCACGTTCGAGTTGACGAATCATTTTCTGCGATATGTTTCCGTGTATGTCCAGTTTCTCAACGATAAAGGGGAGCTGGTTAATCCGGATTTGAATTTCTTGTTCTCGAATGAAGACGGTCAATTGCGCAGCGAAATAGAACACGCCACAACGGATGGGGCGGCGATCCAGGATGCGACCCGAAAGCTGTTCGAGCAGTCGGGAGGCATCACTCTGAGCCAAGCGGCAACGATTCAAAAAAAGGATGGCGATTATGAAATAACCGACGGAGAAACCCGTTATCCGCTGCGATTCGATGCTGCCGACGGCCCGGTCCGTGTATATCTTTACGATAAATGGAAGTACACCGAGGATGGGTTTTTGCAGGAACTCGCAGGAGAGCTCGTAAAAGTGGGCCTGGAGACGGATCGGACCCGGTTTATCGGGTATTTGAGCTCCATTCCGGTCATCATGGCCGTCCCAACAGGCTGGATCCGCCAAACCTTCACGGTACCCATACCTAAAGGGGCGCAGCAGGTGCGCGTGTTGGCCGGCGGAGGCATGGGAGCCTTCTATTTTTCTCATGACCGCATGCTTTTTCATGAGCAAAAGGAAACGATTACGAGCTGTTATCTGGGCTGGCTTTTGACCGGCGTCATTAATTTCACCGTACCGACTGTGCTTCTGGGAATGGGGGTTGGCGACGACGGTCTGTCCGAACGTCTAATGAAGAAAGCCTTGGATGGCCGGGAAGGAATATTGGTCCCTCTCTTAACGATGGCCGGATCGGTACTCTACTTTGCGGATGTAATTGCAATCGGCGGCGATAGTCAGACGGGAAGAAGCATCATGAGTACGCTCACCGATTCGCTGGTCGGATTCGTATTAGGGAATAAGACGGTCCAGATGGTGCTCAGCGGCATTCTCGTGAAGGATATGGCCGAAGAAGATTTGCCGCTCGTCGGAGCGGTGATGGAGGCGCTCAACGTTCTCGGCGCCGCCGCGGAAATTGCCGAAACGATTGTAGAAGAGCTCGTGGCCCCGATTGTCATCGAGAACGTCATCGCTATTACTTTCGACAGCACGGTGACAATGGCCCATGATCCGCTCGATCACGGCTTTCCAGCAACCGCCCGCTGGTATGAGGTCGAATTCCAGTTTACCGACGGTACGACGCGGACTTCGGACCTTCAGCCGGTTAACCGGGACGGCATACAGACGGACCCGATTTCATACGTAGTGCCCAATTTGCCAGCATCCGGCGAGTTTTCGGTTCTCGTCAATTTCTACGCGGACGGCAATCCGTCGAACCCGACGACGGCGACGGCCATCAGAAATAATCCCGTCGGAACCGCAAAATCCGGCATATACGATGCGACGAAGGAAGAGGCAAAGGCGATTCGTCTGGTTATTAAGGAGATGATTCCGAAATTATCCGAAGAGACAACATACAGCCAGATGACCAAGCTTCAGTTCGACGGGAAAGCGCATATCTGGAATGCCAAGGCAGAGCTGCCGGGCGCAACGGTTGCTGATTTGGATCCCGCAGGGCAGCAGCAGTCGTTGTCCCGCCTTGTCGGCATTTCTATTGATCAGCTAAGCGGCCAGATCGCATACGCATGGCGCTCTCCCCTTCAGCATGTTCCTCGCTTCGATTCAGGCGAAACGCCGGAACAGGGCGACGCCCATAATCTATATACGTTTCAAAGCGTTTCGGCAGCCTTACCCGCCGAGCGCCTCTATGCGTTCACGAACGCGGGCTTTACCGATCAGGTTCTGGTCTGCATGGAGCTGCTGCCGCCGGAGGAACCGAATGCGGAAGCGATTCGCAAGCAGTACGAACAAAACCCCGACGCCTCCGTCCCGCAGTGGAAGCAGCTCGGGCTTGCGCGCCCGCCTTACCATTTCTTTATTCAACCGGATGTGAAAGGCGAGAATTACTACGCCCGCAGCGCCGAACTGACGGGAGATCCCGCTGTATTCAATTTGAATCAAACGACGAGCTGGGGCGTTTTCCCTACGGCTGTAGACAGCTTGGCGATCCATCCGAAGGGCTATCTGGCCGCGACTTATTATAACGAAGCGAAACAAGCGACGAAGCTGTATCTGCTCAAGCTGCCCGATCAAGCGGTGCCCGACGACAAAGCACCGAAGCCGAAGCTCGCTTCCGGCTACGGGACGCGGACCAATCTGCTGAAACGGCCGATCGCCATCGGATGCACAGGCAAAGGAGCCATTCTTGTGCTCGATGCAGGGCTCGGAAACGTTCAGGCATTCGATTATTTCGGCAACGCGGTCCAGGATTATTTTACGCTAGCGGACGGAAGCAAGAGTGAGCGCATGCCACTTGTTGCGCAGCAGGAACGTGAAACCTTTCTGGATATGGCTGTCGAGCATCTCGGATTTATCTATGTGCTTTTATATGAAAATGACGGCAGCAAACCGGAAGACTACCGGTTGGACATTTATACGCCGGAAGGCAAACTGCTTACCTCCAAAGCTTACGATAAACCGGTTCCGGCAGGAAAACTGACGGTCGATTTGTTCCGCAATCTATATACGTTGAACTTTGAGAAGCAGAACGGACCGGGGGGACGGCTGGAACCGACCGTAAGCGAGCTGATTCCCTCCATCTCCGAATCTTGAAGAGGGGAGGTGCGGCATTATGAGGAATTTCTATTATTTGGGCGGGGCCCTAAAGGAGACTTCGATTCGCTTGGGCAAGTCCGCCCCGCAATTTCCTAACGATTTGTTTACTTTGTGCGCATGGGTGAAATGGGAGCCGGACCAGGAGGCACACGCTCAGCCGGAAAATGCGGTCCTGTTCAGCTATAACGACTTTTCCGACAGCGAGCAATTTCCGACGGATAATGAGAATTCGCTTCGCATTGAAAATTTGGCGAACCTGCAGGTGACGTTCTCCGGAAGTACCACAAAAACCGGTGTTTCCCTTGCGGACGGAGCGTGGCACCATATTGCCATTACGCTCGATTTTAAGTCAGGCGACGACGTCCGGGCAAGTGTATTCAAGGATGGCGAAGCCCAAGGGAATCATTCGGTTTACCGGGATGAGGGGCAAGGATTGCCGCCGCAAAGCACCCTCATCTTCGGAACGCGAAATCCGGATTCGCTGGATCAATCCTTTTACGGATTGGTCCGTCACGTTCAAGTCTGGGATCGGGCGCTTACGATGGATGAAGTCCGTACGCTCATGTTTGAACCCGTCCCGGGCGACCCGGGTACCGTGCAGCGGGAAGGCCTTCGCTTATGGTGGCCCTTGGACGAGGCGCATGTAGGGAAGTCCGTCATTTTGGACGCCACGGCCAACAAGAATAACGGAAGCATCTACCCGCAAGCCGCCGTCTGGAAATCCGCTACTTGGGTCAACTTCTCCGACGCCGATTTCTCGGATTGGCAGCTCCCGGAGGACGCCGATTTTGAAAGCGCCGTGCTTGCAAAGGCGAACTTTGCCAATTGCAAATTGCCTCGCGCGAACTTGAACGATACCGATTTGAAGGAAGCCATTCTGAACGGGACGGACCTTAGCGGCGCTTCCATGGAAGGGACCGACTTCTCCGGAGCTTCGATCGGTGTGGGGGGACCTGCCTTCGGTTCGCAACCGCGCTTTTCGGTCGACCCCGCAAAGCTGACGAAGTTTTGCGGCTGCCGGATCGACTTTGCGGCCATTCCGCTATCCTCGTGGAGCTACTTGGATTTGAGCGGAGCCGTTTTTCAACATATACCGAAGGATTGCTCTAATTTTACGGCGCGCCATACCGTCTTCCCGCAAGGACTCGATTTGTCCGGCATTCAGCTCGTGAATGCGGAGTTGAATGGCGCAAATTTAAGCCATGTCATATTCAAGGAAGCGAATATGGAGGGCGCTGATCTCAGCCAAACCGTTTTGATCGGGACCCGTTTTGAAGCGGCTAATTTAGCGGGCTGCAATTTCGACGGCGCGACCAGTACGGATGGAGAGAATGCGGCTTACTTCTCCGGCGCATATATGTTTGGAACCCGTATGTCGAATGTAACGCTGAATGGAAGCTATTTCAGCAATGCTCATTTTTACGGATCCTATACCGGAAAAGACAAAGATGGGAATGAGGTGACGAGCAAAGCGACACTGGAGGGCAACACAAACCTGAAGAACGTTCATTTTGAGTCTGCAGTATTGAACGGAATGAGCTTCAAGGATGCATCTATTCAATATTGCTTCTTCGCTCAGGTACAATTGATCAATAGCGATTTTACGGGAACGGCCGGCGCTCAGTTGACCAATGTCGATTTTACGGGGGCCTATTTGCAGGGGGCCAATTTCAGCAATGCAAATCTCCAAGAAGTAAACTTCACCGGGGCACTGTTCTCGTTCGGCTCCGATTTCCTGCGTATTTACGAGCAGGACGGCACATCATACACCTATCGGTGGGGACCTACACTTCACGACGCTACCCGGTTTGCGAACTGCACACTGCCGGATTCGTCGGGGGGACCGATTACCAGCAACGTGCAGCTGCTCGGCCCTCTTTGTTTCACCGACGTGTCGATATTGTCCGATTTGCAGGCAGTCCCGGCGCCTGATCCGGATCGCGATGATCCGACAGGGGGAGCCGTAACCATCAGCTTATCGATTCGATCTCAGTTTGAAAAACGGGGGTATGTTCTATCCTCTGCTGCTGCCATTGCCCGTATCTCCGCCGCGAATTATTGGCAAATCAACGATACCGGCAACAAGCGGATATTCAACATCGTTTATGAGGACGGCATCGTCTACGTATGCGGAACGAATCCGCGCACGCCTTACCCGCCGAAACCGGATTTCGACCCGAACGGGGATCCGCCTCCGGATTTTGGTGAAGCTGCGCGTGAGATTCGCGCATCTACCTGACAGTTTGGAATGGATGCAAACAACTCAAATTGGGCTGCCCGAGGGCAGCCCAATTTGTTGTTAAATAGGATTATCCAATGCGAAGTATCAAAATGTCAACCTGCGCCCGGCGTCCAAGCATCTGGTCCTTGATCGCCTTTTGTTCGGCGGCTTTCTTGGTCTGCGCCTGGGTACCGCCGGTTATGGAAGACATTCTATGATGCCATAGCCGTCGAAGGGCGCATCAATCCCCGGCTCCCGAATGTCCCACATGCCGAAAAGATATTGGAAGCACTTGCTGGAGATGGATTTGCCGGAATAGGCAGGAATTTAATAAATATTTTAAGTTTACGCTACTTCTTTCTTAAAGAGTTTTTCCTATCCTAGAGTCGAACCATAGGTTAGGAGGAACACCAATGAAGAAGTGGTTGTTTTGGCTGGGTGTCGCAGGGTTGCTGACGTATGGGGTGGTTCGGAACATTCCGGAGGACACGGCCGGGCGAGGGCGGAACATAGAGGTTCAGGTGCAGACGGCGATGGCTGATGCATCACCGAAGGACGGACAGCGGATCAAAGTATTGAAGAATCAGATTTACAAAGGGAACTTGCTGCTGGTCAACAAAAATCATCCCGTTCCCGCAGGAGGCGAAGAGGCGAATGCGGTTTTCCTGTCCAAGCATCAGGAGCTGGTGAAGAGCTTCGGCTTGCTGGACCGTACGATTCAGCTGTCCAAGGACATGGTGCAGAAATTCTCCACCATGGTCGCAGCGGCGGAGCAGGAGGGGGTGAACCGCTTCCTGATCACAAGCGGCTACCGGAACCATGTGGAGCAAGGCCAACTCTATAAGCAAATGGGGGCGGATTATGCCATGCCGGCCGGATACAGCGAACACAACCTGGGACTCTCGATCGACATCGGTTCGGAGCAGGGGGAGATGGACAAGGCGCCCGAAGGGAAATGGCTGAAACAAAACGCCTGGAAATACGGGTTTATCCTCCGTTATCCGAAGAACAAGACGGACATTACCGGTATCCAATACGAGCCGTGGCATTTCCGCTATGTCGGGCTGCCTCACAGCGCCGTCATGCAGGAGAACGGCTGGGTGCTGGAGGAATATCTGGATTACCTGAAGGACCGGAAGTCGGTAACCGTCACGGTCGATCATTCGACCTGCAGCATCTCCTACTATCCCGTTACCCAAAGCACAACGATCGAGATTCCGTCGAACGGCCGTTACGAGATCTCCGGCAACAATGTGGACGGTGTCATCGTAACCGTATGTCCGGACCGGAAGTCCTGAACGGAAGTCCTGATCGGCAGCATGACCGCAAACAACGAGATAAGGATGTGACCGACATGACGGTGAGAAGACGGTTGAATGATGTGATCCTTCAATTGATGCTGATCCTGTACGGATATGTGCAGATCAAGATCATCCTGTTCAAATTCCGTCCCGTCGAGCTGAACGTGCTCTGGGACCAGATGAAGATAAGCTTACACAACCCCGATCGGATCCTGTGGCGGCTCCATAACGGAAATCTCATTCCTTTCGCGGAAATTACCCGGTCTGTGGATGAAGCATCCGTTCACGGACTGGTCAACCTGTTCGGGAATGTGTTGATTTTCATGCCGTTCGGGTTGCTGCTCGGCTTCCTGTCTGCGGGAAGGAAGATATCCGCCGGAGGCGCGCTCTTCATCTCCTTCGCCCTGAGTTTGAGCCTGGAAGGAGCGCAGCTGCTGTATGTGATCGGACAATTCGACGTGGATGATTTGATTCTGAACTCTTTCGGAGGCTGGCTCGGCTTCATGTCGTTCCTCATGCTGCGCCGCGCCGCATCCCGCGTACCTGCATAAGGCGAAAATCTGTTACAATATTACTAATGAATCCTATGACATGCTGGAGTGGAAGCTATGAGGTCTATCACCATATTGATTGCGGACGACGAGGCGGAAATCGCCGATTTGATCGAGCTGCATCTGGAGCGGGAGGGCTACCGCTGTATCAAGGTCCATGACGGCCAGGAAGCGGTCCTTGCCGTACAGTCCAACGCCATCGATCTGGCGATTCTGGATATCATGATGCCCAAGCTGGACGGATATGAGGTAACGAGAATGATACGGGAGCAGCATCTGATGCCCATCATCTTCCTAAGCGCCAAGGCGTCCGATCTGGACAAGATCACAGGGCTCGTCAGAGGGGCGGACGATTACGTCACCAAGCCCTTCAACCCGATGGAGCTGGTGGCCCGGGTCAATGCCCAGCTAAGGCGCTCCCTGCAGTCCAATCCGACCTCCCAGCCAGGCAAGCCAACGCTGGAGGCAGGCGGATTGGTCATTTATCCCGAGGAGCGGACCGTGTTCCTCTATGGCAAGCCCGTAGAGCTTACGCCGAAGGAATTCGATATCTTGTATCTCTTGGCCAGCCATCCGAAGAAGGTTTTCAGCTCGGAGCATATTTTCGAACAGGTGTGGGGAGAGGCTTATTATGAGGGCAGCAACACGGTCATGGTTCACATTCGCACCCTGCGGAAGAAGCTCGGGGAGGACGTGAACAAGAACAAGCTGATCAAAACCGTTTGGGGAGTGGGGTATGCATTCAATGGCTGACTTGCTGCGAAGCTTCCGGTTTCGGATGATCATGCTGTTCGGGCTGAGCATGCTGCTCTCCGGCATCATAACCTATTCCTGCTACAAGGCCTTGCAGCTTTATTACCATACGATTCTCCGGGAAAATCCGTTGAGGCAGGTCCGCGACCTCATTCGGGAAATCGGGGACATCAATTTCTTCCTGCTGATATTCATTCCGCTGTCCATCCTGTTTTTCCTGCTGCTGACCAAACCGTACGTGGCCTATTTCCGCGAGATCTCGAACGGGATCCACCATTTGGCCAACGGGAAGTTCGACATCCGCGTCGTCATTCAGTCCCAGGATGAATTCGGGGATATCGCGAGAGACATCAATCTGGCCGGGGAGAAGCTGCATCATGCCCTGGAGCGGGGAGACTTCGCGGAGAACAGCAAGCAGCAGCTCGTCCTTAATCTGGCCCATGACTTGCGCACGCCGCTGACCTCCGTCCTGGGCTATTTGGATTTCATCCTCCGGGACGACCAATTGACCCTTGAACAGATGAAGCACTATACGAGCATCGCCTACACCAAGTCGCAGCGCCTGGAACGGTTGATCGACGAACTGTTCGAGATCACCCGTCTGAATTACGGCAAGCTGACGATTGACCGCAAGCCCGTCGATCTGAGCGAGCTTCTCATCCAGCTGAACGAAGAATTATATCCTGCTCTGGAGAAAAACAATCTGACGTCCAGGATCAATGTGGCCGCCCATTTGATGATCCGGGGCGACGGAGAACTGCTGGCGCGGGTATTCGAGAATTTGCTGTCCAACGCCATCCGGTATGGACAAGACGGCCTGTATGTCGAAATCAACGCTCATCCGGAAGGAGAAGAGGTTGTCATTCAAGTGGTGAATTACGGGAACAGCATTCCCGCGGAGGAGCTGCCATATATATTCGATATGTTCTACACCGGCGACCGGGCGCGGACCCATCGGGAAGGCAGCACCGGTCTGGGCCTGTTCATCGCGAAGAACATCGTCGAACAGCATCAAGGCGCCATCTCCGCTTCCAGCGATGCGGTCCGTACGGTGTTCGAGGTGCGCTTGCCGAAGGAAGCGGCCGCCGATCCGGCGACTGACCGCCAGACCCCCGTGTTCGTTCTGACAGATATCCCAATGAAGGAGGAGACGAAAGGTGATTGAAGTGAGATGCGCAGGCGAGCTTGGCGAGCCGGTGAGAGCGAGAATCAGCGATGTGGCCGGCTCATTTAGTCATGAACCATCTGAAAAATTGGCTGATGTTATCCGAATAGGCCGTAAGCGCTTGAATTCCATTGGTTGGGATCTGCCTGGTAAACAACACGAATTCAATTTCAGTTGTCATATCAGAAGAAAAATGACGAAAAGTGTTATCATAAGTTAATTTTAATGACAACACTTTTTTGTCAAATTCGCGAATGATAACTGATTTTTGTCATGATTGAGATAAGATTTATGTCATTAGACAATAAACATCAAATCAAATTGCAGCTTCCGGCTAACTTGTCAGGAGAAGACGATTATTATCTCATTAATAATAGCACCCCCATCAAAGGATATACATTCTTGTCCACAGGAGGTGATTGTTTTGCGAAGAATCCTTTTGATTATCATATTCGGTTTTATTTTATCTGCATGCGGAAATAAAACAAGTTCAGATTTAGAGAACACCTCCTCACAAGCGATCGATCCAACTGTTGTTCTATTAACAGATACTGTAGGCGACCCAAACACGTTAAAAGTCTCTTCAATGCTCTCGCAAGATCGCGCACTTGCATCTGCTAAGGAGTACGGTCCCAGGACTGGAAAATGGTTCGAGGGAGAAAATGGCTTCAACATCCTGACTTCCACCCCATCCCCAGTAAGACAGGCAGGAACTGATGTAGGAACCGGATTCAGTAAGGTTCCAGAAAGGCGCTCTGTCCGTTTTCAAATCACAAGTCGAGACAAGGAGGGGAATCGGGTGGAGCTTTTGAAGGAGTATATAGTGGACAATCGTAAAAACGATAAAAGACAACTAGATTTCACTTACCAGATGCCCGAACAACCCGATACAAATTATCTGTTCAGCATAGAAATTCTATCAGCTGAGAACGTTGTAGAGGACACGTTTCTTGCTCCACTTTTTGTGCCAGCACATGAACTTAACGCGCGCCTTTCCGTTAAACCGCCGGTAGTAGGATCTGATCAAACCGAATTGACCCTGTATAATGCAGGTCCGACCAACCTGTATTTTGGATATGGATATGCGATCTACCGAGAAGAACCTGAGGGATGGACCCTAGTTCCTGATGACAGATCTGTAGTTACCATCGCAATGCAGGCAAGACCTAGTGAGTCTTACGTGGAAAAGGTTGTTTTACCACAAAAGCTTGAACCAGGAAGGTACCGACTGGTGAAGAGTTTCAATGGATTCATGACGGATATAAGTGTGAAGTTGGCTGCAGATTTCGAAATTCAATAAGAAAGTCAAAGTAAAACTTAATGTATGCACTAAACTACTATGAAAGAACGGATTAACTTTCATTCTCTGTGGTGCCGCGCTTTGTGCGGCATGGATGTTAACGGGTACGATAGTTTAGAGTTATTTACATTTTGCTTCAAAGAAAAGACCATCCTTTGCACAGGATGGTCTTTCTTCAAAACTTTACGTTACAGACAGCGCGGTGAACCGCACTACAAATAATGGTGATTCATACAGTTGTCTGTGCAGGGTAAAAGTCTGGCTCACTTTTTTCAATCGTATACAAATACGACTTTACATCATGACCAACAAATGCTTTCCAAATGATGAGGTTATAGGGATAGCTCCAATCGATCTCGTAGCCCCCAAACATCTCGTGAAGCCGGTTGCTGTTAAAAAGGATGGAGCCCTTTTGATCAAAAGCGACCCCGTCGACCCATAGCATTCGATCGTCAGACACAAAATCATGGAATGTATGGCTGGAAGGTGTATAGATGCCTATTCCCTTTCCTTCCAGCATGGTGTAGAAGACATTTCCTTTATTATCCGCGTGCATCCCATCGGTGGTCGTGCGCTTGCTGCCAATGGCCCTTACTGCCTTTCGGATTTCTTCTAAGGGTGTATTAAAGTTTCGTAGCAGCGAAGTATCAAGTGCATATAGATTTCGCCCTGTGACCTGACAGTAATACAAAGTGGAACGATCCGCGGATAAGGCGATGCCGTCAGCTCCGATTCGAAGAGGTTTATCCTTGAATACCGGCTTATAGTCAATTTGAAAATGAAAATCGGGAAAATCCTGTGTACTGTAATGGCGATCGAGCACCCGTCTGAGCGTTCTCGTCCTCATGTTGTACACAATGATTCCGCCGTTAAGCGGGTGATCCGGCCAACCGGAACCGGAATCGGTAATATAGACAAAACCGTTCTTATTGTCCACGACCACATCATTTAAAAAAGATGTCCCGTACGGCGCAATCTCATTTGGGATGATTATAGAGTCGATCATCCGATTGGTATTCAAATCCCAGACGACCAGCTTCTGCGACCCTACCGGAGAAGGTGTGTAGGCGATCTTCCCTTGATCCAGCAGCCACATCCGGTTACATTCATCGATTTCATAACCAAGAACGGATTGAAGGACATTGACATTCCCCGCTTGATTCCATTCCCAACTCGGGAAAGCCTCCAAGAGCGGTTTTCCGTCTTTGATAATGATCCGATTCATAGTGGAAGGGATGCCATAAGCCCAGCGGGGCACTGAAACGTAATAATTGCCTTGTTGGTCTACTTTTACTCCGGCAGGCATCGCCTTTTTCCAATATTGATTGGCTTCAAATTCCTGCTTCATCCTTAGGTCAGGAAAATTCCAATCTAATCGGTTCCAATGGAAGATCATTTGATAGCGTCCTATTGGATTAACTTCTTTTGAAACGGGATTCTGCAGATTGTGAAACGGTTGTCGATAAGAGGACTGCTGACGGAGAATCTGCCCATTATGGTTCTGTATCATATATAGCCTCCCACTGTTGGTTAACAATCATGATCATCACCTGATCTTATAGATATATGCCTATAGCGGAAGAAGGTGCGGGTTCAAGTCCAATCATGCACAGCCTTCATGAATGTTGAAAAGTTATAGTACCCGATCAGTGCTAGGGAGGCAATTCTATTGAAAAAGTGGAAGAAAGCGGCGGCAGCCGCGTTAATAGCAGCTGGAGTGTTGTCTGCAGGAACTACCCTTATGGCAGCGCCCGCGTAGCCCATAAAAATGTTCATAACTTAGCCCCTGCACGAAACATCTCACTTGGGTGTAGATTGATCGCTAATATACTAAGAGTTCGTAGTTTGCCCAAATTCAATTAATCAAAAGCATAAAAAATATTATTATGAGCACGATAATTATTGGTGCATTTAAGTGCGAAAATAATAATTATTGGAGGCTTTTGTATGGTAAAACAAGATCAACAGCAGTTATTACAAGAAGCTTTTCAGTCTGTCCAACAGGCTCAACAAGCTGTGCAGCAAGTGCAAAATAGCGGAAATCAACAGCAAATGCAACAGGCTCAACAAACTTTGCAACAAGCACAGCAACTGTTACAAAATATCCAAGCTGCTAATTCTCAGGAAAATCAACAATTACTACAAGCACAACAAGAGGTTCAAAAGGCACATCAACAGTTACAATTAGAAAATCAACAATTATTGCAAGCAAAACAACAGCTGCAAACGGAAATTCAACAAGTATTACAGGCACAACAACAGGTAAAGCAAGAACAACAAGACGTTCAAGAGGCACAACAAAAAATTCAACAGGCGCAGGCTGCCGCAATGACATATCAAAACAATCCTCTTCAATAAAATAGTAAGGTTTTTTATTTCAGGAGTAAGGACGAAAAGGCGCAGCAAAGTAGACAAATAAAAGAGCCTCCAGATTACTCTGTTGGTTCTTTTTCGTATTTCAATATTTCATTCGGTTTAATCGGTTTTGTTTATTGTGGAAAAGAATTTAAAGGTATTTATAAAGCTTAAGCTCGTAATAATTCCGTGATGATGATGATCACAAATAATCATACCGGTTTGTATCAAGAGGATGTTTTGACTTTGAACGGTAGAACGATGGTTCAGGTATTTTATGGGGATCAATTCGACCGGAAACACGCACATTTTGATAACGGATGTTACCATACTAAAGCCTGCCCGTTCAGCTAACTAGCAGAATAACTTAATAACAAAATGTGGAATTAGTATTAAGGGAAAGGGGATGTTAAAATCAATGTCAAATAAAATAACATATAGGATATGGTTAATATGAAAATAAAATTCGAGTTGTTATTAGTTATTATACTTTTACTTCTTGCAGGGTGTACAAAAACTGACAAGCCAGTTGATCCTTTTTTGTTAAATATAGGTCAAGTTGAAGATTCTTTTCGATCCACAGGCATGGAAATGAATCCGAAGCAAATTACAGATGATTGGATTCTAAAAAAAACTAAAGCAAACCGCTATGTGGTAGTAAACCACGAAATTCGTCCGTTAGAGCAAATTTTTATTTACATCTTTGATTCAGTTGATGCACGTAAAGATGGACATTTGGAATTTATTAAACAGAAGGAAAAATACAAAATGGCGGTGGCCGACATTTATGAGCGAAAGAATGTGATGGTTATTTATTGGACTCATTCAGATGATATTGATAACCGACAGAGTAGGTTTGGCAATTTAATCGATCAAGCATTACAAAAGTTATAACTTAAATAACTTAATCAGGCTTCTAACCGTATGTAGAGAGGGAACTTTTTTTGCGTTCAACTAAATGGAAAAAAGTTTAGTGATTCGTCTAATAAGAAGGCCAAATTGTTTAACGGAGGATATACATGAAACAAGTAAAAAATAAGGCTCTTGTTATATTAATATTGATTGCCTGTTGTATTCCATTTTTTTTATTATGGTGGTGGTATCAAGTCATAACTCAATAAACAACATTAACAGCAATGAAAGATAGTAGGGAAGTAGGGAAATAACAAAATAAAAGGACACGTTTTTAAACGTATCCTTTACTGATTATTTTGGAATTGGTATAACATGCTGGTATTCAACCAATTCAATTTCAGGTTTTAATGAAGGGTCCTTTAATTCTTTATTATGATAATGGGAATCATAATTTAGAGTGATCTGGTCAATACCCCAATCTTTTCCCCCTTCTCCGAAGACCTTAAACATTATTTTTACTTGATAAGTAAATTTAGTGGGACTTACAAGACGTTTTATTTCTACAATGTTGGAATCAGCCCAAGGCACTAGAGAACCATACTTGTTCAGAACGAATTTATTTAACTCAGGATGTATGGTATCTAAAAAAATGTTTTCGGTTGTTGCATATGTTGTTTTATAAACTATGTTTTCTTTTGGTTCGGCATGGGTTGGTAAAGCTTGAGTTACCGAAGCCAGAACAAGAAATGCAATGGGGAGTGAATACTTTACAAGCTTTTTCAACTGAAATCACCTCGCAGATATAATTTCCATGGAAATTTATTATTATTCATAATTAGGAAATTGCTTTCGTTTGACAAACCATGTTATTTTAACGGGTACGATAGTGCGATAAAATAAACAACGAAGCCACTGCGGATTGAATGGCGGCCTCGTTACGAATGGCAGGATAGTTGCCAAAGGTTAATGGGAAGTAAGGCGTGCATTACAGAGGGGGGATTTTCTTGACTCAATATATTTATATTGCTTCACCAGTAAAATTGCCTAAAGGTTCGTTCGGGTTAAATCCCTTGTCTCCTGAGAAACCAAATGTTTTTAAAACTGAACTGGATGCTACAGAATTATATTTTGAAAATAATTATGATAACAAATTGAAAAGAAAGTCTTCGTATAGTCCACACTTCACATTACAATATCAAGTTGCAGCGTATTCGAATGCTATCCCATTGAAATATCGAATAAAGGGAAATGCGACAGAAGAGAAGTGTTTAAATATACTGTACACTTATCTTGAAGAAGCCATTCAAACTAGTGGTATTGTAGAGTATCTTACATGTTTAAGTGGTGAAGAAGAGTTAGCAATTTCAAAAAAACGAAACATTCGCTGGATGGACATAAAAACACCTTATGACCTAGTACTGGAAGACCGTGAGTTTTGGACATTTAAGTTGTAAGCTGCATTATTCAATTAACCAGGTATGATAGCTTAATAAAGACACTGAGGCAGCCGACCCGAACGGCTGCCTTTTCCACGCTAACGGGCAGGATAACGACAGTAATTGGGCGAAATCTATGATGAGTAAGAGACGCAATTTTCATAATGTTGCACATGGGAGGAGAAGAGAAATGGCCGAGGTTCTTTTATTCCACCACGCACTGGGACTGACAAAAGGTATTTACACATTCGCCGACGAGCTTAGAGGAGCGGGTCATACTGTACACGTTCCTGACCTTTTCGACGGTCACTTGTTTACCACTATTGAGGACGGCATGGCCTATGTCAAGGAAATTGGGTTCGAAGAGATAATGGAGCGCGGTACACGTGTGGCGAGTGAGCTTCCACGTGAGATCGTCTATGCGGGGTTTTCGCTAGGTGTACCGGCAGCCCAGAAGCTCGCCCAGACCCGTGAAGGTGCCCGTGGCGCGTTGTTCTTTTACTCCTGCGTTCTGACCTCGATGTTTGGATCTCCCTGGCCAGCGGATCTGCCGGTGCAGATTCACGGCATGGACGCTGATCCCTATTTCGTTGAAGAGGGCGACATTGAGGCGGCACGTGAGCTCGTTGCGTCGGCCAATCATGCTGATCTCTTTTTGTACCCAGGCGATCAACACTACTTCGCAGACAGCAGTTTGCCGTCGTATGACGCTGACGCGACGGCGTTGCTGTTACAACGTGTACTCGAATTCCTCCGGCATGACTGAGCGTTTCTTTCAAACGGTTTCTTGATAAAGAAATATACATGTATTTCTTGGAGCATTAAGGGAAGGGAACAGACTCCTGCATGCCGGTAGTCAGTTAACAGCCAAGTTCATTTCAGCCCCGCCACTCTAAGGTTAGATCTCCACGGTCGGTAGAAGGATGATGGTGGCATATCATTCAACCATCGCCCAGCTGCGGCAACATGGATGCACTCACGATAACGAAGACCGGCACAAACATGATCCTGTCTATCTGCCGCAGTTTGACCGTCCACTGCGTAATATCCTCGACCATCCCCGTCAACTGATCCCCGTCGTCCGTTTGGATCGTGACGAGATGCCAAGAAAGCTTGGCCTGTAATAAGCTTGAACGTATCGTCATCATACCTCCATTATTTCAACAAGCATATGCCCGTGATTCTTGCTCGTCCAATTTGAATGATTTGCACGATAAGCCCGAGAAGTGCAATCAGAAACGTTTCGAAGCGGCGGTGGTGGTCCTGGCATCGCCGCTTTAACGTTTCTGGCCTCCTTGAAACCGAAGATCTCTAAAGCTCAATTGCTCGAATGAACTTTGTAGGGAAATGGCCGAGGGTCGTCAGACTCGGGCGCAAAGAAAGAAGGGCAAGCCAAAACTAACGAAATGCCGGCGGGTTGCAGCTTCGTTTGTTTTTTCTTTAATTACATTACCTTCATTGTAACTTTTACTTTTCAAAGCACGTCTACAAAGTCACTTGAAACCATTCTGATTGAGTAAGATTTGTTCATCAATAATCACGACATGCGTAAAATAAACGAAGGGAGCAGTTATGAAATGAAAAAAAATAATTTTCTTGTTACTTTTTGGTTTGTTTTTTCTGAACGCATGTTCTTCGCAGCCTCAATTCACGACAATAATTGAAGAAAAAGAGGTGGTCAAAAAGTGGTCCGCGATCATCTAATATATTTTTTAATTTGAATTAATTCATTGATGAAATAATCAAGTTGTTTTTGTGTAGTTTCTACCTGCACTGATTGTCGCCCTTGGTATTGGGCTCTGTATTCATTTTCTAATGATTCTAAAGTAAGCCCAGCAGCAAGAGCTGTTATCCCATCTCCTAGAGTGGCAAGGGATAGTCCGATGAACTCCAACCTAGCGATTTCAATTTCCTTTAAAATCTTTTTATCGTTATTCATGGTATTTTCCTTCCTCGATAATAATCATCATTGTATGCGTGATTTACTTAGGCAGTGAGGAATAGTGTTGCCATTCAGGTCGTTATGAACAACATCGCCCGCTGGGAGTAGAAATGCAGGTCAATCCATAAAAAAATGCACGTGTAACAAGGGCTTAAGCCGATCTATAGACATCTGTACAAAATACTATATAATATCAATTTACAAGTTTCGTTGACGAATCTATGATATTAGTTCGTATATATATGGCAGATGCCGCGGCGACCAGTTAATGGCCATTGAAGTAACCGGTGGAGTGGGATGGTTTATAGTGTGATTCTCACCCTTGGTGTACATGGCGATATGCATCTTGAAACCTTAACTTTTTAGAGAGGGAGCTTCTTTATGAAAGCGCTTTCAAGGTTTTTATATGATTTTTGTAACAATTTATGGGGTGATATTATATGCATTTATTCTTATATAATCAAAATGCACCGTAGATATTCATACTCCAGTCTCTAGAGGAAATTCCAAGAGACTATATAAATAGAAAGGGGGGAATTAATAGAGTCGCTATCGGATGGAAGTTCTTTCGTTGAATTCATTTCATAATGAAGCAAAATAAGAGACGGAGGTTTTTGGCATGCTGTCAAAATTTAAGTCATTCACGGTCTATTTGTTAGCCATGGTATTGGTTTTTGCAACTGTCATTTCCTGTTGGAGTCCGGAAGTCTCAGCAGCAGAAACAGCTGATTTTACACAATTGAATTCTTCACAAGTTGTTTTTGAAATGGGTGCAGGATGGAATTTAGGAAACGCATTAGATGCTAATGTTAATGGTGTTCCTAGCGAAACAGCCTGGGGTAATCCAGTTATCACAAAAGCGTTAATTCAAAAGGTAAAAGCAACAGGGTTTAAATCCATTCGGATCCCGGTTACGTATATGAAAAAAATCGGTTCTGCTCCGAATTATACCATTGATTCTGCGTATCTGGCCAGAGTGAAAGAAGTTGTCGATTATGCTTACAGCGAGGGCTTGTTTGTCATTATCAATATTCACCATGATGGCTATCACTCTACAACCCCCAATACCCCGTCAGATAATTGGTTGTTGCCGAATGCAAGCGATCAAAATACGATTCGAGACAAATTTAAAAAGGTTTGGCAGCAGATTGCCAATACATTCGTCGATTATAACGAGCATTTGATCTTCGAATCAATGAACGAAGTATTCGATGGGAAGACATATAGTGGGGCACAGCCTGACCTCACTATTTATTCAAACATTAATACGTTGAATCAAATCTTTGTGGACACCGTGAGACAAACCGGCGGAAACAATGCGGCAAGATGGCTGTTGATTCCAGGTTGGAATACGAACATTGATTACACGGCAGGCAACAATGGTTATACTGGTTTTGCGCTTCCTACGGACAATTACAGATCCTCAACGATTCCAAGTTCCGAGAAGAGAATCATGATCTCCGTTCATTATTACTCGCCCTGGGACTTCGCCGGCGAAGAATCCGGCAACATCACTCAATGGGGAGCAACGGCTACCAACGCTTCGAAGAAATCAACCTGGGGACAGGAAGATTATTTGGATGCGCAGTTGAAGTCCACGTACGATAAATTCGTAACGCAAGGATATCCCGTGGTCATCGGTGAATATGGTTCCATCGATAAAACGGCCTTTGATTCCGCGAATAATACGTACCGTGCGGCATTTGCGAAAGCAGTAGCCTCGACGGCCAGAAAATACAGTTCCGTACCGGTTATTTGGGATAACGGAGGCAACGGCCAGTATGGTTTCGGATTGTTTAACCGTTCTACCTATGCCGTAACGCAGCAGGGTATTATTGATGCGATCATGAGTGTCATGAACACTTCTAAAATGAAAAACGTGACGACAGGGCTGTATATTGACGGCATAGGCCGTACGACCAACGGCTCCAACGCAGGCCAATGGAGCGCCGGCACCAGCGACAACCAG
The DNA here is from genome assembly GCA_051750645.1 of Bacillota bacterium. Lineage (GTDB taxonomy): Bacteria > Bacillota > Bacilli > Paenibacillales > Paenibacillaceae > Pristimantibacillus. The sequence goes on along the minus strand of JBNJJW010000023.1, from coordinate 14,159 downwards.
AAATGGGTAATGGAATTTTACGGAAGCTACTATAAAATCAAGAATGTCGCTACAGGTTTGTATCTTGACGGTATGGGCCTTACCACAAACGGCTCCATTTGCGGGCAGTGGAGCAACAGTACCAGCAACAACCAGCGGTGGGTATTGGAAGCCTACGGAAGTAATTACAGGATAAAAAATGTTGCTACCGGACTTTATTTGGATGGCGGCGGCAATGCTACAAATGGCTCCGACTTGAAATTGTGGAGCAGCAATTCCAGTACCAATCTGCAGTGGCAGTTTGTTAATCCCTAATCGTAACAAAACAAACGGATGGTTACAGTAGGCCAATATAATTGTGTGGCCTCATCTGAAAATAAGTTCAAGTCACACGATTCGTACAGCAGCCATACGATTACGTTAAAATGACCGTCCGCGAGGACGGTTTTTTTTCTACGACTGACCAATTAACTAGTTACCCCATCACGACCTTTGATTGCGATATATCGCTTTCGGAATCTGTCGCTTCCCTGCTCCAATACTTCGTAGAGCTGCAGGAAGTGAGATTAACAGATTACTGCTGTCACCGCATTATCAGGTGCTATGAAGAATAAAGCCTTCCTATCAGTGCGTAAAACGAAACACAATAAAACGGCAGCAGATCATCAGAGGAACAGCTGCCGTTTTTATTTGAAGGTAAAGGGCATTCGGTTTAAAACTTTCAACAAAATGTCCGTTTTGTATAATGATTGAATAAGAACACATGTTTTGGTATATTCTTGTTAAGAATAACCAGATCAAGTGTTTATCATTAATCTAAAAGGAGATATGGACTACATATGACTGTTAACATACTGTCGGGGGACAAGAACATATATGCTTAAGAATCCGCGTAAATCGCGGATTTTTTATTTAAGGATATAAGTTCTTGCCCAAAGTCAAGGACAAGAACTTATATCCTTAGCCGTATTAGGACAAGAACATATACCCATAGCCGAAGTTACGTGCCTGGTTCACGATGACGCTGCCGTCCGGCCCTAACTACAGCCAACTGAATTGTTTGCGATACTCTGCCGGAGTGTAACCGGTTTGCTTTCGGAATAACCGGATAAAATAAGCGTCGTCGGCAAACCCGACCCGGTCCATAATTTCCGTCACCTTAAGAGTGGTGTTGCGCAGTAGGGAAGAGGCTAGTTGGATTCGCAGACTGTTGACATAGGCGACGACCGGCATGCCTGTGACGGAGCTTACTTTGCGGTTCAACGTTGTGCGATTGGTGTGGAACCTTTTGGCCAACTCGTCTAATCCGATTTTGTTGCGGTAGTGTACGTGCAAATATTGAATGACTTCATCAATATCCGGAGGAGCTTGAGGAATGCGGTGCGCCGTTTCCCGGCTTCTCCGGTACAATCTTCGGATCAGGAAAAGCAGCTCCTGCAGATAGGACCGGCTTTGGCAAGGCCAATTAGGGGAGCATGTAGAGAGAATATGATGAATTTCTTCCATTGTTCGCTGCACATGGTGAACATAAGCAATATCGATAGGGACACAGCCGTAATATCCGTCCGACCGGTTGAAGAACGGTTCAAGAAACCACGCATCCTGAATGTCGGAAGCGGCAAGTCCTTCGTTTTCGAACAAATTTTCCCGTAATGAAAGCTTATAGTTAATCACCTTCGGGTGGAAATAGATCGAACTTGCTTTCACTCCCGAGTGTGCAGTCAGCTGCAACGGATCCCGTTCATTTATACAATAAAAAGCCGGCGTGATAATAGAATGCCGCGTCGCCCCGATTTGCAGTATGCCGGTTCCTTCCGTCACAAGTAATAACCGGTAGCGGGTATGAAGCCCCCGATCGGCCGCGAAATCTTCATTCGGAAAACATTTCATTTCATGAAAAAATTGTCCCCAATCCACCGCTCCGACGGTTGCCAAGTCCAAGGCCAGCTCCTCCATCACTTGTCACCTCTCCCATTATCAATAACTATATTATCAAATTTGATAAGCATTTCCAATTGTCAGTTGATCGTTGCAGATCGTCTATTATTAGCGAGCCGGCATTTAGCTAGAATTGGGATGAAACGAGGGAGAACCTCACTGAATTCAAGATTTCGTTAAGGAGGAACAAAGATGAGAAGGAAGTCCATGCTCTTGGTTTTAGGTTTAATGCTCGCAGTGACGATGATATGCGTTAATGTCTTCGCCGATTCCGGCGAAGATGCGCCGGCGTCGTCCGTCATCGTAAAGACGAGCCTGTTCAGCGAATCTTTGCAAAAAGAAATGAATGTGAACGTATTTTTACCGCCCGGATATAACGAAAACGAAAAATATCCGGTACTTTATGTCTTGCACAAGCTGAATGAGGATGAAGACTTCTGGTTTGATCAAGTCATGCTGGATGAACAAGCCGACCGGTTGATCGGTCTGGGGAAAATCCGGCCTTTGATTATCGTTTCGCCTCAGTATGACCGCAGTTGGGGGTTGAATTCGGGGGATCAAGCCGGAATGGTCGACAACTATTGGCACGTAGGCAGGTATGAAGATTATATTACTAAAGATTTGATCGAATTTATCGATTCCAAGTATTCCACCGACAAATCGAGAAACGGCCGGTACATCGGAGGAACGTCTATGGGCGGTTATGCGGCGCTGCTTGCGGCGTTCAAGCACCATCACTTGTACAGCAAGGCTGGCGGGCACGCTCCGGCATTGTTCGAGAATTTGTGGGAGCCGCTGAAGCAGATGGCGGGGGATACGGAGGAGGAAAGGCGGCAAAATAACCCGACATGGCTTGCGATGCATGAGCGGCAGAATATGTTGGATATTTACGTGGATATCGGGGATGCGGATTGGTTGAAAGACGGCGCGTTGCGGTTTAATGAAATCATGCAGAATCAGAATTTAAAAAATTACCAATTCCATTATATCCCGGGCGGCGAACACGACGCGGCATATTGGTCCGGGCAGGCGGAAAATTATTTGCTCTTTTACGCAGGAGACACAAAATAGGAGAGACATTTTCAGGAACTTTTAGTGACTATATCACAAAAAAGTGCGTACTTCCAATGTGCCGTAATATGTCGCATACTTCCGATAGAGATCAGAAGAGGGGAGAATGCGGTATGAATAACTCGGTGACAGTCATCGGACTTGGTATGTTGGGTTCGCACACTCGCACGCGCTTTCCTGAAGGACGGCAGATCGACGACCGTTTGGAACCGTTTCGCGAACAAGGGCAGCGATCTTGTCGCTTATGGATCAATACGCGCTGCCTCGGTCTGCGAGGCAATATCGTCGATTGCAAGTGTGATTAAGGTCTGTCTTCGTCTTAAACAGCTTCAAGCAATAGCTTGAGCTGTTTTTTCATATACAGGGGTGATGTGTCGGAGGACAAGAACAATATATGTAAGTATCCGCGTAAATTGCGCTTTTTTATTTTAATCATCCGACAGTAAATTCTAAGAATGTCGGAAGTCAAGAACTTGATCCCATTCCCGACTAGTGACAAGAACATAGTCCCATTCCCGACGGGGAAATGATGCACAATGTCATCCTTTCAAAAACAAACGTGCTGCCGTAATATTCATGAGTAAGTAGTGTCTAGAAAAAATAATGTATTAGACTGACGATGGTCCGCAAACGGATAGATCCTTTAGAGTCAATAACTCTCTAGCTTTGTGAAGGTTCACATTTCGATACACAGCCCTGTGAAAAGTCGCACCTTGTGCGATGAAGCAAATCTGCAGGCCGTAATGAAAATGAATCCTACCGCATCGTGAAACTAAACCCGAAAGGGACAAGAGGAAGCCGAGCCCCGTCTGCCCCGGCGAAGGCCATGGAACGCGCGAAGAACTTGGAACCGCAGCGCGGAAGAATCCTCCGGTGTATAGGGAACGGCATGCAGAGACAGTTGTGTCTGGAACTAGGGAGACCCTCCCCCGCACGAAGTTTTTTTTCGTAACCAGCAGACCTATAAACCCTAAAGGTGAAATGGCGAGCTGCGAGGCGATAACTGTCGGGGGACAAGAACATATATGCATAAGAATCCGCATAAATTGCGGCTTTTTTATTTTAAGGATATATGTTCTTGTCCAAAGTCAAGGACAAGAACATATATCCTTAGCCGTATTAGGACAAGAACATGTAACCATAGCCGATCCAACATTAAGTACTGCCTTATTTTAAAGTCTTCATGGTTTGTGAATGCGTTAAATATTGATTGTAACTGATAAATGAAGTTTGTAACTGAATAATAAAGTGTGTAACTGTAATTTACTTCAAAGGTTGTCCTGATACTCAGGGCAACCTTTTTCAATACAGCTTATAGCCCCTGACTGTAGTATTTTACGCTGTTCAATATTTCCTTTTCAATTTTTCGGTTTGTGATGGGTTCGAGCGTCCCATGCAGTGCAGGCAATAGATCAAAAAAAACAAAGCGGTTGTCCCGGTATAACTTCCGGTACAACCGCTTCTTAAACTCTGAGAATCCCATGGTAAATTATCTTCGTCTAAACTTGGAGCTTTTTCTTACGATCAAGGAGGGTTCCATCATAATATTTACCAAACTGGAGGGCACCTCTTGATTGATACGGTTCAGGAGTATTTCAAAACTAGTCTTTACCATTTCCCCAATCGGTTGATGAATGCTTGAAATCTCCATGATTTTCGCCAGATACGTATCGTCAAAACCAATGATGCTAACGTCTTCGGGAACTCGAATTTGTCTTTTCTCCGCGGCTTTCATGAACTCAAGGGCCATGATGTCATTTTCTGCGAAAAGACATGTAAATTCAAGCTTTTCCGACTCATCCAAATATTTTTCGATATATCTGCGAATCATAAAGCTGTCATTAGAAGATTCAACAAGAAGGAAGTTATTTGGGTCAAACGTAAAGCCGTTTTCTTGCAAAACACTTTCTAAACCGTAAAATTTTTCGTCGTCTCGTATCGATCCAATGTATCCAAATGTCTTGTGTCCTGAATGAATGAAGCTTTCGCCGGCCAATTTGCCTGCTTGAAGATGATTGATTCCGACACTGTCGAGCATTTTTTTATTATTGGTTATCACAACGGTGGGGATATCCAGTTTTGAAATCCGCTCAAGGTTAAAATCGCTTGAAGGCACGATGATGATGCCATCCACCTGCCGGGAAACAAAGTTTTGTATATTCTCCCATTCCGTCACCGGATTGTATTTAGAGTTGTGAAACAAAATATTGTACCCGCTCTTCCTCGCTTCAAGCTCAAGCGAATCAATGATATCCACAAAATAAGGATTGTCGATCTCCCTTGTGCTTATGCCAATAATGTTCGTGCTGCTTCTTTTCAACGTTTGAGCCGCTTTATTGGGAACATAACCAACCTCTTCAACCACTTTCATAACGGTATTGACGATTTCTTCGCTGACTCCTTTATGGCCATTAAGGACCCGGGATACGGTAGGTTGGGACACTTTCGCCTTTTTGGCTATTTCCTTCATTGTCATCTTTGCCATCGGGATGAACTCCTTTCAGAGTTACTATATCATAAAACCAAGTGCAATAATATATTCTGAATAAAAATTTTAATATTCAAGAATACCTTTTTTAAATTTAGAAATCGTATTCCTGAATCGTGAATAAATCAATCCTGTTATTGCCAGTGATATTCAAACTCAAACCTTTAGATTAGTATTGACAGCTGGTAAATCAAAGTGTTATGCTTTCGTTGTAAGTGCTTCCATTATTATAATACGTATTCACAAGTATTCATGAATACGAGCGGAATTATACTCTAGGGGGCGACAAATGAAATATAAAATAGTTTTATCGGGAGCGAGGCAATACTTTGTGAATTTTAGAATGTGGAGGGATTCCCGCTAGTGAGTACTAATTTGAAGAATGAAAATGTGGGGGTAAAGCGCAGGGGTTTTAAGAATCCCGATGTAAAGCATTACTTGATTATGCTTGTACCGGCTTTCATTTGGTTGATTTTATTTCAAATCGTTCCGATGTTTGGAATTGTGATCGCATTTCAGGATTTCAACCCGGGGGCCGGGTTTCTGCGTTCGGAATTTGTCGGTCTTGAGCATTTCCAATACATGTTCGAGTTGAGTGATTCTCGAGTTGCCTTGAAGAATACAGTGATCATTGCTATTGGCAAAATCACCGGCAATTTGCTCGTTCCGTTAGTATTCGCGCTGCTGCTGAATGAGCTAAGGCAAAAGTACTTGGTGAAGATGATTCAAACGAGCGTATACCTGCCTTATTTCTTGTCCTGGGTTATTTTATCCGGCATTATGCTGCAAATCTTTTCGTTTAATGGCCCGATAAACAAGCTGTTGGAATTTATGGGCCTTGAGCCTCTCCTGTTTTTTCAAAATGCAGATTTATTCAGGGGATTTATCATCGGATCGGATGTGTGGAAGGGCTTCGGCTTCAACGCGATCATTTATTTGGCCGCATTGGCCGGCATTGACAACACGCTCTATGAGGCGGCAGTGATGGACGGGGCGGGCCGCTGGAGAAAACTGTGGCATGTAACCCTGCCAAGCATTCGCAGCACCATCGCGCTATTAGCCATATTGTCGCTTGGAGGCATCCTGGATGCAGGCTTCGACCAGGTATACAACTTGTACAACCCGCTCGTGTACAGCACCGGAGATATTATTGATACTTTTGTTTATCGCGCAGGGCTGCAGGGGTTGGATTTCAGTTTTGGCACAGCGGTGGGTTTATTGAAATCGGTCGTCAGCTTTATTCTCATTACCTCAGGGTACTGGCTGGCGAAGAAACTTTTGGGCTACCGAATCTTCTGAGTATGGAGGGAACAAAGTGATCGAGAATCGTTCATTGGGATCAAAAGCGTTTGACACATTCAATTCAATCTTTCTTATTACCTTGACACTGCTGTGTTTGTTGCCGTTCTGGTATACCTTGATGATTGCGTTTAGTGAAAAAGAAGCCGTGCAGGCGGGAATTGTATCTTTTTATCCGATTGGCTTCAATTTATATTCGTTTGACGCGATTTTGTCGGATTCCGATTTCTTTAAAGCGTTTTGGGTATCGGTACAACGGGTTGTTCTAGGAGCGTCGTTTACGATGCTGGTGTTGTCGCTCGCTGCGTACCCGCTGTCCAGAACAAGCAAGCAATTTCCGGGACGCAATTTGCTGATGTGGGCATTCATCTTCTGCTTGTTGTTTAACGGCGGTTTGATTCCCTGGTATATCACCATGAGGAACTACAACCTGCTGGACAGCGTCTGGGGCTTGGTGCTAACCGGCGGAGTTCCGATATTCAACATGATTCTGATTACGAACTTCATCAAGAACCTGCCGGAAGAGCTGGAAGAAGCGGCGAAAATCGACGGGGCCGGTCCGTGGAGAGTACTGTTTCAGGTATTGCTGCCGCTCCTGAAACCCGTATTGGCGACCGTCCTTTTGTTCACGATGGTAGGGCATTGGAATGAATTCTTTCAAGGGATGGTCCTGTCCACGCAAGCGGAAAATTATCCGTTGCAAACCTATATTCAACAGTTGGTTGCCTCGGCAAACCAAGCAAATATTGGGAACTTGACCCTCGAAGAACTCGAGCGAATTTCCAAGTTGAATAACGAATCCTTGAATGCGGCCAAGATTTTTGTGGCGATGATTCCGGTGCTGCTGGTCTATCCGTTCTTGCAGAGATATTTTGTGAAAGGGATTACGCTTGGATCCGTGAAGGGTTAACCCGCGTGTCCACAACGTTGTTGTCCGGGGAGAACATCCTTTGACATAAATAAAAATAAAGGGGAATGAAAGTATGAAATCATTCATCATCAAAAAAGCGAGCGCAATAGCCCTGTCCTTGGTGCTTGTGGCTTCATTGCTCGCGGCTTGTACCGGCAATAACGGCAAAGACGGCAACACCAAGCCTTCTTCCGACGAGCCCACGCCTTCAGCGGAGACGCAAGCGGATCCGTTTGGCAAACAGCCCGAACTGGCCGTTATTACGAGGGGAACATGGTCGAATCCGGATGCGAAATACCCTGACGGCCAATCCTTGGAAGACAATGCGTACACAAGGAAGCTTAAGGCAGATTACAACATTGAGATCAAGAATGCATTCGTCGCATCCGATTATCCGAAGCAAGTGGATTTGGCAATCGCAAGCGGGAGTATCCCGGATTTCTTGACGAATCTGACTTATAGCCAGTACAGAGCGATTGTCAAAGCAGGCCTCGCCATGGACATTTCCGAGGTTTGGGAGAAGTACGCAAGCCCGAATGTGAAGAAAGTATATGACTCCAACAAGGAATTGTTCGACAGCATGGTCAAGCAAGACGGCAAGATGTATGGCATTCCTGGCTCCAAACCGCTTGTGGATTTCTTGCCTGTCATGTGGGTTCGTCAAGATTGGCTGGATAAATTGGGGCTTAAGGCTCCTACGAACCTGGACGAGCTTGCAACCGTGGCGAAAGCGTTCGTCGAGCAAGACCCGGACGGCAACGGCAAAGCGGATACGGTGGGCCTTGTAGGTCCGAAGAAAGACGGAAAACTGTACCAGGATATGGATGACCAGAACTTCAGCTTGCACTTTGATCCAATCTTCTCAGCCTTCAACGCTTTTCCTGGGTTTTGGACAAATGGAAGCGACGGCAAAGCGGTTTACGGTTCGATTCTGCCCGAAACAAAGGCGGCTCTTGAGAAGTTGGCCGACATGTACAAACAAGGGTTGATTTCCAAGGGTATGTTGACGTCTAATACAGAGGAACTGACTTCAAATAACAAAGCGGGGCTGTTCTTCGGTACTTGGTGGAACCCTTTCACTGAGATCGGAAACAGCTGGAGAAACGACAATAACGCCAACTGGCAGGCTTATACTTTTGCTCCCGGATCCGACGGTATTCAACTGGCGAAAGGCGGCAACGCAGCCTCTCAATTTGCGGTCATCAGCAAGGACGCCAAAAACCCGGAAGCCATTATTAAAATGCTGAACATTAAAACAGAAAGCTTGGATAAATTCGTCTCCAAAGAAGACAGGTCGGTTTTGTCGGATTATCCATACCCGTTCTACCTGACGTACTCGCTCGCGGACGGTCCCGCCTTAATCTTGCAGGGAGCGATTGACTATCTGAATGGCAAGGGTACGCTCGACGAGCACCACGCTAACTTTGAAAGCTACGATCCTGGCGCGAACCCGATCTTCGACAAGTTGATCGCATTCAAAAAAGAGCCGTACGACAATACGAACATCTCGGCTTGGGATTTCTCCGGGGACAAGGCGAATGATTTCGGATTGGTTTATTCCTTTGGCGAAGGCTTGAGGCCTTATGTGAGTGGAAAGTTCAAATGGGTCAATACGTTGACTTATGTAAAAACCGAAACGATGGATAAACGTTGGGCCAATTTGAAGAAACTCGAGTATGAAACGTTCTCCAAAATCATTGTCGGCGTGCAACCGATCGACACCTTTGATTCATTTGCAGAGCAGTGGAAAAAAGAAGGCGGCGACAAAATCACGAAAGAAATTCAAAGTACGTTAGGTCAGTAAGATTAATATAGGTAACAATGAGTTCTGTCTTTGACGGAACTCATTGTTTGCCTGCCTGTTTGGACTGTAGCGTATATGAGCGATAAGGATAGAGAGGAAGAGAAGATTTTGTCTACTATAAAAGTTGATAAGTACCGTCCCAAGTTTCATTTTTCTCCTGCGTCTGAATGGATGAATGACCCGAATGGGCTAGTATATTTTGATGGGGAATATCATCTTTTCTACCAACACCATCCGTACGGAACGGACTTTGGAGCTATACATTGGGGACATGCGGTAAGCAGGGATCTCATGACATGGGAACACCTCCCTATAGCGCTAGCGCCAGATGAGAAGGGTATGATTTTTTCGGGCAGCGCTGTGGTGGATTGGAATGATACAACGGGTTTTTTCGGCGGAAAGCCTGGCCTTGTAGCTATTTTCACTCACCATAATCCCGGGCTGGCACTAAAGGAAAGCCAAAGTATTGCCTATAGCAAAGATTGTGGCAGGACCTGGATCAAATACGAGGGCAATCCGGTTGTCACTTCCGACACCTATCGTGATTTTCGGGATCCGAAGGTTTTCTGGCATGAGGAATCGAAGCGATGGGTGATGGTTCTCGCTTGCGGCCAAACGGTTTGCCTGTACCATTCGCCAGATTTAAAAGAATGGAGCTTTTGCAGCGAATTCGGTAAAGGAATCGGTTCCCATGACGCAGTCTGGGAATGTCCCGATTTGTTCGCGTTACCTGTTGATGGGGATAGAACGAAACGGAAATGGGTCTTGCTTGTAAGCATTGGAGACGAGCCTCACATCAAGGAAGGTTCAAGAACCCAGTACTTCACCGGGCATTTCGACGGTCGTGCCTTCGTACCGGATGAAGCTTCCCAAACCGTTCGCTGGCTTGATTATGGCAGGGACAATTATGCGGGCGTAAGTTGGTCGGACATACCGGAAGAAGACGGACGCCGAATTTATCTCGGCTGGATGAGTAATTGGAAATATGCGAGATCGACTCCTACCGAAAGCTGGAGGGGCGCCATGACGGTTCCAAGAGAGCTTACACTGGAATCGAGGAATGGTGAAGAGGCATTGATTCAACGTCCTGTGATGGAACTGGAAAAGTTCAGAATTCCACTTGTAGAGGCGGAAGGGGAAGCTGTAAACGAGCTGAACTTGTTGTTGAAGAACCATCAGCTGGAAACGTATGAAATTGTGGCCGAATTTGAGCCTGTAGAGGGCATTGACTCCTTTGGGTTTAAATTAAGAACCTCGGAACTGGAAGAAACAGCGGCAGGTTATTCCGTGAAGGATTCGGCCGTATATGTAGACCGCACTCGTTCGGGAACCGCTGATTTTCATGAGCATTTCACTGGCAAACATCAGGCTGTCTTGCCGCCAGATCTGCAGTGTCTGCAGCTGCGTATTATTGTAGACCGCGCATCGGTGGAAGTATTTGCGAACGATGGTCTTATCGTGATTACAGATTTAATTTACCCGTCCTCATCCTCATTAGGATTATCATTTTTTTGTAACGGGAAGAACGAGATCCCCTATAAAGTTAGGATATATAAATTATAGTTGTTCTGGGGGGTGATGATATTTTGATCAAGACATCGCCTCCCGATTTTCATTGATCCGTGGAAGCGTTTTCAATTTCTTCGAGGCTATGATTCATAACCAAACAATCTCTTACTGTTAGGAGAACAAACATGAACAAAACAAAAAAATCTTTTCTTCTTCTATTAGTGACTGTGATGTGTATGAGCCTTGTTTTCATACCATCCTATCCAGTCCAAGCTGCAGAAAGCAATTCTGTTAAGGTTTGGCTGACAGACGTATCGAGCAACAAGTGGCTTGCCAACCAAAGCGATGTGTTATTCGAAACAAAGCAAACGACTAACCCGCTGACGATCCAGGTTGACGAAAGACGCAAGTATCAACAAGTTGAAGGTTTTGGGGCGGGCATGACCGACTCTTCCGCTTGGCTGATCAGGAACAAGATGTCGGATGCTCAACGCACGAAGCTGATGAATAATCTGTTTAATCCATCATCAGGCATCGGCCTTAGCTTGCTCCGCACTCCGATGGGCGCTACGGATTTCAATGCATCCGGTAATTACTCCTATAACGACATGCCGACGGGACAAACGGATCCGACGCTGTCCAACTTCTCTATCGAGCATGATGAGGATTACATCATTCCGGCATTGAAGGAGGCTCTTTCGCTTAACCCTTCTATGAAAATCATGGCAACTCCGTGGAGCCCGCCAGGTTGGATGAAGACCTCTGATTCTATGATAGGAGGTACTCTTAAGGACGAGTACTATTCTGCGCTCGCAAACTATTTTGCAAAGTACGTGCAAGCTTTCGATAATGCCGGTGTGCCAATATCTTATATTACACCGCAAAATGAACCAATGGGCACTCCTACCTATCCCGGCATGTTCCTCTCCGCTTATCAGGAAACCCAGTTGATTCAGGAGATCGGCCAGGCGTTTGAGGATAACCAAATAACCACGAAGATTTTAGCTTGGGATCACAACTGGGATGTGCCTTCGTATCCCGAGAAGATTTTTAGCTATCCTTCTGCCTCCGAGTACACCTATGGAACTGGATGGCACATCTATAGCGGCAACCCCATTTCTCAAACTCTAGTCCACAACGACTATCCAGGTAAACGCAATTTTATCACGGAAGCAACAGGTGGTATTTGGCAAGCAAATACTCAGGAAGCGTTTTATGATTCACTTAATACTTGGATCATCAATGGTATGCGCAATTGGGCGGACGGAGTGGTTCTATGGAACATTGCACTTGACACCGATGGCGGTCCGCTCAACAGCGACACGGATGGTGAAGCTTGGGTTCGCGGATTGACTACTATTGATCCGGATAGTGGAGAAGTATCCTACAATGTAGACTATTACGCACTCGCTCATGCCAGCAAGTTTGTAAAGCCAGGAGCCTATCGAATTTACTCGAATACCTTTGGAGAAGGAAGCATAGAGAATGTTGCGTTCCAGAACCCGGATGGATCGAAGGTTCTGATTGCGTATAACTCGGGAAGCGACTCGAAGACCTTCAGCGTTGCAGACGGAACACAATCGTTCGACTACACCTTGAACGCCGGCAATGCCGTAACGTTTAAGTGGGAGGGACCTCAGCAGAGCGGCACTACCCCTGCAGCGGCCAGTGTCACGGATGCGACATATGACTTTAGATTTTCTGATTCGGCTATTATAACCTACGATCCGGCATTACTGGAATATCAGAATACCATCCCTACCGAAAATAGCTTGATCACGTATTCCCTTCCGGTCGGAGCTTCTATCCAGACAGCAGGAACGGTGCTGGACCGCAGCGGGTGGACCGTCACGGCTTCGTCGAACTCGGTTGGGAATGGGACCGGGAATGCGGCCGGGGATGCAGCTCTGAACGCTATCGACGGCGATCTCGACACAAGATGGACCACCGGGCATGGGTTGAAGAACGGCGACTGGTATCAGGTCAATTTGGGAAGCCCTACTAGCATCGATCAAATCGTCCTTGAAAACGGCGTAAACAGTTCCTTCGACTTCATTACTAAATATCAGGTATATGTTTCAAATGATGGCGTCAATTGGGGCAGCGCGATTGCACAAGGCAGCGGGGGCATAGGAGATATAACTATCACGCTGCCAACCCAGACGGCACAGTATATTCGCGTCGTCAGTACCGGAACAAGCGGTTTCTGGTGGTCCATCGGTGAAATCAATGTGTACGGGTCTTCGAATGAAACCGGTTCGTTCGCTGCACCGACAGAAGTATCAAACGGCCTCGAGCTGCAGAATTGGACCAGCCCAGAAGGAGAGCAGGTTACCGTAGTATACAATGGAACCGGCAGCAGCCAAAGCTTCCCGATATCCACTGATAGCTCGTTTACCTATACGCTCCCTGACGGAACCTCAGCGATGTTCACAACGAAGGATTCGTCAAGCTTCCCGACTCCGGCCTTCGGCAGTTTGACGCCGAACGAAGGCATAGTGGGCTATAAGGTTACGATCGTCGGTACTAACTTCGGTGACGTACAGAGACTGGGTATGGTCAATTTCGGATCGATCCCAGCTAACATAAGCAGTTGGTCAGATTCGAGCATCATCGCTTACGTTCCGGACGGACTTCAATCGGGGTCGGTTGCGGTTTCTGTCTATGGAAGCGACGGATCATATGCAGGCCGATCTTCATTCAACGTCAAAGGTCTGCCCGCTGCGCTGTCGAAGACGGGTTGGACTGGAACAGCTAAGGATATAACTCCGTGGGGCGATGGCAATCCCGAAAACATGCTGGATGGCACTATTAACACTCGGTACAGCTCCGGAACAGGGCAGTATAATGGTCAATGGATTACTGTGGACATGGGGCAAGCGCAGACCTTCAACAAGATCTTGTTGAATTCCGGCAACAGTACCGACGACTATTCGCGAGGCGCAGACATATACGTATCTATGGATAATACCGAATGGACCAAGGTTTCTTCCATTGCAGCAGACGGCCAAGCAGTCCAACTGGCCGCCTTCGAATCGCAGACAGCTCGCTACATCAAGGTCGTCAATACCGGCAGTGCGGGTAACTGGTGGTCCATCGCAGAGTTTAACGTATACAACTCTCGGGCGAGTTGGACCGCAACGGCTTCGGATATAGTTACA
>JBNJJW010000022.1:0-108039 GCA_051750645.1 Bacillota bacterium | reverse complement strand
CCATATGCCGGTAGATGGGTGGATTGAGGTGCATTTTTGCACCTCTTTTCGCCAAAGGTCGATAGAAAGGAGGAATGAGGTGTATTTTTGCACCTCATTCTCCCGGTTGAGAGTATCAATCGCAAAATCTCGCTAATTGCTCCCAAGTAACAAGCGTGTGAAGACAGTAAGAGTGAATTCGCGCTTATTGTGCAGCAGTGGTGCATCTAGCGGATAGAATGTTTATTTGGTGTTTAAGCAATTATATGTGCTTACCCTGCTCCTATGGCTGCAGCGCGGACGACGGCTTTGATTTGTGCAGCGGCCGTTTGTACAGCACCCGCAGCACGTTGCGGAGCGCGGATGGCGTTGGTGCGCCCGTCCACTGGCCTGGAGGGCTGAACTCAGCCTCCTCGATCCAGGTTGTAAGCCTGCGCAGCGCATCCTGCTGCTCTGCTGCGAGCGCCGGCCCGGCAGCCGCTGCGTATTCACGCGCCGTTAGTCTAGGCGCGTGAACGCCCAATCGGCGATGCAGCAGCGGCGCAAGCGCAGCAGCGACAGCGATAAAGCTGGCGCGCAGATGCGCATTCGCGTCGCGCGTCGCGGATGTATGCCCGCGCCCGCGCGCTTTGGACTGTCGCGGCGCAAGCTCCTCGTCCGCGACGGTCATTCGCAAGCGCGTCTGTGCGCCTTGCGGGACTTGTTGATCCGTCACCTGAACCTGTGACGGATCAGGGCTGCTGCGGCGCGGCGAATCGCTTGCGCCGCCGGCAGCTGGCGCGGCTGCGCCGACGAGCCTTGCGACGTCGGCGTGTGCCGCGCCATAGCGGCGCAGCGCCAGCGCAAGACGCAGCCGCTGGCGCTGCGCCGCAGCAATTGCCGCGGCCGCGAACGCTAGCGCGGCCGCGCCTGCGGCGCCTACAGCGGCGGGCGATGCCGCCGCTGCGCCCTTGGCGGCGCTCTGCGCCGCCTGCGCGAGGGCGTCTGCCCCTCGCGCAGCTGTAGAGGCGGCTTGCTCCGCCGCCGCCTCAAACCAGCGGGCGAGGCCAGCAAAGCCTGCCTCGCCGCCAGCACCAGCTCCGCCGGCTTCGCCCGCTTCGCCTGCCAAACCTGCTCCCGTTGTTTCGGTCGCGGGAGCATCAGACGCGCCGCCCAAAGAAGCGGCGGACGCGACATTGACGACGCCGCTGAATCCCGGCGTCGGATCAAAAGGCACCCAGCCTGCGCCTGGGAAATAAACCTCAACCCACGCATGCGCATCAGAACCACGTACCTCGTAGTTTACCAGCTTGGATCTCCTTTGTTCACTCCCGCTCTCACCAGCCGCGCCTTCAACTGACGAGCTATCCTGAGCCGGCGTGCCGGACGTGAAGCCCTTAACCCATCTTGCAGGAATGCCTTGTGTGCGCAGCAGCACAACCATCGCCGACGAGAAATGCACGCAGTAGCCTTTGCGCTGTTCAAACAGGAAGTAATCGACGAAATCGGCACCTTTCGGCGGCACCGCGCTGTCCTCTAACGTATAGGTATAGCTGTCGCGCAAATAATCCTCAATAGCCTTTACCTGATCATACCTTCTGGTTACCCCGCCGCCCGCAATTTCTGAAGCTAAAGCCACAACCCGGCCAGGAAGAGAATCCGGCAGCTGCAAGTAAGGCTCAAGCTCCGCCTTTAGCTCTTCAACAGCAACATCGCCTGTCGGCTGAATTCCTTTGCCAATCTCCTGAACCCTCTCGCCTATCTCCTGAACTCCCTTGTCAATCTGCTCTACTCCCTCTCCCGAGACCATTTTACCGTTCGTATCGCCGCCTAAAGCACGCAGCTGCGCTCCATCCGTAACCGGCAGCACGCTTTCCACCGTATATTGCTCCACTTTTGTCGTTTCGGACTGTGCATACAAGGAACTGGTCTCCGCATTGTATACAAAGCTGCCCAGCTTCCTGCGCGGATCAGCCGCTACAAAATCAGTCACTCGTCCGTATAACCCGGATGTAAACAAAGGCATCGCCGCCGTCGGATTCGTCCATACAACCGTTTGACGAATGACCGGTCCGAGTTTCAAGCCGTCTGCGCCTGCGTCAGCTGCTGCCTGTGCCGTTCTATCGGAAGCGCGAACCGGCAGCAGCACCGGGCTGCTCCAGTCTTGGCTCCAGCCGCGGCCATCGTATAGACGCTTCGATTCTCCCCGCCAATAAGCCTCTACCTCAGAACTGCCCGTAAAAATAACGCTATTATCCTTTCGTACCGGCGCGCCTAACTCCCTATCATCAAAGCCGTAGCCGGTCATTGCGCTTCCCAAGCGATCCATTCCTGTTTGCCGCATTACGGTGACAGCACCCTCGTCATGGCCAAGAGAGCTCATGGCATTTTCCAATCGATCTGTTATTGACGTTGTCCAGCCCGCCGGCGGCATAGATGCTTCTCGCCCGTTCGCAAACAACAGCCCGCAGCCAAGTATGGTCAGCACGACAAAAACCGATCCCGCCACCCAGCGCATATCCAGCCCCTTCAGCTTACCGGCTCCGCTCTCAAAAATCCGCTGTACCCGCGGCACAGACACGATAGCACCAAGCAGCAGTCCCTCCGCCACCGTCCGCATCAAACCGCCCATGACATCTAAGCCAAGCCATACATGAAGCGTAATTAAGTATATGACCGTAAGGCCTGCCAGGCCGAGCGCATTCTGACGCATCCATAAAAGCGATTGAAGAGCGGGGGCAAGCATTGCCCAGCCTATAAACAACAGCAAGGTCCGCAGCTCTCCGGACATGGCCCACAGACCATTTTCCATGATCAACAGTACATGATCCTTAAGCATAGCCGGGAATCCGATCAACCACTGCAGCTCGCTCTGATCTGACCCTTTATACAACCACATCAAGCTGAGTACACAGAGTACAGTATTTAAAAAAAACGTAACTGCCAGCGGTATACGAAAGAGACCTGCCAGTATGATGCAGCCAATGACGAGGAGCAATGGCTCAGGATGATAAATAACCGACCACTGTCCTGCATTTACCCAAGGCAGCAGCCATTCGGCCAGCAGACCAAACAGCAATAGACTCGTGACAAACCGATAAGCAATCGAATCATCTGCCGACTCATTTCGCTGCAGTCCTTGAACGACCATACTGCCGAGACCATGCCTCACCGTTTTTTCCCTCTTAGCTGAACTGTCATCCTTATGCGTAGTCATGTACGTCCCCTCCTTCCTCAGCGTATGGGAGCACGTTCATGCCCGCAGGGACATTCAGCCACGTCACCTTGACGCCGCCGCTCTCCAGCCACTTTTGCTGCTCGCGCATAGCGAAGGATGGCACACTGCTCCGCGTAACGATGAACAGCTCCAGCCTGCAGCCCCGTTCCGCCGCATAGCCTGCCAGCTCTCCCCAGCTTCTTCCGCCTCTCCAATCGGCAGTAAACACAAGTATCGTACCTCCGCGCATAAGCCGGTTGCTTCCGTCAACGAGACTGCCTGTCATTGCTTCTTTTCCATCCGCCCGCAGCAAAGCCATTTCATGCAGCATGTCTGATAGACCAGCATTCAGTTCCCCATTCCAAGACGAATGGATCATCCGGAACGGCTCATTAGATTCGTGCTGACTCCCTTTTATCGTCTCTGCTTGCGACTTCACGGCTGCTGCTCCTTGTCCTGCGAGCAGCGTAACGGCACCGCCCGAGGCCGCTGCCTGCCGCACGGCATGCGCAGCCCAGCCGATACAAGCGTCGAACAACCGATCATCGCGGTCATAGGCTGAAGCGGCCGTATCTACGGCGATAAATGTCTGGGCAGGCTGCTCCGGCGGAAAGATCTTCGTTTGTAAGCTCCGCCCTTTGGCAGCGCTTCTCCAATCCAAGTGGCGCAGTGAATCGCCCTCCCGATAAGGACGGCTGTCCGGTCCTATGCCCGCAGCTCGCACTGCGGCTGCTATTTCCTGTCGCCCTACCTCTCCCCGATGATCGACAGAAACGCCGGCCGGCGACGAATTCTGCTTTGAAGCGACGTAACCGCCAACTCGTTCCTCAGCATCCATAAGCTCAGCTTGCGGTAAACCAGGCAGCACGACAAACGCTGCTTCGCACTCGAGCCGTTTATGAATAGCCGTTAAACCAAGCCAATCTCCAATCGTAATCGATACAGGACCAAACGGATGCCGTCCCCGCCGCAGGTTGTTTAAGGTATAATGTATCGTTGCCTCTTTCCGGAGCTGCGGAGCGAAAACCGTTCGATAGCTAACTCGCTGATTTGCAGCCGAGCTTTCGTTAACCGTTTCATCCCGTAGAGCCAGCCAAACAAGCGGAACGAGATAGGAGCGCTTCAACGTTAACTGAACCTCAATCTTCCCGCCCTCCATCGTTTCCTGACGTGTCAACATGCGTACGGCAGTCAAGCCGGCGGCGGCAATAGCAGGCGCTATTCCGCTAATGACAATAATCATGCTGAGTACGCTGGTCAAAAACCATTCTACCGCGCCGCCGCGCAGCAGCACGGCAGCCAAGCCGAATGCCCAGCCCACCGCTATTGCCGACCAGGCCAACCATCTCGTGCGGTAGATACCTTCGTTCCCCACATTTGCAGGGTCTGAGGCCCCCTTCTCATTTGCATGTCGCGAGGCCGCGTCTTGCGCGCTTGCATGATCAGCACCGTCCAAGCGCTGCGAATCACGCTGTCTCTCTGTCTGTATGCTCTGCAGCTCACCTTCGTTATCTTCTAGTAATCCGTCTTGAAAATAGGCATTCATCGGCGTTTCCCGCTTCCAAAACCGCTCCCTAATGCTGCAGGAAACGGACATTCCCGAATCGTCCGCCTAATCACATTCACCGCGTCGGCGCCGGTAGCAGCCGCGCTGTATCGGAGCGATAAGCGATGCGGCAAAACAGCGTCAGCCGTTACCAGCAAATCATCAGGCACCGCATAACCGCGGCCTTCCATATAGGCATTCGCCTGCGAAGCTCTCAGCCAGTCACGCAAGGCGCGCGGACTAAGCCCTAACAGCACCTCCGGCGCGCGGCGCGTAGCTTCAGCAACCTGAACCATATAGTCGAGCAGTGCCGGATGCATATGCGTCTGCCTGGTTTCCGCCTGCATCTGCAGCCATTCCTCCGTTGCGATGACGGGACGCAGCCGTTCCGGCTCTATCCGGTTGCCGTCGGCATACTGCTCCAGCATCCGCTTCTCTTCCGCCGATCCGGGATAACCGATCGTAAGCCGCATCATGAAACGGTCCAGCTGTGCTTCCGGCAGCGTGTTCGTTCCTTCGAAGCTCAGCGGGTTCTGCGTTGCGATCAGCATGAACGGAACCGGCAGCTTGCGGGTCTTACCCTCTACAGTGACGCGCTTCTCTTCCATCGCCTCAAGCAAGGCAGACTGGGTGCGCGGCGACGTGCGATTAATTTCATCCGCCAATACGACGTTGCCCATGATCGGACCGGGACGATAGACAAGCTCGCTCGTACGCGTATCGAGCACGACTCCTCCTACAATATCTGCCGGCAGCATGTCGGACGTAAACTGGATTCGTTTGAAATCGCCGCCGACCGCGCGGGCGAATGCTTGCGCAAGCAGTGTTTTCCCGACGCCGGGAACGTCCTCCAGCAGCACATGGCCTCCTGCCAGCAGGGCTGTCAGTGTATGTTTAATAACTTGCTGCTTTCCTAGCAACACGCTCTCTACCTTTACTAGCAAGCGGTGCAGCAGCACCTGCGGAGCTTCCGGCCAATGGCTATAACGTTCTTCTTTCGCATCCTCTGAAAATTGGGGAGTAATCATCTAATAATTCGCCTCCTGAAAAATAAATCTATCTATTTTTCAGTGTCCCCAGCTTTCACTCTATTTAGACCTGCTAGAAACCCACTCCTCTACTCCGTTATCCATATTTCGCGCTGCTCATCGTTATATACGAAGCTTGTAATTCCGATACCGAATTTTTTCAATGTCTCACGAACCGGAACCACGATCTGCTCGGCAGGCTGATTGGACGGCCTGTCAGCCGGATCCGTCAGCCAAAGCACGCGGTTTCCATTCATATAAGCTTCAATGACGTCATTATCCAAATCCGTCTCCGCGATTCCGCCGATCCATTCCGTCAACTTCAGCAGCGATACCTCGATAGCCCCCTTGCTCACTCCGTATTCCGCCGGCTGAAGCTCCAGCCGTTCCTCGCCGCGATGCAAAATAAGGACAGGCTCCTTTTGCTCAGCTTGCTCCGCTTGCTCCGCTTGCTCAGCTTGCGCCTTCCGGCTGCTGCGGCCCAGCGCCTCCGAAAATTGCGCCAGCTTCGTCCTTTGCGACTCCGTAACCTTCGCCCTGCTCCACTTCAGTTTTTTGGCCACTGTGAATTGAATAGGCTCGACTTTATCCGTTAAAGGGGCAAAAGAATACCCTTTGCTTTTATAGTATTTAATAATAGCAGGCAGCGCCTTTACCGACTCCTCGTGCCCGGCGCTGTCATGCAGCAGCACGATAAGCTTATCGGCAAGCTTGGAGCCCTTCACCGTTGCGATAATCTCGGAGGCCGGTACGCCGCGCCGCTTCGAATCTCCGCTGTCCACATTCCAGTCATGCACCTGATAGCCGGCAGCCGCCATCGCATCGAAATAGCCTTGGTCAAAATTGCTGTACGTTCCGCCAGGCGCCCGAAACAACGTCGTTCTTACGCCCGTCGTCTGGTAGATCGCTTCATCGGTTTTCATCACTTGATCCGCAAACTCGGTAAAGCTGCTGTATAATCTCTCATATTTATGATTAAAGGTATGATTGCCGATCGAATGACCTTCCCGTGCGATCCGTTTGGCGATTTTCGGCTGCTCCAGCACATGCTCCCCAAGCACGAAGAACGTCGCTTGTATGCCTTCCTTCTTCAATAGACTAAGCACATGCTCCGTATTTTTACTCGGGCCGTCATCGAACGTCAAATAAACTACCTTTTGATTCGGCTCTTGCGGTGCCGCTTCGACTCTATCGTTCGGAAGAGCGGCTGCCTTCACAACAGGCTTCTCCCGCTCCAGCTCTTTGCCAGATTCATAGGATACCGGCTCGGTTAATAACGGCTGCGCTTCATAATAGGAAACGGAAGCAGCAGACATCGAAGCCGGAACGGCCCCTGCCTCACTCGCTGCTTCGCCCTTATAAACCGCCCAACCTCCCAGATCAAACATGCCAAACCATACGAACATCACACAAATTGCCGCCTGCATTATCTGCCGCATCCACCCTGCCACCCTTCTCTACCTCCGAAAATGAACTGCCTGAGCATTCTGGTAGATTATATGAGCGGCGTTTCTAGTAAATGACTTGGCCAAATAAATTCACACTTGGATCAATGCGCAATTAATAGACCGGCATCCGATGCTGCCGAATATTCACTCCTTTATGCTGTGCACTTCTGCCGGATGCGCTGAATGTCGCTCCTTGATGATGCAGTACTTCCAGACGATTGTCGCCAGATATCGCTTCTTGATGCTGCAGCACTTCCTGACGATTGCCGTCGGATGAAGCTCCTTCATGCTGCAGCTGCACTTTCTACAACAGAAACCTCACATAGAGTCTTAAAAGTAGAGCTGCGTTGCATAAATGCAATGGAATTAGCTCTTTTTCTTCAATTTAGGCACGATCGGGCCTATTCTATTGTACAAACTACAATGGAAGCTAGAGTGTATCCGCTCAACATCGATACCATTGCACAAACTGCAATGGTTTCCGTGAGGAGCACCTATTTTACAAGGCTCTCAAGGCTCTCTCTAAAGTTATGAGGGATCTTCACTATACTGTGAGGTAAATCTCACAAATTAGCGCGCTATTTTACTCCTCTACCAAAATAGTGAGGCAAACCTCACTCCCCATGAAGCCAGCTTCACGGCGAATGAGATTTACCTCATTAATTTATCCTCCTTCTATCTGCGACAGAAATTGAATGAGGAACACCTTATCAATAGTGAGTTTCCCCTCACTACACTCCCCCGCTTTCAGTATCAATGGGCTTATATAGACTACTAAGCTGTTTAAGTCACAAACAAAAAAAGCGCCCCCGCCAACCGGCAGGGACGCTTCTTCCTATTGCTTCAGCGCTTAAAATGCAGCAACAATCGCGCCTTTATAATTGTCTTCAATAAATTTTTTCACTTCCGGGGAACGAAGCGCTTCTGCAAGCTTCTTCATCGCATCGGAGTCCTTGTTGTCCGGACGGGATACGAGAATGTTCACGTACGGGGAGTCACTGCCTTCGATAAACAAGGCATCCGTTGTCGGCACAAGATCAGCTTCAAGAGCGTAGTTGGTGTTGATAAGCGCCAGATCTACTTCGTCCAATACGCGCGGCAGCGTCGCAGCTTCAACCTCTTTAATATCAAGCTTCTTCGGGTTTTCCGTAATGTCCGCTACAGTACCATTTACGCCAACGCCTTCCTTCAGCGTTATCAATCCGTTTGCTGCCATAAGGGCAAGCGCGCGTCCGCCGTTCGACGGATCGTTCGGGATAACAACCGTAGCGCCTTCCTTCAGTTCTTCAGCTTTTTCAACCTTCTTCGAGTACGCGCCAAAAGGCTCGATATGAACGCCGGCAACGTTAACGAGATCGTAGCCTTTGTCTTTGTTGAACTGCTCCAAATAAGGCGTGTGCTGGAAGAAGTTCGCATCTATCTGTTTTTCATACAGCTGTGTATTCGGCTGTACATAATCATTAAACTCAATGATTTCCAAGTTTACGCCTTTCTCTTTCAAAATAGGCTGTACAACCTCCAAAATTTTTGCATGAGGCACCGGTGATGCGCCTACTTTCAAGGTTACCTCAGCAGGGGTTTCTCCTCCTGCTCCTTGGTTAACCTCTGCTCCGTTCGCATTGTTACCGGCGTTCTTATCTTGACCGCATGCCGCCAAAGCGAGCATAAGCATCATCATCACAACTAAATAACCTGTCTTTTTCATCATTCATTCCTCCTGTTGTTTTTCTTTTAATAACCTATTTCCTGCTGAAGTGGCGCACTAGTATATCGCCCACCGTTTGCAGCACTTGAACGAGCACGATCAGCAAAGCTACGGTGACGAACATGACATCGGTTTGAAACCGCTGATAGCCGTATCGTAGCGCTAAGTCACCAAGCCCGCCGCCGCCGATAACGCCCGACATCGCCGTATAGGAGACGAGCGTCACGGCCGTTATCGTTACCGCAGCCAGCAGTCCCGGCCTCGACTCACGCAGCAGGACGCGCCGGACAATATCCCACTTCGATGCGCCCATCGCCTGCGCCGCTTCAATGACTCCGCGATCCACCTCGCGCAGCGACGTTTCCACCAGCCTCGCGAAGAAAGGCGTCGCCGCTACGACGAGCGGCGGAATCGAGCCTTCCACGCCTAGCGTCGTTCCCGTAATCAGCTTGGTTACGGGCATGATCATAATCATCAAAATAATAAACGGAACCGAACGCAGAATATTAACGATTAAAGAGAGCATGCCATAGACAATGGGCTGCTGCAGCAGCTGTCTGCGCGAAGTTAGGAACAAAATGACACCGATAATTAACCCGAACAAAATCGTGAACACGAGCGATGCCGCCATCATGAATAGCGTATCATTCGTCGCCTCCCAAATTTCCGGCCAACGAACATTTTCAAAGCCTATGCCTCTGCCTCTCATACCGATTCAACCTCCAGTCCTTCATCGCGCAGAACGGCAATGACGCTCTCAACCTCGGCATCGCTTCCGATCAACTCAACAATGAGTTGACCGTATGGCGTCTGCTTCATTCGCGAGACCGTTCCTTGCAGGATCGCAAACTGTACACCTGTCGGCTTCACTGCATTATAAAGAATAGGTTCATAAGTCAATTCCCCGATATACGTCATGCGCAGCAGGCGGCCCGTCCGCTGATGAAGCAGCTGTCCATTTGCTCCGCTGTCGGCCACTTGAGCGACAAAATCACGCGTCACCGGATGCTCCGGCTTCAGAAATACATGAAGCACTTCGCCCATCTCGACAATTTCACCCTGATCAATGACAGCTACGCGATCGCAAATGGAGCGGATAACATTCATTTCGTGCGTAATGAGCAATATCGTAATGCCCAGCTTCGCGTTAATATCGAGCAATAAAGCTAATATCGATTTCTTCGTTTGCGGATCAAGCGCAGACGTTGCCTCATCGCATAACAGCACGTCAGGATTGTTCGCAAGCGCGCGGGCAATGCCTACCCGCTGCTTTTGTCCGCCTGACAGCTGCGCCGGATATTTATCTGCATGCTGCTCCAGCTGAACAAGCTTAAGAAGCTCGTCCACCCGCTTATTCACCTCGGTCTTGGACAGCTTCGCCAGCACGAGCGGAAAGGCGATATTATCGCGAACCGTAGACATGGATAGTAAATTAAAATGTTGAAAAATCATCCCGATGCGCCGACGCTGAGTCTGAAGCTGCCGCTCAGACAATCCGGTCAGCTCCACGCCTCCTACCGTCACCGTTCCCGATGTCGGCTTCTCGAGCAGATTGACGCAGCGCAGCAGCGTGCTTTTCCCCGCGCCCGAATGGCCGATGATGCCGAATATTTCACCCTTTTGAACCGTCAAACTGACATCCCGAACCGCTTCTACCGAAACCGCGCCTAGACGGTAAGACTTTCTGATATTATGTAGCTTGATCAGTTGGATAACCCCCTATCGGTCAAACAAAACCATATTGTATAAATGTACTAGCATTATGTCAATGGATAATATTAACCATTTCACTTAGGGAGTATTCGGTATCAACCCATTTACCCGATAAAATAGACCCTCCTATTGTTTCCTGCCCCCAATATTTTACTCTTGCACAAGCGGCGGAAGCGACAAAGAAGCGTATTCAGCTGTAACAGCCGGATACGCTTCTTTGCATTCATTATTTTATGGCGATCAATTCACCGTCTCTGCCTGCAGCTGCTCCACCGCTTCAAGCACCTGCTGCGTATGGCCCTTAATCTTCACCTTACGCCATTCGCGGATGAGCTTCCCTGCCGCATCGATTAGAAAAGTCGAACGGACAATGCCCATATACTCCTTGCCATACAGCTTCTTGAGCTGCCAAACACCGTATTGTTCACATACCGTCCTCTCCGTATCGGAGAGAAGCAGGAACGGCAGCTCTTTTTTCTCAATAAAGCGTTGATGCGACTTCACTGTATCGGTGCTGATCCCAAGGATAACCGTGTTATGCTTAAGCATTTCCGCATTCGCATCCCGGAAATCACAAGATTGCTGCGTGCACGTCGGCGTCATGTCCCTTGGATAAAAATAAATAACGACGTTGCGCCCACGGTAATCGCTTAATGAAACGTTCTCCCCGTTCGATGCCGGCAAAACGAAATCCGGTGCCATCTCACCCACTTGCGGCTGTGTCATATTTACCTCCATTACTATCTCATCCCAGATGTGAATTGGCGGGTTTACGAGCCCGCCCCGCGATATTTTTTTACCCCGTGATTCCAGAGCGCCAAACCAAGCGAGAAAACGATGATGCCCATGACAGGCGTCATCATCGCCAGCCGTGACAGGTCATCCGCCTTTTTCTCGAGGAAATAGGATGCCGGAATAACTCCGACGAATGCGAACGGCAGAAGCCATGTTAGCACGAAACGAATCATTTTGTTATAAATGTTAACCGGATAACGGCCGTAGTTTTGAATGTTATACATAAGCGGCACGATGCCGGTCGGCGCATCCGAATAAAACGAGATGGCACTTAGCGCCGTGTACAGCCCTGCGTATATCAGCACTGCGCCAAGTACGAGTACTATAAGCATCAGCACGTCAAGCAGGTGGAACGGCAGGTCCAATTGCGTCCAGCAGAGCGCCATTATAATAGCACCAACAAAGGAACCAATGAGCGAAGGCGGATCCACATTTTCGAGCAGCACCTGATATAAGCTATGCGCCGGCCTTGTAAGGACGCGGTCCATCTCGCCCTTTACAATGTAACGCTCGCTGAAATTCCAGATGCTGAAGAAGGTGCTGAACACGCCGAACGGAACCATGAAGAAGCCGTATACGAACACGACCTCGGCCTCCGACCAGCCGCCGAGCGACGGCGTATGCTGGAACACGATCAATATAAATATAAGGTTCATCCCCTGGAACAAGAGGTCCGAAAGCACCTCGATCCAGAAATCCGCCCGGTAAGTCAGCCTCGTCTTTGCGTAATTTTTAATGTATTCCCAGAACAACGATGCATATCTCATCATCTCGATTACCCCCCCTGCACGAACAGCCGTCTGCGGGCGGCGCGCCACGTCCACCAGATCGGCACCAGCAGTCCAATGAACCAAATCACTTGCAGGCCGAACACCTGTCCTATCTCGCTGTCCGGAGTCCGCCCCGTAAATACGGAGCTCGGTAAATACGTAATCGCTTGGAATGGAAGCCACTGCATAATGGCGGACAGCCAGCCCGGGAAAAAAGCGATCGGCACGACAACGCCTGAGAATAAGTCCACCATCACGCGCTTCATGCGCATCATGCCTTCGTTATTTTCAACGAAAAAGGCGAACAGCCCGGTCAAAATATTAATTTGCGAATTAATAAGAAAGCTGAAAAACAGCATAACCAAATAAATGAGCCAGGTCATCGGATCCGACGGCAGCGTAACCGGGAAAATGAGGCAGACGATAATCATCCCCGGGACCATAAACAGCAGCATCCGGAATAGTCCTTCTCCGAAGCCTTGCATCATTTTCACCAGCAAGTAAGAATAAGGTCTTATCAACTGCACCGCAACGCTGCCGTCTCGAATTTCATTCGCAATTTCACGGTCCAGATTGTTAAAATAAAACGCGCGCGCCATCCACGATACCGCGACGTAGGTCGTCATTTGGGTCACGGTAAAACCAGCCAACGTTTCCTTGTCTCCGTAAATCGCTTGCCATAGAAAATAATAAGCGCCGATGTTAATGGCATAAATAATAATGCCGCTGTAATAATTAACGCGATAAGCAAGCATCATGAGAAAGCGGATCCGAATAAAATCGATATAGGCGCTCATCATGACAGGGACGTCTCCTTCGAAACGGCAGCGGAACCCGATTGATAAATTCCGCGGACAATATCGTCCGTATTCGTCTCGAAAATTTTGATGTCGCGTATTTCCACTCCGCCTACAACGCGTGCCAGCGCGTCGGATACGTTAACCGCATGCGGCAGCCACATTTTTGCGGTTACATCATTTTCCAGCGACCATGTTACATCTAATGATTCGGTTAATTGCTTCAGCTTCGCAATCGGCGTGTGTCTTGCGAATTGGAACTGAATTTCACGTCCCTTGCTCCATCGGTTTTTCAGCTCATCGAGACCGCCGTCATAAATAATGCGACCGTCATCGAGCATGATAACGCGGGAGCAAAGCGCCTCGATATCTTGAAGATCATGCGTCGTCAGCAATATCGTCGTTCCCTGCTCCTTGTTCATCTGCATGAGGAAGTCACGGATCTCCGTCTTCACGACGATATCCAGGCCAATCGTCGGCTCATCGAGAAATAGGATCGAAGGGTTATGAAGCAGCGATGCAACGAGCTCGCAGCGCATCCGTTGACCTAAGCTTAGCTTACGAACGGGTCGGTTCAACAGATCGCCGAGCTGAAGACGTTCGACGAGCTCATTCAGGCGCTTGCGGAAGTCCTGCTCCGATACGCGATACACTTTGCGCAGCAGCTGGAAAGATTCGATAACGCCGATATCCCACCATAGCTGGGAGCGTTGTCCGAAAACGACGCCGATACCGCCGACGAACTTCTCGCGGTCCTTGTAGGGAACGAAGCCGTTAACCTTGATATAGCCTGATGTTGGAACCAAAATGCCCGTCAGCATTTTAATCGTTGTCGACTTGCCGGCTCCGTTTTCTCCGATGTAGCCGCAAATTTCGCCTTCCGGGATTTGAAACGATATATCTTTAACCGCCGTTATTTCGTTATATTCACGCTTAAATAAATCCTTGAGCGCGCCGGATAAGCCTTCACGGTTTTTTTGGACTTTGAATTGCTTGCGTAAATCCTTAACATCAATGGCTGGCATCTGGTAATTGAAGCTCCTCTCACTTCGACATTTCCTGGGAAATAGCGATCTTTTTTTACCTAAAACGATAAAACTTGATTCTGGGCGCCGTTCAGCTTTATAATTTTATGATATGTAATCATACATTAGTTAACGCCTAGCGTAAACGGCTCCGTTATCCTACTATAGGAGATCCGTATTTCGCTGTGGTATATATTAGCCCGTGCTTACATGTGAATTTTCCCCTTTTTATTAAAAGTATCATCAGTCTTGAAAGGAGCACTACTAACGAAATGCGTACACAGAAGAATAAGAAAAGACGATGGAAATGGTTTTTTATCAGTCTCTCAGTCATCCTTGGCGCGGCTGTCGCGTTTGCGATTTACTGGAGCGTTGGCGTATATAATGCACTAGATAACTTCGATAATTCAGAAAATGAAACAGCAACAAACGATAATCCCGAAGCCTCACCTGTTCCTATTCCCGAATGGGAAGGTACCGAACGAGTCAACATTTTGCTGCTCGGCGGTGACGCCCGCGGTTTAGAAGAGGGTCAAACGGCAAGATCTGACTCAATATTAGTAGCTTCATTTGATCCCGTTACGAAAAAAGCCCACCTCTTCTCCGTCCTTCGGGATACGTACGTTGATATCGAGGGCCATGGCCGCGGACGGATCAATACGGCATTATCGTTAGGCAATTATCCGCTTGCTATGCAAACAGTTGGCGACCTGCTCGGTCTTGACATTCAATATTATGTATACACCGATTTTGAAGGGTTCAAAGCACTGATCGATACGATTGGCGGTATTTACTTTGACGTCGAGAAGGATATGCATTATACGGATAACGCGGACGGCAACCGGTACGATATTGATCTCAAAAAAGGCTATCAGCTTCTCGATGGCGACAAGGCCCTCCAGTATGTGCGCTTCCGCCATGATGCCATGAGCGATTTCACCCGTACGGAGCGTCAGCGTAACTTCCTGCAGGCGGTTTCCAAAGAGCTGCAGTCGACATGGAACATTATCCGCATGAAAAAAATACTCGAAAGCGTTCAGCCTTACGTGGATATGAATTTGAGCGTAAGGGACATGCTGCAGCTTGGTCAGCTTGGCGTTAAAAGCCATGTGGCCGGCACTACACAAATTCCGCCAATGGAATTGATCGCCGAGGATCGCGTCGGCGGCGCTTCCGTCATCGGAATAAGCGACGCAGACGAGCTGCGCGAGTACGTACAAATGACGCTCCAATCAGACGAGACCGTCCCTGAGCCAACGGACACAGTAACCGAGACTGACGATGCGATGAGTGATAGCTCGGATGACTCAGCCGCGGACGAGGTACAACAATAGGTTACAGCTACACGCAACAGCTCACGCTTGTTGCGTGTATTTTGTTGCCCTCTTACCCGGTTTAAGTGTTCTCATCGATATGGTCAGGTTGGCCAGGTCGGCCATCGGTCGCGCTCACATAGCCCATCCAATGCCATATCGCACCCTATAAGAGGTAACCTCGCCCCTTTATAGTGTTTATATTGGATTTGATCCAATATAAAGGCCAATATCATCCATGGGTCGCAACTATACTGGATTTCATCCACTATAAAGAATGATTTGGAGTCTTTTAGGCTGTATTGGAGATAAACTGTCTAGACTTATTGGATTTATCCAATATAGAACATAATTATGACGATATAAAAGCAAAGTTACTGTATTTATACAGGATAGCTTCTATGCGCTGCAAGAAATTCAAATATCACTTGGAGGGACCTTTCCATGACGTTACAACGACCAATTTCCGAAAAGCTTTATGATGAAGCGCTGCAGCATATTGTCGGAGGCGTAAACAGCCCTTCGCGCTCCTTCAAAGCGGTAGGCGGCGGTGCGCCGGTGTTCATGAAACGGGGCGAGGGCGCCTATTTTTGGGACGTCGACGACAACCGGTACATCGATTATTTGGCCGCCTACGGCCCTATCATTACCGGACATGCCCATCCGCATATTACAGAGGCCATTATTCGCGCCGCACAGAACGGCACGCTTTACGGCACGCCAACCGAGCTCGAAATCGTACTAGCCCGCATGCTGAAGCAGGCCATTCCGTCGCTCGATAAAGTGCGCTTCGTCAACTCCGGCACAGAGGCCGTCATGACAACCATTCGTGTTGCGCGCGCTTATACGAAGCGTTCAAAAATCATAAAGTTCGCAGGCTGCTACCACGGCCATTCCGATCTCGTGCTCGTCGCAGCCGGCTCCGGTCCATCGACGCTCGGCATTCCTGACAGCGCCGGCGTACCGGCCAGCATCGCAAATGAAGTGATCACGGTGCCGTTTAATGATTTAGCTGCATTAAAGGCTGCGTTAGAGCGCTGGGGTGACGATACAGCGGCCGTTATGGTTGAGCCGATTGTCGGCAACTTCGGCATGGTTATGCCGCATGAAGGCTTTTTAGAGGGCCTCTGCAAGCTCTCCCGCGAAGCTGGTGCACTGGTCATCTATGACGAAGTCATAAGCGCCTTCCGCTTTCATTACGGT
The DNA here is from genome assembly GCA_051750645.1 of Bacillota bacterium. Classification (GTDB taxonomy): domain Bacteria; phylum Bacillota; class Bacilli; order Paenibacillales; family Paenibacillaceae; genus Pristimantibacillus. The sequence goes on along the minus strand of JBNJJW010000022.1, from coordinate 91,521 downwards.
GCAGCCCAAACGTATGCCGCATTCCCTGACCAGCAAGCAATCGAGCCCGATCTGACCGCGCTTGGCAAAATCATCGGCGGCGGTCTTCCGATCGGCGCTTACGGCGGACGCCGAGCAATAATGGAGCAGGTCGCTCCGCTCGGCCCAGCTTATCAAGCGGGCACGATGGCAGGCAACCCTGCCTCCATTTCGGCTGGCATCGCATGCCTTGAGCTGCTTCAGGAGCCAGGCATCTACGATAGAATGGACGCGCTGGCTGCCAAGCTTGCGGCCGGCCTGCAGGCTGCTGCGAAGCAAAATGGCATTCCGCTGACGATCAATCAAATTCGCGGCTCATTCTCCGCTCATTTCTGCGATCATCCGATTACGAATTATGAGGAAGCGCAGGATACGGACGGAGAGCTGTTCGGCAAGTTTTTCAAGCTGATGCTTGATCAAGGCATTAACCTCGCTCCTTCTAAGTACGAAGCATGGTTCATGACGACCGCGCACACGGAAGCTGATATTGATGCAACGATTAATGCGGCTAACTATGCTTTCTCAAGACTATAGCAGCGCAGCTCAGGCGAGCGTTCTTGCAGATGTATCTGATATCTCTCTCAAGATCAAAAATTAACGGTATTAATAGGCCTTACTTTCGCTCAAACTCCTTGTTTCGGTAGAATAGCGGAATAAATAGGCCTTATCAGTAGTTTTTTCAACCTCGATCAGCAAAGAAGATTGATATAAGAACCGAAATGTCCGCTATTATGCTGCTCATCTCTCCGATAGCTGAGATAGCACCAATAATTACTATATTTAATTCACAGAATACTCATACAGGCTACTTCTGAGATAGATTGACACCAAATAAACGGGCAGGCGATGATGCCTGCTCGTTTATTTGATCCCGTTAACTTTAAATCATTTTACATTTTTCAATAAGAGCAGCCTATCATCGTTCTCCGAAGGAGTTCCCCGCCCATCGGTGTTGTTCGTAATGACGTAAATGCTCCCGTCTTTCATTTTAACGTCACGCAGCCGGCCTTCGCCCTGGAATACAACATCCATTGCTTTGGTAGCAGGATCATACCGGTAGAGAGCCTCTCCTCTCAAAGCCGCAATCAGCAGACGGTTGTTGTCATCGATCGTCATGCCAGAAGGAGCTATGGCTTCCTCCCCTGTATGGAAAACCGGCGTAATCATTCCCTTTTGCTGTTGGTCTCCGTAAATGTTCGGCCAGCCATAATTACCGCCTGCTTCAATAATGTTAATCTCGTCATGCCCGCCCGGATCGCCTGATGGGCCGTGCTCTGAATTGAACATGACGCCTTCCTGATTCCATGCGAGCCCTTGCGGATTACGGTGGCCATACGAATATACGTAAGAATCCGGGAACGGATTACCGTCAGGCACTTTGCCGTCCAGCGTCATCCGTAGTATTTTGCCGGCTAAGCTGCTCAGGTCCTGTGCAAGCTCCTTCTGCTGGGCGTCTCCCGTCGTAATATAAAGCAGGTTGTCCGGCCCAATCGCCATCCTTCCTCCATCATGGTTGGCTGCTCCCGGAATGCCTTCAAGCAAAGCGCCTACCTCGTCCCATTGGTCTCCGTTTTGTTTCAGCAAAATGACACGGTTCAGCACCCTGCCGTTCTCCTCATAGGTATGATAGGCATAGGCTGTTTTTGACTGCCCGAAATCCGGTGCCAGCAGAAGACCGAGAAACCCTCCTTCACCCTGGCCATGCACATTTTTAAGCAGATTTACCGATTGGCGCGTCATCTCTTTCCCATCTACCTTCACAATGCTGCCTTCGCGCTCGCTAATATAGATGATATCTCCGTCGAAGGCGATCACCCATGGCACGCGGAGCTCCTCCGCCATTACCTCATATGCTGCACGAGGATCGTCTGAATCAACCCGATCATTCGCTGCCGTTTCCGTAGGCTTGTCCGCAGGAGCATTCGTCGCTTCGTTTGCCGGTGCATTTGTCGGTGGCGGTAAAATCGTTGGCTCATTATCATCACAAGCGGCAAGCACGCTGAGCCACACGGACATCATAACGAGAGCAGCAATTCGTTTCGTAACAGCCATAACCATTCCATCCTCCCCTCATACTTAAGACAGAGAAGGACAACGCACCTGCGAGCATCGCGGAGCGCTGTCCTCTATTTTTTACTCGTTTGCTTTCGCTTCAGCCAGTGCAGCGATAAGCTCCTCCTGTATAAGCCCGTTCGAGGCTACGACGTTGCGCACCCCTAATTCGTAAGGCTTACCGAACGTATCGCTCACGACGCCGCCCGACTCTTGAATCAGCAGCGAGCCTGCTGCCAAATCCCAGCTGTTCAGTCCAATTTCCCAAAATCCGCTCAATCGTCCTGAAGCCACATAAGCCAAATGCAGCGCCGCAGAGCCCGCTATCCGAAGGTTTCTAACCTTCGGGGCGACCGCTTGTATGCCTTTCAGGTTTAACGGCAATGCATATTGATGTTCGGCTGGGAGCCCCGTTGCGACTAGACTTCCGCGCAGCGTTTCTTCCTTGGACACCTGCATCCGTTTCCCATGGACATAAGCTCCTTTTCCCTTTTCCGCGACAAACAGCTCATCTCTCATCGGATCATAGACGACACCCACGATAACTTCACCATTATACGCAAGCGCTATAGACACGCAGAAATAAGGAAAACCGTGCACAAAGTTCGTTGTACCGTCGATCGGATCTACGATCCACAAATATTCCGCCTCGCGGACATCCTCCAAAGCGCGCGTCGAAGCTTCCGGTCCCGGCTCCACGCCTTCCTCTCCCAAAAACGAATGGTGTGGAAAATGCGTCAAAACTAAATTGCGGATTAAGCGTTCCGAGCCTTTGTCTATCTCCGTAACCAGGTCGTGCGACGAATATTTTATACCAAGGCTTGCATAATTTCCAAGCTTCGTTTTTATCCATTCTCCTGCTTTCGACGCGCAATTAATAGCGACTGCAGTAAAGCTTTTCCCGCCGATAACGGTAGCGTTATTCTGGTCACTCACGGTCTATCACTCTTCCCTCTATGTAAATTCACGAACGTTTTATCCATGTTAACTTTTATTACGTTTCAAGCTTATGTCTAGTTTCGCATATGATTATTTTCCCTATGTCAAAATGTTCTCACGCCATCGATAATTAATTGGCCCGCCAGCAGCAGCAGCGTTATTCTAAGCAGCCACAGCAGCCCTTTCCCGCTCATTTTCACAGCAATCGCCGCTCCAAGCTTGCCGCCAATCCACGCCCCCGGGGCGAGCGCCAGCACGAGCAGCCAATCCGTTTCTCCAAGCCATACATGCATACCGCTGCCAAGAATCGATGACAAAAAAATAACGAACATCGACGTCGCCGTCGCCATATGCGGGGGAAATCTGAATAGGAGCACCATAAGCGGCACAAATAACGAACCGCCGCCGATGCCGAACAAGCCCGACATGAGACCAACGCCAAAGCCGATCGCAAGCGCCGGAACAATGCCATAGCTGTACGTGTGCACCTGACCCGACGCGTCTGTCATCGTACGGACGATCGGCCATTGCTTCGAAAACGGTTTCATATAGTCTCGTACAACCAAGAGCGTTGCCATTAGCAGCATAAAAACGCCAAATACGAGCTGGAACAAGCCTGCCGGCAGCATCCCCGTTAATGCTGATCCAATCATGGCAGCAGGACCGCTTGTTATAAAAAATAGCCAGCCGCTGCGAAAATCAACGATTTTGCGCTTCGCATACGATAGCGTTGATGCGAGTGCGGTTACGACCAGCACCGTTAACGAAATACCGACTGCCGTTGCATGACCAATCGTATCGCCCGTTAATATAGGACCGAGCAGCATAAGAACAGGAACGATGATAATCCCGCCGCCTAGTCCAACAATACTGCCGAACATAGCTGCTACAACGCCAAGCAATACGAGCAGTATCCATTCCATGAGAGTAATCACCGCTTTCAATTACGTAATAGGCATGTAGAATGCGGCGAGCTGAATTATATGCAATAACACCGTCAAGGCCGATCCTTGACGGTGCTGCCAGGCTTATACCGTAATCTCCGCGCTTCCGCCGTCTCCAGCGTTTCACTTACCGTGAACGTTTGTCGTCATTTTCGAGAGTAATCCGATTCTTAAGACGAGACGACAAGGCGCCGAACTGACGGAAAAACCGCTCTCCGGCTACAGCCTTGTCGCCATATGCTCCACCGATATGTATATTGCACTTGGTTGCCGCGGCGTGCTAAAAACGCAATCTTACGATCATCGATTAAGCCCGTTCCCCAAAAAACATTTCATAGGCAAGCGCCGTTTGAATTTTCGCTTCTTCCTCAGTCAGCTTTCTCACGAGCTCCATCTCCACTTGTGTCACTTCTTCGCCTTGAAAATTAATTTCTGCGATAGAAGCTAAAATGCGGACAATCGCGATCGCATCATTGGTCGGCGTGTAGGCAATCACCTTCTGGCCTGTCGGAAATACGCGAAAGCCGCTCTTGACCATTTTGCCCCGTCCATACTCTAACAATTCATACAGCTCTTGCTCGGACTTGAATTTGCAAACAGAATTAAACTCGGTTGCGAAACCCATTTAATTTCCCTTCTTTCAGTGAAATTTCTACCCTGCCTTCAAAGGAGTTTACTACCAAACCTTTAAAGGCTTCAAAGGCTTTCGAACCCACCCAAACCCTCCCTTCCAAGGGAGGGCCCCGAGGGTTGCACCCTCTGGACACCCGCAATTGGACTAACGTGGGAGATACAGAGGCGCGTGTTAGTTACGGTTGAGTAGTGCTCGCTTTCGTCCCTGCGGGACACGCTTACCTTGGGTGCGCCTGTGCTGCCTGTTTAAGTCAACACCTGACTAACGTTGGAGATACAGAGGTCCGTGTTAGATAAGGTTGAGCAGTGCTCGCTTTCGTCCCTGTGGGACACGCTTGCCCTGGATGCGTATGTTTGCCTGTTACTACTATTCTGCCGAGCCGCCGGTGTAATCTATGCGTTGCTTTTCCGCGTGGCGGGAAAGAGCCAGGTTGATTAGGTTGTCTAGAAGCTCTTTGTATGGAATGCCGGTTTCTTTCCACATGAGCGGGTACATGCTAAATGGAGTGAAGCCCGGCAGCGTGTTGACTTCGTTTATGAAGAGCTGGTTATCTGATTTGCGCAGGAAGAAATCGACCCGAGACAGACCTGAGCCGTCGATCGCTTGGAATGCGCGGACAGCCATTTCACGGATGATATCTGTTGTTTCGTCCGGCAGACGGGCCGGGATTTGCATGGTCGATTTACCGTCGATGTATTTGGCTTTGTAATCGTAGAATTCATTGGACGGTGCAATTTCGCCTGGAACGGATGCTTTCGCTTCGTCGTTGCCGAGTACGCTCACTTCAATTTCGCGGGCATCGACGAACTCCTCGACGATGACTTTGCGGTCAAAGCGGAATGCGTAGTTAACGGCTGCAATCAGTTCTTCGCGGTTTTTAGCTTTCGATACGCCAACGCTCGAGCCTAGATTGGCCGGTTTGATGAAGCAAGGATAGCCGAGCGCCACTTCGCACTCCATGATGAAGAAGGAAGCATCCTTCTCCCATTGCGTGCGGTTGAAGTAACGGAATACGCACTGCGGCAAGCCTTCCTGAGCGAACACTTTTTTCATCATAATCTTGTCCATCCCGACGGCAGAAGCAAGCACGCCCGCCCCAACGTAAGGAATGTTTGCCATTTCGAACAGCCCTTGAATGGTGCCGTCCTCGCCAAACGTTCCATGCAGCAGCGGAAATACGACATCTATGCCAGGTTCCCGGCTGTCGGAAGCCGCTCCTCCATTCAAGCCTGCAAATAATGGAGCGAGCGCGAAGCCCGTTTGCTTCGCCTCGCTCGTTTCATAACGGAGCTCTTCTACGCCTCCTGGACGGGAATGAAGCACATTCCCCGTTTTCCATTCGCCTTGCTTCGTAATATAGAAAGGTTTAATTTCATATTTGCTGTAGTCAAACTCGCCCAATACGGCAAAAGCCGTCTGCAGAGAGACCTCATGCTCTCCCGATTTCCCCCCGTAAACTAAACCAACTCTAATTCTGCTCCCCATGGCACATCCTCCGGTACGATAAATTTCATAACTGCTATTAAGATCATCATTACATCACTTCTTGCATTACAAAAGATCAGAAATATGAAAAAAACGATATTTCGTCTGTTCCGTCCAAGCGTAAGAATCACGGTAATCCCAATAGCGATGCCTGCTGGATACGGTGTTGGCGTTAACGAGCGGCATGCCTGAGGCATCAAATGCGGTTACAATCGTGCTGTGCTGGAAGCGGTGATCGCCATTCCAATCGTACGTAATAACGTCTCCAAGCTGAAGCTCTGCAGCAGACGAAACAACCTCGGCTCTCATGCCGGAAGCTTTGGAACCAGAGCCTGATAAATAATTAGTCAGCGCATTAGAAACCGCCCAGCTGTAGCTCCACCATTCGCCGCCTTTATTCCGGCCTTTGTACCACCAGCCCGTTCCCCTTTTACCAGTATAGTTCATCGGGGCATTACCTGCAAAGACACACTGGGACACGTAATTGGTACAATTCACCTCAAACAGCTCATAAGCCGGGTTACCTTCGTTCCACCAGCGGTCCGCATAAGCGGCAGCCAAATCTCTCCTGTAACGAATGCCTGACGGACGGTGTTTGATTTGCGGTAATAGGTCATAATTTAAGAATGGTGTTGACGGTGTCGACATATCGCCAAATATTTCCGAATAGTCTTCGGCGTTCATCCAATTCTCATCGGTGGTTGTGCCGAAGCGCGGCCTGCGCTCTGCAATAAGGGGTTCAACCCGCATTACATCCCAGCCGTCGCCTGACAGGCCGAGCCAGAGGCGTTCAAATTCGGATCGTTCCTCCATGTAATACCGTCCTGACTGCTCTATCTTTCTTTTAATGTGAAGCCTGATAAGCACCGACACTTCACTAGGCGACTCGTTCACGCGAATAAGCTCCGCCTTCGTCTCACTGCCCGCGGGAAGAACGCCGCGAAGCAGATCACGTTCTCTAAGCCGCTCTAGCCTGCAGCGCAGCCGCTCACAGTGATCGGAGTCCGTCACGTAATCGGTTAACACTTCAGCATGCTGCTCCGTTTCGGCCTGATTGTACAGGCTTACGTAACGATGAACGGCTGATTTCCAGCCCTGATGCTTCCCTTGCTGGCGATACTGATCATAATCTGACGAACGCAAAAGCGAGTTCAGCTTCGGCTGCTGCTGCCGGCCGGGCAGCGAAGGTTGATTTGTACGCTCCAGCCCCAGTCGCGTCCGTTCCGTCCGATTTGCCTGACGCTCTTCTTGCGCCGCAGGCTGCAACGGCTGCTTCTCTACAGCATGCGTCGAAACTTTTTGTTGCGGACTATTCTGAGGCATTATCGGTTTTGACGGAGCTTGATTACGCTTATGAACCTGACTGCCCGGTCCCCGGTTACCTGTTCGCGGCATCGCAATCCCTCCCTGACCTTGTCGTGATGCATGAGCAGATTGACACAGAATAACTGGTTCATTATATGAGAGGAACCGCCGTTTCATGTAACAATCGTCTAGTTCATTTTCATAATGATAACAAGGCGGAAAGGGCATAATTGGTCTTTACGGAACGACCATTTTAACGATATACTATAGATATAGCGATTTTGAAATTGTGTTTCACAGAATGAAACACGAAATACATTCAAAAGAGGAGAATGACGATGTCAACACAAAATCATTATTCGGTTCGCACAACGCTTGAAGCAGGCGGCAAATCGTTTGCTTACTACCGTCTTGGCGGACTGGAAGAACAAGGACTGGGCGACATTTCGAAGCTGCCTTTTTCCATCAAAGTTTTGCTTGAGGCAGCTGTTCGTCAATTTGACGGCCGTGCGATTACCCCTGAGCATGTCAAACAGCTGGCAACATGGGCTGACGGACGCGAAGATAAAGAAATTCCATTCATTCCTGCCCGTATCGTATTGCAGGATTTCACAGGTGTTCCGGTCGTCGTCGACCTGGCTGCCATGCGTGACACTGTAAAAAAAGCAGGCGGAGATCCAAAGAAAATCAACCCGCTCGTACCGGTTGACCTTGTAATCGACCACTCGGTCATGGTTGACGCATTCGGTACTCCTGAAGCGCTTGAATATAACACGAAAGTTGAATTCGAGCGTAACGAAGAGCGTTACCGTTTCCTTCGCTGGGCTCAAACGGCGTTCGATAACTTCCGCGCGGTTCCGCCGGGAACAGGTATCGTTCACCAAGTTAACTTAGAGTACCTCGCATCCGTTGCCGCTACGAAAACAATTGATGGCGAAACCGTTGTATACCCTGACTCCCTTGTAGGTACGGATTCCCATACGACAATGATCAACGGTCTTGGCGTTGTTGGCTGGGGAGTTGGCGGTATCGAGGCTGAAGCAGGTATGCTTGGCCAACCGCTATACTTCGTAATGCCTGAGGTTATCGGCTTCAAATTGACTGGTAAGCTGGCAGAAGGCTCTACGGCTACTGACCTTGCGCTTACCGTAACACAAATTTTGCGTAAAAAAGGCGTAGTAGGCAAGTTCGTCGAGTTCTTCGGCCCCGGCTTGTCTAACATCAGCCTTGCTGACCGTGCAACGGTTGCCAATATGGCACCTGAATACGGCGCAACAATCGGCTTCTTCCCTGTAGATAACGAAACGCTCGGCTACTTGCGCCAAACGGGCCGCTCTGAAGATCTGATTGAGCTTGTTGACGCTTATTACAAAGCACAAGGCATGTTCCGTACGGATGAGACTCCAGATCCGGTATTCTCTGATATCGTTGAGCTTGATCTTTCGACGATCGTTCCATCGCTTGCAGGACCGAAGCGTCCTCAGGACCGCGTTGAGCTTACGGCTATGAAAGAATCGTTTAACACCATCATCCGCACGCCGATCGAAAAAGGCGGATACGGACTGAGCGACGAGAAAATCGAGCAAGTCGTAACCGTTAACCATAATGACGGCCAAGTGAGCAAAATGGGTACAGGTGCTGTCGTGATTGCCGCGATTACAAGCTGTACGAACACTTCTAACCCAAGCGTTATGGTCGGCGCAGGTCTTGTTGCGAAGAAAGCTGTAGCTCTTGGCCTGAAAAAACCTGCTTACGTGAAAAGCTCCCTGACGCCGGGCTCGCTCGTCGTTACTGAATATTTAACTAAAGCAAACCTGCTTGAGCCGCTTGAAGCACTCGGCTTCCACGTTGCAGGCTACGGTTGTGCAACCTGTATCGGTAACTCCGGTCCGCTTCCGGACGAAGTAAGCAAAGCGATCGCGGACAATGATATGACCGTTTCCGCTGTTCTTTCCGGTAACCGGAACTTCGAAGGCCGCGTACATGCGCAAGTAAAAGCAAACTACCTGGCTTCGCCGCCGCTTGTTATCGCTTATGCGCTTGCAGGTACGACAAACATTGATTTGACTAACGATCCAATCGGTTATACAGAAGATAACAAGCCTGTATACTTGAAGGATATTTGGCCAACATCCAAAGAAGTTAACGATGCGATGGCAGCAGCGCTTAATCCGCAAATGTTCCGTGACAAATACGAGAACGTATTTACGCAAAACGAACGTTGGAACGCCATTTCGGTACCACAAGGCGAAAGCTACGAATGGGACGCAAAATCGACTTACATCCAAAACCCGCCGTTCTTCGAAAACCTTGGCTCGGAGCTTGCGGACATTTCCGATATTCACTCGGCAAGCGTGCTTGCACTCATGGGCGATTCCGTAACGACGGACCACATCTCCCCTGCCGGCAATATCACGGTAAACAGCCCAGGCGGCCAATACCTGATCGAAAATGGCGTAAAACGTGAAGACTTCAACTCCTACGGTTCCCGCCGGGGTAACCATGAAGTGATGATGCGCGGTACATTTGCGAACATCCGTATTCGTAACCAGGTAGCACCAGGTACAGAAGGCGGCGTAACGACTTACCTGCCAACTGACGAAGTGATGTCAATCTACGGTGCATCGATGAAATATCAAAAAGACGGCAAAAACCTTGTTGTTATTGCCGGTAAAGAATACGGTACGGGAAGCTCCCGTGACTGGGCTGCCAAAGGTACGTACCTGCTTGGCGTCAAAGCAGTTATCGCTGAAAGCTTCGAGCGTATTCACCGCTCCAATCTTGTAGGTATGGGCGTATTGCCGCTCCAATTCACAGAAGGTCAAAGCTGGAAGACGCTAGGTATTACAGGCCGCGAGACGTTCGAAATCGTTGGATTGTCCAATGACGTTACGCCTGGCCAAAAGGTTACCGTTAATGCAACCCGCGAAGATGGCACAACGTTCGAATTCCCGGCAATTGTTCGTCTGGACTCGATGGTTGACGTTGATTACTACCGCAACGGCGGTATCCTGCAAACGGTACTTCGCCAAATGATTGCTAACATGTAGTTAATCATCAATATACTCTGTAAAACAAAAACAGCAGGTCCGAGGATTATCCTCAGACCTGCTGTTTTTTATATCTATAGTCTGCAGCTACAGAATCATAATGCCCATCCGCTTTGCCGACTCCATCATTATTGGCGCGTATTTGTTCATGGTATCCATTGTCAACCTGCTCGCCGGACCTGATATAGACAAGGCTGCCGCCAGCTTCCCGTTCCGGTCAAAAATCGGGGCGGACAGCGCCGCAGCGCCCGGCTCCCTTTCCTCGAAGCTTGTCGCGTAACCCTTTAAGCAAATCTCCTCCAGCTGCTGCTTATACTGATCAAGATCAATCGAATTCAGCCAGGCCGGATCTCCAAAAATACTTTCCTGAACGATAGGATCAGAATAAGCGATCAGCACCTTGCTGGATGCCCCTGCATAAAGCGGCAGCCGGACGCCGACCGGTGCCACCCGCCTGACAGGCTGATTGCTCTGCACGGCTTGCATACGAATTCTCTCAGACCCGTCTCTTACATATATACTGACCGTTTCTCCGAGCTGGTCGCGAAGCCGTTCCATCTCCGGCAGCCATATGGTCGCTTGATCATCCGTTCTAGATAAGTTAGCGGACAGCTCCCATACCTTTAGACCTAAATGATATCGGTCCGTAGCCCTGTCGCGTTCTACGAAGCCTTTCTCCTCCAGCGTAGCGAGCATGCGGTGGACCGTACTTTTGTGCAAGCCGACATGTTCAGCAATTTCCGTCATTGCCCAGTCCGTTTTCGAAGTAAAGCAAAGCAATATATCAAGCGCCCGATCCACTGCGCGAACCGTAGATTTCCCATCCTCCATGCAGCCGCACCTCCAATTATGTAGTTTCATCCAATGAAACCAATTCTCATTCAGTATAACTCATTGCTTCTATTAACGTAAAGAAAAGTTCTTTTCATTACAGCTATATTACAAATGATTAACATTACCTCGACATCAATTGACAGGCATATAGGACCATACTACGATAAAAGTACTAGAAGATAAAAACGCTTACAGCTGCACAAATGGCTAGTTTCAAATAGACGGTTACATACAGAGGGAGATGACTTACGTGAGCTCAACCACAATGACACCGCTGCCTATGGAAGGCGGCTTTCCGCAAAGCCTTCAGCCGTTCCCTTTACAAGGTACCGACAACCTCCTTGCTTTTAGAAAAACGAAAAGCCGCGGCAAGCATTTGCTGGTTGCTTCAATCGCCTCCCTTACTGCCATGTGCCTGCTTGCCGTCATCATTTTTCACGGTTACGTCGCGTGGATGCTAGCCTATCCATTCGTTGCCCCGCTCTCCTCCAATCCGAAGGCAGCCATTGGCTTAGATTACGAGGATGTTGTTTTTCCAAGCAAGAGCGGCAATACGACTGTCAGCGGCTGGTTCATTCCGGCGGATGCTGATGTGAGCGAGCCTGCGCAATCGGTGCGTACCGTCGTTTTCAGCCATGGCTATGGGGCCAACCGTGAAGAAACCTGGGTGCCGATGTACGAGCTTTCGAAGATGCTGCACGGCTTGAATTATAATATATTGTTATTTGATTACGGCTACGCCTCGAAGGAATACAAAGCACCGGCCACAGGCGGCCTCGAGGAGTCGCAGCAGCTGCTTGCTGCGGTAGATTATGCAAAATCCCGCGGCGCCGACGACATCGTCGTCTGGGGCTTCTCAATGGGTGCAGGCACTGCGCTTCAAGCAGCGCTCCAAACCGATGAGATTGATGCGATGATACTGGACAGCTTGTTTATACCAAGCCCTGAAGCACTCTTTGATAATCTGAATCAATTTGTTTCGCTTCCGCGTTTCTCGCTGCCGCTAATTGAATCATTGATTCCGCTTTGGACAGGAACGAGCTTTGGCTCCATTCCCGCCGATCAGGTCATCTCGAACGAATATGACATTCCGCTTTACGTTATTCACGGTACAAACGATGTGAAGGCTCCCTACAAGACAGCTGAAGCAGTTGCCGCTGACCAAGGCAACCAGCTTTCCCGCACATGGATTGTGCCCGATGGCCAGCACGAGCTGCTGTTTAAAGTACACCCTAGAGAATACATCCAAAGAGCCGCGTTGTTTCTAAGTCAAGTCGATCAGCAGCTGCAAGCAGATAGAGCATAGGCAAAAAGCACGACATAAGCCTCTCAAGCGACGAATACATCTAGCATAGATGCAATTCTTGCGACCAAAGGAGGCGATGGCCGTGCTTTTTGTTTACGGAACACTTATGCCAATAAGAGTTATGGAATTAATTCGTCATTGGAAAATGCAAGAAAAGGAGCATACCGCCGTTATTTTGCAAACTGCCCCGGGTCTCGACCGCCAGTATGTACAGCTGCTCCAGTCTTGGGAGCCGGTTTTCTCACATACCGCCCATTATGCGAATCAATGGCTGGACGAGTGGCTTCCTTACCCGTCCCGTCTTCCTACACATGCCGAGCAAACGGTTGAATCGCTTATAGATGCATCACTTGAACAGTCGCGAACCTATATCGACCAGTTGACACAGCTCTGCGACCAAAGCAGTGCAGCGTCTATCCCCGCTATGGCCAGAACCGTTATCACGCACTCCATACGCGAATCCAATTATTATCTCGGATTAATGAGCGCATACCTTCAGGCGGCGAACAGTCCCGGCAACCGGGAGCAGCGGGCTCCGCTCCAGCAAGTGCCGATCGGAGGGCATACGCTGCCCCCGCTGCCATATGGTTATGATGCGCTTGAGCCATATATCGATGAGCAAACGATGAGAATCCATCATGATATTCACCACCAATCCTACGTCGACGGACTTAATAAAGCGGAGACGCAGCTTCAGATCGCCCGGGATACCGGAAATTTTGACCTCGTGAAGCATTGGGAGCGCGAACTCGCCTTTAACGGTGCCGGCCATTATTTGCATACGTTGTTTTGGAATGTCATGTCGCCTTTCGGAGGCGGCGAAGCAACAGGAACAATCGGTGAACAAATCCGAAATGATTTTGGCAGCTATGCAGCATTTAAAAAGCAATTCAGCGAGGCGGCGGCCAAGGTCGAGGGCGGCGGCTGGGCTATACTCGTTTGGAGCCCGCGCAGCAGACGGCTGGAAATTTTAACGGCTGAGAAGCACCAGAATCTGTCGCAATGGGACGTTATCCCCCTGCTCCCGCTCGATGTATGGGAGCATGCTTACTATTTGAAGTACCAGAGCAGACGTCCGGAATATGTGAAGGCTTGGTGGAACGTCGTCAATTGGCCTTATGTAAACGAACGGTTCGAGGAGGCGCGCAGACTGGTTTGGGTGCCTTACTAAGAGCTCAGCTGCGGCACGTATAAGAGCCGTATGAGCAAACACTTAGAGCTATTTTCTAGTCTTATATTTGCGATTTTGGTTAGTTTGCGAGAATTAGAGCTATTTTTTAGCTCTATTTTCCAGAATGGGTATATTAGTGGCTTAAATGAGGAACGACTAAAGGCGAAAAAAGTCCGCACGGAGCTGTCTCCAGGCGGACTCTTTAACCATTCTACTGCTTTAACAGAGCAAGAAATTCCGAGCGGAGCGCTGAGCTGGTGCGGAATTCGCCGCGAACAGCCGAAGTGACAGTCTTGCTGCCCGGCTTCTTCACGCCACGTGCGCACATGCACAAATGCTCTCCCTCAACGACGACCATAACGCCATTCGGCTTCAGCTCTTCATCCATGATATCCGCGATTTGCGAAGTAATTCGCTCCTGTACCTGAAGGCGTCGCGTGATCGCCTCAACAAGGCGTGCCAGCTTGCTGAGTCCCGCGATTTTGCCGCTAGGAATGTAACCGATATGCACTTTCCCGAAGAATGGGGCCATATGATGCTCACATTGGCTGTAAAAGACGATATCCTTCACAATGACAAGCTCCTCGTGCTGCTCATCGAACGATACGCCGAGCACCTCACGGGGATCAACCTCGTAGCCTGCAAAAATTTCCTCATACATCCGTGTCACGCGGGCAGGCGTTTCGAGCAGCCCCTCACGCTCCACATTTTCCCCAACGAGCTTTAAGATCTCTCTAACATGGTGCTCAATCTGTTCCCGGTTGCTCGTTACTTTTGAATTGACGTAATCTTTTCTTCCCGCCATTTCTGAACTCTCCCCCTCCGGCTTCCCTCACCCATGCCTTTATTTGCGAGGCATTCTTTGATTTTTCATCATGTGCTGCGCTTTTTGCATTTGCTGCTTGTTCAGATTATATCCCATTTGCTTGGCCATTTTCTGAATCATCTCCGGATCGTTTTGCATTTTCTCAAGCTGCTTGCGAAGGTAGAAAACGCCTACAAAAAAGCCCCCGACTGCTCCTGCCAATAAGGTAACAATAGGTACAACAATGTTAACCCAATTCATATACGCCACCTGATCCTTTCCAATCTCCTGCTGTGTATAATGTTCCCATGATAGCATGTTCACCCTGTGTTCGCAATGAATAGCTAAGTACTTTTGCACTACTTTTTCGGGAGCTCAGCTATTTGCTCAAGCGCATTTGCAATGGATGCCCGAACTTCCTCGTCTCTCTCCTTGCCTGACGCGGAAAGCAGGGCCGCTTTTGCTTGCTCGCCGCCGATTCGCGCAAGCGCCCACGCAGCCGTACCTCTCAGCACGGGCCGCAAGTCCTGCTCGAGCACGCGAATGAGATCTGGTACAGCGCTCGCCTCTTTAAAGTTGCCGAGTGCGATAACCGCATTCCGTTGGATCGGCTTCTTGCCGCGCCATGCGGAGGAGGTGTGGCCGTATCTGGCTTGAAACTCTTTGTTGCCAATCGTAAGCAATGGCACGAGCAATGGCTTTACAACCTCCGGATCGGGCTGCAGCTCCGGCTGATGCGTCCAGTTTTTGCCCCGGTTAACCGGACATACGGTCTGGCACGTATCGCAACCGTACAATCGGTTGCCGATTTTGCGCATAAGCTCGTCCGATACCATTCCCTTCGTCTGCGTGACGAAAGAGATGCACCGGCTGGAATTTAATTGCCCTGGACCGACAAGCGCATCCGTCGGGCAGGCGTCAATGCATTTCGTGCATGAGCCGCACCCTTCCGTTACAGGCTCGTCCGGCGCAAACGGTATATTCGTAATCATCTCGCCAAGGTAAATCCATGAACCCAGCTCCGGCGAAATGATAGAGCAATTTTTCGCGCTCCAGCCGATACCCGCACGCTCGGCGACGGCACGATCGGACAAAGCGCCTGTATCGACCATACTTTCCGCACGCAGCTCCGGAACACGCTCGCGCAGCCACGCCTCAAGCCTCGCCAGCCGGTCGCGCAGCACGCGGTGGTAATCCTCTCCCCAAGCTGAACGCGACAAAATCCCCCGTCTTGCCCCGGGCTCGGACTTTGGAGGATTCGTCAGCTTCGACGGATATGCAATTGCAATTGCAATAATAGATTGCGGATTCTCGAATAAAAGCGCAGGATTCGTCCGTTTCTCAATGTCCGGCTCCTCAAAGCCGGACTCCCTCCCCAGCTCGCGATGGCGAAGCAATACTTGCTTTAATGAAACGAACGGATCGGCGGAAGCGATACCGATTTTATCTATGCCAAGGCTTGGTGCTGCCTGAATCATTTCTTCCTTCAGCTTTGCCCACCGGTCTGTCATCGTTTACAACCTTTTGATCGCTTCACGAGCAAGCTCGTCACAGCGATTGTTCCACTCATTGTCGCTGTGGCCCTTTACCTTTACATATTCAACCTTATGCTTATTCATAAGCTCCCAGAGCTCTTTCCACAAATCCTGGTTTTCGACCGGATCCTTTTTGCTGTTTTTCCATCCGTTGCGCAGCCAGCCGTTAATCCAGCCCTTCTGGAAGCAATTAACGACATAAGCTGAATCGCTGTACACCTTTACCTGGCAAGGCTCCTTCAGCAGCTTAAGCCCTTCGATAACCGCTTGAATTTCCATCCGGTTGTTCGTCGTATGCTTCTCGCCGCCTGAAATCTCCTTCTGATGAGCCCCAAAAAACAAAACCGCTCCCCAGCCGCCTGGTCCCGGATTGCCGGAGCAAGCGCCGTCCGTATAGATCATAACGTCCTTCATCGTTAACCCTCCTTAAAGGCCCTAAAGCGCTTTGAATTCTTTATATGGCCACAATATATAATCGGCTCTGCCGTGAATCAGCTCATCCGGAACGGCGTGAAATGACCTGCTGTCCAGGCTGGCCCTCGCATGCCGGTTATCTCCCATAACGAAATAATGCCCTTCACTGATCACTTCCGGCCCGTAGCTCATATCTTCGATTAAAGAATCTGTGTAAGGCTCTTCCACCAGCTCGCCGTTTCGGTACAGACGCTTGTTATGAATTTGAATCCGGTCTCCGGGAACGCCGACTACCCTTTTAACAAGAAACTTCTTCTCTTTAGCGCCTGTATCCGGCTCCTTCAAAATAACGACATCCCCAACCTTCGGCTTGCCGACGAGATAAGCCCATTTATTGACAAACAGCCACTCGTTCTCCGTTAACGTCGGTTCCATGGAGTGTCCCTCAACAGTCGACAGGTTAAACACGAAAAAATGCAATACCATTACGACTGCAAAAGCGATCGCAAATGTTTTTAGCCAATCAAACAGCTCTGTGCGCCATTCGGAACGATTAGTGGATGACTCCATAGAAGACGGACTGCCCTTGCCTGCCTTCTTCTCGTCCAATTCCATATCCCGTTCAAGCAAGCTCATGCATTCACCTCATCATTATGTCTCAGCCATTCCTCATAATAGAGAATGACTTGATTATCCTGAAAAGGGGCCTGTCCTTGATCGATCCTTAGCAGAAGCGCATCAAGCCCCTCCTGAACCTTATCATTAACCATTTTTGGATAGTGATAGGCCGCTTTATGCAGCTCGTATTCGTCTTGATCGACAACGAACCGTTCGCCATCCGCCGTGCGGATTACATCTAAATCGTAATCGATATATGTCAATACATCCCCTTGCAAATAAGGCGGAGAAGCGACGTTACAATAATAACGGACGCCCCCCTCCTCCAGCAAAGCAACGACATTAAACCACTGGCCTGGTATAAAAAAGGAGACTGCCGGAACGCGGCTTATCCATATTTTCCCGTCGGATTCTTGAATCGGCGTTTGACGGTTAATGAGAACAGTCATGGCTTCCGCTCTATGCTCAGCAGCAAGCAGCTCATCCGGAACCAGCCAATTCTGCTGCCATGTACGGTGAATGTGACCGTTATGTTTGAAGCTTTTGATGACAAAGTGCCGATATCGTTCCATCCCGTTCTCCTTGTAAAAGTGTATAGTAATAAGAAAAGCATATCTCACCGCCAAAAGCAATGGCGATGCAGATATGCCCTGCGACAACTCATAATGCAGTAAAGTTCGCGTTAACCTGTAACAATAGCTAGTTTCTGAAAAGCCCTGAAAAAGTCGTTTGCGGCGTACCCCATCGACTCATACAGCGGCAAAACCGGCTCATTGTGCTCGTCCGCGGTAATTAATATCTTTGTGACATGACGTTGCTCGAAGCGTTGACGTAATGCTTGAACGAGCGCTTTGCCGATCCCTTTCCTTTGATGAAGAGGCGATACGGCAATGCGATAATAATAACCTTTGTTATTATCAATCGTACCGATAATCATGCCGACAATCTCTGAATGTTCGACAGCGACTAACACTAAATCACTGTCCCATGACAATTGGCGGGCAAAAGCTTCCATCGTTTGTTCGTAGCACTCTTCAGTAAGAACATCTTCAAGCAGTGCTGTAATTGGTCTGTAATCGGACAACTGGAAGGAACGAACATTCATTAAATTTACACCTTCTATACCATGTCATAGTGCTGCATTTAATATATATTACGACAAAATTTAACGAAATCCTGCTTGAATCTTTAATATTCCTTAAAAAAATTAAAGAAATCATCGATTATCTCCTGAAAGCGCTTAATATTAAGCGCTTTCATTAATTTTGTCGCTTTTTTTGTTAATTCTAGATTAACGTCTTCCACTTTTCGCATAATTTTTGAGCCGATGAGATACCCTATTGCAGGTTATAGCGGTTGAAAATCTATCCCCCGACTTTTGAAACAATAATGTTGATTTATTCGATCGGATAAGGGATAATGGTTTTGGATAACTACATATAATTAGGAGGCTGTTACAATGGCACATCAATTACCTGCTTTGCCTTACGCGCACAACGCACTTGAGCCGCACATCGATGCGACTACAATGGAAATTCACCACGGTCGTCACCATAATGCATACGTTACTAACCTTAATGCTGCTCTGGAATCCGCTCCTGAATTGCAAAGCAAATCGATCGAAGAATTGATCTCCGATCTAGCTAGCGTTCCTGAAGCTATCCGTACTGCTGTCCGCAACAACGGCGGCGGTCACGCTAACCACAGCCTGTTCTGGGAAACAATCGGACCAAACGCTGGCGGAGCACCAACTGGCGCTCTTGCAGCGGCAATTGAAAGCGAGCTTGGCGGCTTTGATACTTTCAAAGCTGATTTCGCTAAAGCGGCTGCAACCCGTTTCGGCAGCGGCTGGGCTTTCCTTGCAGTTGCAAACGGCAAATTGAAAGTATACAGCTTGCCTAACCAAGACAGCCCGATCATGGAAGGCGAAACGCCAATCCTCGGACTGGACGTTTGGGAGCACGCTTACTACCTGAACTACCAAAACAAACGCCCTGACTACATCGCGGCGTTCTGGAACGTAGTTAACTGGGATGAAGTTAGCAAACGTTACGAAGCAGCTGTAAAATAGTATCGTATATCTGAAACGGCGCTGTCCTCTCTCATGAGGCAGCGCCGTTTTTACATTAGCCGATATAAAGTTCGCTGCCCTTCCCGGCATAGGGTTTCAAAAGTAATTGTCACTTTTTGGGTGCAATCGCACACTTTCCACTTCAATGTAAGCTTCCGGCAATAAGAACGGGAAAACCTCCTGTTAATCTTGCCCGTATGCGCTCTGTTGGATTATTTTGCTGGAAAATCTCCCGTTAATCTAACAAAAAATCGTTTTTGAGCGGGCAATGTGCCGAATCAGAGGGAGAAATTCCCGTTAACTCAGACACAAACATCGTAACATGAAAAATAGAGGGAGCTTTTCCTGTTCATCTTTATTCAATACTATAGTTCAACGTAAATAGATGAGCAACAGCCGTTTCCGTATTCATCAATCCTTCCGTACACCCGATAGGCATATGCCGCATAGGATACATCAGGATAACTGCCTAATCTGTTTCGTGAAGGAGATTGAGTGCTTGCATGGAGTATACTTACGATCACACTAACGAGCATCAAATTGCCGCGGCTCAGCGGCAATGGGCACGTGCAGGCAGCGATTGCGGCTGCGGCGGACCGCGCATGCTCATGCCGCCTGGACCAGGCGGACCGGGTGGTCCAGGAATGTTCCCGCCAGGACCAGGGCCGTTCCCTCCAGGACCAGGGCCGTTCCCGCCGCATCCGCCGCCTCCGTTTCCTCCAGGGCCGGGACCATTCCCGCCGCCACGGCCGCCGTTCCCGTTCCCATTCCCATTCCCGTTCCCGGTTCCTTACCCGATTCCATATCCGTTCCCTTTGCAGCCATTTTTTGTAACTGTCGTCATTAACGGCGGAAGAACGTTCCCTAATGTCACGAAGGCGTATCATGTTCCTTTCCGTCCAGGCTTAACAATTTATCAGGCTCTTGCTGGTACTGGTGTCGTTCGTTTCACCTTCAATGGTCAAATTGCTTCCGTCAGCGGCGTACCGATCGGCGGCAATATAAGCTATCAGCTTCAGCTCAATGGCCGTGTCATTCCGCCGTCACTGCTTAATTACCCGGTTCAGCGAAATGACTCCGTTACCCTTCAGCTCATCTACAATCCGTTCTATCGTGTGGATGAAGAAGAAGTAGAAGAAGGAATAGAAGAAAATTAGACTATAGGCAAAAAAAGAGCAAGAACCATTCGTCTCCCCCGGACGACTCGTTCTTGCTCTTTTTCCTCCATTAAATGCTATTTAATTGCCTTCCCTTTCCCGTTCAGCAGCTTCAGCTGGTCGTTTTCATAACCGACCTCATAGGTCACTTGATATTTGCTAAGCACATATTCACCGTTAACCCGCTCATCCACTGAAATGACTGCGATGACAGTCGCTTTACCGTCTCTGCTGTCATTCACGTGCATATTATCAATGACGACATTGCGGGTCCCTAAGTAGCCTTCGCGGAATTTCTCGTAGCTCGTTCTTTCCTTCCAATTGCCGCCTAGCAGCGAATATGCGTAAACATAATCGGCATTATTTAAGCTGTCGTAGAAATGAGTAACCAGATAATCGGCGAACTCTTCAACAGATGCTTCTTCATCCAGGTTATCCGGTTCTTCCTGTAACGTTAGCTCCGGCAATTCATCCATGGGCTCCTTCGACCAACCCTCTGCGATCGCAATAACGTTAGCAATAGGAATGCTGAAGCCGATCGAGCCTTGCTCATAGCCGGCCGAGTTAATACCGAGCACCTCTCCCGTTTTCTGGTCGACGAGCGGTCCGCCGCTGTTTCCGGGTGCGATCGGCGCCGAGATTTGATATAAATCCGAATAAAGATAGGGCTCAATTTCAAAGCTTCTGCCTAACCCGCTAATAATACCGGTCGTTACCGTATTTTGAAATCCCAGCGGACTTCCGACAGCGAGCACCTCGTCCCCCACTTCAGCCTTCTCATCACGCGAAATCTGCAGCGGCTCTGTACCTGCCAAACCGGGAACACGAACGACGGCCACATCCGTCTCCGTGCTAATGCCGATGACCTCGCCATCCAGCTCGCGCGCGTCAGCCGTCTTAATTTTTACTTTGCGCGAACCGGCAACGACGTGCGCATTCGTGATCAAATCACCATCCAGATTATAGAGAAACCCTGAGCCTTGCGATCCGTCATCCGTCTCAATCATGACGACAAGCTTTTGCGTTTCAAAAATAATATCCTTAAGCGGCTTCGCCTTTCCCGGCTCGGCAACAGCGAGCATCGGCTTACCCGTAAGCCGGCTTGGCACCTCCGTATGGACAGCCAGAGCCGCCCCCAATCCTCCACATACAATAAGAGCAGATGCGATGACGCTTATCCAAATTCGTTTATTCATCTCATCGCCCCCTTAATCCAAGTACCACGTTGCATGATCGACGACTACATTCGTATTTTCAACATGAACGCCATAAACCGTTCCGGTAAAGCTCATCTTCTCGCCCGGCTCAATGTAATTCGGGCTTGCCTCAGCCTTGCCCGAGCCTATTTCAAGCCCATCGGAGTCATAGACGGTATATTCAACCGTAACCGAATAAATCGGCCGCGTAGCTGCATTTTTCAGCTCAGCTTCTATCGTAAGGTCGCCAAATTCATCCAGCGTCGTCTCTATATGAACGACCTCCACGGCTGCCGTCTGATTTTTCAAATCCTCTTCCGCTGCTTTTTGCATCGCCTGCTCCAGCTGCTGCTGCTCTGTTTTCTCATATTGCGCCTGTTCTTGGTTAATTCTCTTCTCCAGCGCGATCAATCGTTCATCATGCCTTGCAAAAGTAAGCGCTCTGACCGTAACGGTCAGCGCGTCCGTGTAATTTCTTTGTTCCAGCAGCGCTTCCGCTTCCGAATAGCTTACGTCAACGATTTTCGCAACAATCTGTTCACGGACAGCAGCCGCTTCTTCACCCTCTAAACGGTTCGCATCGTTAAGCTTTGCAGCAAGCTCATCCACCGTTTTCAGCTCTGCCAGCTCCTCCGTCAGCTTCATCACGCTATGCTTCAAACTGCACGCTTCCAGCTGCTCCTTCACCTTTGCATATACCGGCTCACTATGACCTTTCAGTCCATACTTTACCTGCTCGAGCGTCTGCTCCGCTTCACTTAGCTTCTGCTCATCGAGCTGCTTGCCAGCAGCCGCAACAGACTGCTCCAGCTCCGCTGCGTGCGCGACAATTGCCGCATCCGCCTGTATCGCAGCAAAACCCGGCCGGGCATCTGCCGCTTCCTTAAGCGTTGCCAGTGCCTCTGCATACCTGCCAGCGAGCGCTTCCGTCTTCGCCTGCGTTTGCAGCTTGATCACTTCATCATTTATCCCCGACTGATATATATAGTAAGTAAATACCGAAGAAGCCGTAACGACAGCAAGCGCTATAGGCGTCAACCATGTCCATGCAGAACCTCCGCCGCTCTGCTTCCGGGGCTCATTCGGTACAATCGTTTCTCCATTTGAAGGTTCGGTCTCTATTGAAGTCTCTATTGAAGTCTCTATTGATGCGGCTGTTTCCGATAGGCCGGCGGCCATCTCTGAGCCTATAGCAGCACCTGCATCCTCCTCATCTAGGAGCTGCCTGCCGCATTGACTGCAATATACAGCATCTGCAGTCTGCTTTTTCCCGCAATGATGGCAATACACTTCCGTTCATCTCCCAGTCACTCATTCTCTCTATACACAACTATCTATTCTATACGAAAAAGTAAATGATCTCCATTCAAAATTAGTGGGAAATGAAGAGGCAAACAATACAGCCGTCAGGGCAACATAGGTGCAGATATGCACCTTAATCATGAATCGGCTAAGCTAGCGCTGTTTAGTTCGATTTTGTAATACTAATTTCGAATTTATGGCTGCTGCCTGATTAGTTCGATTTCGAAAACTTAATTCGTTGTTTTTAGAAGCCATCTCCAAAAATAATCGTTTAAGTTGGCACAATTGACTTAATCCCTTCCTTTTCAGAACAAACCTCGAATTAGTTTTACAAAATTGAACTAAGCTGCGTTGGTCTGCTTTCAGTGATCTGCATTCAGCGGTCCGCTTCAAACGCTCTCCTACAAGCGTTAGAGTAAAAGGAAGCTTGCACGTGGAAGAGGTGCCTAAAACAAAAAGAGCCGCCCAAAGGCGGCTCATCTACCAATATGTGCTTATAGTACGTTTCCTTCAGCTATTCATACGTGCTTATGAGTACGTTTCTTTCAGCCGTTCACTTAAATAGCGCCGGACATCATCGGCAAGATCTGACCGTTCCAGCGCAAAATCGATCGTCGCCTGTACGAAACCGAGCTTGTCGCCGACATCATGCCTGCGCCCGTCAAAACGGTACGCCGATAAAGCCGCAATTCGATTCAGCTGCTGCAAGCTGTCGGTTAATTGAATCTCTCCGGCTTTACCCGGCCTGGCATGCTCGAGTAAATCGAAGATTGCCGGATCGAGCACATAACGGCCGACAACCGCATAATTAGAAGGCGCTTGCCCTGGGGCAGGCTTCTCTATAATATCACGCACGCGGGCAACCTTTTGACCTGCTTCAATATCGACAATCCCATACTTATGCGTCTGATCCCACGGAACTTCCATCACCGCGACAACGGAAGATTGCTGCTGCTCGTATACGTCGATCATCTGGCGCAGGCAAGGCGGATCGGATTTCAAAATATCATCGCCGAGCAATACCGCGAACGGCTCGTCAGCGATGAAGCGCCGGGCGCATAATACCGCATGCCCAAGCCCGAGCGGCTCCTTCTGTCGAACATAATAAATGTCCGCCAGCTGGGATATTTCCCGGACCATCGCCAGCATCTCCTCGTTGCCCCGCTCCTCAAGTTCCGCTTCCAATTCGGCCGATTTGTCAAAATGGTCTTCAATAGCCCGCTTATTGCGACCGCTTACAATGATGATGCTTTCAATACCGGATTGCACGGCTTCTTCCACAATATATTGAATCGCCGGTTTATCAATGATCGGAAGCATTTCCTTCGGCTGCGCTTTCGTAGCTGGCAAAAATCGTGTGCCTAATCCCCCTGCGGGAATAATTGCTTTTCGTATCCGCTTTTCCATCCGCATAACGCTCCCTCAACATCAAATTAGCTATTTATAATTCCTACATCATAACCTTTTTGGCAAAAATATGCCAACCGAAGGTGAGTAAAATGCTTTGAAAAAAAGGCGGCAATTGCTTCTTATAGCTGATGCGGCTGAAGCGGAAGCCGTACGATAAAGCTCGCTCCGGTGAGCTGGTCAGCGTTCGGGTCAAGCGCGATTGTGCCGCCGTGAATGCTGGCAATTTTTTGGGCAATCGACAGACCGAGCCCGCTCCCTCCTTGGCTTCTGTCCCGTGAAACATCTCCTTGATAAAATCGTTCAAACACGCGCTCCCTATCCGCTTCGCTTATCCCAATGCCTGAATCGGTTATCCGTACGGCTGCGAAGCCCTCTTGCTCCGTTAACGAAAAAAAGATCTTTCCACCATCCGGCGAAAATTTCATGCTGTTAGCAAGCAGGTTCACCCACACCTGACTAAGCTGATCCTCGTCTGCCGTAATAAACGTTTCCTCCATTAACAGCTCAACCGTTTGCCTTTTGGCCAGCCAATGCGGCTCGCACGAGAGCACCACATCGCGCAGCTGGCGGTCCGGGTCGCTGCATTCGTCATCATTTTGAGCGGTCTTACCAAATAACGGGCAGCTACTAATATAAGTATGCAGCCGACCACGAGCAGAGTAACGAGAAGCGTGACTGCCGTCCATATAAAGTTGCTGTTTTGCGGGAAACGGTTTGGCTGGACGAATAAAACCCAGTTCTCGTTTCCGAATTTCACGAGCCTGCCGATAGCAGGCGGCGAAGGCGGTTCGCCTTCCTCCTGATTAAGCATATCCAGCCTTACCCTGCCGCCTCGAAAAGCTCTGGAAAGCTGTTCGTATGTAAGGCTCTCCACCATCGTACCGCTTCGCTCGCCAACCTCCACAAGCCGATTCGAGCTGTTTACAGCTATAATCGACAGCCCTTGCAGCGACGACATTTCTTCCAAAAATTGCTTCATTGAGGCTGGCTCCGATACGGCATACAGCTGTTCGATTCGATCAATGGATTTATCAAGCTGATCTGGAAGCTGCCCCCTGGCGTCACGTTTAAACAGCTGATTCGTAAATAGAAAGGCTACACCAATACTTATGAGCACAATAATAAGAAAAGTAGCTGTAATTCGTACATACAAGCTGCGAATCATGCCAACTCCTTCAACCGGTAACCGAGTCCGCGAATCGTCACGATACGAAAACCGTAGGACTCCTCGGGAAAACGGTCGCGCAGCCTTTTGATATGAACATCGACCGTCCGCTCGTCACCCTCGTAATCCATTCCCCATATTTGCTCGATGAGCTGATCGCGCGAGAAGGTTTTGCCCGGATAGCTTGCCAGCTTGAACAGCAGCTCGAACTCCTTCGGGGGCAGCGTTACCTGTTCTCCGCCGGCAGACATATGAAAATCGGTTTGGTTCATCATAATATCACCGAACTGGGCCGTTTGGGATGCGGCAATCCGGTATCGCTTCAGCAGCGCTTTGACACGTACGATAAGCTCAGGCGGATCAAACGGCTTGACCATATAATCGTCCGCTCCCAGCTCGAAGCCCTTCACCTTCTGGGATGTCTCGCCTTTTGCCGTCAGCATAAGGAGTTGGTATATTGTAGCTCGTCCGCATGGCCGCGCAAAGCGCCCAGCCATCCATACGAGGCATCATCACATCAATGATCGCCAGGTCGGGGCGAACCGCCTACAGCTTCCCGAGCGCATCTACTCCATCTATCGCTTCAATAACCTGATAACCCTCCCGTTTTAAAAAGAGGCACACCAGCTCGCGAATATTTGAATCATCGTCTGCAACAATGATTTTGGGCATTTTTTTGTTCCTCCATTCCGGCTTATGAAGTCGTCGCTTTAAGGATACAACACCAACATGAACGTTACATGAACCATATTGACATAAAGGTTAGTTTATAATAATTTTAAAGTAGTATTTATTATCTCAATCACTTTCCGAATGGAGGATATATATGATATACAAAACGATTATTATCGGTACAGGACCTGCCGGCTTGACATCTGCTATTTACATGGCCCGCGCGAACATGGAGCCGCTCGTCATCGAAGGGTGGCAGCCGGGCGGCCAGCTGACAACTACGACAGAGGTTGAGAACTTCCCCGGTTTTCCTGAAGGGATTTTGGGCAGCGAGCTCATGTCCAACATGCGTAAGCAAGCGCAGCGGTTCGGCGCGACCTTCAAAACCGGCTCTGTCAAAAGCGTGGACTTCAGCAAGCGTCCATACACGCTCGACGTTGAGGGCATCGGCCATCTGCAAGCGGAGTCGATCATTATCTCGACTGGCGCATCGGCCAAATATCTCGGCATACCGGGCGAGCAAGAAAATATCGGGCGCGGCGTAAGCACTTGCGCAACGTGCGACGGCTTCTTCTTCCGCGGCAAAAAAATTATCGTAGTCGGCGGCGGCGACTCCGCTATGGAGGAAGCGGTTTTCCTCACCCGCTTCGCTTCCGAGGTTCGGCTCGTTCACCGCCGTGAGGATTTGCGCGCTTCGAAAATCATGCAGGACCGCGCTCGCGCCAACGACAAAATCGTCTGGAGCTTGAACCGTACTCCGCTTGAAGTTGCCGCTTCGGGCATGGGCTTGAAAGGGTTGAAAGTGCGCAATAATGAAACGGGCGAGGAAGAGCTGCTCGAAGCTGACGGCGTATTCGTAACGATCGGTCACACGCCTAACACGGGCTTCCTTGGCGGCCAAATCGATACCGACGAGCAAGGCTACATTATTGTGAAGCCGGGAACATCGGAGACGAATATCCCGGGCGTATACGCATGCGGAGACGTTCAAGACCGCACCTACCGCCAGGCAATTACGGCGGCAGGCAGCGGCTGTATGGCAGCTCTCGATTGCGAACGTTTCTTGGAATCGCAAGCACATGAATCGGTTCACGCCTAAACTTTTTTTCCAAACAGACTAGTACAAAACGTGCAAATTATGTATAATAATTTTGTTGAGAGATAAAATAAAAAGGCAATGCTACCGCAACCATTGTTCATCATATGCCTCGCGTGAGCGGCGCCTGAACATTTAATGGGAAAAGGTACAACCTCGGCTTTTATGAGCAGAGGTTGTACCTTTTTTCGCGTTTTCCTTGAGCTTTTCCACACCAACCTTTAAGGAGCGATGGAATCATGTTATTAGAAGCGGTATATCACCGGCCGAAGCAAAACTGGGCATACGCCTATGATGGCAAGACTCTGCACATTCGGTTACGCACAAAAAAGGATGACGTCACTGCTGTCGAAGCGATCGTCGGCGATAAATACGCCTGGGATCAGACGGTTACGACCATCGGCATGCGGATCTTCTCCACCGACACGCTGTTCGACTACTGGGAAACCGCTGTTATCCCGCCGTTTCGCCGCCTTCGCTATGCGTTTCGCTTAACGGACGGCGATGAAACGATTTTGCTTACGGACAAGGGCTTCGAGCTTGCTCTGCCGGACAATCCGAACTCATTTTTCGATTTCCCGTACATTAATCCGGTCGATGTGTTTGAACCGCCGGCTTGGGTGAAGGACGCTGTCTTCTATCAAATATTCCCGGAGCGGTTCGCGAACGGCGACCGGTCGCTCGATCCTGAGAACGTAGAACCTTGGGGCGGCGAGCCTACGCCTCAGAACTTTTTTGGCGGAGATCTGCAGGGCGTTATCGACCACTTGGATCACATTGCCGGGCTCGGCATCAATGCCGTCTATTTCACGCCTCTATTCGAGGCGACGACGAATCATAAGTATGATACGCAGGACTATATGAAGGTGGATCCGCATTTCGGCACGAACGAGAAGCTGAAGGAATTGGTTGACGCCTGTCATACGCGAGGTATCCGAGTATTGCTGGATGCGGTATTCAATCATTCCGGCAAAACATTTCCTCCGTTCGTTGACGCGCAAATAAACGGCCAACAATCGAAATACGCGGATTGGTTCCACGTGCGGGAATGGCCGCTCCAAGTCATTGACGGCGTTCCGACGTACGAGACCTTTGCTTTCGAACCGTTAATGCCGAAGCTTAATACCGAGCATCCTGAAGTGAAGCAATATTTGCTGGAAGTAGCGCGTTACTGGATCGAGGAAATCGGTATTGACGGCTGGCGGCTCGATGTCGCCAATGAGGTAGACCATCAATTTTGGCGCGAATTCCGGCATACGGTGAAGTCCGTAAATCCGGAAGCGTACATTTTGGGCGAAATATGGCATGACTCCATGATGTGGCTGCAGGGCGACCAATTCGACGCCGTCATGAATTATCCGTTCACGAATGCGGTGCTCGATTTCTTCGCACATCAAACGATTGACGCTAAGGCATTCGCCAATGCGATCGGCGCGCAGCTTGCCGCTTATCCGCAGCAGGTTACGGAGACGGCTTTCAATCTGCTGGACAGTCACGACACGCCGCGGCTGCTCACAATCTGCGAT
Organism: Bacillota bacterium; assembly: GCA_051750645.1. Taxonomy (GTDB): domain Bacteria; phylum Bacillota; class Bacilli; order Paenibacillales; family Paenibacillaceae; genus Pristimantibacillus. The sequence goes on along the minus strand of JBNJJW010000022.1, from coordinate 62,816 downwards.
GATAACACCGATGCGATGAAGCTATCGTCGTTATTCCAGCTGACCTACCCTGGAACGCCATGTATTTATTATGGCGATGAAGTAGGCATTAACGGCGGCGGCGATCCCGGCTGCCGCAAATGTATGGTTTGGGATCCGGCGGAGCAAAACCGTGAGCTGCTGCAGTTCTATACAGCGGCGATTGGGCTTCGACACCGCTATAGCGCGCTTCGCAGCGCGGACATCCGCTTCGTTCACGTCGGCGCTGCGGATGGCACCTTAGTGTACGAGCGCCGCGACGGCAATCAGCGCCTGCTGATCGCGCTGAATGCGCGCGGCGCAGCGGCTGACCTGCGCTTCACGGTTGAGGCGGCTCCGGCAGATAGCGGTGCTGAGCCGCACATAGTTGCTTTCACTGGCTTTGTAAGCAGTGCTGCAGCTGCTGATGCTGAGGCAGAAGCAGCTGCAGGAGCGGCGGGCGCAGATGCGAAGAGTGACGCTTCGACGGCGACAGTGGCGGCGGGAGCAGCTGTGACAGCTACAATGGAGGGTGGTGGAGTATCCACTTGGACGACGCTCCTCTCCAGCACAAGCACTCTTGCTGCCGGCTTGATGCTCACAAGCCATGCAAACGGTGAGTTGAAAGTATCACTGCCAGCTTACGGCTATATCATTTTGCAGCAAGTAGTTGAATAGCGGTAATCAAACGAGGCAGTCCGTTTATCCGGGCTGCCTCGTTTTTGTGGGCATGCGGAAAGGAGCCGCCGCGGCAGCTCCTTAATGATGTCAGCGTGACATTTTCTCCAGAATACGTTCCCGGGCTTCCTCCGGGTTCTCTATCTGGAACACGACCTTGCCGAACTCATGATCCGCCAATTCCAGGACGACGACATTTTTATGATTCTCGTAGGAAATGAAGCACCAGCGGTCGCCGATCAGGAAGCGTCCCTCGCGGATGTCCGCAATTGAGGTGCCGATCCTGATTTTCAACAAGGACACTTTAAAATCCTCGACCGATACGCTCCGGATCGACGAATAAGGTACTTCGACATTCCTTTTCAAAGCGGCAGCGACGGTTAGACCCGTGAGATGAAGAACAAGCTTTTCTTTGGTAAATTCAATCGTACGTGACATGGTTGTTACCTCCATTTGAGTGACTGGCTTTCATTTATAGATAAGACGCTCAGCCACTCCGTTTCGTTCATTCCGCTCGTAAAAAATTTCAGAAACCGGAATTCGTCATGTCCCGTGATGCAAACAGAGTCAATTTAGCATAGAAATCCTCCAGAATGAAGCTCCCTTTGTAAAATAAAACGAGCAGGCTGCCATTGAAGCCTGCTCATTGTTGCTACTGTTCAGTTCATAAACTTTTTATATAACACAATGCTGCCCCATATCGCGCACAATACCCAAATTGCTATAAAAAGTGTTCCTGTAAGCCAGTTATTGGGCTTGCCGTTTTTCCTAATCTCATCCGCTTTAGCTCTACAATCGAGAAGAACGGGCGCAGGAATCATTTTCAAAGCAAGCATTATTCCAATCGGGACTATGATTACATCGTCAAGATAACCCAGTATCGGGATAAAGTCTGGAATCAGGTCAATCGGGCTAAAAGCATACGCAACCACTAACATTGCAAAAACTTTCGCATACCAAGGGACTCTAGGATCTCTGTAAGAGAGGTAAAGTACGAATACGTTCTGCTTCATACTTCTTGCTTTATTCTTTATGGTATCAAGCATGTTTGCTTTAGTCATCCATACAGCCCCAATCCATGATTTTGCTCCATTTCTGTCCCTCAATATTATACTAAATTAATGCGGTAATTAATTGACTTCCTTAAGCAAAAGAAAGCTGCCGACTCGTATTGAGTCGACAGTCCCCTTTCTCATAACAATTATAATCACTTATTTTTAAGGTTCTTTTGTATTTGATTAATTTGTTTCTGCATCTGCTCAATTTGCATTTGCATTTGCTGCTTTTCGCGCAGTTGTTCTTGTTGTTCCTTTTGTGACTGAATTTGAGCCATCTGATCTTGCTCAAGTGCAAGAGCTTGCCCCGCAGCAGTGATGATATCCCCGGCCGTGACAAGCAACTGCCCAAGGAACTGTAAAAGATCTGGTAAATTATCAGCATTATCATTCTCAGCAGCTATATTAACTTTACCTTTTCCACTTTTTACCCCTTTTCCAAGGTAATCACTGTTGAATCCGATATGAATCCCTCATTTCTTGAAGAACGAAGCTATAACAAATTATTCGTAATAGGTTATATAGGTGCCAGTGTAAGTTGTTTGACTTACATCTGCAATCCCGATCCACTTGCCAAAGGCATATGGTTCATGACATAATAACTTAAACGATTAAGTTAATGTTTTCCCTACTAAGGAGCTGCATTACCATTAAAAAAGCTACGCTTAAGGATATTGCGAAGGCTGCCGATGTTTCTGTCGCTACGGTAAGCTATGTACTCAACAACGTCGCAAACCAGACAATCCCGGATGAAACAAAATGTCGGGTGCTGGACGCTGCAAAGCAATTGAACTACGTTCCGAATCTGGCTGCCCGGTCGCTGGTGAAGCAAAAGTCGGGGCTAATTGGCATCCTCATCAATCGGGGAGATAACGAGGGCGTTTGGAGACAGCTCCGTTACGCTTCATTTATTAATCGGCTTGAGCGGCTACTGACGGATCGAGGCTACCATGTCGTCCTGTCCAGCCTTGATGCCTCCAATCCAAAGCTGGATATTATATCGGAACGCAAGCTGGACGGCGTATTTGTAGTAGACGTAAAACAGGAAAATTTCCATCTGATTTCAAGCCATTTTTCAGTAGGAGTGCCGCTGATCGTCGTTGATAGTATCATTGAGGATTCACTGTTCTATAAAGTGAATTATGATTATGAGGATGCTTTTTCAATAGCAAGGGCCTCCTCCCTGCTGGATCCGGGTTACGTCATTATTGACAGCTTTAACAATGCAGAGCTTGCACAATCCATTCGCTACAGCACCCGAATTGATCCAGAACTGATTCATGTTATGGAGGATGAGGAACAGCTCAAACGGTTTCTTGAACGGAATGCGGAGAAAGGCGGTATTGTGCTTAACGAGCTCGTCGGGGCGGTCGCAGCCAAGTATGTTAACCCGTCGAAGCTTTCCGTCATTTGCACCGCAGATTGCCCTGACATCCTGCCGGCAGCAGTGAATCGGATTCAGTTTGATAATCGGAAGTCCGAGGAAGCTTTTCAGCTTATGATGAAGCTTCTAGACAATCCGATGAATGGGCCTGAACATAAATATATTGAAGTAAAAGCTAGTCAAAGGTAGCGGCCGTACCTTCTATTACTCCAAAATATCGGCAGATAGCTGAAATAACACCAATATATCGGCAGATAGCTAAATACCGTCGCTGAGCAGCCCCTTTTCTAGTAACCAAATAGCGGAAATTTGTGGTCTTATTCATCTTGAAATGCGCTTTTTCCAAATAATAACGGTAAAAATTGGACCTATTTGGCTTTAAAAAGCACTTTACCCACTTTACCCTCAGAATGGCTATTAATAAGGCCATAAATTACCGTTATTTAGGAAAACGGAGCTCTGTACGGTTAAATAGCGCCTATATTTACCGCTAATCCGGACATCGTGAATGATGGATGGTGCGTCGTGAATGATATGTGGTGAATGGTGCGTCGTGAATGACGAATGTGCAGCGTGGATGACGGATGATGGATGCAGCGTTGACGCAGGATGGTGGATGATGGATGCAGCGTTGACGCCGGATGGTGGATGGTGGATGGTGGATGACGCAGCTTGGATGGTGAATGGTGAACTTAAAGTAGCCTCAGTTAAGCAGAGTAAACTCTGCCTTTTATTCTAATAACTTAAACGTTTAAGTCATTTTTGTATGTTCCGTTTGTATGTTCCGTTTGTATGTTCCGCGCAGACTATTCGCAATAAAACTGCTTGTACTTGCGCTTGTGCGTGTGCTTGCGCTTCACATCGCTATCATCAAGGAGAAATCACTATGCTTGAACTAGCAAAAAAATCAGAGACCAACACATCCGCCGTCCGGCAGCAAAGCCCCGGCACAATGTCCATTTGGCGCAACCGCACGTTTATGTTCGTCTTCTCCAGCTACAGCTTATCGCTGCTTGGGAATACCTTTCACAGCATCGCGCTTAACCTGTGGGTGCTGCAAACGACCGGAAGCGCTAAGCTCATGTCCGTTGTACTTATTACTCATCTTGTTATCAGCATGCTGTTCGGGTCATTCGCCGGCACCATCGCCGACCGGTCGGACCGCCGCACATTAATGTGGGTAACCGATCTCGTCCGTTTTGTACTCGTCGCGGCGATCGCTGTCCTCATCTATCTGCCGGGCATACCGTTTATTTTTGTCGTTATTTTAACCGGTATTGTTGCTTTCGCCGGTGTGCTACGTACGCCAGCCTTTCAAGCTTCACTCGTCGATATTGTTGGTAAGGAGCAGCTGACCGGGGCCGCTTCCGCCATTAGCATTGCAGATAATTTCATTCGTATATCGGGATTTGCGCTTGGGGGTATTGCGGTCGCCGCTTTCGGAGGCGTATTTGCAATAGCAATTGATGCAGTCACCTTCCTGCTGTCCGCCATCCTTCTGCTGTTTGCAGGCAAATTCCGTTATACGGCTGCCAAGGACATCACGAAGCCGCAAGCCTCATTTAAACAAGATTTATTAGACGGGTTCCGCTACGTCTGGAATGATTCTTTTGCCAGAGCCGCCGTCATTCTGCTTCCGCTTGTCATGTTCTTCTTCCTGTCTACGTTTATGCTTATTCAAGTGATGGCGGTTCAGGTGTGGAAGGCGGAGCCTTTCGTATTCGGTTTGATGGAAGCCTGTATCCCATTAGGTTACGTGGCCGGTTCCATCCTCATTATGCGATTCGATCATCGGTTAAAAAACAGAGGCAAATGGATCATAGGAAGTACGATCCTGATGGGGCCGTTATTCATTGCTATTGCCCAGATACCTAGTACAGCGATTGCCCTGCCGTTCATTTTACTGGTAGGCTTCCTGTTCTCGTTCAGCACGACCATCATCTATATCGTTCTTCGAGTGGTCATTGATCCTGCTTTGCAAGGCAGAGTGTTCGGTCTGCTCGGTGCATTAACGAGTGTGGCGCCCCCAATCGGGCTAGCCGTCTTTTCTACTCTGTCCGACCTTTACGGGCCAGCAATTATTATAACGATAAGCGGCACAACCATGCTCCTTATGGGCATCATAGCTTACAGCCGCATGAAGTCGATCCGTCAATTCAATTAGCGGGGTTAACGCAAAAAAAAGAAACGCCATTTACGATTGGCATTTCCTTTTTCATTTATACACTATTTAAGAACTACCGTACTATAAGCCGGCAGCGTCAGCTTGCTTCCTTCCAACTGCGAGCCGTCGCTTGTCGAATGTGTGATTTCTTTGAATACGCCGTACGTTTGGGAAGGCTGCAGTTCTGTCATTTGCTGCTCGCCCGATAAATTGTGTACGACGAGCACCCGTTCTTTTTCTGTGACGCGCACATAGACACTCAGCTTTGAATTAGCAGGCTGCAGCTTGAATTCTGCTATGCCTCCATCACGTAAAGCCAGCTCTTCGTTGCGCCATCCAATTAGCGTGCGGTAATGACTAAGCATAGACTGCCCATCTGCCGTCTGCGCTTCAACCGACACCGCTCCCGCTTCAGCATTGTGGCGCGATTGCTCCCAAGTCGTCTGGCCTTCGCCGCCGCTTGGGTCGCGGTACCACAGCATCGGCTCGCGAATGTACTCATCTGGCTTAGCACCCTTCATGCCAAGCTCCTCGCCATAATACAGAAATGGCGTACCCGGCAGCGTCAGCAGCAGCGACGCTGCCATTTTGGCATGATTGATATTACCGTTCAGCACGGTCATTACACGATTCTGATCATGGTTGCTGAGGAACGGCGCGTCGACGAATGTACCGCCGGATGATTTCTCATACACCCCATATGCGCGTCCGAGTGAAAAAGCAAGATCGGCATCCTGCTCGCTGTCTGCCGCGCTGAGCAAACGGTCCGCTAAATCAAAGTGGAACGCGGAGTTAAGCGCTTGATCGAAATATGGAGCGATAACGGTCAGCGAATCCCACACCTCGCCGATTAAATACGCCTCCGGATTCACCTCGTTCATTCCCGCGCGGAACTCCTGCCACCATTTTTTGTTGGCCGCTTGTATGTCCGGCGTGCTTGCCGTCGAAGCGAAATCCCCGTAGATGTGTTTTGCTGCATCCAGCCGGAACCCGTCTAAGCCCTGCGCGAGCCAATATTGTCCGATCTTAATCATTTCCTCGCGAACCTTCGGCTCATCGAAGTTGAGGTCAGGCATCCCTTCCCAGAAGACTCCCAGATACTTAAGATTTCCGTATTTGTACCAAGGGTCGCCGCCTACCGCGCCGTCCGCCTTTACCTGTTCATCCGCTCCCGCGAATGTATACCAGCTGCGGTAAGGACTGTTCACATCGGCGAGCGCTTCCTTAAACCAAGGATGCTCCTTGCTCGTGTGATTAACAACAAGATCCATAATGACCTTAATACCGCGCTTATGTGCTTCGTCCAACAGCTTCTTTAAATCATCCAACGTGCCATATTCCGGATTAACCGCATAATAATCGGTCGTATCGTAGCCATGGTAGCTTGGTGAGGCGTTAATCGGCATAAGCCAAATGCCGCCGATGCCAAGCTCCTTCAAATAATCTAGCTTAGCGGTTACGCCGTTCAAATCGCCGATCCCATCTCCATTCGTATCGTAGAAGGAACGGACAAATATCTCATAATATACCCCGCCCGGCTGTTCGTCTACCTCATAGGAGGCAGCGGCAGGCTCCCCGCCTGCGACGTTGTCCGCCGTTTCAGTCTTTTCCGAAGGCGCAACAGCCTCTTTTCCGGCATGGTTACCTTCATTCGAGGTACAGGCAGCGAGTACGGCGAGCAATAACGAGCAAAGCATGAAAGCAGCGACATTATGCATTCGCGCGAAAGTCATACGATCATCCCTTCGAAGCGCCAGACATCAAGCCTTGCACCAGGAACCGTTGAAGGAAGACGAACAGCAGCGTAATCGGAATCGCGATAAGCACCGCGCCTGCGGCGAACAGCGTAAAGTTACTATTTTGATAAGAGCTGACCAAATCCCACATGCCGACCGCCAGCGTCCAATTATCTTTACTGCGCAGCACTAGCCTTGCGAAAATAAAGTCTACCCAAGCTCCGGTAAACGTAGTCAGCGCCACATAAGTGAGCATCGGACGCGACAACGGCAGCATGATTTTGATGAAAACCTGTGTATGCGATGCACCGTCAATGCGGGCCGCTTCATCCAAGCTTCGCGGAATGGTGTCGTAGAACCCTTTCACGACGAAGCCGCCAAGCACAGAGCCCGCGGAATAAACCAGGATTAGCGCTGCATGCGTATCAAGCAGGTTCAGCTGCAGTAAGAAAATGAAAATCGCGATCATGCTCATGAAGCCCGGGAACATGCCCAGAACAAGCATTGTCGTCAAAATATTTTTACGACCTCGGAAGCGGAAGCGCGATAAGGCGTACATGCTGAGCGTAGTTAAAATCGTCGAGAAAATCATCGTCAGCGTTGCGATTTTGAGCGTATTCACGTACCAGACTCCGTAACGGAAGCTGGGATTCGTGAACAATTCCTTATAATGCACCAAGGTGAATTTATCTGGTATGAGAGTCGGGCTGAACAACGCTGTGCCCGGCCGCAGGGACGAAAGCAGCACCCAGAGCGCCGGATAAATCGCGCATACGGCAATTACGGTAAGAGTCAAGTAGCTGAGCGTTAGACGAACAGCGCTTGCAGTTTTGCGCCCCATTTTCATTGGATCATATCCTCCTCTTTAAATGACCGCGAACGCCGATAGTTCCAAATGGAGAAGGACGCTACGATCAAGAATATGATAATACCGATTGCGGAAGCCATATTGAACTGGCTATTATTCAGCGTCAGCTTATACAGCCAGGTAACAAGCAAATCGGTGCTTCCTGCGAATTGATAATCGCCTTTGACCGGATCACCGTTCGTAAGCAGGAAAATAACGTTAAAATTATTAATGTTTCCGGCGAACTGCATAATAAGAATCGGTGCTGTAGAGAACAGCACGAATGGAATCGTAATGATTTTAAACTTCTGGAAGCCCGTCGCTCCGTCCACGTCCGCCGCTTCATATAAGTCTTTCGGAATAGCCGTAAGCACTCCGAGAATAAGCACCATCGATACCGGAATACCAATCCACATGTTAACGACAATAACGGTAACCTTTGCCCAGAACGGGTCGGTGAGCCAAGGAAGCTTTTCTAAACCGAAATAGCCTAAGTATTGATTGATAGGGCCGAATTGGCCGTTAAAAAGGTTTCGCATAACGAGCAAGGAAATAAGCTGTGGAATGGCATATGGAATGATGAAAATCGTCCGCCATAGCTTTTTGAAGCGAACGCCCTTCGATTCGATTAGCAAAGCCACTAGTATGCCGCCAAAATACGTTGTAACCGTTGCGATGACCGCCCAAATAATGGTCCAAGTAAAAACGCCTATGAACGTGTGGCTCCAGGTTTTCAGGGACAGCAGGTTCGCAAACGTCTGAAAACCTACCCAGTCAACTAGCTTTGCGGGTGGAATATGATCAGGCGACGCATAGTTGGTGAAAGCAAGCATGACCATGAACACGATCGGCATGATCGTCAGGAATAATACGCCGATAGCAGGAAGCGTCAGCATGATATGCGGAAAGTTTTGATCCGTCACATATATCCAAGTTTGCTTAAAGCTTGCCGGATTAACGCCTTGATCTCTTAGCTTGCCCGTCCGATATGCATCGCGAATATTCATAACGTAAATGGTAATAAATATCGCTAATAAAAATAATGTAATGAGTCCGCTAATCAAAAGGAAAATGGAGTGATCCCCTTCGACCCGCACCATGACCTTGCCAATCTTCTCAAGCCCTTGCGTTTTTTCCCCGAGTGTTACTACACCCCAAATAGCTTTGCCAATATTCGGTATAAAGTAAACAAGCGCTGCCGCTTCGACAGCCATTAAGATTAAGCCTTTAATGAATTGGCGGTTATACAATTGCCCAAGCCCCATAAAGAGTACTGACAAAATAGCCGCGGTGCTGCGATGACGATTCATACCGCCCGGCTCCCTTCCTTTCATATGAAAAACGATGAACAATCGCAATGTTGGACGATCGACTGAGAAAAACATCGGTTCACCCGCCGAACCAATTCGGCGGGTGATCCCTGTTTGAAGTAATTATTTAGCTGCAGCTGCGCCATTGTTGGCGTCTTTAATTTGCTGTACCGCATTATCAAGCGCTGTTTTTGCATCCTTGCCGGAGTTCCATACATCAGCGAATGCTGCGCCGATCGGACTCCATACGTTACCCATTTCAGGAATGGAAGGCATTGGTGTCGATTGGTTGAATTGCTCCAAGAAGCCTTTAACAATTTCATTACCTTGAACGGTAGGATCCGCCGCCGCTTCGATATTCGCAGGGATAGCTCCTGTTAGCTCAAAGTTTTTCAATTGCGCTTCTTTTGTCGATGCAAAGTACGAGAATAGACGAGCTGCATTCGGATATTTCGAGAATGAGTTAACATACCAAGCTTTAATGCCGGAGAAGGAAGATGCCGGTTGGCCGTTAATGCTAGGCAGCGGAGCTACGCCGAAATCAATTCCTGCGTTTCTGTAGTCACCAATTGTCCAAGGACCATTGATATCCATTGCCAGCGTTCCGGCAGTGAACAAGCCTTTTTTGATGTCATAATTGATATCGCCGGAGTTCAAAGGCAATATACTGTTTTTCAAGGAACCGTAGTATGTCAAACCTTTAATTGCACCTTCTGTATTCAAGCCGATGTCATCTTTGTTTTGACCGTTATCGCCATATACATAACCGCCGGTAGAGATAAACGGATAGCTGAAGTAGAAGTTGCCTACGTCCCACATAAGAGCGTATTTATTGTTTTTCGGGTCATTGAACGTTTTGGCAAACTCAACAATCTCATCAAATGTTTTCGGAACTTCGGAGATCAGTGCTTTATTATAGAACAGCGCGTAAGTTTCAACAGAACGCGGGTAGCCATAAAGGACACCGTCATAGGTTACCGCATTTACTGCGATTTCCGAGTTAGCGCTTTTGGATTGCTCTTCATAGTAATCATTCGGCAAAATCAAGCCGGCCGTAACTGCTTTACCAAGGTTGTCATGCGGGAAAAGTACAACGTCTGCGCCAAGTCCGGCAGGACCGTCAGTGATCAGCTTGTTAACTTGATCTCCTGCGCCGATTTCCTCGAATTTAATTTCGATGCCGTATTTCTCAGTAAATTCCTTCGCGATTGCTTCTACGAATGGACGCTCTTCTTTACTTTCCCATACGAGCAGCGATGCTCCCTCTTCCGGAGTAATATCTTCGGCATCAGCAGCGCCTTCATTTGTGTTACCCGCTGCAGTATTGTTTGCCGGAGCATTCGTTGCGTTACCAGCACCCTCTGTATTACCTCCTTTACTCGCTCCGCCGCAAGCGGAAACGATAAACAAGGCAACGATTAATGACATTACAAACCACTTTTTCATGCTAGGTAATCCCCCTCCATAATGTGTTTCATGCCTTTTCTGAAATAGCGCCGTCCATACCATTCCTTTAGCTCACTTTCATAAAATGCTGTTATTGTACAAACAATAAGCGTTCAGGACTCGGATCGACATGCTCTTATTAAAAAGCCTGGATCATAATCCGCGCAAACGTTTGTCCAAGCATCGCTAGAAAATGCTGTGGAATCGGCTATATTGCCATTTTCCACGGTTTAAAGCTAGCGGAATTGTATTGTAAGCGTTCTATTCGTGTTTTCATCATACAACAGGGGATGGGATTTGTTAAAACGTTTGCACAGTTCAATATTCAGCAAAAATAATACGTTATCTTTTATTTCCGCCTATTTTCTCTTTCAGATTCAGTTTTTTAACATTTGTGAAATGCTTTCCGAAGATATATATTTACATATAGACAACAGTTGCATTAGGATGAAGCATATAAAGCACAAACGATTGCGCGATGGGGGCTCAATTTATCATGGTAACCATTAAAGATATTGCAAAAGCAGCTGGGGTGTCACCTTCTACGGTTTCCAGGGTCGTCTCCAATCACCCTAGAATTAGTAAGGCAACCTCATTAAAGGTAAAGCGCTTTATGGAGGAAATGGGCTATCATCCGAACGTGATGGCGAAGAGTCTCGTTTCAAAAACGACTCAGACACTTGCGATTATGCTGCCTCGGCCTGCCGAAGAGCTGTTTCAGGATTTTTTCTTCGGTGAATTGCTGCGCGGAATACTGGCACAATCGACACGGGCGGGCTATGATATGCTGCTGACGGCAGCCACCTCCCCTCACGATGAGACAGAAACGGTATCCCGTCTCGTATTCGGGCGCAGGGTTGACGGCGTTATTTTGTTATCTTCCCGCGTGAATGACCCATTAATCTATTTATTGAATAAACACAACTTCCCTACTGTATTAATTGGGAGAACGGAAGATCATCCGAATATTTTATCCGTCGACAATAACAATGAACAAGCTGCCTATGATGCGACGCAGCATTTAATCATCCAAGGCCATGAACGAATCGGCTTCGTCAGCGGACCGCCTGCACTAACGGTGGCGCACGACCGGATGGCAGGTTATCGCCGGGCCATGAACGATGCGGGCCTGCAGGTACGCTCGGAATGGATCGTTGAAGGCGAATTTCTGCAGCAGAGCGGCTATCGCGCCATGTCTTTCATGATGGGCTTGCCCGAAAGACCAAGCGGCTTAGTCGTCATTGACGACGTTGTCGGCTTCGGCGTATTGCGGGGCTTAACCGAGCTTGGCTACAAGGTGCCCGAAGATCTCAGTATCGTCAGCTTCAATAACATCGCGCTGTCCGAGCTTGCGACACCTCCGATCAGCTCTATTGATATCGGAACGTATCAGCTTGGCTACACAGCGTCGCAAATGTTAATTCGACGTATTCAAGAAGAAACTGTACATCAGAGCCGAATGATTATTCCGCATAGACTAATCGTTCGCGAATCATCCATACAAACCGTATCCAAAAGGAGTTGACAGCATGTCGAACAAAAAACCATATTTAGTGGATGCCATTATCGGCAATTCCAAGTTTCTGGCATCACTCGGCCGCACAGGAAAGATGTATCGCCTGTGGTGGCCGAATATTGACTTGCCGCAGCATGTCGATGCGGTCCGCACAGGTATTCAATGGGGGCAATCCGCCGTTTCATGGTTTGATGAAGAGGCGGAAGGCTGGACCCATGAAGCAGCTTACGTTTCAAAAACGAATATTTTGCGCGTAAACGCATGTTCCGAGCAGCAGCCGCTTCAAATTGAAAGCTTACATTTCGCAGTTCCCGGTCATGATCTCATCGTACGCGAATATACATTCACTAATGTAAGCAATCAGCCTGCATCATTCTCGTTTGTCCTTCATTCTTCTTTCGTTGTAAGTGAAAATCAGCTTTATAACACGACCTTATTTAACGCGGCGGCTGATTCCTTGGTTCATTTCCGCCATAAATATTATTTTGCGCTTTCAAGTGCAAACGTATGCACTCACTATCAAGCAGGACTAACGTGGGAATCGGTTCAAAACGGTGAGTTAGACGGTAAAGGAATCGATATGAGACCCGACGGCGCGTTAAAATGGAGCATAGAACAGCTGGCGGCCGGCGCTTCCGTAACGATTCCCGTCTACATTGCGGCTGGACATGATGAAGCAACTGCGCTGCAGCAAATGCGTACTGCGAAGAGCAAAGCAAGCTCCGAATGGATTGCGGAAACGACGGCATATTGGAGCGATTTCTTGGCGGCGGCAGCGCCCTGCCCCATTGATGATGCCGAGATTTCCGATTTGTACGACCGCTCGCTGCTTATGTTTAAGCTTATGTCCGATGAACAAACCGGCAGCATTATTGCCGCTCCTGAGTTCGACGAAAAATTTGAACGCTGCGGCGGTTATTCGTTCTGTTGGGGCCGGGACGCCGCATTCATTACAACCGCGCTTGATAAAGCAGGTCTTAGTTCGCTGTCCGACAGCTTCTATGCCTGGACGCTTTCGGCCCAATCGCCGGATGGCTCTTGGCAGCAGCGACACTATCACGACGGCAGCTTAGCTCCGTCATGGGGCTTGCAAATCGATGAAGGCTCGTCCATCCTATGGGGAATGTGGCAGCATTATTTGGAGAAAAAGGACAGCCGCTTCGCGGAGCAAGTATGGCCGGCTGTTGAGAAAGGCGCTTCCTTCCTGATCAGCTGCCTGGATGCAGAAAGCGGCTTGCCTAAGCCGAGCATCGACCTGTGGGAAGAACGCGAAGCGTCGCACACTTACTCCTCCGCCGCTGTATTTGGCGGCTTGACCGCAGCCGCAAGTTTTGCTGAGCTGGCTGGCAGACCTGAGCTGGCATCCGAATGGGCAGCTGCGGCTGGACGGATTGCAGCCGCGATTACTGAGCTATGCTGGAATGAGGAGCTAGGCAGCTTCTATCGCGGCGTTAACCTTACCGTTAATGCGGTTAAATATGAACAGGCTCTCGCCGGTGGCGCTGCCGGTCATATTACGATAGCCAATAAAGGCTACAAAAAACATGTACTCGCTCACGATCCCGTCCTTGACATCAGCTTGCTCGGTATCGCCGTCCCATTCGCCGCTGTTCCGGCAGATCACGACTATATGCGCCGAACCGCCGATGCTGTGGAAGCCGCGCTAACCGTCCCGGCTGTCGGCGGTATCAAACGTTACGAGAACGACATCTATATCGGCGGCAATCCATGGATCCTTACGACGCTGTGGCTCGCCCACTACCGTATCCAGACCGGAAGCACCAATGATGCTAAGCGCTTGCTCCAGTGGACGCTCGATCACCGTACCGAGACTGGCTTGCTCCCAGAGCAGGTTGACAAAAACACAGGCGAAACCGCTTGGGTTGTACCGCTCACCTGGTCGCACGCGATGTTTATATTGACGATCTTTATGCTCGCGGAAGCAGAAGCTGCCAGCGGCGTCACTACTAGCGAAGCAGCTGTTAAATAGAAGCTAACGCTAACCAGCGGTTCAAGGAAATGTCCTTGGACCGCTGGTTTTTTGGTTTATGGATAAATGGACGAAAACCCGCCGGGCTGTCCGGCGCTCAATGAGCTTATAAGCGGCTCTTACTGTGCAATGAGCTGCCACTTCTGGGAGGCAAAGCCGTTGCCGGTCCAAATCTGTACGTTCGTACCGTTGGCGGTTCCTCCGTTTGCCACATCGAGCGCCTTACCGCTGCCGGTGTTCACCAATGTGTAAGTGCCGTCGGTATTCAGGTTGATATTCCATTTCTGTGCGGACAGTCCGTTGCTGTCCCAAATCTGCACGTTGGTGCCGTCGGCCGTACCGCCGTTCGCTACATCCAGCACCTTGTTACTGCCGACGTTAAGCAGCTTGTAAGTCCCATCGGAATTTTTCGTAATGGTCCACTTTTGCGGGTTAAAGCCGTTGTCATCCCAAATCTGCACGTTGGTGCCGTTAGCCGTTCCGCCGTTGGCTACGTCCAGCGCCTTGTTGCTGCCGACATTGATCAGCTTATAGGTGGCTCCGGAAATAACAGGCTCGTTCATTTTTTTGCCCCAGATGGCGGTCCCGCTTTGATTGTATCCGGTGTAGACGTAAGTCCGGCGGTTTTTCTCCCAATCCCATGACTCCATCACTTTCACCGTATCGACCCAATAGTCTCCCGGAGCCTGGCCGGGTGCGTACCAGTTGAGCTTAAGCGTATTGGGGGCAGTAAACTGCCAGAAGTTGGAGCTGGTTTCCGATCCGATCTTGCCGCTGGCGAGAAGGGCTACGGAGGTGGACGTGATTTTTCCATTGTTTCCACGGTCCAGCACGATCGACTCCCAATTGCCTGCAACTACGTTCGCGGATAAGGTCGTTTCGGTTTCACCGGTGTAACGTTCCGGGGATACGACAGGCCAGCCGTTCACCCACAGCATTTTGCGGACGTGCAGATATGTCCAGTTCTTGTCTGCCTCTCCACGCGCGTGATGGAGCATATACCAGTTGGTCCCGTCCTGCAGAATGGTGTTGTGCCCGGGCCCATACCAGCCGTCGGCCCCGCTGAATCCGTAGCTGCCCAAAACCTTGGTCCCGACCTCTGATGGAGTCAGCGTCGTATTGGTCAGCGCGTTTCCGTTAAAATCCACGTATGGGCCGGTAATGCTTGAGGAGCGTCCCACGCGGACATTATAGTCGAATGCGCTGCAGCAGCTGTCGTAGGAGGTGAACAAATAATACTTTTGATCCGACGTGTTATAAACCAGATTCGGACCCTCCACGCCGCCGTTTACGCTGGAAGCGCGTTTGGCAATGAGGGTTCCTTGACCGTAAGTAACTAATTTGCCCGTTGCGGCATCGATGCGGTTCACGTAGATGCCGCCGAAGAAGGAGCCATAGCTCATCCACGGGTTCCCGGAAGCGTCAAAGACGATGTTCGGGTCAATGGCATTGACCTGATTGCCGTCCCCGTCCTTGGTTTTGAAGACTTCACCCTTATCGCTCCAAGGCCCTGCAGGAGAGCTGGAGGTGGCCACGCCGATGTAGGAGGTCCGTGTACCGAATTGGGATGCGCAGTAATAGAGGTAATAGGTGCTGCCCATCTTCACAATTTCGGGTGCCCAGATCACGTCGACGCCGGTCCAGCTTTTGGCGCCGGCCGGCATGCCGCTGAAGGCGTAGCCGTACCAGGACCAGTTCACCAGATCCGTGGAGCGTCTGACTTGAATGCCGGGCGTAGCTGTTCCGCCTACCTTGTAATCGGTGGAATACATCCAGTAAAATCCGCCGTCCTTGATGACCTCCGGGTCATGCACATTCATGATGTTCCATTTGGTTTCGTTGTTGATGTTCGCCGTGTCGTACATGGGATAGCTGGGAGGCGGAGCGGGAACTGCCATGGCTACAGCTTGAAAGAGCAGCATAAAAGCGAGCAATGGGAAAAACAACAATGCCGGTTTTTTCACAAATTGTTTCATATTGATTATAAATTCCTCCCAAATGAATTTTTTACACCTTCATATAAAGCGCTTGCAAAAAAACCTCCCACCTCCCGGTACCAAACAAGAATCCCAATATTTAATTAATGTTTTGGTTAATTTATTAATGATTATAGTACTGTAAGCGCTTGCAGTCAATATTGTTTTGTAGTATTAATAATCTTAATAATTAATTGATTTATTCATAACACACAAAAGAACAAGCCCCCTACAGGGGCTTGTGTTTTTCCTTGTCTCCACTGTGGCATTTTGCCGCTAATAACGACTTGACAAACGCCCTATATTTTATAATAATTATAAATAAGGAATTAGTCTAAAACAAAATAATGAATACTAAGATTGTTATCCCTCTCGTATCTGAAGACTATTTATAGCGCAGACTACCTTAAGAAAGGATGATAAATATGACTACAATTCAACAACATTTAAACCGGCAAATCGCAAACTGGAGCGTGCTTTACATTAAGCTGCACAATTACCACTGGTATGTGAAAGGCTCTCAGTTCTTCACGCTGCATGCGAAATTTCAAGAATTTTATGAGGAAGCGGCCCTTCATGTGGATGAAATCGCAGAACGTCTGCTGGCGCTGAAAGGTCAGCCAATGGCGAAAATGAGCGATTACTTATCGGCTTCAAGCATCAAGGAAGCATCCGGCGAAGAAGACGCGGTTCAAATGGTCGATCAACTAATCGGCGATTTCACTACCGTCATCGGCGAGCTGAAGGAAGGCATGCAAGCTGCGCAAGCAGCCGGCGACGAGACGACAGCCGATATGCTGCTCGCCATTCATACGACGCTTGAGAAACATGTGTGGATGCTCAGCGCTTTTAACGGTTAATAAGCTGCAATAGCAATACCAATATAACAAGGGTGTCTCAGTAGTGAAATGGCTGCTTGGGCTCCCTCCTTTACTTACTCAGCCCCAGATCAATCCGGACAGCTCTATCCTCTTTATTCGTTACCCAATCTAAGCGCATCTGCCGCCTTAAGCTTGAGTGCCGCCCTCGCAGGCGCGATGTTGATTAGCAAGGAGGCGAGCAGCAAACCGCCGATAATCGGAAGGAGGATTTCAAACGGGTAATGAAATGTAATCGGCTCCTCATAAATGCGTACGTCCTTCCGTAAGTTCTCCGCAAATATACGCACCCCGCTCGAACCGATTGCAAAGCCTACCAACAAACCGATGGCACTTATGACAAAGCCTTCGATAAAAAACATCCAATAAATATGCTTGCTGGACAGCCCTATGCAGCGCATCATCCCTACCTGCTTGCTCCGCTCGCGCACCGCTCTGAACTGAATGATCGCAAGCCCCATCAATCCGATGCAGGCCGAAATAACGGTAAAGCCTACAAAGCCATAGCCAAGCTGCTTGTTCATCAATTGTTCCGCCGAATTTTTCAGGTAGGGCACATGAAAGGTCAGAACGCCTTGAATGGCGAACCTCTCCTCAATTGCTTGCGCCAGCTTAATATCCTTATAGTCAAATTGGAATAACACAAAACCAAGATCGTTCTGATCGGGCCATTTATGGCCAAAAGGACGAAGCTCCTCCACAACCTTTTGATTCATAAAGGTTGATCCGTAGAAGTCCATTAATAGGGTGGCCGCGTCATTTGGTACGAATCCGGCGACGATGAATGTGCGCTGCTCAATAGGCTCCAAAGCCTCCCGATTCGTTCCGGGCTTTTCCTCGTAAATGGGAAGTGTAATGGAATCCCCAGCCTTCACAAACGTTATATCAAACGGAAACAGCGGATCCTTTACCATATAAAAATGAGGTAAAATGATAAATTCAGGGTTATTTAATACAGCTTCCCAAGCAGCTTCGTCACTTGAAAACGCAGGCGACCTGGCAAGCAGTGCAATGTTATTATTTTGCAGCAGCTCCTCGGTAACCGGAACGGCCGCTTGTGCACTGCCACCCTCTATCATGCTAAGCATGTAGGGCTCTGCGGTCGTTGTTCCCTTCACATGCTCCCGGATAAAGGGATCTTTGGATACGGCCGCCTCTATTTTCGTCCTCTCCTCGAACGTTCGGTACGAAGCATAGCCGCCAAAACCGAATACGGTTTGGTTCGTTCGATCGACATTCCCGTTTGCGAGAATGAGCTGCATGATACATACCATAAAGGTTATGGTCATCATGACAAGTGCGAACATGAGCGCTGCGGTATAGGTTCGACCTTTATGCCGACGCGGATATTTGACGGCAAGCATCAGCGATAATGGAGGCACGCCGATATGTTGAAGCAGCTTTTGCAGGAAGGGATCGATTTTCCCTAGTAGTGCCAAAGCAATAGAGAGCACGGTAAAGCAGGCTATGAGCCAAGTCGATGTAATAATCAGCATATTTTCGCCGTTTAATTCCGGAGGCTGAGCGAAAGTAAAGATGAAATGAATACTAGTAGCAAACAAACCGATAGCCAATAGAATACGGATCGCAAATCGTTTATTGTTTCTTCCCTGTCCTGCTCCTTCTCCCTCCGAAGGGCCCCGCAACGATTCAATAATGTTGAAGCGACTCACCTTTCGGGCCGCAAATAAAGAGATCAAGCAAAGAAACAATAGGATGACCGCAAATACGGCCACCGCGGTTCCTATCGACACATAAGGATGAATCGGTATAGGGTTGCCAGCCATTCGAGCCAGTTCCGTTGAATAGGCGCCGTAAAACATGCGAATAAGGCCATAGCCACCAGAAATTCCGATTAGTGTACCCAGCAAAGCGCTGAATAAAGAGAGCAGTAGCGCTTCAACGATAAACATCGCTGATATGTTACCTTGGGAAAAGCCGATCGCGCGGAGGATGCCGTATATCTCCTGCCTCGATTCACCGATCATGACTAACACCTGACGCATGAAGAGCATACTGGAGATAACAGCTACGATACTTATCATTCCGATAATCAGTGAGTAATTCATTTGATCGATCTTACTCTTATAATCGTTCTTCAGATACTCGACATTATATGGGTGGTCTGGGATCAAAAACATGCCTTGTAAATCCGCTGACGGATCCATGGATCCGGCGAGAATAGCTTCATAGCCGTCTCCAGCCTGACTGGACAGCTCTCGAACGGCACGCTCGGTGCCTATGATGGTACCGGTGAATGCATCGGATTCGAGGTAACCAGTCAGCCCCCGCTGCTCCGCCACCACACGAACCCGAAATAGCTTATCCCCTTCCGAGGTAACAACGGATAGGACATCTCCGATATCGACCTGCAGCAATCTAGCCGTTTCACGGTTAATAATAAGCTCGTCGTCAGCCAAGCCGTCCTTCCACAGCTCAGGGCCTGCCGGATCAAACCTTGCGGCCTCCTCCATGGAGAACCCCATAAACAGCATGTTTTTCAGAGCTGCTTCCTCGCCCGTATTCGCATCCTTGGCAAGCACGGCAGCTTCCGTCTTAACATAGGGCAGCAGCGTATAGGCATTATTTATCTTGCGGGTATAATCCATAAGAAACACGGTATCCTTAACTGAGAAACCCCCGGAATCAAGCTTCGCCGGTGTCAGCTTCCAGTTGATCGGACCTAGATGCGTCTCGATCCATGCTGCTCCGCTGCGCTGAACCGATTCATAGTTAACCGCGCTGATCGCGATCAACATCGCTCCGATGGCTCCTGCTATAATCGTTAGCAGAGTCTGCTTCCATTGCTTTTTCAAATTGCCTAGCGCCATTCGCCATACAATGCCGGACTTGATCATAACGAACCCCCGCCATCATGAATGACACGGCCACTCTGCAAGCGAATGGCGCGCGATGTTCGGCTGGCTATCAGAGAATCATGGGTGACCATAACGATGGTCGTTCCGTGATGACGATTCAGCATTTCCAGCATACCGATAATTTGCTCAGCCGTGACCGTATCCAGCGCACCTGTCGGCTCATCCGCCCAAATGATATCCGGTCTCCCCACAATGGCACGAGCAATAGCAACTCGCTGATTTTGTCCGCCTGACAGTGCACCTGGATATTGATTGGCTTTATCAGCCAGCCCAACCTCCTTCAGTGCTTCGAGCGCTCTCACTTTCGCCTTATTAGAGGGAATGCCTGAAGCGATGAGCGGCAGCGCAATATTTTCCCATGCGTTCAATACCGGTACGAGATGGTATGATTGAAACACGAACCCCATCCTTGTAAGCCGTAGCTTAGCAATCTTCTTGTCGTCCCATGTATGGATAGGTGCGTCCCCAATCCAGATCTCGCCGCTGTCACTAGACTCGATCCCCGCTAAAATATGCAGCAAAGTCGTTTTGCCGCAGCCAGAGGGCCCCGTAATCGAGACCATTTCCCCGTTATTAATCGTAAATGAAACGTCCCGTAGCGCCCTTGCAGTCGCTTCTCCCTTACCGTATGTCTTCGTTAAGCCTTTTACCGTAATCATCTCGTCTATCTTCACCTCTTGTTCCATTGAATGCTCTTACTCTAGCAAATGGATGTGCATTCATGATGGAGCAAATATGCAGAACTTGTGCAGTTGGTTAGCCTTCTATAATAGGCAGACACAGCGTAAACGCGGCGCCTTTGCCATAATGGCTCGATACGCCTAGCGTCCCACCGTGCGCGAGCGCGAATTGCTTCGCTATGGCGAGTCCAAGGCCTAGCCCCGCGCCGCGCTTGCTTACTTTGGCATGAGCCCTCCCCCGGTAAAAGCGATCAAAAACAAATGCAAGCTCCTCCTCCTCGATCCCCCAACCGTCATCGGCAATCGTAAGCTCGGCTTGCCCTTCTCCTAAACGAATCTCTACTCGAAGCTCATGACGTGCATGCTGAAGCGCATTGCCGATTAGGTTAATGATGATTTGCCTTATACGAATTTCATCTGCATAAATGCGAATATCGAGGCCCATATCCATTCTTGTCTGAATCGCTTGTTCCTCCGTGCCGACGACGAGCGTCTCGGTCACGGCTGCAGCTAGCTCCGTTAATGAAAACCAGCTCTTGCTCAGCGACAAATGACCGGATTCAGCCAGCGACAGCTCCTGCAGGTCGCGAACAAGCTTAGTAAGACGGAGCGTCTCGTCGTGAAGCAATGCGGTTCTCGCTAACGGAAGCGGCTGCCCTTCCTGTATGGCATTATCCAGCTGCGTTCGCATCACCGCGATTGGCGTACGAAGCTCGTGGGCAATATCCGCTACCATAGACCTCCGTACGGTCTCCAATCGTTTGACCCTCCTCGCAAGCTCGCCTGCCTGATTCAAAGCGTTATGAATAT
This sequence comes from Bacillota bacterium, assembly GCA_051750645.1. Lineage (GTDB taxonomy): Bacteria > Bacillota > Bacilli > Paenibacillales > Paenibacillaceae > Pristimantibacillus. The sequence continues at coordinate 41,470 of JBNJJW010000022.1, read as the reverse complement.
TGACGTCGCCATTCGTCTCACCGTCATCTTTTAAGCGCTCTCCAATCGCTGCAGCAATGCGGCGCTCCGTCTGCTCTGAGGCCCGCTGCGAACGGCGAATAATCCATACTCCGCCTATGTATATAAGCACTGCTGATACCAGCGGCGGCAGCATAATCCTTACACTTATGAACTTCTGCATTGCATGATCGACTTGCGTATAGCCGACAATCGCACCGTTCGAGAGAATCGCTAATTTCCGGTTCTGGCGATCCCTTTTTTTCTTATTTCCCAGCTCGGCTATTTTAGCAGTCCCATCAAGGTCATAAACCTCGAGCGCGAATGTCTTATCTTCTGCAACCATAAAACGATCGGATTGAAGACGCTCCTCAAGGCCTGCCCAGCCTCCCGTTTTCTCATAAAATAATTTGGCATATCCGTTCCAAAATAACTCTGTCTTAACTTGCTCTGTCCGATCTGTGCTTTGGGCAAGCCATAGCGTGCAAATAAGCGTCAGAACAGCCGCAGCGACGCTTGTTCCGACCAGTCCAAGCTTTCCTCTCGTATTTCTCACTCCAATTCCGTTACTCACTTGAACTCCTCCGTAAAGCGATAGCCTACGCCGTATACGGTTTGAATCAGCTCCAGCTTCTCATCGCTGCTTTCCAGCTTGCGCCGCAAATTGCGAATATGGGAATCTAGCGTTCTCTCATAGCCTAGAAATCCGTCGCCAAGCGCCTCGTCCATTAAATGCACTCGCGTGAACACCCTCCCCGGATATGCCGCCAGCTTCCACAGAAGTAAAAATTCGGTGCGGGTCAAATCAAGTCTACGCTCATCCAGAACGGCCGCGAAGCGCTGCTGGTCGAGCATGAGGGGTCCTCTATGAATAACCGAGTCATCGGGCATAGGCTGCGCCGTTTCTCCCGGCTTGCTTGCTCTGCGCATGACCGCTTTAATCCGCGCGCTTAATTCCCGAAGCCCAAACGGTTTCGTCAAATAATCATCCGCTCCGAGCTCGAGCGCCAGCACCTTATCGAATTCATCGCCTTTCGCCGTCACCATAATGAATGGCAGCTTCCATTGCTTTTCATTTAGCTTGCAAATATCTATTCCGCTCACTCCGCCAGGAAGCATCCAATCGACCAACAGCAGATCTGGACGCACCCGGGGAATAAGCAGCTCCGCTTCCCTTAAAGTTGAGATACCATACACCTCTACCGATTCCTTACGCAAAAAATCAGCGCACTCCTGAAGCAACTGCCGTTCATCCTCGATCCATACAATTTTCAAAATCAACTCACGCTCCCATGAGCAAATTGTGACACAAAAAAACAGTTCTTCCAAGTGGGGGAAGAACTGTCCGTCAAAAGCTTGTATATCTATGCCAATAAGAAAGCCATTATGCTTATGCTAAACCCAGCGCCTAATCTTATACAAGCTTCACGCTGCAGCTGCCAACAGTCGAGCCAGCCCAAACCGCTTGAAGCTGATCACCGTCATGCAAAGCAGCTACGCCTGCCGGCGTTCCCGTGTAGATGATGTCTCCAGCTCCAAGACCGTAGTGCTCGCCAACATACTTAATAAGCTCAGAAACGTTAAATAGCATATCGGCTGGGTTACCCCGCTGAGCCTCTTCCCCATTGCGCAGCAGCACAAATTCACTCGCAGCAAGCGCAGCCGCTCCGGGATAAGCAAGCCATTCGCCAAGCGGAGCCGAGCCTTTGAATCCTTTTGCCGCAAGCCAAGGCTGTCCCTTCGCCTTCAGCTTCGATTGCACGTCGCGCAGCGTCAAATCCAGCCCGAGCGCCATCGCGTCAATGCAAAGCTCTGTATCGATGTCCCGCTCATATGCGCGTCCGATTCGGAGCACGATTTCAAGCTCGAAATGCACCTCGCCTACATTTCCCGGAAGCTCGACAACGTTTCCGTCCATAGGAACAATAGCGTGAGACGGCTTCGTGAAAACTAGCGGCTCCTCAGGCACTTCGTTGCCCAGCTCTAATGCGTGAAGTCTATAATTACGGCCAATACAATAGATATTCCGAATATCACTATTGCTCATAGAAAACCCTTGCCTCCCTTAAAAATAAGCAAGCCTACTCCGCTAGCATCGTATAATCGTCACTTTTGAGCAGCAATTTGTTCCGCCAATTCATTCAATTCCGTCCAGCGGTCCATTAGCTGCTCCAGCTTCGCTTCAAGCTGCTGCTGCTCTGCCGCCAGCTCCTGCAGCCGCACGGAGTCGCTGCTTGCTTCCTCCATGCTTACGGCAATTGCGCCAAGCTCCGCTTCCGCATCAGCTATCCATCCGTCAATTTGCTCATAATCCTTCTGTTCCTTATAGGACATTTTGAGCGCCCGCTCTTTCCCGGAAGGCTTCGCATCTGCAGCCTTGTCGCCCGCTGGCGCTGCAGCCGGTTTCGTCACAGCAGCAGGAGCAGCTCCTCCCTGCTTCTCTACAAAGGCTTGATAGTCCGAATAATTACCTGTGTGGTGAGTAATGACGCCGTCACCCTCGAACGCTACGATTTTATCAACCGTGCGGTCCAAGAAGTAGCGGTCATGGGAAACGACGAACACCACGCCCGGAAAATCGTCCAAATAATCCTCCAACACCGTTAAGGTCGATATATCAAGATCATTCGTAGGCTCATCAAGCAGCAGAACATTTGGCGCATTCATGAGAACGCGCAGCAGCTGCAAGCGCCGCTTCTCACCGCCGGACAGCTTCGAAATGGGGGTCCACTGCATGGTCGGCGAAAACAAAAACCGCTCCAGCATTTGCCCTGCGGAAATCGTCGTGCCGTCTGCTGTCTTAACCTGCTCCGCGCCTTCGCGAATATATTCAATAACGCGAAGCGATTGATCCATCTCCTCATGCTCCTGAGAGAACCATCCCAGCTTAACCGTTGAGCCAAGCTCGACGGTCCCTTCGTCCGGCGTCAGTTGTCCGGTAATAAGCTTCAACAGCGTCGACTTCCCGCTTCCGTTGCGTCCGACGATGCCGACACGATCCTCAGGCACGGCAATATAGCTAAAATCGCGAATGAGCGTCCGCGAGCCAAACCGCTTCGTCACATTCTCTATCTCAACAATCTTTCTGCCGAGCCTGCTGGACGCAACAGATACGTCCATCTTCCCCCCCGCTTGCTTCGGCGCATCCGCCTTCAACGCTTCGAACCGGTCGATCCGTGCCTTCTGCTTGGTCGTTCTCGCCTTTGCTCCCCTTCGAATCCACGCTAGTTCATTACGCAGCAAATTTTGGCGCTTCGACTCCGATGCCGCCTCCCGCTCTTCCCGGTCCAGCTTCAGCTCGAGAAACCGGCTGTAGTTGGCTTGATAGAAATAAGCCTGCCCTTTGTCAAGCTCAATGACACGGTTGCTGACACGATCGAGGAAGTAGCGGTCATGCGTAATCATGAGCAATGCTCCCTTGCGCTTCTGCAGCATGCCTTCCAGCCACGCGACCGAATCGTTATCGATATGATTCGTAGGCTCATCGAGAATGAGGATATCGGATGGAAGCAGCAGCGCCGCTGCCATGGCAACCCGCTTGCGTTGACCGCCTGAGAGTGTCTCTACCTTCGCTTCGTAATCATTAATGCCAAGCTTCGAGAGCGCCATCTTAGCGTCGCTCTCGAGCTGCCACGCATCCAGCTCATCCATCCGCTGGTTCGCTTTAATCAGCTGCTCCTGCAGCGCTTCGTCATTCGGCTTCAGCTCAATCGCTTCAAGCGCCGCGGCATAAGCCTGTACAGCTCGAAGCTGCGGCGAATCGCCGCCAAGCACATGCTCAAGCGTCGTCTCGTCCGGCGCAAACGCCGGGTCCTGTGCCAGCATGCGCACCGTTACCCGGTTACCGATGGAAACCGTACCGGAATCCGGTTGTTCTAATCCGGCAATTACCTTGAGGAAGGTCGATTTTCCCGTCCCGTTCACGCCAATGATACCAATTTTGTCGCCATCCTCAACGCCAAAGGTTACATTTTCGAATAATAGCTTCTCGCCATAGCTTTTCGTTATATGTTCAACAGATAATAAGTGCATCGGACAAACCTACTTTTTCGGATAATATAGTTACATTCGCAACCACTCGTATCATACCACAAACAGGCCGTATCTTCACTTCGGAGCTGACGAGCAACCTGATTATGCATTTTTGTGATTACGATCATCATTAAGTGCTTGAAAACCGATATAAGAGGTATAAGAAAGGAGTGATTCCATATGAATAACCCCTATCTGTTTATATTTACCGGCACCAGCGGCTCCGGCCGCAAAACAGCTGCACATAGAGCTTTACGGAACAGCGCCATCATCCATATTCCCTCCTGCACCGATCGTCAGCCGCGCGACAAGGAACGTCCCGATGAGGATTATCGTTATGTAAGCGCAGAGCGGTTCGACCAGCTCGATCAAAATGGCTTTTTCACCGAAACGGTCAAAATCGACCGTTACCGCTACGGCATCGGCAAACGTTTTCTCGATCTCGCCCTTAACGCCGGGAATAGCGTCTACCTTATATTAAATCGCGAAGGCTCAGACACCATCCGCCGTCTATACTGCGACCGCGCCATACGTATTTTCTTATACGTCGACAAGCAAACCGTCTCTGAACGGCTGGAAAGCAAAGGAACCCGCTTCGAAATCATGGACAGCTATTTGAGTCACTATACCGAAGAAGTAACCTATCGCAAAGCATGCGAGCACGTCATTGAGAACATTTCGCTTGAACGCACGGTTGCGCAAATTAAAACGATTATAGACGGATATTTGAACCATTAATAAGAACAAATTCACCCTGAGGGTGTTTACTTTTCTAGGGGGCCGTAACGGGAAAACATCCATCAAATTGTTCTATTTGAACGGTATCGTAAGCCTATACACGGAAAACCTCCCGTTAATTTAATCCGATTCGGTCAATGATCAAGAAAACCCCCGGTTTAGATGGAGCTTTTCCTGTTGGATGGATCTCTCATGATTTCGAAAACAATTTAACTGGAGGATTTCCTTTAATTAAAGGAAGGTCCGCCGCCGATTTCGAAGCACTCTGGCCGAACATAATACCAAACTATACTTATCCACAACTTTATCAACATCTCATCCACAGTTAGCAGAATTTATAATGTCGCAAACCACAAGCGTAAACGGCTGTCGCCGTCCTTAGCGGCAAAAGCTCGTTTCGCGGTGAAATATAAGCTTATTTATAAGTGTGAAACATATAAATTCTTGTATTTTAAGAAAAACCGTCCAGCAAACCGCCGGACGGCCTTTTACGTGCAATCCAAGCTTACGCTTAGAGGGAAGAAGATACCCGACTCCAGTCGTTCTGACGTTCCACGTCAGAACGATCTACAACATTTTAAATGGAGATAGCATGCTGCCATTCCGTCATTCCGTTTCGCTGTGCCACAGACGGCGCATCTCATCACTCGTCTTAAGCAGCTCCTCGAGCGTCCCTTCCGCTTCGATTGTCCCATCCTTCAGGAGGATGATATGATCCGCGTGCGACAGCACCGCCTTCCGGTGCGAGACGACAAGGCATGTCGCTGACTGTCCGGAGAACGTGCGCTCCCACAGCTGCTTCTCCGTCTCGACATCGAGCGCGCTCGACAGATCGTCGAACACGAGCAGCTCGGCATCGCGTACGAACATGCGGGCCGCCGCCGTCCGCTGCGCCTGGCCGCCGGACAGCTTCACGCCGCGCGGACCTATGACGGTATCGAGACCATTCTGAAGCATTTCAACATCCCGTTCCATCACCGCAGCCCGCACCGCAGCTTGCACACGCCCCTCATCCTCGGGGATGCCGAGCAGAATGTTGCGGCTCAGCTTGTCGCTGTAGAGCCTGGGCACCTGAGGCGTATATGCGCTGTGCGGCGGTACGAAGAAGTCGCCCGGATTCGCGACCTCCTCGCCATTCCAACGGATCGTCCCGGCATCCTTCGGCAGCAGGCCGAGCAGCGTGCGGAGCAGCGTTGTTTTGCCGGAGCCGATCCGTCCGGTTACAACGGTGAAGCCTCCCTGCGGAAGATGAAGCCGGATGTTCTCGATGCCGCGTCCGGTTTCCGGATAACGGTAAGTAAGCCCTTCTGCCTCTAGCAACTGCAGCCGGTCCCGATCCGACCGCACCGGCTCCTTCGGTTCCGGAAGCTCACCGCGCAAATACAGCGGATGCGATTCGGTCAGAAGGTCCCCGGGCGCTCCTTGAAGCAAGGAGATCAGCCGGTCCTTCGACACTTCGCTTTGTTTAAAGTACGTCATGAACTTTCCGAAATTTTGGATGAACTGCGTGACGAACGTTAAATAGTACACGAATAGAGCGAAGTCCCCGACTGTAAAATCTCCGCTCCGCATTGCCTGCGCGGCAAGCAGCAGAATAAGGCCTATTCCGATATTCACGGCATTGGAGAAGACGGAATCCAGCGTTTGCGTAAGCAGCTTATCCTTGAGCATGGCGCCCCTGCGCGAATCGTTCAACCGGCGGAAACGGTCGATTACACGCTTCTCCGCGCCTGCGACTTGAATCGCCTGGACAGAGCTGAACATTTCGCTAATGGCTCCGGTCACCTGGCTCGTCGCCTCCCGGCTTGCGGCCCGATACTTCGTCAGCATCGCGGTCGAGAGCTGAGCCACCGTGACTACAATAACAAGCGGCAAAAACACAAGAAGCGTCATCTGAGCATCTATATTAATCAGAATCGCAAACGAAACGACAGCAAAGGTGGTCATCCCGAAGGTGTCGACCGACCAGCTGACTGCCTCTTCGACCTGCTCCACATCGTCGCGGAAGTTGCTGATCGCCTCCCCCGGCGAAACCGGGATGGCCTTCGCTCCCGGCTCACGCAGTACATGGTGCAGCACATTGCGGCGCAGCAGTCCGCTAACGCGCACACGGAAGTTTACATCGGTGATGAATCCGCATATAATCATCCCGACGCGGACAGCGGCCGATCCGATGAGCAAAGCGACAATCGCCCATATGCCCAGCTCGTAAGGCGAATCCCCGGATAATAGATCAAAGAACCATTTAGTCACGATGCCCGGAAGGATCGGCGCCAAGTAGATTAATGACCAAGCCAGCGCGTTCACTATGTAGAGCAGCGGCCGATACTTAATCAAGCGCCACAGGAATTGAAAGGTACTCATACAAGCACCTCCTCGAGTCCGGTCGCCATAAACTGGCTGAACCGGGAAGCCGGATTAGCTGCAAGCGACCGGCGCGGACCGTGTTCAATGACGCGGCCGTCTTCCAGAATGAGAATGTCGTCAGCCCGCTGAACGGTCGTCAGACGGTGTGCAATGATGATGCATGTCCGACCCTTCAGCAGCTTCAGGATCGCCTCCTCCATCTTCTGCTCCGTCGCCGGATCGAGGCGCGAAGACGCTTCATCCAGGATGACGAGCGACGGATCCGATAGAAATACTCTTGCGAAAGCGAGCAGCTGGGCTTCCCCGGCCGACAACCCGCCCCCGCCTGACTCCAAGACGGTGTCGAGTCCGCTCGGCAGCGAACGATACCACCGGTCGAGCCCCAGCTCTTCGAGCACAGCCTTGATTTGCGAATCACCGATCGACTCATCGAAGAACGTCAAATTATCGCGGACCGTACCTTGAAACAGCTCGATGTTCTGCGTGACAAGTCCGACCCGGCGGCGCAAATGCGCCACCTTCGTATCGCGGATATCGACGCCGCCAAGATAGACGCCCCCGCTTCTTACATCATAGAAGCGAAGCAGCAGACGGGTCAGCGTTGTTTTGCCGCTGCCCGTTCTCCCCAGAACGCCGAGCACCTTGCCTTGCTCCAGCTTGAAATGCACATTCTGCAGCGTCGTGATATCTTCCTCGTAGCCGAAGGTTACCTGCTCGAACCGGACCGAAAGCGGTCCATGCGGAAGCTCAGACCCGACGCCGTCGCGTATTTGCGGCTCGGTGGCCAGCAGCTCGCGGACGCGGACGATGCTGGCATCGGCCTTCTGCAGATCCTCCATCTGGGTGCGGATTTTTTCGATCGGCTTCACCATCAGCTCCGTATAGAAAAACACCATGTAAACGGTACCGACCGACATTGCGCCTTTGCGCCAGAGAAAGAAGCAAAGCGCGAAAGCGATCGCGGTGCCGATCGTGAATACGACGAGCGTCGTAATCCACATGTACATCCAGCCCATGAACGCGCGCCGGCGGATCGGCAGCCATCTGCGGAGCAATGAATGAAAGCGGTGCATCACATACCCTGTCGCACCGTTCGCCCGGGTATCCTCCGTACCTTCGAGATGCTCCCCCAGAAAGCCGTAGAACTCCGCACTTATTTGGCGCATGGCTCCCCAATGGGGAACCGCGAACTTGCGGACATATTGAAGGGCATACAGCGCAAACACAACGAATACCGCCATGCCGAGCCCGATGATCCAGTTTTCCCAAAACAGCAGGAGTACAATGCCTATCACCAGCAAAGCATTCGTCAGCAAGTTGATGACGAAGCTGGAGAAAAAGTTGCCCAGCGCATTGATGTCCCCATCCACCCGCTCGATAATCGAGCCGGAGGTTTGTGTTTTATGAAATGACATATCCAGCCCCAGACAGTGTTCCGCCACATCGCCGCGAAGCTTGTTTGTGGCGATCCAGCCGACGTTCTCGCCAATGTAGGCGGCCGCTACCGTCACACCCTGCAGAACAAGCGATGTGCCGATGAATAAGACCGCTGCATAAAGCAGCTCCTTCATCCCGCCTTGCTCCTCTGCTGCCGTATCGATGAAATAACGAATGATTTGCGGGCTGACCAGCTGCAAGCCAATGGTAGAAAGCAGCAGTATAGTGAGCATGATGATGCTTTTCCTCTGCGGGCGCAAATACGCATCAAGCAAATTGACGTATTGCCGCAAAGGAATTTTTTTCCGAGCCATGGTACAGCCCTCCCGTTACGCTAAATTATTGGTAAAACATAACTTTAGTGCACAGCGGAATTCCCGTCAACGGAAAAAATAAGTATAAATAAACTTTCCTTCCCGGTAGCCGCCAGCTAAATATTAAGGGCCGGCGCATCGTCATTGACGGGCGCCAGCCCCTTTTTTCCAAGCTTATTTATTATCGTTTGCCAATCATGTTTTCCGGACGGACAAATTCGTCGAATTGCTCCGAAGTAAGCAAGCCGCTCGCAATAGCCGACTCCTTCAGCGTCAGTCCTTTTTTATGGGCATTTTTCGCAATGGCAGCCGCATTTTCGTAACCGATATGCGGATTCAGCGCCGTTACGAGCATGAGCGATTGGTCAAGGTTGTGCTTGATCACCGCTTCGTTCGGCTCAATGCCTATCGCGCAGTTATCGTTAAACGATACCATTCCATCGGCCATTAACGCCACCGACTGCAGGAAGTTATAAATAATGACCGGTTTGAATACGTTAAGCTCGAAGTTGCCTTGGCTTGCCGCCATCGAAATAGCCGTATCGTTACCGATGACCTGGCATACCGCCATCGTCAGCGCTTCGCTCTGCGTCGGATTTACTTTACCCGGCATGATCGAGCTGCCCGGCTCGTTTTCCGGGATCGAGATTTCGCCGATGCCGCAGCGCGGACCGCTCGCCAGCCATCTTACATCGTTGGCGATTTTCATCAAATCAGCCGCGAGTGCTTTAATCGCGCCGTGCGTATAAACGATTTGATCGTGGCTTGTGAGCGAGTGGAATTTGTTCGCCGCAGTAACAAACGTTTTGCCGGTCAGAGCAGTCACTTCAGCCGCAACCGCAACCGCAAAGTCCGGGTGTGCGTTCAAGCCTGTTCCTACTGCCGTACCTCCAAGCGCCAGATCGCGCATCTGTTCAACGCTTTGCACGAGCATGGTCCGCGTTCTGTCCAGCATGGAGTACCAGCCGCTAATCTCTTGGCCGAGCGTGATCGGCGTAGCGTCTTGAAGATGCGTGCGGCCGATTTTTACGATATCGTTAAACTGCTCTGCTTTTGCGCGAAGCGTGCCGTTCAGCAGGTCGATTGCCGGAAGCAAACGGTCCTCCAGCGCGATTACTCCCGCAATATGCATCGCTGCCGGGAACGTATCGTTCGAGCTTTGCGAACGGTTGACGTCGTCATTCGGGTGAATGCGTACGGAGCTGCCGCGTTCAGCGAGCAAGCTGTTCGCACGGTTCGCGATCACTTCGTTCACGTTCATGTTCGTTTGCGTGCCGCTGCCTGTCTGCCATACGACGAGCGGGAAGTGCTCATCCCACTTGCCTGCTACGATTTCATCGACCGCTTCGCCAATAATGGCCGCTTTGGCCGAATCCAGCACGCCAAGCTTTTCATTCGCCAGCGCGGCTGCTTTTTTGATATAAGCCATTGCATAAACGACCTCGATTGGCATCCGCTCTCCGCTAATTTTAAAGTTTTGCAGGCTTCGTTGTGTTTGCGCTCCCCACAGCTTGTCCGCGGGAACCTGAATTTCTCCCATTGTGTCCTTCTCAATCCGATAATCCATTAATTGAACGACTCCTTTAAACTAGTGGTTTTTCTCATCATTGCTCTGTTTCTGTTATAACGCTAATCCAGCTCAGAATCAAGCGAATAGCTTGTAAACGGGAATAAGAATGGTAAAGAAATGACAGTAAATCAAACAATATTACAATGACGGTTCAAATTTATACTATATTTTAAATAAAAGGCGGCCGAATGATTCGACCGCCTTTCCTTGTATCAGAAATCATCTTCAATACCGAAGCTGCAGCGTTCCCCGAGCTCTTTCTCTGCTAGAGCCCTTTTGCTTCGCGGTAAGCTGCGATATAAGCTGCCGCTTTCTGTTCGATAAGCGAGAAGTCACCGGTCTTTACGGCATCCTTCGTCAGATCCGAGCCAATGCCGACCGCTACTGCGCCCGCCTTGATCCAGTCCTTCAGATTGTCGAGCGATACGCCGCCTGTCGGCATAATGTTCGCCTGCGGCAGCGGACCTTTGATCGATGGAATAACGCTCGGGGAATACAGATTGCCCGGGAAAAGCTTCACGATATCAACGCCAAGCTCAAGCGCGCTTTGAATCTCATGAATCGTCATCGTGCCCGGCAAAATCGGAACCGTATAACGGTTGCAAAGCCTTACCGTATCCGGATTGAGCGCTGGCGAAACCACATACTCGGCTCCCGCCAATATCGCGGCGCGTGCCGTTTCCGGATCTAGCACCGTTCCAACGCCAATAATGGCAAAGTTCTCTGCATCAGGAGCAGCAGAGCTCGAATATTCCTGCGATAATTGTTCGATTGCACGAAGCGCAAACGGAACCGTCATCGTAATTTCAATCGCTTTAATACCGCCCTTGATCGCACGGCGGGCCATTTCCGCCACTTCCTCCGACGAGTCAGCGCGCAATACCGCCACAACACCCGCTTCCGCCAGCTGCTGCAGCACCTTAAGCTTTTTCATCCGTTAGTCCCTCTTCCCTTTTTGTTCATATTTGTTCGAAAATGTTCTGTCTATCGCTAATTATATGCCGTATCGAACAAATCTTCAATCATTGTCCTATTTGGTATAGTCGATTTCTAGAAACTTTTCGACTTCCGTCAGCCAACGCTCGTTTACGAATTGTACGTGAAGCGGATGCTCGTTATAGGCTTCATAGTCGGCTTGACTCGCAAATTCCATGGAGAAGCCGTAATTATATTCATTTTTCACGCTAACTTGCTTGTAGAATTGAAAGTTCGTTACAGTAGGAATAGATGTCAAAATGCGCTGTCCATCCTCCAAAAACTGTCGCTCAGCCTCCGAACCCTTCTCGTGCTTCAAGCTAAAAATAACCGAATGCAAAATCCACTCTTTCGACTGCGCTGACATGTATATCGCTCCCTATTCTATTAAAATTTGAATCAAAACTATCTACTCAAAAATAACATAGACAAGCCTCTACCCGCCACTAATCTCCCTATCCCGCTCCTCCATGCTCCCTGTCCGTGCCACTAACTTTCGACATCTACCATCCCTTCCGTTTATGCTAATCTCCCTATCCCTATCCTCCATACTCCCTGTCCGTGCCAATAACTTCTTTTGCAGTTTGTGCAATGGATTGATGAGTGAGCAACTATTTCCCCCTCCATACCTTAATCCGACCTAATTATGCTGCATTTCTGCAATGGAACTTATCAATTAAGGCTCCATGTAAGGATCTGTTGCACTATGTGTAATGGAATGCAGCTAATAGGGTTGAGACTAGTTAATTTCTTCTATTGCATAACTCCCCCGCCAGCGCCGTTAACTTCTACTGCAGTCAGTGCAATAGATTGTCCGGTGAGCAGCTCCTCCTTACCTTCCACTGTAGTTAGTACAACAGAATCACCCCTTTTACTCCTCTACGCCACAAACCCGACTAATTCTGCTGCATATCTGCAATGGAACTTATCAATTAAGGCGCCATGTGAGGTTTCTGTTGCACAATGTGCAACGGGCATTAGTCGATAGAGACCGAGGCGAATAGAGCAAACAATACATCCTAATACGATTTCCAAAAAAAAGTTGGAACATCAAAACGGGGATGCTATACTGGGAGAAGACGAAGAACGTCCTACGGCCAGAAATGGCTTCAGGGCGTTCTTTTTTTATTTTCCCGAGAGGAGGAATGTTTGTGAGCGATTTTGAACGAGCATATAGCGAGTTTCTCATCTATCATGAGGAACGGCGCACGGGGGAACGCAGAGGACGGCTGGTCAGAGGTCATAGTTACGCGGAAAAGCTTTTTCTGCAAAATGTGTGGTGGCCGCTGTTCGGTACGTTTGACGATCTGCACCCTGAATACGAAATTTATGATTGGAACCGCAGGTCCCAGTTTCTTGATTTCGCCTTTCTTCCGGAGTTTGGACGTTTCGGCTTGGAGTGCGACGGCTTTCAAAGCCATATCAAAGATATGGATCGGGAGAAGCATAGTTATGCCGTGAACCGCGAAACCTTTCTAACAGGGATGGGCTGGAAGATGCTTCATTTTACGTTTGACGATGTCCAGCGTCGCCCCGAGGTTTGTCGCATGCTGCTTCAATTGGCTCTTGCTCCCTATCTCATTAGGAATCCGTCAGACCGCCAAATAGACTTAAAAGAACGGGAAGTGCTCCAGTTAGCTTGGACATTAGGACGTAAGATTCGCCCCAAGGATGTAAGGGACCATCTGCAAATTAATTTCCGCACCGCTCGTATTCGCCTGCAATCGCTTGTCAATAAGGGCTTATTGCAGCCTGTTTCCAATAGTAGAGACGTTAGGTACTATGAGCTTGCAGAGGGATCTCTTGAACAGCTTCTTTAACCGGTGTCCGATAACTACTCAGGTAAGCAGGTAACAAGTGATTCTATTGCACTTTCTGCAACAAAAACCTCACATGAAGCCCACAATGATAAGTTCCATTGCAGAATTGCAGCAGAATTGGTACGTTCTCTTGAGAAAGAAGCCACGTATGCTCAATCTATTGCACAGACTGCAATGGAAGGGTAGAACAGATTGGCTGTGAGTCAATCCATTGCACAAACTGCATTGGATTCAAGTAAAGCGGCGTTTCCTCTTGGTCTCACGCTTGCTCATGTCTCACGCTGCTCATGTCTCACACTTGCTCATGTCTCACGTTTGCCCAGTGTTTCCCTTAAATTTGCGCCCATTGCTCGAATAAAAATCAACAACCCTGACACCACGCTGTCAAGGTTCATCTGATAAAATGAAGACAATAGTTGTAATAACATAATAGATAAGGAGGATTATACCGTGCATACATTTCAGCGGGCTGAAAAAGGTTCTGCACCCGTTCTTGGCCCTAGAGCGCTGAACCGCGCACTGCTTGAGCGGCAAATGCTGCTTCGGCGCTCGACCGCTACCATCACCGATGCTATCCAGCATTTAATCGGCATACAAGCTCAAGCGCCTAATCCACCCTATTTCGCCCTATGGACGCGACTTGAAAATTTTCAGCAGGAGCAATTATCCCAGCTAATCAAAAATAGGGAAATCGTTCGAATCGCACTTATGCGATCAACGATTCACATGGTCAGCGCCCGCGACTGTTTGACCCTTCGCCCCCTGCTGCAGCCTGTCTTAGAAAGAGGCCTGCAAAGCGCCTATGGCAAAGAACTAATAGGACACGACTTGAAAGAAATCACTGCTGCCGGTCGCGCATTAGTCGAAGAACAGCCTCGCACCTTCGATGAACTCGGCAAGCTACTGAGTGAGAGATGGCCTGATTGTACTAAAAAGGCCCTTGGCAACGTCGTCCGCACCTTCGTACCTCTTGTCCAAGTACCGCCTCGCGGAATTTGGGGCTCAAGCGGTCAAGCCGCTCATACCTCTGCTGAAGCTTGGTTAGGCCAATCGTTAGCTTCCTCACCAGCACTGGATGAACTGCTTATGCGATACCTGGCCGCCTTCGGCCCGGCTACGATCAAAGACATGCAGGTTTGGTCCGGGCTCAATAAGCTTCGCGAGACGGTAGAACGACTCCGGCCGCATTTGCGCACTTTCGCAGATGAGCAAGGCAATGAACTGTTCGACCTGCCCGGCGCACCTTTGCCAGACGCCGATACAACCGCTCCGCCCCGCTTCTTGTCCGAGTTTGACAATATGCTGCTTTCCTATGCTGACCGCAGCCGTATTATAGACGAAAAGTACAAACCGCATGTTTTTACGATTAATGGCATTATTCGTTCTACTTTTCTCATCGACGGCTTCGTACGGGGGACATGGAAAATCGAACAAAGCCGCGGGGCAGCCACGCTGCGCATTACCTCATTTGAACCGCTAAGCCAAGCTGATCAAAGCTCCCTGACAGAAGAAGGCTCCAGATTGCTCAACTTTGCGGCCGCTGCCTGCACACATGACATTCGATTCACCAATAGGGAGTGAGCAATTAACTTTTCATTTTGCAACATCGCCGGCAGTCTTCAAACAACGGTCGATACGCTCCAGCGCCTCTGTCAGCCTGGAGACGGAGGATGCATAGGAGCACCGGACAAACCCTTCCCCTCCCCGTCCGAAAACATGACCCGGAACGGTTGCAACACCGGCATCCATTAACAGCTTCTGCGCAAAAGCATCTGAATTCAGACCTGTGTGGGCAACAGACGGGAAGGCATAAAACGCACCCTTCGGCTCGTGACACGGCAGCCCGATTTCGCGCAGCCCGCGTACGAACATCCGTCTACGCTGACCATATGACTGGATCATCATATCCTTCTCTTCCAGTCCGTTTCTGAGCGATTCGATAGCCGCAATTTGACCGATGATAGGAGCGCACATCACGGTGTATTGATGAATTTTCAGCATCGCAGCGATCAGCTCCTGATGGCCGCACGCATACCCGATCCTCCACCCTGTCATCGCAAATGCTTTTGAAAAACCGCTTATTAGTAATGTCCGATCCTTCATTCCCGGAAGCGAGGGAAAGCTCACATGCGTTTGATCATACGTTAGCTCAGCATAAATCTCATCAGAAATAACGATAAGGTTGTTTTCCTCGACAACCTTAGCAATCGGCAGCCAGTCGTCATACGTCATAATGGCACCCGTTGGGTTATTCGGATAATTGATAATAAGCACCTTGGAGCGCTGTGTTATTTGCTTTCGCAAGGCTTCAGCCGTCAGCTTGAATTGATCCTCGGCGAACGTATCGACCTCAACAACCTTCCCGCCATTCAGCTGGACAATCGGAGAGTAAGCAATATAGCTGGGGACACATACCAGAATTTCATCGCCAGCCGTAATCAATGTCCGCAGCGCAAGATCAATCGCCTCGCTTCCTCCGACGGTAACGATCACTTCATTCGAAGGCTCGTATTTCACTTGAAAGCCATTATATAAATAGCTGGCAATCTCTTCTCTAAGCTCAATCAGCCCTGCGTTTGGCGTATAGGTCGTCCTCCCGAGCTCTAACGCACGTACGCATGCCGCCCTAACATGCTCCGGCGTGACGAAGTCCGGTTCCCCTACGCCAAGAGAAATGATGTCCTTGTTGCCTTCGGCTAAGCTAAAAAATTTACGGATGCCAGAAGGCGGTATTTCCCTCACGATTGGCGATATCAGTTCATTTATGGATAGTGGTTTCATAGCCTTTCCTCCCTTTTTTGTGAAAACAAAAAAGACCCGCCCCTGTAAAGGGACGAGTCTTCACCCGTGTTACCACCCTAGTTTCACGCCTGCACGTGACACTCCGCTCACACATCAATCAATATGTGTTCCCGTTAACGCTGGAAATGCGGCAGAGCTTACTGTATATTCAGCCCGCTTCTCGGAGATGGCTTTCCGCTAACGCCCGAACGTTGGTTTTCAGCTGCCCCAACTCTCTGTTCGATCAGGCGTATAACGTACTCTTTCTCGTCATCGAATGTAAAGCTATTCAACTTGAAATATCGAATCCACGATAACCGGAAGATTGTCTCTCAGCGAATTGGCGCCCAGCACCGACCTGGCATGAAGTCCCTTCTCGCCGAAAACCTCCAGCATAAAATCCGAAAACCCGTTTAATACTTTATGATGCTCTTCAAATTCCGGTACCGCATTTACATAGCCCTGCGCTTTTACAACTCTTTTGACAAGATCGAGTGATCCCAGCACATCCTTCAGCACGGCAAGCACTTCAATACCTGTCAGCCTTGCATAATGATAACCCTCTTCGGTTGTGAAGTCCTGACCAAGCTTCCCCTTTGGATGTCCGGAAGGTCCTTTTCCCGAAACAAATAATAAACCATTTACGATAACACAGTTCGCATATCTGGCTGCCGGTTCGCTTGCCGCCGGGAGTACAATGCCTAGCTGCTCTAGTCTGCTCTCAATTGAATTTACGATCTGGGGTACCCCCTTTGACAGCACCGTTTTTAAAATTTCACCAATGATAACATTAAATGTTTAGGAGCACAATACCCATTTTTCTCCTTTTTCACTTGATAGTTTGCCGACGTACAATCGAAAAAGAACCATCTCGGGGATATTTCTTAACCATAACATTCATGAGCCGACGAAGGGTTTTCGTGGGAGAATAAGAAGTAAATCCATTTAACTGTCCGTTGATATATACGATTTTTCGAACATAATTGGCGGGATTCATGCAAAAAGACAAATTATATACGATTTTTCACATATATTTTTCACTTTAGCCAGCTCAGGGACTTTTCTATATGATTTTTCATATATAATTCCGAGCATTGAAACAGAAACAGTGCTCAAACCAAATTCGGACCTATCTTAATAGTTATTACCTATAAATTATATACACTTTATATATTTCTATTTTTAGGAAAGTACATGTAATATACAAACTAATTAATAACGAGGAGGCATTTGTATGAGCGATGTTGTAAAAAAACAATTTGATGCCGTTGCCCGGGATTACGACCGTCAGCGCCGTCAGCTGATCCCTTGCTTTGATGATTTTTACGGGATGGCAGCTGATTGGGTCAACTGTGACAATGATGCGCCGCATATTTTGGACTTAGGTGCCGGAACCGGACTTTTCTCCTCGTTCATACGCAGCAAATATCCGAAAGCAACGCTAACTTTAATAGACTTGAGCGAAGAAATGATGAAGGAAGCGCGCCACAGGTTCGGTGATGATCAAGCTGTGAACTATATTACGGCCGACTATACTGCCTATCCGTTCCCACAGCAATATGACGCTGTTATCTCCTCCTTGTCTATCCACCACCTGCCTCATCCTGATAAAAAAGCACTGTTTCGCACGGTACATGATCTATTAATCGAAGGAGGCACTTTCATCAATGCGGATCAGGCGGCTGGAACAACGCCCTTTATCGACAACTATTATATGATGCAATGGGAGGACGCCATACGGCAGAGCGGACTGGCCGCCGAGGCAATAGAAGCCTCCATTGAACGAAGAAAAATCGACCTCAACGCTACAGTACATGATCAGCTTGAATGGCTAAAGGAAGCTGGTTTTTCAGATGCGGACTGCATATATAAACACAACGGGTTTGCCGTCTTTGCCGCTCTAAAAAGATAACCACACCCGACTCGAGATCGGGCACATATCGGTACAAGCAAATTTATACAAAAAAACACATGACAGCAGCCGAAATCCTGCCATCATGTGTTTTAACTTATTCAAGCGCTGATAATCCCGTTTTTGAATATGCCATACCATTGCTCCAGATGTTCATCTTGATAAACATTTAGTTTTTCTAAGATGAGCTTAGTAAACTCAACCGCTGCGCTTCCGTTAGCCGTTATTAACTGACGGTCTACGACAGCCTGCGCTTCCACATAATGCTCATCGCCGGAATAATTAGGCGCACCAAGCTTTAGATCAGGCAATGAATTGCTGGTATGCTTATGCTGTTCGAGAAATCCGTGCCGGCCGAGAAAAGTCGTAGCATCGCAAATAGCCGCTACGCCCGCTTCCCGCTCAAAGCAGTACTGAATCAACTCCTTCGCCTGCACATTAATCGGCTCGCTCCACCCGGTTCCGCCTGGAACGATGAGCATGGCGATGTCCAACTGTGCCCAATCGATACTCATGTCATAATCCGGCAGCACTCTTAACCCCCCCATCGATGTTTTAGGCTCAAGGTCCACCGCTATCGTTTTTACCTGGTAACCCGAATTTGGTTTATTCAGCTCCGCACAAACGTAACTGGCCTCCCAATCCGCAAATCCATCCGTAAGAAATACAAGCACTTGTTTCATATTTAATCCCTCCGCAACTCGTTAATGTCGTTCATGTACATAGATTAACCCATGTCCCCTGACAAAGGCTGTCAGGGAATCGGAACCATTTTCGAAGCGCATGGCCGCAGCTTGTACGTTATACTGGCATTAGGGGGGATTGCATATGGCAAAATGGGATAACATGCTCAAAATATTGTGGATGCTCCGTTCGAGAAATATGACTGCTGAGCAGATAGCCGAGGATTTAGAGATGAGTGTTCGAACCGTCTACCGTTATATTGATGCGCTATGCGCCAGCGGGGTGCCGATTATCGCGGAACCCGGGCATGACGGAGGTTACTCGCTGCCGGGCTCGTTCAAGCAAGCCCCTTTATTTTTCGATCCCGCTGAATTAAAAGCCGTCTTACATGCCGCGCTATTCGCTCAAGGCGCAGGGTATCCGCTCGAGGATGATTTGCAGCGGGCGCTGCAAAAGATTCAGCTCTATCACAGCGAGAAGCAGCCGGATGATTGGGAGCGACAAATGCGGGGGATGGACATCCTTCCATCTTCACAACAACAATCATTGAAACCAGCTCTTCAACTGCTGGAGAAGAGTGTGGCTGACGGACTGACTGTCCGCGTCCACTATGCGAAGAATGCTGAAGCGGAGCCCGAGCTGCGTGAGCTCGATCCTTATGGATTAGCGTACCGGTCGAATAAATGGTATATCGCTGCGTATTGTCACAGTAGACAGGATGTACGAACATTTCGCGTCGATCGTATGCAGCAGCTTGTCGTAACCGGTCGCACATTCCTTATTCCGCCGGATTTTTCTGTTAAGGCTTATTTTGAACAGGTTACGGCTGTACAAGAAACCGGCGGCGATGAAGCCTGCTTCGTACTTATTGAGGGAACAGCAGATAGTCTGAAGTATCTTTCCGGTCATTGGTATTTGCGGAATTGCGTAGTATCGCGTGACGATCAAACACTTGGGCTGCGAATAGATGAAGAGGTAATGATGAAATATTTGCCTTCATTATTGTTATCCTATACCTCGACCGTCCGCGTCCTGGAGCCTCAAAGCTTGAAGCTTGAGATTGGCAAAATCGTGCAGGAGCTTTACGGTTTCTACTACCCATAAAAAAAGTAGTTGAGGAGGCCTTCTGCACTCTGCTCAACTACTTTCGGATTTTTTTATTAGCTGTTTGGCTCCGGCTCCATGACGGTATTGTCCTGGTGAGCTTCAATAAAGCTTAGCGCGTCGTACAAAATGGAAGCTGCTTCAGCCCGGTTAACGATATGCTGCGGATCGAAGTTTCCTTCGTCATCCAAGGCGACGATTTTGTAAAGCAGCGCACGCTGAATCGTACCTTGGTACGACGCAGTGATGTCCTTCTCGTCAAGAATAGGAATAAACATTTTTACAGTGGGATATTGGCCGGTTAGCTCAATCGCCTGTACCAGGTAATGAATGAACTGCTCCTTGGTCAATGGCGCCTGGGGATCAATATCAGCCGGGATATCCAGGCCGTTATAATGAGCAATGACAAAGTCTTCCGCAAACCACGCATCATTATTTACCTTCGTATAATAGCCGTCAGCTGTAGGCGCCTTTTCAAAAGTAAAAGCGGCAAGGCTGATCTGCGTCGTCCGTACAATTAGCGAAATGCCCTGAGCCGCGGTTAGACTGTCTTCCGGTTGGAATTCCGTATCCGTCACCCCTCTTATGATCCCCTTCTCCTGCAGCGCTTCAATCTTCACTTTGTTCTCCACATTTACGATGTCCTTGAAGGTCGAGGCCGCGAAAGCCTGTGTTGTAAATGATGTAGATAATAACACGACGACAGCTGCCATGGCCGTACTCCATCGTTTCTTCATAGTCGTCCACCTCTTCTTCTTGTTCGTTTCTTTCTATCCTTAGAACGTCCTCGCGCCAAAAAATGTTGCAGCATGGCTGTATTTCAAGACAGACATTCGAACATTCATTGCCGTATGCTATTTCCTCAATTTCTACGAGCCCGTTTGACGGCCGGCGGCACGCAATAGAGCTATCTAGCTCTATATTTGCAGTTTGGGTTAGTTTGGATGAAATAGAGCTAGTTTTTAGCTCTAATTCAGAGCCATATGGTGTTTGAGGTCTGTATGACGGAGAGCGGTGAACTGTTAGACAGCCTCACACTACACCTCTGGTTTGTTAACAAATCTCCAATACCCATATTAAAAAGCAGTCCATTCGTCAGGGGAATTTCTATTGTAAATGGAAGCTAAAATTAATTATCCCCGCCTTATGTCCTATCTTTCATTTACAAATTCCATACATTTTCTAAATAATGGGATAATAAATTGCTGTTATTATCAGCTAGAAATGATCGAACAAGCACTTGACGTTCCAAAGAAACACTACCTGGGAGGGATCCAGCCTAACATACATACCGACAGAGGCCGTCGGACATTCGGTTTATAAAAATATTCGATATGAGAAAGGTGACCCTATTCCATGCAAATGAAAAAAGCAATGGTTATCTCCATGATCGCAGCAGCTCTTAGCGCAACAGCCGTCACTCCCGTACTGGCACAATCCGCTTCCGCAATGCAGGCTGTTCAAATCGGCAGCAAGACGTTTGTCGTCAATGCGAATCCGGTTGCCATTCGTACAATCACAAACGCCGGCGTAACGCTTGCTTCGGTTCGCGACATCGTTAACGCTATTGGTGCAACGCTACATATTAACAAAGACGGCACCGTTGTCGTTAAGTTTGGTCAAAACACATTGAAGCTAAAGGCCGCTTCGAAAACAATCACGGTTAACGGCGTAGCTACCTCCCTTCAGCAACCGGCAAAAGCAGTAAGCTACACGACTTTTATTGAACCGGCAGCATTTGTGAAGGCTTTGGGCGGAACATATTCTGCAGACGCGGAAAGTGCATCCATCACAACAATCGAGCTTCTTGCCGGAGCAGAGCATGCGGTTTGGATCAACTCCTCGAAGCTGCTTGTATCGAATACGAATGAAACCGGTCGCGAAGATTACCTGGTTGACGCTGCAACCGGCAAATACGAGCTTCTGCTCACTTCATCCGATACATCTGACCTTATCGTTTCCCCTGATGGCATGAGCGTTGCCTACTCCGATGCGAATGGCGCTGTCTACACGATTGATTTAAGCACGAAGAAATCGATGCAGGTAAGCACGGACAGCTCGATCAAGAACGAACTGCAATGGTCGCAGGACGGCTCGTCCCTCTTCTACCTGCAAGGCGACAAAAGCTCCGTAATCGCGAAGCTGAAGCTGGCAGACGGAACTGTCTCCAAAGTGCTTGAGGACAAAGTCGATTACAAAGCGAACTTGGAAGTATCGGCAGACGGCACAAAATTTGCTTATTACGTGTTTAAGCAGCCGAAGGTAACAGCTGACAGCAGCAAAGAGGTTGAGCTTGATGACGTAGCGATCGATGCGACTGGCACCGAGCCGCAAATTTACTACTATGACTCTGCTGCTGCAGGCAGCAAACCGGTACAGCTTACAAAGGATACAACCGACAAAGTGTTCCTGAAGCTGGCGGCTGACAGCTCCAAAGTGAGCTACGTGAGCGTAAGCGCAGACGATGCAAGCGTCGGCCAATTGGTTTCCGTAGACATCACAGGCAACAACAGTACGACTGTCTTCGCTGACAAGGATGTATACCAGCTCGTTCAGGGCGGAAGCAAGCTTTACCTTTTGACTGCAGACGGTGACAGCACCAACGCGATCTACGAGATCGACAGCAGCACTGGTGCCAGCAAGCTCATTACAACCGTGTCCGACAGCGTTTCTGAATTGATCGTGTCCGGCAATACGAATATCGCAGCGCTTCTGGACGGACAGCTTGCCGTTTCCGTCAATAGCAAGTGGAAAAACATCACTAACTAATTAACTAACTAAACTATTAACTAACTAATTAATTAATGGAGGTCATACCGAATGAAATGGTTTAAACAACTTACAATCGCAGCACTTATTGCCGTAATCGGCTTCAGCTCAGTCCCCGCTTCCACTCCTACTGTTACCGCAGCCAGCAAGCTTAAAGGAAAGATCGTCATTAACGGCTCATCTGCCCTTCTTCCGTTGACATTACAAGCAGCTAGCGAGTTCAAAAAGCTGCACCCTAAGGTTAAAATTTCCGCATCCGCTGCCGGTTCGATTACAGGACCGCAAGCTGTCCGCAAAGGTATCGCCAACATCGGCGCTGTAGACTGGGATGCTTCGAAAGACGTTCCCGGCTTCAAAAAATTCGAAGGTCAAGTCGCTCACAAGGTAGCTATTATTCCTTTCGCAGCGGTTGTGAACAAGAACGTTACCGCAACTAACCTTACGACAAAAGATTTGCAAGGCATCTTCTCCGGCAAAATTAAAAACTGGAAGGAAGTTGGCGGCAAGGATGCTGAAATCATCGTCGTTAACCGTACTTTCGGTTCCGGTACTCGCGTTAATTTCCAAGACAAAGCGCTTGAAGGTACAGATTTCATGACCAAAGGCGATAACTACAAAGAAGTAAAAACGAGCGGCGACATGAAGTCCACGATCGAAACTACGCCTAATGCGATTGGTTATATGGACCTTGCTTACGTAACCGACAAAATGACTGCCGTTAAAATTAATGACATTGCACCAACGGAAGCTAACGTGATTAACGGCAAGTATAAAGTATGGGGCTACGGATACTACATGACTAAAGGCCAGCCTACCGGTGCAACAAAAGAATTCATCAAATATGTGCAGGGCACGAAGTTCCAAAACGGATCGTTGAAAAAGCTGAAATTCATCCCGATCTCCGCATTGAAATAACATTCATTTACTGCTTGAACGTAAATAAATTGAGTTTGGAAGAGCGGCCGGCTTGCGCGAATAGGCGCCATAGCCGGCCGTTCTTTATCGGAGGAGCCGATTATCATGTTGGAAACATCTCACGCCGGGCGGCAGCCGCGACGCGCTGCCGAGCTTGGCAGCGCTATCCGGGCTCGGAGCGGCAAGCCATTTGACCGGAGATCCCGCTTGTTTTTCACGAACCACCTGTTCCGTTATTTATGCGTAGCCTGTGCCGGCTTTGTATGCCTCATCCTCTTTATGATCCTGTTTCTTATGTTCCGTACAGGCGTCTTAACCTTCAGCCAGATTTCATTCACGGACTTCTTCTTCTCTGCGGAATGGAATCCTGAAAATGAACAATACGGTGCTCTTATTTTCATATTCGGCACCTTTGCTTTAACAGCGTTAACGCTTCTTATATGCGTTCCTATCTCCCTGATCATTGCCGTCTTCCTGTCCGTTTTCGTACCGGTGTGGCTGAAAAACATGCTCCGTCCCGTTCTCGATCTGCTTGTCGGCATCCCGTCTGTCGTCTATGGCTACCTCGGATTAACGGTACTCATTCCTTTGATACGTGATGTAACAGGCACCGGTATGGGTGATGGCCTGCTCGCTGCAGCATTAGTGCTGACGATTATGGTTCTGCCTACGGTAAGCCGCATAAGCGACGATGCGATTAGTGCGGTTCCTGCAAAATTCAGCGATGCCTCCTACGCATTAGGCGCCACCCGTTTCCAAACGGTATGGAGAGTGCTTCTGCCTTCGGCAAAGGGCGGCATCATGTACGCCGTCATTCTCGGTATGGCCCGTGCAGTCGGCGAGACCATGGCCGTCGTTATGGTTATCGGTAATACGCCGCAGCTGGCTGATAGCCTTTTCAAACCGACATCCGTACTGACGAGCAACATCGTTATGCAAATTTCGAACGTTCCTTTTGACTCCACTTGGAACTATGCCCTTTATTTGATGGGCTTCCTGCTTCTCGTTATTTCACTGGTTATGATCGTTGCCATTCGCTGGCTTCAGAGAAAGGGGATGCAAGCATGAAGCAAGCCGTTACCACGAACCCCTTCGCGAATCCGTTCAGCGGCAAGAAAAGTTTAAACCGGCTAAAGGACCGCATATTCACTTCCGTTGTTTGGTCGCTCGGCATTCTTATCATTGCATTCATATTTGGTCTTCTCTATCTTATCCTTCAGGACGGTCTTCCTAAGCTGACGTGGGACTTTCTGTTCGGCCTGCCCAGCGAGATCGAAGAAGGCGGCGGTATTGGTCCGACCCTGCTGAACTCTTTCTATATTTTGTTCATTTCATTAGTAATTGCGATTCCGCTCGGGATGGCAGCGGGCATTTATTTGGCCGAATTTGCGCCTGACAATAAGCTGATCGGCTTCGTACGCATTTGCGTAGAAGGACTCGCTTCCGTACCGTCCATCATCTTCGGTTTATTCGGTATCGCGCTGTTCGTTGAATATTTTCAGATTGGTCTTACTATTCTCGGCGGCGGCATCAGCCTTGCGTTTCTCAACTTGCCGGTGTTGACACGGGTTACGGAGGAGTCAATCCGGGCCGTTCCAAAGGAGCTGAAGAGCGCTTCCTTCGCGCTTGGCGCCACTCATCTGCAGACCATTTCACGCGCACTTATTCCTGCTTCGCTGAACGGTATTATAACAGGCATCTGTCTTGTTGCCGGACGGGCATTTGGCGAGAGTGCCGTCATTATTTTGACTGCCGGCGTAACGACTTCAGGCGAAATGTGGGATTTCAGTCTGTTCTCCCCTGGCGCTACGCTAGCCGTTCATTTATGGTACGTGCAATCCGAGGCCATTGTCGGTGATGCCCAGGAGATTGCCCAGAAAGCGGCAGCCGTACTCGTATTCGTCGTGCTGCTCATCAATTTATTGTTCCGTATCCCATTATGGCTTAACACCCGCCGTACGAAGCGGTAGAACTTAAGGCCTCCAGCCCACACCTTAACGGTAGGGATGGAGGCTTTTCCTTTTCCAATATTGTATCCTCCTGCTTGACCGCTTTTTTATGATAAAATGGAAAGCACAAGCTATCGCTAACAATCGGGGGTTACTATTTTGGATTATATAATTTTGGACATTGAATTCAACGGACGCAAGTTTGCAAGCGATTTACCGATGGAGGTCATCGAGATCGGAGCAGTCCGCTTAGACTCCTCCTTGCAGCAAAAGGATGTGTTCTCGGCCTTGATCAAACCGGTTTATTTCTCTAAGCTGAACAGCTTTATAAAGAAGAAGACTGGCATTCCGCAGGAGGATATCGATCAGGCAGAACGTTTTCCGAAAGTAATAGCTGCGTTCACCGCATGGCTGGACCGGAGCGATGCATTCATGCTCGTCACATGGGGCGGTGAGGATTTAAAGCGAATCGTATTAGACACACGGATGCATAAGCTCGATGACGACTTTTGGATGGGGGCCGATTATTTTGATTTGCTGAAAGGATTTCTGCGCTACAAAAACGTCACGAACGATGTCAGCGTAGAAGCCGCTCTGCTCGATCTCGAAATAACGGCTGAAGGAACGGCACACCGGGCACTGGACGATGCTCTCATGACGGCTGAAGTATTCCGGAAAATTTTCACCGAGCTGGACTTCGGACTTAAGCAGCAATATAAAGACATGTTTACCAATGCGAAGGAACGAAGAATGGTCAAAAATGCCATTCGAGCGATGAAAGCCCAGAAAATCGTCCCGCAGTGGGAAGTGTTTGCCGAGCGTTATTTGGCGGGTAATGCTTCGTTTGAAGATGTCAGGAAGGTTGTAGAGCTTCAGCAGTATTTTGAAGCCGAGATGGAGAAGGCCGGGAAGCCTTCGGCTGGAACGGTACGTTAGAAGCTGCGTAGAGACGGAGCTTTTCATGTGGTTATATTCCACGTATAGTGATATCCTTATTTCAGACGAAGAACGTCCTTTTTGCCGGTTGGCAGAGAGGGCGTTCTTATATTCCAATTGCAAGCTCATAGTACGTATAGTAGTATTACATGCTGAAGCAACTACTAATGATGTATCGGAGATCCAATCTATATGAGCCGCGCTAATAAACCGCTCGCAGCCTATGAACTACTCTACATTATAGGCATTATCGCTATATCGTTCTCCGCTATATTCGTTCGCTGGTCCAGCGCTGATGTGGCTGTTATTGCAATGTACCGCTTATATTTAACCAACCTGCTCATGCTGCCGTTCGTTTGGAAATACCGGGCGGAATTGTTTCAGCTCAGCGCGCGGCAGTGGCGTCTGCTCACCTCTTCCGGCATGATGCTGGCCTTGCATTTTCTGCTTTGGATGGCTTCGCTGCGGTTAACGACTGTCGCCAGCTCGACCGTCATCTTAACGTTGGAGCCTGTGCTTGTTATGCTGGGATCTTACTGGCTGTTCCGCACCAAAGCTAATCGTATGATGCTTTGGGGAATGGGAATCGCCCTGGTTGGCTCCATCTTTATTGGATCAGGCGATTTCAAGCTTTCGGAAGAAGCACTGGTTGGGGATATTCTTTCGCTGCTGGGTGCAGTAGCAATAGCCGCTCATATGCTGATCGGCAAACAGCTTCGAAAGGATACGGGCGTATTTGCTTATAACTTCTGGGTATTCGCTATTGCCGCTACTACGCTTGCCCTATACAATCTCGTTCGCGGAAATTCTTTTACCGGATACAGCTGGAACGAATGGGGCATTTTCTTGCTGCTGGCGATTGTTCCGACGATATTCGGCCATTATCTGTTCAACTGGCTGCTGAAGCATATGAGCGCGACAGCCGTTTCCATGTACGTGCTCGGCGAACCTGTCATAGCGTCGCTGCTCGCTTGGGTGCTTCTCAAGGAAGCATTGTCCGCCTACCAGCTGGCAGCAGGCGTACTCATTATATTCGGTGTATGGCTGTTTATCCGTCACGGGAAGGAATAGGCAAAATAAGAAAGAACGTCCTTATAACCGCGCCGCGCGGTTACAGGACGTTCTTCTTTTATGCTTTTATTTGCCCAGCAAATTGTAGATAACCTGTGCGCTTTCGGCACGGGTCATTTTGCCTTTCGGCGCAAAGCTGCCGTCCGGTCTTCCTTGAACCAGACCGAGCTCTGCAGCATATTCACAGACTCCGCTGCCTATTTGCTAATTTGGTTACGGTCTACAAACGTTAATTCCTGTGCCGCCGCTTGAACCGTTATCCCCTTCTTTACTTCATACGCCCGAAGAATCATGACGGCCATCTCCTCGCGGCTAATCGGATCATTCGGAGCAAATGCGGTGCCGCTGCGTCCTTTTACAATGCCAAGCCTGCTAGCTCCGTATGGGGCATACCATTTGCCAGCAGCGATATCGGCGAAGCCTGCATACCTGTCAAAATATGCTTAGCAGCCAAAGACTTAATTGCAGCTGTTGCCCAGTGTCCTTCTTTAACATCTGCGAAAGTCCGATCAAGCACAAGCACAGCGTATTTGCTGAAATGGAATACTTCCGCCGTCATGACGTCTCCGTTCAAAGTTCCTCCGATGTACTCCAGCTTGCCCTTACCGTCATTGCCCAAGTAATAAACCCCGATTCGAACTTTATTCGCGTCCCCGCTCACCTTGAATTTGGCAATGTAATCGATAGGCCGGCTGCTTTCAGCTCCAAATCATTGCTTCCAAGTGTAGCAGCTGCTTTAAGAGGCAGAAGCACACTTCCTGTTAGCATTTGCACTTCCACTTTACCGTCCTTGCCGTTTTTTAAGCTATTTCCGTCGATAAGCTGGGAACCAGACTCTGTCGCAGACGCAGCCGGATTCGCCACGGAGGCCGGAACTCCGCTAACAATAACGGTACCGCCTTCATCTCTTCCCGGCACTTGAAGCGTTAGCTCCCGATTAGCCGTTACGGTATAAACCGTACCGCTATACTCATCTTTCACTTGCCTACCGGCTTTGAACGGAACAGAAATCGTAACTGATTTGCTTGCCGCTGCGGTGTTAATAACGGTCACCACATTTTCGTTTCCATAATGCTTATTGAAGGCCAGGAACCCAAGCGCATCGGAACCGGCGAGCTTCGTTCTGGACCCCTTGGAATATACCTTAGAAAACTTCGCACGAATGTTCAGCAGCTTCTTGTAATGATCATGAAGAGCCTGTTCCGCCGTCAACTGATCCCATGGCATATCGCCCCGGTTTTCACTGAACTTTCCGGCGCTCATATCACTCGCGTTAGCTCCCGAGCGGCCGAGCTCCTCACCGTAGTAAATAACAGGCTGGCCTTTTGCTGTAATCTGAAGCGCGGCTGCAATTTTTAGTTTGCCTTTATCCCCGTCCACATAATGGGTCAGGAAGCCGTTCTCGTCATGGCTGCTCAGGAATTGGCCCATGGTGCTCGTGTTATCCAGCTTCGTCTCACGGTCTGCCAAGTAGGCGTCGACCGCATTAATGCTTCCGTTCGCGAAGTCCCTTGCTTTGCCCTTAAAGCCAAAATCGAGAAGACTGTCCATTTGACCGCTGCGAAGCATACCGCCGTCGCCGTCTACCGTAGCGCCGAATTGTTCGCCGATCATTTTGAAGCCCGGATCGATCGCAGTTAAAGCATTTTTGAATGCCTTCCACGTTGTGCTATCAACGTGCTTCACCGTATCGACACGAAAATAATCGATCGTATCTCCGCGTTCCGTTCTGGCTCTATTTAGCCAGCCAGCCTGCCATGCAATGATCTGCTCACGAACGGCTGGATCTTCCGTTTTGAAATCCGGAAGTCCGTCCAGCTCGCCTTCAACCGGATTTGTGCTGGCTTGAACGCCGTTCGTTCTAAGCATATTGGCGAATCTCTCTTTATCCTCCGCCGTAATGCCAGGCCTGCTGTCAGCAGGCTTTAGCCCGTAGCCTGTATGGTTAAGCACGACATCAACCATAATTTTAATGCCTTTATCATGGGCTTTATCGATAAGCTCCTTGAACGTTTCCATATCGCCGAGATGCTCGTCGAGCTTCGTAAAGTCCTTCGCCCAATAACCGTGGTACCCATATTGCTTGCTGTTAAAATCGGCGCCTTTGTTAAAATCGATATTGTCGACGATCGGGGTAATCCACAAGGTATTGATGCCGAGCTCCTTCAAGTAATCCAGCTTATCGATCATGCCTCTGAAGTCGCCGCCATGATAAGCTTCAAGATGCTCCTTATCAACATCCGCATTATTGGTTGCATTACCGTCTGCAAACCGGTCGGTCAGCGCGAAATAGATGCGGGCCTCATCCCAATCAAAATCATGGCTGCCCGCATACGTTCTCGCCTTGACTGTCACCTTGCCGGTATGCGTATGCTTATTGCCGAATTCGTCCACCAGCGTAATAGGTATATTTTTGGTACCTGCTGTAACCGTATCCTTCACGGAAATCGATTGTGCCATTAGACTTGGGTCAAAATAAACTTTAGCCGGTCCGCCTATCGCCGAAAGGTCCATAAAGCCGTCTGTAAACGAAACCTCTTCCGATGCGGCAGCCTGAATGCTCAATACCGCATTTTCGTTATACGATATCAAAGCCGGATTGACGGATGCCGTCATTGTGACGACCGGCTTCTTATACGTGACGACCGATTTGCCGTCTGCCGTATTTTGCGGATCTGTTATTTCAGCCGTGGATCCATCCTTCGTTACGAGGAAGGTGTACGCATACGTTCCGCCCTCTAAGTCGGTAAGGGTATAGGCAAACCATTCTTTAGCCGCATCATAAACCATGTTGTACTCGGTGCCATTTACTTTCACTTTCACGCCTGATATTTGGCTCGATTGTCCGCTCTTAAACAACACATCGTCCCGATACAGAAACGTAATGTCTCCGTCCTGCAGAATAGGCCCGCCAATGGTCGGTAGAATATCAAGCTGACTGACCATGCTTGTGACATTTACTTTTGTAAAAGCTGCCCCTGCTGCAACCGGAATGACGCGATCGTCCGGAATATCCTGCTTCGCGGTATTCCAATCCGTCCCTTTGCGAAGCACGAAGCCGACGCTTGTCGTATCCTGAGCGATTTCAATCATGACCGTAGCCACTCCGTTTTCAATCTTGTCAAAAAGGATTTGATCGTTTCTCACTCCCGTGTTCCATACCCAAAGATTCCAATCCGTATAGTTTTGGTCCGGACGAATGTAATTCAATTGGACATATCGTTTGACTGATTCCGTCGTAACGGATACGGCAATGCTCGCGGTAACTCCTTGATACGTGACCGTAATGATTGCATTTCCTGCACCGACTGCCCTTACCATGCCATCCGTTGTTACAGCTGCAACCTCCGGCTTATCGGACGAGTAAGAAGCTGCGTCAGTTACCTTCTTCTTGCTGCCGTCGCTGTATTTTGCGTAAACCGCCGTTTGGCGTGAAGTTCCGGCCTGCAGCGAGTAGCTGGCGCTGTCGAGTTCGAGCGCTGCAAGGGACGGAGCCGCTGCTTCCATCTTAATAATGACGGCCGTTAAAGGGGCAAGAGTGATCGAGCTTGCTGTCAGCTCAAAGCCAGATGGGCTTGCTACAGCCTCGATCCCCGCCTCATCGTTGTCCGCCAGTACGGTGCCGGACGTTAAATCCTCAGAAAGCGTAAACGTTCTTTCATCGATGTCAGCATTCATAAACACATAAAAATGGCCGGTTCCATCCGTTGCTTTATTTTTGTACCCGATGACTAAATCGTTAGCCTTCATTTCCGGCGCAGGAATAAGCGTAACATTGGAATCTACTAAATCCTTGTCGCCGAGTCTAAACGCATCCGTATGTTTCCTAAGCGCTATCAGGCCTGCCGTGTATTCTTTCGTCACGTTATTGACCGAATACAGCTCCGCATCGGTCGCTTTCTGCCAATCAAACTTGTTGATTGCATCAGAGGAGTCATAGGAATCATGGACAAAATAACCGATTGGATTTCCTTCTTCATCCTTAAGCTCATGATACTTATGCTCCGGCGTTCCCTCAGCTAACCATTGCTTCGTTCGGCCGTATTCTTGCCCCGCATGCAGGAACGCCGTTCCTTGAGACGTTAAAATAAGCATATTTCCGAGTCTGATCCGTTGGTGAATTTCCAGATCATTAGCCGGTATAGCCGGATTCTTCTTAATCGATTGCGCAATTACATCATACAAAGGCAGATTGTCGTGTGCCTCGATATATTGCACCATGTCGCCCGGATCATCGTCAGGCGTGTTATCCGGCTGCGCTTTGATATTATTAAATATCGTATTAATGCTTCTGGCTCCGCCTGTAATAAATCTGGGCTCCCCTTCGGAACCGAATCCCGATTTCAATTCATTTCGAATTTCATCGGAGAAGACGCCGACGCTATCCGTCTTATTCATCCAGTCTTGGTCCGCGCCTTTGCCCGCTAACGAAGGATCCGACGCGGCCCCGCCGAACGTTCTCCAGCCTTCGCCGATGAACAAAGCGTCCGGATTAATTTGCTCCGCCGCATCGTAGGCTTTTTGCACGGAATCATAGGTAGCATCGCCCATCATATCCCAGCGCATACCGTCTATTTTATATTCGTCGAACCAATATTTAACGGAATCAACCATTAGCTTTTCCGCCATTTTATGACTGGTCGCCAGGTTGTTTCCAAAGCCGCCAATGTTATTGCCATTCGCATCTTGGAACGCGTAGTAGTTAGGCACGATATCGTTCAGAAAGTCCGATTTGGCCATGTGGGTATACACCACATCCAGAATGACCCCCATACCGGCTTCATGAATCGCATCGATTAATCCCTTTAATTCTTTCACTCGGAGTTCAGGATCTGCAGCATTCTCCGAGTATGCGCCATCCGGGGAGAAATAGCTGTGCGGATCGTAGCCCCAGTTATATTCATTGTCTTTGGTTGAATACGTAAGCTCTCTCTCGTTCATATTTGCCTCATCGCCATAGTACCAAGCCATGACAGGAAGCAATTGAACATGGGTAACGCCAAGTGATTTAATATAGTCCAGCTTTTCTTTGAATCCGTTATAAGAGCCCCATCTCTCATTATTCAACTCGGTTTCAATGGAAGGGTCGGATGTAAAATCCCTTATATGCGCTTCCCAAATGATCGCATCTTCCCTTTGTTCATAGCCTTCAATTTCGGCAAAATCAAAATCTGCGGCAGGATCGGTCCCTTCCAGATCAACGATTGCCGCTTTTCCTACGGTATCGCCGTCAGGTCCGGCTTCGCCTTTTGTATTGACTCTGAATTGCGCCATCGACTTCGCATAAGGATCGAGCACCTTTTTGGCCACTCCATCATTCGTAACTTCATATTGATAGAAATAGCCTTTAAAATCGGTAACGCCTAGAACACCCGGATCGCCTGGCGTAAGGTGCGCCGACCAAACACCTTTCTCGCCTTTCTCTAGGGCTATGTTGCCGACAAGCTGAGTCGAGTCGTTCTTATCGTAGACATTCGCAACGACCGAGCTTGCTTTCGGCGCCCATAGCTTCAGTGTTACGTTGCCTGAGCTATAGGTCGCTCCAAGATCGTTCCCTTCATAATGATACAATTCATCCAGAATTCTCCAACCCGCCACGGCCGAAACGGTTTTACCCGAGTAGGTGACGCTAAGCGGCGCATTGTCCAAATGAAAAGAAGCCGTAACTTCAACCGTCTTTTTGTCTTCTTTTAGGATAACATGATCAATGGCAACGACATCGCCGTTTTTGTCTTTAATCGTGATCGCTGTCTTTAATTCATCCGCTGCCAGACCCTCAGTCATCGTAAATCCGAGAAGCAGCTTGCTTTCGGATAGTATTTCAGCGGATACAAGACCGGTCGGCACCTCCCAATAAGGAGAAACATACACCGTGTTGTCCCCTTGTCTAATCCAAAGGTGATTATATCTATCCAGGAGATTGAACGTTTTATCCCCTCCATCCTTATCTGCATCGCCTAAGCTTCGATTGACGACCAGGAAACTCATTTTTGTCGCGTTTGGCAAAAGCGGAACATCGATGTATGCCCCGTAACGATCCACTTTATCTGCAGTGAAGGCGGCAGCACCAGCTGGCCAGTTGGTCGATGGCGCCGCAACCTGATCCCACAACCAAAGTCCGTAGGCGCTCTGGTTGCCGTCGTCTCTGACATAATGGATGCGGACCGTATTTTCCGGAAGATCTACAGGCTCATAGTAAAATACTTCATCTGATCCTTCCTGAACCCATATCTCATTCAATTCCGGCGTGCTTATTGAGACCGCTTTGTCTCCGCCGTCCTTAGAACCGTCGACTCTATTTACGATTAGGAAGCCGACTTTTTTGGCATTATCCATAAGCGGTACGTCTACATAAGCGCCAAAGCTATCCGTTTTCCCGGAGGGGAACGCCGTCGCGCCCGCCGGCCAATTCGCGGAAGGAGCCGCAACATTGTCCCACAGCCATACTCCCAGATTCGTATAATTCCCGTCTGCCCGCTTGTAGTGTATGCGAAGATGTTGATCTGGCACCGGATCCACGTCCGTATCCGGATCGGCCGGCACCGTAAAGTCGGCAGAAACATCATGGTTTCCGGCATTGTATTTAAAAGTGACCGGAAGAGCTTGCGAAAGGCTCAACGTTTTGTTATCGCCGGGATAAGCCGGATCGGTCCATGACGTGCCCAGAATAATCTTATATTCATAGGTGCCTTGGGGTACGTCCTTGGTGACCGTATACACCTGATCAAAATCGGCATCGCCCATAATGGCGCTGGCTCCAGACGGATCCCAGTCGCCCGAGTCCCCTATTTCGCTTTGAAAGCTACCAACGGCTCTAGGGATCTTATCCACCGCTATTGGCGTGTAATAAGTAGAATCAGCGATTTTATGAGTATCGTCGTTATAATAAAAAGTTACCGCTGCATCTTCGCTTAATGTCAATTGTATATTACCGCTGTTTTGAGCCCCATTAGGGTTCGTGTAGCTGCTGAAGCCGTAGCTTTCGTTCCAAGCGCCGTCCAAAGCTACTTTAAATTCATAAGTTCCCTTAGGCAGGTTGCCCATAAAGCTGTAATATCCATTGCCTAGGCTGGTCATCTCGGTTGCCGCAGCGGCCGGATCCCAATCACTGCTGTGACCGAGTTCCGATTGCAGGTCCCCAACCAGCACTACCTTGCTTGGCGCTGCAGCGCTTGATGGTACCGGAAAGCCGGCAACAGTCGACCAAACCAAGGCTATGATTAGCCAAATAGATAGCATCCTCTTTAGTTTCAAAGCAAAACCCATCCGA
Organism: Bacillota bacterium; assembly: GCA_051750645.1. GTDB lineage: Bacteria > Bacillota > Bacilli > Paenibacillales > Paenibacillaceae > Pristimantibacillus. The sequence continues at coordinate 6,829 of JBNJJW010000022.1, read as the reverse complement.
ATGAACCTCCCCAATTTATTGTTAAACTTCGTTCAAACCGATAAAAGAATTCACCTTCGACTGAAACTAGCTGCGTTGTAACTGTACCTCCTTTGCTTAAATTTAAGGCTACGAGGTCGCGCAATCGTTTGCACAAATAGCACAATAAATGCAAACGGATCCCTCACACATCTTCCCTGCAGCTTTAGATGCACAAAAAGAGCGATGAAAGCGTTTGCTTACGTCCATATTAATACTCTAAATGAATCGCTGTCAATTCCCCTTTCTTATTTTTTCCTCTTTCGACATGTATATTAGTCCTTTTCCGCTTATATGACAACGTTTGCACTTTGGTTATACAATAAAAACCGTGTCAAACACGATTAATGTGTTTGACACGTTTCTTTGCAACTATGACGGTAATAACGTTTATTAATATTATACCGACAAAACATAAAGCATATATAACGCTTTGTACACCTTGAGCTATACCATCTGGTACAGTTACCCAAAAATAAACAGTACCCAAAAACAAACAGACGATATTAATAACTGTTGCCAGTAAAAAGATAGTCACTAATTTATGCGTTTTATTAAACTTAATGCAGTATATCATGGATAAGAATATCGAGATCAATACAGGCAAGACGAGTTTTACCATAAGTTAGCCTCTCTTTAACTTAGATATTCCAAAATCAATAGCCCAACCAAACAAAAACCAAAACGCTACATTCATCAGATAGAGAAACGAGAATGAAATTCGAATGCGAAAAAATTCTGTTATCCAAAAAGGCGGGCTTGTAAAAAATAACAATAAATTCTTATTATCTTTTCCCATTATGTTATAGATGACTACGACAACAGCAAATATAGTCAACCAAAAGCTGAATTTCTTGAACACTTCAAAAATTGATCTCCATATTAATAAGTATTTTAGAACACTTTCTTTCCGTCATCTATTTTCCTCACAATGTTATAAATCAATAGTAATTAAAACGCATTGTAAAGACGAGTACCAACTTTATCTAGTACCTTTCTAGTACCATATTAGTTCTATTATGCTGCAATCGCACTCGTCCATAAGAATAGCGTACGCCGTTTATCTTTAACTAACTAAGTATGTCTCTATTTTCCAGTTAAACATTCAGGTTATTTATTCGATTTTAGAATTACCTAGCTTCGAATCATAGGTAATGACTATAACCAATGTCTATTTTAACTATTTCACAAATATCGTACGGGAGATCATAATATAAGAAAATAGAAAGGCGATGATCGCTTATGGGGAAATCGTTCGAAGCGCTGCTACCGGAACATGAGGCATTTATCGCGAAGCAGCACATCTTCTTTGTGGGGTCAGCCCCACTGTCGGAGGAAGGGCACGTTAATCTTTCTCCGAAGGGTCATGATGTGCTACGAATTTTATCATCGAATGAAGTGGCATATCTGGACTTAACCGGGAGCGGTAATGAGACAAGTGCGCATCTTGAGGAAAATGGACGAATTACGTTGATGTTCACTGCTGTGGAAGGACCTCCTATGATTCTGCGCCTGTACGGGAAGGGGCATGTTGTTTTGCCAGGGACCCCGGAGTGGGAGAAGCTATCTCCTCATTTTACTCTGCTGCCTGGAGCTCGGCAAATTTTCGTCATCCATGTTCATGAGGTCAAAGCATCATGCGGCTACAGCATTCCCTTTTATACCTATGAAGGAGAGCGGAATACCCTGCAGAACTGGGCGACGAAACAAGGCGAGCAAGGCTTGATTGAATATAGGCAAGAGAAAAACGTGACAAGCATGGATGGACTGCTGACGACAATCGGTCAAAAGTTATCCGCAGAGTGAAATTGGGGATTCATTTCCCTAATTATATTTAATTATCGGTACAATTAGTGTAAGATCACTATGCTGTCCTGCCCGTTACTTCAATAAACTTAAAAGGAGCTGCTTCGAAGCAAGCTCCTTCACTATCGTACCCGTTTAGCTTAATGAAGATTTAAGAACAAAATTATTGAGCAAAAATAACTACACTAATCAACAGAAAAGCTCCAAAAAAAACAGATGTTGCAAATATGAGTAGATCACATTTATCTTTGTTTATAATAGCCCGAATTGTAACTAAGAAAAACAACATAAATAGAAAGGATAATAAGGCAAAGGCAATATCCAACTTGATCCGCTCCGTTCTAATAATATGATTCTTAAATATCTTAGAGTATTTTACTCAAATAAGCACATGGATATATAAGTAATCTGCCTGTTAATTGAGTGAAAAATGGAGTATCTGCACCGTGGCAGCTTGTTCCACTATCGTACCCGTAATACTTTTATGGTACATGTGTTCTTGAATTAGATTGTGTGATCGCTTCCCAACATACAAACGTTTAAAACTTATAGACCTTCTGTAATCCTCTTGGAACGACTGGAAACCTGTTTAAACAATTCCTCTTCATCTAACTTTTGCAGCCAGGTCGCGGCTTTGATTTCTTCAAACATATCAACAATCGTTGCACTTCCTGCTCCATCGGTACCTAATCCTACCGTTATGCCTTGCTCGATCATTTGTGAGTAAAATATAAAAACAGTTTCTTACCCATCCATTTAAACAATTCTTGGTACATAAAGAATGAAAACATGACTAGGCTGGCTAGTATTAACCCCCTAGTTATATTACGTTCAATTTGCATTGGCGAAATGGCTATAAATAGTAAGGCTATCACCCCAAACGCGAGACAATATGCGATTAATGTTACAAAAGCCCATTTATAATTACGTACCCGTAATTTCTTTGAAACTAGACTGTCAATAAATATGGATGTTGGAATAGCGATTATGATATACAAGCCTAATGTTATGGGTAGACCGAAAAAAAATAAATGTCCAAATGAATAGTAATATACGTTCTCTATTCTTTCATTCATTGGGGTATATTCCCAAATAGTGGCAAATAAAGAAACGGATAAAGCCGAAAATATTGCAGCAAGAAATTTTGACAAGCTTTGATCCCTCCGTGGCAGAGCGGCTGTTATTCTTTTAAATTATGTCACAAATTGCATTAAAATAGACTCGGTAATAAATCAATTTGGACCTATCGTACCCGTTAACCATCTATGAATCTCTTATGCTGCACCACAGAGCATGAAAGTTAATCCATTCTTTCAAAGTAGTTCAACGACTTATACTGAAATTAGGAAAAAAAGCCAAGCAAACTTTCACTTTAATGAATTTGAAACCTTATGTATAGTTGATTTAGAGGTATAACTGAATCGTGCAGGATTATATGACAAGGAAGAGGTGAATTCAGAATGTTTGGAATGTTTGGAATGTTTGGAATGTTGGGTATATCTGGTCTTTCGTTTTTGCTTGTGGCGTTTTTTACACCACTACTCATTTGGGGGCTGCGCAACCTGAAGCTAACGCAGCCCATTCGGTCTGAGTTACCCCCTGATCATCAAGCCAAGCAAGGGACTCCACTGATGGCTGGCCTCATTTTGCTTATCGGTGTGGTAACATCTCTACAATTTCACCCTGCACCATTGATGATCTTTTTGTGCGTTACGTTTCTCTTATTCAGTTCTGTTGGTTTTATGGATGATCTCAAAAAGGCAGCGTGGCAAGATCCATCAGGCATCTCCGGACGGACGAAACTTGTGTTTCAATTCGCATTTACCGGTATTCTGCTTATCACTTTGTTCCATTCGTTTACGCTGACGAGCGATATTTCGTTGTTCAATGGTTTTCAGCTGCACTTGCCCGTTTACGTGTACATAGCTATCATGTTACTGTTTGTGGTTGGATCAGCTAATGCTATCAATTTTACAGATGGTCTAGACGGGCTATTGATCAATGTTGCGATCCCGACTTATTTTTTCTTTTTTCTAATTTCAGACAAGCAGGAAGTACAAACATTTTCGCTCGTAATGATTGGCTGTCTGCTCGGATTATTTCTCTACAATATTTATCCCGCCAGAGCATTTATGGGGGATACTGGATCGCTAGCAATTGGAGGTTCACTCTCCATCTTAGCGGTAATTGAGAAGGTAGAAATATTAATCCCAATCCTGTTTTCAGTTTATTTGGCTGAACAATTTTCGGTCATCCTGCAAGTCTGGTATTATAAACGCACGAAATTGCGCCTATTTAAAATGGCTCCAATTCATTATCATTTCAGCTTGAAGTATGGCTGGAGCGAGAATAAGATCGTCATGGTATTTGGTTTCATTTCTTGGGCGTCCGCTCTTATCTGTTGGTTTATTTGGAAATATGCCCTCTAGGCTCGCCCTCTCTTATAAGGGACAAGTCCGAAAGGGCAAAGCATCCCGCCTGTTTAGCCCAATAATCGAGTTCATTACACTTTTGAATCGCATTTTCATAAAGAGTACTTAACACGTCCTCAGGTCCAAAAATCGTCATCCAATCAATACCATTCGAGGCTGGAAACAAAACTGAAAACAGTCCCTTCTTTGATTGTTCTTTACAATATTTAACTGCAGATTGACTATCGGACGAACTTAACCCTCCAAAAACACCTGGTCTGTAACAGTGGGCTAAAATGGTATTGAGATCAAACTTGTGCAAATCAATTACGATGACAATGGATCCTCTACTCCATTCCGCCGAGTTCCATAATGATTCATGACCCATTATAACTTCTTGATTTAAGGTTAATGAGTATTTACCTTGGTGTTTTGTTAGTATTCCTTTGTGCCTTTTCAAGAGAGGCGATCCTTCCTTAAGACCATAAACAAAGATCTCTTTTGCATTCTCAACAAGAGGTCTTATCACATTTTCATGAGCGTTTTGGTGTTGCTCTGATTCATAATTGACGCTGTATCGCAAACCATCCGAAGGGAGAAGCCCTACACTAAAATGCTTTTGAATGTTACTCACCTACTGTTTTATTTACTATTTTAACATGTTCCAAATGGAAAATTTGTTGAACGAAACTGCCTGTTGTGATGGTGCTATCGTACCCATTTAGTTGAGCAAGGGCCTAAGGCTACCTCGTCATGGACTTCATAACTTGGAAGCGTGAATGCTGTGTTATCTGATGGTTGGCACCTTCGAAGTGATACTTAAAAGAACTTATATATACCTTCTTGGAAATACCTATATTCTTCATCTGTTATCCTTAATCTACCATAGGATTCAAAAAATAATTCTTTATCCCCCATTTGATCAAATACATCCTGCTTAGGTCTGATAGCCAACGCGATATCAAATCGCGGATCACCAAACGCAGCTCTAGGCCAATCGATAATACCAATTACATTATTGTAGTTAACCAATACATTATTAGTGTGAAAATCGCCATGAATCAGAGTATTCTCAATCGGTTTAGGTCTATCATTTTTTAGTCGTATAAGTAATTCTTCAGTGCCGTCCACGTTATAATTAGCAAAATTGTGGCTTGCCTTCATGAGCATCGTATCTAACCAAGACTGATCATTCTTGCGAAATCCAACAGGGCATTGGCTTTCATGGATTTGCTTTAAACATAAACCATAGTGAGATATAACTTTTTCTCTATCCCTAAGATTAGGTTTATCACTCAGGAAATGTCTCAAGCTAATTCCATCTATATAATCCATGAGTAGCCATCTTGATTTGTCCTGAATATGGAAAGCATATGCCTTTGGAACTGGTATTCCAGTAGTCGAAAGATATTGTAGTGCTTTATATTCCTCTAATAACCATTCATTAAATAAACCATGCTCCGTCTTTTTAATAATGAACTGATGATCACGAGTTTCAATTCTAACAACAAGAGAAGTATGCCCTTGTCGAGGGAATGAGATGTTTTGAATCGCACCTATTTGATCTACAAATTCAACAGGAATATCATGTATGTCCATTGTTCTCTCCTCTTCCGCCCTAGTGCAGGTTGTTATTTTTCAATTCCACTGACATCACTCCGACTTGTAATGTTTTAAGTTCTGGGAGTTCTCCCTATACTAATTAGACGATTATCTAATTTAATATATGTCTAACTTAATGCCAAAGTAAAATATTGTCAAGATTTTAGTATGGGCTGATCGGTCATCATGATTGGAACTATAGTGCCCCGTTACTTCAATAAACAAAAAAGGAGCTGCTGCGAAGCAAGCTCCACTATCGTATCCGTCTGTATAATATTTTTGATAAAGCAACTATCTTTCTGTTAGAATTTTATTGATACTTACCAATTGGATACAAATACACAATACCTCGATTGATTTCTCGAGTTCTTTCGTGGAAGGAAATGTAGGAGCTATGCGTATATTACGATCACGGGGGTCTTTACCATAAGGAAAAGTTGCTCCAGCCGCAGTCAATGTAACACCGGCTTCTGCAGCCATTTTTACAACTGTCTTGGCACAACCGTCCAATGTATTCAGACTAATGAAATATCCTCCATTTGGTTTATTCCAAGTTGCAATATTCTTCCCACCCAACTCTGATTCTAATTTATTTAGTACCATCTCAAATTTGGGTTTAATAATAGCTGCATGTTTCTCCATATGTCTTCTTAAATTATCTATATCTTTCAGAAATTGGACGTGTCTTAGTTGGTTGATCTTATCGGGACCAATCGTCTGAACAGCAAACTGTTTCCTAATATAATTTATGTTTTCAACGCTTGCTGCCATGGCAGCAACACCGGCTCCTGGAAAAGTAACCTTGGAAGTAGAACAAAATATAAAAACGCGATTAGGATTTCCAGCCTCCTTACATGCACTTAGGATATTTATCAATTGATCGGGTTTATTAGATAAATGATGTACAGTATAAGCATCATCCCAGAAAATTCTAAAATCTCTTGCCTTCGTTTTCATATTGGCAAGTCGGTCAACAGTCTGATCCATCAGTA
>JBNJJW010000021.1:0-111920 GCA_051750645.1 Bacillota bacterium | reverse complement strand
TCTAGACCGGCATTTAGTTGCGGTTTGCCTACTTAATCGGCCTTTTATTTCCTCGGGAATAAAATAACCCCTTTTAGTTTTGCAAAGTGTAACTAACCCGCCCTTTTTTGAAAAAAACGCTGATTTAGTTCGACTACAGGAAACAACTACGTTCCCTCTCCAAAACAGCACATCGCCCGTGCAGAAGGGATGATCCGCCAGATTATCGGATGGTTCTCTGGCAAAAACATCACAAAGAGCACATACGGGCAAGATTAGCAGGAGATTTACGGTCGGCTTATCTATTTATTGTAATTCATACCCTCATAAACAACAAAAAAACTGCTCCCCGCGCCGATTTTCTCGACGCAGGAAACAGTTCTATTCAGCCATGATTTTATCAATGATTACTTTTTTCTCCCGCTCAGCCAATCCGTGAACAACGAATAATCATGCTCGACCTGATCCGCGTAGGAAATGGCCCATTGCCCAATAGACAAACAGAATCCATCCTCATCGCTGCCCATCGCCTTTACGATTTCCTTCTCACTGTGATAAGAGAGTATACCCTGCTCCACATCGGCATCGGCCCGCGCATGCATTTTCGCGGTCAAACGCCCCATGGTCTCCGTAACAGACAACAAATCACCCATCGTTTCGAGCGATTCCAGCTTAAGCCGTTTCTTATAAGGCGACCGTTCCCGCACGTAAAAATAACGTTCCCCTATCGACAACCAGCCGAGATAAGGATCAGCTTCATGATGCATCGCCTTCTGGGTCATTGTTACCCGTTTGCCCTGATGCTCAAACATGGACCAGAACGTCTCATCATACGGCATAAAATAAGCCGGGACCGGAGCCCGCACCTCCTTCACCTCAAGCACGACGTCGTCCTCACCCTGCTCCTCTGCACCCGCCTCAATCAACACATAAAATCGGTCAAGGCCGGTCGAGGCCGTCCCGGAGCCGTGCTTCACTGCTATATCCTTCACCTGAAAATGGCGGAGCTCCTCCGCGTCATCCGCAGCGACAGTCGCCAAATAATCCGGCCATGCTTCGAGCAGCGCGGCTCGCTCCTCATCAGTCGGCGGCACAATCTCCTCATTTGAGGCGAATTGACGATGCTCCTGTACGAGCGCGGTCACCTTTTCGAGAAAATGCAGATCCCTGCGCTTTTGCAGCTTTTTGAGCAGCTTCTTCACGGGCCCCTCAGCCGATTCAATATCAATTGTAAAGGTAGCCGGATCGTCTTTCCCTTTCGCAAATCTGCGCATTTGCTTCGAGTAGGCCCGCAAATACGCTTCTATCGCAGCGAATTGACTATAGACCGGCTGCTCCTTCAGTCTGCCAACGAGCGCAATGCTCACCGACATTCTAAGCAGGTCATATAAGTACGAGCCCAGATAGCCCTCATCGAAATCGTTCACGTCATAAACGAGCGTCCCCCGCTCATTGCGAAAGGCACCGAAGTTCTCGAAGTGCAAGTCGCCTTGTATCCATGTCGGACGATCAGCCGGGGTATGATAAGGAAACCATTCCCTCGACACGTCAAAATAAAACAAATAAGCGCTGCCGCGAAAAAAGGAAAACGGCGTCGCCGCCATTTTCTGATATTTTTCTGCACGCTTGCCGCGCTCAAGCATCATAATTTTGTTATCGAATTCTTGAAAAATAGCGGATAATGTCCGCTTTCTCAGCTTGTTCTGGGTTAGCTTCACTCGTTCTGTCAGCTTCGAATCCATATTCGTATCCCCCATTCAAACTATTGTTCTACTTTTTGCAATCTCATATAGTCGCTGACCATTGCAAGCCGCCATGGAATAATCATGCCGAAAGCGAGTAAATAAAAGATCGCTCCGGTTTGCGGAATCGACATGTACTGCTCGACGATACTATGCAGCGACAGCCGTATTGCAAACAACGTAATCATAATAAAGATGAATGCTTTGGAACGCCTGATATAGATCTCGGATTCCACCCGCTCCAGACGGGTCGTTACGATTAAGGGGAAGGCGAAAATCAACATGCCCGTCCCGAAAGCGGATAATCCCCATCCCCATGGAATGTGGGTAACCGAAAAAGCGAACATGATAAAGCCGGTCGCCATTCCCAGAGGAGGTATAATGATTTTGCGTAAGGAGGTTGGTTGTTTCCCTGCCCGAATTCGAAGCGTGATAAGCATAATTCCGGCCATAGCCGATACAATTATCGAGCTGACCTGGATCATTTGTGTAGATAGCAGCACCGCGCCTTGCCCCCGTTTTCCTGGTATGGATGCCCTTATATGTATTCCATCGTACTTCAAAACAATGATCACTGCAAATACGGAAATGCAGCAAATTAAAAACAGACCTTTAGTCCGTCCAAAGCGAACTAAATGGTCTGTTTTGCTCATCTATATGATTAACCCTGAGGGACATATTGGCGAATATCAACGCCAAGCGCTTCGGACAGCTTCATGCCGAGCGTACGGTCTGCGCGGAAAAAGTTGCAGATGGCGCGCAGTCTGATATCGTCATTCGTCTGCTGCAGCTCGCCAACCAAATTAGCGAGCAAATTCGCTTGCTGCTCCTCCGGAAGTGAACGGTAGCGCTCGCCTGCTTGCGTGAAATCGTCGGTTTTGTCGATCTTCTGGCGGCCTGCCGAGCCTTGCAGCGGCACGTTGGAGTCCGCGTACGCCGGCGCTTCCTTCGGACTCCCGGATGAGCTGTTCGGCTCGTAATTGACCGGTGACGGATCAGCCTTCATTGTCATCGCCCCGTCCCGCTGATGGTTGCGTACTGGCGCATACGGGCAGTTAATCGGAATGTTCAAATAATTCGCTCCCAAGCGATAGCGCTGCGTATCCGGATAAGAGAACAAACGTCCTTGCAGCAGCTTATCCTCTGACGGCTCAATACCAGGCACTAAGGCGCTGGGCGAGAAGGCAGACTGTTCAACCTCCGCGAAGTAATTGACCGGATTGCGGTTCAGCGTCATCGTCCCTACCTTTTGCAGCGGGTACATATCCTCGGGCCACACCTTCGTCGGATCAAGCGGGTCAAACGAATAACGCTCCACGTGTTCTGCCGGCATCAACTGTACATGAAGCTCCCACTCCGGAAAGCTGCCGAGCTCAATCGCGTCGTACAAATCACGTGTCGCATGGTTAAAATCCTTCCCCTGCATGTCGCTCGCTTCAGCCGCCGTAAAGTTGCGCACGCCTTGAAGCGACTTCCAGTGATATTTCACATAGGTCGGCTTGCCGGCGTCGTTGATCCACTTGAAGGCATGTACACCGAAGCCGTCCATTTCACGATAAGTGGCCGGCGTTCCGTCATCGGAGAACAGCCATGTCAGCATATGCGTTGATTCCGGCGAAAGGGTCATGAAATCCCAGTACCTTGCAGGGTCTTGAAGGTTTGTATTCGGCGCCGGCTTAAGCGAATGCACCATATCGGGAAACTTCATCGCGTCGCGGATGAAGAAGACCGGCAAATGGTTGCCCACGATGTCATAATTGCCTTCCTGCGTATAAAACTTTACGGCAAAGCCGCGCGGATCACGAGCCGTTTCCGGTGATCCCGTCCCATTGATAACGGTCGAGAATCGCACGAATACGGGCGTCTCCGTACCTGCCTCCTGCATGAAATGAGCCTTCGTGTGCTCTTTCATGCTGTTTTCAGTCCTGAACACGCCATGTGCTCCCGCTCCCCGCGCATGCACAACACGCTCAGGAATCCGCTCCCTGTCGAAATGCGCCAGCTTCTCCAGCAAATGATAGTCTTCGAGCAGCGCCGGACCGCGCTGTCCTGCCGTACGTGAGCTTTGATTATCGCCAACCGGCGTTCCCTGGTTCGTCGTTAAATAATGTTCCATAATAGCACCTCATCCATTGGTTTATATATTTAGACTTGATCTAAATCCTTAAACCAATCATATCGGATAGGTGCCTGCTTGTCATGAAAACACGATGAACGGTAGATGAAAGTTAGATGAAACGGACCGTAAGGCGTTAATCCTTATCCGGATCACCGGTCGCGGTCATCCGCAAGCCGGTAGCCTGCGCCGCGTACCGTAACGATATATTTGGGGGAAACGGCGCTGTCCTTCAGCTTTTTACGCAAGCTTTTTATATGGGCATCGACCAAATTGCTGCCTCCGTAGAACTGCAAGCCCCACACCGTATCGAGTAACGATTCACGCGTCAGAACAGAACCGTCCGATGACATAAAGTGCAGCAGCAAATCGTATTCCGTCTTCGTCAGGTCAATTCGCTGTCCATTCCGGTCCACAGTCATTTTCTTTAAATCGACATAAATATCTTTAAATGTCCGAATGTCTTCTGCAGCCGAATTCGGCGCAGGCACCGGCCGGTTCATTAACATGCGGTTAATCCGTTGCAGCGCTTCCTCGGGCTGTGCCGGCCAAATGAGCAGCTCAGCTGCAGCTAGAGCGGCCGTGCCGCGCGCTGCGTAGGACTGCTGGTCAAGCAGAACAAGCACAGGTACTCCGTGCTGCTCGGCAGACTCGAGCAATTCCGCTCCAGCCTGCAGCGTATTTCCGCCGGGGGATTGAACAACCGGAATTGCATCATAGACAAGAAGCTCAGGCTGAAGGCTTTGCAGCATGCTTTTATTAAAATCATGCAAAGAGAACACGTCGAAGCAATCCGCCGACAATGCGACGAGCAAGCTTTTGACCCGCTCAGGCAGCGGACTGATAATCATCACCCGCTTGGTGAGCGAGCAAAGCATCCCGCTCTGCGTTTGTTCTTCGGACAAGTGGAGTGACTTGTGACTGCTATTCAGCGACGCTTCTCCATTCGGTGTGGCTGGGTGGATTGAGGTTATTTCGTTGCGCATTGTTCACATACCCCCTCTAGTACGACCTGAGCATGCTCAATCGCATACTTCGTTTCATGAGCGACCTTCTGCAGCCATTCATTTGGCAATTCCGTAAGCACCTCGTCAACCCGTCCGCATTTCGTGCATACGATATGCTGGTGCTCGTCGGTCCGCGCATCGTAGCGGCTAACCGCTTCTCCCAGCTTAAGCTCACGGATAAGCCCTACATCGGTTAAATATCGAAGCGAGTTATATACCGTACCGTAAGCGAAATTAAAGCCTTTGCCGCGCAGCCGTTCAATGACATCCGCCGCCGTTGGATGGTCCTCGGCATGCTGTACCACCTCGAAAATCGCTTTACGCTGTATCGTTAAGTTGATTTTATTCATTATGGCTTCATTCCTTCGATTAATGACTTTAGACTAAGTATAAATACATATGCAGAAACGGTCAACCGACCTGATAAAGGTAATAAGTAGCGTATATATCTGTTCGAGCCTATCCGAGGGCGTGCGGAGCACTTAGATTCGACCATTTGAGATCATAATTGTTTCTATTAATCTAGTTATAATTTTTATGTCGAATTTAATAGTCAGAATATTTACAAAATTAAAATAATATTGTATACTTAGCCTATCTTAACCGAGAGGGGATAGTCCATTGGAGTAAGTTAGCGATGCATGTCTCATTAACTCGGAAAGGAGTATCGTATTCGATAATTGGACATGCGGGGAAAGCAGCGTAGTCGACGTTAGGAAGACAGGTACTTAAGGAAAGGACGGGATTTGGAGCAAATCGAAAGGGAATTTGACCTAAGGCCAATAACGTTAGGATCGAAGTCGAAAGGGTTTGTAACAAATCGAAAGGATAATGATGAAAGCGTGCAAGAAGCGGATTGGAGCGTTTGAATAAATTGAATAGTTGTAGACCAAGCACGTGAAGGGATTCTGGTTATCGCGGATAAGCAGAATCCCTTTTTACGTCTGTTTAGAGGATTGGACTAAGCAGCCTGGAAATCGATTCTTTAATTCGGTTTACAAGCGGACGAGCCGCATAAATTTCTTTGGTCAGCAGTCGGCAATTTTCTGCATCGAGCTCGAAAATGCGTTGCAGCTTAGCCGCTGTCTGCGTATCATAAATAAACGCATTCATCTCAAAATTAAGCTTGAAGCTGCGAATATCGAGGTTGGCTGTTCCAACCGATGCGACTTTGCCGTCGATGATGAGTGTTTTCGCATGAAGGAACCCCTTCCCGTACAAATAGCATTTGACCCCGCCTGCAATCAATTCACCCAAATACGAATGAGTGGCCCAATATACGAAGAAATGATCAGGCTTGTCCGGCAGCATAATACGGACATCCACTCCGCACATGGCAGCAATTTTAAGAGCGTTCATTAAACTTTCATCGGGTATAAAATACGGCGTTTGCAGACAAATCGTCTCTTTTGCGGCAAAAATCATTTTGATGTAAGCATCTTTTATTTGCTGGTACTCCGAATCGGGACCGCTCGCTACGAGCTGCATGCCAATCGAGCCCATATTATCGCTACTGACGGGAAAATACAGCTCATTCAGCATAATTCTGCCTGAGGCTGCCAAATTCCAATCCATCAAGAACTGCGCCTGCATTTGCAGCACCGCGTTGCCTCGTACCTTCAGATGCGTGTCCCGCCACTCGCCGTAGTGCTCATTCAGCCCTAAGTACTCGTCGCCGATATTAAATCCGCCGATGTAGCCGACTTTGCCGTCAATGATAACGAGCTTGCGATGATTACGATAGTTGATTTTCAAATTAAGATAAGGAATCCGCGATGGGAAAAAAGCCGCTTCCCGGCCTCCAGCTGCCTTTAGCTCATGGAAATAACGCCTTGGCAATCTTGAACTTCCAATATGATCATACAGAAACTTAACTTCTACGCCTTGAGCAGCCTTAGCTGAGAGCGTCTTAACAAGCCTTCTGCCAAGCTCGTCATCGCGGACAATGTAATACATGAGATGAATATGGTGCTTGGCAGCTTCTATATCCTTGAGCAGCGCATCAAATTTCTGATTTCCTTCGGTGAAAATTTCAACCGCATTATTGCTTGTGAATACCGCATAGCTCGTTTTCAAATTCATATACATCATGTCGCGATAGTCCTGCATCGCACTGTCTTTGAATGTTAATTCACGGTCCCGCAGCTGACGCATCTGCCTCTCTACCGTATGCTCGATAATCCGCTGACTGTCCCCGAGCAGCTTGTAAAGCTTTCTCTTACGCACCTTTTGCCCCAAAATCAAATACAGCACGAACCCGAATACCGGGATGAAGAAAAGGACCATGACCCATGCCCAAGTTGTGCTGGCGTTTCGCCGTTCAAGAAAAATAACGGTAAGCGCCAAAAATATATTAAGCAGCGTAATAAACGCGTATGCGTTATGCATAATTGCCATCCGAATAAAGCACCTCAGTTATATGTACAAGTTAATGCGATCATACTCCATTGTACGGAGTATGTTCAAGCTTGAAAGTATGCTACAATTTCAGCAAAAGCAGCTTGCGCCTTTTTTGGGCGGTTTAAAAATCTCATTGAACCGCGGAAGTGGCACTCACTGGAGGAACAACGATGGACATACGAAAACAGCGGCTGGATGAGAAAACGCTCGGTACATTTAGCGAAGAGCGTGACGAATATGAACGTGACTATGCACGGGTGATACAGTCACCTGCCTTCCGGCGCTTGCAGGGAAAATCGCAAGTATTCGGAGCAGGCACGGGCGACTACTATAGGACAAGGCTTACTCATTCTCTTGAGGTATCTCAAATTGCGCGCGAGGTTGCCCGCCGGCTCGGGAAGCAATATGACTTTCTGGCACGCAAGGAGCATCCGGGACTCATTCTTGACCCTGCGGTCGTGGAGATCGCTTCAATTGCGCATGATCTCGGGCACCCGCCGTTCGGGCATAAAGGCGAAGAGGTGCTTAACCAGGTGTTAATCGAGGAGTATAGCATGCCTTATGAAGGGAATGCCCAAAACTTTCGGATATTGATGTTTCTGGAGAAGCGCGCGGGCAGCGGCAGCGGCCTGGATCTGACGGCAGCTGTGCTGCTCGCCGTTAACAAATATCCGTTCGGTCTTGAAGAGCCTGGCAGGCTCAAGGGCGTGTACAGCTCCGAATGGGGAGAAATCGAGCAAATAAGGCGCTTATGGCAAATGCCTGTCGGCTGCTCTACTTTAGAGGCGCAGCTGATGGACCTTTGTGATGATATCGCATATTCCACGCACGATATTGAGGACGGCATACGAGCTGGTAAAATTCAAATGAACCGGGCCTTTTTCGAGGATAGCCGGCTAATCCACCACCTGGTACAAGAAATTGTAGAGGATAAGGGCAACAGCGGAGTAGGCTGGGGCGAGGTTGATATTCCTGCAATGGTTAAGCACGTACTCATGTCTTATTTCGAGCAGTGGGAGGCGCTGTACGCAAGCTGCGATCGTGAGGCATCCCGCACAAGGCGCGAGATGAAAGCGCGGTGGGTGAGCATTTTTGCCGGGAAGGTTGGCATTATCGATGATACTACAAGAAGCTGGAAAAAGGTCACATTCGTCAATAACGGGCAGCAGGATATCGAATTGCTCCGGACAATGGAAATATTGAAAAAGCTCGCTTGGGTGACGCTGATCAAGGATTTCCGCGTGCAGCGGCTGCAAATGCGCAGTGAGATCATGATTCGCAGACTGTGGGACAGCTTCAAGGTGCCGGAGTACGGCCGGCTGATTATCCCGCCCGATTGGATCGAAAATTACGAGCATCACAAAAATAAATGGAGCTGGCCGCGCTTCGTCGCGGACTATATCTCCGGCATGACCGATGCCTACGCGGAGAAGGTGTACGCCGAGCTCTACGCCAGCAAATCCGGTTCGATTTATGAGATGGACTAGAATACTGGGAATGCAAAAAAACTCAACAGACAATGAGCCGAACTCATTGCTTGTTGAGTTTTTTCTCTCCATCGGGGTCGGGCTTGTCGCCCAGCTAACAAGCCTAGTCCCGCGCCGCATTCGCGCTGACTGCGCTGGCGGACAGATCGGTAATGTAATCGAAGAAGCGGATTGGGTCTACGTCATAAACAAGGCTGACTGGACGTCCGTCCTTCGTTTCGATTGTGCGTCCTTGGCTTGGACCATCCTTTATAACCGTGCTGTGTACCGTTTTCACTTCAACGAGATCAGGGCTGCCGACGACAGCGGTTGTAAGCACATCCCACAAATAATAAGTCGAATTCGTCTCCATGTAGACGAGCGGCGGGCATGCCGCATAGCATTGACCGACGAAATCGAGTCCTTCATATCTTCGCAGCGAAGCCCAACGATTGCGAACCTCAACTGTAAGCGGCACTTTGTTCGTGCTCTCGAGCGCAACGAGCACAATCGGGATACGGCTTGCCCATACCCGGGCTACCGCATCCGGATCCCAGAATGCGTTCCATTCCGCGGTTCCGTCATGCTCAGGGTCTTCAACATTGCCGCGCTCGTTAAACGTTCCCCCCATCCAGACGAGCTTTCCGATCTTCTCTTCGATATCCGGCGCCTCTTCCAATGCTCTTGCAAGGTCGGTAAGCGGGCCGGTAAAGAGCAATGTCATAGGCTCCTCCGAGCGGCGAAGCTGTTCAATCATATGCTGGTGAGCAGGCAATTCAGCGACCGCCGTTTGGATCGTTCCCGACTCATTAAGGATAGGCAGAGCATCTACGAAAAACGTATGCATCCGCCACGCTGCAGGAAACGGATTGCGGCCGCGCGAGTTAGACCTTGCTACCTCAATCCCGCTTGTTTTCGCCGAATCTCCAAAACGATCGATTATTTTGCAGCTGGCCTTTACGCCAGGCTCTAAATAGCCGTCAGCAGGAATGACGGAAACACCCGTCAGCTCCACATCTTTCATTTGCAGCAGCAGAAATAATGATACCAGGTCATCTACGCCGGCGTCGTGATTAAAATAAAGCTTTACTCCCATGCGTATCAGTCCTTTCCACGTTTAAACGATATATCGTTTGTCCATCCTAATGTCGAGGAGGTGAATTGTCAATGGCCAAGGATGTATTGTGTGAAGTGAATTCGTGCAAGTACTGGGCGGCAGGTAACCACTGCGCCGCTTCATCTATTTATGTTGTTAACAACCGCGGTAAAGATGCAAGCAATTCCGGAGAAACAGATTGCAAAACGTTTGAACCAAAGATCTAAAGGATTATTTAACCAATAGAAGCAGCGCGGCCACTCTGAGAAGTTTGCCCCGCAAACCTCCTTCACGATACCAAGTCATCGAGGGCAATTCCTTTAGAATTGCGCAGATGTGGCTTGCGCCGCTGCTATTGTTTATTTGGAAACAGGTACCGCATCATTATACTCTTCAAGCGTTTCGCCGCTTTCCTTAAGCTCAGCAGCCAGCTCTGTCCCGACATATCTCAAATGCCATGGCTCATATTGGTAGCCGGTGATCGCTTCTTTACCTTTCAGGTATCGAATGATAAAGCCAAATTCATGCGCATGCTCCTCCAGCCATAACGCTTCCTTCGTGCCCGCAAAGCAATCAGCCGCCGCGCATTTACCGTCGCTTCCGGATATGTCAATGGCTAAGCCGGTTTCATGCTCGCTTGTACCGGGAAAAGCGCTGTACGTTCTTGCCTTCACTAAACCATCTCTCTTTACATATCGTTCAAAAAGCGACTTTTGAGTCGTATAGGAACGATACGCAGATACGCCGGCCAACGGGATGCCATCTATTTCTGCCGATGTAAACATCTCCTCAAGTGCTTCAGCCGCCTCTTTGCGAAGCATCCGCTTTTCAATTTTATCATCAAATATAAATCGTACATCCGGATATACTAAGTCAGAAGGATTATAATTTTCCGGCAGCTTGTTTTGCTTGTTAACCAGAGCCGTAATGCTCTCCGGCTGCGCAACTACAGCCAAGCCGTCCTCCGTCTTGCCAGCTTGTCCATCCTCGGCAGCCGGTGTCTCGACATTATCTGCGCCGGTTTCTAATTCACCCTGCACTTCCCCGCCGCTCTCTACCGTGCCTTCTTCCACAGCAGACTGCTTAGGAGGAATCGTCGTTGAATCGTCGGTCTTAATAAAGGAGTAAACAATCACCATAGCCGCGCATACGATAATAAAAAACAAAAACCTTTTTCTTTTTTTCATGAAGAGCCTCCAGCTGTTATTTTTACATATATTTTCATGTGATGTGATAATGCTTGTATTTACGCCTTGATCCTTACTGGCTAATTAATAGACTACTAAAACAAACACAATGTTTCAAACTTTTCATAAACCTTTTATTTTCACTTGCTTGATTGGGCATGGAGGTGCCTTTTGCCTTTTGACATTGGGCTGTAATTAGGAGCATAATGGATATAAGTTTACAATACGTATATATAACTCCAAACGGGCTGCCAGCTCTATCTACGAGACGGCCTGTTTTTGCTGTGAAAGGTAGGCGGTTAAATGACATTTCTTACTCCAAAACGATTGCTAAGCACTCGTCCCATACTATTTTTCTCATTTATTATGCTTCTCAAAAGCTATCTCGCGTGGATGGTTATTTTCGAAGACGGGTTTTCCTGGACAACGATATTAAAAGAAATTCCCTTCGTGCTTATCGTGTACTGCTTAATAGAATGGTTTGCATCAAAACGTAAGCTTGTTTACTATTTAATCGCGAATCTAGTCATGACACTCATCTTATTTGCCGTCATTATGTATTACAAGTATTACGGCGTTATCGTAACTTATCTTGCTCTCGAACAAGTGAATCAGGTTACCGCGGTAAAAAATAGCGTATTTTCGCTCATGGACCCTTACTACTTGCTGATCTTCATTGACATCATCATTATGGCCGTTCTCTTGTTCCGCCCGAAGAAGGCGCTCAATTGGAAGAGAGAAAGCTCGAAGAAAGAAAATAAACGGCTCGTTGTCGCTTTATTTAGCATATCGATCGCTCTTTGCTTGTTCAATATTTTGCCAAACCGCGCCAGCATGAATGAGATTGTCAAAGCGGAGCAAATGGGTATCCTCAACTACGAGGCTTACATGATTTTCTCGAATAAAGATGTTGAGCTGCTTGATCCAAACCATATTACGCAAGCCAAAATTGACACGGTCAAAAAGGTTGAGCAGCCTGCAGCGCCTGTGCTTTGGCAGGAGGCGGCCGGTAAAAACGTCATTATTATTCAAATGGAATCGTTCCAAAACTTCCTCGTTAATTTGAAAATTGACGGAAAAGAAATTACGCCGAACCTTAATAAGTTAGTGAAAGAAAATTATTATTTCAAGCACTTCTACCAGCAGGTCGGTCAAGGAAATACGTCGGATGCTGAATTCGTGGTAAATACGTCGTTCTACATTCCGCCGCGCGGAGCAGCGACGATGGAGTACGCGGACAAAGAGCTTCCAAGCTTGCCGAAAATGCTCAAATCGCGGGGATACGATACGGCAACGTTCCATACGAACGTCGTTGAGTTTTGGAATCGCGGCGAGCTTTACAAAGCGCTTGGTTTTGACCGTTATTATGATCAAAAGTTTTTTGGCCTTGAAGACACTGTATTTTTCGGCGCCTCTGATGAACAGCTTTATGCCAAAACAGCTGCGGAATTGGAGCGGATGAGTCAAAACGGTAAGCCGTTCTACTCGCACATCATCTCGATGACTGCGCACCATCCGTTTACCATTCCTGCTGAAAAACAAAAAATGACTTTGCCGGAGCGTTATGAAAACACCTTTGTTGGCGACTATTTACGCTCGCAAAACTATGCAGACTACGCGCTCGGCTTGTTCATTGAAGACTTGAAGGCACGCGGCATTTGGGACGACAGCTTGGTTCTGCTTTACGGCGATCATCTTGGCCTTCCCATTTATTCGCTGGACCGCGATGACAAAGAGCTGATGGCTGAAATTTACGGACGTGAATACGGCTATACCGATATGATCAACATTCCGCTCGTGGTCGCATCAACCGGTATTACGGAGCCTAAAGTATTTGATCAGCTTGGCGGTCAGGTTGACATCCTGCCTACGGTCGCGAACCTGCTCGGCATTTCCCTGGACGATCATATTCACTTTGGTCAAGATTTGTTTAACCAAACTTATAATGTGCTGCCGCAGCGCTATTACTTGCCATCCGGCTCGTTCCTCAGCAGCAAGGAGCTGTTCATGTCGGGCAGCGGCTATGAAGACGGCAAGCATTACTCGTTAGCCGGTGACGGCGTCACCGAGCAGGAAGCAACCGAGGATGAATATCAACGCGCGCTCGAGCTGCTGAATCTGTCGGATAGCTATGTAAGCCAATTACCAAGCTGGAAAAAGCAATAAATATAAATGGCTCACCCTCAAGCGGCAAAAGCGGCTTGAGGGTGAGCCATTTGTTTATCAGGAAGAACTACATAATACCTTTAACCGCTTCAAGCACTTCCTTCACATGACCTTCCACGCTGACCTCGCGCCATTCCTTAACGAGCGTACCTTGCTCATCAAGGAGAAAAGTGGAGCGCTCAATTCCCATAAACTCTTTGCCGTCTCTGCTCCTCAGCTTCCACACGCCAAACAACTCGGAAACCGTAAGCTCGGTATCTGACAAAAGCAAGAATGGCAGCTCATGCATATCTACAAATTGCTCATGCGAGGCTAAATCATCAGGGCTAATGCCGATAACCTCCGCATTGTTCGCACCGAAGTCTCCATTGAAATCGCGGAAATCGCAGGATTCCGTCGTGCAGCCCGGAGTCATATCCTTCGGATAAAAATAAATGACGAGTTTTTTCCCTGCATAATCCGCTAGCTCTACTTCCTTGCCGTTTGATGCCTGCAGCTTAAAATTCGGCACCTTTTCCCCCACACGCACTTGTGCTTGTCCCATGAACATTCTCCTCTTTTTATATTTTTTATTGCACTTCGTTGCACTCGTAATACAAAGATGTTGCTGTTACAAATGCTGCCGCCTGATCTTTGTTGTCATATAAACCATAAGCAAGCATGAGCTTCGTAATAGCCGCTTCTATCGAGATATTCTCTATGACGATTGCTCCCGCTTCAATGAGACGGAGAGAGGAGGAGTATCGCGCATCCGAACGGTCTCTAATCGGGCAAATATAGAAATCGATGCCAAGCGCAAGGCAGCGGGTTATAAATTGCGGGAGCGAATAAGGCCCCTCCTCTATCGCACATGCCGTCCCCGAATGATGCAAATCATGCAGCACAGCTTTCGGCGGCTTATCTGCAAGATCATAAAATGAATAATTTAACCCGGGATATGGTTTTATGTATACGATACCCGTGTCGATTACGAGCGTCTGAGGCTCCCACTCAAACCGAGTAACGGGCGGCTGCGTAAGCGCCTCCGGCTTCGGATTGCGCGTATGCGCATGCCATTCGAACCTTCTATCCACCATCGCGCCGTACGGTACGCCATAGGGACTGCCAAATTGATCCGTAAACGATACGGACTGCGTAATCCTCGTCCCCAAGTAAACGAGCGGCTTCCCTTGATCGTTCTCATATAGGGCAAACACACCCGGTAAAGCGTCATTCGCTATAAAATCGATCGCATTCGTGAAGTTCCGGAGGCCGTTGCTGCGCTCATCGGACAGCGGATAATTGCTTGCCGTCAGCACGAGCGGCACCCTCGTGTCCGCAAACAAATAACCCATCATCGCAGCGCTATACGCCAGCGTATCCGAGCCATGCGTAACAATGACGCCAGCATAAGCGGCCTGGTCCACGCTGCGAATCGCTACAGCAAGCGCTTTCCAATCGTCCGGCGTTATATTTTCGCTTAGCAGATTCAGCGGCTGTACAGCATGAAGCGTTACATCGTCTCTATACAGCGGACTGTTGTTATAGGCTTCTATTAGTGCATAGGAGCCTGATTGATCGACATCAATACCGGCTCCCTGCTTTTTGCTGCCGATGGTACCTCCTGTAAATACGACCAGAAGATGCTTCATGGACCTTCCTCCTTGCGGTCATGCCTATTGAACTTATGTATACCGTTATCGTATATGCTGTTCTGCATCCAGGTCAATACCTCTTCATGCTCTTAACAGGTTACCCCGCCCGCTCCGGATGATACCGAGTATAACCTTTAAATGCCAATAGAAGCCACACGTGGCGGCTTCCTTCACTACGCTAGCGTAATCGCAAACGTAATGGCTGATTTCGTCATACTGAATTTTGATAAAATGTAAATAATAATAATAATCATTGTCAATACTGTAGAAGAAGCAGCTTGCGATAGGCATATATCGCATTACGATAACTGAGGTGACTAACATGCTGGACATACAGGAAGATGTATATGCAGATAAGCCGCACCGCACCGACGACAGGCAAGAAGCTGATGAGCGTCAAGACTACTGCGGCAAGCGGTATTTTGGGCGAGGCGGTGTAAGGTTTGCCCTGCTAAAGCTGCTCGAGGGTGAGCCGATGCATGGTTATCAGATGATGAAAGCTTTGGAGGAGCAGTCCGGAGGGCTGTACGCGCCAAGCGCTGGCTCCATCTATCCAGCGCTACAGATGCTCGGGAAGAGCGGCTTTGTAGTCGTCGAAGAAGAGGAAGGCGGAAAAAAGGTATATAGGATTACGGAGCAAGGCCGTTCTGCCTTAATGCTGCTTCCCGATGGATCAAGACGCGCTGCAGCCGGTGATGTCCGTCACTCACCTGAGGCGGCAACATTTCGGAACGAGAGGCTTCGACGCAAGCTTGGTCTCTCGAATGAATCCTTCGATCTGCTGCGGCTGCTGACCCGGGCCGAGCATGAGACATTCGCCAGCAAGGAGCTTTCCGCTAAGCTTCAGCAGCTTCTCCACAAGCAGAAGCAGCAAATTAACGCATTTCTGGTTGGGCACTGAAAAAAAGGAGCTGCCCATCAGGTCTACGACCTTGGGAAGCCCCTTTTCAACCGTTAAATCGTTGTATCATGCGATACTTGACGTCCTTGTGTACCGTGTGCACGCTCTAGTGAAAACCCGTCTCTTTCCGCATCCTGCTTACTTCCCATGAACGGCCACCAGTTTGCCGGTCCGAAGGTACGAACCATAACCGGAACAAACAATGGAAGAATGAGCAGCGCGTACATGAATAGTCCGCATAACACGATCGTCGCGATTTGCAGCAGTGACATAACGCCTGACGGGAGCATCGCAGCGAAGGTTCCTCCCAAAATAACGGCTGCTGACATAATAACCGTACCCATGCTTTTCATCGCTTCCAGAATCGCTTCCTGAGGCGGCATATGCCGATACTCTTTGAAACGGTCCATTAGGAATATACTATAGTCGATACCTAGCGCGACTAGCATAACGAAGCCGAAAAATGGCACCGCCCAGCTTATACCCGATTGTCCGAGCAGCCGCACGAAAATAACTTCCGCAATCGCCAGCGAAGAATAGAACGTCACGAGGAGCGATGCGATCAGGTAAAGCGGCATGACGATCGAACGGAATAGGATGATGAGTATAATCGAGATTCCGATCAGCATCAAAATAACCGTGCGGGAATAATCGGCATCCGAAATGTTGCTAAGGTCGTTATTCATGCTCGTAACGCCGCCGATTGCTACTTGCGCGCCGCTATAGTCCGTCCCTTGAACGGCACGTTTGGCGGCAGCCTCCAGCCCGTCAATTTGGGCCATCGTTTCCTGCGAGTAAGGATTGCCGCTAAATACGACATCGAACTTCGCCGACTGACGGTCCTCTGACATATAGACGTTAAGAGCGGATTGGAAATCCTCATTCGCAATCGCTTCCACTGGAATATACCAGCCCGTCATTTGTTTATCCGGCGATTCAGCCAAGCCATTCAAATAACCGCCTGCGGAAGCTAATCCATCGGTTACTTGCGATAAACCGTCTACGCTTTGATCAAGTCCGGTCGTAAGTTCGCCAAGCTGATCGTTTAAGGCAGCGAAGCCGGCTTGAAGCTCCTTCTGTCCGCTCGAAAGCTCATTAAAGCCCTGTGTGACGCTTGGCAGCTTCGAAACGATTTGCCCTTGGCCTGCCGCAGCCTGTGCAATGCCGCTTTGCAGCTCCGCAATTCCAGCTGCCAGCTTGCTAAGGCCTTCAGCGAGCGCCGATTGCCCGCCCGAAGCCTGCGCGAAGCCTTCATTTGCTTGCGTCATGCCCGCCGAGATGCCTGCAAGCTGCTCATTCATCTGTGACAATTGGCCGCTGATGCCTGCTGCACCCTGCTGCAGCTGGGCAAGCGTGCTTAGAGCCTGCTGGAAAGTATCGTCGTTCTCCAGCTCCGGATAGCTATCCTGCAAACCGCTGAGACTCTGCTCTACGCCGGATAATCCTTCTGCAAGCCTCGCCTGCTCGGAAGCAACGGCACGATAGGCTCCAGTCAATTGACCGAGGCCGCCGCCAAGCTGCTTATAGCTGCCGAGCAATTCACGGCTGGCCGCTGCCAGCTGCTCCGCACTCGCTTGCGCTTGCTTCAGACCCTCGCTAAGCTCTTCAGCGCCAGCAGAACCATCCAGCAGTCCCTGCTCAATGCGCTTAAGCCCGTCGCCAAGCTGCACGATACCTTCCTTCAGTTCATTCGTACCATCGACCAGCTCACCTGCGCCGTCAACAGCCTCGTTTAGCTTCGGCGCATTTGCGCTCAGTGCGCTGCTAGCCTCCGATAATCCGTCTCCGATTTTACCTAAGCCTTCACCGCTCTGACCAAGTCCGTCCTCAAGCGTCACTACTTGATCGGACACGAGAAACTGCTCCATTACATCGCCAGTCGGCCGGGTTGCGCTGCGAACAGCCTTGACGCCTTCCGTCTTCGCAAGCTCACGGCTCACCTGCTCCAACGCGGCAAGTCCTTCAGGCGTATCCATTGGTTTATCTGCCTTAACAATGACCGTTGTCGGCAGCGAATCGCCAGGTCCAAAGCTATCCGAAATAATATTGAACGCTTTGACCGAATCATACTTATCGCCAATCTCGTCAAGCGAGTTGAACGAGATCGAGCCTTTGTAAGCTATCAGAAACGGAACGATGATAACCGCCAAAATAACAAGCGCCCATAACGGCCGTTTCAGAGAAAATTTACCGACTGTACCCCATAACCGGCTCGGCTTATGCTCAAGCGAGCCTCTGGATGGCCAAAATAAGGCCTTGCCCAGCACCGCCATAAAAAACGGCACGATCGTAAACAGCGCGATGAGCAGCACCGCTACTCCGACCGCAACCGCAACTGCCGAGCGGTACAGCATGAAGGTCGAGAAACCAATCGACGCGAAGCCTACGAGTACCGCAAGTCCGGAGAACAGCACCGTTTTGCCGGCTGTCCGGTACGTATGAATAATCGCCTCTGTCTTGTCGCCGCGATGGGCAAGCTCTTCTTTAAAACGGCTGATAAGCAGGATACAATAGTCCGTTCCGATTCCGAACAATACGGCAACGAGGAATATTTGCGTAAAGTTCGAAAGCGGGAAATCGAAATACCGGACCAAATAGGCAATAATCGATTGCGATACCAAATAAGTAAAACCAACCGCAACAAGCGGCACGAGCGGCGCAACCGCCGAACGGAATACGACAAACAAGATGATTAAAATAAATCCGAGTGTAATAAATTCCGTCTTCTTAAGCCCTTCTTGCGAGCTTTGCACGACATCCTCAGAGATCAACCAGTTACCGGTGAAATAGTGATCCACCTTTACATCCGATATTGCATCATACAATCCATCGCGAAGCTCGGAAAGTTCGCGATCTCCCGCTTCTACATTAACGAGCGTTAGAACGGTGCTGCCATCCTCGGACACCATCTGCTCCTCCAGCTCTTTGCTATCAAAATGGCTTGTAACGGAGACGATGCCAATGGCCTCTCCTTCACTCTTCAGCTTATCAATGCCGCTCTTCACTTCGGCTAAATCAGCGTCCGATAAGCCTCCTTCCTTATGAAACACAAGCACGGTTGCCATACCGCTGCCAGCGCCGGCGCCGTCTTCCCCTCCAATCGCTTTCTGCAAATCACTTGCAATAGTCGACGAGTAGCCGTCCGGCACATTGATTTGCCCTTTCGTACGAACGAGCTCCTCCATGCCCGGCGCGGTAATCATCAATCCGGCTGCAGCCGCCAGCCACAGCGCCAGCACCAGCCATTTAAGCTTTAATACGGTTCTCATCTCTAGGCACTCCTCTCCTACGATTGCATCATTTCCTTCGCAAGCTTCTCAAACGTCTCGATAAAGTTTAGCGCTTCCTGCTCGTCAAAATGCTTCAAATAATTCGCAAGCATCGGTTGTAGCCTCTCCAGCATAATTTCGCACATTTTTACGCCTTCATCCGTCAAGGCCAAATAAATGACTCTCCGATCCTTATCGTCAGGCAGTCGTTTGATGAGCTTTTTGTCGGTTAATCGCGTAACAATAGCGGTAATGGAGCTTTTTCCGACACAAAAAATGTCAGCCAGCTCTGAGGATGTGCACCTTTCCCGCGTACACAAATACCGCAGTACCGCGAATTGGTCAACCGTCAATCCTTCCGGCATTTGCTCGCGGAACATCGCATTTAATCTCCGGTTGACGACGAAATTAGCCTGCTCGTAGCGCTCAATAATTTGATGCAATAAAACTTGATCCACACTGTTGTCCTCCTTCTCGTGCTGCTGAACTCATAAAATGATTCTATTGTAGAATAGTTTGATAGTAGAACTATATCAAAAAAATAAACCTAAAGCAACGGAGCAGATATGAACGTATAGTGAACATATTTTTCTGTGATGGTTTCATTACAGCTCTAGATTCAGCCTCATCGTTGAACTCCCCAATTTGACAACATCGTTACCCGTTACCTCAAATAATAAAGACTCATTATTAGAATGAACATGATTTGTAAATACTACTTTTGCATTCTCAAAACATTACAGAGGGCGTTTTTAATGGATAACTTTAAAAATTTAGATATCAAATATCGGCGTCACAAAGCCCATGTTAGTATCTTTGGAACTACCCAGTTTCATTTACGAAACCCATACATAATAGCATGGTGGTCGGCGGCCTTTCCTGGTTTTGGTCATCTTTTATTAAGTAAATATTTGCGGGGATTGGTCTTGTTCATTTGGGAAGTGATTGTTAATTATCAATCCAAAATCAATTTAGCAATGGTTCATTCATTTTGTGGGGATTTTGAACTGGCGAAAGAAACAATAAATTCTAGGTGGATGTTAATGTACATTCCCGTTTATTTATTTGCAATTTGGGACAGTTATCGAACCTCTGTCGACATGAATAAAGTGTATTTGCTCGCTGAAAGGGAAAATGCCCCGTTTAATTCCTTTAGCATTGGAGCACTTGAAATTAATTATTTGGATAAGCGACATCCGCTCATGTCCGTCTTTTGGTCGATATTTATGCCTGGTCTTGGGCAATTACACATACATCGAATCATAACTGCATTTTTTTCACTGATATGGACTATTGCCTTCTTGTATTTCTCACATTTGCTCGAAGCTATTCAACTTCTTTTCTTTGGAGAAATTCAAAAAGCAACAGAAGTGTTAGATAAACAGTGGCTGTTGTATATGCCTTCCATGTGGGGATTTGCTATTTATGATTCTTATATGAACACGGTGGAAAACAACAAATTATTTGAAAATGAACAACAAAATTTTCTGAAGCAAAATTATCAGAATCCTATGTTTAGGGTTAAAAAAGGGAAAGTGGTGGGTTAGAGATGCAGATTTTTTCCACCTTTGAGCACTCCACTTATTTAGAGTTAGCTATTATGGAATTGGAAAAAGGGGGGGTGAAAAAAGAAAATATATTTGCTGTCCCCTTGACCAATCGAAAAATGGAACGAAGAATATTTGATTCCATACATAATTCAGATGGAGTCTCCCTCATGAGCACAGGAGCAGCACTCGGAACGGCATTTTCCGTTATTGGTGCAAGCGTTGGTTTTAAATTAAAATGGGGCCCGATTTATTGGGGAATTATTGGAGCTGCTGGAGGATTATTATTAGGATTTCTTATTGATTTGTTTATTTACAAAGTCATTAAGAAGCAAAAGCGGCTTTTACGCGGGAAAAAGCCAGATGTTATCTTAATTGTCGAATGTGAAGACAAACAAGCAGATAATGTTGAAAGTATACTCTGGCATCACTTGGCTTTAGGAATAGCAAGAATTCAAAATGATTTGAATGTGTTGTGTGCCCGATCCGATAAGTAATAAAATGTAACGACCCTCTTACATGGAAACCCGGTATTACGGTTGCACTTGTCTTTCCCGCGCAGGCATTTCCTTTCGTTCAGCAAGCCCTTAATTACATATATAAATTGAAGGCTGTCCTAAGTAGTCATTGACTAATAGGACAGCCGCATTAGTAGGTCTGAGTTATGCAGTCGTTGCCGATGTTGTCGTATCGGTTGTCGACTGATCCCCGGAAGCTGCTCCGCCTCGTTCACCGCGCGGACCTTTACCGCCTGAGCCGCCCTTGCCGCGCATTGGCAGCTCGCCGTTCACATGTTTAGTCGCATGCTCGACCGCTGCCGCGAGCTTGGCATCATACTGCTCCTGCGTAATATCCCCGGCAGCAAGCTGCTCATTCAGCTTTTCCTTGATCTCGCTCACCCAAGCATCAATTACCGTTTGCACGTCAACACCCTTCTCAGTGGCGATAGCGGCGATTGTTTTTCCTTCCTCAATTTCCGCCTTCAGCTCTTCCGCGGTTAATCCGAGTGCTCCGGCTATGGAATCGATGTTGCCGCCCCAGCCTTTGCCGCCGCCCGCGCCGCGCATTGGAAGCTCGCCGTTCACATGCTTAGTCGCATGCTCGACTGCTACCGCCAGCCTGGCATCATACTGCTCCTGCGTGATATCCCCGGCAGCAAGCTGCTCATTCAGCTTTTCCTTGATATCGCTCACCTGGGCATCAATAATCGTCTGTACAACAACGCCCTTCTCGGTTGCAATAGCGGCTATCGTCTTTCCTTCCTCAATCTCCGCCTTCAGCTCGTCCGCCGTTAATCCTAGTACTTCAGCAATGGCATCGATGTTTCCGCCCCATCCGTGGCCGCCGCGTCCGCCATGCTTGCCGAATCCGAAGCCTCTGGAATCAAGCAATTTTTCAGCTTTCGCAGCAGCATCCACATCAGCATTAGCCCCAGCTTCAGCCTGCGCCGCTTCCAGCCATTCCACGAGCTTCGCCTTCAGCTCCTCACGGGTTTTACCTTGCTCTACTGCAATCTCTGCCAGTGTTAAGGTTTCCAGCTTCGTTTGAAGCGCCGCTTCGTCCAGCCCTAAGTATGCAAGAAGCTCGTCTTGTATTTGATTGAATCCGTGCCCGAATCCTCCGCGTTTGCCTGCAAAATCTTTTTTGGACGTGCCGTCCTCCGCCAGTGCAGCCTGCGTGCTCTGAGTATTAGCAGCTGTAGCCGCATTAGCATTTTGGCTCATCCATAGGCCGCCACCTCCAAGTGTTAGCGTTAGCGCGATCGCGCCTGCCGTAATTGCTTTTGATTTCATCATCTTCTCTTCCACCTCTCACTTGCGATTTGTTCTTACAAGTTCCATCCTAACCAACATTCCTTAAACTTCCTTTAAACCAAACTGAAAGTTAGCTGAATATGGTTGGACTAGCCCATTGAAAAGCAAGCAGCTCAGCTCCTTGGTATCGTTCGTTATAGATTGTAGCCGCTGGGAGCTAATTGAAGTTCTTTCCGATATTGTTCGATCTCACCTCAAAAATACTGTGAGTTGGCTCAAGTTTGAATAGATTGGACTAGACGATAGCGTTTTGAAAAAATGGAAAAACCTACATTGAAACGACAAAGGGCTGATCTTATCCAATGCGGATAGATCAGCCTTTTGTCGATCACTTATGCGTAAACTCACTATTAGTGAAGTAAGGCTCACAATTTCAACAGACAAAATGATGTATGAAAAACAATGAGGCAAACCTCACTGCCCATGAGGCCAGCATCATGGCAGGTGAGGTTTGCCTCACTAATTTGAAAACTTACCGTGTTTTAATAAAAAGGATTGAGATTAGCCTCATTATTTAATATGCCTCACTCTTTCGCAGCAAGCAAGCTTTGACATATTAGGCCGAGTGTCAACCTCACGCCGGTAAAGCCGAGCCTAACTGCAGCTGGTACATTGCGTAATACTTGCCTTGATACTCCATCAGCTCATCATGGCTGCCGCGCTCGACAATGACGCCGCGGTCAAGCACGAGAATTTGATCGGCTCCCCGAATGGTTGACAGCCGGTGTGCAATGACGAAGGTGGTACGGCCTTTCTTCAGCACATCAAGCGCCTCTTGAATAATGGCTTCCGTCTCCGTATCGATGCTGGCCGTAGCTTCATCCAGAATGAGGATAGCAGGATCATAAGCCAGCGCCCGCGCGAACGAGATCAGCTGCCGTTGTCCCGCAGACAGGGTGCTGCCCTTCTCAATGACCGGCGCATCAATGCCGCCCGGCAACTGACTGAACATATCATACGCGCCAACATCGCGCAGCGCCTGCTCGATCTTCTCGCGGCTAATCGCCGGATTATCCAGACTGATGTTCGAAGCAATCGTTCCCGTGAACAGGAACGGATCCTGCAGCACAATGCCCATATGCTGCCGCAGCAGCTGCTTCGGAATGTCCCTCACATCGGTACCGTCCACAATAATGCGCCCTTCGTTCGAATCGTAGAAACGGAACAGCAGGTTCAAAATCGAGCTTTTGCCGGATCCGGTATGGCCTACGAGCGCAACCGTTTCGCCTTGCCGCGCATGGAAGGAAATATGCTTCAGTACGTACTCATCCTTTTTATAAGCAAACGAAACATCATCAAACTTCACATCGCCCTTGTAGCGCTCAATCGTACCCGAAACAACGTCGATCCCTTCCTCGTCCATCAGCTTGAACACCCGCTCTGCGGATACTCTCGCCGTCTCCAGGTTCGAAAGCTGGTTGACAATCCCGACTATCGGAGCAAACATCCGGTTCATATAATCGACGAACGCATAGAGCACGCCGACCGATACGGCCGTACCGAATGAATCGCCCCAGAACAACCAAATGACGATTAGAAATAAAACGTTACGGACGACGTTGACCAGATTGTGCGAAGTAATGGAATTGAGACTGAGCAGCTTATTTTGATACGTGTAATAATGCTCGTTCAGCGCTTCAAATTCCTTCGTCGTCTCCTTCTGCCGGCGGAACGCCTGAATAATCGTCATCCCTTGAATGGATTCGTTAATCATCCCGTTGATCTCGCTAAGCTTCGTCCGGATAATCCGGTTATAGCGTGCCGCAAACCGGCGGTAAACGATAATCCAGACGATTAGAATCGGGACAAGCGGCAGCGCAATCAGCGCTAAGCGCGCATCCAGCAGAAACAAGGCGCCATATATAGCGGCCATATATATAATGCCTGTAAAGAAGTTTGCCAGCACCGCGACATAAAGCTCGCGAATCGCTTCCGTATCGTTTGTAATGCGGGAAACGACCTGCCCTGCCGACAAATTGTCGTAATAGTTAACCGGCAGCCGCTGCGTATGCGCAAAAATGTCATTGCGCATTTTGCGTACAATACGGTTGGCTGAGGTCTGCAGCATGAGACGTTGACCGTAAGTAAATGCCGCAACGAGCAGGAGCAGACCGAAATACATAACAGCCAGTCTTATAAGCGCCGGAAACTCCGGCTTATAAAAGGAATAAAGCTCCTTCGACGACAGCCTAGTCACTTGATACGTCGCGGCTTCACCCGTTTCCTTGCTCGTGACGGTCATCGTGTCCCCAATTACCTCGCGCTTGCCGCTTTCGAAACGAAGCGCTTCATCCAGCCAATAAAATTGGCGTCCTGCCTGCAGCACCCGTACCTCTTTGCCCTTCTGCTCCCCAGAAGCAAAGTGATCCTCGCGCTTATACCATTTATCTTTATAAAGAACCGCATAGAACTGCTCAGTTTCGACCTCATGCCATTTTTTCTCGATGCCGAGAATGTTTTGGTCAATCATCCGTTTAGCGATAAACGGCCCCGCAAGCTCTGCGCATACGGCGAGCACGAGCAGCAGCAGCGCGAGCATGATCGGTTTTTTATAAAGCATGGCGTATTGAAACAATCGTTTTCCTGTGTGACCCATTGTCCTTCACGCCTCCATTTTGTTACGTTTCAATTATAGCTTCCAGCTGCTGGCGATCGTACTGCTCACGGTACCAGCCGCCCCTCTCCAGCAATTGCTCATGCGTGCCTTCCTGCACGATCCGTCCCTCGTCGAGAACGATAATCCAATCGGCATGCTGCACCGCCGATAAACGATGCGTGGTAATAAGCGTCGTTTTGCCGGCCCGTTCCGTTCGGATGCCTTCTATAATTTCTGCTTCCGTCTTCCCGTCTACGGCCGATAAAGCATCGTCCATCAGCAGTATTTCCGGATCGGCGATAAGCGCCCGCGCAATGCTGACCCGCTGCTTCTGACCGCCGGACAGCGCAACGCCCTTCTCGCCCACAAGCGTCTCCAAACCGTCAGGCAGAAACTTAATATCCTTCGCGAACGAAGCCCGTTCCAGCGCCCGCTGCAAATCCTCTTCTGTGCCTTCCTTCAGGCCAAAAAATATATTTTCGCGAATCGTCCTCGAGAAAAGGATAGGCTGCTGCGGCACATAACCGATCCAGCCAAGCAGATGATCAATCTTGAGGTTGCCAAGCGATGCGCCCGATATGCTGATATCGCCGCGTCCGAGCGGATATTCCCGCAGCAGCTGCTTCAGCAGCGTCGTCTTGCCGCTGCCGGTCCGGCCGACGATTCCGAGCGTTTGCCCTTGGCGAAGCTTGAACGATACGTCGATCAAATTATCAACTGTGGAGGATGGATAACGGAACGTTACATTCCGGAATTGAAGGGATGACGGCTCCTCTACATGAATAGGAGCACTCGCGTCCGCAACGTCCGGCTTATAGCCCAGCGTCTCGTTGACACGGTCAAGCGATGCGTTGCCGCGCTGCATAATGTTTATCAGCTCGCCGATTGCGAACATGGGCCAGATCAGCATTCCGAGAAATACGTTAAAGGAGACTAATTCCCCGAGCGTTATTTCGTTATGGAACACTAAGTAACCGCCGTAACACAGTCCGATTAGGTAGCTCGTTCCGACGAGAACCTTCATCGTAGGTTCGAACAGCGCATCGATACGGGCGACCGCGATATTTTTGCCAAGCACTTCATTCGTTTTGGCGCTGAACCGTTCCTGGCTTGCTTCCTCCTGTACGAACGCCCGAATGACCCGAACGCCGGAAACGGATTCCAGCACCTGATCGTTCAAATCTCCGAATGCGTCCTGCGCATCCATGAACCGCTCATGAATCTTCTTGCCGTAATGCTTCATTGCCAGCGCCATCAGCGGAAGCGGAAGCAGGGCGGCAAGCGTCAGCTTCACGCTGATAAGACCGGCCATCACGATTAGAATCGTGATCATGAACAACGTCGAATCGATCAACGTGAGAATACCAAAGCCTGCTGTCTGCGCAACCGCACCTAAATCATTAGTTGACCGCGCCATCAGGTCCCCTGTCCGGTTCCGCTCATAGAAGGTCGGCGTCATACGCAGGAAATGTCTCATTAACCGCGACCGCAGCAGCCTCTCCAGTACAAAAGCACCGCCAAACAGCTGGTAATGCCAGATATACGTAATGATATAACCAATAACCGTCAGACCGATCCAGCCAAACAACACGCGGTTAAACTCGGCCTGACCAAGCAAATCCTGATGAATGCCGTCAATCGTATAGCCAATCAGCCATGGCGGAATGACATCGATAAAGCCGGTCAATATGAGGAGTGAAATGGCGATCGTATAACGCTTCCAATTCATCTTAAAAAACCAATTTAATTTTTTGAGTACACTAAACATCCTTTTCTACCACACCTTCCGTTATCCATCCAAGCATCAAATTTCCCATAAAATACAAAGAAGCGTGCCGCCGTAACGACACGCTTCTTCCAGCTCGAGACACGGCCTTGACTTCAGCCGCGCTTCATAGACATAGAAAAGGCGCATGATTACGGTAACGTAACCATGCGCCTTTGATGATGGGAATACCCCTTAATCAAAGAGAAATGACGCGCGGATGGATTACGTTATTCATGTTCAAACGATTATTCATAGCTGCGGACAAATTAAAATGAATGCGATTTCTCATGGAACGTAATCCTCCTCTCGTTAAAATCTAATTGTCACTTTACCATCTGAAGAAAATACTGTCAATACCCGAACGGTTATTCTTTTTCATTTACAAAAAGCTCATATATGTGTGGTGGAGTAGGGTTGCGTGGTGCAGGAGCCTGCTTGATTGTGCAGATGCGGACACCACATCCGTTATTTGTGTGAAAGTAAGCTAATTTGCAAGGTACGTGGTGCAGGAGACCGCTAGCTTGTGCGGACGTGGACACCACATCCGTTATTTGTATGAGTAAGCTAGTTTGCGAGGTACGTGGTGAAGGAGCTTGCTAGCTTGTGCGGACGCGGACACCACATCCGTTATTTGTACGAAAAAGGACTAAAATGCGAGTCATGCGGACATTGGTTCCGCTATACGCCATAGAATGCACCAAAAATAACTGTTTTGCAGCAAATAACGGATTCGATGTCCGCAAGTACCTCAAAACAGGGGCAAATCAGACAAATAACGGATTTGATGTCCGTGTATTCCAACTCAAGGAGCTGTTTGGTGTTTAAATCCAAGCAAAGCAATACGAGAATGCGAGTGTTGTACATCCTGATGTTCTGTTTTACATTCTAAGCTTGTAGGTCCGGACACGTTCTTGACCACTGGCAACGCATAATAATTGCTGTTCAACCAAGCCGTGCAGAATTCGCCTTGCATGCCGATCACTAACTCTAAGATGCTGCGCCAGCTCCAGCGGCGTGATCGGACGCAGCAAGCGCCGCCCAAAGCGCAACGTTTCTGCCTCAACCCAAGATAAATGGACAGGCGTATCCGTTGAAATGAATTTTCCAATGAAAGAAAGAATTAACTGTTGGCATTGTTTGGGTTCATCTTTAATGGAAAGGTATGCGATCGGCAAGAAAATCCACCCGTCGAGAGCCATCAAACAATGACGCTGGCATAAATCTTTAAAACGTTTTACATCAATGACCCTAGCATGAGATCCGAATCCCTGCACCTCAATACCGCCTTTCATGCCGCTTGGCATATAAGCCAGGTCCAGATAGCGATAGCCATTATTGAAATCACGCACCTCCCACTCAGGATACAAATGATCGAAATTTCCAACAGCGGGAAACCAGACTGAACGCAGGAATTCGAACGTACCATGGCCA
This sequence comes from Bacillota bacterium, assembly GCA_051750645.1. Taxonomy (GTDB): domain Bacteria; phylum Bacillota; class Bacilli; order Paenibacillales; family Paenibacillaceae; genus Pristimantibacillus. Next base: position 83,801 of record JBNJJW010000021.1, on the reverse strand, counting down.
AGCCCTTTCTCAAGCAGCTCACGCCTCCTGTGATTCCTTTCTGCAATCAGATTTACGTGCAGCCATTCCTCATAGTTTTGCTCAAATCGCGACACTTGGATTCACCTTCCTCTCTAGTAAATTAACCTTATCGGTCTTTCAACAACCCGAAGAACAACAAAAGCCGCTTCGATACACAGCACCAGAAATTCTCAATAAGGTGTTGGATGTATCGAAGCGGCGTGTGCGCTCACAACCGGCTCTTTGTGTTTATTATAAATAATTCTTAAGATTTTGTCTAAAATGTTTTTGCCTCTTCTCTACTCGAAGCCCCACCCCTGAGTTCCTCCATGCCAATCTCAATCGAAAAATACATAACTCCCTTGTAATCGCACCAGGTCCACAAAAAATCCAGTAGATGGACAAAAAAATAGGCAAGCAGCCTTACTGCTTGCATAATGTCTCCCTAAAATCGGCTGTCCGCTTCGGGCTGTGATAATAGGAGGTAGTCAAAATGGACTCGACAACCGTCACCCTTCGGAGATTGTGCCACTACACCTGCAACTATTCCGGAAGGGCATTTCATCCCGAAATACCGAATTAACCTCCAATCCTCTCCATCCGACGAATACAGAAAGGACACACAGTCTTGAGACTTTGTTATGCGCAAATACGGTTTTTCGACCGTAACACGCTCTGAATTACAATCATCTGAGGACCCGTCCCTCGTAACAACAGACACAATCGTGGGATATTGGCCGTTGAATTCAAAACAAAGCTTGGCCCAATTATTATGATCTGACATCAGCATCAAGCATCCGGAATCATAGATATGCCGCATCTCAGCTCGAAGCCGAGTTGTTAACTCGAATGACGAATTGACAGGGAGATAAAGAAACGGCGCAGAGCTTGCAATGTGTTTTCCTGCCGGGTCCTGAAAGAAATCCGCAGAAGGCGGGGCGACAATCATAAGTCCCCCATCCTCGGTGTACATCGAATTTTCCGGCGGATTTATCCAGCTCATTTGTCCCCGAGCTTCAGCTATAAACAAATTATTCTTCATTCATATCCCCACTTTCAAATGGATTTCAACTGCCGATCCTTATCCTTTTAATAAAATGAAGCATTCCTGCGTTCTTCGCTACGACTTTTAACCCATTCACTATTTATTAATAACAATCGATAATTTATAGTTTGCATGCTCGTTTAGGTCTACCAAGAATTTATCCAATAATTCATTAGATGGAAATTTACATTCTAAAAGATAACAACCATCTCCACTAATTTTATAGTTATTTAATATGTGTTTCTCTTGTGTTTTTATAAATGAGAGATAAGGTTGATGATAAGTGCTTTTTGTATAGATATTAATCAAAGCATGTATATAACAACCTAATTTAGCTTGATTAACTTTAATCGTATAACCCTCAATCACCCCATTATCTTCCAATTTAGAAACTCTAGTTGCGGCTGCTTGGCCTGTCAAATGAACTTTCTCTCCTAATTCTTTCATCGTAATACGACTATTTTGGGATAACTCTTCCAATATTCGCATGTCTGTTTGATCCAACTTGAAATCACATCCTTTTCGTGAATAGGTGAAATAACCTTTTTTTGACCATTTGCACAAAATGAATTTCAAAATTCAAGTCAAACTCTTAAACGACTTGATTTTATCTATGTAAAAGTTAATTGCTCATCATATAAACTTAATACATAAAAAGAAAAAGGAGCTAAAAAAATGAAGGTAACCCAAATTAGAAACGCAACTCTGGTAGTTGAATATGCAGGAAAAAAGTTTTTAATTGACCCATTTTTAGCAGATAAGGGCACTTACCCGCCTTTCCCCAATTCGTTAAGACAAGATCAATTTAATCCTTTAGTTAACTTACCCACATCACTAGACAATATTATAGACGTAGACGCTGTAATTGTAACTCATCTACATTTAGATCACTTTGATGATGCTGCCAAAGAGGTATTGCCAAAAGATATCAAGATGTTTGTACAAAACGAAGAAGATGCTAACGAAGTTAGCAACGCTGGTTTTCAAAATGTTGAAGTGTTACAAGAAGACACAGTCTATGAGGATATCCAATTAATTAAAACCAAAGGCGAGCACGGAAGAGGAGAAATATTAAAAATTGCTGGTAACGTATGTGGCGTTGTATTCAATCACCCAAATGAAAAAACTGTATATGTAGCTGGAGATACTGTATGGTATGAAGCTATACAAGAAGTGATCGATACACAAAAACCAGAAATCATTGTTGTAAATGGTGGAGATAATCAATTCTATGAAGGCGGTTCTCTAATGATGGGGAAAGATGATATCTATGAAGTGTATAAGGGTGCCCCTAAAGCAAAAATTATTGTCAGCCATATGGAAGCTGTAAATCATTGGACACTATCAAGAAATGAATTAAAAAGCTTTATTCATGAAAAAGGAATCTCCTCTAATGTTTTAGTGCCAGATGACGGCGAATCATACAACTTTTAAGAAAAACGGACAGATATGATGGAACCTTAGTCCGTCACAGGTTTCAATTCAACCCATTCTGAATACTCTTTCCATTTCACAAATAACTTCACTATTGAATCTTTCGCCGGTGCAGCAGCTTCTAACGATGAACCAAGATAATAAATTCCCTTTTCGGGCACTTCCGTAGTTGTCATATTACCACTTCCAACGATGTCACCTGCATCATAGTCAAAAGATATTTCACCTGTTGGTTTCGGGTCTTTTCCATTATAAACTAAAAACTTTTTTATTGTGAGTTTATCTGAGTCTTTCTGTTTGTAAACAAAAAACACTGCTCCCCAATTGTCACTATGACCTCTATATTCATGGACTAATTCAAAATTTGAATCGGACATTTCGGGAAAATCTGTTTTTTTAATGCCGCCATAATAATTTGTATTCTCAGTACAACCGCTAAGAACTATGATGCACAAAACGAGTATGCTAATTATTATCCATTTCATTCTCCACAACCTCCTTCAACTGGGAAAAGCTATAGATGGTTCCTCACACTATTTTCATACGTTGTAATAACCTGGAAAGTTACGGAGTGTACAACGGTCGGAAAAATTTTATCTCCAGACAGTCTTGCTTCCACGTACTTACCACCTACGGAAGTGTTCATTCATCTAATAAACTACTTCCCCAAAAAATAATTAGCGTTCACCCCATAGAGTGAACGCCTTTCGCTATTAGTTGGAATATGATCCTTATCGCAGCCACTCTAACCGTTTCAATCTTTTATTGACGATGCATGTCGATCAGAGTCTTAGCCGCATTTACGACATCTGCTCCGGGAATGTTCGCTCCGAAGAACCGGGAAGAAATACAGAATCCTTCTAGCAGCACGAACAGCTGCCTAGCCAGCGAATCGGATGGCTTCAAGCCTGCCCGTTCGCAGATGGCTTGCAATCGATTCACTATGGATTGCTTATGCGCGACGGCCGCTTGGTTCGCGATATGTTCTGGATACGGGAACTCGACGGCCACGTTCTGATAAAGACAGTAGGTCGATCTCGGGGATTTTGAATGCCCTTTGGCAACGGCATTAAAGATCGCAACAAGCTGATCCTGCGGTTCCGAGATGCCTTGAATCACGCTCTCGAACCAATCCCAATACAGCTCACTCGACCGCTCCAATATCGAAACAATTAAATGATCCTTGGATGGAAAATGTTTGTACATCGTCATCTTCGTAATGCCCGATTCGGCAACGATCGTGTCGACACCAACAGCGTGGAAGCCTCTTTCGAAAAACAACCTGCTTGCTGTTTGCAACAGCTGCTCACGCGCCACCGATTTATTTCCGGAAGTCCTGCTCATAATTATAGTCACCTCTCATGCTTGACATTATACAGATCGGTATGTATACTGTCAATTGTTGGTATACTAACCTGTATGTATAGTGGGAGGGAATGGAAATGAAGATCGGATTTATTGGATCGGGCAATGCAGCACAAACATTAGGCCGCTCACTCGCCAAAGCAGGACACGACGTGAAATTGGGCGCAAGGACTCCAGATAAGCTGAACACTTGGCTGGAGCAATTGCAACCAGACGAGAAAGGAAGCGTGGGCACCATTCAGGAAGCCGCCGCGCATGGCGACATTATCTTCAATGCAACACCGGGCAACGCTTCTCTCGGAGCATTGTCTGATATTGGAAGTCAATTGCTGCAAGGTAAAGTGCTGATTGATATAGCGCTTCCGCTGGACTTCTCGAACGGCGAACTTACCTTGGCCGTAGCTAACACGGATTCCTTGGGCGAGCAGATCCAGCGCACCTTCCCAGATGCCAAAGTGGTGAAGACGCTGAATACTGTATCTTCCGCGTTAATGGTCAATCCCCGCAGCGTGGCCGGCGGTCAACATGACCTGTTTATCAGCGGCAATGACGCGGACGCCAAGCGGATCGTGACTACCCTCTTAATGGAATCGTTGGGTTGGGAAAGCATTATCGATCTTGGGGACATCAGTTCTGCTCGCGGTACTGAAATGTTGCTGGCTCTATCTTCCAGAATTTATATGGCACTTGGCCATATGAATTTCAACTTCAAAATTGTCGGTTAAGCAGATGAAAGCTTCCGGCAAGACCGGGAATACCTCATCGGCAAAGGGAATGGCCGGGTCGCTGTCCGCCATTATAGTCGCGATGTTTATCGTCTATTTGGATCATACGGCCAGGAATGTTTTGCTTCCCCGACTGATCAAGGATTTCCACAGCTCGTACAATACCGTGCAATGGACGGTAACGGGGTATGTGCTTGCACAAGCTGCCGTAATTCCACTTGCCGGTTTGCTGTCCGACCGCTATGGTGCAAAGCGGGTCTTCCTCTTGGCGATCGGATGGTTTGCCTCGGGTTCCTTATTATGCGCGTTGGCCTCGGGGATCGAGCAGTTAATTCTATTCCGTATCGTGCAGGGGCTAGGTGGGGGCATGATTGCCCCCCTCGGATTCGCCTACATTTATCGGTTGAGTCCCCCAGGTCAAGTCGGAAGAGTGATGGCGAAGGTAAGCATACCTGTCTTGCTCGCGCCTGCAATCGGTCCGGCTGTCTCCGGTTATCTGGCGGACTATTTAGAATGGCACTGGGTGTTTCTCATTAATGTCCCGATTTGTATCGTCGGCAGCACACCTTTATTTTTCAAAAGAACAAACGAAGCGGAATCGGATTCCGCAATGTAATTACCCCTTCCACTCCTCCGGCAAAAGGCGCTGGTAATGCGGCTGCAAATACCGGTCGTCAATGAGCACCAGCGTACCCCGATCGGTTTCCGAGCGAATTAACCGGCCGCCCGCCTGCAGCACCTTGTTCATCCCCGGGAATACATAAGCATAATCATAACCGCTCTTGCCCTGTTCGTTAAAATAATCCTTCAGCATGTTCCGTTCCACACCGAGCTGCGGCAAGCCTACCCCTACGACGATCACACCGATTAACCGGTCTCCCGCCAGGTCAACGCCTTCTGAGAACACGCCGCCCATAACGGCAAAGCCTATTAACGACTTCCCGCTTCCCGCCTGAAATGATTCCAAGAATCGGTCCCGCTCCTCTTCCGACATATCCGGCTTTTGCAGCAGCACCTCTACATCTGCAGCATCACCCGGAGACGTTCGCCACTCCATTAGCTCCATATACGTTTCATAAACGGCATTCATGTAAGCATACGAAGGAAAAAAAACGAAGTAATTGCCGGGCCGCTCGCCCATCAGCCGCCGAAGCAGCTCCGCAATCGGTATTTTCGAAGCATCGCGGTCATTGTACCTGGTCGAGAGCGGCTGTATGATAACATCAAGCTGCTCTCTCGAAAATGGCGACGGCACCGAAAGCGTATAGTCATCTTCTCCCGCGCCCAGCATGTCCATATAGTATGAAACGGGCGACAGCGTAGCCGAGAAATAAATATGAGAACGGTAGCCTTTGCCCATCTGCTGCAGCAGCAGAGAGGGATCGAGGCAGAACAGCTTCAGCCTCACATCATTCTTCGAGAGCTCCGTATAGACGACATATCGCTCATCGAACAGCTTCGACGTGCGCGTGAAGTTATGCGCGGCAAAATAAGTATCGAGCAGCAGCCCGCCGCCGCGCCCTCCAACACCTGCGGAAAGCGCCTGTTCTGCTGCCGGAACGAACGCCTCGACCAAAGAAACCAGCTCCTCCGGCAGCTGACTCTCGACTAAATGCGGCGCGCCGTCGCTCCTTTTGCGCAGAGCGATGAAATAATCGTTGATCGCTTTTGCCGTCCGATAGCCTTCGGCATGCACGCCCTTCAGCTCCCGCTGCAGCGCTAAGAACGGCGCCTTCACCAGCTCCGCCGAAAACATCTCGCGCGCGCGGTCGACGAGATTATGCGCCTCGTCCACGAGCAGCGCCGTCTTCTTCTTCATCTCCGCGTACTGCCGCTTAAACGATATGCGCGGATCAAAAATATAATTATAATCGCAAATAACCGCATCGGCCGCATAGGCGATATCAAGCGAAAATTCGAACGGACACACCTGATGCTTCCGAGCATATGCTTCAATGACCGGCCGTGTCATTACCGTTTCATTTTCGAGTAAATCAAGCACCGCTCCATTTATCCGGTCATAATAGCCATCCGCATACGGACAATGCTCCTTCTCGCAGCGCACTTCCTCCTGGAAGCAAATTTTCTCCTTGGCGGTAATCGTTACCGCATGCAGATGCAGCCCCTTCGACTTCATGAACAGCAGCGCATCCTCGGCCGCCGCTCTCGTCGTCGTTCGCGCCGTCAAATAATAAAACCGCTGCAGCATGCCCGCACCCATAGCTTTGATGCTCGGATAGGTCGTCGAGATCGTTTTGCCGATGCCGGTCGGCGCTTTCGCAAACAGACGGACGCCTTCCTCAATCGACTTGTACACAGCACCTGCCAGCTTCCGCTGCCCCGACCGGTAAGCTTCGAATGGAAAGTCCAGCGTCTGTATACTTTCATTTCTGGTCCGTTCATGTCTGCGCCGCTGCCGGGCGTAAGGCGCATAGCGCGCCACAACTTCATAGACATACTGCTCAAGCTCGCCGAATCCGACCTCCCGCACAAACCGCCGCTCTTGCTCCGTCTCCGTCTGTACATAGGTAAGCTGCACGCGCATGGAAGATTGCTCATGCTCTTTGGCATACATATAAGCGTAGAACAGAGCCTGCGCCCAGTGCACGGGATATCCGTCGCCGCTAATTTGCTCAAGGTCGCCGCCAGTCGATTTAATCTCGTCTATAGTCATGACAGGCCCGGTTGCGAGCAGCCCGTCGCAGCGTCCGTCCACGACAAAAAGCAGATCATCCAGCGCGATGTCTGCCCGCACATAAACTTCCTTCCGATCCTGTTCGCCATACGTCCGCTGCACCCTTTGATGCGCTTTTGTTCCCTCGTGCATCGTTTCGACCGTATTTAATCTGACGTCGATGCTGCCGCTTAGAAACACATATTCGACTAAGTGTCTCACCGAAATCGTAACCGTATCATTGGTTAACATAACGTATTGTCTACCGCTCCCATGAAGAACATTTGTTCTTCTATTGTAACACAGGCGTAGACGGATATCGCCATCCTTTGATAGCAAGTTCAAATTTACAATGAGATATAACGGGAAATCCTCCAGCTAATTGCTCCATTTAATCAAATCTTACTCATATAAAAGGAAAACGTCCCGTTAATCGAATCCGATTCGCTCAATGAATAAGAAAACCGGCGAATTAGAAGGAGCTTTTCCAGTTAGATGAATCTCTCATGATATCGAAGACATATTAACAGGAGGATTTCCTTTTTTTTATTAAAGCATAAGGCATCACAGGAGCCGCAGTGCTCCTACTCCTATGGAATCAAGACCGGAATCCGTTATACGAGATCCATATTATCTGCCTCATCCGTTTCTCCTGCTTCTTCCGTCTCTTCCTCTGGATGCTTGCCTACCCCGTTCAACAAATCAGTGCCATGAAACTCATCTGCAGGCGATGCGGGATCTACCGGACTGTTCTTCGCAATGGCATCCGCATCCGGCACTGCTGCCAATTCCTCCGAAATCTCCTCCGCCGAATCCACCTCGGTATCCGACTCTATTCCGGCATCTATTGCGTCAGGTATATGCGACTCATGCACATCCCCGTATGGATAACGCTCTAACAACTGCTCCGATGCGTCTCGTACCGCGCCTTCCTGTCCTTCATCTGCAAACAAACCGAATGCCGGATCGATATCCTTCTCCGTAACCAAGCTTTTATGCTCGTGCTCATGTCCGTCATGTTTATGATCTATTGCCATTTTCATTGCCTCCCTCACTGGTTCTAGCATATAGTAACCTGCTATTACGTTGTTCTAACCAAATTAGTATGTGAGGGATACACCATTTTCATCCAAAAAAGTACAACCATCCGGCAAACGCCCGCAGCCATTGACCTTCCCGGTCAATGGCTGCTTTTTTCTTATCCACGATGATTTCCTCTGAAGCCTTTCACCGCAAAAACGGGATGAACGCAAGCTTCTTTTCCCATAACGTCCATCGAATCTGCACGCCCGATAAAATTCTGTATATTGTGCAAGCGAGACGCCCGCTTTGAACTACGAAAACCGCTATAAACACGCTAAAATAGCAATTGTCGCATTATCTTGATATTGTCTTTGCTGTGCGATAACGTGCTGCAATATAAATTCTGCCGCATGCTGCGGCGGTAAGCGGACTGCTTCCTCCAGCAGCTGCTCCGACAAATCGTCATATAGACCGTCACTGCATAATAAAACCCAATCGCCAGCCTGCAGAGCAAATGGCGCCCGATTGGCGTCAATCTCATCCAGTACGGGAATACCCAAGTAGCTCGTCAGCAAATCCCGTTCCGGGTGCGACTCTGCTTCCTCTCTGGTCATTTGTCCAGCTTTTACCCGCTCGAGCAGCCGGTTGGCATATACATGATCCTGTGTTAATGGAATAAGTACGCCGCCCCTGTATAAATAAATACGGCTATCCCCCGCAGATATCCAGTAAAGCTGCCCCTCCTGAATAACAGCAGCAATGAGGGTCGTGCCTACGCTCCATTCCAGCTCATGCCGCTTCGCTAGCCCATACACCTCTTCGTTTGCCTTATGCAGCGCCCGCTCAAGCGCCACGGGAACGGGCTCTCCAGCCGTTTTTCCCGTATACTCGTTCAGCATCGCTTGAACGGCAAGCTGGCTCGCTTCCCTGCCCATCGCGAGACCGCCCATACCATCGGCGAGCACAGCGAGTATACCATAACGTTTAACCACCGCAGGATCGTCCAAGGCAGAGAAGCTGAAGGAGTCCTGCTGCTCCTCGCGGGCTCCGATATGCTGCGCATTGCCCGTAATGACCTCTGTCCAACTGAGCAGCTCTTCCTTCTCCTCCGCCTCCCCGCTGATTTCAGCCTGCAGATCTTCCGTTCGTGTTAAAGGATAATCCAGTGGTGCTATGATCGGTGTAATCGTAATAACAGGCTCAGTTATAAATGCTTCGTCAGGTATTGGTACAGATGCAGGTGTTGATGCAGGCGCAGGTGCAGCCAGCGTTACACGCTCAGGAACCGCCGCTTTTGCTTTTTCTGAACGTCCGCGGCCCGTTAGCTGCCCCGCGACAAGGATGACCGCTAACACCACCCCTAATCCAACCGTGCTCCACATGAGTATCGTTTCAATAAAGTTCCTTTGCTGCTCCGACAATTCGTTACCCCAACGAGGAATGAATTCCCAACCAACAAATGCTGCTACAAGCAGCAAAAAGACAATCGACAGCCCATAATAAACCCATTTATTAACCATATGACCCTCCTGCCGGTCCGATCTTATATCCAAACTAAAATAGCGTGAAGCAGAGAATACACTAATCCATATTTGCAGGACCTTCGATTTATACCAACGCCTTACGCCTAGACATAACTCGACGATATAGCAATCCGGCAGAAGCAGCCCCTAGAATAGATAATACATGGAAATGTGCATAAATCTTACATTTATTCCAAAGGATAAGCCTATATAGCTCATTTTAAGAGTTTAGGACTGATATGGAATATGGACCGTTTCAAGAAGCTGCATATAAAAACGTCTCGCCTCAAAAAGCTGATCCTGGAGCCTCTATGTGATTCTGTGCCGAGAATTTCTTTGAGTGAAGAGATAGATGCTTACCGGGCATTATTGGAAAAAACGTTTGAAAACTGTTCGGACATCACGTATCGATCGGTGAACCTGTTTGGCGACCGTCCAGCGCTGCTTGTGTATGTGGAGGGATTAATTGACCGGCAGCTTCTCGATCAAGGTTTGTTGCAGGCGGCGCTTAACAACGAAGGCGAAGGCAAAAAAGAAGGCAAAAGAAGGAATCGGATATGAAAAGATATATGAAGAAATGGATGAGATCGTCCCGCAGTCATAAGCCAATACAGGAGTTGAAACTTGTGTCCGAGCCGAAAATGGTCATGAATCATAAATTAGACGTCAATCGGGAGCAATTGGAAAAGACATTCGAGAATTGTTCGGACATCGTATTTCAATCATTGGATGTATTTGGAATACAAACATTGCTGGTGTATGTAGACGGAATGGTTGATAAGATGCTTCTCGAACATGAATTATTGCAAACGGTGCGGGATAGCGAAAGTAAATGCGAAGCAAAATCGCTTTTGAGCTTGGCCGAACAATTGAGGCATACGCTGAGAGTAGGGCAAATCCGTACGGCAGACACGTTCGATGATCTTGTGAAAGGTGTGCTTGACGGGGGTGTGGCAATTGTTCTCGACGGTGAGTTGAGTGTATTGATCGTCGGCTTGGAGCGTCTTCCATCGCGTAGCGTGGAGGAGCCGGAGGCAGAACCGCTTATTCGAGGACCGCGTGAAGGCTTTATTGAACAGGTCCAAACCAATATAATTTTGCTTCGCAAACGTTTGAAGACACCGCGTTTCAAGATTGAGTCGTTTACAGTCGGGGAACTTACTCAGACGAAGGTGGCAGTCGTTTACATCGATGGGATTGCGACGGATTCCGTCGTGCAGGAAGTACGTGAGCGCATAACGCGAATCGAGATCGACGGGGTGATCGAGTCTAATTATATCGAAGAATTCATTGAAGATATGCCCTTCTCTCCTTTTCCGCAAGTGCATTCCACGGAGCGGCCGGATATTGTTGCGGCTAATTTGCTCGAAGGCAAGATAGCCATTCTGGTTGACGGCTCGCCAGCCGCACTCATTGTGCCGATCACATTCTGGAACTTGATGCTAAGTGCAGAAGATTACTATGAACGGTTCTTAATTCCGACATTCATTCGTTATATACGTTTTGGGTTTATCTTAATTTCTCTTTTTCTTCCTTCGCTATATGTGGCGGTTGCATCATTTCATCCGGAGATGATCCCTACGAATCTGCTGCTAAGTATTGCGGGAGCTCGTGAAGCGAGTCCCTTCCCGGCACTTGCAGAAGCGCTATTAATGGAAATAACGTTCGAGGGACTGCGTGAAGCGGGCGTTCGTTTGCCGAGGCAGGTTGGTTCTGCTGTCAGTATTGTAGGGGGTCTTGTAATCGGACAGGCGGCGGTGCAAGCAGGTATCGTTTCCGCACCGATGGTTATCGTCGTCTCGATTACGGCCATTGCCAATTTTACCATACCCCGGTTTAATTTTGCTTTCAGCACCCGCCTTCTGCGCTTCCCGCTCATTCTGCTGGCAGGGACGCTTGGTCTTTACGGCATTGGACTAGGATTTGTTTGTATACTGATTCACTTGAATTCATTACGATCATTTGGAATTCCATATTTTGAACCGGTCGCGCCGCTGTCAATAGGCGGGTTGAAAGATATTCTGTTCCGTGCGCCGCACTGGGCAATGAAACTGCGACCTCGGCTGACAGGCTATAACGAGCCTCTACGCGTTCCTTCGGGTCAACGGCCAGGTCCGAATCAAAGCGATGAGACGGATAAGAAGGAAGGTCAATAAGATGCGCGGAGGGATAATCAGTGCTTTGCTTATTGTATTGGCGATGGTATGCGCAGGCTGCAAGGATCGTACGGAGATCAACGATATTGCGATGGTGATGGCTTCTTCCATCGATCTAAAGGATGATGGCAGTTATGTGGGCATGATTCAAGTCGCTGTGCCTGCTCGCCAGATCGGAAATGTTTCGCAAGGTCGCAACAATTATTTCATCGAAGTGGGAACAGGTAAAAACGCTCAGGAAGTCATGCAGGAATTGCAGGGTAAACTATCCAGAAGGTTGTTCATCTCCCACCGACGCGTATTGTTGATCGGAGAGAAGCTCGCAAGGAAAGGGATTAAAGATATCCTTGATCACTTTTCACGAAACCCAAAAACACGCCTCCGTACTTATGTACTCGTTGTCAAAGAGCAGGAGGGGAGAGATGCGCTTAAGGTTGATTACCCGCTGGAGTTCTTCCCAACTGAAGCGGTGCGTGAGATGGAAATTCTTCTCGGGCGTACGGCTGTCACAATACGCGATTTGCTGAACACAGCTTCCGGAGAAGGCATCGAACCGGTCATGGGGGCGATCGAATTGGTACCGGGTCAGCAAGTAGGCAGCGAAAAAAGTAAAAACAAGCTTACGTTTAAATTAAATCATTCGGCAATATTTAAAAATTTGAAACTTGTGGGCTATCTAAATAATTATGATTCCCAGCTTATGCTATGGGTAACGGGAAAGTTGAAAAGAGGTGTAATGACCCTGCAGCTGCCGGAACACAAAGGTAACGTCGGTGTAATATTGCACAGCACCAGTCGGGAGATAGTACCGAAGGTTGACGGAGGTAAGGTAAGCTTCACCGTTCATTTAAAAGGAACAGGAACGTTGGATGAGAACAATACTCATCTTGATTTCACGAATCCGAATTATTATCACTTGGTGGAAGATACGTTAATGAGGGTGGTTCGTAAGGATACACAGAAGATGATTGCGAATGTGCAGAAGAAATACGCAGCCGATATTTTCGGGTTCGGTGACCAGCTTCATAAGAAGAACAATAAAGAGTGGCAAAAACTCAAGCTGAAATGGGACAAGAAATTCGCGAAAGCTGTCGTTACAGTCGATGTGGATTTTGTTTTAACACGTGCAGGCATGTCAGGCCCACCGGTGCATTTGAGGGAGCTGGAGATAGTCAAATGAGGGCTGAAGAGATTCAAAACGGTCATCTTTAAAAGTTTTAGGCGGGTATGGAAGGAGTAAAAGTGAAATGAAACACTCAATCGAGCAGCTTTCCAGCAGTGGACTTACAGCTTTGATGATTATGTGGATAGTCGGTACCCCGCTAACAGTGCCTCTTGCCGCCGTAGCCGGACACGATGCTTGGATTTCCATTATTTTGAGCGTCATTGTATCGTACGGTATTATTTGGATGTATACGCATCTTTGCCAGTTATATCCTGGCAGGACTCTCGTTGAGATCGCTGAAGTATTGTTCGGTGTGTGGGCCGGGCGCCTTATCGGCTTCATCTATGCTTGGTACAGCTTCCATCTCGCGGTTCTCGTCTTAAAAAACTTTTATGAATATATCTTGATCATTGCGCTGCCCGAGACGTCGCCACTCATGATCGCTGCTACGATGACTGCGATTGTTTTATGGTCGGCTTATGCGGGTATGGAAGTGCTTTCGCGCATTTCTATATCACTTCTTCTTCTTGTATTAGTGGAAGCAATGCTTTCCATCCTAATGATAAAGGATTTCCAACCTGAAAACCTGCTGCCTGTAGTCGATCGCGGTTGGATGCCGATATTGGAAGGAATGACAGAACTGGTTGGCTTTCCGTTCGGAGAAACCATTGTGTTTGCAATGATTATTCCGCAAATTAACAAGATCGGACAGGCGAAGAAAACAGTGTTGTGGGCGCTTCTAATCTCAGGTTTTATGCTGCTTCTCAGCAACGTTCGAAATACTTTGGTACTGGGTAGTTTATCGTCGAAATTGCTCTTCCCGAGTTACACGGCCTATCAGTATATTTCCATTGCAGAATTCCTTGAACGCGTAGAACCGATAACCATCATTACTTTTTTATTGGGGGCATTTGTCAAAATAAGCGTATGTCTCTATGCTAGCGCAAAATCGTTTTCATCAGCGTTGCCCGGCAAACAGTACCGCTTATATCTTATTCCGTTGAGTCTGTTAATGCTGGAATTTTCACTCTTTATGTATAAGAACAACATGGAAATGATCAAATTTGCAACCAAAATATGGCAGTGGTATTCCATACCGTTTCAAATCATTACGTTAGCTATGCTGCTGACTGCGCTTGTCATAAAACGAAAACGCATGCTGTCTTTGACGGAACCATAACGGCTGGAGGTGCCTGGCAATGATTGTTCTAACCATTGCATTATTCCTGCTTTTTGTCGCATATTTGTCATTTTGGCAATTTCGCGCTTTGCATGGAAAGACGAAGATAGAAATAATCGTTAATATTGGGTTGATGCTGACCGCCGCAGTGATTGGGACTCTGCTCATTGCCGATGTAGATATACCGAGTCCGGCCATCCCGCTTACGGCAATCTTCGAACCGATAGGAAAGTGGATTTTTCCTGAAGTAAAATAGTTATGACTTGAGGAAGAGTTCGAGGAATATATGGTGCTACAAGATGTCAGGACAGCTTTTTTAGATTTTTAAGGTGTGAAATATTGCACAATGCTACTGAGCAAGCGCTCATGACCGCAGAAAGATTGCCCTTCACCTAGAAAGGAGGGAAATCTAGGAGAAATCCCTTTAAGCCCTCTTCAAACAGAGTCTTAGAACAAAAAGAGAAACCCATCGCTTCTGATGCTGACCGCCCTTGTAATAGGGACGCTGTACATCGCAGAGGTTCCTCTGCCAAGTCCGGCCGCCCCGCTCAAGGCTGTCTTTGAACCGGTCGATCCAACTGGCCCACGCAGGTATAGGCGGGAGGGAGACCGCTCAAATCCTTCGCACGGGATGCCGCAGCATAAGGGGAAATCTCTCAGGAAGCATGTTCACCCAAATACATGCTCCATCCCGCCAGATTGGACGACCGGTTCCATACCGCATTGCTGGCCGTGATTTCATGGCTTGATGGCGTCACGTTGCGATCATCGATCATCGGACACAACGGCATCTGGAAGGCGATGGCCGGTCCGCCCCGATCACGCGCCATCAGGCGAGCGCCGCCGTCAATCCGCCGCCCGCGATGGCGATTCGCGCCGGGTCAATGTTCAGTTCTGCAGTATTCTCCGCCGTCCATTGCAGTCCGGCATAACAATCATTTATGGCAGCCGGGTAAGGATGTTCCGGAGCAAGCCGGTAATCGATCGATACTACCAGGCAATCGGCTTCGATTACAAATCGTTCGCATAATCCGTCATCTATGTCCGGATACCCAATGACATAGCCTCCTCCATGAATCCAGAAGATGGCGGGCAAAGCGGTCTCCGTCCTGGCGGCAGGCGCGTAAATTTTGACCAGCAGCTCCTGTGACGGTCCGGGAATCATCCGGCTCGTTGTCCTGACATCAGGCGACTTCTCGACCTGAGGAAATTGAATTGCCCTGAGCGAGGCTAATTCATCCGGCAACTTTAACTGAGGAAAAACGGCTAATATCGGTCTCAATTCCGGCAACACTCTGCTTTCAAAGTCCATGGACATCCTCCTTTAAAAGCCTATACGATCGAAGATCTCATCCGCCATGGAGAACATCTCCACCGCAGTTGAAAAGGGCCTGCAGCGCAATTACTAATTGCACCGCAGGCCCTATGTATCCTTACACGCTAATTTCCTTCATCCTGTCGAAAATACTGCTTTACCGTTTCATAGGCCAGCTTAGGCCTGCGATAACGGTCAACAATTCCTTTGCTGTTCTGCGTACCTGCCCGGGTCAGCAGCCAGCCGGTCCCTTCCGTCACGCGGCAATCGCAAAACTGCCAGATGAACATGCCGGATATGAACGGCCGCTTTGTATAGGCTTCGAGATTGCGCTCGATGATATCGGCTTGCCGCTCCTCTGTCCCCTTCACGCGATTCGGGTCGCGCAGGCCGTAATAGCCGTCGCCGCCGAATTCGCTCATAATCATCGGCTTGCCGAGACCGCCTAGCTCGTCGGCCCATTTTCTCGCCTGATCGCTCAGCTCGCCCGGATCCTCATCGCCGTACCACAGCGGGTACAGATTAAACGACACGATGTCTGCCAGATCGAAGCAAAGCTCCTTCTCGCGATGGTGGCTGGCGAACGACAGCGGCCTTGACCCGTCCATGCTGCGAATTTGCTCCAGCTGCTTCCGGTACATGACCCTGCCCTCCGGCGTATCACTTGCGCATTCGTTCAGAATAGCCCAAATAATAATGCTCGGGTGGTTAAAATGGCTCTCGACCATCTCGCGGTTGCAATCCTCGCACTGACGCTCAAAGTTCGGATTTTGCATCTGCTCTAAGCTGAGGCCCCGTGCGTGATTCTCCTCCCATACGAAAATACCGCGCTCGTCGCACAGATCGAGGAACCGCTCATCATTCGGGTAATGGCTGGTCCGGACCGCATTTGCGCCCGCTTCAAGCATGAGCTCGATATCATGAACCATGAGCTGGTACGGGAACGATGCGCCGACGATCGGATGATCCTCGTGCCGGTTGAAGCCCTTCAGCACAACATCTTCGCCATTCACTTGAATGCGGTTATTCAATGTCGTCACGGTGCGGAAGCCTACCCGCTCGGTCAAATCATCCAGCGGCTCCGGATGGCCTTCCACGTACAATTGAACATCTAACAAATACAAATGCGGATCCGCATTCGACCAGGCGTTTATGTCGGCAAATGTACGACTGACGGTAATAGCCTTTACTTGACCCGCCTCTACCTGCTCCCCGGCAGAGGTGAACGCTTCATTAGCCAGTTGTCCCTGAAGTGTTACAGCCTTAGGCTCCGTTCCTATATTTCGTACATAGATCGTAATATCCGCCTGCCAATCGCCTGACGGCCTGGATGGCGTAAATGCAATCCTTTCAATAAACAACTCCGGCACATATTCAACCGATACCGGACGAATAATGCCTCCGTATGTATAATAATCATTCGGCACATGCAGCGCGGAAGCTTCGCTAAAGCTGTTGTCCACTTCTACGACGAGCTCATGCTCACCCTGCGGCACATCTTTTACGACAGCTGTAAACGGCGTATAAGCGTTATAATGATGGGCAATTTTTTCTCCATTGAAAAAAACGTCAGCCGTATGGCTCACACCCTGAAAGCTGAAGCGAAGCGAGGTTTGTTTCTCAACGGCTACCGTTTTACGAAAGATGCCTTTTCCCTGGTAGGTAGAGAAACGGGGATGCATCTCCCAACAGCCCGGAACCGGCATTACATATTGATATTCGCCTTCGTACGGGACTGCCGTGTCCCCGTTGATTGGCTGGAACTGCCACTCGCCCTCTAACGATTGGGTTTTGCGTACCTTATGCGTGTTAAATAAACGAAGCATGTGGAACCCCTCCCTTTGGATGAACATTCCCATCTATTGTAACGTCCCCGCATCAACCCGTCCAATGAAGTGCCATAGCTTTCCAGGATGGAATCTGTTATTTTAAATACGAAACTTTCCATCCGCAAATCCGCAAAGGAGAATGATCATGCGCCATTTTGTTCCAAGCCCGGGCTTCCATAACGATACGAATGCCGCGAAGCAGCTGCTTCATCATTACATAGGATCTGATCATTCCGACCTTCTGACCGAAGAAATGATACTCGGGATCGGAGGCGGAATCGGCTACGGCTACTTTACTTTTTACTACGAGAAGGAAGACTTCACTAATTTTCACTTAGGTACGCGGGCGGGATGGGAAGACAGCGCCGGTTTTATATCCGGCATCTTTCATTCGCTCGGCATACCGCTTGAACAGAAGCAAACGAAGAGCAAGGATGCCGCACTCAAACTCGTCTCCAACTATTCAGAGCAGGGCAGACCTTCTATTATACCGGTACATCATGGCATTTTTGAAAATTGTAGCCTGCAAGAGAACGGGTATCCCATCTACTGTATCGTCCATGACCTCGAGCGGGAAACAGGAATGGCGAAGCTTGCGTTTCGTTATAGGGACGCGATACCCGTTTCCATCGAGCAATTAATAGAAGGAAGAAGTCGCTTATCAACCGCAAAGCTCGTGAATCAGGCTTTATTCATCCCCGATTCGAGTGATGAGGAAGCTGCTAAAGTGACTGCGGAAACCATTATTGCCGCTTCCAAGCAAGGTATAGAACGCTGTCTCACGCATGCGCACAGCACACGAATGGCCAACTTTGGCATCAGTGCGTTGGACAAATGGGAGTCAAGGCTTACCGCGGGAGACAAGCAAAGCTGGATCCGCTTATTTGAAGCTCCTAAGCACTGGTCAAAGGCGCTCTATTCCACCGTGCGTCACATCGTGCACAATACGGACGGAAGCGCGTTCCGCCCGGCTTATGCCGCCTTCTTGAATCAAGTAGGTAAGCTGATTGATGAGCCTTTATTAAATGAGTGCGGAGAGCGGTTCGAAAAGACCGGAACGCTTTGGCGCCAGCTTGCCGACCTCGCTTTACCCGATGAGGCAGATGCGGCCAAAGCGTTAAAGGCGCTTATCAACGACACGGAGCAGCTCATTCGCGAGGGCAGCATGCAGCATGCCGATTATGTGCAGCGGCTCGATGAGATGAGCAAACAGAGGAAAGAGATGGAGCAAGCAGCCGACTGGACGACGGAGCAAAAGAAGGAGCATTTTATGGCAATAAGCCGGATCGTCGGACAAATCGCAGCCCAAGAGAAAGAGGCGCTAGACGTCCTGCAAGCGGCGCTTCAATCCGCCAGATGGGCGTAATGCCTTACAACAGAAAAAAATTACCCTTCGGTTTCTATTATTCAGCGCTGAAAACGAAACAAGCTGACGCCTTTTGATCAAGGCGCCAGCTTGCAGCTGAAATGGTTTTTGAATTACTTTTTCATAATGTCTATCACGGCTTGGTCAAGTTTATCCAACAATTGATCTTTGTTGATTTGGGCGCCCAGGTATTCCTGCATAGCGGCGCCGAATCCTTGCATCGTTCCGTCCGGAAAACGATCCCATTGCCAGCCGAGCGCTGCAGGAGCTTGCTCTTGAATAGCAACTGCAACTTGCCCGATTTCATCCTCAGTAGCTGTGATGCTTTTTAGAGCCGGCATAAATTTGAACTCTTTGGTCAAAAACTTCTTCCCTGTTTCGGAAGAAACCATCCAGTTCAAGAATGCTTTCGCTTCTTCCGGATGAGCGGATTTGCTGTTGACAATCCAGTTGCTAGGAACTCCTACTAATACATGACCTTCGGAATCGTTAATTGGAAGAGGAAGAACGCCCAAGTTCAGATCCGGATTCACTTTGTCGATATCGGGCTGTGTCCAGTTGCCTTGCTGCATCATTGCTGCTTTTCCCGATGCAAATTCCGCAACTTGTGTAGAGTAGTCAGTCGTTAATTTATTCTTTTGCGCATTGTTAAAGATCAAATCAACAAGGTTTAGCCATTCCTGAAACACTTTGTTTTCTTTTATCGTCGTCTTGCCCGCTTTCAGATCTTCGGCAAACCCAGCAGGATCCGGTTGGCTGGCAATCGCAACGTTGACCAAGTGTATACCCAAGGACCACCATTCGTTGGTCGCTTCAAATGGAGTAATGCCTGCAGCCTGCAATTTTTTTACAGCATCCGTTAATTGTGAAATTGTTTTTGGAGTTTCTGTAATACCCGCTTTTGCGAACAAATCTTTGTTATAAATCAAACCGTACCCTTCTGTGTTCATTGGCATTCCGTAAAGCTTGCCATCCACTGTTACAGGTTCTTTGGCCGTATCCAATACGTCCGCAGCCCAAGGCTCGCTGCTCAGATCGGTTGCCCGGCTCATATAAGGCTCGAGCCCTGTGAAGCCGCCGTTAGCGAAAATTTCAGGCTCGGATCCGGCCGCAAAATCCGCTTTCAGCAATGCGCCGTAATCTTCGCCGCCGCCGTGCGTTTCGATATCAACGTGTACGCCGGTTTCTTTTTCATACTCTTCCGCCATTCTGTTCATAGCGTCGGCAATTTCCACTTTAAATTGGAAAACCCTAATCGAAACATCTTCTTTTTTCGTTGTATTCGTGTTGTCTGCTGCAGGTGTTTTGTTAGCATTTGAATTACCGCATCCTGCCATAATAGAAGTGATCAGAACAGTAGCCAAAACAAGCGATGTAAACCTTTTCATTTAAAGACCTCCCATTTCTTGTCTATTTGTATTTACAAGGCCAATTATATTATGAAGCTTGGACCTTAAACACAGACGATGTTGATCAAAAAAGTGGAACATGTTGTTTAGCCTTTGACGGAGCCTGCCGTAATGCCCTCTACAATGTACTTTTGCAAAACGAGGAAAAAAACGATAATCGGGGTAACCCCAATGGCAAGCCCGGCCAAAGCCATATCCCATTGCTTCGTGTACTGTCCGAAAAATCTTGTGATGGCCAGCGGAATGGTCAATAACTCCTTATTCCCGCCTATCACCAATACCGGCAGCAAATAGTCGTTCCAAATCCACAAACAGTTGAGGATGATAATAGTTACCATAATCGGACGAAGCAGCGGGAATACGATTTTAAAAAATACACCGTAAGGCGTGCAGCCGTCCACAACCGCAGCTTCTTCAATCTCCAGCGGCACCGTTTTAATAAACCCATGGAACAAAAATACGGATAAAGCCAATCCAAAACCAAGGTAACAGAATACGATCCCTAATAAATTACCCCGCAATTCCAGCAAACTGGTTACGCGAACCAATTGAAGCATCACGGATTGAAACGGAATAATCATCGAGGCCACAAACACGTTGAACAAAATTTTATTGAATAATGTAGGCTTACGCACTAAGCGGTATGCGGTCATCGAGCTGACCAGAACAATACCAGCCACGCTAATGACTGTAATTTGAAGCGAGTTAAACATGACTTTCGGAAAATCGATAATATCCCACACTTTAGAGTAATTATTCCAGTGGATTGTTACAGGCAATGAGGCTGCATCGACTAAAATTTCACCCAAGTCTTTGACCGAGTTGACCAGGACGAAGTAAACCGGGGACAGGAAAAGGAGCCCGATTATTATAGCCGCAACTTCCAGAAGCAATAATCCGATATTGTATTTTTGCGCCCGTTCCATTACGCATCAACCTCCTTGCGCTTCGTCACCCATACTTGCGTAATTGTAATGATGGATACGCCTATGAAGAAAAGCATCGCTTTGGCGGTACCTAGTCCATAGCGGTTATTACTCAGCGCTTCCGCATAAATGTTGTAGGCTAGCGATTGAGTGGAAGTACCGGGTCCGCCTTTCGTTAACGAAAGGTTCAGATCGAATGTTTTGAAAGCATTGGATATGGTCAAGAACAAGCAGATTGTAATCGCCGGCATTATTAACGGGATGAGAACACTTTTAAGCACTTGCCAGTAATTTGCGCCGTCGATATGGGCCGCTTCAATTAAATCCTTCGGCACCCCGGCTAAAGCGGCGATATATATGACCATCATATAACCGACCGACTGCCAAACGAAGACAATGACGATTCCCCAAAATGCAGTATTCGGCGTTCCAAGCCAAGGCAGTTCAAAAAACGGAATATGGGTCAGTTCACCGACTGTATTAAACCCTTTTGTAAAAATAAACTGCCAAATAAAGCCTAACAATATGCCTCCGATTACGTTCGGCATAAAGAAAACGGTGCGAAGCGCGTTTCTTGTTTTGAGCGGCTTTATTAGCAGGATAGCAAGCAAAAACGCTAAAACATTGATACTGATCACTGTAATAAGCGTGAACCGAATCGTAAACCAGAAGGACTCCCAAAATTTATCGTCCGACATGATCCTCTTCAGATTTGACATGCCTGTCCAGTTGGCATTATCCAAGTCCAGGCCATTCCAATCGGTGAACGAATAGTAAAACCCGAGTAAAAATGGTATTAAGACAACAACAGTGAAAAATAACAGTCCCGGTCCGACAAAAACAGTCTGCTGGAGCCATTCACTGACTCTGTTTCTCTTGAACATGTTAGCTCCCCTTTCCTAAATTAAATAGGCTTCATTGAAAATTGCCATGCTTTAAGTATAGGGTGTATGATTGTGCCTAAACACCGATAATCGTGTCGAGTATGGTGGAATATATTGATCTTTGTTGCTACAATGGGGTTGATTCATGCCGGAAAAAAGGGGAGAACCATGTTTAAAACCAGTATTCGCAACAAATTAATGGTATTACTGCTTACGGTTACCGTTATCCCGATCATAACGTCCATTATTATCACGAACTTATATACCAAAACTTCAGTAACGGACGAGTCCATCCGGGAAAATATGAACCTTCTCTCCTTGGGAAAAAGCAATATGATGAACTACATGGACATAGTCAATCAAACCTCTCTCAGGGTATATAACGATTTGAATTCACCCGCTTCCTTGTTCGGCATTATCGGTCGAAAAAGCGGCATACCTGCAGGGGAAATTGACTTTACGGATCGCAGTGCCATCAATTCGCATCTTTTAAATATGTATCAATCGTTCAAAGATATTTATCAAATCCATCTGCAAATTTCAAACAGAAGCCAATCCTATTTATTGACCCGGAGGTTTTTCCGCGGTCCGGAACTTACGGAATATACGATTCCTCAGGATGTGCAAGCCAAAAAGTCCCATCCGTTTTTGGAAGCGACACACCAGGGCCACAGCTATTTGATGCAATGGAATCACTCCGATCCCAAAGAAATGGTGTTTACCCTCCATCGGCCCGTCATTAACACACCAAGCGACGAGGTTATAGGGTATTTGTCGATCGATGTGTCTGCCAAAGCACTTTATAATATTTGCAGACAACTTTATGTCCCGGACGAGGAAATGTTGTACATTATCGACAGATATGGAAACGTTATCTTTCCCGCCCGACAGGATTTATCGGGAAAACCGCTTCGGGAACAATGGCTGAACACAATCGTACATGAGCAAGGCGAAGCAGGACATTTCGAATGGAAGGAACGCAGCTTTTCCGGTATTATCATGTACAATAAAATGAAAACCAACTATTTGGATTGGACCATCGTAAAACTGCAGCCGTATTCTGATTTGTATGAAGGCTCCAATCAAATTACACGCATCAACAGCATTATCGCAGCCGTTTTTCTTGTTATTGTCGTTATCGCAACGCTGTTCATTTCCGTTCATTTTACTAAACCGATAAAAAAATTAATCAGTTATATAAACAAAGCGCAATCCGGAAATTTGAACATGGATATTGAAATCAAAGGAAACGATGAGATCGGCGTCCTCGCCCGGAGGTTCGATGCCATGATCCAGACGGTGAACGATTTAATTAACCGGGAGTACCGGCTTGAAATTGCCAACAAAACGAATCAGTTAAAAGCGATGCAGGCGCAAATCAATCCGCATTTTATGAATAATACGCTGCAATCGATCGGAACGCTTGCCTTACAGTTAAAGGCTCCAAAAATTTACTCCCTGATCGCTTCTCTTGGACGGATTATGCGTTATAACATGAATACCAACGATACGATCGTGCCGTTGTCGTTCGAGATTCAACATGTGAAAGATTATCTGGAATTGCAGCAGCAGCGATTTGGAGACAAGCTGGAGGTCTTTTTTGACATTGAAGAACAGACTAATTCGATTCCCGTGCCTAAAATGCTGCTGCAGCCATTAGCTGAAAATTATTTCAAACACAGTTATGAGAAACGAAGCGGACATGGACAAATTCGGATCCTTACTTCCATCCAGAAGAGCGGATTTTTAGTCATTTCCGTAGAGGATAATGGCAGCGGGATGCCGTCTGATCAATTGGAGCAGCTGCGTCTTCAATTAAACAAGCCGTTGAATATGCTGATGCAGGGACAAAAAAGCATCGGATTAAGCAACGTTCTCATGAGATTGCGTTTGTATTTTAACGAATCGGCAAGAATGGAAGTCGATAACCTGCAGCCGGCCGGCTTCAAAGTAACTTTATGGATACCGGCTGAAATCGATGATAAAGGAGGGATAACCCTTTGAACGTATTGATTGTGGACGATGAACAGCATGTGCGTGATGCAATCAAGCTGCTTGTTGATTGGGACTCCTTCGGCATTCATAATGTCTGGGAAGCGGAAAACGGCCAAGCAGCGATCGACATGTTCAAGCAATACAAGCCGGAAATCATTATGACGGATATGATGATGCCGGTCAAAAACGGCGTAGATTTACTCGAGTGGCTGCAACTCCATTCCCCGTACAGCAAAAAAATCGTGATCAGCGGCCACGACGATTTCGCGCTTGTACGCAATACAATTAAATTCGGCGGCATGGATTACTTGTTAAAACCGATCGATCCGGTCCAATTGAATGAAACATTGGCCAAAGCAAAGGAGAGCTGGGAAACGGAGGAGCTTGCCAGGCAGCAAATCCGCAAACGAAATATTCAGGTTAATCAATTAAAGCCGGTTTATTGGGATAAATTGTTATCCAATATGATTTCGGAACCGAATTGCTACAGCTCCATTCAAGATGATTTGCGAAGCGAATTCGGGATCACCAAAGAAATGAAGCATTGCCACATCGCCATATTAAGCATCGATACGATGGAACGCGTAGTCATGAACAAATTCAGAAATCATCGGGTTTTGTTATTTTTCTCGCTTGCGAATATCTGCAACGAGTTTTTGCGTAAGAAGAATACCGGTTTCGCCTTCCGGTATTGGAACAGCGACAGCGAAATCATCCTCTTATGCTGGCAAGGCTTCGATAAATTGAATTTGTTGCTAGCCCAAATCAACGAGGGTATTTATGCTGCGCTTCGCGGACGGTTTGATTTCGGCATCGGTACCATGCAGCTTTTCCCGAATGGGATCCAGCAGTCGTATCGGGAAGCCCAAACCGCTTTAAAGCAGCGTAATATGCTGGAGAAAACGACATGGCTGCATGGGTTTGAAGCTAAGGATTCGCCCCTGCCCATCACACTGCATTTGACTGACTACAGTGAAAAATTCCGGCTTGCCGTATTGAGCAGCAACGCGGATGAGATTCATGGAGCTGTCGAAGAATGGATTCTTGCCGTCAAGCAACTCACAGTGATTACCATTGAACAATTGGACCTGTGGCGGCATGAATATACAGTGCTCCGTTCTAAATGGTTGAAGTCGCTATCCCCAGATAATTATGAACGGGAACTAACAAGCGAGAAAGACCGTTTTTTTACCGTTCTTATGGATGAACATGGACGCCTCTCCATCGAGCTTTGGCAGAAGGAGCTGGAGGAAAGCTTAATACAGCTCTCAAATTTAATTACCAAACAACAGCATCGCGAAAAAAATGTTATTTACGATGTTATCCAATATATTGAAAACCGCTATCAGCAGGAAATTACGCTGCAGGATATCGCCAATCAGTTTTTTTTAAGCCGTGAATATATTTCCCGTAAATTCAAACAGGTTACCGGAGAGAACCTGTCCGATTATCTCGTACGAATTCGGATTGAAAAAGCGAAGCTGCTGCTGCTTAATCCGAATTTAAAGATCTCGCAAATCGCCCAGATGGTCGGTTATGCCGACGAGAAATATTTCAGCAAGGTATTTAAGAAAATGGCAGGGCAATCGCCTAATCAGTTCCGTAAATAGAATAAGTAAAACGAAATAAAGGAGCTGCTCGCTAAGCGGGCGTAAACGGCCGATGCCGTCCATGAGGGTAAAAAAAAGCCGAGATTTGTGCGAACGGCGTGGGCCATTCGTACGAATCTCGGCTTGTCTCTGCGTGAAGGCCGCCTACATAATCGGCGTACCTTTCTTTAGCGTCTTCAAGTCGCCGTTGGAGTTGGTGAGAATTGGCAGCATTTTCTCGCCGCTGACCATTGGAGCGTTGCACATTAAACAGGTCGGAACGTGATCAAACGCAAAATTGTCGCGCATCCAACTGTTGCACCCATCCGTCTCGCATGTCCATACCTTCGTGTTTTCTTCCGGAATTTCTTCTAACGGTTTTTTACGATTGTACATGGTCATCCCCCTTCGCGTAAAAAAGGAAAAACTGCCTCAAACACATAGGTAAGTGGCAGTTATCGTTTATGATAAGCAGTGATATGTGGCGCATGCTGCAAGCTTGCAATTGCTTCTATCGTACCATATTATGTCCATTAAAGGCAAATACCATGTGATGGAATTTATTTATTTAACAGATCCCCGCAGTAGTAGGCAAACAGCTGCTCCACCGGCTTAAAATAAAGATGCCCGTCCTCCCAAGGCTGAAAATGCAGGTCCATTCGGGAATCGCTCCAATTCGAAGGCGTGCCTTTCGTGTTCAATTTTCCAGAAAGTACCGGTTCTTCGACGACAACCGGAAATTCCTGATAGCCGAACAGCAGGTTTTCATGCATGGAAATTATTTCATATTTCGGACCGTGGAAGGCCCGCTCTTCCTGCAGCTGGTAATGATAATAAATATAGCTGGCCGTCATCTCCGGCTTCAAATGCGCAACCCGGCCTACCCGCCGCTCGACTTCTCCTTTACGCAGCCAGTGATCGTAGCCCGCCGGTTCGTTGAAATGAAACACATCAATCATCGGAATCCATTTCCGTTTGTCCGGCTGGCCCGGCCACTCTTCCAGATAGGGCGCCATATCCGGTACCAGCTCCTCCGGTCCGATCATGCGGTGCACGCATTCACAATAAATAAACACGTTTCGTTCCCACATAAAGCATCCCGCGGTCATAATTTCACCCTGCCGGATGAGCTGCAGTACCGCAGCTTCCTGTTTGGCGGCTGCTGCCCCTTCCGCCTCGAGACCCTCTCGCAGCTGCGCCCGCGCAATTAATCTAAACATGGCTTACCACACTCCGCTCATTAAGTCGTTTTTCTATTTTAACAAAAATGTATCGAGTACGCCTGATTTTTCATTTTTTCGGATATTCTAATTAAGGAAGCATAGCGGAAGGAGGATGAGGATATGGAGAGCACCAAGCAGTTCGTCGATAAGGTACACGATACACAGCGTAAAGCGGAACGGAATAAACGGCGCAGAGGTAATGGCGACCCACAAGAAAGAATGGCCAATAAACAGCACAGCACGAACAAATAAGAGGATGCGTCGGCTGGCCCGCAAGCAGCTACGGCTGATAGCGGGTCAGCTGTTTTCTTTTTCAAGGGAATGGCCGGAGTACCTGCGTCTCACTATGGATAATGAGAGTTTACAAAAAAGGGAATTATTTGTTATCATTTAAACAATATTCAAACGCGATGATGAGAAGAGTAGGGAAAAAACGTTCTTGCACAGAGAGCTCCGGCAGCTGAAAAGGAGCAAAGAGCTTTTCCCCGAACCAAGCCTCTGAGCAGCATGCCGGAACCGTGGACGGGGATGGTATGACGGGTGCTCCCGTTATAGAGCTAGAGTATAAGCATTGCCTGCAATGCCGTACTTGAAGAGGTTAATATGGCGACATATTAATGAATATGGGGTGGTACCGCGAAAATTTCGTCCCCAAGATATGAGGTCTTGGAGGTGAAGTTTTTTTTGTGCTGATTTACCGCTTATCCCATTCATTAGGAGGAGTCGACATTGGATATTGAGAAGGAGCGTCAAACCGGCAACTTTTTATTTAAACTGATCAGTGAGGAGCTTGAAGCTGGAGCATTCGGCAGGGACATGTGCACACGATTTCCTCCCGAGCCCAATGGCTATCTTCATATAGGAAGCGCCTACGCCATACACACGAATTACACAATAGCCCAAAGCTTTAACGGAACGTTTCATTTACGCTTTGACGACACGAATCCCCTCAAGGAGGACATCGAGTATGTAAACGCGATTATCGAGGATATCAAGTGGCTCGGCTACGATCCGGGAAATCACATCTACTACGGCTCGGACTACTCAGACGAAATCTATAACGCCGCCGTCACCTTGATCAAGCATGGAAAGGCCTATGTCTGTGATTTGGCGCCGGACGAAGTAACGGAGTATCGGGGGACTTTGACGGAGCCGGGCAGGAACAGCCCTTATAGAAACCGGTCAGTCGAGGAGAACCTGGAGCTTTTTGCGAAAATGAAAAATGGCGTCTACCCGGCATCCTCCAAGGTTGTCCGCGCCAAAATCGATATGAGCTCGCCTAATTTAAATCTGCGTGATCCTGTTATTTATCGAATTATCCATGCTGAGCATTACAGGACGGGAAATGACTGGTGCATCTATCCGATGTACGATTTTGCTCATCCTATTCAAGATGCGATTGAGGGCATCACCTATTCCTTATGCTCAATCGAATTCAAAGACCACCGGCCCTTGTACGAATGGGTCTTAAAGGAGCTTGATATCCCTGAGCCTCCGCGGCAAAGGGAGTTCGGCCGGCTGAGCTTAACGGGTGTTGTGACAAGCAAACGGTTTTTGAGGCAGCTGGCTGAGGGGGGTTACGTTGACGGCTGGGATGATCCCAGGCTTCCGACGCTCCGGGGCCTCAGAAGAAGAGGCTTTACGCCGGAAAGCATACGCAGCTTTATTGAGGAGATTGGCAGCATCCGAACCCAAAGCACGGTAGACATCTCGCTCTTGGACCATTGCCTCAGACAGGATCTAAAAGAAAAAACAGTTAGCGTCATGGCTGTTTTGCAACCTTTAAAGGTCGTCATCACCAACTACCCGGAAGATGACGTGGAACTGTTAATGATTGAAAATAACAGTGAAAACGAGGCGCTGGGCAAAAGAGAGGTTCCTTTTTCCAAAACGATTTATATTGAGCGGGACGATTTTATGGAGCAGCCGCCTAAGGGCTTTCACCGGCTTAGTCTGAATGCCGAGGTACGGCTGAAGGGTGCGTATTTCATCAAGTGCGAGGAAGTGATCAAGGACCCGGAAACAGGCGAAATTACAGAGCTTCGCTGCACCTATGACGTGCTCACGAAGAGCGGTACCGGATTTACAGGGCGTAAGGTGAAAGGGACGATCCATTGGGTCTCTGCGGAGCACGCCGTAAAAGCTGAAGTTCATCTGTATGATAAGCTGCTGCTGGAGCAGGACATTCCAAAGGACGATAGCAAGGATTGGACTAATATGATCAACCCGAAATCGCTTGTTATCGTGAAGGGCGTTTTGCTGGAGCCTTTCGCCCGACATGCGCGTATGGCACAAAAATTCCAATTTTTCCGCCATGGCTACTTTTGCGTAGATACGAAGTTCACAACCGGCGGCAGGCTCGTATTTAACCGCATCGTACCGTTGAAAGATACTTGGAATAAAAGATGAGCCGTTTTATTTATCCATACGTTTGCGGGTAGCTGACATTATCTAAACGAACAACAAAAAGCAGACCAAAACTGAACAATACAGTCTTGGTCTGCTTTTTTCTGTTTTTCAACTAACGTCGATTTGGATTAAGATCTTCAATGGCCCAAAACCGATTACCATTAGGATCAAAAAACATCATCATATCATCGCCACCGCCGCCGCGCTCTATTTCCCGTACTTGTACACCACTTGCAATCAACTCTTCACGTAATCTTCTTATATCAGTAGTGAAAAACTGAATTGAAAAATGGGGGTGCGACTTATAGTCACCCACGAACCAAATGCTGTTCTCGTCATCATCAGGCTTAAATATTCCAATCTTTTGTCCGGAAGGTAATTCTAGTTGAGCGATCCCCATCTTCCAATTAAGTTTGCAACCCAAAACTTTAATGTACCAATCAATTGAACCTTCATAATCCTCAACAGGGATACCTAAATGAACTTCACTAGCTTTAATATAATCCATTTGATCAACACCACCTAACAGATAATGACATTCTAGTTAATAATATCATACATCCGTTATCCTGCCTGTTATTGTTTTCCTAGTCGCGCGACCGTCCTTAGTCGGTATACTCTAACGGGACAACTATGCAGGACATCCTCTACTTATAAATTAACATGCTTAAGTTGAGTATAAGTGAGGATAATATTCAATGCGCGAGTCAGCTATAATCGTCAAGCTTGCTTGGTCAGAATTGTACTCGACGGGGCCGTTTTTGACGTAATACCAGGTTTTCAGCGTCGGCTGATCGTTAAACTCCCGGAAAATAAACACGTTCAGCTCATTCTTGCAAGCCAGCAGATCCTCAATCGCCCCGCTCCATGGAATGCTGACCGTAAACTTCCATCCTTCTCCGTGCGGAACAACGGTGTACGGAACGGCTTGATTGTTCGAATCAATGAACATCCGTCCGCCCACCGCGTGCTTAACAAGAAGCGTTTGTTTCATGTGGTCCCCTCCTTAAAAGTTTGCGAATGCAAACTTACTTCGAAAGCTTACGGCAAATCAATGAGCATAAAAAATGCCGGCTCTGCCGCAGCAAGCTCCAGCTCGCTTACCTGCTCGATATGTGCCGTATCTCCTTCAGTCAGCGTTTCGCCATGCGCTCCCAGCTGACCCTCTATGATATATAGAAACAGCTTGCGGTCCGCCGAGCCCGGTGCGTATGAGAGCTGCTTTCCCTGCTCCAGCTTGCTCAAGTAAATCGTCATATTTTGACCGATCCACGCGACCTGCACCGATGATTCATCGGATACGACCGGCAGAAGCGCGTTATGCAGCTTATCTATGTCAAACCGGCTTGCCTCATAGGATGGCGTTACTCCGCGCTCCTTCGGCATGAACCATAGCTGCAGCAGCCTCAGATCTTCCTCGGCCGATGCGTTAAATTCCGTGTGAATGACGCCGCTGCCGGCCGACATCCGCTGCACCTCTCCAAATGAGGATACGACAGAGTTGCCTAAATTGTCCTCGTGCCTAATCTGGCCGTTCAATACGATCGATACAATCTCCATATCGCTATGCGGATGAGCGCCAAAGCCTCTTCCCGGAGCCAAATAATCATCATTGCATACACGCATTACACTGAAGCCCGTTCGATTCGGGTCGTAATATTCGCCGAATGAGAAGCTTGGATGGCTTCGCAGCCAGCCGAGATCTGCCGAATACCGCGAAGCAGCGGGAAATACGTTTATCATCGTCTCTCCTCCAAACAACTGTTTATTTACTTACTTATTTATAGCAGGTTTTCAACTTTCCAGCAAGCTGTTGTCACACGGTAGCATGCCTCTACGTCTTATTTGTATCACGTTCCAAAAAAGGAGATGAAACGCGCATGCAAACATTCGATGCAGCCGTCATCGGCGGCGGAATAGCAGGCTTAATCGCCGCTATCGAATTGGCAAAGGCAAACAAGCAGGTCGTTTTACTGGAGAAAGCAAGCAAAGCAGGAGGACGGGCGATTACGATCGATAAAAATGGAGCCCGCTTCAATCTCGGAGGTCATGCGCTTTATAAGGAAGGCGAGGCTTATTCTATTTTTCAGGAGTATGGACTGAAGCTGCCGGGCGGATCTCCAAAAGGAAGCGGAGCGGCAATCTGGAACAACAAAGCGGTTCCGCTGCCGGGCGATCCGCTCACGTTATTGTCATCGCGGCTTTTGTCGTGGCGGGGCAAGGTCGAGCTTGGCAAGCTAATGGCTAAGCTGGGTCAAATAAACCCGAATACGCTCGGACGAATCAGCCTGCGTGATTGGGCGGAGCAAACCATTCATGATCCTATGGTTCGCCATATCGTTTATGCCCTCTTCCGCACATCCACTTATTCTAGGGATATCGATTACCAATTAATCGGCCCTGTCTTGCAGCAGGTGCAGCGGGCGCTGAAGAGCGGCGTCCTTTATATCGACGGCGGGTGGCAGACGATCATCGATCAGCTGCGCGACCACGCTATTCGGCTTGGCGTAGCGATTAAGCAAAATTCAAATGTCGTTGAAATCTCTCAGCTTAACGGAGCCGTAACCGGCCTTCAGCTCACAGGCAGCGAAACTAGCGAAACCATAAACACCCACCAGGTTATCGCTGCCATACCGCCCACGGATTTACGCAGGCTGGTCCGGAATGCGGATCAGACCGTGATCGCGCGATGGGTGAACGAAGCGCGTCCGATTACGGCGGCGTGCCTTGATTTATGCCTGAAGAAGCTGCCTGTCGCAAACCGCCATTTTGCTCTCGGCATCGACCAGCCTGTCTTCTTCTCGAATCATTCCAGAGTCGCAAAACTAACAGAAAATGGTACAATAGTTGTGCATCTCATCAAGTATAACGACTTCTCCGGAAACGATTCTAAATCAGATGAAAAACTTCTGGAACAAACAATGGATATCCTGCATCCGAATTGGCGGCAGGAAGTCGTCGCCCGGCAGTATTTACCTGCCATAACCGTCGCCCATGACTATGCGCATCTCGGCCGTACCGCTCCACAGCCCGGTCCCGCCGTTCCGGAAATCCGCGGGCTGTATGTCGCGGGCGATTGGGCCGGCCACAATGAACTGCTTGCCGACGCCGCTGTCGCCAGCGCCAAGCGTGCAGCCGGCGCCCTGCTCCAGCAGTTAACAAGAAAGGACGTTTATTATGTCGTATGATTCGACCGGGGAGCAATGGTACACGGCCTATAAGCCGCTATTATTTTCACATGCTTACCGCATGCTGGGCAGTGTAATGGATGCTGAGGATGTGGTTCACGATGCCTTCATCACCTTGAATAATGCCGATCTATCTGCTATTAGGAATCCGAAATCGTATCTATGCAAAATCGTAACAAACCGCTGCATTGACCGGTTTCGTTCGGCACGGCAGCAGCGCGAGGTGTATGTCGGACCATGGCTTCCCGAACCGCTGCTTACCGAGAGCTCCGACAACTCCTCCGGTGATCCTGCTGCCCGCTATTTGCTGCAGGAATCGATGTCCACCGCTTACGTCCTGCTGCTGCAGCAGCTTTCAGCCGTGGAAAGGGCCGTCTTCCTGCTTCGCGAGGCGCTGCAGTACGAATACGACGAAATTGCCGATATGGTTGGAAAAAGCAGCACGAACTGCCGGCAAATCTATCATCGGGCGAAACGCAGCATGTCGATGCAGCAGGGTACAACGGGCGAGCAAACCGAGCTGGCTGCAACCGCCCGGGCAGCGGGCGGCAAAATCAGCCTTATTGTGGAGCAGTTTCTGCAGGCTCTCGCAGCAGGCAACATCCCTAAGGTGCTCAGCCTCCTTGCCGAGGACGCCGTCCTTTACTCTGACGGAGGCGGCAAAGTTAAAGCGGCCGTACGCCCAGTAGAAGGCGCCGACCGCATTTCCCGTTTTTTTGCCGGCTTGCTTACCAAACTTCCGGAAGGCTTCTCCGTTCAATTGACCAATGTGAACGGCCAGCCCGGCATCGTTACATTCGAGCAAGGACGGCCTTTAACGGTCCTGTCATTCCGTATCGAAGCCGGCCTTATTGCCTCCGTATATATCGTCGCTAACCCGGATAAACTGAGGCACCTTCAAGCGAAGCAGCCTTCAAATGACTAATCCCGAACGGGATTGAGCAGCGGCTCGAAGTTATCAATGCGGCACTCTACGATATCGCCGTCCCGGATGACGACCGCTCCCGGGGTGCCTGTCATAATAATATCTCCGGGCAGCAGCGTCATCACCTGCGAATGAAAGGCGACGGCGAACCAAGGGCGAAACTTCATGTTGAACACCTTGTTGCGGTGTGCTACCTCGCCGTTAATGACGGTTTCCACGTTGATCTCCAGCGGATCCGGAATTTCATCCTTCGTTATAAATTGCGGTCCAAAGCTGAAGAACGTATCAAAGCTTTTGGCTCTCGTTAAGTAACGCGGGTTTCTGGCATGAATATCGGCGGCCGTAACGTCGATTGTCGTTGTGTATCCAGCGATGACATCGTATACGTCCGCCTCCGTTATGTTTTTGCACGTCTTGCCGATAATGATGCCAAGCTCCGCTTCCACCGTTATTTTACCAGCCTCAGGAGGAATCCGGATCGCATCGAACGGCCCGATCAGACTCGTATCCGGCTTCATGAAGCTAACCGGCTCGTCGTTCGGATCTGCCATGGCCAGCTCAGATGCATCCTTCACGTAATTCATACCAATTCCCCAAATTTTGCGCGGCTGGCGATAAAGCGGTCCATACGATGCTTCCGTATAAGGAATCGCCGTCAATTGGCGCAGCTTCTCCCTGCCTCCGCAGTTATACCATTCTGTAAGCTGTTCCAGTTCGCCCAGCCGGATCAGCTCAAACAGCTCCGTGCTCCAGCCCGTGCCTTCTGCCTCATTGATTGATTCCACCAAGACAAGCCCGCCGTCACCCGCAAGCGCGGCAAGCTCCTTCCCGTTTACTTTTATCGTCGACAGCTTCATCGGTTTAAACTCCTTTTTATCAACCCGTTTGTTTCATTCGGTCATCCACGACACCAGCCACCCATTCCAGCAGCCTCAAATCTTGGTTACGCCCTGCAATAAATGATAGTCCGATCGGGCAGCCAAGCTCGCCCATAACAGGAACGGTTACTTGAGGCAGTCCCGCCAGGCCTGCGACACAGCTCATTTCTAACGTTTGTACGCGGCGCTGTTCGACTTCCGCTCCCGATAATTGCAGCAGCGGAGCAATGGCTGGCACGGTAGGTACAACTAGGATGGCATCGTCGCCAAGCAGCTCCTCCATCCTTGCCCGCACCCGGCCCCGCCTCGCAATTGCATCGCCGCTATCCTCCAGCCTAAGCGTGCTCGCCCAAGCAAATCGCTCAGCAATTCCCGGACCGAAGAACGGCCGCTCGCGCGTAACCCATTCGCCATGCTCGCGCCATATTTCCAATCCTTGAATCACTCGAAAAGCGTTCATCCACTCCCGCAGCCCTTCCGGCGCCAGGATGACCTCCTCATGTGCCGCAGCCAATGATTGCAGCATTGGGAAGAAGCGAAGCAAAACATGCTTCGAGTGCTCGTCAGGCAGCTCCCATACATCCTGCGCAAACAGCAAACGGGAAAAGCCTTCCCCTTTTCCGTGAGACACCTTTTCATCTAATAAAACATGGCCGACATCAAGCAGCGTCTGTGCATCACGGGCCATCCAGCCCACGGTGTCGAAGCTCGGCGCAAGCGGAATGAGCCCGCTCACATCGATAACGCCGTGCGTTGGGCGCATACCGTAAACGCCGCAGTAAGCAGCAGGAACACGAACGGAGCCCCCCGTGTCGGTTCCGATTGCGAAGTCCGCCAATCCAGCCGATACGGCAACTGCCGAGCCGCTGGAAGACCCGCCGGGAATGCGTCCCGGTGCTTTCGGATTTACCGGCGTGCCGTAATGGGCATTTTCACCGTTAATGCTGTACATGATTTCATCCGTTATCGTTGTTCCTTCCAGCCTTGCGCCGCTGCCGAGCAATCGGTCGATTACATCTGCATGACGAGCCGACGGACCGTGCGTCCGCAGCCAATCCGGATTGCCCGCGCCCGGCGTATAGCCCGCAATAGCAAACACATCCTTGACCGCAAATGACTTGCCGCTCAAGCTGCCGCTGCTCGCAGGCTCAATAACGATATGCTCATTCGCATAAGCGTTCCAGCTCTGTTTCATTTCTATATTCACCTCTATCCCGCTCACTATCGTATCTACCAGCCAATCGCCGCGCCGTCGCACCGCGGGTCCGATCCGCCCTGCAGGAAGCCCTGCTCATCCCGCATAATGGCATGCGCATGCCCCATAATGCCGTCAAAATCGTTCACCTTCCGCACCAGATGCCCGGCTTGCGCCAGCGACTCCAGCACATCGGCGGATACGCGGCCTTCCACCTTCAACTCCTGCGTCGGTTCGCCCCACGTCCTGCCCCACACCCAGCGCGGCTCGTTAATGGCCTGTTGAGGATCCATCCCGTAATCAATCATGCGGGTGAAAATAGCCGTCTGCGTCTGCGGCTGTCCCTCTCCGCCCTGCGTGCCGTAGAGCACGGCCGGTTTGCCATCACGGCACGCCATTGCCGGCATTAACGTGTGGAACGTTCTTTTGCCCGGTTTCAAGCTATTTACATGGTTCGGATCAAGCGAGAAGAACGAGCCGCGGTTTTGCAGCAGCACGCCTGTATCTCCGGCCACGACGCCCGATCCGAATTCAAAATACAAGCTCTGAATGAAGGAAACGGAATTCCCCTCCCCGTCAACGACCGCTGCATATGCCGTATCGCTGCCAAGCACCTCCGACTGCTCCGAGGAGGCGCGGTTTAATTCAATGGAAGCAGCAAGATTTGCCGCATAATTTTTGTCTAAAAGCCGCTCTAGCGGCACGTTCGCAAACGCGGGATCGGATAAATATTTGTTCCGGTCGCGGAAGCTCAGCTTAAGCGCTTCTACACAAAGCTGATAATAGTCATGCGAGCCGTGCTCGATTCCGCTTAAATTAAATTGCTCCAAAATATGTAGCGCAATAATACCGGAAAAGCCCTGAGAGTTCGGCGGCATTTGATAAAGCGAATAGCCTCTGTAAGAGCCCTCGACCGGGGTTACCCAATCGCCGTGATGATCAGCGAAGTCGTCAGCCGTAAGCAGCCCGTCATTCCGCTGTAAGAAAGACGTCATTTCCTTAGCCGTCTCACCCTTGTAAAATTCATCGCGCCCAAATTCCGCAAGCCGCCGCAGCGTTTTCGCAAGCGCAAGCTGCTTGAAGCGTTCACCGGGCTTTGCCGCTTGCCCGCCGGGCAAATAGATATCCGCGGTCTCGAGATTCCTGGCAAGCACCGCTTCATTGTGCACCGTATTGTTGAATTGGTCCTTCGACATCGGAAAACCATTTTCCGCATAGCCGATGGCCGGAGCAAGCACCCGCGCCCAGTCCAATCGCCCATATTCACGATGAACCGCATCCCAGCCGTCAACCATGCCGGGCACTGTCACGATGCTGCCAATTCCCCGGTTCGGAATGACTGCCGAGCCTGCGTAAGCGCCTATGTTCGCTTTATAACCGGATCTGCCGCTCGCATTGTAGCCCCGCACCTTTCCATCCGATTGATGATAGCTTAACCAGAAGGAGTCTCCTCCGAGACTCGTCATATGCGGATAAACAACTGCCAGGCAAGCGCTGACTGCGACTGCGGCATCAAACGCATTGCCGCCTTGCTCCAAAATACGCGCGCCGGCTGCCGTAGCTAAATAATGCGGGCTGACTACCATTGCTTTGGTACCTACTACAGACTGTTTCACAGCCACCACTCCTAAAAAGTTTTAAGAAGCAACTATTATGATAGATTACCTAACATTATGATCTAATTTTAAAATACCACCTTGCTAGATGATAGGCAACTAAAATGTAATTAATTTTCGTATATTGTATTGAAAACGAATGTTATTATGTATATATTTATACATATGGTAATAAAAATTCGATATTACAAGACACCTTGAAATAAAGTTCGCCTGAAATGGAGATGATCCGCAAGTGCAATCCAAACCGCCTGAAGAACAAATAACAATAGCAATCGACGATATAGATCGCAAAATTATTTCTTCCCTTAATTTTAATGGCAGGATTTCTTACACAGACCTGGCAAAGGAAATCGGATTATCGCGTGTAGCCGTCCAAGCCAGAATTAACGCTTTAATGGATGCAGGCGTCATCGAACGGTTCACGGCAGTCATCAATCCGGAGAAAATCGGTATTCACGTATCCGCCTTTTTTAACGTAGAAGTCGAGCCTAAGCACCTGCATGCCGTTGCCGACCAGCTGTCCACGGAACCTTTTGTCACAAGCCTTTACCATATGACGGGGCCGAGCAAATTGCATATGCACGGACTTTTCCGTAACAATCAGGAGATGGAGCTCTTTCTTAGAGAGAAGCTGTATACGTTACCCGGCATTATGAGCGTTGACTGCCAGGTTCTTATAAACCGCTATAAGAGCCGAATGGGGATGAGGCTGTAGATGGGGAGCAAATGGATGAATAACTCTTACATGCAGCTAACGTGGGCGATGATGAAGACGGGAATTATCGGCTATGGAGGGGGACCCTCGGTTATTCCGTTAATACGCTATGAGGCTGTTACGAATTATAAATGGCTGGAAGACGAGGAATTCGGGGAAATACTAGCCTTAGCGAATGCGCTGCCGGGACCGATCGCCACGAAAATGGCCGCTTACCTTGGTTATCGGGAGAAAGGAACGCTCGGAGCAATCGTATCGGTACTCGCTCATATCGTCCCTTCCGGTATAGCGATGATTTTGCTGCTGACATTTGTACAGTATTTGAGCAGCGCCGCCTTCATACAAGGGATGATCGGCGCGGTCACACCCGTCATTGCCGTCATGCTCGGCATGATGGCCTACGAATTCGGGGAACGGGCCGTCAAGGGACTTGGCAAATACGTCGGCTTCGGCTTCTTCGCTTTAGCATTCGGGCTGCTGCAAGGCATTCATATCCACCCTGCCATCGTCATTATTTTATTCCTCGGCTACGGCGCTTTTCACCTGCGGACAGTTGCGGCCCTTCAGCAGAGAAAACTGCGCAAGCAGCAGCAAAGAGTGCAGCACAAGGAGGGCGTAACGCGTGGAATGGATTAATTTAATTATCGGATTCTTTATTGCCAACATGCTCGGATATGGCGGCGGCCCGGCGTCGATTCCGCTTATGTACAGGGAAATCGTAACGAATCACGAGTGGACGACGCCCGTCGAATTTTCAAATATACTGGCTTTAGGCAACGCGCTCCCGGGTCCCATCGCAACGAAGATCGCCGCGTTCGTTGGCTACGACGTCGGCGGCTGGGTCGGTTCGATTGTCGCTTTGGCGGCAACGATCGTTCCATCCGCAGCAGCGCTGATCCTTCTGCTCAACGTGCTGCAGCGCCACCGCCAATCGCCGGTCGTCAAAGGAATGACGCTGCTCGTGCAGCCGGTAATCGCCATCATGATGCTGCTGCTAACCTGGCAAATGGCCGAAAGCTCCGTCGAATCGATCGGCATTATCCAATCGCTCATCATAGCAGCTGTCGCATTCTGGGCAATGCAGTTCCGCAAGATCCACCCGGCAATCGTAATCGTTATCG
Source organism: Bacillota bacterium (assembly GCA_051750645.1). Taxonomy (GTDB): domain Bacteria; phylum Bacillota; class Bacilli; order Paenibacillales; family Paenibacillaceae; genus Pristimantibacillus. The sequence continues at coordinate 44,925 of JBNJJW010000021.1, read as the reverse complement.
CCTTCGCGTATGGCGGACTCGTTATTCCGCATTTGAATGTGCTGTAGCCGTTATTTGTAAAAAAAAAGGACTATCATCCCGTTAAGATCTCTTTATCGGGAGGATAGTCCTTTATCTCTGGCGCAGTCTTCTCTATACAATTATTATTGCTGCGGAGTATTCCAGCTTTTATCCACCTGAGAGTCTCATCAGCTAGGAATCAAACTGCTCGTACAGTTGGTCATCGCTAATCCATCATGGATTTGCTCCATTATAAAACTACCTTTGAGGACAATTTCACGGCTATACTGTATTTATCCAATATAGACGCCTTAAAAGAGCTGATTTTAACACTATTCGAAGCACTTTGAGCCATTCTTAGTGGAAATATCCAATATAGAAGCGCAGTTGTGAGGTGAAATCGTAAAGCTACTACAAAAATCCAATATAGCCTGTTACGCAGGTGTCTGCAGCTGATGCCTCCCAGCCGGTTCCATCCAGCACTTCTGGAAAACAAAAAAACAGCAGCCCGGGAGGATCCTTCTTCTCCGTGGTCAGCTGTTTTTCATATTTAAATAACGTTACACCCGCCCGCGGGTCTCATCAATATACGCCTTGGACTGCGCCATTTGATGCTCCTTCGCTTCCTCCATGATGATATAAGCATGCGGCTTATATTGATTAAGCAGCTTCATGTAGAGCTCATAATTCATCGTACCGAATCCGGCAGGCACCGTACTCAGGCTGCCGTCCTCAAGCAGAAAACGATCCTTCGCATGGGCCGCAATAATGCGGTCGCCAAGCAACTCGAACGCTTGCTCGATCACTTCATTTTGCCGTGCAAAATTTTCAGCGGTCAGCAGGTTGCCTGGGTCGAGCACGACGCCGATATTGGAGGAAGGAACCTCCTCCAGCATTCGCGCAAGTTCCGGGGCTGTACCGATCAAATGGCCGCTTGCCGCTTCCAGTCCGATAAATACGCCCCACTTTTCTGCTTCCTCCACTAGCTCCTCTAGCGTCTCTTTCATTATCAACCAATCACGATCGGTGTACTCATCGCCTTCATTCCGTCCGGTTTCCGCAGCTACCATCGGTGCTCCGAAAAACTTCGCGTAACGCAGCAGCTCTTTAAACCGTTTGACGTTTTGGCGGCGCAGCTCCTCGTTGCGGTCGAACAAATGGACATAACAGCCGAGCACCGAAATCGCAATGCCGTGCTTATCGAAATTCTCGCCAATTGCATTCGCAAGACCCGGACTCAAATTGCCGGGCTTGCTGAAATCGACATCGCTAATTGCTTTCCACAAAGCGAGCTGCACATGGCTGAAGCCGCCCGCCGCTACTTTTGGAGCAAGCTCCTTGTATGGCAAACTTCCGAATAAATGAGCTAGTACACCGACTGACATCTGATCGTCTCCTTCGTTTTATGCGCCGCCTTTAAGCGCGACTTCCTCCACTGACGGATACACTTTTTTGGCTAGATAGGATTGCGCAATCATGAACAAACCGCCCGTCACCCAGTACAGAGATATGGCAGCAGGAGCAGATAAAGCAAATACGCCCATTAAAACCGGGGATAAGTACCCCATAAAAGCAAGCTGCTTCAGCTGCGCGGAATCCGTCCCCTGCTGCGTCGTCTGCGACACCTTGAACTGGATAAAATAAACAACCGCCGCTAACATAGGAAGCACAATATCCGGCGCGCCCAACTGGAACCATAGGAAGGAATGCCCGGCCAGCTCCGGCGTCAGCTTGATCGCGGAGTACAAGCCCGTCAAAATCGGCAGCTGAATGAGCATCGGCAAGCAGCCGATCGCAAGCGGATTGACCTGATGCTTCTGGTACAGCTGCATCGTCTCCTGCTGCAGCTTCTGCTTGGACTCCGTATCCGACTTCCCTTTGAACTTCTCCTGAAGCTGCTTAAGCTCCGGCTGCAGCACCGTCATCTTCTGCCTCATTTGATGCTGGGAGCGATATTGACGCATCATGAGCGGCAACAACGCCAGCCGAATGATGAGAGTAATACCGATTATCGCGATACCGTAGTTACCGTGGAACATGCCGGCAAGGTATTGAAGAACAGCAGAGAGCGGATAAATGACATAGTGGTTAAAAACGCCCGGCGTATTTCCGTCGATTGTTCCGCTCGCCGTACTGCAGCCGCTTACGAGAAGCAAGCAAGCCAGCAGCATACCGGCTAATATCATACGTACATATTTTAATGAAGGGAATACATTGTTCTTTTGCATAGAAATCCTCCTCGTTTGTTTGAAAATAGCTGGGCAAACGAGGCGGAGCAGTCTGCTATGTCGTCATCGGGCGATTCTTTTCTTTTTACTTTTCTGGCTAGCCAATGATGAATCGGAACGGTACGGATAAGCACCCGGGGCAGTGCAATAAACAGGATGCTTACGACTTGACTCCATTCCCAATATTCATATGCCCCTGAATGTAAATGCGAGGCATAGGCGTAAGCCAAGGTGTAAAGCAAGCTAATGGAAAACAAATACGGTATGACGTCATGCAGCTCAAGCTCGAACAATGTATTCACCTCCCTTCCTTATTAGAATCTTTCTTGTTATACGATGCACGCTAAGCGCCGTTTCGCCCAAACCGTACTTTTTCCCAAGAAAATAGATTCCCTTGCTTATGGATATAATAAAAGTAATTCTTAACCAGTTATGGAAGCTGCAATAAAATCGTTCTACTTGGTTATTTACAAATGGATAGACGAGATCATATAATTTCTAAGTTGTAGAGAAACTGAGATTAAAAGAAAGAGGACAATATGAACAGAAAAAAGCTTAAAGTCATTTATTTTTCGCTCATCGCCTTCGTGGTTCTGTTTCTGGCTATCGGACAAGCGTTGCCACTGGGAGCAAATGACTCTCGTACGGTAAGCGCGGCAAGCGCTGCGGATGCTCCGGCTGAAGGCCAGAAAAAGAAGCTTGTGATGGGTACGTCGGCCGATTATCCGCCCTATGAAAGTGTAGATGCGAAAAACAACGGTGAAATCATTGGTTTAGATATTGATATAGCCAAGTATATCACCAGCCAGCTCGGATATGAACTTGAGATCGCAAACATGGATTTCAACGGCCTCATTGCCGCGCTTCAAACCGGTCGGGTCGATTTCGTTATGTCCGCTATGTCCGCAACGGACGAGCGCAGGCAAAACGTCGATTTCTCCGACATCTATTACGCAGCCCGCAATACGATTGTGTCCAAGAAGTCTGCGCCGCTTGAATCGGCAGAGTCACTGGCAGGCAAACGGGTCGGGGCTCAGCTAGGCTCTACGCAGGATCTGTACGCTGAAACGATTGAAGGCGCAGAGCTCAAGAAGCTGAACAAAATTCCCGATCTTATCCAAGAGCTGAATTCCGGCCGTATCGATGCTGCCATCGTAGAGGATGCTGTCGCCGTCGAAATGACGAACGCTAACCCCGGTTTGACGATGCATTTCCTTCCTGCGGACTCCGCTGAGAATGGCTATGCCATCGCGTTTCCGAAGGAGTCGGCGCTCGTTAACGATTTTAACGGCGTGCTGGCGGAAATGGCCGAAAACGGCAAGCTTGAGGAAATCACTCAAAAGTGGTTTTCCGATGAGAAGGAACAGTCCAATCTGTTGAACATCGACTTTAGTGTATTGCAAGGTTACATCCCCTTCCTTCTAAAAGGCGTCTACGTGACGCTGCTCTTTACGCTTGTGTCAGCGATCTTTGGCCTTGTGTGGGGAACGATTTTGTCGTTATTCAAAATATCCGGCATGAAGCCGCTCGAGTGGTTCGCGACCGCTTATACTTCGGTATTCCGCGGCACGCCGCTGCTTGTCCAGCTTACTATTATTTATTATGCAACTCCGCAGCTTTTCAATTATGAAATACCTGCGCTGATGGCAGCCGGTCTTGCATTCGGTCTCAACTCTGCCGCTTATTTGTCCGAGACGATCCGCGGCGGTATTCTGGCCGTCGACAAAGGACAACGCGAGGCCGCTATCGCGCTCGGCGTCCCTTACCGCAAGATGATGACCCGCATCATTTTCCCGCAGGCGCTGCGAAATATTTTGCCTGCGCTCGTAAACGAATGCGTTGCTTTGCTGAAGGAATCCTCGCTCGTATCCGTCATCGGAGTAACTGATTTGATGCGGCGCGCCGACGTTGTTCGATCGATCGAGTTCCGCTCTTTAGAAGTACTATTGTTCATCGCAGCGATCTACTATGTGCTCGTGCTCATTTTAACCTCGTTCGCCCGTAAGCTTGAAAGGAGGCTGCGCCGCAGTGATTAATGTAACCGACTTAACCAAAACGTTCGGCAAGAATCAAGTACTCAAAGGAATCACAACAACGGTAGAACGCGGAGAGGTAGTTGCGTTAATCGGCCCATCGGGCTCCGGCAAATCCACCTTTCTGCGCTGCTTAAATATGCTTGAGACGCCGACTTCCGGCACAATCACGATTGACGGGGTTGCGATCACCGATCCGAAAACCGATATTGGCCGCGTCCGGCAGCGTATCGGCATGGTGTTTCAGCACTTCCATCTGTTTCCGCATATGACTGTCATCGACAACATTACTTTCGCGCCGACCCAGGTCAAAGGGATGCCGCTTGAAGAAGCGCGCAAGAAAGCGAAGGAGCTGCTTGCACGTGTGGGCCTTTCAGACAAAGCGGACAGCTACCCGTCCCGCTTGTCCGGCGGTCAGAAGCAGCGTGTTGCTATCGCCCGCAGCCTCGCGATGGAGCCCGATATCATGCTGTTCGATGAACCGACCTCGGCGCTCGATCCCGAGATGGTGAAGGAAGTGCTGAACGTCATTCGCAGCCTCGCGGACAGCGGCATGACGATGCTCATCGTGACGCATGAAATGAAGTTTGCCCGCGAAGCGGCTGACACGATCTACTTCCTCGACGACGGCAAGCTCGTCGAACGGACGAAGCCGGAGCAGTTTTTCACCAAGCCACAAAGCGAACGCGCCGCGCGTTTTCTGGAGCAGGTCCTATAACTGGCTTGATGTCATTCTTTTGATCCCAGTGGAGGTGCTCGTTAGCCGTTTGATTGGATTTCATACAGTTAAACAGCGGCAAGGAGACGTTAGGATAGTTTGAGTGGATTTTGTGCAGTCAAATAGACGAGATAGGCCCCGTGTTGGCTAGTTTGAATGGTTTTGACTGTATGATTTCCACTCAAACGCAACAATCGCGGCGAATCGTGCCTGATTTCACTGGATGAAATACAGGCAAAACTCTGTGCCCAGTAAGGGAAGCTCTAATCTAGAGTCTTCACTCTAGATCCTAGACTCTAGAATTTGCAAGAAGGCTAGTGTCTAGGTTTTCGGATTGGTATAGCCCATATAGTCGGCAACCTTATACTGTCATAATTTTTAAGCAAAAGCTCTGCGGCTGGAACGGCCGCAGAGCTTTTTCACATTAAAGTCTACCCTACTCTTTACCGATCAGCGACTGCATCTCGACGCACGCCATCACGAAAGCGCCGACGCCGTGCAAATCATTGCTGCTGGTCGGACGGGTGACGTAGTTTTCGTAATCGCCGGCCGAGGTTCCGATACAAATATCCGGGAGGATGAACCGTCCCCGCTCATCGAACTGGAGCACCCGAATCAAACCTTTATAACCTCGCTTCGCCGCTTCCAGGCACTCCTCACCGGCTAGACCAAATTTGTATGCCTTAGCCAGCGTATAGACAAACAAGCAAGAACATGATGTTTCCAGCCAATTGTCCGCCAAATGGCCTTTATCCACTACCTGATACCACAGTCCGCTCTCCGCATCCTGGTAACGAGCTATCGCCTGCGCGAAATCGGCCAACGACGCTTCGAGCCCGGCGCGTCCGGCTTCGCCTTCCGCTATTTCGTCCAGAAACTGAGCTACCGCGAGGCCATACCAGCTAAGCGAACGGCCCCAAAATTCCGACGAGCAGCCTGTCTCGGGATCGGCCCACGGCATCCGGCGGCTCTCATCCCATGCGTGGTAGAACAGTCCCGTCTTCTCGTCCCTCATATAGCGCCGCATCAGCTGCTCCTGCTGCAGAACCATATCGCGCAAGCTTGGCTCGCCGTAGGCATTCGCATATTTCAATGCGAATACCCGCCCATATACAGACCGTCCAGCCACATATTGTAGGGGTATTTGTCCTTGTGCCAGAAGCCGCCTTCCGATGTACGATTCAAGGTATGGAACAGGTCGGTCTCGCACTGTCATCCGCTCCGTTATTTGCGGATGGTACCAATGCGCACGAGGCGCATAAGAAGAGGGCCATAAGCAGGATAAGAATGCTGCAGCCCTTCCGATTGAACATGTTCCTCCGACCGTTGCTCATTGGAATCCTCCTTGTCTTAACAGCAGTTTAACCCCATAATCTAAAGAAATGATTATATGCCAAGCAGATGATTATTGCCCAAAATGTATGCGTTTACTAAAATAAATCTAATGATCACTCATTCCTAGATAAGGTGTTGGTTGCTGTGCGGTCTTTAACATTTCTAAGCAAAATGACGATCTTCGGCTTTCTGCTCAGCACGCTCCCGGTTATTTTCATCGGCGCTTTCTCATATGTTACGTCTTCAAATGAAATTCAGAAAAATGTTAACGCTGGAAAAATGCAGTTGATCATGCAAATCAACTCAAATGTAGAGCAGAAACTGACGACTGTCAACCACACGCTCAATCAGGTCATTAACTCGACAGTGCTGAAAAAAGCGATGAATCAGCCGCTCACGGTGAACGAGTTTCTCATATACGACGATTTGCGGAGCGAGATCCGGCATATGCAATCTTTCGATACGAAGCTGGAGGATGTCATTCTCATTAACGACCGGCACAACTGGATGATCAAAAATTCCGGCTTGTATCCGTTTGAACAATACGGTTATTACGATGAGCTGGCGAGCCTGATGCAGCTGCCCGAAAGCACCTCTTGGGTGCTGAATCCGTCCAGCTGGTTTTATAGTGAAGAAGCTGCGGGGAGTGCCGCTTGCAGTTACAGCATTAGTCTTGTGAAAAAGCTTCCGACGGCCGGACTTGAGAAATACGGATTGGCGCTGGCCAACATCCCAACCTGCAGTCTGCAGGAGCTGCTCGAAAATGATAGCGATCCTTCCACCAACATGATGATTTTGGACGATCAGTACCGTATACTGCTGCATCACGATCAATCGCTGATTGGAAAACCCGTCATCGAAAGCGGCTTAAATATGGGACAGCTCTCCGAGGCATCCGATCAATTTACGACGACGATTAACCAGAAGGATTATTCGATCACCTACTATCGTTCCGGCCTGAACGGCTGGATCTATTTATCGGCCACCTCCATTGCGAGCATTACGAAGGAATCGAACAAAATCGGCACTTACACGCTGTATGTGTGCCTGTTTATGCTTGGGCTGTCGATGCTGCTCGCATGGTTTGGTTCGCGCCGGATGTATTCGCCGATCCAACTGCTGCTTAACCAAATTGGCGAGCGGCTGACGGACATTCAGAAACGGAAAACGAACGAGTTTCAAGCGATAGGCGAGCGGGTCACTCATCTGTTTCAGTCCAAATCGGAGCTGGAGAAGGAGGTTCGTCAGCATATTCATCAATTGCGCACCTTTTTCCTCATGAAAGCATTCCAAGGGAACTTGAAGCCAAGCGACATCCCGGAGAAGCTGACGCAATTCGGATATGGCACGCAATTGAATGAGTGGAAAACGATGGCCGCTATTACGCTGCAAATCGATTTTCTCGATAACAGCCGCTATTCGAAGGATGACCTTGAGCTGCTGCTGTTCGCTGTTCATAATATCATCGAGGAGCTGATTCCTGCCGAGCAGCGGCTTGCTCCGGTCATTATGGATCAAACGATCGTGACGATTATCGGAAGCACAGAGTGCGATGCGGAGACCTTTCATAATGCCAAGTATGCGTTAACGGAGCATTTGCAGCAGCAGATCGTCAGCTTTTTGAACGTTCAGGTCAGCATTGGGATGAGCTTGCCGTTCAGCTCGTTTGCTTCGATTGCCCTTGCCTACCGGGAAGGACTCGAGGCGCTGAAGCACCGGATGAAATTAGGCAAGGGCATCATTATCCAGTATGCGAACGTGAATGCAGGCAAGCATTACTTGAACTTAAACTACCCGGGACATATCGAGAATGAGCTGATGGATGCGATAAAGCTGGCAGAGAAGGATAAATCGAAGGAGCTGCTGAAACCATTTTTGCATGCTGTATTCTCCGTGGAGCTGTCGCCGCAGGAATACCAAATCCCGCTTGCCCGGCTGCTCAATAACCTGCTGATCGTCATGCAGGAGTCGGGCGTCAGCCTAAACCAAATTCACCCGATGAAGGGATCACTGCTGGAGGAGCTGCTCGAGCTGCATACGGCGGCAGAAATAGAGGATTGGTTCTGGACGAATGTCGTTTATCCGATGATCAAAATCTTCAAGGACAGACAAGAAGCGCAGTACCACAACATTTCCGAACAGATTATCGACCTCGTGCAGCATCATTACGATACCGATCTGACGCTGGAGGAATGCGCGTCGCGGCTGCATTATAACGCCAACTACTTAAGCAGCGTTTTCCGCAAGGAAACGAACTATTCATTCAGCGAGTATCTATCGATGTACCGGTTCAAAATGGCGAAGAAATGGCTATCGGACAGCGAGATGCCGATCAAGGATATTGCCACGAAGCTTCGGTACAACAATCCGCAAAACTTTATCCGCTCCTTCCGCAAGCAGGAGGGCATTACGCCGGGACAATACCGCGAGAAGAAGCGGAGCGGATAACTGTGCAAATAGCGCTTGATGAATGCGGGCAATATGCTATACTTTTCCAAAAAGAAAAGGAGGCTTCATGCATGCGGCAACGACCGACAAACGCTGAATACACCGCTTATCAGGAGCAATATGTTAGGTTAGTGGGGGATGGCAGCATAACGGATATCCTTGCAGAACAAACAGAGCACTCCATTGCCTTATTTTCATCCATTACGGAAGAGCAGGCAAATTATCGTTATGCACCCGGAAAATGGACGTTGAAAGAAGTAATCGGCCATATTTCAGATAATGAACGTATAATGAGCTATCGATTGCTCCGTATAGCGCGAGGCGACAAGACGCCGCTTCCCGGTTACAACCAGGATGATTATATGAAGGAAGCGTCATTTCAATCATGGACATTGTCGCAGGTCATCGAGGACTATGTGTCCGTTCGCCGTGCTACTCTTACCTTATTGCGCGGCTTGTCCGACGAGGCTTGGTCTAAAACGGGCATCGCCAACGACAGTGTCATATCTGCAAGAGCGCTGGCCTACATAAATGCCGGCCATGAGCTTCATCATTTGAGCATTATTCAGGAGAAATATCTAGCTAATTGAACTACCCCTTTTTAAATCAATTGATTTTTGAAGAAGGGGATTCCTAAGAACTTCACCCTAACGGGCAAATAGTGGATTAGGCTATCCCGGTAGACCCTACGGTTAGAAGCCTGATGGCTTCGTTTCTCAGATTAATACTTGCGTTCAGATAGCGATGGTGATGACTGCCGCGGCATGGGCATTCCCATTCACGCAAAGCGAGATTCTTCGCGTCTTTGTTCTTCTTTCTACAGCAAGAGCATATTTGGCTGCTGGCAAAGTTGCGCGCCACAGCAATGTGGTTTTTGACGATCTCGGTAGAGATTTTATGCAAGTAATCGTTTCGTGCGTTAGCCATGCGCTCATGAATACGAACCGGTTGGATGAAGGCGAACAGTAGCATTTAGGATTCTTCCCTCAACTGCGCGACTTTTGGAAAAACGAACCAAACCGAGCTTCGGCAGCTTGATATGGTTGCCTGACACCGCGATATTACCATTTGTTTGTTTGGTCGTATACGATTGTACAGCATTCTTTTTGCTTTTGAAGCGTGGTCATTGAAGAGGGAGTCTTCTCGACTAAGATGATAAAGCTGATGACCCTATTCCCTTAAAACCCGTCTATATGTAAACCCGTTCTTGTGATAAAATGGTTAACATATTTCGATTTGCAGTATAGGGGGCATCACTGTTATGACAATCCGATTGCGCGGCCATCATTTGCTCTGTCTGCTAGGTTACCGCGGCATGGGTTACTCTGCTGATTTTTGCGTCAATATGACAGCCATCTATGAAAAGCTGCGGACCTCGCCGGAAACCGAGATCGAGATTATCACCGGTCCCGATGATGTTTGCCGCGCCTATCCGCCTGACAAAACAAACCATTGCGAAGGAACCGTTTATCATCAGGATGCGGCGATTTTGACGAAGCTGGGACTTGCTCCTAATGACCGGGACAGCTGGCACAATATATGCAGCCGCGTAGCGGAGAAGATCGTGACAACGGATATCAGCCATCTATGCGCTTCATGCCCGTGGGAAAAGTATGGCGTCTGCCAAGAAGGCGTCGGATTAATTATTGACGGTCATCCATTGCCTAAGGTGGGCGCCTAAATGAGTCAGATTCCGTTCAGCATTTTCACGAGATCGTTAATCGTATTTATGGATTGATAGGGCTGTATATGGTGAAAGGAAGCCGTATCTATCCCTTTGGGATTGATCCAAATGCCTTTAATGCCTATTTGCTGAGGAGCAATCACTTCCCACTCAAAATTGTCTCCGACCATCCATGCTTCTTCAGGCATGACGCCAAGCTGGTTTACGGCATGGTGGTAAATGCTTGGATCAGGCTTGCCAAATATGGGAAACACTATAAAAAGAGGCACTTCCATCGCTAGGCAGCACCCCAAAAATTAAATGACAAACGAAATAATTCAAGTGTCCTACTTGCAATTGAAACTTTGGAACAAAAACTACCACAAAAACATAGTTGAATATATTATTTATGCTCCTGGCGTTGGAGTGGCTCTGAATGCATTTACAGTCTTGTCCATAACAACCTGTGCATCACTTCCCGAATCAAGAATCGTATTTTGAAGCGATTCTTTTTCTACCAATACTGTTGTTACGGTAAGCGGCTCTGATGCTTCGGTAGTCAACAAAGCGTCTACTTGCGCAGAGAAACAAGAATCACTTATCTTGGCATGAACCTCCGTGGCAACAACATGATTATTAGAAAGATAATTTCCATTACCCGAAACAATACGTATGATTACAGGTGTTGCACCTACCGGCTTGATGTTCTGAGTATTAATTCCTTCAGAAAAGTGATTAGCAATTACAGAATTATTATTGCCACTGATATAGAGGAGACCATACAAATCATCTAAACCATTGTCTATTCCCAGAAAAGGAGTCCAAGGTTCATGGTCACGTAAAAAGTGATTTGAAGAAACCAAGTTTTCCGAACAATTTTCCCTGAATACCACCATTCCTGGATAAAATGAATGTAGTCTATTATTTGTGATACTGGAACGTGTCACACCATCAAAATAGATACTGCTCGCACCTCGTGGAAAAACATTATTCGCTGTAATCAAAAGTCCACCAAAATTTTGAGCGTAAATTGAATATCCTTTAAAACCGGCTCCTATCAAGTTATCGGTTATTTTTGAAGCCTGTCCCCAACCTCGTAGTTCTATACAGTTACCACATTCAGCTATGAAATTATCATGTATAGTCAGTGCATCTGCATGATAAATAGTAATTCCATGCTCTAAATACACAAACCCCATGCCTGTAATCCGAAATGAGTCACAAGCACTTGCAACATAAATACCCGTTTTCCCGTTAGTGTATGTGTTTTCCGGATTTGTTTCTCCTGAACCATCTTCAATAAAATGCAAACCATCGATACAAAAGTCAGAAAACTCTACCGAACTTATTCGGGGATTTCCACTTCGTTCAACATAAAATGCAGCTCCTTTATATTCCTCGTCATTTACTTCTAGGGGAATATCTACGAGTATGCGACTTCCTCCCGGCCACAATTCATGCAAATCCGCCCATTCATTCTCAGAAGTATTAAAACGAATACTCGAAGATGTAAACCCGTGTCCAGAACCCATAATTTTAAGATAACTGATGTCTATAACTACTTGACTGCCAAGATGATAATCTCCCGGTGGAATATAGATAACCGCACCCGGCTTTCCGCCTTTATTCACATCAGTGTCCGTTTGCCTATTTTTAATATCTGCTATAATGCTATTGATTACCTCACCAATATCCTCATACGGATTACCGACAGGCCACTCTGTTACGTCGTAATAATTTTTACTAGCCATAAATAAATTCTCCTATCAATTTAGTGTGTTTGTTCATAAACACAATTTCCAGATATCGATTGAAATCAGATTGGCCTGATCCCCAGTTGCAAATACATCCATGTTTATGCTTGCTGGATCCGGATAGATATTATTGGTTACTTCCGTACGGTAATCGTCCGTATATACCTCTATAACACATGTGTCAATAAAGATATGAAGCTTCAACGTTTTATCGTCCGATGTTTCCAGTTTGGTCGATTGAATGCCTTCACTCCACCCGTCAGAGTGATTGCGGTTAAAACGAAGCTCCTTCGATTGTAGATTATAGGAAAGAATCGTTTGCTGCGTTCCATCGGAAGAAGCTCTTAATACAAAGCCGATCTCTTCAGCCTTACTTCCCTCCAGTTGGAATTCCGCCTTGATCTCCAAACAGTCGCTGCCGACATATTTGGGCAGTACAGCGCTTCCTCCTGGGGTAATGATTGTATTCTCTAAATGGTAATGCTCCCTCCTGAGCACTTTCAATTCCTCCACCGGTGTAAATTTCAACCTTCCGTCGGCGTCCAGCTCCACGGTCCTTGGAGCTGACATGGCCCCACACCAATGGTTTTTCTCGGTTGGTCCGAAGTTTTTGAACCAAGGCATCCAATCCCATGCGTTTAGCCAAGAAATGATAATTCTTCTTCCTTTGCCGTCAAGAAACGATTGCGGTGCGTAATAATCGAAACCTGTATCGATATCGCCCATTTCATCCCAGGTAAATTTGCCGCTTACATAATCCATGTCTCCAACGAGATAAATGGTTTTCCGGTCGCCCATCCCCATGGGCGAGAACATCAAGACATAACGGTCAATGCCCCGTTGCATCAATCGCTTTAACTCGGTAGGCAGGGATACTGCCCACTTCTCCTCGCAATCTGTAAAAACAGCCTTTATTACCTAGGGTGACAAAAATTGACTGAAATGCCGAATTTATCCCATATCCATTTCTTTCCTTCATCTAAATCCGTACTGTCTGTCAAAAAATGAAGCTCTTCTTCCGATACTTTTAGCACATCAGCGTAATGCAAGCCCTCTGAAATGATGACTTTGGCTTCGTCCAGCGAATCCCATAACGGTTCTCTCAAATTCGGATCGTAAGATATTAACAACCCTTGTTGTTTTGCAAATTTAACTGCTTTCATTGTCGCCGTCCTAAATGGTTCACCCGTCAACGAAACCGAGCCGAAATGAAACACCCGACCTTTTCTGATTAGATCATAATTCACTTCATTCTCCTCTAGCATAAGATCTGCGCCCGGTTTTCGGTAAAAACTGAACGAACGCTCTCCATCTTCTTTTAAATGAACAAATGCCAGGGTCGTATTTACGTTTTCAGCAAAAACCAGACCACTCGATTCTATCCGATTATTCCGGAGTGTTTCCTCCAAGAAGTAACCGAATTGGTCATAGTGTTCTCCATTTCACTCATTCCTTTACTGCTCCCATCGTCATGCCGCTTACAATATACTTTTGAATCATGATGGAGAAAATCATTACCGGTAAACTGAAACAGACAGCCGCGGCCGTCATGGGCCCTAAATCAAGATTATACGCGCCCAAAAATTCGGAAAGACCGACAGGCATTGTTTTAGCAGATGTACTGGTCATCATCAATGCCATCAAAAAATCATTCCACGAAAGCATATAACAAAAGATGGAGGTTGTTGCCAAGCCGGGCAGGGAAATGGGCAGAATGATCTTTATAAACGCACCTAGCCTGCTGCAGCCATCCACACGTGCAGATTCATCCAGCTCTTTTGGCAATCCATCAAAAAATCCAATCATCATCCAAATCACGAATGGAATATTAATGCTTGTATACACAAGGATCAACGCGAATTTCGTATCGTACAGGCCCAACTGGTTTATAATTCCGTACATCGGAACCGCCACGCTGATTAAAGGCACCATTCGTACGCCGAGAGTCAGCAATAAAAACATATTACCCAAACGGGAGGAAAACCGGGACAGGCCGTATGCGGCGAGCGATCCGAGAAATACACTTATTACGGTACTGGAAATTGCGGTAAAAAAGCTGTTGCCAAAATATTTTGCAATCGGAAGTAAATCAAACATCGTCCGGTAATTTTCCAATGTGAATACACTAGGAATTAAGGTCGGGGTAGATGAGATGACTTCAGCTGATTCTTTCAGGGAAGTCATGATTAAATATACGTAAGGGAATAAGAAGGCAAGCACAAACAATCCCGTTAAAAGCAGGATTACCATGGAGCTTACCGTTAATCTTTGTTTAGTGAACGTAGTCAATTGATAACCCCCTGTGTCATACTGCTTTCTTGTTCGGATTCCATAACCGCATCATGAAAAACCCGCAAATTGACATTAACGCGACCATAAATAATATGGCAAGCGCACTGGAATATCCAACCTGATTATAACGAGCCATCGTGTTATAAATCATCGTGCTCAGAAGGGAAGAGGAGAAGTTAGGGCCTCCTTGGGTCAACACCCAAATGATATCAAACGAGCGTGCCGCATCAATCATTCTTATCAGGACGGCGACGACGATAACCGGACGAAGACATGGCAGTGTAATGCGCCAGAAACATTGGCTCTTATTCGCTCCGTCAATGTGCGCTGCTTCGTACAGACTTTCGGGTATGCCTTGTATGCCTGCCAGCAGGATCAGCATCATAAACGGCGTAGTCAGCCAGATATCTGCTATCATGCAGGACAGAAGCGCAAATCTTTCGTCTGACAACCACAAGATGCTCTGCGGGCTATCAATGATACCCATCTTGAAAAGAAAGGAATTAAGAATTCCGAATTGATCGTTGAGCATAAACTTCCAAATTAAGCCGCAAACAAGCGGTGCGATCATAAGCGGACTTAAAAATAACGTACGCGCAAAATGACTGCCTTTGAAACCCGTGCTTAACAGCAGCGCCAGAATTAATCCGAGCACGAGCTCGATCGACACCGCTCCAATTACAAAAACGATAGTATTGTAAAGGGAGTGATAGAAACGGGCCGAGGTTAAAGCAGTGACGTAATTTTCTGCGCCGACAAATTGTGTACCGGTTTTGGAATCGAACAGACTGTCTCTTGCCAGAAGAAACATGGGATAAACGAAAAATAGAATCATGAAAACAGCAGCCGGTGAAAAGAATAACAGGGCTGTTCTCCGATCACTCTTGGTCATGGAGTCACATCCTTTTCATTTCGATTAAAGAAAGCGGAGGATAGGCGAGCCCCTCCTCCGCTCAAAACATTCATTTTTATTGACCTTGAATTTCGTTTATGATCTCAGCTGCTTCATCCAGTGCTTCTTGAGGTGTCTTTTTGCCCGACAAAGCTGCTTGTACAGCAGGAATCAGCGCTTCGCTTTCAATCTCGTTCCAGTGCTCAAGTACAGGGCGGTTCTTTGTTTGCTTAGCTGCCAAAGTCTCGCCAAGCGAAAGCAGATGAGCGTACTCAGGCTTCTGTCCGCTAGTTTCAAGTATAGATTTACGAGCGGCTACACCAATTGCAGCCAAGTATTGGTCATTGCGATCGTAAAGGAATTTAATGTACTCTTTAGCGATGTCTTTCTGCTTGGAGGAGGCTGGGATGACTTGATACCATGGACCAGGTACAACACCAACTCCGGCTTCTCCGGCGATCATCGGCGCAGCTGCTACTTTTCCAGCTACTTTCGATTTGGCAGGATCATTAGACGGGACGAAGAAATGTCCCCATTCCAGCATCATTGCCATCTTGCCATTCCAGAACAGCTCGGCAATTTCGTCAGAAGCCATATTCAAAGCGCCTTCAGGTGCCGATTTGTCTTCTCTCAAAACCTTCTTGATGAAATCCAAAGCATCTACGTACGGTTTTGTATTTACATTTGCTTTACCGTCTTCACCGACTACGAGTTGATCTGCTCCGGCTTGCAACGCATGATCAAGCCAGCTCGCAACGGAATCTCCGTTATTTTTACCTAATACACCTGTACCGTACATATCCATCTCGCCATTGTTGTCCGTGTCGCGTGTGAAGAATTTCGCTGCGTCGCGATACTCCTGCCAGGTGGTAGGCGCCTTCAGTTCATAACCGTATTCCTTTTGGAAAGCTTCTTTTTCTTTCGCATCTTCAAAAAGGTCTTTGCGGTATAACATGGTTTTGGAGTTAGTCCAAACCGGCATGCCGAGAATTTTGTCAGCTACTTTCCCGCCTTCAATCAAGTTAGGATACAAGTCGTTCTTCACTTCGTCAGTAAACAGGTCGTCCATTGGCTCTAAGCCATTCGCTAATGCGGGAAACCACAGAATGTCGATTATCGCGGCATCGTAAGAACCCGTTTTGGCTTTCAATTCCGCATTGAGCTTATCAAAAACGCCGATATAAGGAACAGCCTCTATCTTAACTTCGTACCCAGTTTCAGTCTTGAATTCTTCTGCTGTAGCTGTGGCCACTTTAAAAGCTGGGCTTCCACCTTCCACGAGCACAGTAAGGGACTTGTCCTTTTGTTTATCCGCAGAACCTTCTTTGTTACCTGCCGTATTGCTTACTTTTTCATTTCCGCCTGTACATCCCGACAATACTGCTATTATCAGCATCATGATAACTAAAGCAACCAAACCCATTTTTTTCTGATAAGCCATACCTAACATCCCCTTTATATTTTGTATTATCGATCCCACAACCCATGTTCCGGCCATCTTCGAGGCAATCAGTTGTCGATATTCAGCACACAACCTGATCATTGGCAATCCACCCAGCGGATACATTCATTGTTTTTTCCTCCTAAAATATTCATGCCTTTCCCATCATCTGCTTATACAATACAAATAAGTTGTTCTGTATTGTTAAAGTATTGATGATGTTGGAAACGCTTTACGTTAGCGCTTTCCACGAATTCATTGTATATTAGTATAAGTTAAAAGTCCTTGGCAATAATTTTTCAATACTTATCATATATTGCTTTTTATTTATTTTTCTCTCGGAGGTGACCCGATGTTGTTTCAAAAGCTTTCTCCATATATTCGTGTGGCAATGGACAGTAGAGTTCCGTCACAATGGCACTTGCAAGAACGAGTTCTATTTGATTACGAGCTTCTTTATGTAAAAGAAGGAAGGGTAAAAGTAACCATCGAAAATCAAACTTATGAAGGAGAACCTGGGGATTTATTTCTATTTCGACCGAAACAACCGCATTCCATTATGAAAATAGGTACCGGAATGTTGCGGCAACCACATTTGCATTTTGATTTGATATTTAAGGAAGACAGTCCTGATGTGAAAATTTCTTTTAAACCGTTGGAGGAGATTTCTGAGGAGGAAATGATGTGGTTCCGAGAAGACGTCTTGGATAGTAATTCGCTTAAGATTGCGAGCCACCTGAGGCTTCGAAATCCTATTATTATCGAGAATATGCTATTTGAAATTATTAATGAATTCCAAATGAAGCTGCCTTATTACGAGACCAATGTGAAGGGTATGTTCATTCAACTGTTTATCCATCTCCTTCGCGAGAATTATTGGAACCAGAATCCTCATCTGGTTACCAACATGGATGAATTGGTTAAAATTCGCAACTACTTGAAACATCATATCGATCAAAAGGTGACAGTGGACGAACTCGTTCACATCTCAGGAATAAGCAAGTTTTATTTAATTCATTTGTTTAAAAAAACATTCGGTATGAGTCCGATACAATATCACCAGATGTTACGAATTGAAAAAGCGAAAGAGATAATTCAGTTCACTACGGAATCTTTGACTGTAATTGCCGAAAAATTTGGATACTCCGATATTCAGTCATTCAGCAAAGCTTTTAAGAAAATAGACGGTGTCAAACCATCTTTCTACCGCAAAAATAAATAAAAAAAACCGTGCCATTTCGAGAGATTAAAGGAGCCCCACGATACTGGAAACATGTTTTACCCCTTGTATCGTTTGGCGAATGACTTGCTTATCCGTTTCACTATACGAATAATGAACCTGGATCTTCGGTACTCCATATTCATCCTTCCTGCTAGGATCCATTACTCCCATGGCCGTAGGCAAAGGAGTCCGATTAAAAAAAGGATCGCTGAAATTCCATGAGCCTGTAAGTAAAATTTCCGATTCAAGCGTTTTTGTACTTGAGAACTTGATATAGCTTTGCTTTAGATACTCCGGTCTGATCTGCAGACTGATTCCTCTTTCTTTAAGATCATGCGAAAGCTCGATTAACTGCTTTGTCGTCCGACCAAGTCGATCTAGTTTCCAGATGACTAATGTATCCCCGGAACGCAAGTACTCCAAGCAGCGAGCTAACTCTGGTCGATCACTTTTCTTTCCGGAGACCTTTTCCTCGAAAATACGATCACATCCGGAAGACTTCAAAGAATCGATTTGTAAATCCATGAACTGATCGGAAGTCGAAACACGTGCATAGCCAATTTTAGTCATTTTCAATCCCAATTTGTCTATTAAACCTTCGATTAGCATATTAAATACACCTTGAATAATAGACGATTTTAATAGACTAAAACAATGGTCAGTTTGGGGCATTTTAAGTTGTTGTTTAAAAAGTCTAAAAAACGATCGTTTATTGTTCACATGATGGCTGGTATGAAAATTCAACTCGAATACGAGTTGAAAACCGGAGAATTCTTACAAGTGGATGTTGACCCCGGAAAAAACAACGACGGTCTATATGGTTCAAACGAGCGAAAACGGTGGAAGGAGCTTATTATGTTTCTCGGTTAAAATTGAATATCCGCGTGGATGAACAAAATAAGGAAGTTGAAAAATTCAAAGAAAGAGCATGTCCATGACCTATATTCCCTACGCTGGCAAATGGAGATTTTATTTAAAACGTGGAAATCCATCTTCCATATCGACCGGTGCAAGCCGATCACTGTAAGAAAAGCGCACGATTTTTTACTTGCTACGCCTCAACAACAATATTAGTAGTTGTTAAAAAACATGCTCATGTTTTACAATATTGAAAATAATAATCCGCTTCTATTATAAGATCGGAGGATGGCATGAGTCTCCAACCTTTATCCAAAGGCACTTCTAAAGCCCCGAGGAAATCCGTCTTTTCCTTACTGAAGGACCGGACGTTCCTTGATCTGTTATCCATTATCAAAAAGTACAAATGGTATTACGTCAGCGCGGTCGGATCACAGCTATTGTTGACCGCTGCGGCGCTGCTGTTTGCCGACACAAGCCGCCGGTTGTTTAACATGGCGCCGAATGTGCCCCGCGGCTCGCTTGCGAATATTTTGCTCGTATTTGCATGCATCGCCATCTTTCAGCTCGTCTTTACCTTTATAAACAACTGGATTCGTTCCGCACTCAACGAGTCGGTCGTCTATGAGATGCGGCGCAATATTCTCGGTCATCTTCAGCGTCTTCCACTCTCCTTCCACGAGCATAATCACAGCTCCAACTCCGTAAATATCATGCATAATGAGCTGGAAATAGCCAAAAACTTCATCGTCTTTGATGTGCAGCGGCTTATCGCCCTGCCGATTTCTTTTATTTTTGTCGGTATATATCTTCTCTCCGTACACCCGTTGCTCGGTTTGATTGCTATTGCGATAGGCCCGCTGCAAATGTTGAGCAGCCTGGTTTTAAAAACGAAATTCAAGCAAGCGGCAGAGCTGCAAAACCGCGTCACGCGGGACGTATTCTTCACCATCGGTGAAACGCTGCACGGTATCCGTGAAGTCAAATCGAATCAAATGGAAAATAACGTGGACAGCCGAATGGCCGAAATCCAGCAGCGCGGCGTGGCTTACAATGTACTGTTGACCAACATCAGCACCATCCGCTCTATCGTAAAAGATCTGCCTGGGCATATCGGCTATATTGCCGGAATCGGTATCGGTGCGGCCTTAATGGCAGCAGGCGAGATCGGTGCAGGCGGTCTCGTCGCATTCATCACCTTGCTGGACAAGGTGGCCGAGCCATTCACGGTGCTCGTAGACACGATTAACAATTTACAACGGTCCGTTTCCGGAGCGAGGCGATTATATGAAGTTATGGATATGGCCGAAGAGGATACGATGACGGGGCAATCGCTAGCACCGGGAGCGCCATCTGTCCGCTTTAATGAGGTCGCGTTTCAATATGTGGAAGGAACAGCGACTCTTCAAAACTTATCCTTCTCTATTCCGGCAGGAAGCTCTCTTGCCTTGGTAGGTCCGAGCGGGGCAGGCAAAAGCACGATTGTAAAGCTGCTCTACCGCTTCTATGACCCTGAGCAGGGAACGGTCACGCTTAACGGGAAGCCGCTTGAATCGTATGCGATTCATTCGGTACGCGAGCGTATGGCGCTCGTATCGCAGGATATATTTCTATTCGACGGTACCGTGGCTCAAAATATCGAGGTGGGGAGACCCGGCGCCACCCGTGATGAAATTATTCGCGCAGCCAAGCTGGCTCAGGCTTATGATTTCATCGAAGCGCTGCCGCGCGGAATCGATTCGGAAATTGGCGAGAGAGGGATTAAGCTGTCTCACGGCCAAAAGCAGCGTTTGTCGATTGCGAGAGCCATTCTTCGGGACGCATCGCTCCTCATTCTTGATGAGCCAACGTCGGCGCTCGATGTCGAGACGGAAGCATCGTTTCAGCGGGACCTTGGAGAATGGGCTTCAAATTGCACAAAAATCATTATCGCACATAGACTCTCCACGATTCGTGAAGCGGACTACATCGTGTTCATCGATCAAGGAGAAGTGGTCGAGTCCGGCACAGCCGAGCAGCTGCTTAGCACAAACGGACGCTTCCGCAGCTATTGGGAGAAGCAAAGCGGCGGTATGTATGCTGAGATAACATAGTTTCTATTCTCAGGAAAGAAATAAGTATTAGACTAAGCAGAATAATAAGATAGCGGCAGATTGGGATTGAAAATAAGTCCTAGACTGCCGCTGTTTCATGCTGTCGTGATCGGTTTAGTTACTGGATTGAAAAACAAAACAGGGAACTGAATGATCCGGGCCCCTGTTTTGTTATTATGCGTAAATTCACTCTTTAGATATTTCTGCATTCAGAGCAGCTACCGTCGTCGCAGCATCCCAAAGGAACACATAATAATCGACGGCAGGGTATAACCCTCCCCATGCAGGCATCGGTCGGAATTATCAACCGATGACTCATCGATTATACTCGCCACCTCCTCTCCATCAGCCGAGCTGCTGGCTACCCTTTCAGACCGGAAGTGATCATGCCTTCTTTGATATATTTCTGCCCAGCGAAGTAGACAATCACTGAGGGGATCATAAACAACAGCGAAGCCGCCAGCTGCAGAGGCACCAATACGATACTTGCGTTGTTGGGCAGCGTGTATCGAACGCCCATAAGCGCAGTCGAAAGCGGCCAACGCTCTTCATTAAGAAACATAAAGGGCTGGACGAAATCCCCCCATGAATTCAGGAATTCGAACATGAAGACAACGGCAACGACAGGAATCGTAAGCGGCAGGATAATGCGGAACATGATGCCGACCGTTGTGGACCCGTCGATTCTTGCGGCTTCCTCAAGCTCCTTCGGAATCGTCTGCATGAATTGGCGAAACAGGAAGGTATAGAAAGGACTGCCGCCGATGCCGTTCAAAATCCAAATCAAATAGGAATCCGTAATTTGCATCTTGCTGAACAAGACATAGGTTGGGATAGAAGTGGCGAACGCAGGCACCATCATAAGCGAGATGAGAATGCTGAACCAGATATCCTTTCCCGGCGCATTCATTCTGGCGAACGCATAGCCGAGAATAAAATTGATCCAAACCGCAAAAAATACGGAAATACTGACGATGATAACCGAGCTTTTGAGATACCGCCAAAACGGTATGCGTATGATAGCCTCGACAAAATTTTCAGGATGCAGCGTCTTGGGCAAGGTAAGCACAGGCGTGGACGCCAGGCCGTTCAGTGCGTTGATAAACGTAAAGTACAGTGGAACCAGGAAAATAATGGCCAATACAACAGCAGTTGAGTACCATAGAAAACTTTCAAAGCTTTTTTTCCTAAGCAACGGAAGAGACCTCCTTCTGCCTTGCTGCGGTCTTCTTCTTATTCTTCTTCACGCGTTCACTGCCAGTCTCATTCTCGTAAAAGACCCAAAATTTGCTCGTATAAAAGACAAGTCGCGTGCAGACGATGCTAAATATAAAGAGCAGCCAGATCATCGACAGTCCATAGCCAAACCTTTGATTGACGAAGATTTGCTGATAGACATGCACGAGATAAACATAGTTAGGTTCATAGGGGACCGCAAGCAGGCTTCCGGCGTTGGCCGCGAGAAAGATCGGCTGGGCGAAGAGCTGCCATGCGGCAATCAATCCATTCACCAGGTTGAAAAAAATGACAGGGGTGAGAATAGGTATTGTTATTTTTAACAATTTCTGGAATCCGTTCGCACCGTCGATCGATGCGGATTCATAGAGATCATTCGAAACGCCCTTTAATGCGGCCAAATAAGTCAAGATGCCGCCGCCGGCAGACCACGCCATGAAGATGATCAGCGCTCTGCGGCACCATTCCATTCCCAGCCAGTTAACAGGGGCGATCCCGAATAAACCGAGCAGCTCGTTGAAGGCTCCGCCGTCGTTGTTAAACAGGATGCGCCACATCAGGCCGGTTGCCACTACCGGTATGATGGATGGGAAGTAGTAGATCGTCCGAAAGAGGCCGACCCCCTTCTTGTTGCTGTTAAGCAGAAGGGCGAGCCCAAAACTGAGGAGCAAACCCATTGGCACGGTGATAAGCCCGATCACTGCAGTTGCTTGCAGCGATTGAATGGCGAAGTTGTCCGTTAGAACGCGTTCATAATTATCGAAACCGATATTTTTTAAGTTATCGTAATTGAATCCGGTGTAATTGGTGAAACTCATGATCACGCCCCATACGAACGGGAACAGCTTCATTAGAAAGAGCATCACGATAAACGGCGAAATCAGAATATAAAACGTGATCGCTTCCTTCGTGCGGAAGTTGATTCGGGACTTGGGCTCGAGCCGCTTCGGTTTATCCAATAGCACTTCTTTACTCATGTCTTGCACCTCATATTTCAATGGTTTAGAGGGGTAAAAGTGTCATGAGCAGCCATTGGACGGCTGCTCATGACATTGGCCAGAGCGGCTGCAGGCTGCGCTCTATTGTACCCCGGCGATATCCATCCCTTCGTCAATCAGGGCTTGTATTTGCTTCTCCAGCTCCGGCAGCGCTTTCTCCGGAGTGTCTTTGCCAAAATAGATAGGCGTGATGAGTTTGTCGATTAAGCCATTGACTGCGCTTGCATTCAAATAAGGATTGAATTGCAGAACGTTATCGGTTTGTCCATTTTGGATTTCGTCTTGCAAGACTTCGTAGGATTGCTTATCGAAGTTCGTTTGCTGCGGCATAAGGCTCAGCTTGGATTTGAAAATCGGCACGCCCCAACCGCTTTTCGCGCGATCGTCAGCAGGCTTGCCTGCCATATACCACTCAAGGAATTTGAACGCCTCTTCGGGGTGCTCGGATTGCTTTAAGATAATAGCTCCGGTTCCGCCGGTGACAGGGCTGTACCTAGTTCCGCCGTCAACAACTGGTGCAGGCAGCAGCATAAAATCATCCAAACGATCTTTTGTCTTCGGATCGCTGCGCAGGATGCCGGTGTACCAGTAACCGAACTGCGCGATTGCGAGTTGGCCGTCAATAAAGGTGCCGCCAGTCCAGTTTGGCGCAGGATTGATCGGGCTATAAACCGCTTTGGCTTGGACGAATTGATTGATCCGGTTAAGGACGTTCTTGACGTCATCATTGTTGATATTCGCTTTTTTCATATCGCCTGACCAAAGAGATTTACCGAGCTGCTGAAGCTGCATCTGCACGTTGGTCATCGAGAACAAGTCGTCTCCGTCCATCCCTTCTATGACCACCTTGCCGTTCTCAATCTTCGTGAGCTTTTGCGTCATATTAAGAAGCTCGGAATAAGTGAGCGGAGTCTTGGGATCCGGGATCGGAACGCCAGCTGCTTCAAAGATCTTCTTATTAATATACAGCGTTTGGTCCGGGCTCCAGTCTTTCATCAAGCCGTACCATGAACCTTCATATTTGAAAATGCTGGCTACTGGAAGCAGGTCATCCTGCTTAATCAGCTTACTGTTCTTAAAATAGTCGTCGAGGTTGAGCGCAAGGCCGCGCGTTACATAGGTCGGCAGCTCCTGAACGCCGCTGATGCGGATCACATCCGGCGCCGTGCCGGCAGCAATCATGGCCATCAGTTTTGTTTCATCGGCGGGAACGAGTTCCACATTAATATTTGGATTTTCGCTTTCGAATTCTTTGATCTGGTCTTCACTAAGCTCGCCTGGCGGCATGGTTGTACGAATGGTGACCACACCTGCGGGTGCTTTATCGGTTGTTGAAGCGCTTTCATTTGAGTCAGAGTTGCCTTGCTTGTCGGCAGGCGAGCTGGAACCGTTTCCGCTGCTGCAGCCCGACAAGGCGAAGGAAGCTGCGAGCAGTAAGGTTAAAGCGAGTGAGATCGTACGTTTCTTCATAGTGACCCTCCTGTATGGTCTGAAAGTGAGATATCATTTCGCGGCCGCTAATGATCATGTCTTAATGATAGATTATTAGATGCGGTGGCCGCAATTCTGATAAATTTGGATTCCTTCCGTTTTTTTTAGTTTTTTCGACAAAAGCAGGTTTCAGGATCATTGATTCGCTTGTTGGGCCATTTTTCCATTGTCAATTTCTCGAAAACAACTTTTCACAATCCGGGAAGTACTATAATCTATTTATAAATGGGGAACGTTAAAATAGGGGGAAATGAGCAATGTATTCGCTGATGATTGTTGACGATGAGACGGAGATCCGCGAAGGGCTGCTTTCTATCGACTTCCACGCACTTGGCATCGGCAGGGTGAAAGCGTGCGAAAACGGTCTTAGTGCACTCGAAGCCCTTGAAAACGAGTCGTTCGATCTGATCATTTCAGATATTCGGATGCCCTTTCTAGACGGCTTGGCGCTTTCACAGCAAGTCTCCAAAAAATATCCGCAAGTGAAGGTCATTATTTTGTCGGGTTACAGTGATTTTGAATATGCCCGGAAATGCATTTCTTACGGCGTGGTCACTTATCTTCTCAAGCCTGTAGATTTTACGGAACTGCAGGAAGCTTTGGCCAAGACGGTACAGCTTCTGGATTCGGAGAAGGAAAAGGCGCTCCGGCAAAACGCGATTGAGCGCAAATTGCTGCTGTCTATTGCTGTCCACCGTAAAAAGTTTCTCCAATCCATTACGACTCGCCCCATGGGGGACGAAGAGATGGAAGAGGGAAGCGTGCTGTCGGAGGTTCGACTCGACGGCGGCCGGTACACGGTTGTGTTGCTGCGCATGAACACTTATCCCAAGCGGCCGCCCTCCTGCTCAGGTAATGACTGGAGGCTGGCCATCTTTGCCCTAGATAATATTTTGAAGGAATTTTGGGTCGAAAAAGATTACGGCTATCATGACGTAGATGCGGAAACCGGGGAATGTCTGCTTCTGGTTACCGACACTTCCCTGCAGACAGTTGAAAGCGTTTTAACCTCCTGTATGGCGGCTCTCCTGTCGGAGCTTGCCCGTTTTCGGGGGCTGTTCCGGACTTCACTGACCTACGCCATCGGCAGCTGCGTTCAGGACTTACGGCATTTGCCGCTTTCCAGGCATTCAGCAGCTTGTCAGTTGGAGGGAGAACAAGGGGATGTGCAGACGAGTCCGCCTGCGGTTCATTCCGGCATCGAGGTTCCCGCCTGGGATGAGACGGGGGCTGAAGTGAAGCCTGCCGACGATACGGCAAGAAAAAAGATTCAGGAGGCTAAGGCATATATATTGGCGAATTTCAATCGCCCCCTTTCCCTGCAGGATGTTGCGGATCACGTTTATATGAACCCGAGCTACTTAAGCTACCTTTTTAAGGAAATCACCAGACAGAATTATATCGATTTTCTAATCGCTTGCCGTGTGCAGGAAGCCCAGAAGCTGCTTAAAGACGTCCAGTTGAAGATCTATCAGGTGGGGGAAATGGTAGGGTATGAGAATCCGAGATATTTTGCCTATATATTCAAAAAGGTTACAGGTAAAACGCCAGTCGAATTCCGCAATCAAACGACATGAGCGGCCGGCCGCTCTTGACCGAAGGAAGGGCCGTCGTAACATGACTTTTGCGAAAAATCGAAATCTGCTCGTGGGCTGGGCTGTCCTCTTGTTTCTCGCAGCATGCGGCCTGCTTGCGGCCATTAACCTGATCAATGCGCGCGATGTCAGCACGGAAATGACGGGCGCCGCAGAACAGAATTTGTCCGCTTACATGCATGATAATGTAATGACTTCCTTAAAGGAAGCATCCACCTTGCTAAACCAGCTGGACTCGCCCGCATTCATGGCGTATTCCAGTTCTTACGCGAATCTGCTGCCAGCTGACGACGCTGAAGCCATGCGGCTGGATCTTGTCGCGCGTCTAAAAAACCTTTCCCTGTCGCCGGCGCTGTACAGCACGATCACTTTCCTGGGGAATAACCTCAACCAGGCAGGATTCAGCCTGGTCGTCGATTCGGGCGAATGGATTGGAACAGACAAGCTGCCTTCTATCGATGACTTAAAAAGCTCCGGTTTAACCATTCCATTGCTGCAAAATCACGGCACCCCGGTTTACATCGCGCCTGGGCAGCTGAGCGATGAATTGGCGGCAGCCCAATCCGCATTGAGTTTGGAAAGCTACCACCGCTTATACCGCTTTGTGCAGAAAATCGAGGGGCATATCGTCATCAACAACGGCATCAATAATTCAAATGTCATGTCCTTCGTGGTTCTGAAAGATGATTTCTTGAAAGACATTATGGCCCAGCAGCGGGAAAATGATCGAGATCTCTATATGCTTACATCCGGAAACCATGTCATTTGGAGCAGCGAGGCAGCAGGCAGCATCGAGCCGGGAGCAATCGAGGCCGCAGCCAAAGGAAACCGCGGCATGTACAAGCGCCAAACAATCAGCCTGACGCCTTTTTCCTTGCAGCTCATTGTTTACCAAAACAATGAAATAGAGACCGTGCAGCAATGGGGGCTGCTTACAAATTTCTTGAAACTGCTCGGCATAGGGCTCGTCTTATCGAGCACGCTAGCCTATTATTTCGCCAATCGCTTCTTATACCCATTCCGCGTTTTAGCCAAAGCAGCGAGGCAGGCGGGCAAGCATACGCCGCTGCTGAAAATCCCGGAGAAGCCCTTCGAAGCAAAACGCTTCTCCTCCATTTCGATTCGCCGAAAAATTTTGCTGCTTCTGGCTGTTTCGGTTATCGTGCCGGGCATCTTTTTCAGCGTATCCATCAATCGGGTCATGTATGCATATACCATGGATCAGAACAAGGAAATCTCTCTTGAAACCTCGCGGCATATGGTGCTCAAGCTTCGGAATAAGATGAATGAGTATGAAACCATGACCAGGCAGCTTTCGGAGGATCCGCAATTAACGACGTACCTGAAGGCTTCTTCACGTAAGTTGACCTCAGAGGCGGAGGTTTATGTTCCTTCTGTGTCCTATTATCCCTCATTGTATAGCATTTCGTATTTCGTTCTTTACGATGACATTGGTACTGCCAAGTATTCGTCAATATTCTCAAACAACTTGTCTTTGTTTAATGCAAGCCGATACTCCGTGCAGAACGCTGATGGGAATGGAGCGGGAAAGGTTTTCTGGGTCACTGATGCCAAAGATGTCTATAACCGTAAAGCGGTTATGCTTGTTGATCGTTTCGGTCCTTTGAGCGGCTCTATATGGGGCAACCTTCAGATTGTTTTAAAAGATGAAGCGTTTGAATCGATCGATTTTGACAACCGTCACAGCTTCTTGATTATGAATCGCACAAACGAGGTCATCTACTCAAGCTATACTGCGCAGGAGCCTTTCAAGCAAGCGGCAAGCCAACTGGCGGTAACTGACCCGGCGAAGACCGGCAGTTCCGTTCAAAGCGGCGTTATCACCATTAACGGAAGCCGTCAAATCATGGTTGCTCAGCCAATCCCTAATACGGATTGGAACTTGATCGTTTTTCATGCGATCGATGATGTGCTCTTTAAATATAACGAGCTCCTGTACCGGAGCGCCATCGTGTTTATCGGAGTCATGCTGATCATTTTCGGTGTAATGGGGCATGTCTCAAGCAGGTTTGTTCGTTCCATCATGGCCTTGCATCGATCGGTCGATACACGGGGGCGGATGGCTATCGTCGAAGACGGCGGCCCCAAGGACGAAATTTCCGAGCTTGTGGTGAAATTTAACGAAATGGTTCTGCAGTTGAATGAGTTAACGGAGCAAAATGTTAACAACCGATTGCGGGAACAAAAGCTGATCTCTATGAAGACCAAAGCCGAGCTCGCCATGCTGCAGCAGCAAATCAATCCTCATTTTCTCTATAACACGCTGGAAGCCATAAATATGCGCGCACGGCATTATGGCGCAGAGGAGGTTGGCACAATGGTCGTTTCGCTTGCCAAGCTGTTCCGCTTCAGCATCGACCGCGGCAAGGAGGATGATACGGTTTCGCTGCAGGAGGAGATCGATCACGTCCAAAATTATATTCTCATCCAATCGATTCGCTTCAAAGATAAGTTCACTACGCATTGGGAGCTGGAGTCGGTCGCGCTAGAAGCCAGCGTCATGCGGTTCATTCTGCAGCCGCTAGTGGAAAATGCGATTCAACATGGACTTAACGATTATTCCAGCGGAGGAGAAATCAATATTTCGGCGAAGTATGCAGGCCAGGCCCTTCAGCTTACCGTGGCGGACAATGGCATCGGGATGTTCGCCGAGCAGCTGGAAAGGGTGCGCCAGAAGCTGGAGAATTCCGATGATGCGGAAAAGGAACGGCACGAGTTAAGGACAGGGGTAGGCCTCAGGAATGTGTATATGCGGTTAAAGCTTTTTTATCGCGACAAAGTGGATTTTCAGATTGACAGCAAGGAATACGAAGGCACCGTAATTACCATTCGAATCAGACAATGAGTGTCAAAACATAAAATTCCGGGCTTATCCACAATTACCAGTTCAGTTTAGTACTTAGCACCGGATTTTTTCTCACAACGTTTTTTACTGTCTACCCAAATCAGAAAAAAGCACCCCTGTGATATGCCTTATTCTACGTTTATACCCTAGTTATTGCTTAAGTAAATGACAGGTTTCAGCTGGATTTAAGTGTTAGGTTTTTTTGAGTTATACTGCCCGTAACGAAGGGCTACCATGCGGTAGCCTTTCGTTGTTCTTTCGTTTCCCGTCTCTCGGTCTAACAAGAAATTAATTTATTTCTTTTATAACAATGCCGCTAGCTGGTTTATTAGTAAAAGCAAACCAAACCTTATCTTTTGGATTAATTTGTACTAGTTTTGCATATTCCCCATGAACAGATATGCCTTGGATATTCTCATCAGGGTCAACAACAGCAGTTAAGTAAAATGGAAGCCCCATTTCTGCTGTTGCTATATAACCACCTTCTTGAAGGTCAATAGAACCACTGCCTATTATCCATTCCCATTTATTTTGAGTATTTTTTATAAATCCTAAGTTTAATGTTTGGTCTTTTTCATAAAAAATGATAACTACATTATCTTTAACTTCAAAATGCCACACAGAGTCAAAAGCAATTTTATTTTCAACCATAATCTCCTTAAAATGTTCTTCTAATGTTGGTGTTTTCTTTGGTGAACAGGCTGTTGAAATACTTACTAAGTATAACATTGCAAAAAATAATATTTTTATCTTGTTTAGAATACTTCTCCCTCATTTCAATAAGTAAATTTCCTTTCAAATATAACATAAAGACCAAGAACATTCGTGTTGTTTATTTTTAAACTAACCTCCCCTAAGAGGTTGTCTATTCATTGTGCATATCCATCTTACAATGAATAGTATGATAGAACCGAAGATAACGGCATCGACTACGAGGGTGCTCCGATAACTGGATTTAACGGAATCAGGGGAGCTTATTTTGCGAAAAAGAGAGCATTTGATATTCTTACGGAACTACGAGACGTTATTTTTGCATTAAAGCTCTGATTGATGGATCAATTTGCGTAATAAGGTCTGCAGCTTCCGTTAGAATTTAAAATCGCGTGATTCGTCGAAATAAGGGCTGCTGCTTCCATTAGATTTGGTTCACAGTAAATCGACAGCCTCCCTAAGCTCGTTGGTAGGAACTAACGCCATCCTTCCTCATCCGGTTATCTCCCACTCTATCGTCAACGCTCCCTGCGCCCGGTCACCGGTGACGACGATTCGCACAGTGGACGGTGCTTTAACCCGATAAGCGATCCACTCTTCGCCAACTCGTATATCGCTCGTGTACGTCCCGCCCTCGGCGTCCAAGTAGGTGCCGTAGCCGCCGCCGTTGGTGACCTGCCAGTCGATGTGATATGACAACGTCTGACCCGCTCCTAGCTCAACCGGAATCTCTTTCTGCCCGTGAAAATAAGCGAATTCCGCGCGATAGCCGTCGGCGGTTCTTGTCTCCGTCCACTGTTTAGTCACCGTGAAATCGGCCATGGAGACGTAGACGGCCCCGGCCAGCAGCAGCATTGCTGCGGCTGCGCTGTAGGGCCACCACCCGCGAAACAAACGGGTCGCGGCGAGAAACGCCAGCGAGCAGGCCACGCCATAGACGCCGGCAAACAGACTTAGGATCCATTGTCCCGGAAACCAGACCAAAAAAGGGACATACCCTCCTACCATATAAAGCAGGACGGTAAGCGCCATTTTGGCAGGGCCGGCCTTGTGCTTGCAGAGCACCGCGTCAACCCCGGCAGAGAACAGAATGGCATAGCCGTAAATATATCCCCACAGCGGGATCTGCCGGGTTAGCTCCGACATCTGATAACGTTCAAATTCTCCCACTACAACCAGGAAGCCGAAAAATACAAGTCCTGCAGCCGCTATTTTTGAAGCCGCGTAGGCGGCAACTTGAGACCATCTTAGCATTGCCATGATGTCTCCCTCCTCAAATTCGTCTTGCTTCAAGGGTAACAGCAAGTTCATCTGCGGAGCAGTTCTAAGTTTTGTAGAACCTGCCGCCTGCAAGGATTGCGGGCCTTTCCCGCAAAAAAGAACACTTCAAAAGAAGCGTCCTTTTTATAAATCGTATATATACTGTCTCCTTCGTTCAGAGAACAACTCTAGCTGCATACATGTTCTATAAAGGAATTTACTAAGTAATGGGGGGTTCCTGAGTCGAACTCAGTTGGGGAACAAATAGTGTCCCAAAGGTCGTTTTCTATTCCGTAGCTTTTGTATTAAGTAGTTTTATTCCCATCGCTATAAAAATAAATCCTGTTAGTTTATTTAAAACCGTTTCAAATTTAGAATTTCCTCTCAGTTTGTTAGTAGCCATAGAAGAAAAATAAGCCGTGATTAGACACCATGCTCCCCCAGTCAAAGTAAACGTAAGACCTAAGATAATAAAAGCAATTGGACTGGTAACACTCCCATCAGTATGAATAAATTGAGGGAGAAATGCTAAGAAGAACAAAGCAACTTTCGGGTTTGTAACATTCGTTATCATACCTTGTACAAATATTTTTTTATTGTCTTGTTTTGGTAAGGGTTTCCGTTCTTTTACTGTCTTTTTTGCCAGTAACATCTTTATACCCAGATATGCTAGATAAATAGCTCCTATAATCTTAATCACGTTAAATAAAAAAGCCGATTGCACTAAAATAACTGATAATCCAAAGGCAGCAAGCAATGTATGAACAACTACACCAGCAGAAATTCCAAGAGCCGAATAAATCCCTGCCGTTCTGCCCTGTGAAATACTTCTGCTTACTATATACATTGTATCTGTACCAGGAGTTAAATTCAGCAGAATAGCTGCTACTAAAAATACTTCAAAATTCATTATACCGTACATATTTAGAGCTCCTCCTATAAAACTGCCCTTTATCTTAATCCCATATCGTTAGTCTAGTTCATCATTTTCTCAGTGTACATCTTTATTTTCTCTGAACACCTATTGCGGCAAGGAACTGCTTTCGAGCGCCTCCCTGCCGCTTTTCTCATTTACTGTGGGGTTAACCGTTTCAAGCCATTCATATAAGGCTGCAGCACAGTCGGAATACGAATCGATCCGTCCTCTTCCTGATGGTTTTCGAGAAGAGGAATAAGAATCCGCGGGCTTGCTACCGCCGTATTGTTAAGCGTATGACAGTAACGGAGTGCTCCGTTATCGTCTCTATAACGGATATTCGAGCGGCGCGCTTGAAAGTCGTGCAGATTCGAGGACGAGTGCGTCTCCCCATAAGCCTGTCGGCTGGGCATCCACGTTTCGATATCGTATTGCTTATATGTTTTCTGCGACATGTCGCCGGTGCAAACCGCCATGACCCGGTACGGTAGCTCCAGGCATTGGAGGAGCTCCTCGGCATTAGCCGTAATTTCCTGCAACAACGCTTCCGAAAGCTTGGGATCCGCTTTACATACGATGACCTGCTCGACCTTAGCGAACTGGTGAACACGGTATAAGCCATGGACGTCCCTGCCTGCCGACCCGACCTCGCTCCTGAAGCAAACCGATGCGGCAGCCAGCTTAACCGGATTTTCTACGTTCACGATTTCGTTTGCATAATAAGCGACCATCGGAACCTCCGAGGTTCCGACGAGCCATTTATCCTCATCCGTCAGCCGATAGGTTTGATCCTCCCCTAGCGGAAAAAAACCTGTATGACTCATCGCTTCGGTACGAACCATCAAAGGTACGTCGAGCAGCGTGAAGCCTTTTTGGATAAGCAGATCAATAGTCAGCTGCTGTACAGCCCGGTGGAGAAGGACGCCCGCTCCCTTCAAGTAATAGTTGCGGCTTCCCGCTACCTTTACTCCGCGCGGGGTGTCGATCATATCGTGAAGCTCGCCTAGGATCATATGATCCTTCTGCTCAAAATCGAAGCTTGGCGGTGTTCCCACTCGCTTCAATTCAACGTTGTCCGCATCCGAACGCCCATAGGGAGTGTCAGGCGAAACCACGTTTGGAACGAGTTCGAATAGCTTGTCAAATTGCCGTTCAGCGTCTGCGAGCCCTGCTTCGGTAATACTCAATATCTCATTGATTTCTTTTACATTCCGCTTATTTTGCTCAGCTTCATCGAGAGCTCCCTGCTTCACAAGTGTACCGATATGATACGACAGCTTGTTCCGGGCCTCCCTTAGAGTATCAGCTTCCTGCTGAAGCAGGCGTTTCTTCTCATCCCATTTCAGAAGCTCCGTTATGGAAACCGCAATCCCCTTTTGATTCGCCACCGTTTGAACCTGCTCGCCGTTCTCCCTAATCCATTTCATGTCCAACATGCCACCGCGCTCCTTTTCTTATAAAAAATACAAAAAGCGCCCTCATCCCTATGGGACGAGGAGCGCTTTTACTCGCGGTGCCACCCAAATTGACCAAACAGCCAGGCTGTTCAATCCTCTTTGCTCCGCGATAACGGGCGGGTCCGGTAAACTTAGGGGGAAGTTCCTTCTTCCCCTTGACGAGAACGCCTCCAAGTTGGATGCTCTTCATTGGCGTGATCCGATGTTTAATTTTTTGTATTATAACGTATTCTGCGAGAGATATACAAGTGCTTAATGGAAATTGAAGGTTTTAAACAGCCGTTGGACGAATACTACTCCATACTAGGATTAACGGATCGGAGGAACGGATAACGTGGCGGATGATCTTCATGTACAGGAGCTGACAACACTCAAAACGATAGCAGAGACATTAAATCAGTCCAATGACCTCACCTATATGCTGGATGCCGTATTAGACAGGCTGCTCGAGGTAACCGGGCTTTCCTTCGGCTGGATTTTTCTTGCGGGCAAAAATAATGAGTATGAATGCGTTGCGGACCGCAATCTGCCGCCTGGCCTGCTCTATAATGAAAAACAGCTGATGCAGTGCGGCTCCTGCTGGTGTCTCGACCGCTATTACGATGGCCGGCTCAAAAATGCCGTCAATATATTGAGCTGCAAAAGACTTGAAATCGCAAAAGCAGCAAAAAGCGGAGATACATGCGGGTTCACCCACCATGCGACCGTACCGCTGCGCATTGGCGAGCGAAAGTTTGGCCTATTAAATGTTGGAGCGCCTGGAAAAGAACATTTTACAAACGAAGAACTGGCACTGCTTCAGGCAGTAGCCTTTCAAATCGGCGTCGCTGTCGAGAGAATGAGGCTGCATGAAGCGGAGCAGCAAAGAGCGGAGCTGTTTGCCCGGCTTGGCGAGTTCAGCCGTTCATTAACTGCTGCTTTTAGCGGGGAAGATGCTCGCTCACAGTTAACGGAACGCGCCATGCTGCTGATCAGCGCACACTTTAATTGGCCGTTGCTGGCATTGGCGGAGCGTTCGGGACATGATTTTTCGGTGCGTTTGATTCGCTCAGGTGATCAACAGCTAGCATCTAACATATGCATACCAATTACACAGGCCGAATGGCTGGTCCGGGCTGCGCGTATGCATAGTTATCAAGAAATAGAAGCAGTAAGCATCTCCGCGCTCAGCAATGAACAGGAGCTTATCGGACTATTTGCGCCCATTCAATCGGCAATGGCAGCTCCAGTAGCGTTCGGCGGCAATGCGGCATACGGAGTGCTCCTCATTGGTCATCACAAGAGCGACGGGTTAAATCAGGCTGATGGTGCGGTCTTGGAGGCCATCGCAGAGCATTTGGCTATCTCCTTGGAGAACGCGCGTCTTGAGGAAAACCGCCGTGAGCTTGCGCGGCTGGAGGAGAGAAATCGATTAGCCCGTGATTTACACGATTCGGTATCACAGATGCTGTTCTCGATCAGCATGACAGCCAAAGGAGTCGAATCTTTTTTGGAGGACAATCATTTAGATACAGCCAAAAGTGCTGTCAAGGACATGCAAGCCTTGTCCCGGGAGGCATTGAAGGAAATGCGCTCGCTCATTATGCAGCTGCGGCCTGCAGGTGTGGAGAAAGGTCTTTTAACCGCATTGATCGAGTACGGTACACGGCTTAGCTTACAAGTTAACGGGCAAGCAGACGGTGTTTTGGCGTTAACGCGCACCGTTGAAGAATCATTATGGCGTATTGGACAAGAAGCGTTAAATAACGTCTCCAAGCATGCTCATTCAAAGAAGGTCGATATTACGTTGTCGGTCAGCTCTAACGATATCTTGCTTAGCATTTCGGACTCTGGCCGGGGCATGGAGAAGAAAGGGAGGTCAGCAAAGCCAGATTCATTTGGTCTGTCCATCATGCAGGAACGCGCTGAAGCTCTTGGCGGCCGGTTTCGTCTGACCAGCCTGCCCCAGAAAGGAACGACTGTAGAGGTTATCATTCCTCTTTTATCTGATTCAGAAGGGAGAACCAGAGAGAAATGACGATTAAATTACTATTGGCCGATGACCACACGATGGTGCGCCGCGGTCTGCAGGTATTTTTATCCACGCAAACGGATTTGGAGCTGATCGGCGAGGCGTCGACCGGAGAAGAAACGTTAGAGAAAGTTGCGGTTTTACAGCCCGATGTCGTATTAATGGATATTAATATGCCCGGCATAAACGGCATTGAGGCCACCAAGCAAATAAAGCTACTGCATGCTCAAGTAAAAGTAATCATTCTTACTTCCTTTTCCGATCAGGATCACGTTCTCCCTGCCCTTCGCTCCGGCGCCAAAGGTTATTTGCTCAAAGATATCGAACCGGAGGACTTAGCCCGCGCCATTCGCAGGGTGTATCAGGGAAAAGTAGAGCTCCATCCTGACATAGCCGAGCATCTCGTGCACCAATATGCCGAACCGGAACAAACTGCATATCCTCCAACCGATAACAGCATTTCGGAGCTAACGAAACGGGAGCAAGATGTACTTAGGCTTATTGCGTCCGGAAAAAGCAACCGATCCATTGCCGAAGAGCTGTTCATTACGGAAAAAACAGTGAAAACCCATGTCAGCCATGTTTTAAGCAAGCTTGGGATGAGCGATCGCACGCAGGCTGCCATTTATGCGCTCAAACACGGGCTGGACAAATAAAGACAGCATTTTTTGAAATCAGACTAAAGTCGTAGAGCATTCAGCCAATGGTTGAATGTTCTTTTTTAAGGAAAATCATTCTAATTACGGACGTCATGGCAGCGGCAGAGTGGTAAGATAAAGCCAATTAAATTGCCATTCGCCATCCACAAATTGTAAACCGAGAGGAAGATTCCTATGAATATTACGATCATTACCGGCAGCAACCGAAAGTCCGCGACCAGCACGCGTCTCGCGGCCCATGTGGGACAGCTTATTTCACAAAAAGGACATAGCGTCGTGCTGTTTGATTTATTTGAACGGCCATTGCCGTTCTATTCGCCCGATGGCGTGGATCAGAACCATGAGTCCATCCATCAATTAAGGCAAGCTATGCAGCAGGCCGACGGGGTCATACTCGCATCGCCAGAGTATCATGGCAGTATATCGGGGGTGCTGAAAAATGCGCTGGACTACCTCGGGCAGGAGCATTTTCACGGCAAGGCCGTACTATCCATGAGCTCCTCTGGCGGAGCGGTCGGCACCAGCTCGCTGCAGCAGCTGCAGGCCATTGTACGAAATTTGCATGGCATTAACTCGCCGGAGTGGATTTCGATTGGGGGATTGCAGCGCAATTTGCTGGCGGAAGGATTGAACGGCTACGAAGGAGGCGGACAGGAGCTGCATGACCGCATTCATCGCGTAACTTCATCTTTCCTTGAGCTGGCGGCGATGGTACACAAATGAAAATCAAAGAATCGGGAATGATCTTGTTTTTGGAAAACTACGAGGAAAACGTAACATTTTATACGGATAAGCTTGGCCTTCCCCTTAGAGAAAGAAAAGAAGGTCTTTCGAAGCTCGATTTTGGCAGAAGCTACTTAATGGTCGAAGATAAAGGCGTATCGAGCGTTACAGAAAAGACGAGGTCCCAAAATCCAACCGTCATACGGATAGAAGTCCAAGATTTCAATGAGGCTATAAACGAGCTTAGAAATCGAGGCGTAACCGTACAGGTTCATCGCTTTGACTGGGGAACCATAGGGGCCTTCACGGATCCGGAAGGTAATCGGATTGAAATAATGGAATATTAAAACATGTGATGTTGTCTGATGAAAATAAAGGATTAGACTGAGCAGCATAAAGATGCAGCGGCAGCTTAAGACCATGAAAAATCCTAGACTGCCGCAGCATGATTAAACTATCGTGTCCCGCTTAGCTCAATTAAAAGGTGCGCTATCTATCAGCTCTCGGATGTAGCTACAAAATGTTGTTGAACTTTGAATAGCCGTAAATATCTTGCTGTTGTTCTCCGAGCCTAATAAAATTAAACTCCGATTTTGATAACGGCAATCTCAGGGAAACAAGCCACGCGGATAGGAATCTTCACTGTCCCTAAATTAATAAAAAAATGCCTACGCTTGTCTAGTTTCCTAAGTCCTACATGGTAATTTTTATAGTCTCCGACCGTACGATTCAGCAACCGTATTTGACCACCGTGAGAATGCCCGACTAGTAACAAATCAAAAGGGATCTGTTTATCTTTAACTAAGCTTATGATACTCGGGGAATGAGCCAGCATGATCACGTAATCATAACTCTGTATTTCCTCAATACTTAAGGTCAGGCGTTCATTCCCGTATATGGAGTTATCGAAACCATAGATTAGACACTTCTTGTCATCCAGGTTAATTTTGGACCCATTGTTTGACAAGACAGAAATGTTCAGATCTTGAAGCGACCGCATTATAAAATTGTATTCTTGCTCAGAATACAATTTTTTGTGGAATCCATCTAATCCTTCACGCTCATAATTACCTGGAACAAAGTATATGTAAGGACAATTTATTTTTTGAATTTCCTTCAACACATCATTTAATTGATTCTTCTTTGAAACAAGGTCCCCTGTAATCATCAAATAATCAGGTTTTGCATTGTTCACAATACTACTTAATGAACCATTGATAAAATTTATTCGTCCGTGAAGGTTAGACAACTGGACAACGGTAAAACTCACCTTGGACTTGTTGCCAATTTGATAATGTGAACACTTTACCCAAAGGGTTTGAATTGCAACAAATACACATATGAGTGCCGCTAGCAATACAATGATAACCATACTAATAATATCCCTATCCCACAAACAGTTTCCTGTTAATTCAACACAAGCCAGTTCTTTTCCTTTATTACGCTATCCTGCCAGTTACTTCAATGAACAAAAGAGGAGCTGTACAAGCACATTTTGCTTTTGCATTCTTTATAATCAATTATATATGTCTTCAAACTTTGGTGATCCGTATTATTCCATCTTGCATACATATCATAATAAATTGGTCCATAAAATAAGTTTTCAGGAAGCTTAGCAACTAACATAATTTCTTCGATTTCATAATCGGGTAATTTATGTAGATCGGTGACTTTTGCGAAGAACATCATACCGTAACTACCATTCATTAAGTATACTCCGAATGGTGTTAATTCAAATTGGATTGCCCCTGTTTCTTCGTATAATTCTCTACTTGCCGCTTGAATTAGGTCCTCACTCTGTTCCCTCTTACCCCCAGGTAATTCCCAAAGTTTATGCTTCTTGTTCCGAATAATAATTAACTGATTATGATATTCGGTAATCATCACAACATATCTATTTTCGTTGGAATCTATTTCATTAAGCCCAAACCAAGAACGCTCCATGATTGCTCCCCTTCGTTATAATTTTTATACTATCGTTCTCCATCGTAGCTTAACTGCAAATCATTAATAAAAAGTGGTGGGAAACCTGCGCGACTCCATAACCAAAGGGGTGTATGAACATCAATGGGGGCTAACCCACTACCGAACAGCGCTTTCTCCCACGCTTCAGCAACAGCTTGTCTATCGTCAACGGAACCATTTAATACTTCCGAAGAACAAAGCCCCAATTTTACGGTAGCTTGTAAGATGTGCGTATCAGGAGCTACAGTAATAAGTTCACGAGACTTCCATAGAACTCCTGTATAAGTCTCCAAAACATACAACCAGTAATTGAAGATTTTTGGACCAGAAAGATACGGGAATTCAGACTTCCGCTTGATCTGCATGATCGTTTTTAAGGCTGCAATGTCAAACCGAACGGATTCAATTAATCCAAGAACGTCTCCCCTGGAAGAAGATTGAGCGATCCCTTGAGAGACACTTTTCCAGATCTCTGGATGACGATTGGGTTGCAAAGCAACACGGTGATGAAGTAGCGCATTTCGTAAATC
Organism: Bacillota bacterium; assembly: GCA_051750645.1. Classification (GTDB taxonomy): domain Bacteria; phylum Bacillota; class Bacilli; order Paenibacillales; family Paenibacillaceae; genus Pristimantibacillus. The sequence continues at coordinate 5,530 of JBNJJW010000021.1, read as the reverse complement.
GTCTAAGTCACTTTCAGAAGCAGCGAGCGGATTAAAAATCCATCTGAAACTATGATCGAGATACGCTTGTGCAATCGACTGCCATAAAGTATACGAATTTCTTTGGTAATTTAGAGACATCCCTAGTGTCAACACGTTCAATAAATCGTCCTCAGGAACAACGCCAATTAGAGCATCCTCTGGCATTACTTCACCGCCAAGACGTCCCTCGGAATGCATTTGTATCAATAGCTTTACGTTTTCTAGAAAGGTTTTGTTGAGCATTGGACTCCTCCATGTTAATTCCTAGAAAACATCTTACCATGGAATGTCCAGTCTTTGGAGGAAGATCCCACCAAATATTCACAACTGATTATTGCGCAATTCTGTCTGTCGGCAGCCTCATCCTGATATTTATAAGCTAACGTGTCCCCCATTAGCAATCCTTATAGTGGTTCAGAATGCAATACAAAAAGTGCATCTAACTCACCCTTACAGGGGAATATAACGGAAAAACTTTGAGTGAGGTAAACGAAAAAGACATGATAAAACAGCTTATTGCCCTTTTATTAGTGTTTTTGATACTAATCATCAGTCCCTTAGGAGCTAAAGCTGATTCAGTACTAAGCACACCACGTCAGGATTCAACAGAACTTCAATTACAAGACATGCTGATGCTATTACTACTTCCACATATTAATGATGCAGTAAATACTTATTACCAACAATTTTTAAACGAAGTTCCGCTTGTTTATCCTTATCAAATTGATGTTATTCAAATACAGAGGGTAAACGGATTCCGCGGGTTTATATTTGGTATTACAATTGAAGTAACGCCTGTTGTAGGGCCACATATTTCAGTAGGGAAGGACCGAATAACCTTCCAAATATCTGCGGGACCTTCTGTTAAGTTATTGAGATATACCCACTTAGAGGACTTCGAATTGCCTCCGCATTGGCAGGATATTGTCCGCGGATCACCAGTTGTATTCTTATGTCGGTTCTAGATTTTCAGAGAAAATAAAGGATTAGACTCACAAGAAAAAGTAAAGGCAGCAGCAGCTTGGACGGTGAAAATAAAGTCCTAGACTACCGCTGCCACTTTTCAACTCATGTCCTCGTTAGCACAAAACGCACGATTTGCTGTTACAATACACCCAATGATTCTAAAATAAACAATAGTCCTAATAATATGAATACAATCGGTATACCAAAGGATTTGACGGTGTCGATTTTAATAACCATTAGCAAAAACCGTTGCCATTGTGGTTGGTCTTCCTTTTCAACCTGTTTGAGTTGTTGAAACGTCGCCAAATTCCATAAAAAGAAAATAATACCCACCAGCAGCGTCCCAAATCCCCACAGCAATAAAGTCATTAATGCCATCCTTTCGAAAACGGGAGAATATGCACATCATAATATTATGATACGACTATATAGTAAATCAATTTTCATCGAGTTTATGGTTTAAAGACTCCGATTGAACATTTCTGCTGGTTCAATATGAGGCATTTATTGGCGGGCTTCGTACCAGTGCAACCCGATTCCAAGTACGATTCCCGTGGCCCACGAGTACCAGCTCGGCAATCTCATGAGCAGAAAAATGATGCTCAACATTATCGGCAGCGTGATAAGACTGATAATGAATCTCCGTTTGTATTTAAGGTTGTTCATTATAACAAATTTGTTAAATTCCCAATAATCCTCTTTGTTGATACTGAACGTAATCTCCATAGCAACTCGTCCCTTCGTAAGAAGTATTCAACAATATCTTGATTGAACTTTCGTTTCCATTAATTAAAGAAAACATAAAATATATCTCCCTAGATTCTTTTTGGGTATTATACCCAAACCTTTAGAAAGATAATAACGGATCCAGCTTATTACGTTAAACCGCCATTTAGCTTTATGACGCACCCAGTCTAATTTATTTTCATCTAACAGATGTACCTCGTCAGCTGTGAAGTTCGTAATTACGATTATGGTTGAAAATGTATCGGATGGTTTAAGATGGTTAGGAGGATGGGCTTACGTGCCCTTCCCACCATTCGTGAAGGGGGAGCTTAATGATGAAAAAATGGTTGGTTGAGCCTTTAATGATACATAAGAAGAGCATTGCCGCATGGACAGCTTTTGGAATAGGATTGGCATTATTGACAGGCTGTGGAGAGTCTACGCCGAAAGATACGGGGAATCCGGCGCCAAGCGCCACCGCCTCCACAGCTCCGGCAATTACAACTGAGGAAGCGCCTGCCGTGAGCAAGGAGGACAACCCGTTCGCTGACGCAGGCATTGACGATCCGAAAGCTTTTATCAAAATGTTCGAGGTTGCCAAAACGGCTGTTGCAGCCGGTGATAAGGAGGCCGTCGCTGAGCTCGTACTATTTCCGTTAAGAGTGAATGCTGAGACTTCAAGGGAGGTAACCTCGAAAGAGGCATTTATTGCACAGTACGATACAATTATCACTGATCCGGTCAAAGATGCGCTTGCCAAGCAGAAAGTGGATGAACTGTTCGTGAGGGACCAAGGCGTGATGGTCGGGGCTGGCGAGATCTGGTTCGGAGCATCCGCGGAGGAGCCGCAGGTCTATGGCATTATAGCCATTAACCTTGCTGCGGCCGCCTCTCAGGAATAGCTTTCGGTCTTTAGCGATTGCGGCTATGACCCGGAAAGCGCTTTGCGTACGGATAAAATATATTTGGATTGATCAAGAGGGCTAACGCCGCGGCGTACCCGCTCCGCTTGTACGTCCGGCGGACATTCTCGGTAGCCTGCGAAAAAGGTAGATAAAGCGCCTCTGCCCTTCGTGAGCGAGCCGAAGCGTGCGGGGAAATCAAGGGACGTTGCAACCGGCAGCGTCCCTTCGATTTCCATCCGTTCTTGACGAACGATAGGAGTATCGAACTCGCCCCGCATCAGAATAAGCTCATTCATGAGCTTGCCGCCGGTTTCCTCCGGAACGGAGAGCCGGAACGAAAGCATTGGCTCAAGCAGCTTGACCCCGATCCGTGACAATCCATCCATGATGCCCATTGGTGTGGCAACAGCAAAATCAAGCGGATGCGTATGCCACACATGATGCTCACCTTCTATTAACGTAACCTTCAGATCCGTTACTTCCCAGCCAAACAGCCCTTGCTGCAGCGCTTCTGGAACACGTCTTGCTACTTCATTCTGATAGCTGTCGAGCAGCTTTTCTGAACGTACGATAGAGTGGTAGCTAAGTCCGGTGCCGCGTTCGCCCGGTTCAATCTTAAACCGCAGAATGGCCCAGCAAGGCTTCGGCATCGTATAGGCAATAAAGCCCTCACCTGGTTGCACTGGTGTTTCTTTATAGATGACGGACGGCGAGCCAAAGTCCGCCTTCAAGCCATAACGGCTGTGCAGAACATGCGTCAGCACCTCGATCTGAATCGGACCCATGACCTTGAGGTGCAGCTCCCGCTGCTCCTGCAGCCACTGCAGATCGAGAAGCGGGTCTTCATCCGCCAGCTCTTGAAGCGCGGCGACGACGGCCGGGTACTCGGCTTCGTTGCTCCAGCGCACCTGTACCGTCAGCAGCGGAACCGCAAGCCGCGTCTCACCGGGAACATAAGCTGCGCAGCCGATAATATCGCCAATTCGTGCCTGATTCCAGCCGCATACGGCAGCGATATCGCCTGCGGCCAGCTTCCCGACATCCTCGGCCTTCTGTCCGTCGATTTTCCGAATTTGAGTCACTTTCTCTTCGATCTGCTGCGTTTCATTACGAACCGAGTCGCGGTTGCGAATAGCGCCGCTGTATAGGCGCACGTATGCGATTCGCCCCATTACCGAATCACGTTCAATACGAAAGACGACGCCCGATAGCGATCCGTCCTCAGAGACGGAAGGCGGCGGCAGCAGTGTAACCATCGCTTGCATTAACGGCTCTATTCCCATACCTTTGTTCGACGCACCGAACAATACCGGGAACAGCTCTGCGCTCCGCGTTAGAACAGGCAGCGCACGGTTCAGCTCCAACATCGGCAAGGTGCCGCTGTCTAAATACTGCAGCAGCAGCGATTCGTCCCGCTCCGCTGCGGCTTCCTCGAGCAGCTGCTTATAAATTGCCGCTTCCGCTTGCGTACCAGCACTTGAGTCAAGCAAGCTATCTGCGCCGCTAAAGCTGTCCTCCATGCCATTCGGAGCTTGCACAGGTGCTGCCTGAGGCGACAATAAACGCTGAATTTGCCTCAGTGTACGGAGCGGATCCGCTCCGACCCGGTCCATTTTGTTCACATAGATAAGTGTTGGCATATTCCGCTCCCGCAGCGCATGCCAAATGACCTCCGTCTGCGCCTGCACGCCCTCCACAGCAGAAATAATGAGCACCGCACCATCCATAACCCGCAGGGAACGCTCAACCTCCGATAGAAAATCGACGTGTCCCGGCGTATCAACGAGGTTAACGGTTACTCCTTGCCAAGTGAATCTAGTTGCAGCCGCCCTTACCGAGATGCCGCGCGACCGTTCGACCTCCAGATAGTCAGTCTGAGCCGTACCGGCGTCAACGCTGCCGAGCGACCGAATACGGCCGCTATGAAAAAGAATTTGCTCGGTTGTCGTCGTCTTCCCCGCGTCAACATGAGCGAAAATGCCAATATTCCGTATATGTCGTGAGTCATTAAGCTCCATTATCCGTGTCTCCCTTACTCGCTGCTCCTCCCCATATCCTACCTCTGATAGCCCTTTGCGGCAATAAGAAAACGGCTTACCAGGCAGATGCCCGATAAGCCGCTCTATATTAAAGCTAATTTTTGGGATTAGCCTTGTTGGATCGCTTCGATCTCGATCGAAATTTTCACTTCGTCGCCGATCAGAACGCCGCCTGTTTCAAGCACAGCATTATAGGTTAAGCCATAGTCGCTGCGTTTGAGGCTGCCCGTTGCGCTGAAGCCAACCTTTTCGTTGCCCCACGGATCTTTGCCGGCGCCTTCGAAAGTAGCTGCGAATTTCTCGGAACGCGTTACTCCATGCAGGCTCACGTCGCCGGTAATGGTATATTCGCCGTCATCTGTTTTCGTTACAGCTGTCGCTTGGAACGTAAGCGTTGGATATTTCTCGATGTCGAAGAAGTCTGCGGAGCGCAGGTGATTATCGCGATCGCTATTGCGGGTATCGATGCTGCTTAGGTCAATATTGAACTGAATGTCAGCCGAAGTAAGGTCGAAAGCATCAGCCACGATGTTCGCTTCGAAGGTGTGGAAGGAACCTTTCACCTTAGCGATCATCATGTGCTTAACCGAGAAATCTAAACTGCTGTGTGTTGGATCAACTGTCCATTGTGATTTTGCCATTTTAAAATTCCTCCTATAATTATTTGAATTATTATATACTTACTTTTTACAATGTACTAACTTTAATTATGTATGCTCATACTTTATTTTTCAGACCTTATTTGGTCAATTAATTTTTGAGCAAATTAAGCGGGACCTGCACTTGTCCCTTATTGATGCGTATTGGTCGTAAGACTCGGGGCATTTTAGAGCTAGTTTTTAGTTCTATTTTTGCTGATTTGATTAGTTTCGT
>JBNJJW010000020.1:0-114534 GCA_051750645.1 Bacillota bacterium | reverse complement strand
AGATACGAAATTTGTAGGCTTTATGGACGAGCATTGTAATCACCCCTCACCCAAATTATAGCACATATGTTCGCATTCACAAACCAAAAAGAATCGATTCATCTCCCACTTACTAAGTTGAATAGGGAGTCTTCTCGACAAAGATGATAAATAAAAAAGGAAGGGCTGCCCCAAAAGGTTATAGACCTTCAGGGACAGCCCCATGTCTTACTCAGGACTTACCTCCACTTAATTTTATGAGATAAGTGGGCTACATTGGATTCGATACAGGATAGGAGCAGAAATATGTTGGCGTGCTGCGCTAAGTTGGATTTCGTACAGTAAAATACGCTAAATTCGGTACTTTTGAGGGAGATGGGCTTTCCATGGGCGTTCTACATTGGATTATTTCCATAATAGAGCAAACGCAAAGGCCAAAAAGCCAAAAGTTACAGTATTTATCCAGTATAGCTGTGTCCACATTTCAGCTAAGCCCCACACGTTTGGGGGATAGTTGGCTATTACTTTCGGGACACCCCCTCTTGTTTCCCTTCTATTCCTTCATCTCATAAATCCGTGCCTCATAAGGCCTCAGCTCAATCGTGCCTTCGTCATTCCATGTCCCGGACGTCTCATAGGTGCCTAGAACAAACACTGGATTAAACGTTTTTTGTGCTATTACGGCTTCAGGAAATGTAAATGTACGAGGAGACTCCCCATGGTTTAGCAGCACAATCCACTTGGTTCCATCATATTCCCTTATATAGACGTAGAGATGAGCGTCATCACCGCTAATGTCCGTAAAATCCCCATAGACCATTACCGGGGACCGCGAGCGCAGCGCTATCAGCTTCCTATAGAAAGCTAGAACTGAATTCGGATCATCTTCAGCCCGTTCCACATTAATTTCGCGATAGTTAGGATTGATTTTAATCCATGGCGTTCCTTTCGTAAAACCGGCATTTGAGCTGTCATCCCAATGCATCGGCGAACGCGAGTTGTCACGGCTAAGAGGCTGAAGCGAGCGCAGCACCGCTGCAGGATCCCCTCCCTTGCCCACTTCCTCCACATACTTATTAATCATCGCTATATCCTGGTAGTCTCCAATCGTTTCATACCTTACCCCAGTCATCCCGATCTCTTCGCCCTGGTATATATAAGGAATGCCCGGCAGCGTATGTATCATCGTCGCGAGCAGCTTTGCCGATTCCTCCCGGTATTCCTTATCGTTGCCGTAGCGCGAGACTTGTCTTGTATGGTCATGATTGTTAAGAAACTGGGAGCCGAAGCCACGGCCCTTAAGCGATTCCGCCCACAGCATCTGGATACGCTTGAACCGTACCATATCCCACTCCGGCATTTCATCGGCTACTTCAAAGTGAAACAACGTGTTCAGCTCATTCCGCTCCTCATCGACGAACAGAACACCTGTCTCCGGCGTGGCGAACGCGATTTCACCAACGGTCATGATATCGTAATGACGGAAAACCTCCCGGTTCATTTCCTGCAAATAGTCATGAAGCCCCGGGTTATGCGTTAAGTACCTGATGTCGCGAGGATTTTCCGCATCTGCATACTTATCCGGCTTCGCAAGAAGCGCTAACGCATCAAGCCGCAGCCCGTCCACTCCTTTATCGAGCCAAAACCGCAGCATCTTATATATTTCCTCACGCACCTCAGGGTTAGCCCAATTCAAATCGGGCTGCTCGGTAGCAAAGGAATGCATGTAATATTGCCCCGTTGCCTCATCCAGCTCCCAGCACGAAGGATTGAAATAAGAGCGCCAGTTCGTAGGAGGCTCCCCATCCTTGCCATCGTGCCAAATATACCAATCCCGTTTCGCATTGTTCCTCGTTGAACGCGATTCGATAAACCATGGGTGCCTGTCGGATGTATGATTTACGACAACGTCCATCATCAGCTTCATGCCGCGGGCATGTGTCTCCGTTAGCAATCGATCGAAATCAGCCATCGTCCCTGCTTTTTTCATGATGGCATAATAATCGGATACGTCATAGCCGTTATCTTTATCCGGTGATTCGTTAAAAGGATTAACCCATAGCATCGTGACCCCGAGCGAGCGGATGTAATCCAGCTTTTCAATCACACCCTTCAAGTCCCCGATTCCATCGCCGTCCGTGTCGTGGAAGCTGCGCCAATACACCTGATATACAACCGATTCCTTCCACCAAGCTGGTTTTCTAGACATGCAAGCCTCTCCTCTTCTCACAGATCAATCTATTTATATAAGCGAATGGCGCATGATCGGACTTCAGGTCCTACCGCTGCGCCATTCTCGTCCTTCATCGTACGAACTCAGCCCTTGACCGACCCGCCAAGCAAGCCGCGGACGAAATATTTCTGCAAGGCGAAAAATACAGCCAGCGGCATCAGCATCGAGACGAACGCAGCTGCCGTGAGCAGATGCCAATCGTTGCCTCTTGAGCCGACTAAATTCGCAATATTCATCGACAGCACCTGAACTTCCGGCTGGCTGCCGAGAAAGATAAGCGACACAAGATAGTCATTCCATACCCATAAAAATTGAAAAATGCTTATAGAAGCTAACGCTGGCACGGAAAGCGGCAAAATCAGCTTGCTGAATATCGTAAAGTTCGTTGCTCCGTCCATAAACGCCGATTCAAACAAATCTTTCGGAAGCTGGCTTATGGAGGTATACATGAAATACGTAATCAGCGGCAATCCGAATGCGGTATGCGCCAGCCATATCCCGAAATAAGTCCCGTTAAGTCCGAGTGCCGTGTAGTCGCGCAAGATCGGTATGAGCGCAACCTGAAGCGGCACGACCAGCAGCGCGATAACGATGACAAACAATGTCTTCCTGCCTGGGAAGCGAAGCCATGCGAAGGCATAAGCCGCAAAGGAAGCGATAAAAATCGGAATGACGGTCGCCGGCACTGTCACGGCAACGGTATTCCAGAACGAACGCGACATGCCGCTGCCCTTCTCCGTTTTCGTGCTGCCGTCAGGCATCTTAATCTCGTACGTCTTCCCGCCAAGCACGGTCTCGTAGTTTTGGGTCGTGAAGTCGGAAATGACCGTCCATTCCTTCTCCTGTACGTTGAGAAGCCGAGCCCTCCGGTTTTCCCAAATAAGCCTTTCCCCGCCCTGCTCCACGCCCGCGCGCAGCTGATCATCCGTATACGTTACTCCGTTCACTATAATCGGAGCGCGGAGATCGGTCTCTTTTGGCAGCTGCAATTGCTCTGTTGTCTGCCAGTCACGATGGGGCAAAATGTTCCACCACCCAGTTGCCAGTATATCGGCTGCCGGGCGAAACGAGGAAACGAGCAGTCCAAGCGTCGGGATTGTCCAGACGAGACAGATGATGGCAAGCACCGTATTCACGAGCCACTTCGATTTGCGGATTCCTTTCCTGCTGCGCATTTAGAACCCCCCCTCTCTGCGGAACTGGCGCAGGTTAATGACAATAACCGGGATGACCGCTATGAGCAGCACAATCGCCAAGGTCGAGCCGTAGCCTGCATTTTGATACATGAAGAGCTGCCGGTAAAACTGTGTAGCGACAACATCCGTCTCATATTGACCGCCGGTCATAATCATAACCACGTCGAAAATCTTGAGCGTAAATACGATAATCGTTGTCGTAACCGACAGCAGCGTGCCTGCAATGTACGGAATCATAATTTTAAAGAAAATCCGAACCTCGCCGGCACCGTCCATTCGTGCAGCTTCTAGCATATCCTCCGGAATACTCTTGATAGCCGCCGAAAAAATAACCATCGCGAACCCCGTTTGCATCCAGATGAGAATCGCGATTAGAAACAGATTGTTCCACGGCTGAATCATGCTGAGCCATGCCTGCGGTTCCCCTCCGAATTTCACGACGATCGCGTTCAGAAGCCCGATTTGCTCCTGCCCCGGCTGGTAGTAATAAATAAATTTCCAGATGACGCCGGCGGCTACGAACGAAATCGCCATCGGCATGAATATGAGTCCCTTAGCAAGCCTCTCGAAGCTGCTCCGGTCGGCCAATATGGCGATAAGAAGCCCAAGGCTTACGCAAGCAAGCGTCCCGAAAAATACCCAAAGCAGGTTGTTGCGCAGCGCCATGACGAGAAGCCGGTCCGTAAATACGGCCAAATAGTTGGCGAAGCCGACAAAATTATCCGAACTTGCATCAAAAAAGCTTAAATAAAGAGTCCGCAGCGTCGGGAACACAAGCAGCCATCCAAGCAGCACTACCGCCGGTCCGACAAAAACAAAAGGCAATATTCTCCGCTTCCATTGATCCGGATACTGCTCGACTACCCAATTGAGCGTGTAATAAATGGAGTAGATGCCGAGTGCGCCCCACGCGACCGCCAGTACCGCCTTGAGGACGGAAGGAAGATCAGAGTCGCGAAAAAACAAAAATATGCACCAGTGAATAGCAATATTCAAGGCCGGCACCAGCACGGATATCAACAGTAGACGCAGAGCATTGCCTTTCCTCGCCTGTAATTCCATAACAAATCCCCTCCTGTCATAACCTATTGAGGGACCGCAGCCCTGCGGCTGGCAGCCCCTCGCCAAATCTTAATCCGTTATCTGTTATTTCCAGCCTGCTTGAATCTCTTTCAATGCAGTATCCAAATCAACAGTTCCGCTAACGTAATCGGTCATGCCCTTCCAGAACGTACCTGCACCAACTGCGCCAGGCATCAAGTCGGAGCCGTCAAAACGGATCGTATCGGCCGTTTTCACGAATTCCGCCATCCGGCGCTCTTGATCATTCGGGTACCAGGACGGATCCGCGTCATTCATCGGCGCTGTTACGCCGCCGGTTTGAATCCATGACTTAAGGGATTCACCAGTCGTGAAAAACTCCATAACTGCGCGAACTTCCGGACGGTCATTGAACATAGCGTAAATATCACCGGAGATCAACGCCGGTTGACCATACTGCTCATCGATCGGAGGCAGCGGGAACCAGTCGTAATCATCTGCCGTTAGCCCTTCAGGGAAGAAGCTCGTAATAAATCCGGCTTGGCGGTGAAGCCATGCTTTGGGCGGATTGTCAAACAACGGCTTCACTGCATCGCCGAATGATGTTGTTGCGATCGACTTGCGGCCGCCATACACATAATCCTCGTTAAACCAGATGTCGGACATTTTTTGCGCCGCGTTTTTGACGATTGGATCCGTAAACGGAAGCTCGCCTGACACCCATTTATCGTAGTTTTCCGGTGAAGTCGTACGAAGCATAATATCCTCCATCCAGTCTGTTGCCGGCCAGCCTGTTGCCGTACCGCTCTCGATGCCGATGCTCCAAGCCGGATCGCCGTCCTTTGCGATCTGCTCCGTTAATGCCATCAGCTCTGTCCACGTATTCGGTACTGTGTAACCAGCTTCCTCAAACGCCTTCTTGTTATACCAAACTAAGCTTTTTACGCTGCTGCGAGCCCAGACGCCCGCCATTACCTCACCGCTGGCGCCTTCCATCGTAGCCATGTCGAGCCAGCTTTGGTTATATTGCTTCTTTAAGTATTCATCGTTCAAGAAGGACTTAACGTCAATAACCTTACCGTCTTTAACGAAACCCTTCAGCAAACCCGGCTGAGGGAAATCCGCTATATCAGGAGCGTTTCCGCCATTTACGCGAACTGAAATCGTTGCCTCGAACTCCTTGGAGCCCTCGTAAGCGATATCGATTCCCGATTTTTCTTCGAATGCTTTAATGCTTTCGGTGAACTTCACTTCATCCGCATCCGTAAACGGACCGAACATGGTAACCTTTGTTCCCTTAAATTCACCGTTCAACGCTTTCGCCAATGCGGAATCTCCCGCCGCTTCGTTTGTTGCGCCTTCATTGCCTTGGCCTGCCTCATTACCCGGCTGATTCGCCGTGTTGTTGTTTTGGTTGCCCCCGCACGCAGTAATGACCATGACAAACGCTAAAATCAGAATAAAGGCGGACAATACTTTCTTTGTTTTTTTGGTATGCACAGACCTCATCCTTTCGAATTTAAGTAATTCAGAAACTAAATAACACCAGCCTGCTCTAATTGAAACAAAAGATTCTGAGCAGACAATTTGTGTCACCACCCCCTTTAAAGTTCCAATATTTGCTCTTTTTATGCTTCAGCCTGACTAATAACGTATATACACCATTAAGAAAACGCTTGCAGATTATCTGAAAAGCTTTTCAAATTATCGCGAAAGAGTTTCCTCCTTCCCTCTTAATACGGCCTTGTAGATTCACGTACGATTAGTTGATGGGGCAGCTTCTCTCTCAGAACGCATACCTCACCTGTCGAAATGAGCTCATGCAGCTTGTGTACGGATCGGTAACCGATATCGTAGGTCGGCTGTTCGATCGTTGTCAGCTTTGGAATAAACAGTTGCGCCATGCGAATATTGTCGAAGCCAATGACAGATAAATGCTCCGGTACGGATTTGCCAATGTCGCGCAAATATGAAATTGTGCCCATTGCAAATTCATCGGAAGCCGCAAAGATAGCGGTAAGCTCAGGGCAGCGCGTTAACAACAATGCAGCTGCGTCATAGGCATGCTCGTATCTGTGCTCGGCATATTCCACACACGTCTCGAAAGCATTCAGCCCATATTCCCGAAGCGCTCGCCGAAAGCCTTCATAACGGGGTAAACCGGAAATGGTTTCTCCGAGCGGGAAGCCGATCATTCCGATTCGGCGGTGACCCGATTCAATCAAATATTTGACCGCCTCATAGGCTCCCTGCTCATCGTCAATGTCAACCGAAGGAATATCGAATTCCGGTGCATTGGTCGACGCCAGGACAAAGGGCAAGCGGTAGCGCTGCATTTCCTCATAATATTCCGTATGCAACGCATCGCTGGCAAATACGATGCCGTCTACCTGCTTCTCAAAAAAGTTCTGTACGTAAGTGATCGTCCGCTGCTTATCGCGATCGGTATTGCATATCATCAGGCTATGGTTCAGCTCAACCGCCGCATCCTGCATCCCGCGGATCAATCCCGCAAAGTACGGATTCTCGATGTCCGGAATCATTACACCGAGCGTATCGGATTTTTTGTATATCAATCCCCTTGCGAATGCATTCGGTTGATATTGAAGCGCCTCAATAGCCTCCAGTACCTTTATCCGCTTCTCCTCTATTACCGTCTCAGGAGCATTCATTACCCTTGATACGGTGCTTATGGATACGTTTGCAAGTTTGGCGACATCGCGAATAGTCGACTTCATATTAGCACGCCTTTCATGATGATAGGAATCGAACTTGTTCACTGATTTATGTCTGAAAACCTTTTCTGAAAACCTTTTCAAACATATTATAGCCGCATTCCTTATTATACGCAACCTATAATTCTCATAACCGATGTAATTTCCTAAACAACAAAAAAGCGCCGGCCCGCAAGGTTTCCCTAACAGGTCGACACTCTTCATAAATGCGGCTTAAACCGCGTACATACGCTCGCGAAGCGCCTTCACTTCAGCGCTCTCCAGATATTCATCGTAAGTCATCATACGGTCGATAATGCCATTCGGCGTAATCTCAACGATGCGGTTAGCGATCGTTTGGACGAACTGATGGTCATGCGAAGTGAACAGAACGGTACAATCCGTATCCGTCAAGCCATTGTTCAGCGCCGTGATCGATTCGAGATCCAAATGGTTTGTCGGCTCATCCATGATGAACACATTCGCGCCCTCGAGCATCATTTTCGAAAGCATGCAGCGAACCTTCTCGCCCCCGGACAATACGCTCGCCTTCTTCATTGCATCGTCGCCTGAGAAGAGCATGCGGCCCAGGAAGCCGCGAATGAATGTCTCGTCCGGATCCTTCGAATATTGACGCAGCCATTCTACCAGGTTCAAATCCACCCCTTCAAAATAAGCCGAGTTGTCCTTCGGGAAATAAGCGCGAGTCGTTGTAACGCCCCATGAATAGCTGCCTGCATCCGGTTCAAGCTCTCCAACGAGCAGCTGGAAAAACACCGTCTTCGGCAAGCCGTTCGGGCCGACAAATGCGACTTTATCGCCTTTGTTAAGTGCGATCGTCAGGTTGTCGATAACTTTCTCGCCATCGATTGTTTTCGTTAAGCCGTCAACAAGCAGCAGCTGCTTGCCCGCTTCGCGCTCCCCTTTGAAGAGGATGAACGGGTATTTACGGTTCGACGGGCGAATATCGTCAAGCGAGATTTTTTCGAGCAGCTTCTGCCGCGACGTAGCTTGCTTCGCCTTCGATTTATTTGCGCTAAAGCGTTGAATAAACGCTTGAAGCTCTTTAATTTTGTCTTCCTTCTTCTTGTTCTCGCCGCGCATCAGCTGCAAAGCAAGCTGGCTCGACTCGTACCAGAAGTCGTAGTTACCGACGTACATTTGAATTTTGCCAAAGTCGATATCCGCAATATGCGTACAAACCGTGTTCAGGAAGTGACGGTCATGGCTGACTACGACGACAGTTCCTTTGTAATCGGCAAGGAAATCTTCCAGCCAGCGAATCGATTCGATGTCCAAATGGTTGGTAGGCTCATCGAGGAGCAGAATGTTCGGCTCGCCGAACAAGGCTTGCGCCAGCAATACGCGAACCTTCTCATTGCCGTCAAGCTCTGACATTTTCTTATCGTGCATATCAGGGGTAATACCGAGACCGTTCAGCATTTCTGCCGCTTCGGACTCCGCTTCCCAGCCGTTCATGTCGGCGAATTCCGCTTCTAGCTCCCCGGCGCGCATGCCGTCTTCGTCGGTGAAGTCTGCTTTTGCATAAAGCGAGTCCTTCTCCTTCATTACTTCATACAGCTTCTTGTGACCCATAATTACCGTCTCGAGCACAACGAAATCGTCGTATTCGTAATGGTTCTGCTTCAGTACCGCCAGCCGCTCGCCGGGTGTAATATGAACTTCCCCTTGCGACTGCTCGACTTCACCTGACAATATTTTCAAAAAGGTAGATTTGCCCGCGCCGTTCGCGCCGATCAAACCGTAACAGTTGCCTGGCGTAAATTTAATGTTGACGTCTTCGAAAAGCGCACGCTTTCCGTAACGCAGCGTTATTCCGCTTGTACTAATCATTCGTTTAATCCCGTCCTTCACTACAAAATCACTTTATCTCGAACTATTATAGCACAGTATGCTCGGAAACCGAACCTTCTTTTACCCGGGAAGCTGCCTTTCCGCTCATTCGTCACAGCCTGAAGCTCCACCTTCTACCGGCAGTAAAAAGCCTCCTCAAATGATAACGGGATGTTATCACATACAAGGAGGCTTCGGCCTTGAGCACCGTTATGAAGTTGCAGCGCTATTATTCGTTAATCCCAGTTCAGCTTGACTTCGTTGCCGGAACGGGATGATTCGTATATAGCATCAAGTATACGATTATTTGTATACCCGGACAATCCGGAAGTAATTGGCTGCTTGCCTTCACGGATGCATTCCACAAAATGTCGGCTCATCAGGATACGGTCCTCTTCGCCTTCAAGCGGCGTAATGTCGGTTTCGACAACCTCGTTGTCCGTATGCGTCACATACTTGCCGTTGTTTCCAACGATCGCTACGCCGCCTTGCGTACCCATCAAGTGAATGAATGGCTCTTCCGGTAAAAATGCAGCATGCGCCGCCCAGCTTACCTCCAGCGACAGGGTAGCGCCGTTGTCCAGCTTAATCAGTGCCGAAGCAAGATCCTCCACATCGTAGTAGCCTTCCCAATTCGGCGTTCCCCAGCTGCCGATTCCTTGACGATTCGGGCCGAATTCCGCATAGGTCGAGCCGTATACGGATACCGGCTTCGGATTGCCCATCAAATATAACGAAAGGTCGAGCATGTGTACGCCGATATCGATGAGCGGTCCGCCGCCTGCCTGATCCTTGCGGGTAAACCAGGAGCCCCAGCCCGGTATGCCCTTTTTGCGGAACCAGCCGGCCTTGGCGTTGTAAATGTGGCCTACATCGCCGTTGTCAATCCGCTGCTTCAATGCACGGCTAAGGCCGGTCCAGCGCATTTGATGCGACATCATCAGTACTTTGCCGGACTTCCCGGCTTGCTCGACGATCTTGCGCGCTGCTTCGGAATCGATTGCCATCGGCTTCTCCAAAAGCACGTGCTTCCCTTGCTTCAACGCCTCGATCGCAAGCGCCGCATGGAACTGGTTCGGTACGCCGATAACCACCGCATCGATAGATGCATCCTCGAGCAGCGACTGCGGACTTGCATGAACATTCTGGATGCCATGCTCCTCTGCGCGCTGCTCCGCAAGCGGCATATAAGCGTCCGTGACCGCCACTACTTCAATCCCATCTACTTTGCTGAACGTCTGGATATGAATATTACCGATCGCTCCAGCTCCGATAATTCCAAGACGAATATTAGAATGACTCATGTATATCCTCCTAATTGCGAATGCAAAAATGGCGAAGTAAGCATACGCTCAAAAATATGACTAGCTCAGTATAACGCTTTTGAATACAGCCGTCATTGTGCGCATTTGGCTCTCTCTTGTCTTCGTTTGTCATTTGCCCGACAAGCGCCACGTCTCTCCATGGGGCAATACGATAATTCGTTCATCCTCTATGCAGCGTTTGCAGCGTTCGGTCTCCAGCCGGTCAAGCGCTTCGCGCGGCGTATCGTCGGCCAGCTTGAATGCGCCATAATGCATCGGCACGAACCACTTAGCTCCTGTATCCTCGAACGCCTGAATCGCTTGTTCGGGTGTGATGTGCGATGGCCCCATGAACCATTCCGGTTCGTAGGCTCCGATAGGCATGAGTGCTACATCGATAGGGAAGCGGCGGCCGATCTCCTTAAAGCCTTGGAAATAACCGCTGTCTCCGGCAAAATAAATCGTCGGCGCTGCTGATACAATAGGACGTTCAGCCCAAGGTTCCACGGCGGGTCGACCCTCTACCCGTCCGCTGCGTGATGCCGAGGGCTCCATGACCCAGCCGCCCCAATGCGAGCTGTTCATATCCCATGGATTACGGCGCGTCCAGTGCTGGGAAGGAACGAAGGTGAATTTGACGCCTTGAATATATGTTGATTCCCACCAATGTAATTCTTTAATGCGGGTAAAGCCCTTCATACGGAGCTTCGTGCTAAGCCCGGCTGGCACGAGCAGTTGTTTGGTGCCGGCTAGCTTGCGCAGCGAGTTTATATTTAAATGGTCGTAATGGGAATGAGAAATAAGTACGACATCGATCGGCGGCACGTCATCAATCGGTATCCCCGGCGGCGCCAGCCTTTTTTGGAAGGCCATCTGGCCCGACCAAACCGGATCAGTAATGATGTTCAGCCCTTCGAGCTGAATGAGAAATGTCGAATGCCCGACCCAAGTAATCGAGGGCCGCTTTCGATTATTTTGCAAATAGGCGATGTCAGGCTCAACATTCGGAACGGCGAACGAGTAATCCTTCATTTTCAGCCTGCGAATGCGCTCCTGGCGCCACCTCTTGAATTGCTTAAAGGAATTATGCTGTTCAATCGGATTTAAGTTGACAAATCGTTTTAACCTCAACCGTCCTTACCTCCCTCGCTTTTTATCCGTTGCCTCTTTAAGATACCAAGCGGAAGGCGCATAATGCAAATATGTTAATTGCAAAAATTAGCGTAGCCTGACATTCTGTGGCGTTATTCGCATCATAATCTAAAATCAGTTAAACTGAGTTTATCGAAATTTACGCATAAGAATATGCTCTCGGAGCATGTATGAACTGCACTTCATTAAAATTTTCAGGAGGTTTCCTAATGAAACTCATATCAATAGAGCCAACTCCCAGCCCTAATTCCATGAAGCTGAACGTCGACGAAACGCTGCCCCGCGGACGCAGACTGACATTTAAGTCGAGCGAAACAAACGAAGCGCCTGAGCCTTTGCGGCAGCTTTTGCAGATTAAGGGCGTTCGCAGCTTGTTCCGCACCGCTGACTTTATTGCGCTTGACCGTCTTCCCGGAGCAGACTGGGCAAGCATTTTGGCTGAGGCTGGACAATTGCTGCAAAAGGTTGAAAGTGAAGACAAGCAAACGGGAAATGAAAGAGGACTGGCAGCAAGCTTTGGAGAAGCGCAGGTGCTGGTGCAAATGTATCGCGGTATTCCGATGCAGGTTCGTGTGCGCATGGGCGACAGCGAGGTTCGGTCAGCGCTTCCCCCGCAGTTCGGCGAAGCGGTTCAGAGGGCAGCAGGCTCTGCAATGATACGCGAGCGTAAGCTCGAGGAATTCGGTGTCCGCTACGGGGAGCCTGAAGAAATTGCAGCCGAAATTGTTCGTGAGCTGGAAGCTTCTTATACGGAGGAACGACTAAACGCTCTCGTTAATGCTGCGATCGAACAAGGCAGTGCTGCTATTGATGATGGTGTACTGACAGCTGTAAGACCCGCTCCTTTGACATTGGAAGAAGCGCAGGAGCAGTTTGCTTCGCCTGATTGGCAGGTCCGTTATGCCGCCTTGGAGCGTTATTCCGCAACTATCGAAGGTATTCCGCTGCTTGCCGCAGCCATTAAAGATGAAAACACATCCATTAGAAGGCTGGCTGTCGTCTATTTAGGCGATCTTCGCTCGTCGGAAGCGCTGCCGTATTTATTCGCCGCTCTTCGCGATTCCTCGACGTCCGTCAGACGTACAGCAGGCGATACATTATCCGATCTGGGAGATCCCGCTGCTATCGGACCGATGATTGAGTCGCTCCGCGACAAGAACAAGCTTGTCCGCTGGCGTGCAGCCCGCTTCCTCTACGAGGCTGGCGATGAATCGGCGATCGAAGCGCTGCGCGAAGCCGCTAAGGACAGCGAGTTCGAAATTCAGCTTCAGGCCCAAATGGCACTTGAGCGGATCGAGCGGGGCGAGGAAGCTGCTGGATCGGTGTGGCAGCAAATGACCGCCGCCCGCAATCGCGAGCAATAAGTGGGCTTTTCCAAAATTATGTCTACTTGAAGGGGACCACCCCTTTTATTAGCGAAAATGTGAAGAGGCTATCCCGAAAGGTCAATGACCTTTCGGGACAGCCTCTTCTTTAAATAAGTACCTGACTTACCAATATAGCCCACCAATCCCCTAAATATGAGGAAGTAGTTATATGCGAACATAGCTATACTGGATAAAGAGACTGTCGATTCATTCGAATAGTGGTACATAGGATAACGGTAATAAATGGCGCTATGTCCTCTTCTTCTGCATTACCAACTGAAGTAGGGGAAAAATTAGGCGTTCTTCATCGGTTTTTGAGGAGCCAGAAGGTAATTCAGTGTGAATAAGACCCAAAAGTTTCGCTATTCTACCAGTCATTTCCTCCAAATAAAAGAATAAGACCACAAATGACCGTTATACAACCTCCTCTTACGCACTTTGGTTAATTCATCGACAGTCTCCACTATCCAATGTAACCCACCTATTCCCTAAATAAAGCATCAAATGACACCAGCATACTTCAAGCCATGGGAAATGCCCTGATCGTTGTTGCTCTTCGTAATAAATTTCGCATGAGGGATTAACTCCTGGTGCGCATTTTCCATCGCAATGCCCATCCCTACATAGGAGAGCATTTCGATATCATTTAAACTGTCGCCAAAAGCGATTGCTTCTTCCGGCGATATCCCTATTTCTTTAAGAATGAGCTCTACTCCCCTTGCCTTAGATGCGCCATTTGGAAGAACATCCATTACAATCTCATGCCAACGAATAAATCTGAACTCCGGAAAATCGGACAAATAGGAAGCAGATTCATGATCCCGGCAATATAACATTAGCTGATGGACGTCATTTTCTAAGCCTGCATCCGGATCATAGCTGGGGCCTTCCAATTGCAGATAATGAAAGGACTCAACAATATGAGGGTGATCATCAGCATTTGCATAACAGGCTTTACCGTTCAAAAAGACTAAAGGATGCAAGGTTCTTGATGCGGCCATTTCTAGTTTTCGTACAATTTCCCGATCCAAACATTGCTCATAAATGAGCTTTCCTTTATATACAACGTAGGAACCGGTGAAGCTAATATACGAATCGATCTCCAGCTCCTCTAGAATATCCAGAAATTGAAACGGTGCGCGGCCGGTAGCCAAGACGACCTCGATAGCTTGTTCTTTCAGTCTTCGTATCGCATTTTTTGTTTCTATGGATATCTTTTTATTGCTGTCAACAAGCGTTCCGTCAATATCGAAGAAAACGATTTTATAAGACATTTATACCCTCCGAAACTAAGTTTCTATTAAATATGCTTCTCTCTCTCTAAAGTAGGTCACCGATTTTCGAACCAAAGCATCCAGCCGTTCTTGATCCGGTTTGCCGTACATGGCTGGATACGGATCTCCTCCCGGACCTAACGGTTCAGGCGTAACAAACCGACCTTCCTGATTAAATCCGATCAGATATAGAGCCATAATAATCGTATCCAGGTCCATATGTCCTTCACCTAATGCGCCGCGGTTGCTGTCAGCCAAATGCAGATTGACTAATTGGTCTCCTGCTTGGATTATGGCTTCGCCGATATGAGTTTCTTCCACCTGCATATGATAAATGTCCCCATTTATATGCTGAATACCGGGATGATTGACTTCTTTAATATAGGCTTGGGCCTCAGCTATGGTATGAACAAGGGAAGTTTCGGCCGCCCGGATAGGTTCAATTGCGGTTTTAATGTTCCAATTGTAAAATTCATCCGCGACGTTTTGAAGAGTTTCGATGCTTCTAGCCCATTCCATGTCGTCATATTTCTGGGGCCTGCCCACGGCTGCCGGTACTACCAATAAGTACTGGCCTTTTACAGAGGCGGTAAACTCGGTTTCCCGGCGAATGTAATCAATCGCTTCTTGCCGGTGACGGGCAACGTTGCTCGAAAGGTCGTTTTCTCTGGAAAACATGCCGCAAACACCCGAAACTTCAATGCCCCAGTCCTGTAACACCTGCATGACTTCATCCGGTCGGTATCCTAAATCCGGACCATAATGATTGCCATGGAGCTCGATATATTTTACGCCGTATTTATTTAACCGTTTGGCGGTATCAACTAAGGATTCGACGCCGAATCCCCAGTTGCTCCACGACATGTTCAATCTATTTGCGAAACGTTCCGGATGATTTTGCTTTAATTCCCGAAACCTATTTTTAATTATCTCACTCTTTTGTTCGTAGTTTTGCATGAATGCTCCCTCACTTTCTTTAGGCCAGCTCAAGCAGCTGTACATATTTCCTCGTCACTTGCTCTAAATCATCACCTATGACAGGGAACTCAATAACCCGGGGAAGTTGCTTAGAAAAATAGGAAAGTACCTCCCGCCACTCCGCATGTTCATCAGCAGATAAAGGTGCGGCAACTTTCTGGCCATTCCGTTCCTCGGACCATTTAAAATGAACATATACGACGTAATCGGCAAGTATTTCGGCAGCCTGACAAATATCCTCGCCGGCCCAAAGCCAATTTCCTACATCAAATGTCATGCTGACAGGAATTTGCTCATCTGCACAATCATCGAAGAAGCCGCGCAAGATTTGCGGATTGCCTCCGTGATTGCTTTGATCGTTCTCGACCGTTAATTGAATGGGAAGCTTTAGGTAGTCAGCCTTCTCCAAACAGTCCCGAAGAGCCTTTAGATCCGATCTGCCCGGAACATACGTTCCAAGCGTCGTTTTCACATAAGATGCCCCTACCTGCTTACCTTCGACTAGCGTTTGATATAATTGCTCCTCGTTTAAATCTCCTTCAGGCGACCAAATTTCTACGGAAGCGGATATTGCGGATCGCAAAGCGTTTGCCTTCAACACCTCTCTGAGTTCATCAAGAGGCGGCTCCTCTTCAAGAAAAAGCTCGCGGCGGACTTCGAATCCGGCTGCCCCGGAGCGTGCCGCGAGTTCAGCTAAATAAGATTGTCCAAGCTTTTGCACTAATTCAGCACCATATACGGATGCCGCTATGAATATTGACGGTTTCATGAGTCTTATCTCCTTCGATTATCGTCTGCTAGCCTTTTATTCCTGTTGTCGCAATGCCTTCAACAAAATACCGCTGCGCCAAGAAGAAAATGATCAAGCACGGGACAATGGACAGAACCGACATGGCCATTACTTGGTCCCAGTTGGAAATAGAGGATGTATCGAGCGACATCCTGAGTCCCAAGGAAATCGGGTATTTTTTAACGCTGTTGATATAAATTAATGAGTTGAAGAAATCATTCCATATCCAGATAAACTGAAATACCGCAGCTGACACTAGCGCCGGTTTGCTGAGCGGCAGCAAAATATGGGTTAAAATCTTAAACGAATTGCAGCCGTCCACTACCGCTGATTCATCCAAATCGCGCGGCAAGCCGCGGAAAAATTGAATCATCATGAAGATAAAAAACGGATAGGTCGCGAACATGGAAGGGATGATAAACGTCCAATAGGTGTCCAACCAGCCCAGGTTGCGAAACAGCAGATAGCTCGGAATAATAATAACGGCATTCGGAAGCATCAGAGTCGCAATCATCAAGGAAAAAAACAGGTTTTTCGTCGGAAACCGAAACCGTAAGCCACGATAACACTGGATAAGACGGTTGCGATTACAGTCGGAACGACAAGCAAGAACGAATTGGTAAAAAAGGTGTTAAAACCGAACTGCCCGCTGCCCTTCCAGCCATTAATATAAGAAGTGATGACGAAGCGGGAAGGAATCAAATTTACCGTCGAGAAGATTTCGGGCAGCGGTTTAAACGACGCGCTAATCAACCAGATGATCGGATAAATCAAGATAATGCCGAATATCGTCAAAAAGCTAAGCCTGCCCATACGAATCAGAGATGTCATCAGAATTTTCCTCCATCCTCGTAATGAGTCCAGTATTTCTGGGATTTAAATGCTATGATCGTAAACAACATAATAGACAGGAACAGGATCCAGGAGAGCGCTGACGCATAGCC
This sequence comes from Bacillota bacterium, assembly GCA_051750645.1. Taxonomy (GTDB): domain Bacteria; phylum Bacillota; class Bacilli; order Paenibacillales; family Paenibacillaceae; genus Pristimantibacillus. The sequence continues at coordinate 97,708 of JBNJJW010000020.1, read as the reverse complement.
CATTTTGGCAAACTGGAACGCATCTTGATATAGCTTTAATCCAAATAAATAAGTGCTGTTCAGCGGCCCGCCGTTTGTAATCAGAAAGGCTGCGGTGAACTCCTGGAACGCATTAACCGTCTGCATAATAAGATTGAAAAATAGTATCGGCGTAAGCAAAGGAAAAGTGATGCTGAAAAACATGCGCAGCTTCGATGCCCCGTCAATCGTTCCCGCCTCGTACAAATCTTTCGGAATTTGCTTGAGTCCGGCCAGGAACAGTACCATGGAAGAACCAAACTGCCAGATCGAAAGCAAGCTTATTGATATCAAAGCCAAGGAAGGAATTCCAAACCAATCAATGGCCGGCAGCCCCATACCCGTAATAAACTGATTGACAACGCCGTCTTTCGTGAACATCGAACGCCATAGGATAGCGATAGCTACGCTTCCGCCTAATATAGACGGAAGGTAGTACAGCGTTCGGTACACCGAGATGAATTTCATATTCACGTTCAGAATAACGGCAATCAGAAGCGCAAAGGCCAGCTTTCCGGGTACGGCAAACAAAACATAAAGCAAGGTGGCTTTGAGCGCCGGGAAAAACAAGGGGTCTTTCGTAAACATATAAATGTAATTGCTCAGTCCGACAAATTTTTCCGGCTTCAATAAACTGAAATCGGTGAATGAATAATATAAAGAAGCAAGAAACGGATACATCTTGAATACCAAAAGTCCAATGATGAACGGGGATACATATAGCAATCCTATCCATTGCCTGTTATCTGAGTTTCTAAAAACGATCCCTAGTTTGTTCATATTTTTTCCACCTTAGACCATTCTTTTATTTTGTAGATGCCTCGATCTCTTTCAATTTAGCCTCATAACGTTCTATCATTTCCGCTGCGGCAGCTTCAGGAGTAGATTTTCCAAAGGCCACTTTCTCGATCACCTCATTGGATATTTTCATCAGTTCCTGATTGTTGTTCATATAGCTTGGAGCGGCTGCCTGATTGGCCAAAGCCGTCTCTAAGGACGTTGCAACGACCTGATCAAGCTTATCGTTTGCGAGCAGCAGCTCTTGTGACGATGGCTTAACCGGAATGGAACGCTCCACGCCAAGCGTCAGAATAGCCTCTTTATCCGAAAAGAACCAATTTAAAAATTTAGTGGCCTCTTCAATATGCTTGGAGTTCTTGTTAATGCCGATTAACTGCGATGGTCTGGCATTAATGCCTGTAGATTTGGCATTTTCCTTAACCGGAAACAGTGTTGTCGTAATATCAAAGTTGGCTGCTGTTCCGCGAAGCTTTGGAATATCCGCAACATTCGCAATCGTCATCGCCGTTTCGCCGTTAATCCACTTCGGATTCTGCTCGGTTTTGGCATTGTACAGTGCACTCTCGCCCAGCGGCTGAAGCACGCCTGTGTCAAATAAGGATTTAAGGAAGGTGAAGGTCTCGGTCATCGACTGTTGATCAAAACCTAGCGTATTGTCTGCATTAACAAGGTACTTTCCTGTAAGCTGACTATGATAGGAAGGAACAATTTTTTCAGTAAGCGTAGACAAATCCGAGTTGATCAAGAACATCTTCGGATTTTTTTGATTTAGCTTCTGTCCTTCCGTGATAATTTGTTCCCAGGTCCATTTGTCATGCATAGGAATACCTTCGCGATCCATGAAGCTTTTGTTCACAATCGCCGTAAGCGCGTTCATTCCAGTTGGAACGCCTTGAAGCTGATCGTTGATGATCGCCCAATCGCGCAAAAACTGTTCATCGAACTCGCTTATATCGATTGTGTCTTTCAACGTGTACATATCGACAAACAAATCTACTTGTCTGACCAAGTCGTTAATCCATAGATAGTCTAGCTGAATAAGATCGGGAGCCGTTCCGCCGGAAAGCTGTGTCTGAAGTTTTTGATAGTAGCCATCGAAAGTGCCATACTCCGCCTCAATGGTTACATTCGGGTTTTTCTTCATGTACATATCAATCGCAGCTAAGGTAGCTTTATGTCTGGACTCTCCACCCCACCAGGAGAAGCGCAGCGTTACTTTTTCATTTTTGTTCTGATCGGCGTTTCCATTTACTGCCGTCCCCTGGTTGCCAGCATTCGAATTCGAACCGGAACAAGCCGACAGTATCGTTGCAATTGCAAGCAGTATGACCAAACTTAATGTCGTTAGCTTACCAAATGTTTTTAACATGCTAATCATCCCCTTATTTTTTCTAGATATAATTAACAGATGGGTTCACACAAGCTGGCAGAGCTTTCTTAGCAAGTCCTGCTAATAAATTGTCCACCGCCAGCATAGCCATACTATTGCGTGTCTCATAGGTTGCGCTGCCGATGTGCGGTGTAACCAAAATATTAGGCAATCCGAGCAGCGGATGATCGCCCGGCAGAGGCTCCGGATCTGTGACGTCTAAAGCCGCATAGGCGATTTTGTTATGTTTCAAAGCGTCGTACAGCGCCTCTGTTTGTACGACCGGTCCTCTTGAAGCGTTTACAAAATAAGCCGTCCTTTTCATCCGGTCGAACTGTTCCTTTCCAAACATTCCTCTGCTTTGATCGGATAGCGGAACCAATACGACAATGCAGTCCGCCTCCTCAAGCAGCCCTTCAAAGGAAACATATCTTGCTCCGAGCTGACTGTCATCCTGCTTTCGCGTACGGTTATGGTAAATGATTTGCATGCCGCTTGCCTGCGCTCTCTTAGCCACCGCGCTTCCAATATCCCCCATACCATATATACCAAGCGTTTTCCCGTAAAGATCCGTGCCCATGACTTCACGCCATTGCCCTGTTCTCACCCAGCCCCAGCCTTCATGAATGCGGCGCATAGCCGATAATAAAATTCCGAAAGTAAGATCAGCCGTCGCTTCAACCAGAACTCCGGGGGTATTGCCGAACGGAATCCCTTTCTTTGTACAGGCAGCAACGTCAATATTGTCATAACCAACCCCTGATTGCGCGATAACCCGAAGCTTTGGAGCAGCGTCCAGCAGATCCTCGTCCACTTTTGTTCCGTGATTGACGCTTAACAAACCCTCCGCATCTTCAAGCCATACCTTGAGCAGCTCTCTCGGAATCGGGCCAGGGCCTTCCCATTGCAGCACATCGCAGTGTTCCTGAAGCTTCGCGAAGGGGATTGGCCAGGTTTTTCCTGTTAATACCACTTTAGGTTTCATGTATAAACTCCTTTAATGATTTATTCATCTATTTCCAAAATCCCTTGTTACGCTATCGGTATTAACTGTTCTTTTACATAGCGGCTGTTTTCCATCATAGCGCCATCCGGGTCGGCTACCGCTTTCTCGGATTCTTCTTCTACCATGATCCACCCATTATAATCGGTATTTCGCAGATGTCTGACAATGCGCGGGAAATCAATCACCCCTTCGCCCATCGCCTTCCACACATAATCCGCTGAAGCGTCTTTAAAGTGCACATGTTTGATAAGCGGCCTATACGTTTCGAAAATTTCTGCCACATCCATGCCGCCGCAAGCGATATGACCTGCGTCAGGGGTGTACCCGATCACATCCGTATCTAAACCATCGAACATAACTTTATAATCCTCTTCGTTTCTGAAAACCGAGCCTGGCGGAGAGTTGGGATGAAAGGCTGTTACAATGCCCTGATCTGCAGCTCTTCTTGCAATAGCATTGACGCATTTCAGAACATTACGCTGTCTGGTTTGCAATTCATCACGATTGCTGCCTGGCATTTGGACTACATTAAGCAGCGCACCCGGAAAGTGTTTGAGGTACTCGATAAAATAGTCCGCTGTGCTTTGCTCCTCGTCCGTTTCCCCCTTATGAAGCCAATGCAAGGAAAGCGTTAAAGCCGCGAGTTCAAGATTACGTTTTTGTAATTCTTCCTTGAGAAAAGTCGGGTGATTATAGAATCTGCCGAGCATCGCTACCTGCGTATCCAAACCCTTAAAGCCGCCGCCGGCAATAACGTCCAATATATGGGGCAAATTATCCGACTGTGTTTCGTAAGACAGCTGCCATGTGTAGCCATGACAACCAAATTTCATCCCCATCCTTCTTGACCCCCTTTTCGTTTTTGTTTGATTACCGCTGCTGCTGACTAAATAATAGCGCTTACATTTTTATAAAAACAGGCATTCTGTTTGTTATTCGGTACCTCTAATTATGTATCTTTTGTCCCCCAACCTGCGAAAGGTATCATTTCTTGCTTTAAATTAGCTTAACTTAATATTCCACTGTTTGATATGATTCTTGGAAGCTCTATGCTGTTATACTGTAATAAACATATAAGTTACACAACTGGGGGGCTTTTAATGTACAGGCTTCTGATCGTCGACGATGAGAAAGAGACCCGAACCGGATTACGGAACTATTTCCCTTGGCAAGAAATCGGATTTGAAATTGCAGGGGAAGCAGAAAACGGGGCGGATGCTCTAACTTTTATTGAATTAGAACGAGTGGATGTTGTGCTTAGCGACATTAAAATGCCTGTCATGAACGGCTTGGATTTGGCCCATGAGATACACCGTAAGCGCTTACCTATAAAAATCGTGTTCCTAAGCGGTCACAAGGAATTCGAATTTGCACAAAAGGCTATCATATACGGTGTGAAAAATTATATTATTAAACCTACAAAATACGGCGAACTGGTTGAGACTTTCAAAAAGCTTTACGAGGAGTTAAATAATGAGACCGTAAAGGAAGCTGTGGAATCCGCTGTAACGGAACATAAAGTGATAGCCGCGGTACGCCAATACGTAGACAAGCATCTTTCTACAGCCAGTCTGGAAGGGGCTGCGGAGTCCGTATATATGACGCCCCAGTATCTCAGTAAATTTTTTAAAGACAAGACAGGCCAAAATTTCTCTGATCTCTTACTGGATAAGCGAATGAGCAAAGCAAAAGAACTTCTTGAAGATTTTCAGTACAAGATCTATCAGGTAAGCGAGCTTGTCGGCTACGCAAATTCCAAAAATTTCACCCGGGCGTTTGGCAAGTACTACGGAAAGTCACCGCGTGAAGTTAGAAACGAGTAGCCTATGAAAACCATTCATACATTTTTTATCAAAAACTTTGTAAGCGTAATTTTGCCGATGTTCATTCCGATTTTAGTATTGGGAGGATTATTCAATCTTATTATTGAGAATTACATCAAAGATGCTATCGTTGCCAATAACTCAAGCATGCTTAGGCAGGCCAAAGATAACGTCGAGTTGATTTTTAATGAATTGGATGCCATCTCCTTGTATTTTATTACCAATCCTACAATCAATCATAATATGAATCGCGTCTTAAGATCGCCGGTACTGGAATCGGGAGATATAACACTGTTCGATACGGTACGTGATTTTATCGATGCTCCGGCAAATGCCAGGCCCTATATAGATTCCATCTATATGTATATCCCGAATGACTATGGACGTTATTACAACAGCAAAAACGGGATTGACTATTTAAGCACGTCTCACGATGTATCCTGGCGCCAAAGCATTGATCTGCATGAGAACGATATGATGTGGGCAGAGTCCCGTACGGTTAAGGAATTTTCATTCCAGCCGCCAAATAAAGTCATTACGCTTTACCGCAAACTATCCCAGGTCCCAAATTCCGGTGTTCTCATCCTTAACATATCCACCGATTATATTGAAAAGCAATTTGATCATCTGAAGGTACTTCCCGAGCAGCAGATCTTTATTTTAGATCAGAATAACCAATTGATGACAAGCCGAACCCAATGGGTTGATTTCACAAATAAGCAGTTCGAAGAAATCGCCTTAAACAAGGAGTCCTTTTTTACAATTCGATCTGCTAATGACCCTAGTCTGGTTTCGAAACTACACTCAGATAAATATGGTTGGAGCTTTGTTATGGTCACTTCACAGGAAAGTCTATACAAGGTGCCGAATTACCTGACTAAATTGACGTTCTTTCTGCTTATCGCTTGTTTTATTGCCGGTACGCTGCTCGCCTATATACTCACAAGAAATAATTATCGAAATGTCAAATCAATTCTGAATATCATCCACTCTGCCAAATACGGTACCGAGTTATCGATGATTGAGGAAAAACCTTATAATGTCTACAATTACATCATTCAAAACGTATTAAGAACGTTCGTGGAGCATAACTTCTTAACCGTACAGCTTTCGGAACGCAAATACCGAAATGAGGTTCTTGAGCTAAAAACTCTACAAGCCCAGATCAATCCTCATTTCTTGTTCAATACTCTCCAAACGATTTATTGGAAAGTAATAAGCCTCACCGGGAAACCCAATGAGGCTAACGTTATGCTGGAGCATTTATCTGACATTCTTAAATATGCGCTCGATGTGCCCATGCAGCTTATTCGGCTTGAAGAAGAGCTGCAGTATACCCGCAGTTACATCGAAATACTCAAATACAGATATTCGGACAAATTCAAGGTGATTTGGGATTTAGAAGAGGACCTTCTGGATTATCGGGTGAATAAGCTCATTTTGCAGCCGCTGGTCGAGAATGCCTTGTATCATGGCATAAAAAACAAAAAGGATCCGGGGATAATCAAAATTAGGATCCGTGCAAAAGGCCGTCAATTGCTGATAGCGGTGATTGACAATGGCATAGGGATTTCCCCAGATCGCTTGAAGCAAATCAGGGATAGGTTACAGTTCTCGTCAGCAAATGCCGATGAAGACCAACCGCATATTGGTCTTTATAACACTTACAAGAGAATAAAAATACAATTTGGTGCCGACTCTCGGTTCATTATTAAATCCAAAGCCCGCTTTGGAACAAAAATAGAGATTAGCCTTCCTTTGATTGATCAGGAAACAGCGGACACCTACCGCCCATATTCCAGCTGAATTCGAACGAGCAGCGAGCCGTCACCCGCATACGGCTCATAGCTTGCTCTATAGCCGACTGCAATGTTTACGTCTTGGAAGGCTGCCTTCAAAGCTCCCGGAAATTGATCGCCTTGCTCATACCTGAACTCCAGGCTGGCTGTACGGGATTCAAGAGCCGATCGAACAACGCGGCTTAGCTGCTCCGGGCTTGATACCGTATACTCCGGCTCGAGCCAGTGTAAGCCAAGCGCCAGCTTTAGATTGCTGAAGCGCTTCCGCTCCGGTGTCGACCCTTGCTGCTCCAGCTCGCGAATGACGTCCACATATCGTGTGGCTGCAGTCGGATAAGCTTTGGTCCACTGGTGGTCGGCGCGCAGCTCCTCATCTGTCTTCAAATAGTAGGTATATCTGATCGCCGCGTTTTTTGATTTTGTTACTGCCGCAGATTGTCCTTTGTCCGTCTTACTTACGGGATCGTCCCACGTCAAGTCAAGATGGTACCAAACGCCGTCAAGCTTTACCATATTCCAAGCGTGCTCTCCTGTATTCACGGTCCCTTCTGCAATAAGTACCGTTATTCCCGCTTCCTTCAGCATTTTGTACCCAAGCAGGGAATAGCCCTGGCACACGGTCTCCCCTGAGGTTACCGCCTCATAGGCCGTATAGTGGGTTAGCGACTGGTCATATTCCACATGACTGACAATCCAATCATGAATCGCTTTTATTTTCTCGTGGTCATTCATTGCCGGTTTAATGATTGTCGCGAGCGCTTTCGCAACCACATCGTCAACGACAGCCGTCTGCTCCTTTGTCTCGCGGTATCTCGCCTCAATTGAAATCGTCGACCGGTTGCCCCAGCTGCGGATCGTATATAGGTAGGATTCAAGTATGTAGGCTGAATAGTCATCATGCTTCAGAGCAGCCCGGATAACATCCGTCAGCTTTTCCGACAGCTCCTGCTTGTCCCCCGCATAGGAAACGGAAAACCGTTCAGATCGGATTTGGAATTGCTTAGCGATTTCCAGCTCCAGCTGTTCAAGCTTATTCGGCTTCACCACTTCGTCGGCTCCCTCCTCCGATTCCGCTACGGCAGGAAATAAATCCAGCTTCAGGTCCAAAGTGAATGCAGCTGCAATAATGATGACTATCATCAACAACTTTGATGCTGCTCTATGCATACGAACCTCCTAAACGTTTTTCCCGATATATTAACAATATGAGGATGCCTATAGGTTTTATAACCTCTTTCAATGGTACCCCATCATCTCATACATTCTCAAGTTTCTTCTCAGATGACTCAGCAAAAAGGGATGAAGCAAGGAAAACCCTCGCTCCATCCCTTATTCTCAATTACGCTTCATTCCGCTACTTCAGAAGGGGCAAACTAAGCCGGATCGTTGTACCGCCCATTAATTCGCTTTCGATCCGGAACCCCGGATTATCCGGAAAATGAAGCTTCAACCGTGAGTACACATTTTTCAGCCCGATGCCGCCCGACCCTTCCTGAAGGTTCAATCCGTCATCCGTTCCGTTCAGAACGGCTTCGACCTCGGCCAATCGTTCCTCGTCCATTCCGATACCGTTATCGCGAATTTCGATATGCAGAGACTGCTCGTCGCTTCTGGCGCGAATGAGAATGCAGGCCCCATCTTTATATCCGACAAAGGCGTGCTTCATGCTGTTCTCTACAATCGGTTGAAGAGAGAATCTCAGGACGGACGCGTTCATTAAAGGCTCCGGAACTTCAATCATCAAATCGACGATATGGCCGAGCCGCATATTGTGGATGGCGATAAAGTTTTTCACGTGATCGATTTCTTTCTGCAGAGGAACCATAACGGAACCTTTGCCCACACTGTAGCGAAACATATCCGATAAATGACGGATCATGATGCTGACGTCGTGCATCCCGTAGCGGATGCTTTTCATGTTGATAGACTCCAAGGTATTGTAAAGAAAATGCGGATTAATTTGCGACTGCAGCATGTCAAGCTCGGCCTTCACTTTAAGCGTGTTCATCTCTTTTTCCTTCAGCTTCGATTGAGCGTTTTCTTCGAGAATCCGGATGTTTTCATGAATAAGATGATTCATTTTGTAAACCATCTCATTGTAATTTTCAATAAGCAATCCGATTTCGCTCTTCGAGCCTCCTTGGACAAGATGATCGAAATGAACCTGTGAAGTATGGTTAATCGAGCCCATCAGCCGCTCGATCGGTCTCGACAGCAGCGTGCTCAGCATGCTTGCGAGCAGGAACGAAAACAAGGATACGCCCAATAAAACAAACAAGAAGCGATAAAAATATTCCCGGTATTGCGCCTCGAACTCCTCTTTAGGATACTGAAAGTTCGCGGTCATCCCCGTATCTGCGATCGGATAAGAATAGGTGAACAGCTTCGATTGGTAATTGCTCGAGTAACGGTGAATATGAAAGAGTTCTTTGTTCTGCCCGTTTGTCACAAAAAATCCGGAGGATCCAAAATCCATATTTTTGAACAGGTCGTCTTTAGGAACGGCCAGCAAGTAATAGGACTGCCCTGTGTCGAGAGCTTTGTTCAAAAGCGGAATCCTCTTCACGATCGCAGTATTATTATGGCTTGTAATGTCCACATAATCCGACACCCAATAGGATGAATCGGTATCCTTGAAGAGCGATTTATTGACCGTAAACAAATTGAGATTATTTGAAAAAATAGAAGAATAAATCGCCAATCCTTTATTGTCATAAAGAACAATATAAGAAAAGTTGTTGACGCCGGGAAAAGCGGCAATCGAGTCGTAATCGATCTCCCTGTCTTTATAGTAAGGGATATTGAGCCAACTATGCTGTTTCGTCAGAAACTCCTGCAGCTCCTGGCTGATCGTCAGCCGGTTGATCGTATTTTCCAGCCGCTGGACGTTGATGTGGGCGGACGTTTTCGTCAGCCCGCCGATACGGCCCAGAAACTGGTCGGCGGTGTTATTAATGCTTTGCGTCAGCATGAAGGAATACAGCAGTCCGCTTGCAAGTGTCGGAACAAGGACGGATATGATAAGGGTGATCAGGATTTTATTCTTTAACGACATTTCCCGGGCACCGCTTTTGGACAAATCGGCCGCGACGGAATTCAGGTTCATGTCATCCGACAAGGACTGTCTGCGTACCGCCATGGAAAACTTGCGAAAAGGAAGAAACATTTTCTTGGAACGCACGAAACTGAATCCGAAGGAGAGCACTTGGGCGATTGCGGCAATCGCGATAAAGATGACCGCGACTCTGAGTACAGAGGGATTGAGGTTATTTGCAGCATAAAGATAAGTGACCTGATATGGAAACAGGTCCAGCTTGTTTCTGACTGCAACATAGGTTTCGTTTCCCTGCGAGATCCTGCCGCTGCCGACCGTCGCGGTTTGTAACACCAGATCCGGATCGGCTATGCTGCTCCAAATCGGCTGGCCGCCATCATCGCTCACCACAACGGGTGTGTGAGCGTCGCCGCGGGCTTCTTCTGCGGCATTAAACAAGCCATCCTGCAATACAAAGATGACAAAAATTCCTATATTACCGTTATTGATCACCAGGTTGCCGGAGGTTTGGGATATAAAGTCTTTCATATCATCGTTCATTAGCGCCTGATTATTCACCGGTAGCTCATCTTGACCGAATCTGACAATTTTACGCTTATTTTCGAACAGAGCATTTGTCCAGCCCTGCGAATCGAAGCCTTCCTTATTCAAATCCGGCAGCACATGCAGATCCGGCTCGCCGATCTCCTTCATGAAGGAATACTGGTTTCGGTCGGCGCCGATCAAATAGACGGTTTTATAAAAGGAAGGCGACAGGTTGAGCGCGTTTAACTTCTCGTTAAGCTCCTCCGTCGCCTTACGAATCGTATCCATATCCCTTAAAGGCAGGAAACTGGCCGAATATTTGCGCAGGTCATTTTTCTCAAACAGATCCATCGTATTGTTGATTTCAGAAATAATCGTTGTCAGGTTTTGTTGATAAAACGACTGAAAACCTTGTTTTTCATTCGCTTGAATGACTTGGCTGTTTTTATTCAAATAGGAAAATCCGGTCCATACCAGAATCAGCTGCGCGATCAGACTTAACAGCAGCGCGAGCACGGTGATGCGTTTAACCGTAGGTTCAAACATATTAGGTCTCAGCAGTTTTCTCATGGTTGCTCGTCTCCGATTAATGTCTTTTGTGCGGCCGCTGGAATTATTATTCCATCGACAGCCTGTATTCCAGAGGCGTCTTCCCAACATACTTCTTGAATGTGGCCGAGAAATAGGCCGGGTCCGAATAGCCGACCATCTCTACGATTTCGTAAATCTTGTTCCTGGGATCTTTAAGCAGCGTCTTCGCCTGCTCGATGCGCAGGGCGGTCAGGTACTGGATAAAGTTTTCACCGGTTTCTTTAAACAAGGCGCTTAAATAATTCGGCGTCACATGGACATTCTCCGCCACTTTTTTCAAGGTGACGTTCTTGGTATAGTTTTGGAGGATATATTTTTTCGCTTCCTCAATGATATAATGCGTTCCTTTGGGTGCCTGCTGATCCTGCTCAACCGGCTCCGGTGTATCGCTACGGTTGTCAACGTTTACATATGTGCCAAGACAAAGCCGATTTCCATCGTCGGACGATGCAAGGGCGAGTTCGGCCGAACGGCATGAAACGTGTACTTGCTCGATATTCGTTACGGCGATGCCGATACTGATTGTGAATGTCGATTGCCACAGCCCCATGCATGCGCCGAGCTGCTTCTTCACCTTGAGCATTTCGTCCTGGGAGTCGATATCCCGTCCGATGAAGTAGCATCGGGCGTTTTCCGGATCGACATAATGGTAACCGAGATCTCTGGCTTCCCACAGCTCCGACAGCATGTTGTCTAGAGAGAAAGTAATCAACCGCAGCTCTTTCTTGCTGACGCCGGAAACTCCCTTCTGCATGCGATCCAGAGACAAGATGGATACTTGATAGTCTGATTCCTGGGAGAAGATGAATTCGGCTTCTGCCGCCGATTGTTCAATGTCCTCTGGGCTCACCATCCCGGCTAACAGTTCTTTCAAAAAATTCACCCGGAGCATCCGGGAAAGCAGTCTTTCTTTGCGTTCAAGGGTCGCCTGGCGGTATTCGATTTGCTTCTCGTTAATCATCTTCTGATGCAAATCTTTAAAGATAGCGAAAAGATCCTCGATAATCGTCGGCTTGAGCAAATAATCCGCCGCCCCGAACTTAAGCGCTTGCTTGGCATACTCAAAGTCATCATACCCGGAGAGTATAATGACTTTGACAAAGGGATATTTCTCTTTTACGGCTCCGAGGAGCTGTATGCCGTCCATAAACGGCATACGGATATCGGTGAGAATGACATCGACGGGTCTCTCCTCCATGAAAGCCAGAGCTTCCAAACCATGCCCGGCGACTCCGGCAATTTCATAGCCGATCGTCTGCCAATTCAGCGACGCAAGACCATCGCGTATTCCCGCTTCATCGTCCACGATTAAAATGGTGAACATAGCTGCACCCGCTTCTTGTTGAAAGTTAAACAGATATTATTCGACATTAATAGACATTAATCGACATTCTATTCTAGTTTAACCCTTAACTGCGCCCGCGGCAATACCATCCACCAAATACCTCTGACCGAAGAAGAAGGCGGCAATGGTCGGAATCATGAACAGAATCGCCGCAGCCGAGCTAGGCTGCGCCAGTATGACATTCGGGTTTTCGGGCAGGTGATAGCCGATCGTGGCCAGCGCTGTCGCAAGCGGATAATGCTCGTCCCTCAAAAACATGAAAGGCGTAATGAAGTCTCCCCAGGTCCCCTGGAATAACATAATCACGGTCGTCCAGGTTGCCGGCGTGGCCAAAGGCATGAATATGGTCGCGTACATTCGGAACGTAGAGCAGCCGTCGATTCGCGCCGCTTCTTCGAGCTCCTTCGGGACCGTGGAAAAGAACTGCCGGTACATAAATATAAAGAACGGCGCCCCGCCGATGCCCCACAGGAGCCACGGATAAAACGTATCAATAAAGTTCATTTTATGGAACAAAATATAGGTGGGGATTTGCGTCACGATTCCGGGCAGCATCATCGTTGAAGTAATGATCACGAAGAGCAGCTTCTTCCCCGGGGCGCGCAGCCTTGCGAACGCAAATCCGGCCAGTGCGCTGGACAATGTCGTTAAAGGCACAGAAATCGCGCAAATAATTAGCGAGTTTTTCAGATAGTCTGGAAACTCGATCGTAGTCACGGCCATCTTGTAATTTTCCCATTCGAATGCCGTCGGCAGAAGAGTCGACAGAGAATAGAGCGGATTTAGTGAATTAGCCATTGTGATAAATAGCGGATAGACGAAAATAATCGTCAGCACTGTGAGTAGGCCATACACAACCACTCGAAGCAGTGGCTTATTGATTCCTGCATTAACCATCGTCACACCTCCTGATCGGTCTCATAATAGACCCAGAAACGGCTCGAGTAAAAGACCAGTACGGTCAGCAGCAGAATCGCGATGAATAAAACCCACATGAGCGCCAAGCCGTAACCGAAACGTTGAAACGCAAAGATTTGTTGGAAAGCATGTACCAGATATAAATAGTTTGGCTTGATCGGAGAATCCAGGAGCGTTTTGCCCGACAAGAGGATCGGCTGGATATAGATTTGGAGCGATCCGATGATACCCATAATTAAATTAAAGAACAGGATATGGGTCATTAGCGGTAAAGTTACAGTAAAAAACTTACGGACCGGACTTGCTCCGTCAATCTCTGCCGCTTCATACAAGTCGGCGGGAATCCCCTTCAAGCCTGCGAGATTGATGAGCAAACTGCCGCCAGCTCCCCATAACAGCATGACGATCAACGCAGTTGTCGCATATTCGTAACCGAGCCAGTTGATCGGCGGAAGCTGAAGCTTAGCGAACAGCGTATTAAGCAGCCCATCACCGGAAAAAATAAACTTCCACATCAATACGGTTGAAACGACCGGGACAACGGAAGGGATATAGAAAGCGGTCCTCCACCAGGAGAGCCCCTTGATCTTCAGGTTTAACAGGACAGCAAGAAACAGGCCGATTGCAAGGCTGATGGGGACGTTGATCGCCGTAACCAGCAGCGTGCGGCCGAGCGCATACATAGATTCAGAATCCAGGAATACCGTTTTGTAATTGCTAAAGCCTACAAACTTCAATTGGTTCATGTTAAATCCTGTAAAATTCGTAAAGCTCAGATAAAGGCCGTACAGCAGCGGGAATAGCCCGAGAAAGATAAATATGATTAGCCAAGGTGATACGAAGGCGTAGAAAGTACCGTATTGTCTCCATTTTTTTGTTTGCAGCATGATTCGTCACTCCCTAAAATGGAAAGGGAGAATGCCTTCTCCCTTTCCTTCTTTAACTAACAGCTATTACTGAATAGCATTCATATTCTCTTGAATAATCAGGTTCGCGTTTTTCGTCAGCTCTTTCAAGGCTTCATCCAGATCCGCTTTGCCGAAATAAACCGGCGTCACGTATTTGTCCAGAAGGGTTTGGCCGTTAAGCAAGAACGGATTGCTTTCCAAAAAGCCGTTCGAGTACTTCAATTCTTCCTGAAGCTGGTTGTAGACCCTTTTGTCGAAATCGGATTGCTGCGGCATTAGCGGAAGCAGCGATTTAAGCGCCGGTACTCCCCAGCCGCCGGTTGCGCGGTTTTTCGCCGGAGTGCCCGCCATAATATATTCGAACACCTTCCAGGCCTGCTCCGGATGCTCCGTGTTCTTGTTAATGATAAATCCGGTAGCCGCGCCCGTCGGCGACACTCGCTCACCATTCTCGGCAATAGGCGCCGCAAGCATGCCGAAATCGTCGAGGTGCGTCTTCATCTTCTCGTCGCCGCGGATCATGCCGGAGAACCAGTAGCCTGCCATGATCATGGCGGTTTTATTGTTCATAAACAAATCTCCGCCCCATGTAGCGGGATCCTGGTTCACGTCGTTTTTACCCAGGTTATTCTTGACGGCATCCACCCACATGGAAACAGATTCCTTCACTTCCGGTTTGGTAAAATCGACTGTTTTCATATCTTCGGAGAAAACATTAACTCCTTTACTTGCCATTTCGAGCATGATGGACGGCAGGTCCGCTTGCGTTTTCCCGCCCAACGCGAGACCGTACTGCTTCACCTTGCCGTCTTCCGTTAGGGTTAATTTTTTGGCCAGTTCCATCAATTCGTTCCACGTAAGCGGCTCATTCGAATCCGGAACCTTTACGCCAGCAGCGTCAAACAAGGTTTTGTTGTAGAAGATTGTAAAATCCGGCGACCAATCTTTCGGCATGCCGTATATAGGACCCTGACCTTGAACCTTCCCGTCGAAGCGGTACAGATTCACCGGCGGTAGGAAATCATCTTCTTTCAGCACCTGGCTCGTCTGCATGAAAGGAGTGAGGTCCAAAGCAAGGCCTTTTACGACATAGGACGTCAGGTCGACGGCTCCCTGCGCACGAATCAAGTCCGGCGCATCGTTCGTGGCGATTTGGGCAGCCAGCTTCTGCTGATCGATCTCTTCGAGGCTAATTTTAATGCCGGGGTTGTTCGTTTCAAATTCCTTCACTTCGTCATCCGAAACCTCGCCTTTACTCAGCGCTACCCGAATCGTAACCGGTTCATTGGATTTAGGGGCCGTTGTCGGCTCTTCCGCGGTATTCCCGCCTTGATTTTCATTGCCATTGCCGGAAGACGCTCCGCATCCGGTTATGAGCACGCATGTTGCAATGATTGCGGCGAGCGATGTCAAAATTCTCTTTTTCATGTTTAACCCTCCTGTGTTTGTTTTCTACTTAAGGATAACTTGTACGCGCTTAAACAGGTATTCGACAAAACTACAATAACTATGGCTAGATTACAAACTTGGATTTTAAATTTTCAAATGAAAAAAGGTATCTCTATACTGGTTAGAGATACCTTTGCACTAAATAACGTCATCTATACAAGAAAAAAGACTTCTCCGTCGAAGAGAAGCCTTCTTATACATGTAAATTAATAAACGGATTTCCAATCGCCGATATTGCTTGCATCGAATTTAAATGGATCGCCCAGCATGATCTGCGTTCCATCGCCGTCCGAGATAATTTCCTTCTCGCCCAGCGTGCCGGCTGTGAACTTATCTCCAATTGCTCCCGTAATGGTTCCTTTGACCAAAGCATCCGCCGTATAACCGGCTAAATACCCTACGTCAATCGGATTCCACAGATACATCCACTGGCTGACTCCACTTTCAATGTATTCCGCCATTTCACTTGGCAGGCCCAGGCCGGTCAGCTGTACTTTGCCCTTAAGCCCTTTATCCGTGAGAACTTTACCGGCTGCGGCGATGCCAACCGTGGTCGGTGCAATAATCCCTTTCAGGTCTGGATAGGATTTAAGCAGCGCTTCCGTTTCGGATACGCTTTTGTCGCGAAGGTCATCACCGTAAGCTACTTTGACAAGCTCGATGCCGCTGTACTTCGAATCCTCAAGTTCCTTCTTCATCCACTCGATCCAGGCGTTTTGGTTTGTGGCTTGGGAAGTCGCGCTCAGCACCGCGATCTGGCCTTCGCCGCCGATCATTTCAGACACCCCTTGTATAAGCGTGCGGCCGATTCGTTCCGGATCCGCTTGGTTAACATGGACCATCCGGCTGTCCGCGTTGACCGCGGAGTCCAGCGACAGTACTTGAATGCCAGCTTTCTTAGCTTTGATCAAGGCAGGCTGCAACGCATCCGGATCATTGGCGGCAATGGCGATTGCGGCCACTTTCTGCGAAATCAGCTCTTCAATCATTTGGATTTGGGCCTCGGCAGTCGGCTGGTCTGGTGCTTTCAGAATTACCTCGTTTCCTTGTTCCTCAACCGCGTTTTTAAAACCTTCCATCATTTTCTCACCATAAGGGTTTCCTGTATTTTTGAAGATAATGGCATATTTCTTGGTTGCTCCTCCTTCTGGTTTCGAATCGGAATTGTTTTCAGCAGCCGCATTATTGCCGTTGCTCGCCGTTATGTTGCCTCCGTTATTTCCGCCGTTCCCGCAAGCAGCTAGCATGGTCAGCGACAGTACTGCAGTCAAACAAGTTGTCCATAATTTTCTCTTTCTCATTTTCGTATCCTCCCTATTTTAGAAACGATGTATATACAAACAACCTGTGGCTGTGTTGTATCGGATAATAGAAGTGTGGTGAAAAAGTCCAACTTTTACAGATTCAAATGGCACATTCATCAAGTTAATCACGCCCTTCTAAAGCTTGGAGCTTAACCGCCCAAGCTTAAGCTTAGGAACGGCCACCGCAAAGATTAGCAGGGCACCGATTATGATGAGCAGCATTTGGGCTTGGACATTCACCAAACCGAGTCCGTAACGGAGGAAGCCGATCAAGAAAACCGCGAGCAGCGCTCCGGCCATGCGCCCCCTCCCGCCCGCCGTGCTGATGCCGCCGAGTACGACCATCGCTATGACATCCAGCTCGTAGCCCATGGCGACATTCGGTCTCGTGCTGCCCATTCTCGACGTTAAGAAGAGTGCTGTTACCGCCGCCATCAGACCGGCCAGCGTGAACACGATAACTTTCACCTTATCAACCCTTATTCCCGAAAACAGGGCGGCTGTCGGATTAAAGCCCATCGCGTATATTTGCCGGCCGAATACCGTTTTGTGCAGCAGCAATCCGAACAATACGGCAAAGACGGCGAACACGATAAGGATGAAAGGGATCGTACCTGCATAGCCCCAGCCCAGATAGCTGAACCAGTCGGGAAATGAACCGGCTGCCTGATCCTCGAGAATGATATAGGCGATTCCGCGGTAAATGATCATCGTTGCGAGAGTGATTATGACGGAGGACAGCTCTTTGAACTTCACAATGAGCAGCCCGTTAATCAAACCGCATAGCGATCCGACAAGCAAACAGATGACCATGGCCAGCGGCATCGGAACGCCCATATTGTACAAATCCGCCATGATGACGGAGGAGAGGGCTACGATCGATGCAACCGATATGTCGATATCCGCCAGCAAAATAATGAACACCATCGGAAGTACGATAAACGCTTTATCCAGAAACCCCATCGTGGCGTCTCTTAAATTGTCATAATTCCAATAAAATTCGGATAAATTAATGTTCATTACCGTGACGGCTATCATCAATAGCACCAGCATCCATTCCCATTGAAAAAAGAAACGTTTGAGCGAAAAATCACGTTTGTTTACTAAGGTTCTTGTTTCCATAGCTTCAGATTTTCCTCCTCATCAGATTGTTTCGGTCGACTCCGCGCTTCACGACCGCGTTGACCAGAACCGCAATAAGAATGATGCCGCCCTGGATAGCCGTCTGCCAGAACGGAGATACATTAATGAGAGGAAGGGCATTGTTCAAGATGCCGAGCAGCACGGCGCCGAGAATAATCCCGGATATTTTTCCCGAACCGCCGGCGATGCTGACTCCGCCGAGCACGCACGCGGCGATGACGCTCAGCTCATAACCTGAAGCGGTATCCCCTTGCGCCGACGCGAACTTAGATACCCAAAGGACGCCGGCCAGGCCGGACAAACCGCCCATGATCGAATACACAAGCCATAAAATTTTACCGGTATTAATTCCGCTTATCTTAGCTGATTCCGGATTGCTGCCGACCGCATAAATTTGCCTGCCCGTACGGGTATGATTCACGAAGTAGTAAGCCGCGATATAGACCAGTAAGGCAATAAAAATAAGGTTATTGATACCGAGCGTCGTTCCCGTCGCCATGGCCTTGAAGTTGGCGGGCATCTGATGTGCGCTTACCCACTTTCCGCCGCTCGTAACATAAGTGATTCCCCGGTATACATTCATCATTCCGAGTGTCGCGATTATAGGAAGGATTCCAAGCTTCGAGACAAGAAAGCCCAGAATGACTCCGCAGGTAATTCCGATGATCGTTCCCAACATAAGAGCCGCGACAGGCGGGAGCTCCGGATAAGCTCCGACCGTTTGCGCAGCGATCATGCCCGATAAAGCCAAGGTTGCGCCGATTGACAGGTCGATGCCCCGGGTAATGATAACCAGCATCATTCCGACGGCGAGAATGCTTAAAATGGCTGTGTTCGTCGCCATATCATTGATATTTTCCCAAGTAAGGAAACTTGGATTGCGAAGCTGTACGCCGATTGAAAGCAATAGGATAAAACCAATCAAACCAAGCTCGCGGAATTTTGCAACCCTCGCGCCAAACGAAAGCTTGCTGCCGGAACCGGTTGAGACTGGTAACGCGGGTAAAGCAGTTTTTAGTCCCTTTTCTTGCATAATCATGTCCACCTTTACCGTTGTGTCGCCGCCGGCCGCTCATCGGCCATGGACGCTTGAAGAATAGCTTCCTGTGAGATGGAATCGCGATTAAGAAAAGCCGTAATTCGGCCCTCCCGCATCACAGCGACCCGATCGCACATTCCGATAATTTCCGGCATCTCGGACGATACCATAAGAATGCCGTAACCCTGGCAAGCCAGATCGCTGATGATTTCGTAAATGGCCGATTTCGCTCCCACATCAACGCCCTTTGTAGGCTCATCCAGTATGATGACGTCGAGTTCAGCCGTCAGCAGCTTGGCGAACACCACCTTTTGTTGATTTCCGCCTGACAAAGAGCTTGCCAAATCGAAGATGCTGTTCGCTTTCACCCTCACTTTTTCCGCCAGCGCTTTTGCCACTTCGGCCTCATGCGAAACATCAAGCACCCCTCGTTTGGATATCTGATCAAGAGAGGAAAGCGTTATGTTTTGCCCGATTCCCCACTCCAGGACCAAGCCCTGCTTCTGTCTGTCCTCGGGCAAATACCCGATTCCCTGGCGTATCGCATCAAGCGGATTGTTAATTCTGACCTCCTTGCCTTTCACGTAGATTTTCCCTTTGTCGCAGCTTTTGATCCCGAACAGGCTTTGGCATACCTCCGTGCGCCCGGCTCCCACCAAGCCGGTCAAACCCAAAATTTCTCCCCGTCTTAGCGTAAAGGTGATATCGGCGTAATAACCGGTCTTTCCAAGTCCGTCTACCCGCAACAGCTCTTCCCCGGCCTTGGTCTCTTTCTTCGGAAACAATTGCGTAATTTCGCGCCCCACCATGGCAATGATCAGATCATGGTTCGAGATTTCATTGACATTCCAGGTTCCTATATATTTGGAATCCCTAAAGACAGTAACCCTGCTTGCTAGACGGTACATATCCTCGAAGCGATGTGAGATGAATATGATCGCCTTCCCGTTGTCTCTGAGCCGTTCCGCGATCCGATACAGCTCTTCACTCTCGCGGTTCGTCAACGCGGCAGTCGGCTCGTCCATGATGATAATTTTTGCGTCAACCGACAAAGCCTTGGCGATTTCCACGATCTGCTGCTCCGCTACACTTAAAGTCCCCATCTGCGTTTTCGGGCTGAAGGATGCTCCCAGCTCCTTTAGCAGCCTGTCCGCCTCCTTATGCATATCCGTCCAGAGAATCCGTTTCGTTCCCCTTTGGAGCGTTTCATGGCCCATGAAAATATTCTCGGTAACGCTCAGATCCGGATAACAGGTCACATGCTGGTAAATTGCCGCAATCCCTGCCCGCTTCGCGTCATTCGGATTTTTAAAATCAACCTTTTTGCCATCAAGTGTCATTTCGCCTTCATCAGGAGTGTATAGCCCAGTAATGACTTTAATAAACGTTGATTTTCCCGCTCCGTTTTCCCCCATCAACGCATGGATTTCGCCGGACTTCAGCTGGAAATTCACATGATCGAGCGCCCGTACCCCGGGAAACGATTTGGTTATTCCTTTTAGCTCCAAAAGATAGTTGCTCATTGTTGGCGTTCACTCCTTATCCGCACGCATCGTCTTTGTGTTTGTCTTTCTTTATTTTATTGCGCCCGGCGGTTTATAAATAGGCACTCATTTTTTAGAGAGCGGGTATAACCTTTGGTAATCTGCAACTATTTCGCAACGAAAAAGAACCCGTTCATAAGAACGGGCCCTTCGTTACGGAATTGAATCAGACAGGCTGATTCAGCTCCCTGTATTCGCTTGGCGTAATGCCGCTAAACTCCTTGAACAGCTTCGTAAAATATTTCGGATTTTGATACCCGACCATCACCGCGATTTCATTCAGCTTAAGCTCTCTGTTTGTCAGAAGGCTCTGTGCCTTCTCCATCCTTATACGCGTCACGTAGTTCAGGAAGTTTTCGCCCGTTTGGATTTTGAACAGATTGCTGAAGTAGGACGGGTTAAGATACACCTTACCGGAAACGACGCTTAGAGTCAGCTCTTCGGCTAGATGTCCGCCGATATATGTTTTGGCGATTTCTACCGGCTCCTTGTCGCTTTCCACCCTCATATGGCTTAGTTTACCGGCGACAAGCAGCAGAAATTTCAACACCTCCTCCTGCAGCTCGACGATGTCCGCGGAGTCCTGAATCTTTCTCCATTTTCCTTCGATATATCCGGTAGACAATAAGTTATCTTTCTCTCGGTTATCCGATTGCACTTCTTCGATCAACAAATTAGCCCTCAGCATAAGGGTGAGTACATGGGAAGGAAGATGATTCGGCCGCAGGCCACTTGTCTGCCATAGCTTAAACAGCTCTGACACAGCGGAATAAAGCGCTGGCTCGTTATAGATCTGCACGACGTTTAGAATGCGGTTTTCCAGCTCCTTTATCCGCGCAGACATCGCTGCGGCATTCTTCGCCGCACCGTTAATGGAAGGGCAAATGAATTGCCGCTCGAACCAAAAGCATTTCCCCCCGCCTTCAGACAGTCTCCTCAGCAGAGACGCCCTGGACTCCGCAACCGCCTGAGTAATCGTGGCCAGGTCGGTAAGCTTGCTGCTGATGCCCAAACTTACCGTGACTGGCAGGTACAAGCGAAAGGAATGCTGCAGCCGTTCAACCAGCCGTTCGCTGCTCTCGTCCAAGGCGCTTCGCCCGCTTAATTCCATATGATCCTGATGATTGTGCGTGACAAGTATCCAGCCCCAGCCGTCCAGCCCTTTGCAGTGATGCAACCGGATATCCTCCGGGAACTCCGGCTGGATTTCTTGGGTGATATCACTGATTATGCCGTTCTTGGCATATTCAAAAAGCTCTAAATCCCTTGACGAATATTCCTCATTCATTTTTTGCATCCGGTCAAGGGAAATCCCTATCAACCTGTAAGGGCATTCCGAATCAATTTGCAGGGCTTCCCATTCCTGCTCCAGCGGTAATCTGCCCGCATATATCACCGAATTCAAGAAATTTTCAATTTGAAGGTTGGCTGTTTGCTTAAATTGATGGTCCAAATCCTGCTGCAAAAACCGGATCTTCTTGTATTTGTGGATGGAATCCCGGATCGCAGCTAATTGATCGCGAAATTGCTTGCGGTTTATCGGCTTTAAGATATAATCCGTTACACCGAGCTTCATCGCGGTCCGGGCATATTCGAATTCCTCATATCCGCTGATTACCATGCTGAACAGGTCTTCCTTGAGCCGTTTTGCCTCGCTTAGAAGCTCAAGACCGTCCATCTCGGGCATGCGGATATCCGTGATCAGCAGGTCGATCTCATTTGCTTCGAGCATCGCAAGCGCCTCTCTTGCAGTAGCGCACGCCCCGACCACTTGGAAGTCTTCGCCCATATTTTCGACGAGCTTGGTAATACCCATCCGAATTAGATCTTCGTCATCTACGATCAGCACATGAACAAGGTTCATTGTCTGTCAGCCCCTTATCCATTTATTCAAGGCTCTGTCAAAAGCGGAATAAACACAACCACCGACGTTCCGGTTTCCCGGGAGCTCTCGATGGTGACGCCGTAATCATGGCCATACATAAGCCTTATACGGCTGTGCACATTCATCAGGCCTATGCCCCCTTTATGCTCCCCTAGCTGAGCATCGCTGAATTTTTTCTCCATATCCTGAAGCGCCTCTTGCGGTATGCCTGGTCCCGTATCCGACACCGTGAACTTGATCCCCCCGGCAGTCTGCCTGATTTCGATGTTAATGCTCGTAAAGGAGTTCGTTTTCTCAACGACGTGTCGAATCGAATTTTCTACAAGCGGCTGCAAAATAAACTTGGGCACATAATACCCCTGAATGCCTGGATCCAGCTCAATCGCATATTCGCATCTGCTCCCGTAACGCATTTGCTGGATATAGAGATAATCCGAGACATGCTTGACCTCGTCGCCGACGGTCACGATATCTCCCCTTCTCGCGGCGAATCTCAGCATGCTGCTCAAAGCGTTAATCATTTCAAAGGCCTTCTCGTCGTCACCTATCTCGATAACCATTTGGATGGACTCCAGCGTATTGTATAAAAAATGAGGGCTGATCTGATTTTGAAGCGCGGCAAGCTCGGCTTCCCTCTGTCTGATTTGCACCTGGTAGACCTGCTGCACAAGTTCCTGTATTTTTCTGACCATTCGGTTGAAACTATTCCCTAGCTGTCCAAGCTCATCCTGTTGAACGACCGGATACGAAACTTCAAAATTTCCTTTTTCCACTTTTTTCATTAACTTCTGCAAGGACCGGATAGGGCGCGTTACCGTTTGCGAGAATATCGCGGACAAAATGATCGCTGCAATGAAGCAGACCGAAAACAGCGCAAAGGTAAAGTTTCGTATCGATACCGTTTCTTTGGCCAGCTCCTTGATCGGGTAAGTAACGGCGAGTGTCCATTTCGTGAAATTAGATATTTCCGCACTAGTAATATATCTGTCTTTATGAATTCCAAGCTCAAAAAAAGTGGAGCCCAGCTTAATCTCGGACGCCAGCGTTTCCCCGATATTCTCATCACGGTTATGGTATACCGTTTGATTCAAGTCATTCACGATAAACATGACTCCGTTTTTGGATAGCGGAATGTTCTCGCATATGGCCTTGATACCCGATAAGTCTACGATCAAGAGAACGGTAGCAAGAATTTTCATATTATCCGAATCGTAAAGCTGCTTGTAGACGGAAATATATGCGGGGTTATTCTCGAAAACAAGCGACTGACGGTCCGGAGGCAAAAACAGAACCTTGTTTTTTAAATCCATATGCTGCCGGAAGGGGTTGGACTCTTGGGAGAAAGCCCTCCCTTCGTATGGCTGCCGGGAGCTGGAATAGATCCGGTCCCCTGCTTCCACAAAAATGGCGATAACGTCCTTTCTGTCCTGCAGCACATTATTTTTCATAAATGTTTGCACGAAAAAAGCGTCCTGCTCTCTGGCTGATACAGGCTCGGCCTGATTTTTTCTGAGAATGGCCATGATATCGTCCGATCGAGTCATGACCAGGGGCACATCCAGCAGACCTGACATATAATTGTCGATATTCGTATTCGCTTGCTTCAAGATGGCCGGCACATACTCCTTCACATTGTTTTCGATCGAAGCCATGTAGTTCCGATAGGTGAAGTAGCCAAGAATAAATAGCGGGATACTAATGAGCAACAAATAGGTGATAAACAATTTTGTCCGGAAATTCATGCCGACTTTACTCATGCCCGTTCCCCTGTTCTCGCTCTTAGAAGTCATATTGATCTACGTTATGTTTGGTGAAATCGGTTGGACTTCCCATAATGATGACATCACCGCGCAAGGATAGTCTGCCTACGTTCGGGATTTCCTGACCATCCTCCGGCAGATTGCCTTCGACCAGCTGTTTCGCGATGGCGACAGTCAGGTAACCGAGCTTCTTCGGACTCCAAAGCGTAGCCACCTGGGCCGAACCGTCTTCCAGATAGGGCTTCATCAAATTAGGCGTCGATAAGCCGACAACCTTGATTTCATCCTTCTTACCGGCCTGCCTCACGGCTTCCGCAGCGCCCGGAACAGCTTCGGAGCTATTGCCTATAATGCCCCTGAGATTTGGATAGGCATCAATCAGCTCTTGCGCCTTAAGCAACGCTTTCTGCTGATCGTCGTCCGCAGGGATAACGGCGACCAGTTTCATACGGGGATACTTCTCAGCGGCCTGCCTCTTCATCCAATCCATCCAAATATTCAGGTTGGAAGCCTTAAGTGAACCGGTAATGATGGCAAACTCTCCTTCTTCACCCATTTGTTGTGCCATTGTATCCATGATATGCCTACCTAGTTCTTCGTCGCTAGTTTGGCTGACGAACAAGCTCCGGGCATCTTCCCTTGCGTCGGCATCCCAGGTCAGCACTTTGATTCCGGCTTGTTCGGCTTTCTTCAAAACCGGAACGATAGCCTCCGGATCATTCGCAGATACGGCGATAGCATCCACCTTTTTGATAATAAGATCCTCTATATAGAGTGATTGCTGCGCGGCATCCGCCTGCACCGGACCGGTGTAGATCACTTCCACATCAAGCTCCCTTCCGGCCTGCTCGGCGCCTTCCTGCGCCGAATTGAAATAGGGAATGCCGATTAGCTTCGGAACGACCGCCACTGTTATTTTTTCATGTTTTTCAATCCCGTCCGCGCTTTCCGCAGGCAGGAGATTCTCAGGCGCGTTGGTATCCCCCGTGCAGCCAGAGAGAATGGCAGTGACAAGTACGCCTGTCCATAAAATTGCGCTTATTTTCTTCAGCTTTCCGTACATATCTCCCTAGTTTCCTCCTCATGGAACCGTTGGTGTGAAATATGTTATTTATATTTAAGCATAACTTTCGCATCCGCTAAATTGTAGGCACTCATTTTTTAGAAAGCGGTGACATTGTTTAGGTATTAATCTGCGGGATATACTTTCTATTCCCGTCACAACATCAATCATACATCAAAAAAAAAGCAAACACGAATCCCGTTAGATCGGCTACAATTTCGTATCCTCTCTGCCCCTCCTCATTAGCAATGAGGGGAATCCGATTGCTATCGAAGACGAAGAAAAGGCTTAGAACGGGCAGCAGTATACAGGGGTGTCGATACATCTCTATATGAGGTGTTTGCTGTAGGTGACTATTGCGTAACACAATAAAAGCCGGCAGACTCACTCTTTCGAGCAGCTACCGGCTTAGTGGCTCTCCTTCTTTCACTAATTAGCCTTTTAAAAATGATTGAGGTTGCCTTTATGCCGACAACCTCGATACTGGTTTATTGGAACATCATTCATTTCAGGTGGGCCTCTTGCACGTCCCTCTTACTTTATCATCACCTTGGCTTTGGCCGTACGTCCGGCCGAATCCAGTCTCCACCCCGGCGTACCGAAGAACGGTGTGCCGTCCGGCTTCCACAACAATCGCTGTACACGAGCATGGCGATTGGGATCGTTCAGCGGATCGCCAATGATCTCTTTATAGGAACGAGCATGATACACCAAAAGATCGGCGGAGCCATCCTCGGACATCGTGAAGCTGTTATGCCCCGGACCGTACTCGGAAGCGGCTTCGTTGCTGACGAATACCGGCTCCTTCGATTTGGTCCATGAAGCCGGATCCAGCAAATCGCTCGTATCGTCCGCCGTTAACATGCCCATACAATAACGGTCATCCGTAGCGCTGGCGGAGTAGGCCATAAACAACCGCCCGTTCCGCTTCAGCACGGCCGGGCCTTCATTCACGCGATGCATCTGGATCTCCCAGTCATATTCCGGAGACGAAAGCTTCACCGGTTCGCCTGAAATAGACCATGGCTTGTCCATAAGCGCGATGTAGAGACATGATTCCTCGAATATCTGGGCCCATGCCAAATACCTTTGCCCCTTATGCTCAAAGGTTGTCACATCCAGAGAGAAGCTCTCGACTGGGAGCTCAATTTTCCCCTTCTCAACCCAAGTCCCTGTGAGGGGATCCGCATCTGCACATTCAAGCACGTAGGGACGGATTGCCCATTTGTTCTCCGCAGTGCCAGCCGCGAAGTAGATGTACCATTTTCCGTCGATTCGATGAAGCTCCGGCGCCCAAATATGGTTCGCCATCTCTCCCTCCTCGTGCTTCGTCCAGATGACAGTCTCCTCTGCGTCCGACAGTCCGGCGATGGTTCGGGACCGCCGCAGCACCAGCCGGTCGTACTCAGGCACGGACCCGGTAAAATAATAATATCCGTCCGTATGCTTCAGCACATAGGGGTCGGCACGATTCGGAACCAGCGGGTTCGGATAGTCATCCTCCTCTACGGTCCCCTCTACGATAAAGCTTCCCTGCTTCTCCAAGCGCGATGGATCGACAGACTCCCAATTGACCGGAAATCTTTCGACCATTCCGCCCTCAAGCTCGACTTCGACTAGTCGCGGCAGGCTCAATGGTTTGCCGACCGCCAAGCTGATCATCGTTTCCTTTATGCCCGTTATCTTCATGCCCTGATTTCGTCCACCTTTCAATCTATCCAGCGTTCTATACGTTTAAGTATAGTAGTTTAGATACTCAGCGCAATGATATAAGTTGATGAAAAACTGACCTATTATGCTTTTTTCATTGGAACAAAGACACATTGAACAGAAAGAGCCCAACGCCTTCGCGTTGAGCTCTTCATTACTAATAACAATAGCATATTCATTATTTTAACTTTGGAATCACGTTCAGTTCTTTATTAATGACAGCCAATAATTCCGGGGGGATATTATAGAACGTGAGCTGGGACATTTTTTCAATGGACATTACGCCCATCGTCATCTCGAAGAATGGACTATTCGTAAACTGTCCGAAATATTTGAGAAACACCGCCTTGGCCGCTTCATTGCGATAAAAATCTTCGATCGTGTCAAATGTTGAATAATAACCGTCTATTAATTGGATGTCTTCCGCTTCCGACAAATCGAACTTTTCAAACCAATTGACGACGGACCCCCCATGGTTCGATCTCAAGCGTTTGACCATGGAAGATGGGGTTATCCGACAACAATTCTTTGCCTGATGTATGTGGGTAACGGATGTAAACGGGATGACCGGAGTAATTGAAATAGTAGCGAATCTTTCGGCCGGCATCGTTGATTCCTGTTTTTTTACGATGACGGGAAAGGTCAGCTCCTGATTCTTTCCCCACAAGCCGGCCTCTTGGACGGCACCTTGCAAAATCCGGTTTATAATAGCCGCGCTCGTCATGCATCCGACATAGGTGGCTATGCCTTTCCCGTAACTGTTGCGGGTAACGGAGGCATATTTTCCCCAATAAGAGTGGTCGTAATAAGCAAGCACCTCCGCCGTTGTTGGTGTGATAAGTTCCATCCACGTTTCGATCGTATTAGCTTTCTCCCCGACGCCGAACGGATCGTCCTTCAGTCGTACGTCCTTCGGCTCGACAAACATGCTGTAATAAATGCCGCAAGCTTCGTTAATGATGCCCGGCTGATGCGTCGTGCGGACTTTTACGACTTCGTCCGCGAAACCACTTTTGAAGGAATAAACGACATGGCCGCCGTTTTTCACAAAGACGTTCAATCGTTCGAGTGCTTCGTCTGGCGCGGCATAAAGCGCTGGAAATGCTATTGCCCATCCTGCATATTCCCGTAGCATGGCTAACACTTTACGGCGGATTAAGTGTAATCAGTTCTTGCAGGTTATCCGGAGTATTAAGTCTCAGACCGGAAGCTGCTGCCTGAAGCATTTTCAAGGAAACCAATCTCATACCGGCAATAGTCTTGGCCGAATAACGGCCAAGGCTATTTGCATACGAGCGAATCGGAGCCGATTAGTGATCCATCATCATCGCCGGGCCCGGATTGTCCCCGCTGGCGGTTTCTTCTTCCTGCTGCTTCGGTTTACGCAGAAGGAGCGTCAGTGCGACACCCGTGGTCACGAGGCACGCGGACAGGAAGAACGTGTCGCCGTAACCCGCGATGACGGCGCTCAGCGGATTTGCGTCCGCCCCCGCGCTTGCGGCGTGGGAAGTGATTTGCGATGTCAAATAACCCGTCAGGCCCGCGACCGCGAACGAGACGACGACTTGCTGAGCTGCTGTTGTCAGCGGTGTGACGCGGCTGACCAGACGGCGAGGCGCAGAGTTCAGAACATGAGTGTTTAGCGGCATCATGGAGAAGCCCATGCCGAGACCCATCATGCAGAGGCACAGGACAATAACCCACAGCGGGGTATCCACCGATATGCCCGACAAGATGAATAGGGAAACGGATACGACGGCAAGACCGGCGAAGGCGAGCGGACGCGCGCCGATCTTGTCGAATAACCGGCCGCTGATCGGCATGCCGATTCCCGCGCATAGCGCATAAGGCATCAGGATCCAGCCCGTTTCAAGCGCGGTGTAGTGCATGACGCCTTGCAGGTACAGCGGCACGATCAGCATTGCGCCGAACAGCGCGAGCTGTACGATCCACGTCAAGATGATGCTGCGTGTAAAGTCGGACGACTTGAACACTTTCAGCTCCAGCAGCGGCTGCTTCTGTGCCAGTTCCACGAAGATGAAGAGGATGAGCGCAATGCCGCCGACGGTCAAGCCCGTGATCGTCGAAGCCTGGGACCAGCTGGTGCCGCCTTCGCTTACGCCGTACGCCAGCATGGAGAAGGCGATCGGCGCGAGGCACATGCCGATGAGGTCCAGATGCGGCGCCGCATCGCGGCCCGATTTCGGCAAATATTTATACCCGAGAATGAGAGCGATAATGCCGATCGGCAGATTGATGATAAAAATCCAGTGCCAGCTGACAGCATCGACCAGCCAGCCGGATAACACCGGACCGAACGCCGGCGCCATCAGCATTGGGATGCCCATCACGCCCATGACGGATCCGCGGCGCTCTGGAGGCGCGAGCTTGAACACCATGGCCAGCCCGATCGGGCCCACCATGCCGCCGCCTAAGCCTTGAAAGATGCGGTAAATGATCAGCTGCTCCGGCGTTTGCGCGATGCCGCACAGCACGGAGCCGATCGTGAACATGGCGATCGTAATCATGAAAATTTGCTTGGATCCGAATTTATCGGTCATCCAGCCTGCAAGCGGGATAACGGCGGATAAGGCGAGCGTATAGCCGGTGACGGTCCATTGGATCGTCTTCAGATCGGTGTCGAAGTATTCAACGAGTTTCGGAATGGCATTATTGACGACGGTGCTGTCCAGAATAACCATGATCATAGCGACAATAATCGCCATGAGCGGCGGCATAATGGCTTTCAGCGAGAAGTCGTCCCCGCCGGCTGCCTTCGGTTTTGTTTGCGTAGGAGCTGACATAGGTCCCTGCTTTCTGCTCATCGAGCGGTGTATGGATGAAAATAATGGCCCTAGGAACAAATTGATCCGATCCGTCAATATGGCGATTTCTCGTACAAATTCGCAGGCAATGCCTCCAAGAACGGCGACCAATCGCCCGTCGTGTAAAGATGAAGCCGGTGCATGGCCCGCGTACACGCCGTATAAAGAAGCTTGCGTTCGTTGTCCCGGCCGTAAGCTTCGGGCGAAGCATCATAGACCAAGACTGCATCGAACTCGACACCCTTGGCGAGATACACGGGAATGACCATCACTCCTTTTTCAAAGCCCAGCGTCTCCTTCGTAATGAGCTTCAGAGCTTCGCCTCCTTGAATCCGTAACGATTCATGAGCCTCCCGGCTTTCGGCTGCGGTCTTCGTAATGACGGCGATGGAATCGAAGCCCTCGGCCTTGAGCGCCGCGATGTCTGCCAGAATTTGCGCATCACGCTTCTCCCCGCCGTCCAGTCTCGTCAGAAGGGGCTTTGGGCCTCCCCTTTCAAACGGTTCAATTTCTTCCCCGCCTGGAAGCATCGATTTCGTAAATTCAACAATCTCCCTGGTTGAACGATAACTGCGTACCAGGCAGACAAGGCTTGTTTCGGCTTCGCCGAAAAGGCGGACCAGCGGCGAATCGGATGCGGCCAAACTTGTAGCCTGCATGAAGATCGCTTGCCCGAAATCGCCGAGCACCGTCATCCGGGCACGGGGGAACAGCTTTTTGAGATATTCATATTGAAACTGCGAATAATCCTGACCCTCATCAACGAAGACATACCGGATTTCCGTGTTCGTCCGGACGCCTTCAATCAGTTCTTTTACATACAAATACGGAGTCGCATCCTCGTGGAACAACTCGTTCCGGAGCAGCGCTTCCTGGGTTTGCCTGCATATTTCAGGCCACAGCGGAGGGATGACGGCCCCATTCGTTTTCTCCCGATAAGCGGCTCCGCCCTCAAACAATTGGCTATATATGCCTTTGAAATCTACAAACGAGAATTTCTTCACACTTTTCCTTAGCGGTTTAAAGCTTTCCTTCACGATCCTTCGGCGGAGCAGATCTTCCTCCTTCCGGGCGAAGTCAAAGTCGCCTTCATCTTCCCGGCGCTTGTTGTTAATTTTCTCGCGAACCGCGGCGTAATGTTCCGCAAGGTCGAATACTTCCTTATCTTTATGCAGCATGCCGAAGACTTCCGCATACTGTTCGGTGTCGAGATAATTCAACTCTTCCTGTACCCAAGCCGCTTCCCGTTCCATACGTTCCAGCGAAGCCAGTTCATTCAGCAGCCATTCCTGCAAGAGAATGACACGATTGACCAACGACAGGGAACGGTCGTAACCGTAAAATTTCGCTCTCATTCGCTCCGCGGTAATCAAATCGCGGTCCCGATACCGAATGCCGTTGAATCTCATGCCTTCCCGTCCCAACCACATTCCATAGTTCTGCAGGGCTTGCAGGAAAGCCTCGGAAGCTTTATACTCGATCCCCTGAAGACGAGCCTCATACCCCAGCGCTCCTTGTGCGGTCAGTACATATTCGATCTGATCAAAGGGATCCTCCGGCCGTAATGAGGAACCTAGCCAATAGTCGAGATATTCTTGAAAAGTCGTCTGCTGCATATTCTCTTCACCGAGCTCCGGAAGGACGGTGGAGATATAACTGGTAAACATCGGATTCGGTGAGAAAAGAACGATCTGATCGGCCCTGATCGTCTGGCGGTGTTTGTACAGCAAGTATGCCACCCGCTGCAATGCCGCGGAAGTCTTACCGCTGCCGGCCGCCCCTTGTACGATAAGCATCCGGCTTTTGTCATTGCGGATGATAGCGTTTTGTTCCTTCTGGATAGTTGCCACGATACTTTTCATTTGTGAGTCCGCACCTTTGCCGAGCACTTGCTGCAGCAATTCGTCTCCGATCGTTTCGCTCGCGTCAAACATGTTGCGGATTTGACCGTTTTGAATCTGAAACTGCCGTTTGAGCTCCATCGTCCCTTCGATTCGTCCGGCCGGCGTGACATAAGACGCCAGGCCGGGGGAGTAGTCGTAGTACAGGCTCGCGATTGGCGTACGCCAGTCATAGATCAGAAAGCTCAATCCGTCTTCGTTGACGAAGGAAGATACGCCGATATAGATCTGCTCGCTAAGGTCCAGGCCATACTCCTGAAAGTCGATGCGTCCGAAATAAGGAGACGGGAGCAGACGGTTCATGCTTTTCCATTGCTGCGTCAACAGCTTGTGGCCGCGCTCCCGTTCGGCCAATACCGCGGACTGCTGGTTAATCGTGTAGAAGGTCTCTTCGAAATCTTCGTCCGTGCTTGTGTTGATCGTAACTTCTTCCCAAAACCGCTTGCGGATGTCCGTAGCCTGATCGCGCAGTCCGGCAACCTCCGGCTCCAGTTCGGCGATTCTCTCCTGCAGCTTGTTCCTGACCCGTTCCAGCCGCTCCTGTTCCTGCCGCCAATCCTTCGCTTTCATCTCTCCTGAACCACTCCTTTTACCATTTTTTGGAATAAAAAAGAGCATTGACAAATCAAAGTTCCAGATGTACAATTAAAGTGGGAATAAAATTGGATACACTCCTTATTTTAATTTGTCAATAACGCTACGATTATATCATAGCGTTAATTTGTGTTCAATTTATTTTTTGTTGTTACCCTCCGGCAGAGCTGAACACTGACCCGGATTGTGGACAGTTTCAACAACACCGCGGAGTTAAACTGCCAGGAGATGGCCCTTGAATTCATCGAGGTCACTGAAAAAGTCTCTTGATTAAATAAGGTACAGTTCTCTGTATTACAACAGAGGGCTGTACCTTTTCATGTATAATTAGGCTATCCAAGAGAGACTTGCCTACAGCCGTGAACACGAGATTGAATTAGTGGCAAAATTAAATCCATTGGCATGTATGTATGCAAAGCCGGTCATATGGCGGTTCGAAGAGCAAAAGAACGAAAGAAAGGCGTAGGAGCCAGCCAAGCGCATACGTTTTATTTTGATGTGGAAAGATGCCCATTAATTCGGAGCCCTATCAAAACGACGATTCCCAATATCAAGCTATCGTCGTACCACATTAACTAAAACCAACTATTTGGTGAGGTATATACGGTTCTTCCAGGAACGCAATTTCTTCCGATGTTAACTTAACCGATAGAGCGCCTACGGCACCTTCGAGATGAGATGTTTTCGTAGCTCCGATAATAGGAGCTGTGACGGGTTCTTTCTGCAGCAGCCAGGCAAGTGCGATATGAATACGGGGAACGCCATGTTTTTCTGCGATTGCCACCACCCGCTCTACGACCATTCGATCTGTATCTGCAGTCGCATCGTACTTCGATTTTTGAATCAGATCGGTTTCGGATCGATGCGTTGTTTCTGACCAATCACGAATCAATCTTCCTGACGCAAGCGGACTATATTGAATCACACCGATTTTTTCTTCCTTGCAAAGCGGCAGCATCTCCCTCTCCTCTTCACGATAGATGAGGTTTAAATGATTCTGCATCGCTACAAACCGGGTCCACCCATTTTTCTCCGCTACATGTAGTGCCTTTTGGAACTGCCAAGCGTACATGGCTGAAGCGCCAATATATCGCCTTCCCAGCCTTCACAACATCATGCAATGCTTCCATCGTTTCTTAATGGGAGTATGGTGATCCCAACGGTGGATTAGATAAAGATCGACATAATCGGTTCCCAATCTCTTCAGGCTCTTATCAATTTCACTCATGATTGCCTTTCGGGAAAGTCCGGCCCCATTTGGACCTTCATGCATACGACCATGAACCTTTGTCGCGATGACAATTTCATCACGATTGGCATAATCTTTTAAAGCACGACCAACAATTTCCTCGCTTGTTCCAGCTGCATACACATTCGCCGTATCAAAAAAATTGATACCAAGCTCAAGGGCTTTTTTAATAATAGGACGACTGTGCTCTTCATTGAGTACCCATTGATGAAACGACCGCACTGCTACACCAAAACTCATACAGCCAAGACAAAGCCGGGATACATCCAAGCCGGTATTTCCAAGTTTCATATAATCCACTTTGATTATTCCCCACTCTCTTTTAAATTAATAGCTACCTCAATTTCAGATGTTGTTTATTGTCTTATGTACTTATTATTATGCAACAAATGAAAAAGCAATCGTTATCCCATTCGTATCAAGTTTTTGCCTAATTCTATCACAACCATTTGTGCAATCGACAAATAAGCCATAGAATGAAACTATCGAAGATGACGGAATAAGGAGAATTAGGTATGTCTGAGAGAATCAATAAACAGCAGTATGAACTTGCCAAACTCATTGAGCGTTTTGCAGGGCAGGACGGTGTTCATCCGACCCCTATTCCGTCTTTATTTTTCATCCGTGAATCTGTTATTACCGAACCAATTTCTAGAGTTAACGAGCCATCCTTTTGCATTATCGTCCAAGGAGAAAAGGAGGTATTGTTAGCAGAGGAGCGTTTTCGGTACGGGCCTGCCGATTACATTGTGGCATCCGTTGACTTGCCGGTTACTGGACAAGTGATCAAAGCCTCTTCTGACGCTCCGTATTTGGCTCTTAAACTTGAATTTACACCGAGCCAAATCTTAGAGGTTTTAAGTGATTCCGAAATTCGAGTAGGATCGAAAAAAAATGCGAAACGAGCTATGTTTGTAAGCAAAGTAGAGCCATCTCTGTTGGATGCAGTAGTCAGGTTAGCCTGTTTGCTGGACAATCCAAAACATATCCCGGTGCTTGCGCCTTTATTCATCAAGGAAATTTTCTATTGGGTTCTACAAGGTCCTCATGGGGATGCGCTGGAACAAATGGCGATAGAAGGTAGCAATGCCTATCGAATCAGAGACGTCATTGAATATATCATAAAAAACTATAATACGTCTTTTCGAATTGAAGTGCTTTCGGAAAAAGCGAATATGAGTGTTGCTTCGCTTCACCGGCACTTTAAAGATGTAACGGCTATGAGCCCGATTCAGTTTCAAAAACAACTGAGACTGCAGGAAGCTAGGCGCCTTTTATTAGCCGAGTCAACTGATGTCGCTGATGTCGCATTCCGGGTTGGCTACGAAAGCCAATCGCAATTCAGTCGTGAATATTCCCGCATGTTTGGTTTTCCGCCTAGAGAAGATATAAATCGCCTGAGGTAGAAATATGACCAAACGATCAACGCATGAATCCCTTGCTCAATTAGAAAAAGCCAATCTTCCTGCTTTGGAAAATCGGCTTTTTTAAAATTTAGAATAGAATATCGGGCTTCCACATTCTTTGCCGCCGACGATGCAACGTAAGATTCGCCACGACCTGGCTACGTATGTGGAGATTCTTCAACAGTTCTTTAATACGATCGTCCCAATGTTCGCCGCGACTGAAGAAAAAACATTCGGTGGACTCACACTATACGGAGCAGGGTTCGGAAACTGTGCAGAACACCTGCTTTATCCGAGCCTCTTAATCATGTAAAGAAGGTAAAGCAGAGCAAACTGAAATAATGTGGTCTTCTGCGAAGGCTTCTAAGAATAATTTTTTATTCTTATAAATTAATTAAAGCCAACATTAAACCCATATACTGGGTGGGAGGCTAGGCAAGTGCGATTTGAACGCGGGGAACACTGCGTTTTTCAGCGATTTCCGCAACCCGCTCCACGATCAAGCGATCCGTATTTACAGTTGAATAGTATTTGGCTTTTTGAACTTGATCGGTTTCGGAACAAAGTGTTGTTTCCTGCCAATCACGCGTTTAGAGGACAGCAAAAAGCCCGGGTTGAAAATCAAGTTGTTTAATGGAATATGGAACTGAATTATGAGACTAACCAAAAAAGTGCTCAACATTGCCTCAGCAAGGTTAAGCACTTTTAATATTTAAGCTCAGGAATATAACCACCACTAGAGTCTAGCAAATTTCTCGGAAGTAACGATCGTTTTTTACCAATCGATTGGTTTGCCGTCCCTGAAGAACCCACCACGAGGTCCTTCCGAACCTATCGTCGCTAACCGGAGGATCAACTCGGCAGCGCGTTTCGGAGTTCTCGGAGCAGAGGGTCCCCCCATATCCGAGCTTACCCAGCCCGGATCGACTGCAAAAATTTTGATATCTCCTCTGACTTCTGCTGCTGCCAGTCGGGTCAATGCATTCATTGCAAGTTTGGAGATCTTGTACGCACCTGCGCCTTCGGACGACATGGCACTCATGGCTCCATATTCCGAGGAAACATTGATAATCCTTCCATATCCCCGCTTTTCCATGAGCGGAATAAATGAACGCATGACATGGTATACGCCGAAAAAATTCGTGGACATCGTTCTTTCTAGAATCTCAGGATTCATGGTCAATAACTTAGCATTTCCATCCAAATATACGCCCGCGTTGTTAATCAATACATCCAATCGGCCAACAGTCTCGGTGATGGTCAATACTGTTTGACGGATGCTCTCTTGATCTGTGACATCCATGACGACGAACGAAACATCCAATCCGGAATCGGCAAGTCGTTGCGCTGCTTCAGATCCTTTCTTTGGATCCCTGCTTGTCAAAATGACCTTGAAACCCATTGAAGCCAATTGTTTGACGAGTTCATATCCGATTCCCCGATTCGCACCTGTGACAAGAGCTGCCTGCTTATCTTGCATTATTGGAAACCTCCAATCGGCTGTACATAGAAATCCTTGGATAAATTGCTGCGATGCTTAATATGAGGAACAAGATTCCCCCAAGTACGACGTTTTGCATACTTAAACCTGATATGAATAGTCCGCATACACTTGCACCAATCGTTGTTCCCAAGTTGGCGGATGTTAGAAAGAGTCCATTCGCGAATTCAGGAGCCTCTGGTGCTGCAGACGCAATCCAATATTGAGTAATGTTGCCTCCTATGCCGCCCAATACCCCCCAAATCAAAATAATGAAGGCCATTGGCACACTGAACTGTCCCATGATGAAAAGCATGATGTATACTGCTCCCAATGCAAATGGATAAGACTTTACTGTTCTTAATGCATGATTTGTAAGCAGCTTCCCTGCAATCATATTTCCGACAATGTTGGCCGCACCGTATAGGAATAGCATCAAACTGATTGTGTTCCAGGCATAATTGGTCACGGTTTTCAGATACTCGGCAAGGTAACTGTACACCCCGAATACGGCGCCGTTCATGAAGATCACAGCAGCAATGGAGAGCCAACTTATAGATCTTCTTAATACGCGTAACTGAGTACCATAAGAGAGCCTTTTCGCAACAGGCATCGATGGTACGAATAGGAGTGTTGCGATGAATGCGACAGTCGTTACAGCAGCATAGAACAACATCGCGTGAGCAAGAGAAGTGGCTGTGGCAATCAAACTTGAGACCGGTACGCCCAGCACCATCCCTGCAGACACACCAACGAATACTTTGGCCACTGCCTTCGAAGCGTCATCTTTGCTGCCGGACGCCGCTGCGACGGTAAATGCCAATGAACAATAAACAGGATGGAAAAAAGCCGGAACGACACGTGCAATCAATAACACGGTAAAGTTTGATGTGATAGCGGAGACAAGGTTGCCCGCAATAAAAATGCCAAGCACAAGCAGCATGACTGTCTTGCGGTTAATGCCCGAAAACAATGAAGGCAATATTGGGCCAGAGACGGCAACCGCAAGTGCAAAAAGACTCACGATTAACCCTGCGGTGGAGATGCTGACATGAAAGTGGTCCGCTATCAAAGGCAAGATTCCGATTACGCCCATCTCGGTATTCAAGATACCGAATACACCCAGGGTCAATATATAGATAAGCAACTGATTTCGTTTAGTCGTCATAGGCCATAGACGTCGAGAGATCATGGTAGTCATTGATCTCCGTCTGGAGGTCGACAATTTTCTGCTCTGCAATGCCTATCGCGTCGGCGCCTGCGATGAAACGTCGCGGCGGTTGCGATTCGCTAGCAATCATGAGGAGTGCCTTGGCGAGCTTGTTCGGATCGCCGGACTGGTGACCGTTCTGGTTATTAAAAAATGTCAAGTATCCAGCCCTGCGGTCCGCATAGTCCTCGATTGACGACTTGGCGTAAGTCGACGACGTCTCCGTAAGAAGTTCCGTACGGAAAAAACCCGGGTTGACAATGGTCGTATGAATGCCAAAAGGAGCTGCCTCAGGAGTGAGCGACTCCATCCACCCCTCAAGCGCAAATTTCGATGCACAATAGGCGGAATTAAACTCGAATCCGGAAATACCGGCGCCCGAAGAGATTGAGATGATATGACCGGAACGCTGCTTGCGCATGACAGGCAACACCGCCCGGGTAACGTTCATGGGGCCGATCAACGCCACCTGCAGCTGACGTTCGATTTGGTCCGGGGTCAATTCCTCGAAGAAACCCCCATAGAAGTGTGCGGCATTATTAACCAGCACATCGATGGTCCCGAACCGGTCGATTGCCGCCGTGACTGCGGATTGTGCATCAGCAGGCCGGGTAACGTCCAATTGGACGACCAATACATTCTCTCCTTCACCGATCGCCTTTGTCACCACATCCGTATTACGGCCGGTAGCCACAATCCTGTGTCCGGCGTTCAAAGCAGCTTTCGCGATATTTGTGCCCATACCTCGACCGGCACCCGTGATAAACCAAACCTTTTTCTTATTCATGTTATTCATTCCCTTCAGCTTTTCCAAGAATCATAATTACCTGTTTATATTTATTGTATCTAGCTTTTTGCACATAACAAATACCTATATCTTATATCAAGATATGCTTAATGAGCATTTCTTAAACATGTATAGTAAAGCACAAAGGAGGACTGTTAATGGAAGTTAGAGTTTTGCGTTATTTTCTTACTGTTGCAAGAGAAGGCAGCATTACGGCGGCTGCTGATTTTTTGCATCTTACACAGCCAACCTTGTCTAGACAATTAAGAGATCTGGAACAAGCGTTAGGAAAAAAACTATTTATTCGCAGTAGTCACAGTATCCTACTTACAGATGAAGGAATGCTCTTAAAAAAGAGAGCAGAAGAAATCGTTGATATGATCGATAAATTAGAGGCAGAGTTTAGATCTATGGATGAAACAGTAAGTGGAGATGTCTATATAGGCGGTGGGGAAACAGACGCCATGAAACATATTGCCCGGGTAGTAAAAGACTTACAGTTAAGCTATCCAAATATACGGTATCACATCTACAGCGGAAACGAAGATGATGTGACTGAACGGCTTGAAAAGGGACTGCTTGACTTTGGTATTTTAATTCAACCAGCCGCCGTATCAAAATACAATTATATTAATATCCCGGCTAAGGATGTATGGGGCATTGTTATGAGGAATGACAGTCCTCTTGCTTTCAAAGATACCATTCAACCAGCAGACATAGTAAATGTCCCGCTAATCTGTTCACGACAGGCTATGAAGCAGACATTTTCTAAAAATGAATATGCGGATTGGTTTGGTGATGACTTTGATAAATTAAACGTTGTGGCTACATACAATCTAGCCTATAATGCTGCGATTATGGTTGAAGAAGGCATTGGTTATGCCATAACGCTTGATAAAATCGTGAATACGTCTAGTGATAGTAACCTTTGTTTTAGACCTCTAGAGCCTAGACTTGAATCTGGATTAAATATGGTTTGGAAAAAGCATCAGGTCTTTTCAGCTGCTGCCGATTTGTTTTTAAAAGAAATTCAGGCCAAATTTGGCGAATTAACTGGAATGAAAAGATAAAAGAGTAACCGACTAAGGGGGATGCGGAACATCCCTTTTACCCGGATGTCCTTTGAGACCATAGTGCCACGGCTGAAATGGTGAAAATAAAGTTGTTTAATTAGCCGAAGACTATTTTGATAAGAAAAAGCAAGCAGCTGTTGTACGCAATTCGGTTCGAAGTCCGTTCAACGGGTACGATAGTACCATGGCAAAAGGCTACCGAAATTTGATCGGCAACCTTATTAAGCTATTTGGACAGATTTAGTTATAATTAAAGCCCATGAAAAGAGGCGCTAATTAAGCGCCTTTATCGTTTTAGTTCTTTTGCATTTTGTATTTGTTCAAACCAAAAATTAGGTGGCTCGTAGACAATGAGTGAGTAATCAAGTTCATGACCAAGGGGAGTGCGTAATAGATCTGTTTAATAGATTATGGTTGCCAAACTTCCCATATGTTACCGTCAGGATCTGCGAACGTTATGTTTGGTCCGCTTGTCACCCGTTCTCCTAAAATATTCACTCCGTTTTCCTTGAAACGTTCAAATAGCTCCTGGATCCGTGGAGTAATGAAACATGCCATTGCATGGGGTTTGCCGCTGTCCAATGACCATGAAAAGTGTAATCGACCGCCTTCTTCATCCGATTTATGAAGGAACAGAGCGGGTACAACTTGCCTTAAACCAGGTGAAGGCAGGTTTCCATTCCGATCAGGCAAATTCAAAACAGCCATAGCCATCCCTGGCTCAACACGGTCGTTGTTTGCAGGTTGGTACCCTAAATTCTTTTGGTACCATTTAATAGACTCGTAAACATCATTTACTGGTACGTAAATACAAGTTATACCCGTAATGTCTTCAAGTCTTTCTTCCACTTTGATTTCCTCATTTGCCTGCATATCCATTTCCTCCCTCTCAATATCTTAAATCATTAATGACCACACTATACGCCCAAATTTCACTATCGTACCCGTTTAGTGCAGCGCAGGCTGTCATTTCCTCTTACGGCAGTCTGCGAAACGTTATTTGTTCAAATTATCAAAAGCTGCTGCAAAAAGACTAAATATTTCGTTCCTCATACTCAAAGGGTTGTTCACACGAGTAAATATCATGGAAAAATCCCATGTACGGGATATCGTCTTCCAGGCATTTTATGCGATACGACAACGCCTCATCACACTTCGGCTCTTCGCCGTTGTTCCGCATTACCTCGAATGCATCTACAATACCTTCCATGAGGTTTACTTGGATAAATAAGTGCAATTTTTCTAGCATTGAATCTTCGATCCTGGTCTCAGATCTGTATCCCTCGAGGGCTGTTTCAAAATAATCATCCATGAATTTTTTGCGTTTACCGGCATCTGGTTCAAATTGTATCCAGCCCAATCCGTTTGTCCAGAGACTGGACAAGTCAAACATATACCAACAGTAACAAGAATTATCAAAATCATATACGGTTATTTGCCCGGTATCAAAATCTATCGAATAATTCCCATCGTTGTAATCAAAATGGATTATACCGAAAGACTCACGGTTATTGTCCAATCCCTCCAGGGTTTTAAGGAGCTCTACCAGTTTCTCCTTAAGCAGAGATAACGAGTCGGGGATCAGTTTTTCGATATATTCGACATTGTATTTGTCAAAAAAATGATACCGGCGATGGACAGGAGTATATCCTTTCGATATTTGGTGCAGCTTCCCCAGGACTTTACCGCAATTATAATAATATTCGGTAATTGGAGCACCTTCTCGGTACCGATAATGATTTTCCACAAGCATTTTTCCCTTGGCCTTTTTAAACAGGCAGATAAAAAAGGTATGATTATCATAAGTTATCTCTTCCAGCAGATTCCCCTTCAGGGAGCTGACTACATCTGAAACACTTCCGCCATGTTCGAATAAATACCTGACATACTCAAGTTCACCTAGAAAATCTTCTCGGCTTCTGTCATTTAAGAAGGCGATTCTGAGTATTTTTGCATCGGTGCCCTCTTTCCCACAGGTATAAACGACATTACGCCCTCCGTCATGTGCCTTAACCGGCTTGATTTCATAGCCTTCTAATCCGTACAACTCTGATACTAATGGAAGTAAATATGCATCACTGATTTTAACAACCTCGTTATAATTTATAATATCTCCTCCAGTCAAAATTCTTGCAACGACTTTCTACACTGAAATTACCACAGAAGAAACCCAAATATGAAAAATCCTTCTGTGGACTTAAATGATAACCACTTTGTTTAACATTGATACATCACTCCTTTCAGCTATTTCTGCCTTATATTTTACCTAAAAATCCCATTCAAATTCTAGGGGAAACTTTCTGTATAATAAAATTCTACTTTTAACCTTCTCGAGCAAAGCATACTACCCCGAATCGACTGAAGCACCCGATTCGGGGTTTGTGATTCGATTAACTAGAACATTTATCTTCCAACTCTATCTGGTCATCAATATGTAAAAGACTCTTCGACATCGAAGATCACGGAATCGAACCTCGGACTGATCGCTGCCAGCGACCTGTTTTCCCCCTAAAGCAAAGGGCTGCTATGCTAACATCACCAGCAGCCCTTATATTCAATTTATTACTTGAGCTGCTCGCTCAACCCGACGATGATGCCTTCGGGACCACGGATGTAGGCGAGTCGATACGTGTCCTCGTATTGCACCACTTCGCCGACCAGTTCGGCGCCGTGGGCAAGCAGGCGCGCGACCACGTCATCGATGTCATCGACGGCGAACATGATGCGGCGGATCCCGAGTTCGTTCACCGGAGCCTTCTCGAGCCCAGTTCTGATCGCATCCGGTGTGTGGAACTTGTCCAGCTCGAAACGTCCGTGGCCGTCCGGAGTGCGCATAAACGCGAGGGTAGCACGGACGTTCTGAAGGCCAATGAGACGATCTACGGAGGAGCCTTCGACGGTCGTTTCTCCCTCCAACTCGAATCCGAGTTGGAGAAAGAAGGCTTTCGCGGCTTCGAGGTCGTCAACGACGATGAGGACGTTGTCCATTCGTAGTAATTTATTTTTTGTCATAGTTTTATCTCCTTATGAATTAAAAGTCATATTCTCTATATAAAGCTTTCCTCAATTAAGTTTATGTCTAAGCGTCTCTGTCATAAAGTTGCGCATAACGACTTATTTACGAACTTCGTAAATAATCCATATGTGGATAATTCGCGAAATTCGAACTATCCTGCCCGTTCAACGAGGCTGCCGTTTCATGCCGGCAGCCTCGTCCTGTTGATTGTTAAAGCAATAGTTTTCCGTTAGCGTAATTGCTTATTTGAATATTTTAGTTAATCAACATTGAATAAAACTCAAGAATTTTTATTCCCTGAACCAAAACCGATGACATATCCATCTAGATCTTTAATCGAAAAATCCTTCCAAGCTCCCCAACCATATTCGGTTACTGTAGGCTCTGAGACGATGATAGCACCATTTGTTTTAAACTCTTCATATAGAGCATCTAGTTCATCATGTGTTTTTACATAAGCATAAGTATTCCAAGTCCCCTTGTTAGGTTTTACATCTTCAACATCCGCTGCCTGAATCAATTTA
This sequence comes from Bacillota bacterium, assembly GCA_051750645.1. GTDB lineage: Bacteria > Bacillota > Bacilli > Paenibacillales > Paenibacillaceae > Pristimantibacillus. Next base: position 54,588 of record JBNJJW010000020.1, on the reverse strand, counting down.
AAACCCAAACCAAAATTATCCCGAATTGCCCAATGGTCATTAACTTCACACCCCAAGGCGTCTTCATAATATTTCTTAGACTTTTCTAAATTTGATACCACAAGGACTGTAAGAGAATTTTCTACTTTAGCTTTGGTAATCTCCACCATTTATCACTCCCTCATAATTATGGTAAATTCACCCATAAAAATAATACCGAATACATGTTCGCTTGTAAAGAAGATATTTTAATTATCACCACGCATAACTGCCGGTCATGGAGGTTTACATATTATACATAACTAATATGTAACCCCCATATTGTTGCTATCGTGCCCGTTAGCCATCCATGCATCTCTTATGCTGCACCACAGAGCATGAAAGTTAATCCGTTCTTTCATGGTAGTTGAACAATTGATCCCGATCTGATGGATAAAAACGATAAAATAGTTGTTTTATTATACGTTAAGGGATATGTATCCTTAAAAGAACTTGAGGAGCAACAGGCAACAAAGCAAGGAAAAGCTCCGGTAGCTTCTCATGAAGCTGCGAGCTAGCTATTAATGAGTTTTTCATTCTTGACATTCCTAATTGCGGCGAATCAAGCAGAAAAATTGCGGGTTTTTTACACCCACTGTAAGCCACTTCGAAAGGGGTGGCTTTTTACATATAAAGAATAGAATGGCATAGAAGCCACCTTCAAAGGGTGGCTTTAATTGTCAATAAAAGATGGTGACCATGATTCCTCCGCTATCGCTTCAATTCATCATCGTTCCAAAGCGAGTCTGCAGATTAGATAGTTGGATTTATTATTAATGTTTCATTTTCACCTTTAACCTTTATAAGAAATCCGATCAGATAGTTTTTTCCTATTTTCTTATCAACTGTATTTACCTTGATACTACCCATTACTTCAAGGTCTTTTTGTGGTGCAACCAACCTGTCTACTTCTTTGTTAACTAACTTATCGCTTATTTTTTCTTCAGTATTTATAAAAGGTTGAATCCATTCAATCATGTAATTTATATTTCCGCTATTTAGTATATTAACTGAGTAAATAATACTCCCCTGGTCATCTATATTCAGACTCATGTTTTTTATTTGTAGATCCATTCCCGCATCTGTTACAACTCCAACTTTTGACAGTACAGAACCGTCCTTTGCACTTAGATAATAAATCGCTGCAGGTGCATTTTGATCGGCATCAATACATACTCTCCATACCTCTATATCTTTCTTCTCTTCCTCAGAGAACATAAACATTGTGTTAGTTTCTACATTAAGACGAGTACAAATTTTAACATCCATATATCCATCCTGTTTTGCTTGGTCCAGAACTATCTTTTCAGCATAATCTGCTGACATAATCATATTTTGATTATTGATTAAAAACATGATAACCAACATGATAGCCACCAATATCATAGTGATCATCACAGAGTAATAAATTTTTTTCATTGTAGTTCCTCCACATAAGCAATATTTCAAATGTAAAAAAGGTCAGCCAGTTTTATCCGCTGGATAACCTTTTTTCTTAAAATGATAAAAGAAGAATACCCGAATTATATGCATGAGCAGCTCCATCAAAAATAGGATCCCTATATAATGGTGCTTTCATCGTCATCTACCTTCCTTCTCGCTAATCCGGACAATTATGTCCTTTTTCAAGCTTTCTTTTTATATACCCTCATTGCAAAGAAATAGGCTACGATCAAAATCCCGACGCACCACGCAAGAGCGACCCATATATCATCGCCCACCGGCTGATCCGACAGTAGCGCACGAATGGCGTTCACGATCGAGGTCACCGGCTGGTTTTCGGCAAAGGCGCGAACGACCGACGGCATCGACTCGGTCGGCACAAACGCCGAACTGATAAAAGGCAGGAAGATAAGTGGATAGGAAAACGCGCTTGCACCTTCCATCGTTTTTGCGGACAGTCCGGAAATCGCCGCTACCCAAGTTAAGGCCAGCGTAAACAACGCGAGTATGCCGGCTACGGCAAGCCATGGCAGTATTCCCGCGGACGAACGAAAACCCATAACGAGCGCTAAAAGAATGATGACGATCACCGAAATGGCGTTGGACACCAGAGAGGTCAGCACATGCCCCCAAAGCAAGGCGGAACGTGAAATCGGCATGGTGTGAAACCGCTCGAATATGCCCCGCTGCTTATCCATAAACAGGCGGTAAGCCGTATAGGCTATTCCGCTTGCGATCGCCATAAGCAGTATGCCTGGCAACAGGTAATTCACATAGTTATCCGTTCCGGTTTGAATGGCACCGCCTAACACATAGACGAACAGCAGCATCATCGCAATCGGAGTGATGCAGACCGTGATGATGGTGTCCATACTGCGGAAAATATGGCGCATGGAACGACCAAGCATAACGCTAATATCGGTGAAGAAATGATTCTTTGCCGTCTCCATTTACTTTGCCTCCTTTTTGCCGACGATGGAGAGGAATATCTCTTCTAATGTCGGTTGTTTTTCAACATACTCCACCTTTGCGGATGGGAACAGCTTTTTTAGATCCGAGAGCGTGCCGCTAGCGATAATCTTGCCCTCGTGCAGAATGGCGATTCGGTCGGCAAGCTGCTCTGCTTCCTCCAAATACTGCGTAGTCAGGAGTACCGTGGTGCCTCCGACGGCAAGCTCCTTCACAATCTTCCAAACCTCGATGCGTGCCTCGGGGTCAAGCCCAGTCGTCGGCTCGTCGAGGAAAATGATCTGCGGATTACCCACAAGGCTCAAGGCGATGTCGAGCCTGCGGCGCATACCACCCGAATAAGTAGACGCCCTGCGGTCGGCGGCGTCTGTCAAGCCGAAGCGTTTAAGCAAGTCGTCCGCAACCTGACGCGCATTTTTGAGGTATCGTAGCTTGGCAATCATAATCAGATTTTCCCGTCCGGTCAAAATTTCGTCCACGGCGGCAAATTGCCCGGTCAGACTGATTGCCTGCCGCACATTGTCGGGTTTTGACGCAATATCGAATCCGTTTAAGGTGGCGGTTCCGCTGTCTTGTTTGAGCAGCGTGGTGAGGATTCTGACAATCGTCGTCTTGCCCGCCCCATTGGAGCCGAGCAGGGCGAAAATACTGCCCTTTTCCACCTCGAAATCCACGCCTTTTAGGACTTGAAGCTGATTGTAGGATTTTTGCAGTCCTTTTACTTCAATTGCTTTTTCCATCCCGATATCCCCCCTTTTACTTTTTTTTATCCGTAACCTTTTTAATGGCCTTGTTAACTTCCTGGTCAACAGATTCTTGATAGATGTCAGCGTAAGTTTTTGAATCTTTGATTAGATCGTCGCAGAAAGCCGCTACGTCACTGCCCGTCACTTCGAGCACGCCTTTCCCCAAGGCCGCGCCCTCTTCAAAAAGATCGATAATCCCCGAGAGCAAACCCGTCCCGTCGGTTAGCTCAACAGGGCCGACCTTAAAGAGATATTTTTGAATCTCTTTATAAACAATCTGATAATCTTGCGGGAGCGCTTTGACACGCGCCACATGCGCTCGCCACTCTTTTTTGCCTTTGATGATATCTTGTATGCTCATTTTTATCCTCCTTATTTACCTAATTTTTTAGTGATATTATTGTTGAGTTGCTCGCGCCATTTGTCGCGAAAAGACTTTGCCCCTTCTTCGCCGGCCAGCGCTGAACAGAAACCTTTGATATCATCACCCAAAACCTCATGCACACGCTGACCGTCCGCCGCCGTTTCTTCGAGCAGGCCAAGCACACCGTCAAGAATTGGCATAAGGTTGCGACCGGTAAAATCGGAGTGCGGCCAAAGATTGGCATTAATTTTTTCCCATGCCGCTTGATAATCAGCCGGCAGCTTTTTGGCTCGCGATTCAAAAGTTTTCAATTCTTTAGTCATGTCGCTGCCGGTGATTTTTTCCCAAAAATTCATTATTATTTCTCCTTTAACTCGTTAATTTTTGATGATACGAACTCCCATTTTCCCCAGAACCTCCGTAGCTCCTCACGCCCCGCGTCGTTGATCGCGAAAAACTTTCGCGGCGGTCCCATGTCGGAGGGCTTCTTGGTGATCTCCACCAACTTGTTTTTTTCAAGTCGGATCAGGATGGTGTATACCGTTCCCTCCACAACATCTGTGAAGCCGAGGGCGTTCAGCTGCCGCGTGATTTCGTAGCCGTAGGTTTCTTTGCGGCTTATAATTTCAAGGATGCAGCCCTCAAGCACGCCTTTGAGCATTTCCGTTAGGTTTTCCAGCACAATCACCCTTTGCTATTCTGTATGACTGATATTCAGTATTACTTACTACTGCTATACAGTAACACGTAGTAGTTGGTTTGTCAATTTCGGTTGTTCTAATATGTTGTTGTGATAATGAATTTCAACTAAAACGCAAGTTGCTAGCCGGCAAGCAATGGGATTGTGGCCACAATCCCGATTTTTTTTATAATTTGCCCTGCGTTTAAATCTAGGATTTTTGCAGTCCTTTTACTTGAATTGATTTGTTTGGCATATTTCCCCCTCCTTATATAACCGTAACCTTTGACAATTCGGCCTCTATGCCTTTGAGCGCAGCATAGGTCAACTTATCCATCATCGCGCCATCAAAGCAGACGGTTTTGATGGCACGGTAGTACTTCTTGGACAACAAAGACCCTTGGAAAGACGCATTCTTGAGTGTCGCGCCCTTGAACGAAACTTCGTTCAACGCCGCTTTGTCGAACTTGACGCCGATGAAGGTTTGGCCGTCAAGACGCAGCCCTGTCAGATAGGTATTTGTGAAGTCCACCCCGTCGAAAATACAGTTTTCAAAGACGGTTTTTCTGAGATCGGTCATAGTCAGGTTGACGTCGGTCAGTTTTGCATCAATAAATGTTGTTCCGAATAGTCCCGACTTGCTGAAGTTGGTACGCACAAGAATGGATTTATTGAAGCTCGCATTCGTAAGGTCAAGGACGGACAGGTTGCAGTCGGTCAGGTTTGCGCCGTCGAAACGGGCATCTCGCACGTCGCTGCTGGCAAACGAGCTGCCGGTCAAGTCCGCGTTCGTGAAGTCGGAGCCTCGCAGCGCGCTTGATGTAAATTTTCCCTTATGCGCGGTAACGCCCGCAAAGTCGCTCTTCGACAGGTTACTCGCGCTAAAGTTCGTTACCACCTGCCGCTCCAGCGAGCGGGAGAGGTTAGCGACCTCCCGTACTGTTTGCTCAATGTCGCCGATGCTATCAATGGTCATCTCAAAAGCAGTTTCGTCGTCCTTGCCCTCGGCTTTGAGTTCGCGGAACCGCTCCTGCAAATCGGAAAGCAGGTCGGCCTTTAATTCGGTGACGCTTTTTACCCCATCGTACGGTGCAAAAACACCGTTCAAATAGTTGGTCAATTTCTCATTCATAACCTCAACACTCCTTATAATAAGTTTTCTAGCACGTGCTTCGCGTACTCCCAGTTGCTTTTATTGCGGGTGTAAGTCGCCTTGCCCGTTTCGGTAATCCGAAAATATTTACGCCGTCCACCCTGAGACTCATCGCCCCAGTACCACTCAATATCACCGTCCGCCTCAAGTCGCCGGACGCTGGAGTACATCGTGGCTTCCTTTAATTCATACTCGCCGCCCGAGCGCTCGGCAATCAGCTTGACGATCTCGTAACCGTAGCGGTCAGCTTCGGATAAGAGCCGTAAGATCATCGTATCGGTATGCCCGCGCAACAGGTCGGAAGTAATTTTGTTCTCACTCATATATATTCACCCCGTATTTGTATAATACGACATATTACTATGACAGTAAAGGTATTATTTCTAATTAATTACTTTGCCTAAAAGTGAAAGTTCTTGTCCTCAATGAGGAATCACAAAAATAAAAAAGCCGCGCTATGCGCGGAGCTTCATGGATGTATTGTGCAGCGAAATGAATCTAGTCCCCTTCTATGGGAGATGGCGTCACTGCAGATCTGAATATACCAACAGCACAAAGATAATGAATCCTCGAAAAAGAACATCTTCCCTAGAGGATAGTCAGGTATATCCAGCTATGACTTAAAGTATCTTACAGAAATAATTTTTTTAACTCCTAAATTCTCCATACTTTCTTTTTGTCTATTGTTGCGGACTAATATATTCATCATCTGTGTAACCTGATATCTCTCCGGATAGGCACAAGCAGCCAACGTGAAGAGGGACTCTTCTCGTGGCTGCTGTTGGATACGGAGAATAAAACCGTGTCTTTTTGAGCACGACAAAATCGTTACTCTCCCGATACGCTTACCAGGTTACCTGTCGGATTCGGGAGTGAGAGTCGCCCTACCCGGAAGCATTTTACTTCCAGAATTCACCCCAAGGAACGAAGATGAGCTTCAAAAAAGGATCATGTTTCCGTTAGTTCCCCCGTTCCTCAATGATTCAGCGAATAAGATGCATATAGTATCATTTTGTAAATGAATTTTTTCAAAAAAGGCAATAAAAGAAACGCTGACGCTCAATTCTAGCGTTATTAGACAATGTAGGTTGTCAATCACTATTCAATCTTCGATTATCTATATCATACTCACTATTTCTCGGTTTTCTATGAAATGATGAATACAGCAGCTTTAATTATTTCGTCTTTTATTTCAATCGCACCGCTTCCCGGACCACTTTTAAGGATTAGAACCTTCTCTTTAGGAGGAGAATCTTGTGACTGCTTTGTACCACGTGCACTTGACTGAAATCCATATTCAAAGTGTTTTATTGAAGCCAGTTCAGCTAACGATCCTTTATAAGTTAAAGTGAACTTACTCTGTGATTGGCTCTCATAACTTGTTTTATGGTCTTTATCTTCTGTAAACACCCCTTTTCCGATCACCTGATATTCTGCTGACCAATTCTTGCTTTCACCAACATAAATATAATTATGATTAACTACTTCTTTGTTTGAACAGCCATTAAAAAAAAGTATTGAGATAAGGCAGATAAAAACGATTGACGTAAGTTTCAAATAAAATCCTCCTTGCCCAGTCAAAGTTAATAGTCCCAGCTCGCTCCGTTGTTACATTAGAGGTTTATCGGTAAATTATGATTTTTCAGAAAGATCTATTCGTAGCAGATCCTTTCCATACTATTGCTGGTCTAGACGTACCTCCACTATAGTACCCTTTAGCGCAATGCCTTTATGGTTCTTTTGTAGTTATATTAATGGTTGAATTAGATTGTGTATAACTATCGCTTCCCAACGCCTGAACATGAATGTGGTGATGAAGTCTCTGATTGCCGAACTTCCATGTTACAGACCATCCATCATTTCCATCTTTGTCATAACCAATGAGTTCTCTTTCACTCCAGGTCTCCGTGCCTGTCGGGATTAACCAAAATAGAACGGTTTCTGTATTTTTGGCCTCGGCATGGATTGTCATCTTATAAACACCTTTTGGAACAACCCACCACCCTGATTCTTTGGGTAAATCCGTATACACACGTAAAAGCTGTGTGCGTGTATCCTCATGGTTTTGTGTTTGTCCAATAAGGAAACTTATTGCTAGTATGACATGACTTAGTTTCACTTAAAATTCACCTCACTGGTTAATCTACCCAGTAATATGCAAATGTATTAAGTAAACCTGCCAAGTTGAACAGGCTACCGAATAAATTCGGCAGCCTGTTGTCATTGCGCTATCTTACCGTCCCTCGGTTTTGGTCCAACCTCATTCGCTTGGTTGCTTAGAAACAACGCTCATACCATCGGCTTTATCCTCTCAAAAAAACAGGTCTGAACCGAATTGTAATGCAGTTCAGGCCTTCTAAATGATGAATCCTCAAATCTGCCAGCCTTATTTTAATTGCTCAGATTAAACAACTTTATTTTTCATTAAAGAACTCACCACTATCCACACATTTAAAACATTTTGGTACAACCGTGTAATCAAACTGTAATATTACTCTCAGCTTGATTTCATCTTGTGCTTATATAATTAGGACATGACCCCCCTTTATTATATATTCTCTCTGACAGCCTGCGGCTTCTTGCCGTAGGCTACTTTTTTGCCCGGTTGATTTAAGGTTTCTTTCAAAAAAGGAATAACCCGCTCCCAGAACGCAGGCTCCTGCTCCGACGCGCTGTGCCCTTTGGTTGACACGAACAGCGTGTCTATCGTCCCCTCAGGCAATTGCCCCTTCAGCTGTCTCAAATCTTCTGCGCTTATAAAATCGTCACCCTTCGAGTGAATCATTAATACAGGTACACGGCCTGATTCGGCATTCCCTGCGCGCTTCGATAGTATAGCCGGGATATTTGCCGCACGGAACTGCGCCTGCGAAATACGGGCGCGAATAAGCCAAATCGGCGGAATGAGATACGCTAGCGGAAACGCCGGAATTTTTTTGCGCTTCAGCTCAGCCCTCATCATCGTCTCGAAGCGAACCGGCATGGAGTCGGTTACTACCGCGCATACTTCGATCCCTTTATCGAGTGCGAGCAGCGCGCCAAAGCCGCCGAGCGAATGTCCCAGAACCGCTATTTTATCCGGATCTATGCCGGGAAGTCGGCGAACTGTCTCGACCGCAGCCATTACATCATCACGGAACATGAAAGCGGACGGCGCTTTAATCGACTCGCTGTCGCCATGACTTCTTACATCGAACATAAACACAGCGAAGCCCGCTTCATAAAGCGGCCTGGCGTAACGCAGCACTCTCGTTCGGTTGGAGCCCCAGCCGTGCGCCACGACAACGAGAGGAAGAAGGGCGCCGGACGATACTGCTGTATCTGGTGCCGGCTGCAGCAGCCAGCCTTCCATCTTGGAGCCATCGCTCCTGAACGACAAGGATTGCCACTGCGTATCGACGTCAGGAATCTCTCCGTTTGCAAGCTTGCGCGGATTCTGACTTCGTGCGCCAATTCGCCATACAAGCACCGCGAGCAGAACAACTATGATTGCACCAACCAATAGCCAGCCTATAATTCCCACGTTATTTCCCCCTGCTCTATAAAGCCCTCACAGCATCTGCAAACTGCCGCGCACGCTCCGTCACCTGATCAAACTTGCCTTCCCGCACCCATTCCAGGTTAACGAGCTTGCCTCCCATACCGACCGCATTTGCTCCAGCTTTAAAATAGTCAGCTATATTATGTAAATCTACGCCGCCGGTTGCCATCATCGGAATGTCATTCAACGGACCGCGAATTTCTTTCAAATAACCAACGCCAAGGGTACCCATCGGAAAAATTTTCACAGCATCGGCCCCGGCCTTCCATGCCTTTACGATTTCCGTCGGCGTCATGACGCCAGGCCATACGGACAAGCCGCGCTCACGCCCATAAGCGATGACTTCCTCATCCAAATTAGGTGAAATGAGAAATTGTGCTCCAGCAGCAACCGCTTGCTCGGCAAGCTCGACATCGGTAACCGTTCCGGCTCCTACCGCAGCCTTGCCGTCAAACTTCGTGCGCCACCGCTCGATCATGACCGCCGCGCCTTCCGTATTCATTGTAATTTCCATCATATGAATGCCGCCGTCTATTAAAGCCTGCGCTGTATCATCTGCATGACGATCTTCAATTCCCCTTAAAATAGCTACAATTTTGTGCTGCAACAGCAGCTCCAGCATACCGCTCATTAGCCTTTCCCCCGCTCTAGGTTCATTTATTCCCAAAATTCTTTTAAAATGCGCAAAAATAAATTCGGAAACGGCAATTTTTCCATGTCCTCTATACCAATCCACCGGTATGCGGACGGCCATTCACCCGCTTCATTCTCAGAAGCAGCACCCGCAGCAGAATAAATAGAAGCTGCTTCGGCAGCTATGCCGACCGATTCTACAGCGGCAGCCACATAAGCGCCAGACTCATCCCCCAAATCAGCCAAGTAAAAGCGCATTTTCCAATGGATATGGCTGAACACATGATCGGCATCCATAAACCAGCGTCGCGGACGGATAAGCAGCCCCGTATCCTCCTCGAGCATCCTTCCGATCAGCTCCGCTAATTCGCCCTGCTCCTTAGGCGCCTTCTCATCCAACCAGTCCGCCTTATCCGTCGGAAGCAGCAAATGCGGCAGCTCCCACATTTGCGCAAGCAGCCCGGTATCCGGACGCTGCCTTACGAGCACCTTGCCCGCGTTGACACCACTTCCTAAAACGATAGCAGCCGCCCTCAGCTCCGGACGCGGCGGCTTCGCCTTCGTCTTAATAGGCAGCTCAGATTCTCTGCCCTCAAGACGGGCCGCGCAATGCTCCATAACCGGGCACGGCAGACAGCTTGGCGACTTTGGCGTACACACGAGCGCCCCCAGCTCCATCAGCGCCTGGTTGAAATCACCTGCAGCTCCTTCCGGAATGAGCGAGGCCGCGAGCTTCTCAATCCCAACTCGCGTTGCCGGCTTAGCGATGTCCTCCTCCAAGCAAAAATAACGGGACAGCACGCGCATGACATTCCCATCTACCGCAGGCTCCGGCCGGTTAAACGCTATGCTCATTATAGCGCCTGTCGTATAGGGTCCGACTCCTTTTAGACCAGCTACAGATGCTTTATCGTCAGGGACGATACCTCCATAGCGCTCGAATACCTCCTTGGCACCCGCTTGTAAATTACGTGCGCGCGAGTAATAACCAAGCCCTTCCCAGCATTTGAGAACCTCTGTCTCGGGAGCTTCCGCGAGCGCCTGAACGGTCGGAAACTTGCTCATGAATGTATTGTAATACGGAATGACTGTATCGACCCGGGTCTGCTGAAGCATAATTTCCGATACCCATACCCGATACGGATCACGGTTCATCCGCCATGGCAGATCACGTTTAATGAGCCGATACCAGGAAAGGAGCTCACTGCTGAAATATTGTTTAACATCCCTATGCTCCATTAGCTGTTTCCCTCCTCGCTAGTTGCCCCTGTATTGTCCGTCGTATGACCAGCTCCTTGCTTAGCGATTCGACGATATTGAACCGGTGTGACGCCTGTATATCGTTTGAACAGCCGCGACAAATAATGATTTTGCATGCCAACATGCGCAGCGACAGCAGCAACAGGCAGCGTCGTTTCCGTAAGCAGCTGCTTGGCAGCCGTAATTCGGCGGTTAGTCACATATTGTATCGGTGAGCAGCCCATTATGTTTTTGAAGGATGAAATGAAATAATTCGGATGCAGAAAGGCAAGCTTGGCAAGCTCTTCAACTTGGATGTTCGCATGCAAATTCGACTCGATATACGAAAGCACATCATTCCATTTGACGCCAAAGCCCGGATCGTTCAAAAAGTCTTTCTGGACGCGGGCCTCATCCAAATAGAAGGCAAGCAATTCAAGCAAAACGGACTTAAGTCTTAGCTCCCTTGTGATGGAGGTGCAAGCTTGCAGCGCGATCATTTTGGAAAAAAGCTGCTTCATCATCTGCTCGTCCTGTACGTGAACGAAAGCCGGCAGCTGCAGTGAATTCAGAAACTGGATGTCGCCAAGCTCTAAACGGAAATGACACCAGAAGCGCCCGAACGGCTCTTCCCCATCCGTCCCGAACGACTGATGCGAACCAGCAGGAAGCAAGAAAAGAGTCCCTGGCTGAATGGTGTAACTGACATTTTGTATATCTAACCAGCCTTGTCCTTTATCCGTGTAGCAGAAGCGGTAAAAGTCCGGCTCTGATTTTTGTTCGGACCAGCCCGGGATATTTTCTGTATAAGCCGTCATGAGGACTTCGGCGTGAATGCGGTTCAATTGATTTTGCAAAATACTTTCTATTGTCGGTTTCATGAAGTCTCCTGTAAGTTTACTGCGCTATAATGTTATTCATGTCTACTGCTAGCTGTTGTCCAGCAACTCTATTATACGAACTAACGACATAAATTCATATGGACGTACTGTGAATGCCACTATATAAGCTTTATAATTCCAATATTAAGAAATAGTTAGAGGAGGTTTTATGGTTGTCTTATATACGTATGATACTAACCGGGATGAAAATGGCTGCTGCTGCCGGAGTACTGCTTGCTCTTGCAGGCTGCGGCGGGGGATCAGCGGGTGGAGATGCGCTTAATGGACCGACCGAGGTTGTTGCGGTATACAAAGCAAACTGCGTCAGCTGTCACGGCTCCGAGCTTCAAGGAAGAGTAGGGCCGAATACGAACCTGCAGAAGGTTGGCGGACGAATGAGCAATTCGGATATTATCCGGCAAATTGAGCAAGGAGAAGGTTCCATGCCGGACTTCAAGGGTCGTCTTTCAGCGGAGGAAATTGCAGGACTTGCCGAGTGGCTGGCCGGTAAGAAGTAATGGCACAAAAAAAAGCAGCTGACGGAATGTCAGTTGCTTTTAATTAAGCCGTTCTGGATTTCGAACATAGCATCCTATCTTCATTTGGCGCCCGACCGCCGTCATGCAGCGCAACACCGCGCGCTGGGAGCTGGCTATAATGGATTTTGTCCAGTAAAGTGGTCACTTTCTAACCGAAAGAGCACCTATACTGGAGTTCATCCAGCATATTGGACTAAAGTTCCGTTTTAGTCTAACTTTGGTGTTAGTTTGGTCCTTCTACATTGGAGTAAATACAGGATAGCACTCATTATTCGCGAAAAATTGAGAAGTTACTGTATTTTTACAGGATAGCTTCAGCTTCAGAAATGTCAAAAAAGTCTGCAAGCAGGCTAGTAATCAATATAGTTACCTTTTCTTTTCGGGAACTTCGTGAAATGGAGCGCGGATTGACCGGCATACGTCCAATGCGTATCGCCCATTTGCGGATGAGCAGGAAACAGGTCGCCCTGCACCAGCATGAGATCGCCGCCCCAATCGTCCGAATACAGGCCGTCATATTGAACCCACTGCCCCGTCTTGAAACGACGCTTCGCCTTCTGCTGCCGCTGCTCGTTCACCGCCGCCATCCCCTCTCGACTACACTTGGTATATTACATTCCAAGTATTGGCTAAAGGTTACAACGTTATCCGTTCTGCAATGGCAAAAGCGGAAGCCAATGTACGTTCATGAGAAATCGTTACATGAATACGCACCTCTTCGGGAATGAGACCGAGGCGGCTCCAAGCTTCCTCCGACAAGCTGCAATCCGGTTTACCGCAGCTTCCCGGAACAATTTCGATATCCGTAAAGCCCATTACATTGCCGATCCCGCAGCCGAAAGCTTTCACGACCGCTTCCTTGGCTGCGAACCGTCCTGCCGCAAATTGATGAAGCCGTTCGCCGGCATATTGTGACGCGAGTTCCTGTTCACGAGGCGATAGTACCCGTTTCAAAAAACGCCCGCCCGAACGGCCCTCCAACACTTTGGCTACCCGTGTTATATCCGTTATATCATGGCCGATGCCGATGATCATGCTTACCCCCGCCTTTTCATGAAGGTGAGATTAGCAGAAGGAACAGATGAAGTCAAGCATTTCGTCCAGGTTTATTCAACGGCTCCTATTTTCAACGGCCTACAGCATGTTCGTAATGAAAGCTATTGCCTTCTTCACTGCTTACGTCAACCGTAATCAGGCTTTCCTTCGTATCGTCGATAAATACACCCTCCGCAAGATACGTATACTTCGTAAAGCCTGGATATTCATATAGCTCAGCAGCTGCCGGCTGCAGTTCCAGCGGGATCGATCTTGTCCGCCGCTTTTAACGGTAACTTTTGCAATAGCTGAGACCGGCGTTCCCATGCCTTTCGGCAGCCAGACATCAAGCCGTGCTTCCTGTTCACCTGAAGCTTCATCGTCAGAAATTCTCATGCTCATATGTGCTTGATCACCCATCACATGCCAGTAAACCGGCTCCGAACCAGACTGCGATGCGGCGTCTGGGGGCGGCGAGGTTGAAGATAACCAGCCTGCCAGTACGAACAATAAGACGGCTAGAAGCACTTCGAATCGAATACCAAGCATCAGTCCGCGAGAAGCTGCCCGCATCTGCAGCTGATTCGCGGCCGCTTGAGCGATTCTCGGCATGAACAGCAGCTTATGAAGCGCAGCAATAGCGAGAACGAGCAGCATGAAGCCTGATTTAGCTAAAATCAGCCGTCCATATTCCGATGTTGCCAGCTGCCCCCATGAAGAAAGCCGAGCAACCGAAAGCCATATCCCGCTGACGAGGATAAGCGCTATACTAGGCAGCGCCCAAACCGAGAAGCGTTCCGCAATTCGGTTTAATCGAGCGATAGCCTCTCGGTCGAAAGTGAGGGAAAATAGTCCTGCCAATCCACCGAACCATATAGCGGCGGCGCCCATGTGAACCGTATGCGCAATGACAGCGGCTGCCGCATCCGATACGGAAGCATAAGCATGTCCTGTCAGCGGGAAAGTAACGATCAGCGCTGCCGCAGCAGCAAATTTTATTCGATTGGCCCACAGCCGCTCTCGAACAGGCGCGAAAGCCAGCAATAGCACGAACAGCGCCCCTGCCGGCCTTAGCGCAGCGACTTTACCTAGCACCGTTCCAGTTGCCACCGCGTAGAGCGATAAGCCGCCGAATTGCTCCGAGAGCATCGATAACCGGGTTAATCCCGAAACGATCCAAATAAGCGAAGCCGCTCCAATGACGATTCGTTCAGCCTTAAGCGAGAAGCCAAACGGTGCGGCAGCTTCATGCTCTCTCCAAATGACATACCGGAAAAACAAAATGCCCGCGAGCAACGCTCCTGTCAAAATATCGAGCACGCGAAGCACGATCATTAAGCCGTTTCCGCCTGCGTGATTGTGTTCGCCTTCCGCATGAGTATGCCCGCCTTCATCGGGTGCTGATAATGCGGTCGATACCGCTTCATCCGCCTCTTCTAATTGCGTTGTGTTGGACTCATCCGCAGATGTCCTGTCTGCGCCGCCCAAGCTGCCTGTGCCTGTGTTATCGGTTGCTTCCGAACCGCCCGAAGCACCCTCCGCCAAACCATTATCCTCGTCTATCGCTGAGTCAGCATCTCCTGTCCCACTCGCAGCCTTATCCGTCGAAGCAGGCGAGCTTTCAACATTGCCCATATCATTAACCGTCGTTGGCTTTGGCGTCGGTGAAGCCTTTGTCTCCAATCCGGCAGCAGTCTGTCCCGCGCTTGGACTTGGACTAGGCTTGGGCTGTGCCGTAGGCTTTGTCGTCTGACTGCCGCCCGGTTTAGGTGAAGCAATCGCTCCGATTTCACTGCCGGCGGAATTGCCTGGCTGACCCGAATCGCCATCGAGTGAAACCGTCTCATCCGGCTTCGTCTGCTCCAGCTTCATTCCTACAGCAAACCGGAAGGAGCCGTCCGTAATATGCGTATCCAGCGACAGCACCTGCCAGCTTACCTTGTAGATGCCTTTATCCAGCTTTGGAATCGTATAGAGGAGCGTTGCATCGCCTTCACTGCTGAGCGTGCCTGGGATTTGGCTGCCGTCGGCGCTATTTTGAAGCGTAATGGTGCTGAGCTTCGTATCGATTTTCTCAGTGAATTTAATTCTAATGATGGACGGGGAATCGGTCAGCTCCGCATCCTGCAAAGGTGTCGATTGCAAAATATAGGCATGCGCCGAGACGAAGCCCGGAAAGCATACCCATATCATAATAAGTAAAGCTATACAGCTTATTCGTTTCATTTTGTGTAGACAGCAACCGCTGCCCGGGTTTCGCCGACTGCCGGGAAATATTCTACAGCCGCGCCTGCAGCTTCTGCTGCAGCACGAAGGGCTACGAGACCTTTACCTGTATACGAAGCATCGACATATTTGCGAATGAATGCTGCATCCACCTTCGTTGTACCAATCTGAACGGTCAAGCTGTCTGCGGCAACGACATTTCCGTTCACGAAAATATGCGGTTTGACTGACGATGCGGCACCTGGAAGCCTCGGCGATTTATTTTGAACAGTAAACGTCATAGTTGCTTCATAATTTGTCTTTTCGTATTCTCCTTCTTTCGCCTCTGTTGTACTCGGCTTAGCACGAACCAAGTAATAATCGGCAGCGCCCGTCATGAAGGATACGATTCCGTTCGCATCCGTTTTCAGCTCTGTAGCTTCCGAATTGCTGCGTCGAATGATGTCTACGCCGGTGTCAGCTAGTGGCTTGCCTTTCAGAAACAGCTGAATCGACACGTTCTCGGATGGCGTTACCGCAGCCGGATTGAATTGCGGAACCAGCTCAGCGCGGTCCGTGCTTACTTGCTTGGAGAAGCCCTTTAGCGCCTTAACACGGTCAATAACCGGAATGTCGCCAATCGCTACGAACGATTTTGCGCTTCTAAGCGTACGGCTTGCTGTTGTAGCACTCTTGAATACCGAATCACCCTCAGCTGATACGATATAAGCGCCCGGTACAGCCGACTTAAACGAAGCGATAAAATAATTGTTCACGGCAGGCTCTGTTTCCGTAGCTGCCTCGCCTGTGTAGAAACGTGTGCCCGTAATGTCAGATTTTACGCCAGCCGGCGTCGTCACATATACCTTCGAGTTGTCTACCGGAAATTGTCCGGCAATCCGATAGCTCTTGTGCTCATTCGAGTGATTGCCGAGCATAAGCTCCACATAAGATACTTGTCCTGCCGCTACGATTGGCGAGCTTGTCTGTGTCCAGCCGTCATGCGCGAATACGGGTACCGCTGCGCCTAAGGTTAATACGGCAGCCAATGCTGCGCCTGCGATTTTCTTGCGTAATGCCATCAAAACAACCTCCATTGATTTGGATTAACTGTCCAAATTGTATCAATGCGTGGCTGTATGCACATGACTCGATAGAGCTATAGCACTGTGAAAGATGTGTGACAAGCTTTAGAGCGAATATCCGGTAAAATCAATTGGCTGTTCGTTAATCCGTTTATCCGGATTTCCATGCCGATCGATGCTTATTCGAAGCTTGGTTTGCTCCAAAGTTGTATACTGTACGGCAAACGATTCATCGGACAGCCAAACAGGGTGATTACGTTTCGCCTCAGCAGCGAATGCCTCGAAGCTGTTCAAGCCTAACCGTGCTGCAGCTGTGTCGCTCATCACTTCCATTACTACGCCGTTCCGTGATCCCCCGCTTGTAACTGTGCAGCGATCGTTCAGTAGTTCCACTTGGTAAGGCTGCATCAAATATACAGCCAAATATACGTGACCGATTTGCCCCAGCAGTACATTTTGTTCTTGCTGCCAGTCCGTTTTCGGCAAAACGCCGACTATCTGGTTTGGCACGTCTTCCGGAATGGGATAAAGCGCAATTATCGTATTTTTGTGATACAGCACTTCCGTGTGCCCGTTTTGATGTCTTGGATCATTATTCGAATAAACACCTGATGGATGGAAGAAAAAAGCTTGATTAATGCCTGCTTGCCGGCCTAATGGAAGCGTGATATCCCAGCGATGCTGCTCATTATCAAACTCCTCGTGCCGTTCCCACATCCCGCCTGCTGCAAAATCCGCGGTGATGTATGCATAGCTGTGAAGCTTAATTGAATCTGCGCCTGCCAGCTTCGTTATCGTTTTTTTCACTTCAGTCGGCTCATTGCGATTTAGAGCAGTACGGCGCGCTGTCTCTGGCGCCGCGTAATACAAAAAGCCTGCGTATTCCGTGCGGGGCATCTCTTCAGGAAGCTTGAAATCTCCAAATTGAACATAGTCATGCAATACGTTTCCGTCCAAAGGTATATCGTGCCTCAGGCCGCGGGAATGCGTTCCGGCCCATGTTCCTTTTAAATAAAATGCAGCTCTCTCGTTCCAGAGAAAATCAAGCATTTCTCCGAGAGATTTCTTCACGGAAGCATCGTCCGTCATCTGCCATGCACAGGTGAAGGCTTGTACCCAATGCCAAAACCAAGGCAAGCAGCCATATTCGGACATCCCTTGTTTTTGAATATGAGATAAAGTCCGCTGAAGGCTGCTACGGCCGTCTTCAAACAGCTCGGCATCTTCGAACAATTGGCCAAAGATCAACTTAGCAGCCGAATACTTGGCTTCATGATGATTGAAGTGATGCATAGGTACACGATAGAAGCCGTTGCGGTAAATATGGGTAAGCGCCGCGTCAAATGCCGCTGTGAGAGTCTCATCGAAATGGGACTTGTAATTGGCTGCAAAAAAGGCCATTAAGCTTCCCATTAATTCTACGGGCAGCACATGAGGCTTTGCCTCCCGGGGAGAAGGCTCCAAATTTAAAGGCCAATGCCCATAAGTTTCGCTGTTTAGATTCTGATCTTGAAGCTTAAGCACCTCCAATAAAACAGCTGCTGCTGTCTTTTTGGCTGCTTCCGCCTCAAAGGGCAAGCGATCCGGATCATTCACTACCGCTGCGAACAAATAGGAAGCATAATAAAAGTTGTCCCGGATATCGTGATGAAACCATAACCGGCTGCTGAGAAGGGGTTGCCGTTCGGCAAGTTCGGCGACCTTGTATATGATCTCGTTTTGTCTAGCTTGAAAGCTCATTCGACTAGTCTCCTTGAATTACATCTATTTCTTCCTATCATATATAATTTCATATGCTGAGGGAACCTCTTCCGTTGTCATCCAGTTGAAAAAGTGATAGTTTGAGAGAAACAATTCTTATCGCCAAAAGCTGGATAAGACCATTTTCGGAGGAGTGGAGATCAATGATGAACGGATATACCTCGGTTACGACTCTGTCAACCGCAACAAATTTTATGCTTCGCTTGGAGCAAAAGACGACGATTACATTTAGAACATACATAAAGCCGCGGGAGTATGGGCAGCTTCAATTAAAGTTTTGGCATAGCAACGCAGTAGATTCAACCTGGTCGGACGGTTCGGAATCGAAAGCGAATGATGCAGGCGGCAATTGGCGGATTGAGTCCTGTTTTGTAGCGGACGGGGGTAAGCTTCCTGACGGAAGCATTATTTTGGGCTCCGAGCGCCCGGTTACCTTCGGGGGATCGGCCTCGAGAGAAGTATCCCGCGGAGAAAAGTTTTGGAGTGATGCCGTGTCTGTTCATATTCCTGATAATCACTTTCTAGCGTTCACATGGGCGATAATGTTGAATGGCAGTGAGGAAGGGCTGCCTTTTAATACCGAGACGCTGCTCGCAAGCGCCTATGAAGCTGCCGGCGACCGCGCTGGCCAAGCATCCGCTGAAGCTTTTGCCGCCGCAGGCAACAGGCAGGTGCTGCCTTCCTTGATCGCTTATGAGAGAGCCGTTTCGAAGAAGGTCGTATTTCTAGGCGATTCCATTACGCAGGGCGTGCGCACCGAGCAGGATGGCTATACGTTCTGGTCTTCCAAAATTGCAGAAGGCTTAGGGGCTGATGTTGGTGCGTGGAACATCGGCAGCGGGTGGGCGAGAGCCTACGATTTGGTTAACGACAGCTCATGGTTGGCAAAGGCAAAGCAAGGTGACGAGGTGGTCATTTGCTTGGGCGTTAACGATGTCGGCACCGCGAACCGCAGCGCCGAACAAGTCATCGCTGATTTGACGGAAATTATCGATCAGCTGAAAGACAGTAACCCGGACAGAGTCATCTGGTTATGCACGCTGCCTGCATTTAACTTTTCAGGAGAACAGGAAAAGGTTTGGCGTACCGTTAACAATTGGATTCGCATAAGCTCACCGAGCGCCATAACCGGTGTTTTCGATATTGCCAAGGTGCTCGGACAAGCTGCCCCGGACGACCGGCTCGTCAAACCGGAATTCATGAGCTCGAAAGATGATCCTCATCCGAACGGCGCTGCTGGCACAGCTGTGGCAGAAGCGTTCTTAGCTTGGTATGGACAGCAATAAGAGAGTGGCAAACGGCTTCAGTTTTTGCGATAAATAGCGGTAATAAAGGTTCTTATTCTAAAAAACGCGGGGCGCTTGCTGAAATAGCGGAAAATAATGGCTTTATCCCGCTTGAAATAGGTGTCCTTCTACTTGAAACAGTTGAATAAGACCTGGAAGTACCGCTATTTATCGCAAACAGCTAAATTCAGGAAATAACGCCACTTTTTACCTCTATAGCTCTCATTGCAACTACACCAAACCATCCGACATGTCCACGTCTTCTCAAGCCCCAAGGAACTAGCAAGTCTTTGTATCGCAGCTTATCACCTGCCCGCCAGGAGATTGCGGAAATACCTATCAATCAGCAGTGATAGCAATATCCCTCCACTGTACCTTACCAAATCTACCGTCAAAAACCCCCTCCCTAAAATTAATGAGCCTATTATTGTACTTCTTATAGCATTTATCCAGTCGGCCTGATAGAGCTGGCTAAACTCGATGCCAAAACAAAATAAAACACTAATCAGTCCTGCCCAAATGAAGCTCCTATTACTCCACACTGCACGTACGCCAAAGTAAATCATACTCGCCCAAAGTGCATCACCAAAATGCTCCCCAACAAATACAGGCAAGGAATCGGCGAAGGCTCTAGAGCTGATGCCAAGGACCATAACGATTAAAATTGCGATAATATAAAGAATTCTCGCTTTCAAATTAATTCGAATCCCCTTGATCCGCATCCGGGTTATTCCCATTGAAGGATTTCGCAGAGTTTCTGATTGGTTTCATTGCATGCGCTCCTTAATTTTGCTTCTGTCTCTCCATCCCAGTATTGCATATTGTTCCTTTATCCCGCCAGCTTAAGCAGCCTCCACTGCACTTTCTGCAATAGATACGGGCGATTTAGAGGTTACCAGGTGATTCTACTGTAGAAATTCAACAGTATGAGGCGGTATCCAGTGGAATAGGGTAGTTTGAGGTGACTCAGTTGCAGAAACTGCAATGGAGCGTCATGCAGCGATCTGTATTAGCCACTCCATTGCAAAAACTGCAATGGAATCACCTCAACGCCTGAGCCTCCTGCCTAAAACAAAAAAAGACTGCCCGAGGCCGCTTCCCCGACCTGACTTGGACAGTCTCTATTTCATTTGTCAACTAATCAAAAAACCTAAATGCCCGGAATCGGGGAGCGTTTGTGCTCGGTTTTCAAATATTGCTTTTCCAGCTTCTCGCGAACTTCCGCAGCGATCTCTTTGCCTTCAAGGTAATCGCTGTTGTCACCGTATGTGATGCCAAGCTCCGACTCGTCGGTTTGGCCTTCCCATAGGCCGGCAGTCGGCGCTTTGTCGAGCACGCTTTGCGGAACGCCGATATGGGAGGCAATCTGGCGAACCTGACGTTTGTTAAGCGTGCTGAGCGGAGTAATGTCTACGGCGCCATCGCCCCACTTCGTGAAAAAGCCGGTAATCGCCTCGGATGCATGGTCTGTACCGACTACAAGCAGGTTAAGATCGAATGCGAGCGCATATTGCACAACCATCCGCGTTCTCGCCTTCACGTTTCCTTTGCCGCCGCGGCTCAAATGACGCGGGATCCCGAGTGCCTTGAAGCTGTGTTCTACCTCAAGGGCGATTTCGTCTACCGCTTCCGCAATATTCGTCTCTGCCCGATGCTTCAGCTGGAACGCCTCCGCAACTGCGTAGCTGTCCGCAATGTCGGATTGATCGCCATACGGCTGAAACACGCCGAGCGTCATATACTCGCGGCCCGTCTCCGCGCTAAGCTCATCCGTTGCACGCTTGCAAAGACCGGTTGCTACCGCGCTGTCAATGCCGCCGCTGATCGCGATAAGCAGACCGGTCGTGCCCGACTGTGTCACGTATTGCTTTAGAAAATCTACCCGTTTGCGGACTTCCGCTTCAGGATCGATCTCCGGCTTTACGCCAAGCCGTTCAATAATTTCACTTTGTAAGCTCATAGGTACCGCCCCGACTATCGGCAAAACCGATCGAAGGCATCGGTCAGATCGGCTGCAATTTCCGCTGCGGAACGATTTTCGATCTGGTGCCGTTCGATAAAGTGTACAAGCTCGCCGTCCTTCATCAAAGCGATGGAAGGCGAAGATGGCGGGTACGGCGCAAAATATTCGCGTGCTTTCGCAGTCGCTTCTTTGTCCTGTCCTGCAAATACAGTATAAAGGTGATCAGGTAGTATATCGTGCTGAAGCGCTTCTGCCACGCCAGGGCGGCATTGGCCGGCTGCGCAGCCACAAACCGAGTTTACAACTACAAGCGCAGTACCGCTTGCTTTTGGCAAATTCTCCTCAACCTCTTCCGCTGTACGAAGCTCTTGTATACCAATCCGGGTAAGATCGTCCCGCATTGGCTGTACCATATCTAACATGTATCGTTCGAATGACATCGACATCGAAACACACTCCTCTAATTACTTTATTTTAGCTACTATTATACCGTCCGTAATCAAAATAAAGCAACCGGAGTACGTTACTCCGGTTGCCCTTTTTCCGGCAAATCCGCCGAATCATCCGGATCGCCAACGCCATAAGCAACATTTTTGTCTGGATGCATAAATGTACCGCCCTGCGGAGGCAGTCCATTCTCAAAAATATCACGGTTTTCAGCCGTCTGAAAGCCGACATCCTTGAACGGATGCACCCACTCGTCGCCGGCCATAACGGCCGGGTCGGTATCCTCGCTCCACTGTGACAAAGGCGAGTTCGGCGATTCATATTCATGATCCCCGATAACGACGCCGTGCTCATTAATAAACGGAGCGCGGCTTCCCCGCCCTTCCCGAAACCGGGGCAAAAATTCAATTTCATACGGATCGAGTGCCGGATCGTCGACATGCGGCTTGCGCTTGCGTTCATGGTCCTGTTCTGTCACGCGATCACCCCCGTACTATGTAGACGGACGATTAGGTCCATCCAGCTTTTTATCAAAGCCTTCAGACTCTGGCGCCTTGCCTTTCCCCGCCACGTCTTGCGAGGCTTGCTTCGCTTGTTGTAGAGAACGTCCTTTTTCCTCATTAGGTTGTGTCAAAGTTAGTACCTCCCTTCCCTTATGAATCGCCGGCAGGTATAGCCAGCGCCCTGTTCTTCCCAAAAGTAGTATGCGCCGCCGCAGTCATCGTTATGTTCTAATTTAGAAATAATTGACACAACGCTTTGCTTTACATATAATACAACTATATTTTACGAAAAGGAGGCTGATGTTTTATGAGCAACTTACTTATAAGCTTTGTTGCATGTTCATCGGTCTCTACGGAACGGGTAACTACCTTCAATCAAAAGTAATAGCGCTCTGCAGGAGCTTTATTATTTTGGTTACACTTCCGCAAGGGACCGAACAGGTTTCTTGCGGCTATTTTTTTGTGCGATTTCCGATTTCCATCCCCGGAGGGCTGGATTCATGCACATCTTGTAGACCGCAGCAAATAGCTGGCGGTTTTTTTGTTGTTCAAATATAACAAGAATAAGGGGTTTTCTTACTTTGGAAAATAATAATTATCCGCATTTAACGAAATACGGATGGAACGATAATTGGAACAAGGCTTTACAGCAAAAGATTCAACAAACAAACAAGAGCTTAGAGCCCGCACGGATCGTGGCACAATTTTCGAAACAGTACCGGGTTATAACGGAATCAGGAGAACGGATTGCTGAAGTAACCGGAAGGTATGAATTCGAAGCCGGCAGCCGGAGTGACTTTCCTGCGGTTGGGGACTGGGTATTGGTCCACCTCCTTGAAGGAGAACAGCGGGCATCCATACATGCATTACTGCCGCGCATTTCCTCCATGACCCGAAAGGAAGCCGGAAATGTTATTGATGAACAGGTCATAGCATCGAATATGAACGCCATTTTTATAACCAACGCGCTTAATCAGGATTTTAATGTTCGAAAGATTGAACGCTACCTTATTGCGGTATGGGAAAGCGGTGCGCAGCCGGTTGTCCTGCTGACCAAATCTGATTTGTGCAGTAATCCAGAGAAAAATATAGCTTTAGTCCAGGCTATCGCTCCAGGCGTACCTGTTCATGCAGTAAGTGCGTTTCTTAACAAAGGCAAGGAGGAGCTTTCTCCATATTTGATTCCCGGATACACGGTTGCCATCGCAGGTTCATCGGGAGTCGGAAAGTCAACGCTGCTGAATTGGTTAGCCGATGACCATCTGCAGGATGTGCAGGCTATTCGGGAGAGCGATGCAAGAGGCAGACATACGACGACACATCGCGAATTATTTATTTTACCGTCCGGCGCGATTATGATGGATACTCCAGGCATGCGGGAGCTGCAGCTTTGGGATGCGGCAGACGGCTGGGAAACCACTTTTGCAGATATCATATCGCTTGCCGCAAAATGCCGTTTTCACAATTGCTGCCATGAATCCGAAGCTGGCTGCGCCGTAAAGCAAGCTATTGAGGAGGGGACACTCGATGCCCGCCGCTATGCCAACTATAAGAAAACCGAAAAAGAGCTTGCTCATCTGGCACGCAAAGAGCAAATGAGCAATCGGAAATCTATAAAGCAGGCGAACAAGCACTCTGCCTCTAAATCTAAAAGGGAAGCGCGTGCGTACAGTCGGTATGACAGTCATTTTTTAGAATAAGCCAAGCGTAAACGGCTGTCGCAGTCCTTGGCGGCAAAAGCTCGTTTCGCGGTGAAATATAAGCTTATTTATAAGTGTGAAATGGCAGTCCTGAACGTCAGTTCAAGACTGCCATACCCATACCTTAAATATCTTGAGACAAGCGAACCATATCCACCACTTGTATCCCATTTTCAAAAATTTCTTCACTATAATGCCGAATAAAAAAGTCCCTGTCTATGCCCGTCATTCTGAACCCGCATTTTTGATAAAGCGCAAGCTGCCCTACTCCTGAGTTTCCAGTCCCTATTTCAATCGTTTTGCAGCCGAGCAGCTTTGCTTGCTGTATGGCATGGTTCAACAGCTGCTTCCCTATCCCTTTGCCCTGATAGCTTTCATCCACTGCTATGTTGACGATCTCAACGGTCTCGGGTCTTGTCGGCAATAAAACGAATTCCCCAATAATCGTGTCCTCCACTTCAGCGACAAAGCATTGACCTCTCTTAAGGTACTCCTGAACGAGCTTCTCTGAAGGATCCGCAAACAAGAGCAATTTCATTGGCGGCTGTTCGTCTGCTTGTAACTTTCTTATTTGCATTCTCTATTCTCCTCACGTTTTCATTATCTATAAGTCTATATTGGAATTGATCCAAGATAGAAGCTATTTTTCACTAAAATCACAGCTACATTGGATTTCATCCAATGAAATCGCCTTCATACGTATCTTTTTGTCTGATTGGAGTTAAATTAGCCTTTCTAAAATGGAGATATTACAGCATAGGGTGTGAATCAGGCGAGAAAAGAATAAAGTTGTTGGAAAAATCCAATATAGACTTGCTAAAATGTAAGATGGAAGGTGTGAGGTAAACAAAAAGACCGCAAATGAGTTCATCTGCAGTCTCTCTTTTTAGGCACTTTTTATATCAGCCGCCGATTTCGCAATGTAAAAGGTTACAATAAATGTCGTACCTTCGCCTTCACGCGATTCCACATCGATACGCCCATTGTGACGTTCAGCGATACTTATGCAAAGTGGAAGCCCCAGCCCAGTCCCTTGCATCTTCGTCGTAAAAAACGGCTCGAATAAATGCTTCATTTTCTCCGGCGGAATTCCGACTCCCTCATCAGCGATGCGAAGCTCGATTTTGTCATTATAGCAGCTCGTGCTAACCCGTAGAACTCCCTTGTCTCCCATTGCTTCCATGCCATTGCGGGCAATATTAAGAAACAGCTGCTTGATCTCTCTATTATTCAGCATAATTAGAGGCAGATCATTGCAAAAGCTTACTTTAATCGTTTGGCCCCGCAAATTCGCATCGGCATGCAGCAGCGGAATTAACTCTTCAATGATATCGTGCAGTGACGAAAGCTCCATCGTCAGCTCCCTGTTCTGAGCTAGCGACAAAAAATCGCTAATAATCATATTGGCGCGGTCGAGCTCCTCCATCACAATCCGAAAATATTCATGTTGGCTTTTCGGGCTGCGCTCCTGAATGAGCTGAACAAATCCGCGGATGACCGCCATCGGATTGCGAATTTCATGCGTGATGCTTGCCGCCATTTGACCAACAAGGCTAAGCCTCTCCATACGGCCAACCTCATCACGCAGATGGTTTAGTTCGGTAATGTCTTGAACGATGATCGCCGCCCCCGTAATCTGATCGTTTAATGCATTTCGCAGTGAAAAGGTCGTCGTTAGCAGCATCTTTTCTCCATCAAATAAAGGAACCAGCGAAGCTCGCGTACCTTTTAGCGCTTGGTAGAGCATGTTAACGTTAGCATCGCCTTGACCGGGCTGAAACACGGCCGGAAAGGAAGCGCCAAGAAGCTCACGCTCTGTTCTATACTCCGCCCGCAGAAATAATAGCTTCGTGGCCATTTCATTATAATGAGTAATTCGGCCATCTCTATCGACCACAATAACCGCAAAGGTAGTTTCATCTATAAACTGCTGCAGCTTCTCGACTTCGTTGCGATAATTTTCCGAAATACGCCTTACCTCATCATGGAGAAGCCGCTTCTCCTTCACACTTTCTATCATGTATATGGACAGCCATGTTGCCGTCAGGATAGCCGAAACATATAGAACAAGCGTCAGCACCATGAGAAAAGACCACGGCTCTTCTCTTGCGGAGAGAAGGCCGCTAATCGAAACGATGGAGTAGAGCATGAGCACGCACATGAACAGCAGGCCGTTCCGTAGCTTACGTTGCACGGAGGCCCGCCCAAACGGACGTATCGCGAGCAGCATAAACGGAACAAAACCGATGATGAACAAGATGAAGCTAACCGTTTCCCATGCACTATCAAGCATTGGAATTCGCATTGCAGCATAAATAGCGGTCAAAACGGCTAGAGCAGGCAAGCCGCCATACAAGGAGCCTAACATATAAGGAATAAGTCGAAAGTCGAATTCATATCCCATTACGGTCGGCGAGGCCAGCATGCACAATACCATCGATGCACCGAAAAAAATGCCCATAAAAACAGACATCCCTTCCCTGCCCTGGTCTTTGCCATGCCAGAACTGGAAAGCGAAAACCGGCAGTAAAGACACGATAAATTGCAACAGCAATTCCTTAAACAAGACGATAAATTCCCCCTAATCGCGCCAGAGCTATCATTCCGATTAAAACACAAACATCCACATTTTACAATTGCCGTTCAAGCCATTCTATTACTTCATTAATGGCTTGTTCACCCTCCACATCATTATGAAGCTCATGATAGCCCCCCTCCCAAACTCTCCATTCACAACGCCCGCCCAGCCGTTCAGCCAACAAACGGCTTGCCTCAAGCGATGTGATCCGATCAGAGGAGCCATGCATAAGCAGCAGCGGCACATGAAGACTGTCCGCATGCGCAAGCGCCCACTCGCCTCCTGCAGCAATTTCATTGTAAGTATGAAGCGTAATTTTCGTATGGCATAAGGGATCTTCCACGATGGGTGCAGCCTTTGCATAGCCTGGACGGAATAACTCTGCCGGATTTAAGCCGGTCGATTGCTGCAGCTCGGGCAGAATGGCGGCTATTCTGCGCCCAATCCACTCCTTTAACGGGTGCGGCCTAAACGCCAGCCTTAGCCATGGGCTCGTCAGAATGAGACCTTTAATACCCGGGCGCAAACGTAACGCACAGTTTAACGCCACGTTGCCGCCCATGCTATGACCGTACAAAAAGACCGGTACACCGGGGTTTCTTTTCCCCGCTTCTTCAATGATTAAAGCAGCATCGCTTGCTGCTGCGTCCAGTGAAAGCAGGTGGCCGCGTTTGCCCGAAGAACGGCCGTGTCCGTGCTGGTCGAGCGCGATCAACGTGAAGCCAGCCTCCGTGAATTGAGCAGCAACATGCTGATACCGGTCGCCATGCTCCCCCATCCCGTGCACTAAACAGATAACAGCCCGCACGTCACGCGTATCCGGCTTCCATTCCCGGATGAACAAATCCGTTCCTTTGTCACCAGTCAACTTCCATTCCTCTCGCCGCATAAGAATTCCGCCTTTCTTTTGTGGTATCATATTAATACTAATAATATAGCAGGTGGAAAGCGATGCAATATGATGCAATTGTAATTGGCGGCGGTTCTGCTGGCTTAATGGCCAGTATTGCCGCAAGCAGAGATGGCGCAAGCGTGCTTCTTTTGGACAAAGGCAATAAACTTGGAAGAAAGCTCGGCATTTCCGGCGGAGGCAGATGCAACGTCACAAACAACAAAGACATTGACGAGCTAATCAAGCACATACCTGGAAACGGGCGTTTTCTTCACAGCTCCTTCTCCAACTTCGACAACAAGGATATTATCTCGTTTTTTGAGAACCTTGGGATCTCGCTAAAGGAAGAAGATAACGGACGCATGTTCCCTGTATCCGATAAGGCTAAAACGGTTGTAGATACGCTCGTTAATCAGGTGCGGAAGCAGGGTGTTAAAATTATTTTAAACGCTCCCGTCGATCAGATTCGATATGATAACGGAAAGGTCGTTGGCGTACGTTTGAAATCAGGGGACGTGATCGACAGCAGAAGCGTTATTGTAGCCTCCGGCGGAAAATCCGTACCTCAGACCGGCTCAACCGGGGATGGCTATGCCTGGGCAGTACAAGCTGGCCACACGATAACGGAGCTGTTCCCGACAGAGGTCCCTCTAACATCCAACGAGCCTTTTATAACGAGTAAGGAGCTGCAGGGTGTCTCGCTTCGGGATGTAGCTCTCTCGGTATGGAGCCCGAAAGGAAAAAAAATAATCGAGCACCAAGGCGATATGATTTTTACACATTTCGGCATCTCCGGTCCCATTGTTTTACGGTGCAGCCAGTTTGTAGTGAAAGCATTAAAACAGTTTGGCACCGGCAATATTGAAGTAGCGGTCGATTTAATGCCGGAGAAGAGCAAAGACGAGGTTTACATTGAAACGTTAAAGCTTACGGAACAGGAACCAAAAAAATCGGTTAAAAATGTTTTGAAAGCCTATTTGCCCGAAAAACTCATTCCGATCCTTCTGCAGAAATCAGGACTGTCAGAAGGTCTTACCTTTGACAATATTCCAAAGCAGGATTGGTTAATCCTATCGCAATTAATTAAACGATTTCCGATTCGTGTTTACGGCACACTATCCATAGAAGAGGCATTTGTAACAGGCGGAGGCGTCAACTTAAAGGAAATTGACCCGAAGACGATGGAATCCAAACTAATGAACGGCCTCTTCTTCTGCGGAGAAATACTGGACATACATGGTTATACGGGAGGCTACAATATTACCGCTGCCTTCTCAACAGGCTACACAGCAGGATTAAATGCTGTGCTTAACTAATACAAAGAGGCTGTCGCTATAGTCGCATGACTACAGGACAGCCTCTTACATTTAAGGCGGTTTCATTTAAGCACGGACATCTCCCGAAAAATGATCATATGTGCCTGGATCAGGAAGGAACTCGTCGCTAAAGTCGGCATCTTCATCCCGGTTGTGCAACCCTTCAGGCTGCTCCATCGACCATCCATAGGAAGATGGCCAATCTTCATTCACAAGATGAGCAGGGATTGAAATCGCATTTAACGCGTATGCGCTGTCCATCGCGGATCCGGATGTGATTGGAGCTTGCTCGACAAGCTGTCCTCCATGCGCCTGCGCAATTTCGAGCGCCGAGGTCAAATCGCTTCCCTCTATATGTACGTGCATGCGTCTGCTCCCATCATGCAGAACCGTATCGAACCCAAGCTGCTGCAGCGTCTCGCAAGCAAGCGCTGCGCTTTGGACATCATTGAAATCAAACAATATTGCGGAATTATCAGCCAACGCAAATCACCCTTTCAACCTTTTTGTTATAGTGTGCCAAATTTACCGAAAATCATGTTATCCAATAACTTTTATTTTGCAGACACCATTTTTTCATAATTTCTATGTTTTTATGTTAGTTTTTATGACATAATAGGTGATATGCATGTTTGGTGTATGCAAACGGATAGGACGGTGTCATCGGTGAATCATTTATTTTATTTACTTTCTGATCCAATGCTTATCGTTGAAAGCGACGAATCCCGTTGGTTTATCCGCGATGTCAATCAAGCGTTCTCTACTTTCTCAGGCTTTAAGAAATCCGATCTTACGCAGCTCGATCCATCGACGATCATTTCACCGAAGGAAGCACATCTATCCTTTACAGAAGTCGTTAACCGGCTCGCAGACGATCACGCTTTCTCTCCAGCGCTAGAATGCAAGCTTGTAACGAAAGCGTCAACACCAGCCGCTGTTCGCGTATCCTGCCGGAAGCTGCAGCTCGGCGATCAAACGATGTACGTCATTATTTGCAAAGACCTTCGTGAAGCAAAGTGGATTGACGAATATATTGTTCACAACAAAATCATGGTGTCCGCCATCGTGAATGAACGCTATAACATTATGACCTTAAAGCATTATTATGCACCGGTTCCGCAGCCCGCCTCCTCGTACTTGAACCTGTCCATCATCGACCTTGCCGCCGATCAGGAGCGCAATAAGCTGAAACGCATTTTTGAATATGCCAAGAATAACCGGACAGCAGAAGCCATCGACTTCCAGCTTAAGCTCGGTGACCATTATTATCATACCGACGCTGTTATTCAGCCTTTTTATAATGGCAACCGCAGCTTCAAAAACTTCGTCGTCATCCTGACGAACCTGCTATTGAACTCGCAAGAGGAAGACCCCTCTTACAAGCTTCGAATGCTTATGCTCAGCAAAAATATTTCCGTAACCTCGCTCGCTCAATCTACGCTCATTTCACTCACGACCATATCAAAAATACGTAACGGTAAAATTAAAAAGCCCCAGCGTCTAACGGCTGAATTGATCGCCGGAGAGCTGGGGGTACGGCCTGAATCGATTTGGAGCAGCTTTAAGCGGTAAAGCTGCTCCTTTTTTATGTCATTATTTCTAACATCATCTTACCCGCGGTATGGCGCGAGCGCCTCGTTCAAGCCGCGTGTTTGCTCATACACCTGTTGGTAAACCTTGAAAATGCCTTCATAGGCAGCTGCAGCTTCAGGCTGCGGGGAATACGAATCCGCATGCTTCACGAATTTGTCCGCACATGATTCGAGGCTATCGAACCAGCCGGAGCCATAGGCCGCGAGCATGGCTGCTCCTAGACCTGGCCCTTGTTCATTTTCCAGAGCGACGACCGTGGCGTTGAAAATATCGGCCTGCATTTGCAGCCAAACCGGATTTTGCGCGCCACCGCCAATCGAAATGATCGTATCGACCGTCTTGCCGGCGCGGCGGAACATATCGACCGACTCGTTCAAGGAGAAGGTGATGCCTTCCATTACCGCGCGTGCAAAGTGAATTCGCTCATGCGAGCCGTCCACGCCGATGAAGCTTGCGCGAATAACAGAATCGGCATGCGGCGTACGTTCGCCGACGAGATATGGTGTGAACAGCAAGCCTCCCGCTCCTGGCTTCACTTTGCCAACGCCATCAAGCAATTGGTCAAACGATTCGTTCGGCGCGAACGTCTTTTTGAACCAGCTAAGGCTGTAACCAGCCGCAAGCGTAACGCCCATCACATAGAAAGAATCCTGTTTGCCGTGATTGAAGAAATGCACCTTGCCGGCGAAATCCTTCGTTTTGTCATTCTCGTAGGAGAGAATGACGCCAGACGTACCGATGCTGCAAAGCGTCAGCCCTTCGGACAAAATGCCCGACCCGATCGCTCCGCATGCGTTATCGGCGCCGCCTGCAAACACTTTCGTGGTTGCAGGCAAACCGGTGCGCTCCGCAATTTGTGGCAACACGGTTCCAACGAGGCCATGCGACTCAATAAGCGGCGGGCAGAAGCTAGCTGGCAGCGCGAACGCTTCAAGCACTTCACTGCTCCACTCTTTGCCGGCTACATCCAGCATAAGCGTGCCTGCCGCGTCGGAATAATCCATGTGCAGCTGGCCAGTGAGACGGTAACGCAGGTAGTCCTTCGGCAATAGGAACAGCTTAGCCTGTGCAAAGGCTTCCGGCTCATATTGGCGAACCCAAAGGATTTTCGGCAGCGTGAAGCCTTCCAAAGCAGGATTTCGTGTTACGCTCAGCAGCTTGTCGCCAAGCGTACGCTCGATTTCGCGGCATTGCTCTGTCGTACGGGTATCGTTCCATAGAATCGCGTTACGAACAGGGTTGCCTTCACCGTCCAGCAGTACGAGTCCGTGCATCTGTCCGGAGAAGCTGATTCCCTCGATTGCGCCCGCTTCAATACCCGCTGTGGAAGTAAGCTCGCGCAGCGCTTCGACGCTGGCGTCTACCCAGTCATCCGACCTTTGCTCACTCCAGCCGGTATGCTCATGGAACAGCGGGTAGCTGCGGGATGCTTCCGCCGCTACCATGCCGTTACGGTCAACGAGCAGCGCTTTTACCGCGCTCGTTCCTAAATCTATACCAATTACATAGCTCATTTGTCTTAAGAACCTCCCGACTTAAACGCTGAAAATAACTTCGCTAAGCATGAGGCGGATACGTTCTTGACGGCCGGACTCGTTTTTGATCGGGTTATTTTGAAGCGCATATTGCTCAAGCGATGCAAGCGTCGCTTTGCCGGACACGATTTCCGCGCCGATGCCTTCTTTGAAGCTGCGGTAACGGTTGTCAACGATGTTGTCAAGAATTTTCTCGTCGATCAATTTAGCTGCAGCTTTAAGACCCCAAGCGAAGCTGTCCATGCCAGCGATGTGTGCAAGGAACAGATCTTCCGCTTCGAACGAGGCGCGACGGACTTTCGCGTCGAAGTTAACGCCGCCGCGGCCGATGCCGCCAGCTTTCAATACTTCAAACATTGTCAATGTAGTCGAGTACAGGTCAGTCGGGAATTCATCTGTATCCCAGCCAAGCAGCAAGTCGCCTTGGTTCGCATCGAGTGATCCGAGCATGCCGTTAATAGCAGCCGTACGGATTTCGTGCTCGAACGTGTGTCCTGCAAGCGTAGCATGGTTCGCTTCAAGATTAAGCTTGAAGTGATCCTTCAAGCCGTATTTTTGAAGGAATGCAATGGTTGTAGCCGCATCAAAGTCGTATTGGTGCTTCGATGGCTCTTTCGGTTTCGGCTCAATCAGGAATTGCGCGTCAAAGCCGATTTCCTTCGCATAAGCGATTGCCATGTGGTACAAGCGTGCCAGGTTATCAAGCTCAAAGCCCATATCTGTGTTAAGAAGCGTCTCATAGCCTTCGCGGCCGCCCCAGAATACGTAGTTTTCTGCGCCAAGCTCTTTACCGACCTCAAGACCTTTTTTCAGCTGAGCGCCTGCGTATGCATATACGTCAGCGTTGCAAGTCGTACCTGCACCGTGAACAAAACGCGGATTCGAGAACATGTTAACCGTGTTCCAAAGCAGCTTTTTGCCGGATTGCTTCATGTTGTCTTTCAACATTGCAACGATAATATCAAGGTTTTTGTTCGTTTCTTGCAGCGTTTCGCCTTCTGGCGCAATGTCCGCATCGTGGAACGCGTAGAAAGGAATGTTCAATTTGTTCATGAATTCGAAGTTAGCTTCAACGCGCGCTTTGGCACGGTCAAGGCCGCTATATTGATCCCACTCGCGCACCATAGTACCTGCACCGAACGGGTCTGCTCCAGCAGCGTTAAAAGTATGCCAGTAAGCAACCGCGAAGCGCAGGTGCTCTTCCATCGTTTTGCCTAGAACCACTTGATTAGGATCATAATGTTTGAATGCCAGCGGATTGTCCGAGCCCTTACCTTCAAACTGGATCGTGTTGATGTTTTTGAAATAGCTCATAGAAAACAAAATCCTCCTTCACGGAATTCGATAGTTTTTTGAAACTATTCACAGAATAACATGATGCAACTTAGTTTGTCTATTAAACAAACTAAGTTTTTGTGTTAAACTAGTTGTAACTTTCTCATTGACGAGCAGTAATCAGTATGCGGCTCGAACAATCCATATATTCGACAATCATGATACAATGATAGTTATTGTCATCCCGGACGGAGGCTTACCTTTTGAAATTAAGACCAACAGGAGACTTAGCGCTCATCAAAAAAATAAACACTTCCATCGTGCTCGAGTCGGTTCTGAAGCATGCTCCGTTGTCACGAGCGCAAATATCCGAGCTTACCGGGCTTAATAAAGCAACGGTCTCCAGCCTCGTTCAGGACTTGATCGACAGTCATCTTGTGCTGGAAATCGGACCGGGACAATCGAGCGGCGGGCGTAAACCGGTTATGCTGCTGTTTAATGGTACGGCGGGTTATGCGGTAGGCATCGATCTCGGCGTCAATTATATACGCGGCTTGCTGGTCGACTTGGAGGGTAATGTTATTGCCGAGCACCAGCGCGGTTTGAAAAGGCATGACGCTGAGTTTGCGATCGGGCAGCTTGCGGAATGCATCGAGGGGCTGATGGATGCAGCACCCGAAAGCCCATATGGCATTGTCGGCATTGGAGTCGGCGTGCCGGGCATTGTTGACGATAAAGGGACGATATTGTTCGCGCCGAATTTGAAGTGGCGGCAGGTCGAGCTGCAGCAGCGGCTGGAGGAGCGCTTCGGGCTGCCGGTCACCATCGACAACGAAGCGAATGCCGGCGCTCAAGGCGAGCAAAAATACGGCGCAGGCCGCGGCATTCCGAACCAGATATACGTCAGCGTCGGGATCGGTATCGGAACCGGAATTATTTTGAATAAAGAGCTGTACAAGGGCGCTTCCGGCTTCTCCGGCGAGCTCGGCCATTTGTCGATCGAGTACGACGGGAAGCCATGCAGCTGCGGCAATCGTGGATGCTGGGAGCTGTATGCTTCTGAAAATGCGCTGCTGGAGCGCGCGGCGCTGCTCGGCTTTGACAGCTTGGAGGATCTGCTCGCAGCGGCTGCGAATGGCGATGAGCGCGTGCGCGAGTTGATCCGGTCGATTGGCGATTTTTTAGGCGCGGGCATCGCCAATATCGTCAACGTGTTCAATCCGAATGTTGTTATCATCGGCAACCGCATGAGCCGCGCCGCCGAATGGCTGGAGCCTGCCGTGCAGGCGGCGGTTGATCGGCGCACGCTGCCGTATCACCGAGAACGGATGCGAATCCTGTTCGCTGAGCTGCAGGATCAGTCCGCTGTGCGCGGTGCTGCGTATTACGCGATAAGTAAGTTTTTCTTGAAGATCAAGAGCTGATTCACGCATCTTATTAATACAAAAAAATAATGAGGCTGAGCTCATTATTTAATGAGCTTGCCTCAATAAATTTACATCTTGCAGGCACTTGGTGCCATTCCAAGAGTAATGCTGCGTGGAATCTGTCACTGAACCCGATGCACGCCGATGATTTCCAATGTTTGGCCATCGATAGTTACGTCTACGGTATCTATTTTAATAGCTCCATTATTGTAAAAGGCGGTAAACGTAAAGGTAAGCTGCCCCTTCGCCAGCTGCCCAAAATCGGCGTCCCACATCTCGCCCTTCCATTTCGTATGAGCTGTATTAGCCGCGACTAGAGAAGAAGAATAAGTACCCATTTGCACATCCACACGCTCCGCTCTCGTAGTCGTGCCCGTTACCGATGTATCCGCCTCCAGCATAAACTTCTCGCCGGCCCAGAAAACAGCATAACCGCGCGGCGAATCTGCATTGCCGCTTTTTTTCGTATTAAAATCCTGGCGATGCTCATCCCAAAGCTCCGTATGCTTCACATATCCAGTAACGGAAAGAGGATGTACTTGAACTGTCTTTGTTACGATAACCGGTTCCGCGATTCCGTCGCTAACCGTCATCCGCATGATCCACGTTCCGACCCTGACCATCCTAAGCATTGGCCCCTTCGGCGGATAATTTGGATCGTTCAACGTGTACGAAAAGCTGCTCTTCTCCCCGGCAGGACTCGTTAATTCATACTCAACTGAAAGCGTATCACCATCTGGATCATCTACATCCGACAGAAATGTCGCCGTATCCCCTTCATACAACGGCTTTGGCGACCAATCGAAATCTGCTGTTGGCGGCCGGTTGGTGACAAAATAGATATAGGCAAAATGCCCCTCGTTGCCGGCAATGTCGTAATCCAGCACCGTCAGACGATACTCTTGACCGGGTATTAATCCCGCAACCCGATAGGATTGCCGATTAAGAGCAAGCTGTGTACTGTATTCGGCCGTGCCGTCACCGTTCAAATCGATGTTGGTCACACTGCCGTCCGCATTCACCTTCTGCAAATAAAAGGTCCGGGCTGCGTGTCCCGAAGATGGCGCTGGATCGCTAAATTCGTTGAATTTTACCGTTACCGCCGTCGGTTCAATTTCTAGCTTCTCATCCACATCGACTGGCTTAACTGTATCTACAAAAAAGAATCCATTGACCGAATATTTCCCCCATAAATAATTATCGAATGCTCTTGCTCGCCAGTAATGTAGCCCATCGGCCAATGCTGCAGGAGTATAGTTTGCTAATGCGGTTGCTGAATTCGTATCGACTACTTTTACACCGTTAGAAGCTTGAAATACCTCATAATCAATCGCGGCAATCGGATGATTTTCCGGATCGACGGTAAACGTGCGCAGCTGCGGGCGATTTCTATTCGTAAATATGGGATTCGCTGCATCAGTACCGTTAAACGTTAGTAAATGCGTCTCCGGCGGCAGGTCCAGCACGAAATATCGGATGTTGCTCAAATTCGACCACGCACCCGCGGAAAATACTTGCCCTTGCACCTTCACGACACGGCCGGGAATAATGCTGCCTTTCAGCATTGTGTAATTCAGTGCCGATCCTTCAAGTTCCAAATAAAGAGCCAGCTCATTCGTATCCGCGTAATTAAAGGATAACCGGAACATGTCCTGCGGATCGTTTTCCGCATCAAAATACGTCCATGTAATGGCAGGCTCTGTAGCAAGCACAGTTGGAGCCGCTGCAGTTGTACCGCTTGGATAAGTAATCGTCATGACCGGCTTAGTTTGGTTCACTGCAGGTAATGAGTCTTTATAAACGATGTACTGCCCCCAATATGACCAAGCACCATGAATATCTTTTACTTGCTCCTGTACAATTAGCTCCACACCTGGGCGGTTATAATATTGTCGTTTTCCTGTCGTCCATGTGGTTTCGTCGGCCCAACGCGTACGGAATAGTTTATCAGACAACAGGTGTGCAATATCAGGATCGTAAGATTTATCGTAGGTGTCATAATCAAGTGCCTCGCCTTCCGTAAACACTCTGCCTGTAAATCTAACGTCCGGCAGCGCCACTGGCCTGCGATGTACATACAATAGCTTCTTCACCGACTCTGACCATTTTCGATACACTGATAATCCAGGATTGTCCTGCGCCCGGAAGGTAATCTCATATACACCTGGCTTCTCAAGTGCATTCACCGTTGCCCTATACGTTTGTCCGCTGAAGGCGCTTAATCCTTCCGGATTTTCAAAGAAGTTTGGATTATGGCTGTAGCTCCACTCTTCTGTACCCATCGGATCGTTCTCCACGTCCTTGAACAGCTTGTCATAGAAGATTGGATCATTAACGAGTACGGATTCATACGTCTCTTCCGTATACGTGTCGCCGTAATTCGTTTTCTTTACATTCGAGAACGATGCTGAAGACTGGCCAAGCGACATAATTCCTGCAGCACCCTTTACATACGTGCCGTCCGTCACTTCGATTTTCTTAGCATAATTGACGTAGACCCGAAGCGTACCGTTTATAGCCTCGGCCTTAATCGGATACGTAGTAAATGGTGATCGAGCTAAGGCGACCGACTGTAAAATAGTTTTCACACCGTTTACTACTTTATAGAGTGTTAATGTGTCCTTACTCCACTCCATAGCGTACATATTTTTTTCATTTTGAATGTGAAAGCCTGTGCCAATCATCTTTGCATTATTCACATCGTTCACACTGACGTTAAATTCCATCGCATAATTTCTCATTATGCTTCCGGCATCATAAAGCAATCCACCCCAATTATCATCAAATATGCCTACGGTATTCGCATCAATATTTTGCAGATTTGCGTTACCTGAAGATGAAACAAAAGGTGTTACCGTATGAGGCCAATTTTTCCGATCAAATATAAAGAATGAACCATTTGGCAATACAGGTGTTACCGTTGTATGCCCACCACCTGCTCCATAGTCATTCCTTTCCCTAACAGGTTCTATTTTGATAATAGAACTTGTAGAAGTATCATACAAAGCATACTTATACTCAGTTGAACTTGAAGTCCAGTTCTTATCGTAATACGGGATGGCTAGATGATTATTACTTAAAATGCCAGCTTCATAGGTTCGCGCCCAATTAGGGTTAAGCGTATTGGAACTGAACAAAAATGATCCGGTTCGAGAAAAAAAGTAGACAACACCGTATTCAACAACAATAACGATTCCATCTTCTCTTACAATTGGGCTAAAGGAAGAAGATACGCCTTGCTCATATATAAGATAATTTGGAAACCTGCTGTAATGATTAACTACGCTTAGATCATTTGCATTATAGGTCGTTAAACCGTTTGATGCTTGATCTCCGCTCAAAGTCCGCATATTGGTTCGATAGAGATACTTCCCGTCATTACTAATGGATATGGCCGATCCATCTGAGTAACCAGTTACAACAGGAGAGTCTATCCTCGAACCGTTTGGAAATATTTTAGTTACTACCTTCCCAGAAATATATATTGTTCCGTCAGCAGTCACTGACATATCGGGTGTATCGTTCCCTGAAGCAACATATTTCGAGACAGGAGAACCTGTTGCTACCCACTCGACTGTTCTCGTTTCAAACGAATACTTGTAATATTTTAATTCTACGTAATCGTAATCGTTATGAGCTATTGCAATGATCATGGACTTGAAGTCGGGCATTAGCTCGAAGAATGAAACGTAAACACTACGAGAATCTAACCCTACTAAGTTGAAACTATGCACATCGATTTTCTTACCTTCATTGTTATGAACCGTGATTTTTACACTATTTTGATTCATTACATCAGCGCGATAAAACTTTTCATCTCCTTTCAATTCAGATCCATACTGAGGTTCTTCTAAAAAAAAGGATGGTCTTAATTGT
Organism: Bacillota bacterium; assembly: GCA_051750645.1. GTDB lineage: Bacteria > Bacillota > Bacilli > Paenibacillales > Paenibacillaceae > Pristimantibacillus. The sequence goes on along the minus strand of JBNJJW010000020.1, from coordinate 15,906 downwards.
ACTCCCGTTACTGCGTCTTTCTCCGTGTATAAAAGTCCTTGATTAAATCTTTGATACGTATACAATCTGTTATTATTAAATATCTTGTCAGTTGCTAATCCATAATCATTATCATAACAACCACAAGCACCTAGAGGTTGAACCTTCCACCGTTGCTTTCCAACAAGATCAGGAGCAAGTGCGTACTTATTACGAGAATTAAGTCCGTTTCCTGCGTTTGGATATTTCAAGTTAAAGTTAACCATTTGTCCCTTTTTTGTATTAATCGTTGTCGTGTCGGCTTTCCATCCAAGCTTATCTCCGTTGCCTCCAGCGTACGGTTTTTTAAGCGTCCAAGAGCGGAAAATCGATTGCGGTGTATAGCTAGTTACTGGCGGTCCGCTTTCTTCTCCTTGCCCTGGCTGCTGCGTCACCCCAAATGAACTGAAATTGACTTCAGGCGCATAGTTGAGGATATCCGTTGAAGCGATTGAGGACGTTCCTGTCTTTCCATAATTCTCTGTAACGGTAGCGCGGTATTGACGCTTGCCTACTGTTGCATAGTTTAGAGAATGCGTTGTTTTGTAAGTACCGTCATAAAGAGTTGTCCACGCTTCCTCGTCGAAATTACCGTTTCCGTTCATATCGTATCGCTCTTCGAGAAATAAATGATTCAAAATATCAGCATCAGGGCTTTCTGCTTCCATATAGAGCATAAAGCCGTTGCTGCGATACGATTCTTCGGGGGCAATCACTTCTATTGTCGGGGGCATATCTGGAACAATGTCCAATAATAGTTCTGCCCATTCACTCGTCCTTCCCGTCGAGTCATACACTTTACCTTCGAAACTGTACTGTCCTAATGCCAAATTATTGGTCGCAGGAAAATCCAATGTATAACTAAGATCACCCACTCTTTTATACCTTTTTTCCGATTTGCTGTGATCAATGGTAATGCCGCGATCTGCTAACGGTGTGTATGAGTTATTTAAATGATAAGGAAAAGGAAACGGTCGCCCTTCTATAACTTTCGTTGCTCCTGCTACAACTGCTACAGGACTCGGATCGATTACCGTTAATGTAGCTTCGGAAGTGGCTGAACCGCTGCTATCACTAACCTTGATCTTGGCTCGATAAGTACCAGCCTGCATAAAGGTTTGATCATAATACTCATATTTACTCTTGTCTGTAAATAAAGGATCTAAGTTAGATGAAAATGTCCATTCAAAGCTGTCGAATCCATCAGAACTATTGAGTAAAGAAGATGTTTCTCCGGCTAAAATTTTGTCTGGTACGAATCGAATAGCTGCTTTCAATTCAGGTCGCGGGGGCGGTGTTGGCTCTGGGGTTGGTGTTGGAGTAACTTGCTCGGCAACATTGATGATCAACAGCGCCCACTCCGAAACTTTTTCAGCACTATTGGTTACGCGCAACTCAACAAGATATTTACCTTCTGTCGCAAAGTCCTTCGCTACTGGATTTTTCTGGATAGTCGTTCCCGATGGTGTTTTATATTTCCACTCATACAGAGTAATTGCTTCTTTGCCTGGCGAGTAGGACAACTTGTCGTCAAGCTTCGGATCAGCAGCTGGCTTAATCGAAATCTCAGGTTCAGCCCGATGATCCCCTTCTAGGTGACTAATGATAGCGACTGGAGTAGTTGGTTCATTTTTTTTGTTAAATGCAATCTGAAAAGATTTGGTATTATTGTCTTCATTTGATTCCGCAACAGCTAGGCCAAAGTCTGTTTTAGCTGTGAATTTTTTGATTCCGCTTGTTGAGGAAGTGACATTGACGGTTACGGTTTTCACTGCGCCAGGAGGTACATTAGAAATAACATCTGACTTTGTGCTTGTCCCTACGATACCCACGGTAAATGGGCCGCTATTTTCTTGGCCTTTGTTCTTCGTCGTTATTTTGACAGGAACAGAGTCACCGATCCAAGCGTCGCTTTGAACAACTAAGGGGTCAATTTCGAGATCGGGTTGTTTCTTAATTTCCAGAGGGTTCAATGGGGGAATTATAAACATCTCGTACCACCATGATCCGTCAGGCGTCCAGATATTCCACATTTGCACAACACCAGGGCTGAAGTCTGTAGGTACTTGCTGAATTATGACATAAGGTTTTAATGTATTTCCATCCCAATTTGTACCTTTACGCTTGTTATAGCTTTGGAGGAAAGTTGGTGATTCCTTATAGGGATCGACAATGGATTCTATCCATTTTTTAGCATCTGGATGTGAGGTTAACTCAATAGTGTCTTGTATTTTTTTACTACGTCCTACAGGTTCGTCCCAAGGATTTTTAACCCAATTTTTAGCTACATGCAATGTCGCCCTTGAATCACTTCTAAACAACCAGTTACGATAAACAACACCATTTATATCATAACCGAGATAACGCCATTGACCTTGGTCAAACTGATTTCCAGAAACACTTGCAGGTGAACCATAAACAACAGCCCTTGTCCCTAGCCCGCATTTATTTGATAAATAATTACCATTTATCTTGTATTTACCATTCGATCCAACTGAAGTAGGAATATTATTTTGTTCGATAAGAAGTAGTGAATCTGAATCATAAGACAATGGCAAAGGACAATCCTGAATAGCAGCTGCTTGAACAGATATTCGATACGGAATTGATGACATTATAAGAAGAACGATCAATGAAAGCATTATATATTTATTTCGCAATCGCCCCATTGATTCACTCTCCAATCCAGATCGTAACTCTCTTGGTGCTACCTTTGAAGGCTTCAAAGATTCGATTATCATACTTTGTTTTAATATCGGAGCTAGCATCGTTATTATCTGATTCATTTACTTTTAGGTAAGTTGCATATGCTTTTTCATATGATTTTGGGTAGTAAGTCTTAAGTAGGTCTTTAACTATAGCTAAATTATCGTTTGTTGGTTCGACTACTGTTATTTTAGTGACTTTCAACGTACTGTTATATTGAAGATAAAGGGTATTATCGAAAAAATTATCAGAACCCTTGGTGTTAATTAACACAGTCCCCTCATCACCATATGTTGTAGAGCCTTTGAAACTATGCAAAGATTGAATCATCTCATTCAACTGTTCCTTCGTCTTCGGATAAGCTACAACAACAGGCGGGTTAGTATAACTCAGCGTATTTGTAATCATAACAACCGCCTCTGCACGAGTCGCATTTTTGTCACCACCAAGTGTGCCGTCGGGGTAGCCGCTCATGATCTTGATCTGTTTAGCTACAGCAAGGTATCCAAATGCGACACCTTCTTTGTCTTTTCCAGCGGCGCGAAGAGTCATTCGAGCAATTTCTTCGCGAGTAATTTTGCGGTTGGGCTCGAAGGTAAGTTCCTTGTATTCGCCGATCTTAATAACAGACTGCTTCAATCCCGTCGCAATATATGCACGAAACCAACCTTTATCATCCTCAAACGGCGTATCTGTGTCCTCCAGCTTATATTTCATAGCAGAGACTAGTGATTTCAAAAACTCGGCACGAGTAATATCCGCATCCGGCTTAAAGCTCGCAGCGTTATAACCTTTAATCCAGCCTTGGGCAGCGGCCGCATCTATTTCTGCTTTTGCCCAGTGTGTCTTTGTATCCGTAAAAGCTGCCGCACCAACAGCCACCTGCGTCGTCACCAACATTGACACTAACAACGCTACTACCATAAATGCCTGTACTATTTTTTGCATATCAACCACTCCCCATTAATTGTTTATTAGTTATATTGGATATTTGTAGTAACTTTCTGCTTGAATTCACTTTTACAGAGGCTATATTGGATTTTTGCAATAAAGAACTCGATTTTACTCCCAATCCGAATCAATAAGCATCAAGATAGGCGTTTCTACTGTACAAAATCCAATATAGCCTAGCCTAAAATCCCAATACCTCTCCTACCCTGTATAAAATCCATGATAGAAGGGGGGGTTACCTGCGGATCCCCGTCATTTCCTGCAACTAATTAACATTTCCCACCATACCCTGCTATTCAGTAACGTTCCCTTCTATTTCCCGCTATTCTCAGCCGTCGCTTGCTGTTGCGCGTTTTTGCCCGACTCCAAGCTCCCTGCTCCCTGCTCCCTGCCTAATCTTTCTGTTTACGCATAGCGAGCCTGCAATATGGCTTTAATCCAATTTTTACAGGAACTTTATACCATTTCTTGCCCGCAGCTCCTTTTCCCTTCTTTTTTCATCCTTTCCATTTCCATGATCTGCATTTTTTCGACAAAAACCAGCTCTGCTCATCAGCATGCCGCTCCCCCGAAGGCATACCGAGATAACAAAAAAAGCACGCCCCTCCCTCTACCGAGGGTATGAGCGTGCTTCGCTATACTTCGTTTCAACTACAATGATGTTACTTCACACCGGCCTATCTGTCAATCTCCCCCAGTGTACCTCGCTAACATTTCGCTAACTAACTTAACTTAACCTAGCCTAACCTTCACTTTGCGCGATAAGCGGCTTATGCTTAAATAACGGAATGAGCAGCAGCAAGCCTAGGAACATGAATAATCCGGCTACGCTATAAATGCCGACCAATGGGAATACGAGCTTTAACTGACCGGCAACTAGCGTCATAATGACCATCATCCCCATAAACATCGGATTCAGCACGCCGTTCACCCGTCCGACGTACGACTCCTCCGACCATTGGAGAATAATCGTGCTAATGCCGATATGGATCAAAGGAAATCCCAGTCCGGCCATAAACTGCAGCCCTAGCGTAAGCGGAACGCTTGTCGATAATCCCGTCCCGACCATACATACGGAGTTGAGCAGTATGCCGAGCGCAAGCAGCTTTTGCGGCGAAACCTTTTTGGCTAGGACCATAACCGCGCCGCCACCGACGAGCATCGCAATCCCGTTAACCATCATCAAAAACTGCAAAAATTCTTTAGGCTGACCTAGCCGCTCCAATACAATAAACAAGCCTAACGTCTGGGCAATACCGACAGCGGTTCCAGCAAGCGCGAACACTCCGCCAAGCGATTTCAGCACCGGACTGCGCCATACATACATGAGTCCATCTTTAAGATCCTGTTTAAACCTGCGCTCAACCATCGCTTCCGTCCGTTCCACCTCGCGGTCGCGAGGGATACGAAATAAGACGATAGCGGACAATAGAAACGCGACGCCCATAACGCCAATAGAAATCTCGATATCGAACTTTTGGTACGAGATAACCCCCAGTGAAGGCCCAATCACCATAAAGATAGCAATAAGCGATTGGAACATCGCCATGGAAGATTGCAGCTGTTCAGCCGGAATGTGCTGTTTGAACAGCTTCATCGCGGAAGGCTGTGAAAACTGAGACAAAATCGCTGACACAAACGTCGCAAGATAGATCATATGCCACGAGCCGTAAATTAACGTAATGAGCACTACAAATACGGATATTGCGGATAAAAAGTCGCACCAAATCATCGTTAAGCGCGGCTTCCACCGGTCCGCAAACGTCCCGCCGATAAACGAGAATACGAAAATCGGCAAAAATTCTACGAAGCCCATCAAGCTGATGGCAAACGGATCCTCGTTCGTCTGGTCGGTCACATACATCAAAATAGCAAAGTTGCGCACCCAAATCCCGATTTGTAACAATACGTTCGATAACAAAATCGTTTGAAAAAACTTGTTGCGGAGCAAGCTTTCTCCCGCTCCTGTCACTGCTTTAGCTGACATGTCAATACACACTCTCCCTTAACTAATCTTTTGTACCAAAACTTTTTACTCCTTGACCTCGTCAGCCAGGCGATGGTAGCCCTTTTCACCGTAAGGCTGCAGCTTCTCCAGCCATTGTTCCTTTAGAGCCGCTACTTCCCGGTTGTAATGGCGAACCATATCGATCGGCTGACGGCCTTCTGCAGCAAAAACATCTTTATAATCATACCGAACCTGATGGTCGAATTTAACGGTCTCAAGGATGAGAAATGTAAAATTTTCACTGCCGTACTGCTTCCATTCCTTTTGCAGCTCCTTGTTCGTATGTCCGTCGATATTTAGAAGAAATTGCTCTTTGCCCCACACGGCATCCAAATTGGTTGACCCGCCGACAAATTTTCGTCCATTTACTTTATTTGTAATCTGAAATACACCCATTACCCGTTCGCGTTCCTGATACTCCGACGTCAGATGCTTACGCTGCGCTTTCTCCATTTTATGCCCACCCTTTCGTTCAACCTTGCTCTCCTGCTGGTCTGGCTTCTGCTCCTGCTTCTGTTCCTTTGGCCGATCCAACTCACCAGTATCGTCTCCCAGCTCCTTCACCCAATACTCGCTGCCATCATCTTTGCGGTCCAGATAGCCGTACTCAATCAAATAACGACGCAGCGTCACATAATCATCCGCCCAAAACCGGCTTAGCTGTTCGTTTACATCCTTCTCTTTGTATATCATTCCGCTTTGAAAATATGACGAGATATGCCGCAGCACAGCGATTTTCCGTTTTTCTTTGCGCGGGAAGGAAGCAAGGGGGCCTTCCGGTCCATTCGGAAAATATTGCTTAATCAGCCCCGCATACTCATCCTCCGTAATCGCATACCGATCGTCCACCTGCGTTGCTGTGCGATGAACGGGTACGAATCGAGGAGCTGTGACAGCGCCTTGCTCCATCAATTCCATAATGGCAACAATCAGCTTCGCTTGCTTCGCCTTTTCCTTCAGCACGAACCGATGGTTTCGAATGGTCGATGCACTTCCAACACCAGTGCGCTGCATCATCTCACCGTCGGACAGGTCATCGGCAAAGCCGCGAATGAGCTCCTTTTGCAAATCGGTTAGTCCCGTCGCTTTCTTATCGAGCTCGAGCAAACAATCGAGTATTGAGCCGTGTGCCTGCTGTACATGATAAGCCGCATATTTGCGTGCTTCGTACCAGCGGCCTGCTTGCTCCAAATGGAATACCTCGCCTTCCTCGAAGCTTTGACCGCAAATGAGGCAATAATACATTCCAGCCGATTCGTCATATACATACCCTTGCTTCAGCTCTTCTATTGATGACGACCAAAAACGTTCATTCAACTCCATATATAAACACCTCTATAATTCGTTTGGTTATTTTATAGACATTATATATTTATGTTTGTTATTTTACAACACACTTTTAACGAAAGCACAAAAAAGCAGCTTCAAGGAATAATCCTCAAAGCTGCAAGTATTAATCGATATACCCCTTAAGCCGCTTCCCGTCGGTCTTTCGGCAGTAAGACAGCAAGCAAACCAATCAATGGCAAAGCGCTGCACATAACCATTACAAAGCTGAGTGTATGAGCATCAGCCAAATAACCCAGTACGACTGCACCGAGCCCTCCCATACCGAAAGCAAGACCGGTAATGAGGCCTGAGGCCGTTCCGACCTTCCCCGGCATGAGCTCCTGCGCGTATACTACGCTTACCGAAAATCCCGATTGCAGGATAAAACCAAGCAATACGATTAAGGGATACACCCATGCAAGGGGCAGATGCGGCAGCACAAGCGCAAACGGAGCAGCGCCGAGAATCGAGATGAGCATCATTTTTTTGCGTCCGATCCGGTCAGCCATGATTCCTCCGAAGAACGTGCCTGCAACACCGGCCGCCAAAAATAAAAACAATGGAACCTGCGCAGCTTTTATAGTTAATCCGTAAGTATCCTCAACGTAAAACTGATAATAGTTACCTATAGCCGCGGCGTACCAGGAACGCGCGAATACGATCGCAAATAGGATGGCAAGCGCAAATGCAACGACTTTTGGCGCAAGTACAACTTTAGCATGGCCTGCTGCCTTCTTTTGCTGCAGCTTTCCATCATGAATAGCAAGATGCGCCTTATACCACGGTACTACCTTCATCAGGATAATAATCGCAGCAGCAGCCAGCAATGTCCCCCATATTGCGCCTTTCTGGCCAAAGGGAATAAAGATAACCATTGTCATAAGGGGCCCAAGCATGTGTCCGAAGTTACCCCCGACTTGATAGATAGATTGAGAGAAAGCACGCCGGTTGCCGGCAGCGAGATGAACGACACGCGAGCCTTCCGGATGGAACACCGCAGAGCCGAGTCCGACGAATACAACCGCAAGCAGCACCAAGTAAAAATTCGGAGCAAAAGCAAGCCCCGCCATCCCTAGCATACTGGAAAACATGCCAACCGGAAGCATCCAGGGAGCCGGTCTTTTATCCGAAATCAGGCCAACTACAGGCTGCATGACAGACGAGGTCATATTTAGCGTAAAAGCAATCCAGCCAATCTGTGCCAGGCTAAGATGCAGCGAATCTACAAGAACCGGAAACAAAGCCGTTACGACCGACTGCATCATATCATTCATTAAATGCACGGAGCTAATGGAGATTAATATGGCGTATACGGTTGCAATTTTCAATGCCTCCGACTTCGTACCAACGGTCGAAAGTTGTGTCGACATGATAAAAGGACCTGCCTTTCTCTACGAAAATACACCATTTCCTTTGTAGGCTTATACTGGCGATACGGGTCTAGCGAATTTAATGCATACAGGTCTAGACAATTGAAGGGTAGAGCCCGTTAACGTTAGCAATCCGCTTTCTGCGTTGACGTTAAATACAACGATATTTCCCGTCTTCTGATGAGCGACGAGCAAGTGACGGCCATCCGGCGTAATGGCAAAGTTGCGGGGCGACTCACCGCCGCAGTCCATATGCTGTACAAGCGATAATTCACCGCTCGATTGGTCAACCGAAAATACAGCAATGCTGTTATGACCTCGGTTCGAGCTGTACAAATAACGTCCTGACGGTGCAAGATGAATGTCAGCCGCATCGTTATAGCCCTTAAAAGCTGCCGGCAGCGCAGATACCGATTGAGCAGCCGTTAGCTTTCCAAGCTCCCTATCAACTTTTAATACTGTAATCGTAGAATCAAGCTCGTTCATGACATAGCCTGCCGGCAGCTGCGGGTGAAAGATGAGATGCCGCGGTCCGGCGCCGCGATGCACCTTACATATAGCATGCTGTTTTAGAATGCGACGCTCCGCGTCATAACGATAAATGACAATCGCATCGATTCCTAAATCTGCGGCACATACAAATTCAGAATCGCCCATTGGCGTAATGCAATGTGCGTGCGGCGCATCCTGCCTTGCTGTATTCGGCCCCAGCTCGCCAGCATGCTGCTGCACCCATGCAGCGGCCGCCAGTTCCCCTTCCGCCGTAAGCGGCAGTAATGCTACGTTTCCCCCTGTGTAATTAGCCGCGAACAATGCCTGACCTGAATTATCCATACTAATGTAGCAAGGATGAGCGCCATGAGTAAGCGAACGGTTACTAGTCGTATGAAGTAGACCTGTTGCACCATCGATCTCGAATGCCGCAACAGAGCCTCCGCCTGCGTCGCCCGTAGATTCTGTTTCACTTGCTGCATATAAGCGATGCCCCTTTGGATGGAGCGTTAAGTATGAAGCGTTCTCGATTCCTGCTACACGCTGAATAATGGCTAACTCGCCTGTATTCCCGTCGAAGGTGCATACGTGAATTGTTGGCTCTTCCGCAGTTCCATACGAGCCTACATACAGGATCCCGCTGAACGGCGGCAGTCCATTTGGTATGTTCATAACCCTCAACCTTCTTTCTTTTTGGCATTAAAGTGACCATAGCATATGCCGCCTCAGCAAACAATTACTTTTTTTTTTAAAAGACTTCACAAATACTATTGTGACATGTTACAATGTAAGCGCTAACAATTATGCTGTTCACATTTCTAAAGGGGGAAAATGAGATGGTGAATGTTGTAATGAGCGAACGGAACGTATATGAGGATTTCGAGCTGGAGTCGGACGTGCTCTACTTCAAGATCGGTATGCAAGGACTCGTAAGCTTCCATGGCAGAAACTATAATATAAAAAAGAGAATGACTGCCGAGCAGCTTCAGCAACTCACGAATGAAAGCAGCTTCTATCAGATCAGCTCCAGCTGTTACATTAACATTGGCAAAATCAAAACGATTGCAGGCGGCACCATTTACTTCGGATCGGACATCTCCGAATCGAAGCAGGTTTCGGTCAATCGCCGTAAGCAATACGTGATTCAACAGCTTTTCTCGCAACGATCGACGAACAAGGATTTACGTATTACACCATAGTGAACAACGAACCGCCTTCTTTCCACTAAATATGGAATAGGGCGGTTGTTTGTTTAGCTGCGTCCTGCTATTCTTAGGTTGAATAGACTTACAAAACAAGCTGCACTACATAACTTTTTAGGAGGATATTTATGTCTACGCAAGGACAAGCATTCGAACAATCTTTCCATGACGAGCAAGCCGTCTGGCTGCAGTGGGGCACTTATGAAGCTGCGGTATTGCCTGCAGTCGGTGCCAACCTTATCGCATTCCGCGATAAAGAAAACAACTACACGTTTCTACGCGAGCCTTCGGCGGGCGAGATGGATGGTTTCAGAGCGAACCCGGGTATTCACGGCATCCCTGTTCTATTCCCTCCTAACCGTTACGAGGACGGCACTTTCACTTGGAACGGCAGAACGTATACTTTCCCTGTAAATGAAGCTAAGACCGGCAACCATCTGCACGGCTTTTTTCATACGGCAGCATGGAGCGTCGAGGATTTTGGCAGCAACAAAACAGAGAGCTACGTTTCGCTCAAAATTTCGATCGATGAGAACCATCCGATCTACAAGTATTTGCCGCACCGCTTTACGATCAAGCTGCGCTATTCGTTAAACGATGCGGGACTGCTTCAGCATGTGTCCGTACATAATGAAGGAACAGACGCTATGCCTTGTATGATCGCTTTCCATACGGCGATCAACGCGCCGTTCGCGCCGAACAGCACATCCGACGATTATCGCTTCACGCTCACAACCGGCAAGCGCTGGGAGCTGAACGAGCGGATGCTGCCGACAGGCAGCTACCAGCCTCTTACAGCCGAAGAGGAAGCCATGAAGACGACAGGCCTCTCGCCATTCTGGGAATCCATGGACAACCATTATACGACTGAGCCGCAAAATGGCCGCAACGCCATGGTGCTCACGGATACCCGCAATGACGTAACACTTGTGTATGATGTTGGTACTGCCTACAAGCAGTGGATGATCTGGAACAACAATGCAACGCCTGGCTTCTTCTGTCCAGAGCCGCAGCTTAATTTGGTTAATGCGCCAAACGTGAATTTGCCGGCTGAGCAAATAGGTCTTGTCGCGCTAGAGCCAGGCGGCATTTGGGAAGAAACGAGCCGCTTGTACGTAAGAAAATAATGGAAAAGGAATAACGGCTTAGCGCTGTTATTCCTTTTTTTTGCATAAATCTACTTACCTATCGTCTGTCTTCCATTTCATCCATTCGGTCTTCCATTTGTTCTTTCCGGTACTCTTGAGCCGGAGTATCGAGCTGTTCGTCTTCCCGCTCATCAATAATATCTTCCCGCTGTTCTTGTTTTATTTCCTGATTCGCATTATTGCAGCCCGCCAATACGGTAAGCAGGCAAACTATCAAAAACAACTTGTGTATAGTCCCTATTTTCAACGCTGCAACATCCCCTATTCATTGAGTTGACATTTATTTTCTTCAATAATTGTTTTTTTATACTTATGTATATAACCTTAAAACAAATAAGAGGCTTGCCTTCGTCAGTAGACGAAAGACAAGCCTCTCCCTTCATTAAACCCCTTGGAACGTAAACCGGTGCGAATACACGCGGTTTGCATATAACGTGTATTCCTTCTCCGGACGCTGTCCCCAGCTATCGTGACCGCCTACACCCATTTGCTTATGATTCACTCTGACGACCGTTTTATTGCTGGCCGGCAGCTTATATACATGATCATGCGCTTCCAGTTCGGACGGCGTATACGGCAGCACATTCAGCTCAAAATGCGGCTGACCTTTCAGCACGATGCCTTCACCCTGTGCATTCGTCACCGCTGCGTGACGGACGTCCATTTTATTGCCGCATTCCTGCGGACGAATGTATGGAACCAGTTGATCCTTTACTTTACCTGCGTAACGTCCAAGCTTGCCGCCTGTCTGACGATCCCAGTACGTTTCATCCGGACCTTTGCCGTACCAGCTTACTTGATCGAATTGAACCGGCATTTGGAATAGGATGCCTACCTCAGGAATTTCCGGCAATCCGGCGCCAGGAAGAAGCTCCTCATACACGTTAACTTCACCGTTACCGTTTACTGTGTATACGAGCGAAAGCATGGATACCGCAGTAGTCGGCAAGCTATACTGTACACGGACCGTCACATTGCTTGTTCCAATCTCCCACACCATGCCGCGAAGCTCGCGCCGGGCGCCAGCGTCACGCCAAGTGGCAGAACGCTCATGCTGCTGGTTGCCGCGGTCGTTATCGGTATAGGCGCGCCAGAAGTTCGGAGCCAGCGCTTCCGAAAGCCGCTGCGTTCCATTCCATGTATAGGAAACGAGGCTGCCGCTTGCTTTGTCGAACTGCACCGTGAAGCGCTCTCCGCTTACTACCAGCGCAGTAGCCGTTTCCTCTACTCGAACCGCCGGCTTCGCCGCAGAAGCTCCAATGATTAGCTCTACGGGCGCAGGCAATACAAACTGCTCAAATGCAATCTCATGACCCGCTTCTGCCCATAACGTCTGCTCCTTGAGCAGCAGCTGCAGCGTCAACACGGCCTCTTCAGACACGTTCGACAGCTTAGGCAGCGTATAAGGTACCGTTATTGTTTCTTCCGTTTCCGGCGCTGCTGCCGCATGGACCGTACCCTCTTGGACCGTTGTGCCATCAACCGTGATCTGCCACGCAAGCGTAAAGCTGTCCAGCGATTCGAACAAATGACGGTTGGTCACCTTTACTAAGCCGCTGCGCAGATCGACCGCCTCGAACTTTGCGTTCTGGTAAACCTTCTTAACCTCCTGAAGCTTTGGCGAAACGGTACGATCCGCGAAAATAATGCCGTTGCCGCAGAAGTTGCCGTCATGCGGCGACTCGCCGAAGTCTCCGCCGTACATCATCTTCACTACGCCATTCTCGTCCGTCACACGGATCGACTGATCGATCCAATCCCAAATAAAACCGCCCTGCAGCACCGGATATTTCTCGAAAACTTCCCAGTACACATGCAAGCCCCCGCATGAATTCCCCATCGCGTGGCTGTATTCGCATAAGATGAACGGTTTTTGCGGATTGCTGCGCGCATACTGCTCAACGCCCTGCGGGTTCGTGTACATGTGGCTTTCAATATCCGAAGCCGCATCTGAAGCACGCCAATGGAAGATCCCTTCATAATGGACAACACGCGAAGGATCAGCTTCCCGCAAGAAATCATGCATCTTAATGAAATTGTCGCCGCCGAATGCTTCGTTGCCGAGCGACCATATGACGATGGAGGCATGGTTTTTGTCGCGCTGCAGCATTGAGTTGCAGCGGTCGAGCACCGCACCGGTCCATTCCGGCTTGCTGCCCGGAACAGTCTCCCCCTCCTCCTTTTGTCCGTAGGACCAGGAGCCATGCGTCTCCAAATTCGTTTCATCAATAACGTACAAACCATATTCGTCGCAAAGCTTATACCAAAGCGGGCTGTTCGGATAGTGCGACGTACGAACGGAATTTATGTTATACAGCTTCATCAGCTCGACGTCCTTGCGCATGTCCGCCTCGCTGATCGCCCGTCCAGTGTCACAGGAGAACTCATGGCGGTTCACGCCTTTAAACATAATTCGTCTGCCGTTAATTTGCATAAGCCCGTCTTTAATCTCAAACTTACGGAACCCGACCTTGCAGCTGACCGCTTCCAGCAGCGCGCCGTCCTCCGTCTTCAAGCATAAAATTAACGTGTACAAATTCGGCTGCTCCGCGCTCCATTTTAGCGGATTTTGAACGTCGGCACGCAGTTGGACCGGTGCAAGCTCTTCGCCCTCTACGGTTGTCCGGATTGTTAGCGGCTGCTTCAATACCGCATTACGACCGGCATCATACAAGGTGGCTTCCAGCGTGATGTCACCGAGCTGCTTAGCGAAGTAATTAATGAGCTTGGCATCGATAACGAGCTCCGCGTCGCGGTATTGCTCATCAAGCTCTGTTTTAACGAAAAAGTCGTAAATATGCGCCTCAGGCGTCGTATACAAGTACACATCGCGGAAAATTCCGCTCATCCGCCAAAAATCTTGATCCTCCAGCCAGCTTGCATCACACCAGCGATACACCTCAACAGCCAGCTTGTTCTCTCCCTCAACCAGATAAGGAGTAAGATCAAACTCAGCAGGCGTAAACGTATCCTCGCTGTAGCCGACCAGCTCTCCGTTAAGCCATACATAAAAAGCCGATTCAACCCCTTGGAAGCTGATGAAAACCGGTTTCCCTTCCCAGCTTTGAGGAACGGTAAAAGTGCGCACGTACGAGCCAACAGGATTATAGGCGGTCGGTGCAAATGGCGGCTTAATGTCCTCGTTGCCGTCCCACGGATACCTTACATTTGTATACTGCGGATAATCGTAGCCTTGCAGCTGCCAATGAGCAGGTACCGTTATTTCATCCCACTGGCTGTGATCGTAATTCGTTTCGTAAAAGTTGACAATGCGCGAGTCTGCATTCGGAGCGAACGCAAACTTCCATTGACCGTTTAATAATTGATAGTTGGTCGACTTGCTATGGCTGCCTTCCCAGGCTTCTTCGACCGTATCGAAAGGCATGAGCGAAGCATGAGCTTCCATTCGATTGAGCTGATAGATTTCGGGATTGTTGTTCCACTCCGGATAACCGTTTGCCGGCGGCGTATAAACAAATTTTTTTCGCATAGGTTTTGGCACCTCTTCATTATTAATCAAACTATATTCACATTATAATGCATTCGTTTCCTTATTTAATGATACAATTTTCATATTTTATATAAAAATATGAAACACCCTATTTTTCATTAAGCTTCTGCTGCGGATGCCTGTTTCCAACATTTACTGCTTTCCTAAAGCGCTTACACAATTAAAATGGAAGAGAAGGCTATTTTACATAGAAAGGTTGAGACAGCTTGAATAAGAGAATGAAACAACTCATATGCAGCACTGCCATTCTAGCTTTTCTAACCGTGTCGCCTGACACCGCCGCCGCAGCAACCTACACGGTGCAGAAGAACGATACCTTATGGTTGATCGGCACGAAGTTCAGCACCTCGGCGGATCAATTGAAGAAGCTCAACAGCCTCTCCTCAGATTCACTGTACATTGGACAGACACTGCAAGTACCTACCCCGCCTGAGTTTACAGTGACTACCGTCCAGCCGAACGACACGATGTGGAAAATCGCTCAGCGCTACACTGTCCCGCTTACCAAGCTTATCGCTGCCAACCCCCAGCTCTCCAATCCAAACAACATTTGGACAGGACTTGAAATCCGAATTCCAAAAAAGCCTGCCGCTTACCTGAACGGTGTATTCCCGCTCGAAAAAGGCTCCTATACGCCCTTCACGAACACCTATGGTGATTCTCGTACCTGGTCTTCGGACGGCACCGAGGTTCGCACCCATGAAGGCGTCGACATCCTCGCTAATAAGGGAACGGCCGTATACAGCTCGCTAGGCGGTACTGTCGTCAAAGCCGGATGGAACGAATACGGCGGCTGGAGGCTTACAATTAGAGTCGATGACTCGACTGAATTTTATTATGCGCATTTATCCAAATATGCGGCCGGCATCACGCAGGGCGTCAAAGTAAGCGCAGGACAGCTTATTGGCTACGTCGGCAATACCGGTTACGGTCCCGTAGGGACTGAAGGGAAATTCATCTCCCATCTTCATTTCGGCATTTACAAACGCACACCTGCCTATCATGCAATGGATCCATACCTTTATTTAAAATGGTGGTCGCTGTAGCTGCGTGATAGATGATGGGGCTGCTCCAAAAATTAGATTAGCTGCGATATAGCTCAGGTTGATTGATGTCACTTATTTGAGAAAGCAGTCATTATGAGGGAACGATTGTGACTAAGCGGTAAAAA
>JBNJJW010000019.1:0-116762 GCA_051750645.1 Bacillota bacterium | reverse complement strand
TAGCAGGATCACCAAATCCGCGAATAACACGGTTCTCAAAACGTTCATTATAGTCGATGGCATCCAAATATGCTCGGCGATATTGATGACTTCAAAGCGTATAATGATTCGTTCGGGCATCAGAAAGGAGACGACTGCCTAAGGCAAATCGCCGCCGCTATGCGGAGCGCGTTAAAGCGTCCGCTCGATATGATCACCCGCTACGGAGGCGAGGAGTTTGCTATTATTTTGCCGCAAACGAATAAAGAACGCTCGGCGTCAATAGCGGATCAGCTGATTGAAGCCGTTCAGAATTTGCGAATTCCTCATCCGCAGCAGGGTCAAATGACCCTGCGGGCAGCTCTTTCTCCAAATCCCAGGCACTACGCACCTGGGATAAGTATTTCCCCGGCGTAGTACCTAGCTAATGACACTACAGTCAAAACCGATAATCTAGCCCACTCGAGCCCGATCTTAACCATTTGACTGTACAAAATCCCCTTAAGCTACATTTACATCTCCTTGCTGGCTGTTTGATTGTACGATATCCAATCAAAAATCAAACCGCCAGCTCCTCACTCCAGCCAAATAGATGACCTTTATAGGAGAAAATTCCTTCGGATACGGACTATCTCTTGATTAGCTTAAAATCATCGTAATGGAAGCCTGGCGCTACGACACAGGACACGAGAACAGGCTCGTCGCCCAGCGGCCGCGCCATTTGCCACTCGTTCGCCGGTACTAATGCCTGCGGTTGATGACCTGCTTGCACATCCGGGCCAACAATTATTTCTTTCCTTATCTCCGGCGCAGCTTCTGTGCCGCCAAGCGTCAGCATTAGCGGACTGCCTGAATGCCACATCCACAGCTCGTCCGAATATACCGTGTGCCAATCGGAGAACTCCTCAGGGTGAAGCAGGAAATAGATCGATGATGCTGCAAATCGCGGCCCTGAATAAGGAGTGCCGAGCACCTCCTGCGGTATTTCAAAACCGGCTTTCCAAATCTCCTTGTACCATCCGCCTTCGATATGCGGCTTCAAATCAAGCGACTGCACGAGCGGTGACAGCTGTTTTTGTAGGACTCCCATCCCTCACAACCTTCTTTCTCTCTTTCTCTTTGTCGAAAAGCACTATAAAAATCGTTTACTTATTTTATACCGCATCGTACGGCTCGTCAATTCAAGCGGCAAAGGATAACGGTAATAAATGGCACTATATCCTCTATTTCTGTGTAACCGACTTCTCGTCCTATGCAAGGTGTGATGGAGTTAGATTGCTCGTTTAAAGTGGGAAAATACCAACATATGAATACTCCCGCCACTTACCGATGCTGTCGCTTCGGTTGAAGTGGGGGTTTCTGATGTATCATCCTTACTTATTTCAGGATGCTTAACAACAGTGGAGTTGACACGTTGACGGTCTGGTTACCATCCAACCCCTCTATCCCATCCGTTCCTTGTGCGGATACGTTTGGGAATACTTTACGCATGATGTTCGCTGCGCCGTTCACATCGGCATGAATCAAGCCCTTCGTGCTCGTATACAGCCCGCGATGAATCCGCTTACCAGAGAAGAGCCATTCCCGCTCTTCATCATAACGCGGCAATGGGTCTTGATCGAGGAAGCTGGCTTTCGAGGTGTATGCTTCTTCGGTCAATGTAACGGTTATTCCCTGTTCTGCCGCCTTATACTGAATCATCCCAATGAGCATCTGGTGCGGGATGTGACAGAAAGACTGATTGTTTCGTCGTCCGATCGCAGACGCATGCTTCCATCCATCGTTATGCCCGATGACGATCGTGCCGATATTTTGTTCCTCTGCCAATTGAACGATATGACGGCTTACTTTGTGGAACAAGTCTTTGATCCGGCGATGGCGCTTCAGATGCAAGCGTTCCAATCGTCTGGATGTATGTGCTCCTTCGCACGGTTTCTTGCCCTGACGAAGAATGCCGATATAATGAGCCTTCATCTTGTTGTAATATTGATTAATCGCTTTGATCATCTTGCCCTTCACGAGCATCGGTTTTGAACCGGTAGTCGTAACGATGGTTGCAAGATTTTCAACGCCAAGATCAATCGCGAGCACATTTGCTGTCGCTACTTTCTTCTTTTCTAACGGATAAACGAAGACCATTTCGACGACAAATTGGCCATGGCTAGGCACTACACGCACCTGCTTCAGTTGTCCGTCGGTACAGCCTAGCTTGCCAATATTAAGCTGCAGCTTGGTCTTTGGAAGTTTAAGAAATTTCTGTTCTTTAATCACGCAATCCTGGTTGGAGAACACGACTTCTTTCCCCTTACTGCGGGCATATCCCGGTATATGGGGCTTTCCGCTGTATTTCTCGGGATGCTTTCGGTAGTCCTTCATACTGGCGAAGAAAGATAGCCAGTTTTGAAATGCAATCTTCATGATGCCTTGACTGCTCTGTGCGGGGAGGGCTCGATAGTCGCTCTGATCCATCACTTTAAACAAAGCATCCATGAAGTTGTAAGAAACAAATGGCTTCTCCTTGGAAGGCAGCTTGAACGGATGGGAACGATTCTTCTCGCTCCGCCGTTCGTTCATCGCATCGATATGCGCTTCCAGTGTGTTCATCACTTGTTGTTGCAAAGGCTGCAATGACTCCTTCTGCCCAAAGGAGGTAAACACCTGTCGGATGTAAAAGTTAGTCGTGTTGTACAGGTTCTTGGCGTTTTGACACGCTTTGCCCAGGTACGCAAACAGCCGATGGCCCGGTTTAATCCACACTTGATGAGTCCTGTATATGGATTTTGAATCTGTCATGACTTCACCCCCTACCGACCATGTCCAGGAACATATGTTCCCTTTTATTATATCGCTAAAACATGAGGAAGGAAAGAAGTTCTTGTAGTAAGTTCAGGAGGTCGCCGATTCACCTCGCCATTTGCAGAAGTTGGAGTCCTCTCGGCGAGAACGGATAGAAAAACAGGCAGTCCGGCCGGTCTTTCACGACCACCGGGACTGCCTGTTTGCTTATCTATTGCCGAACTGCGCATGGTGCAAGCGGCTGTAAATGCCGCCTGCCGACACGAGTTCTTCGTGGCGGCCTTGCTCAGTAATGCCATCCTCGGTGACAACGATGATGCGATCGGCATTTTTGATCGTTGCCAGGCGATGTGCGATGACGAGCGTCGTACGGCCAACGGACAGCTCAGCAAGCGATTGCTGAATCGCAGCCTCGGTCTCCGTATCGAGCGCCGATGTCGCTTCGTCGAGAATGAGGATCGGCGGATTCTTCAAGAACATCCGTGCAATCGCAAGCCGCTGCTTCTGTCCGCCGGACAGCTTCACGCCGCGTTCGCCGACAACCGTTTCCAGCCCTTGCGGCTGAGCCATGATGAATTCCTCGAGCCGCGCCCGCCGGGCCGCCGTCCAAATATCTTCATCCGAAGCGCCCAACTTCCCGTAGACAATATTCTCACGAATCGTGCCCGCGAACAGGAATACATCCTGCTGTACGATACCGATCTGCTTCCGCAGCGATTCCAGCTTCAGGTCACGGATATCGTAGCCATCGACGGAAATGCTGCCGCCCTCAATTTCGTAGAACCTTGGCAGCAGGCTGCACAGCGTCGTTTTGCCGGCACCGGACGGTCCCACGAAAGCGATCGTTTCGCCTGCGCGAATGGTCAGATCGATATTTTGAAGCACCTTCGCTTCGCCTTCATAGCCAAAAGTAACTCCGCGGTACTGAATATCTCCGTTTAACCGGTCAACCTCAGCCGCACCCGGCTTATCCGCAACGTCGGGCGCCGTTTCCAACAGCTGGATATACCGCTTGAAGCCGGCGATTCCTTTTGGATAGCTCTCGATAACGGCATTAATTTTTTCGATGGGCTTGAAGAAGATGTTGGTCAGCAGGACGAATGCGACAAAATCACCGTAATTCATTTTATCCTGAAGCACGTACCAAGCGCCTGCGATAAGCACGAATACCGAAACTAAACGCATCAGCATGTACGTTATGGAAGCGTTCAAGCCGATAAGCTTATACGAAAAAAGCTTTGCTTCCCGGAAACGCAGGTTGTTTGCTTTGAACAGCTTCTTCTCATGCTTCTCGTTCGAGAAGGCTTGAACGACACGAATCCCACCTACCGTGTCCTCGACGCGCGCATTAAAATCGGCCATATCCGAGAGGAGACGTTCGACCGCTTTCGTCATTCTGCCGTTGAAATACAGGACAAGCCATATAATGACAGGAATGATGACGAAGGTCAAAACCGCGAGCTCAAGATTGATGTACGCCATAATGCCGAATGCGCCGAGCAGCGTCATCAAAGCGATGAACATATCCTCCGGCCCATGATGCGCCACCTCGCCAATCTCGAACAAATCATTGGTCAGGCGCGAAATCAGATGGCCCGTCTTCGTATTGTCGAAGAAACGGAAGCTCAGCTTCTGAACGTGATCGAACAGCTTTTTGCGCATGTCGGTTTCAATATTAATGCCGAGCATATGGCCCCAGTAGGTAACCACAAAACTTAAAATCGTATTAACGACGTAAACAATGAGCAAAACCGCGCAAGCCGTTAGAATCAGCCCCCAGTCCTGAGCAGGCAGCAGCGTATTAATGACATAGCTGACCGCGAGCGGGAAGCACAGCTCCAGAAAGGCGAGCAGAACCGCACAGCAGAAATCGAGCAGGAACAGCTTTTTGTAAGGCTTATAATAGGCAAAAAATCGTCGAAGCATCTCTTACTCCTTCTTATCTGTAATTGATTTTCGATAAATGATATACAATCGTTTCCAGGCTGTCAATCAGTTGGTAAAATCAATCCGTTCATGATGCGTATACACATTCATCTCGCCGCTGCGAATAAAACCTACGCATGTTATGCCAAGATCGTCTGCGAGACGAAGCGCGAGGTCGGTCGGCGCGGACTTGCTGAGCATAATGCCACAGCCGATTTTAGCCGCCTTCAGCACCGCTTCCGAGGAAAGCCTGCCGCTGAACGCGATCACCTTATCCGAGGTACGGAGCCGGTGCAGAAGGCAATAGCCGAACAGCTTATCGAGTGCGTTATGGCGGCCGATATCCGTCCGGACGGCCAGCAGCTTGGTCGAAGTGCCAATCGCCGCATTATGAACGCCGCCTGTGCTGCGGAAATCCGCCGAGCTCTCCTGCAGCTCCCGCATAAACCGGATGCACTGACCAGCTTTAATTCGCGTGCGGGTCATGACGGTTTTAGCGGTCAGCATATCATTGTGAAAATAAAACTGCCGGCTCTTCCCACAGCACGAGCCGATAAACCTTTTCGTATAATAGTTACGGCTTGTGGATTGCTTATGCTCGAGTTCAATATAGGCAAAGCCTGTATCTTCGTCGATGGACAAAGCTTTGATTTGACCGGCTGAGCGAATAACGCCTTCTGAAGCGAGAATGCCGATGACCAGCTCCTGCAAATGGGACGGCGAGCATACTAAAGTCGCAAACTCTTCACCATCCAGCTTTAAAGTAAGCGCAAATTCCGTCGCGATCTCGTCGTCCATCTCGAAGTGTGCACTGCCGTCGTATTTAAAAATGCGCCACTTCGTCGTGTTTGGATTCTCCGTCAGATCCGCCTCCTCTCTCTGCCTTACGGCTTCTGCTTATGCGGGAGGCTCTATCTCCAGCTCCTCGATCCGCTTCTCCGTATATTTCGTGTCCTTCAAAGCATGATACGTATCCGCCCGCTCCACGACGACCGCTGCGTTATATTCGGGAATGCCCGCATGCGGCTCATATACCCCTCTGGGAAAAAGGCAATTGCCCTCCGGCCAGTACAGCTCGATATTGCCTCGCGCAATGGCTTCGCGCTTGGCTCTGCCGTGGAAGGTGCCGCTGCGGTTGTAGACGACAACCGCGTCTCCTTCCGCGATGCCGAGCTCCGCTGCATCCGTCTCATTCATCAGCACATCGTAGCGGCCTGCGTCGTTGAAAGCATCCTTTTCCCCGTAAATCATCGAATTGAACTGCTTTCCCCGCCTTGTTGTAGCATAAAAATGTCCCTCCGGCTTACGAAGCTCAGGCAGCTCGATCGCCAGCAGATTCCCCTTTCCGTCAACAGTCGGGCAAATGCCGCCCTCGCACAACCATGCTCCGCCCCACTGAAACACATCGCCTTGCTTATTCAAGTGCTGTATCCCGTCGTAATGTGGAGCGCTGAGCGCAATTTCTCTGCGGATCGCTTCGGCATCATTGAAGGTAATAGCTGTTTCAAGTTCGGGCCGAATGCGAGCAGCCAGATCGGCGTATATTTGCCATTCCGCACGAGCCTCTCCGATACGCGGACCGTCGATGGCCGGCGAGAAATAAACCATCCGCTCCGTAGACGTGGATGTGCCGCCGCCCGGCTGCTCGTATCGCGTCATCGCCGGAAGGACGATCACCTCCTCCTGCGCATCAAGCAGCGTCGAGCTGTTCAATACGATGTCCTGGTGCACCCTTATATCAACTGCCTCTAAGCAGCGCTTCACAAAATCAGGGTCCGGCATCGTCTCGATAAAGTTGCCGCCCGATGTATAAAACAGCTTCAGCTTGCGTTCATGCCGTTCGGGCAGAAGTGCGTTTTCCAGCGAAACGCCTACGATGTCGCCCTGCCATTCCGGCAGCTTAAAGCCCCATAGGCTTTCAATGCGGCTAATGTCCGCTCCTTTAAACTCGCCGCCAGGCAGGCTGAACGGATCGGCGCCCATTTCGCCGGAGCCTTGTACGCCGCTATGGCCGCGTATCGGCATTAAGCCACAGTGCTCGCGGCCGAGAAAGCCCCTCAGAAGCGCAAGGTTCGCAACCTGCGAGATGTTATCCGTCCCGAACCGGTGCTGCGTCAGCCCCATGCTCCACACAAAAACGCCGGACTTCGACGCCGCAAGCAGCCTTGCGAATTCACCCATCCGCTCCTTCGTCAGCCCGGACGACTTCTCAAGCAGCTCCCAGCTCTGCTGCAGCACATGCGGCTTAAGCGCCTCATATCCATTCACATGCTCCTTAACAAAAGCATGATCGATCGCTGAGCCTGGCTGTTCAGCCTCCATCTCGAACCAATGCTTCATGACACCGTGCATGAACGCAATGTCACCGCCGATGTTGACCTGGTAGAAGTCATCGGCCAGCTTCGTGCCGAACAGGGCGGATTCCGGTATCGAAGGGATCCAGTAGCCTTCCATGGCCGGTTCGCGATAGGGATTAATGACGATAATTTTCGTCCCTTTCCGCTTAGCGGCATACATATACTTCGTCGACACCGGCTGGTTGTTCGCCGCCACGCTTCCCCAGAAGACGAGCACATCCGTCCCGATCCAATCCTTATAATTGCACGTTGAAGCTCCGACTCCAACCGAACGCTTCATCGCGGTCTTAGAAGGAGAGTGACATATGCGGGATGCATTATCGATATTGTTCGTGCCGATTAGACGCGCCGCCTTGGCCGCCGCGTAATACGACTCATTCGTGATCCCGCGCGCCGTTAAGTAAAATGCCAGCTGCTTCGGATCGATTGACCGCGCTTTGGCTGCGATGCGATCAAGCGCTTCATCCCATGACAGCCTGCGGAAGCTGCGCTCCCCCTTGCTGCGGATAAGCGGATAAGGCAGCCTTCCAAGCTTACGCAATTCCGCGCTCCCGAGCATCCGCAGCTCTTCGATATCCGCATGCAGCATTGCAGGCTTAATGGCCGGCATCGTATTCAGCCGCAGCACATTAAGCCTCGTCGTGCAGATATGCGGTCCTTCCAGCGTCTGATCATACAGCCCAGATACGCCAAGCGCGCAGCCGTCGCATACTCCTTGCGTTAAAATCCGGTATGCAAAAGGCAGATTGTCGCGATTATCCCAAGCAACCTTGATTGTGTCCCGAATATGATGCGGTTTAATACGTCCCAGCCCGAACGGCGCTTTGCTGACCCACAGCTTCGGATCAGGGCGTTTTGGCAGCTTGACCGGCCCTGTATGCATCGTTTTCGTCATAAACGATTCACCTCGTTAATAATCGTTATAGGGGTTACTGCTGTGTGCCCGTATGCCGCTTTCTGCCTGTCTAGTCTGCTATCTGCCTGTCTGCTGCCCGTCTCCCCGTCCGCACACACAAGCCGTCTCGTGAACCAAACTCACTAAATAGTGAAGCTCGCTTCACTATTATTTTCGCGCTCAACCGAAGTTCTGTAAAAATAGTGAGGTAAATCTCACTCCCCGTGAAGCTGGCATCATGACGAATGAGGTTTGCCTCACTAAATCACAATTACGTCCGCTTCGAGCATGATTTAATGAGGTTAACCTCACTGTATAATGAGCTTCACTCACTAATCCATATGCCGCCCCAATCCACATGCATACTTACTTGCGCACATAAATAAGCCTATTAAATAGTCAAGAAAGCGCATACACATTTATCTGAAGTCTGCCCGGAGGCAGAGCAAGCCCGGCACCCTGCCCATCCCTCGAGCATCGCCCTCACAATGGCAGAACCTGCACCGCCGCTTGCTTGCCGCTAACCTGAATGCCAGACTGCTTCTTGCCGCTCCCGGCAAGGTCCTTGACCATTCGCTCAAGCAGCTCCTTCGCCTTCGGTCCTTCCTTGCCTTGAATGCGCACAACGAGCTGGACGCCATTGCCGGATGCGAGAAGCTTTGCCGCTTGCCGCAGCTTCGTGTCATAATCATGCTCTTCAATATGGGGAGTCAAGCGGAGCTCCTTCACCTTGCTTGGCTGCTCCTTCACTCTCTCCCCGCGTTTCTCTTGGCTGAGCTGCTGCTTCGCTTGCCCTTTTCCGACCAGCTTGCACGGAGGCGGACTGCTCATAAGCGAGGTGCAAACTAAATCCACCTTCAGCTCCCGGGCCATCGCGAGCGCTTCGTCTCGTGATACAACGCCGAGGTCTTCTCCCTGCACGCCTGTCAGCCGTACCTCTGATGCGCGTATTTTCTCATTCATTATCATCATTGATGCCATGCCACACTCCCGCTCCCTTGCCAGCTATACGGAAAACAGCGGCTTGCAAGTGCGAGGCCGCTTTTTTTCCTACTGCTACTATTATACAGGACTCTCTAAACCTCTGCATTGCCCTTAATGTTTAGTGAGACTTGTTCGAGGGTATGTGGAACAAATATAGAGCTAATTTCTAGCTCTATATTTGTCATATTAGTTAGTTTGGAGGAAATAGATCTAATTTTTAGCTCTATTTCAGAGCTTTGGGCCGTTCGAGACCTGTTCTATCTTTATTCAAACATCCAGCGCCGACTGTTTACCAAGCGGCCCGCCGCCGCTGCCGTCTGCTTTTATTCCAGCATCTGCTTCGCTGCGTTCCGCCTTGCGCAGAAACTTCTGGCCCCTCCAGCGAAACAGCGAAACCGCGCCGCGCACATACTCATCCAAAATCATGCATAGATAAATGCCAATCAGCCCCCAGCCGAGCTCAATCCCAACCCAATACGCGAGCCCCGTCGCAATCAGCCACATCGAGAACATAGACGTCCACATCGTATAACGGGTATCGCCGACTGCATTCAGCGCGTTATTGAGCGCCATATTGATCATTTTGCCGGGCTGAAGCAGCAAATTGAGACCTAACAGGGATACGCCAAGCGAGACGATCTCGGCATTTTCCGTGAACAGTCCGAGCAGCTGCCGGCCAAACAAAAAGATGAGGAAAGCGTTGACCGCCACGACTGCGAGACCGATCCACATGGCCCGGAAGGCTAAGCCGTAAGCTTCCTTCACCCTGCCTGCTCCATACAGATGAGCAATTTGAATTTGTACCGCAAGCGCGACGGAATAGCCAAGCATGAAGCAGAACGCTTCCAGTGTGTTCATATACGTCCGTGCCGCCAGCTCATTCGAGCCGATTATCGCGATAAAGCTGAAAATAAGCAGCTGCGTGAAAAACCAGCAGGACATATTGACGCCGAGCGGCCAACCGATTCGCAAAATATCTCCGAAAAGCTTGCGGTTAAACACGTTAAAATCCCGAATACTTATCGTACGTTCAAAGGAGCCTAAAAACATGAAAAACAGCACGATCGCTGCCAATAAGCGGCACAGCACCGTTGAAACGGCCACGCCGAGCAAGCCCCATTTTGGAAAGCCGAACGCACCGAAGATGAACGCATAGTTGAAAAAAACATGCACGACGTTCATTCCGATCGCCGTATACATCGGCCCCTTCGTATTGCCCGTATTGCGGATAGAGTTGCTGAGCGCCGCCATTACCGCAATGAGCACCATACCGCCGCCGACAATCGATATATACGTTTCCGCAAGCGGAAGCAAATGTTTCGGCAATTGCAGCAGCGAAGCTATCTCTCCCGGCATTAAATACAACACTATACTAATTACAATTCCTATGACGGCACTCACCTTAACCGCCATGATCGCAATCGTACGCGCATCTTCACTGTTCTTGGAACCGAGCTTCTGCGCAATTAATATGCCCGCGCCGCTGGCTATGGTTATAAATAAGGTCATCAATGCTTGAAACAGCTGATTAGAGAAGCCGACGACCGCAACCGCGTCATCCGATATCCGGCTAACCATCAGCGTATCCGCAGCCCCGAGTAAAAACTGCAAAAACAATTCAATAAATATCGGCCAAGCCAACATCCCCAGCGAAAACTTTTTATCCGTTTTAGCCATTCAAGCATCCCCCTGCCATGACCCTTCGTAAGGCCGCATCCGATGTCAAATCATCAATCGTCTTTTCAAATTATAGATGCTATACTGAGCTTGATGTATCAGTTTTACAACCGAAACTATAACGATTCAAACTTCAGCGTCTAAAGGAGCATCCCGAGGCCATGACGATTATCCATATGACGATTCCGCCGCTGCCGCATTACATAATCGGCGGCTATACCGTAGCGCCGCCAGGCCGCAAGCATCCAAGCAGACGCAACATCGAAGTGTTTGACCTGCTTGTTGTGACAAGCGGGTGCTTATATGTCGGGGAAGAAGAACGCCACTACGAAGTAAGCGCTGGTCATGCGCTCATTTTACGACCGGATGCTTATCATTACGCAACGCTTGCCTGCCAAGAGCATACCGCTTATTATTGGATTCACTTTCAAACAAGCGGAGAATGGCACGTATCCGATCGATCGGTGACAGTACCGCTGGCCAACAGTTCGAAAGAGAGAATGCTTACAAAAAATATTTATACAACACAAACCTTCATGAAGCAGCTGCCCCAGTTTACGAGGCTCCTTCAGCCTTCCAAGATGGAAAGCCTCATCCGCCAGCTTATGCAGCTCAATATGAATGACCATATCCCTAGCGTTAGATGGAAGCAGCAGCTTGTTTTTCAAGAGGTCATTGAACATTTGTCCGCTTCGATGGAGGCCCAGGGCCCGTCACCGTCCGCTCTGTGCGCGGAGCAAGCCGCTTCTTACCTGCGGGAGCATTACCGGGAGGATATATCGGCACAGGAGCTCGGTGAGAGCATTAACTTCCACCCTGTCTATATTGCGAGATGCATGCAGAAGGAGTTCGGCTGCGCGCCGTTCGACTACTTGATGCGCTTCCGCATCGAACAGGCAAAGCTGCTGCTGCTGCAAACCGACCTTGCGGTCGCCCGGATCGCCGAGGAAGTCGGCTTCAACCACGCAGCCTACTTCACCTCCTGCTTCGCCAAATACGAGGGCATCTCGCCGCGTAAATACCGGCAGCGCTTTTCGCATGGATAAGAAAATTCAAGGACTTTTTATAGGCTTGTGAAATGCTGTTTAGTTAACAGTAAGGACGACCTTGCCGCGGCCGTGTCGGCTCTCGACTTCTCGATGTGCGCTAGCGGCCTGATCCAGCGGAAAGACCTTCCTGATGTGGATGTGCAATTTCCCTTGGGCGTAAAGATCACAAAGTCCGGCGAGCCGCGCGGCGGTCCGCGTTCCGATGATCGGGCGGATCCCGAGTTCATTAGCGAGATCGAAGGACACCATCGTTCGGATACGCTCCTTATTCTTGACGAGCTCCATGGAGGCCCTCAACGCTTCCGGACCGGCGGCATCCAGCGCTGCGTCCACTCCACCTTGCGCGACTGCGCGCACCCGGTCTACAAGTCCTTCTCCATAGCTGACCGGGATCGCGCCGAGCGAGCGGAGATAGTCGTGATTGCTCTCGCTCGCAGTACCGATAACAGTGGCAGCCCCCCATATCTTGGCCAACTGTACCGCGAAGGTGCCAAGACCGCCGGCGGCTCCATGGATCAGCACCGTGTCGCCCTCCAAGGCGCCAAGCGCGGTCAAAGCAAGGTGGGCGCCCTGTCCGTTGCCGGAAAACCCGCCCGCCACTTCCCACGGCATGTTTTCCGGCTTGATTACAATCTGGTCGGATTTGACTGCCACATACTCGGCATAGCACTTCAGCATGTTGAACCCCAGCACTTCGTCGCCGACAGAGAAGCCGGTTACGCCTTCACCCACCTGATCAATGATGCCAGCGAACTCGTTGCCTGGAATTTCAGGAAAAGTCATCGTATAGCCGGCAGGAGTCCAACCACTTCGCACTCCGTAGTCGTACGGCATCACGCCTGCTGCTTTGATCCGGACACGCACCTCTCCTGCAACCGCTTGCGGTTCCACAAGTTCCGTTAACCTTAACACCTCTGGCGGACCGAATGTAGAAAACGTCATCGCTCTCATGAAATATTCCTCCCCTGTTTGCTACCTTTGCCGAACTGAAAAAAATAAAGCAATAAAATAATCACATGCAAAATCGCAAGAACAAAATAAATATTGCTATAAACGAACGCGTCCGGATGCGAATTCGCCGGATTCCAGTTGGAATCTGCGCCTTGATCAACCGTTTTGCTATAAACGCTTGCAGATACAGCTCCGGCAATAAAGTTAAGCATCGCCAGCAGCCCCATTCCCACCCCGCTCTGTTCCTTCGGCAGCGTCCGGGAAATCGCATTGGACAACGCAATGAGCATGAACGCTTGCCCCACATTGCCGAAGATCAGAAAGAAGGCTATGAACAGCGGTGAAATTCCCGAGAATGATGACATTAGGACAAAACAGGTTAATAAAAGTGTGGATGCCGTATAAAAAAGAACCGGACTGCCTTTCGCATCCGCCAGCTTGCCGCCTTTTCGTCCCAAGACCGCGGTTGTAATTGAGGCTGGAACCATCGCGAAGCCTATCAGTCCCGGATCCAGATGATTAACATTGAACAACAAATGCGGGCTAAGAAAAGCGAGTGAGTAACCGATCCCGCTCGTCATGAAAGCAATCGTCAATCCAATTGAATAACCTTTGCTTCTGAACAGGTCAGGCTTAACAAAAGGTTCCCTCACGGAATGGATTCTCACTACGAACAAAACGAACAGGACCAGGCAGCCGGCACAGGGCACCCACGCATTATTCGTGATCGCCAGAAGCAGCAAAGCCACCGTTCCAGCGAGCAGTCCGTCGCCAATCCAATCGATTTTCCCCGCCCTTCTTTGATCATCGTCCAAATATTTGCGATAAAATGGCAATGTGAACAATGTAAAGAGAGGCATGCAGAACAGAAACCGCCAATGAACAACGCTGACCACTAAAGAGGCAACGACAGGACCGATAGCAGCGCCGATGGCCAAACCGGTCATTGATATTCCCAAAGCGCGTCCCCGGCTCTCAGGCGGAAAATAGCGAACCGGGATGATCGAGGCCGTGGCCGGAATAACTGCTGCCCCCACCGCCTGTAACATCCGGCCGAGGAGAACCAACCAATAGTCTTGAGCGGCTAGGCCGACCATGGAGCCGAGAGCAAAAAAGATGAGTCCGAATGTAATCAAATTTTTGAGCTTGTAGGTGTCGGCGAGCTTTCCATAGGTAACGGTTCCGATGGCATAGATTAGTAAAAAAGCTGATGTGACCCAGCTGACTTGCGCGAGTGAAAGATGAAAATCCGCGCCGATCTCAGGCAATACAATATTGAACATCGTCGCGCTCATTACGGATATGACAAGAGTGAATGCAAGAATACGAATCAATTTTTCTCCTGCTTGCTGCTGAACTCCGGTTTCCAAAGATGCGTCCCCCTTCTGCCACATTTTATCCAGCACTTCTTCCCGGGAAAGGGCGTTGTTATGCTTACATACTTTATTTTATAATCGATTCTATATAAACAAAAATATATCTTAAGCCATATAGTATATATACCAGGGTATATGGGGAGGGAAGAAAAGTATGGAACTGCTGCAATTGCGGTATTTTAGAACGGTGGCCAAAATGGAACATATGACGAGGGCCGCGCAGGAGCTGTGTATCGCACAGCCCGCGCTCAGCAAGACGATTGCCCGGTTAGAGGAAGACGTCGGGGTACCGTTATTTGACCGCCAAGGAGGGCGAATTCGACTCAACACATTTGGTAAAGCGTTTTTGGATAGAGTAGAAAAGGCGCTCACCCTGCTGGATGAGGGACAGAAAGAAGTAGCCGAGCTGGCAGGATTGGAGCATGGGAGCATTCATCTGGCGACATCGACTTTGGATCGTTTGTCGGAACCATTGAGCGATTTCCTTTCTCACCACCCGGAAGTCAACTTTAGGATCACACAGGCTACGACGGAAGAAATAGCATACTTGCTTGAAGCCGGTGAGGTTGATATTTGCTTTACTGCACTGCCTATCGAACGCCCAGGATTTGCACAGGTGACTGTGCTTAATGAAGACGTTTATCTGGCCGTTCCTCAAGGGCACCGATTTGCGGATCGTATTAGCGTTCACTTAAGCGAGGTGGCTGATGAACCATTTATCGGCTATAAAGAGGGATTTCTGTTTCAAAAAATGAACGATATGTTCTTCCGTCAGGCAGGGATAACGCCTAATTTTGTCTGCCGGGTTGACGAACCAACCGCCGTTGCAAGTCTTGTCCGCGCCGGGCTGGGTGTTGCGCTTTTCGGATGCAAAAGCGGAGAGGATTCCAAACTTACTCTGCTGTCAATTGAATCCCCTGTCTGTCAACGCCGTTTCCAAATCATATGGCATGAAAAACGATACTTATCCTTGGCGGCCCGCAAGTTTCGTGACTTTGTCATCCAGTACTTTGCTTAAACTAAAAAAAGGAACAACCCTCACACGAGAGCTGTTCCTTCTCTACCTTATCTACTTCTATTACATCCGGGCTGAAGCACCGCTGCCCGCTGCAACGGATTGCTTCTTGCCCCGGCTCGTCAGCAGCTTACCTAAACGAATGGCCGGCAGCTCGACAAAGTAATAACTGAGCGCGCCTACTGCAAATGAAACTACAAAGGAAATCATAACAATATATGATGTATCCAGCACACCATTTAGCAAATGCGCCAGCGATAATAACACAATCATATGATACAAGTATAAGCTGTACGATATTTTGCCCAAAAACAACAAGGGCTTGCGCTGCAGCAGCGTCGATAAAGGCACCGACGATATAGCGGCGACGATAAAGAAAGAGGCTCCCAAGGCAATCATCCAATCGCCCCGGTCCGGCTTGAACATGTCATGAAATGTTTGTCCATAGCCGATCCATTTAAACGAATAGGCGCATATGGCAACCATAACAAGCAGCGCGATCCACCACCCGTTCATGCGGGAGTAAGCTTGTCTCAGTACGTCTCTATACCTCGCCAGCAGCGCCCCGATAATAAAGAACGAAGTATAATGCAGGGTAATCACATAATTCGTCATGTAGCGTGTTTCAAAATGAGCAAGTAAATACTCAGCCCCGTAGGATAAAGCGAAAGCAAGCGGCAAACCGAGCTTCCAGCCGCCTTTTACAATAATAATCATAATAAAAGGGAATAATAGCGATATACGCATCTCGTGCACGAGCGTCCACAAGATCGGATCATACTTCGTCGTATTATAATTTCCGATAAACAACAAATGATGCAAAATCGAAGCAAAATCCGGCGGTCTCGTCCACAAATTGTTATAGTACCCGGTCAATTCCGTCAGCTTCGTCTCAAATACCGCTTCTCTCATCAAAACAGCTGCGAACAAGGCGACTACGAATGGAATGTAAATACGGCATATCCGTTTGATCACATATTTCGTATACGGCTGCTGACGATCACTGTAAAAAGGTAGTGACAGTACGAAACCGCTAAGCAGGAAGAACATGATAACAGCTTCATGCCCGCCCCAAAACGTATGCAGTGGCGTATATTTAAGCAGGTTCAGCGGATATTCCATAAACCCTAAGTTTGATGTATTTTGCGCAAAGGGGGTGAACACCATAAAAAAATGTCCCACCATTACCGCGAGCGCGGCCAATCCCCGGAGCGAATCTAGTTGTTCAAAGCGTTGCAAGCTGCGACTCCCCCTGTATTCTATCGTAATCATACTCAAACGATAATTATAAGGGATAGGCCTCATTTTGTCCGCAACTATTTATTTCCGTTCTCCTACTTAAATCTTCTCCAGAGCTTGAAAAACCCTATGATACACAAGCAAACAATCAAGCCAATACATGCCCCTGTAAAATCTAGCACAACATCAGTAGCATTCCCGGTTCGCTCATCAGATTGAAGTTGATTCCACTCATCCAGTGCCGGAACCGCAATGGCCACAACGAGCGTCACCGCAATCGCCCTGAACCACCGCCTAGGATTTAAAGATCGCATAAACATAAATAGTATAGAGGCAAAGGTCGCATACACAAACAAGTGAGCGCCCTTGCGGAACAGAAATTCAAGAAAGGCAAGAGGCGAAGCATGCGAATGAATAACTTTCTTCCCGTATTTTATCGTCACTTCGGGCAGCCGCCGGACAATATCGATGTAGATATGCGATTTCCTCAATAACGGTTGTATGCTTTGCTGCTCATAGGACTGTGAGGAAAATACAAATACGAGCGTTAACCACCCTGCAAACAATATTCCCCATACTAGAGTCGGCAGCCATTTCATAGATTTATTCACTTTTACTTTCGCTTTCGCTTTCATATTCGAATGCACCTCCAACAATAACCTATCTATTATCATACTTCAAAATGGCATGAAATCTCAAAACAGTCATTCCAGCATGTGCACATACAGTAAAAAAGTCCTAATTAAATGTAGTCAATAAGTCTTAAGTTTGGTATTATTACAGATAGAATAGAATAGAATAAGAGGTGAGCTCATTGTCCGGCTATATGATGTTTACTGAACTATCGACACCATTGAAGCTGTTTGGCATCCGAGTATTCAAAGACGAAAAAGGTCACTTCTGGTATAAGCTTGGAAATAATAAACGCAAACGATTATTTTAAAATAAAAAAATCCCCGACCGCGATGGTCAGGGAAAGATATTCGCTTAGGCAAAACCTTTAACCTTTATCAACATTGCCTGCCGCAATTTCCTGGATGGATAAATACGTTAAGACAAACTCATCTGCAGATACGGGCTTACTGAACAGATAGCCTTGCGCTTCCTTACATTTATGCTGGAAGAGGAAATCGAGCTGTTCCTTTGTCTCTACTCCCTCAGCAATGACGTTCAGATTCATATTGCGAGCCATCGCTATGATCGTAGCGCAAATTTCGGAATTCAACCCCTCCTTAATATCGCCCAGGAAGGATTTATCAATTTTCAACGTGTCTATCGGCAGTTTATTGAGATAACCCAGCGAAGAATAGCCGGTTCCGAAATCATCCATCGCTATCCGGATCCCTAATGTCTTCAAAGCATTAAGCTTCGCAATGACATACTCTTCATTATGCATGGCAATGGATTCGGTAATCTCGAGTTCCAAATACTGAGGGTCAAGGCCCGTTTCCGATAAGATTTCCGTTACATTCTCCACTAAGTTCATTTGCTGGAACTGGCGTGCAGATAAATTAACAGAGACTCTCATTGGAGGAAAACCGGCTTTCTGCCAGGCTACATTCTGCTCACAGGCCTTGCGAAGCACCCATTCCCCGATCGGCACGATTAACCCGGTTTCTTCTGATAGGGGTATAAAATCGGCAGGCGAAATCATGCCCGCTACACCGTGTTTCCAACGAATCAAAGCCTCATTGCCGATGATTTTGCCTGCGTTTAAGTCAATCTGAGGCTGGAAGAGCAGCGTAAATTCATTCAATTCCAACGCCTTTCGCAAGCCTTGCTCTAATTGAGCCCGTTTGTAAATGAAGTCGTTCATTTCAGGCTCATAAAACTGATACGTGTTTCTCCCTTGCTCCTTAGCACGGTACATGGCTATATCCGAGTTTTTAACCAGCTTATCCGCATGATCTCCATCGGTTGGGTACAGGCTGATTCCAATGCTAGGCGTTACGAACAGCTCGTTCCCCATGTAAACGAAAGGCATTGCCAACACCTTCAATAGCTCCTGGGCTTTGCTGGCGGAAAGCTCTCTATTGTAATTCGGGATCAAAACAATGAATTCATCGCCGCCTATCCGGGCGACCGTTCCATTTTCTTCGGTATGCTCCACAATTCGATTAGCAACAGACTTCAGCAAAAAGTCGCCGACCGTATGTCCAAACATATCATTAATCATCTTGAAGCGATCCAGATCCACGAAAATGACCGCCATCGTCTCCGAACGCTGCAATTCTTCATTAAACTGGTTGGTAAGATACCGAAGGTTCGGCAAGCCCGTTAAGAAATCGTGGTAGGCTTGATATTCAATTTCGGCATTTTTCTCTTTTAATTCTTTTGTAGAGTTATCCAGGTTTCGAGACATCGTATTGACTTGTACAGACAGCATGCCAAGCTCATCTTTCCGATCGATCGACAGCTGTGCGCCAAAGTTGCCTTTCGCAATTTCATTTACCTTCCTTAATATGCGGTTGACCGGTTTGACAATATAAGCGGCGAGCAGATAGCTGAACCCGATAACAAAGAGAAGAACGATAATTGAAATGATAACATTATTGAATAATTGCTTATTCAATACGCCTTGAATGATTTCATAATCAGTGACGATACCAATAACATAAGGCGTTTCCGATTGAATAATAGGGATGAAGCTTTTTAACACCTTCTTACCGCTGATCACGGCCTCAACGCTCATCAGCTTGCCTGTGGCCATTACCTCGGAGACAATCCGGACATCATTTTCCTTGTCTTGATAAGAATATTTGCCGAATTGAATTTCCTGGTTAACAAAATCAATGTATTTTTGCCCATCCGTTTCCGTATAAATAGGCGGCTTTCCGAAAGTCTGCGGGTTAAAGCCGGTGATCTCCAAAAGAGCATCATTGCTCTCTAAAGCCTTAGTAACAATCGAATCGGCGCCAACCTCTTGCTTGAAGTTCATGATCTGACTGTCCCAAACGGCTGGGTTAATGATATAGTTCGTTGTCCCGTCGTAATAGTACCCCCATTTAGCGACATGATCAGGATTGGTATAGGAAGTGTTCATCGGGCCGGACCAATAGTTCTTCAGCTTTTGCCCTTCAGGAATGGTTACATTCTGATGATCCAACAACTGTTCAAATGCTGTAAACCAATACCCCCAGTCCTTTGTGCTCATATTCCGTTCTTTAGGATCGGATGATTTCACTCCCTTAATGTCCTCGTCTACTCTTTTGAGCAGCGTAATATACGAGACACCTACCTTGTTCGAAACCTCTTCTAATTGTTCATCGGTAACCTTGTCGATATCCTTGTTCAAGGCATACTGGGCGGCGACTGCCGCGAAACGCAATTTTTCCCCGATCAAGTCTTCTACATACTGCGCTCCATAATTAGAATGCTCGATTGTAATGCCTATGGCTTTAGCCATGAGCTCCATTTGCTTCTCCTGGTCTTTACGCAGCAGGGTTTCCGTGGTGATATAAAATAAAGTATTATTCAAAATGAGAACAGCCGTTACAACGAGTGCAAAAATGATAGAAAGCTTCTTTTTTAATGACACTTGCAATCTCTCCCTGTTCTTGATCTACCCCTCTATCTATCTGCCGGGACCTAAATATTCGAAGTAGTTTTTCTCTGTTTCCCATAATCCGATTTTGTACAGACTAGGCAGCGAAGGCTCCAGCATCTCCCAGATGACCTTGACCATAATGTCCGAGGTAGGATTAACGTTTCTGAACTCTTCCGTATCCAGATTCAGATTCTTATGATCAAACTTATCAATAACGATCCGGTTAACCTTCTCGTCCAGCTCGGCCAGATTAATGACCATGCCTGTCACAGAGTCGGGCCGTCCGCTCACGGTCACATCAAGATAATAATTATGCCCATGCCCATGAGGGTTATTGCATTTGCCGAAGATCTGCTTATTCTCTTCATCCGTTAACAGATCGCTATGCAGGCGGTGAGCCGCGCAAAAATGATATTTTCTGGACAATTGAACCATCTTGTCACTCCCTTTTTCTGAAAGTATATAATGATTTTCATGCAGGCGGATCTTGTGCAATTCACAGCCTGCTAACTGGTTCTCGAGCGCGTTCCATAAGTATTCCGAGATATTTTCCGTAGTAGGGATGCGTTCTGCAAAATAAGGGTGCTCATAATTCAAAAACTTCCCATCGAATTCTTCCTGAATGAGATGCTTGACCACCTTGTCGATGTCGGTGATATTGACTACGATACCCGACCGCTCATCAAGCGGACCCTTCACCATCACCTCAAGCGTATAATCCTGCCCGTAGCCATTCGGATTGCTGCGTAAGCCGAAAACCTGCCTGTTTTCTTCATCGCTCCAATCCTCTACCCTGTATCGAGTGCTTGCAGAGAAATAAAGCTTTCTTGATAAATAAATCATGGTCCCATCCACCTTTTCCAAAGATCAGTCATATTGTCCTATCCTGCTTTACCCGCGATGCTTCATTTCTATTGAAATTTGCTGGCCAGGATTCCCATAGGCGGCATGATCTTAATTTCATCCATCCGGATGTGCAGCGGCTTAGCAGCAATTTCGATGAGGGCATCCGCCACATCCTCTACCGGGATCATCTCGTTCGGATCAAACGCCCCAAGCCCATCGGTCATCTCCGTCCGGGTTGCCCCGAGAATAACGGTTGTGGCTCTAATTCCGAATTCTTTTCCTTCCTCGTTCATAATTTGGGTAAATCCATGCACAGCGTACTTCGATGTCCCGTAGGCACCATTATGTATAATAGGCGTAACGCCGGAAATCGAGGAAAGATTGATAATCCGGCCGCCGTCATTTCGCTTCATCAGCTTGAATGCTTCCCTGGATGAAAGGAAAACCCCGGTTACATTTATATCGAGCACCCGTTTCCATTCTTCAAGCGTTGTATCAACAATAGGCTTGAACATGCCTATGCCTGCGCAATTAATAACAATATCCACCCTGCCGTGTTGAACAGCGATTCTATCAAAAAAATCTACAACCTGCTTCTCATCCGTAATGTCCAGATAAATTCGGCTTACTTCCCCAGCAGCCGGCGGACTATCATCCCTGGATCCCTTAATATCTCCCGACCAGACACAGGCTCCCTTATTGGCCAGCATCTCTCCGACCTTCCTGCCAATCCCCTGCGCTCCGCCAGTAATAACGGCTACCTTGCCGAAAAGACTATTTTTATCCAAATGTAATCCTCCGTAGCTACTAGTGCAAATTTACACTATAGTCTAAATTTATTCTACACGATACGACATTTTACCTGCATGAATTGTAAGAATTCATACCAGGCTTGATTGTTCCATTTCTTCGTATCCGTTCGGGTTATGTAACTGCCAACGCCAAGCATCCGCGCACATTTCCTCGATTCCTCTCTCTGCAGCCCAGCCTAATGCCTTAATCGCCTTAGACGGATCCGCATAACAGACGGCAATGTCGCCAGGCCTTCGGTCTACAATGGTATAGGGAATCTTCCTGCCTGATACTTGTTCGAACGTGCGAATCATTTCCAATACGCTATAACCTTTGCCCGTACCTAGATTATAGGCCTCCACGCCGGTCGTTGACATGACTTTCTCAATGGCCTTAAGTTGCCCCAAAGCAAGGTCCACCACATGGATATAGTCCCTTACTCCCGTACCGTCCGGCGTTGGATAATCGTTGCCGAAAACCCGAAGGCTATTCAACTTCCCAACCGCTACCTGCGTAATATATGGCGTTAAATTATTAGGAATGCCACCCGGATCCTCACCGATTCGGCCGCTTACGTGAGAGCCCACCGGATTGAAGTACCGCAAGAGCGAGATACTCCAGCTATGATCAGAATCATAAAGATCCCGCAGCATTTCTTCAATCATCAATTTGGTACGTCCATATGGATTAGTGGCTCCAAGAGGAGAATCCTCGGATATAGCCACGGATTCAGCGGAGGTATACACGGTCGCCGAAGAACTAAATACCATCCGCTTCACATCGAACTTTTGCATGACCTGGCAGAGAATAAGGGTTCCGGTCATATTATTATGATAATAATGGAGCGGGATCTGAACGGATTCACCGACAGCTTTGTACCCGGCCAAATGGATAACGGCATCAATCTTGTTTTCTAGAAAAATAGTTTCTACGCTGTCCCTATCCAACAAATCGACGTTATAAAAGGTGATAGGTTTGCCTGTAAGCTCACGCAATCTATGTAAGGATACAATATGACTATTACTAAGATTGTCCGCAACGACTATTTCATAGCCGCTATTTAATAACTCCAAACAGGTATGACTGCCAATATAGCCAGCCCCTCCAGTTATTAGTATTGCCATCTACTAATTCCCCCTCAAAGAAATGTTATCGTCCCAAGCTAGTCCAAAAACGTGATCCGTTTGCCGCGTGTCAGTAAGGTTCCGAGTAAAACGGGATCGATTGGCGGGCTGAAGTAATATCCCTGAACCATATCGCAGTCAAGCTCATTGAGACAATCCAACTGTCCCGTTGCTTGTACACCCTCGGCAACCACCTGCATATTCATATGATGCGCCAAGGAAATGATCGTTTGGACAAGGTTTCGATCATTCGTTTGATGAACAATATCTTGGATAAAAGAACGGTCTATTTTCAATTCATCAATCGGCAGGTGTTTCAAATAAGCCAAAGAGCTGTAGCCCGTACCGAAGTCATCGATACTGATCTTAACGCCCAGATCCTTCAGCGCTCTTAACACATGAATAGAGGACTCGAAATTTATCGTAATGCTTTCCGTTATTTCCAGAACGAGCTGCTCCGGCTCAATACCAGATTCATAGACAGCTTTTTTGACAACATCGACAATATTGCGCTGCACGAATTGTCTCGATGAAATATTTACGGAAACGGTATGCGGAACACCTGATATCTCTTGAAAAGCTTTCACTTGCCGGCACGCCTCAAGCAATACCCACTCGCCGATCGGAACGATAAAACCCATTTCTTCGGCGATCGGGATAAATTCATTCGGCGATATGGTACCAAGCACCGGGTGGTTCCACCTTATCAAAGCCTCTACTCCGACAATTTCTTTCGAAGACAATAATATTTTAGGCTGATAGAGCAAGGAGAACTGATTTCTGGCAACGGCAACCGGGAGTTCATTCTCCATTAATACCTTTCGTTTAAAATCGATATTTCGCTGCTTGTCTTTCCGCTGCTCCGGATTGCCGTCCTTCACCTGATTTAAGGTATAGTTCGCAAGACGAATGATCGACTGCTCGTCTTCTCCGTCTACGGGATAGCTGGAGATGCCGATTCCGAAATCCAGCTTGATTTCATCTTCGCCGATCAGGAAAGGCAGCGTGAGTTGTTCCTCAATCTGACTATGCAGTTCAAAGCCTTGTTGTTTATTCACGCCTGGAAGCAGCACTTTAAATTGATCATCGCTTATTCTAGTGGTGACATTATTCATATGTAATGCCTGTATGAGCCTCTTGGCAATCATGACCATGAGCTCATTGCTATTTGTTCTTCCGATTGTATTTCGCAGCCACTTGGACCGATCAATCTGAATAATGAGAAGAGCAAATTCCTTGTTTGCACCAATCAATCGGTTTAGCTCATCATATAATACCCGGGGATTTGGCAGCCCTGTTAAATAATCGTGATTAGCAAGAAATTGAATCATCTGATCTGCATGCTTGCGATCCGTAATGTCTCTGAACACAGATACAACATCAACTCGATTCCCTTTCCTGAACGTTTTCGAATTTACTTCAACCGATATGACCGAACCGTCCTTCGTATGAATCTCAACCTCTTCCACCCGTTCTCCATCCTTCACTAAACTGGATAGATTCGAGGAGAACGCGGATGAGTGGATATAGCGAAATGGCGAAAGGACCCGAAGCTCTTCTTCGAAATAACCGGTCATTCGTTGAAACAAGTCATTCGAGCCTCTAAACTGCATGGAGAAATGCTCATCTATGGAAAACAGCGCAATACCATCGTTGGCATGCTCAAATATCTCGCGAAAGCTTTCTTCACTCTTCTGCGCCTTCTGCTTGACCTCCAAAATTTGTTTCAGATACCGCCGCAGCAGCATATGAAGCAGAATTCCGGTGATGATCACGTATAAAATGCCCTTCAGAGATTCCTCCGGATGCACCTCATGATTATTCGAGTGAGCGAACCAGTAATCCGTAAATACAATCCAAAGGATGCCGCATGTGATATATAAGCCTACAATTTTCGCAACACTCAAATTCGATTTGGAGCCTGATTTCCGCTTAATCATGTGGCTAGCTATTCGCCTCCGTTCATTCATAAACCTATCGTTTCCGAGAAGCTCTTCTAGTTGAAATATGTATATCTAGATAATTCGACACATTCCTACATATACCTTCATCAAACTATACGACGATAATAATGAAAATAAAGGGACTAACAGACTATTAATGTTCCTGCTGAAAATAAAAAAAATCCCCCAACCTCGAGGGTCGGGGAAGCTGTCAATTCACAATCATCGGCAGCATTCTATTTATGCCAAGCCTTCAGCAATCGCTCGTCCTGCTTCAAGCTCTTCATTGTATGCGGCCCGATATTCAGCGATAATCGCAGTGCTGTACCCGTTCGCGGTGAGTTTCGCAGACGTATCTGTCATAATAACCTCAAACTTCGACGTGCAGCTATCCATCTCTTGTAAGCCCCTCGCCTTCAAATTCGCTTTACCCGCATCATCGGCCGCCACATATTGCAATGCAATGTTCATTAAAGCAGCCTTACAGCTATTACGAAGTGAGGTTAACTTCGCTTCCGCTTCAGCTGTAATTTGCTCATAGGTAAGCTTAACACTGACTGCTCCCGAGCCCGCTCCACCGCCTTCAACAGCGCCGCTGGTTCCTGGCAAAACAATATCGTCTTCCGTTCCGTGCTCCATACGATAAGCCTCAGATTCTGCGCTAACCGTCTTCGTCACCGGATCCCAGTCGATTACTGTACCTACCGATTCCGACAAGAAGCGAAGCGGCGCATAGATCGCGCCTTTATAGCCAAATAGAGCTTGTCCCGCTGGCAAAGCCACTATTTCCCCATCGAACTCAAGCGTCGCCTTTACCGGTTGGATGTTAATTTCAACGTTAGCTTGCGGCGTCTGGTTACCTGCAGTCACGCCTTGCAGCTGCTTCTTCAGCACTGCTAGCTCCTCCTCCGTTGGTTCGGAGATTGAAGCTTTAACTCCATCCCACTTAACCGACTTCTGCAGTGCATAGGAGATATAACGAATTGGTACATA
This sequence comes from Bacillota bacterium, assembly GCA_051750645.1. Taxonomy (GTDB): domain Bacteria; phylum Bacillota; class Bacilli; order Paenibacillales; family Paenibacillaceae; genus Pristimantibacillus. The sequence continues at coordinate 91,273 of JBNJJW010000019.1, read as the reverse complement.
TGTACGTCCTTGATAAATGAAGGAGTGCTGGCCTTCTGGCAGTTTAAGAACTTGTCCGTCAAATTGGAGTGTGACTGAAACGGTTTTTACTTTTACAGAGCTTTCAGCGGCGAACGCACTTACTGAAAGAACACTACACAAGAAGATGACGATAAGGAGTGATGCTAATAATCGCAGGTTTTTCATAGTCAATTCCTTTCTTATCCATAAAATAGACAATCCGCATAAATTGTCGTTCTGTGTACCTATTTTATTTTAATAGATATTATCAAATAGTACCAGTAAAGACTTGATTTTAGTGGATATCCCGTAGGACTCATTTCCCATTCTCTGTTGCGTGTTCATATGATTTAATGAAGTAGAAGGGATGTGCTGATAATGGCTACAAATAACCTACGTTTATACGATCGGCTGAAGGTTTCCTCTCTTTCGGATTTGACAATAGAAACAATCAACCAAGAGAGTCAATTAACAGAAAAAACAGATGTACTGGTTCGGAATATTTCATTGGGCGGTTTACAATTTGAATCCAACTTGTCATTCCCTGTCGATGAAGGGATTATTTATAAATTTCATAGTGATTCTTATGGGGACTTAAATGGGGTTATTATTTGGAAAGAAAATGTGGACGGGCTGCTTCAATTCAGATACGGAGTTAAATTTACAGCTCTGAGCAATCAAATGATTGGGGCTATTTTTAAGTTATCTTTTTAAGACCACTAGTGGTTGAGAGAAAAAAGGTTGGCCAGCGGCCAACCTTTTTTTGGGTTTGTGGAGCTTCTTGGGCAGTTCATTTTTGTACTGTATTAGCTATCGCGACAAGCGCATCAGCTCGAGCCTGTTCCTTGGCACTCTCATATTGCGAACTCCAATCCGGCAGCGCTTGATCGTATAGATATGCCTCAGCATATTTCCTCTGCACGCTGCTGAGCAGCTGATTGAATCTCGCATCGCAACTAGCCTCCGCGGCGAATACCTTCGTCAAATACTTGTCTTGAATCGTCTTCAGAGTAGCCTCTTTATTGCCGCTTAGCTCGCCTAAAATCTGCTCGACCAAGCTCTTGCTGACCGTCTGGCAGGAAGCTCTCAGCTGCTCCATCTCCGCCGTAATCGCAGCATCGATTTTCTGCTTCTTCTGTGCCTTGTCCACCGAAACTGTCGCATCGCCCTCCGGCTTCTGCCCCTCGCCTGCGTCACCAGACGTCTGCTCCGGCGTTGGTGTTGCAGAAGGCGTGGTCGAAGACTCCCCACCAGGCTCTTCTGACGGCTCCGCTGCCTGCACATCATATTCATCACTTTCAGCCTCAGGCTTTTCGTCCTGCGCTGGCGGCTGATCCAAAACCGGATCGGACACTTGGCTATCCTCGTTCTTAGCCGTTTTTTCCATTCGCTGATTTAATTCATCGACCTTATTCAGCTTGGTATATAAGCTGATACTGCCGTATACGCTTATCGCGAGAACAACAAGCGAGACGGCTAGAATGATACGCGCTCTCTTCACCGGTGTCTATTCTCCTTACGTCTAATCTCAAAAAAAATAAGCCGACGCTTGATGAGGATCAGGCGTCAGCTTATAAGGATAATCTATTCAGATCCACGACTGACAACGTATGTACTGACTTACGCCGGAGTTAGACGCGCCAGCTTACTTCGGTGGTGAACAATTTTCAAATAAATCTCCATTCGTTTTGCTTCATCCAAGCAGCCATCCAAAAGCATTTCTTGAAATAGAATACACAAGTGATGCCATTTACGAACAAGCTCAAAGCGTCGGATCATACGAAGTTCCTCCATTATTCTACAAATTCCGTGACGGGAGGCTCGATATTCGGGAGCTGGCTGGCAGTCTGTTCTTCAGATAAGCCCCTATAGCTTTGCGTCACCACTTTTCAATGGTTTTGCCCTTTTCGTGCGGAATTGCAGTTGATTTTTGTTACCCGTATAATAACAAAAATATGGGAGAATGTACATGATTTATTCGACCTAATATTACAAATTTCAACATTACTTTGGACTTATATCCCCCGCGACAATCAACTTATTTTTTCTTATAATACGCAAATTCCTTATGTACTAGCCTTAATGATTGATAGAGTTTTCTTTAAACCATCCTTAAGGTTTACCGTGGGGTTCCAACCAAGATTTTCTAATTTTTCTGTATTTAACACTGCTCTTTGCACTTTTGAATATCCTTTTTTTTCGGTTACTTCAGGAATTTCAAATCTTATACCTAGATTATATATCTCAGATAGAGTCTCAGCAATTTGTCTTATCGTAACATTAGAATTTTTATTAGCGATATTATATGCAGAACCTGTATTACCCAAAAGGAGAATGTATAATAAAGCTGAAACAGCATCAGATATATAGCAATAAGAGCGAAGTTGGGCACCTTCACTTTTCATAACTATATCTTCATTTGCCAATGTGTTACGTATAAATTGAGCAATAACCCTACTATCTTTGTCTGTCATTGTTGGTCCATATATATAACAAAGTCTAGCTATAGTAATATCAATTCCATATTGTGCGATATAACTCGAGCATAGAGTTTCTGCAGCACGTTTACTTTCTGGATAACATGATCTAGAACTATTAAAATCAACATACCCACAAGTATCTTCACTTATAGCTTCCTCATTAGTTTCCCCATATACTTCCCCTGTTGAAAGAAATAAAGTTCGCACAACATTATGATTTCTGGCGAACTCTAACAAATTAGACATACCTATAAAATTTGCCAACATTGTTCCTACAGGATCCTTAGAGAATGTTTGAGGATCCGCGTTACTAGCACCATGAATAATATAATCAACCTTAATATCTGTTTTAATTTTTTCGCAAACATCCTGTTCCCATACAAAAAAATTTTTGTTTTTAATGTATTCCCCAAATCGCTTCAGCGCTTTAGTACGACTTCTACAAATTGCTAAGATATTAATATTTTCATTAAAGTGTTCATTTCTAAACATCAATAAATCTATAAGAAAAGAACCAATTAAACCTGTTGCGCCAGTGATCAAAATGCATTTATTTCTCATTTTATTCCATGGAATATCAATATTAATTAGCGAGTATAAATCAGAAGTATAAAATTCATTTTTAGAAAACAAATTCATTAATCCTCCTTCTCGTCATTTTAGCCATTCATCTTTTTTTGATTGCAAAAGTGCTTTGAAGATTTCAATATCATCGATTGTCGTTAATTTAATATTTTTTTCAGATCCTGCTGAGAAATATACTGATTCCCCAAGTTCAACCATTAAAGTACATGAAGCTACTGAATTTGTAATTCCACGTGATAAAGCTTCCTTGTGAGCCCATTTAAGTCTTGAATATTTAAACGCCTGGGGTGTCTGTGTTCTCATTAATGAATCACGAGAAATACTTTCATCGGCTTTAATCTTGTCATCACTTTTTAATACTGCTTCCGCGCATGATATTGCAGCTATAGCACTTCCATAAGTTCTACACTTTACTATACAATCTGAAATTATATCCATTGATACCATAGGTCTAATAGCATCATGCACAAGAACAATATCTTCCGGATTACAATCCTCCTCCAATGCTAAAATTCCATTTCTTATGGAGGCTTGGCCATTACTTCCGCCTGAAACTACCCATTTTAGCTTCGTAATATTAAATTGTTTCGAATACGCTCTTAATATTTCTTTCCAATCATCTAAACAAACTACTGCAATTGCATCTATATCCGGATGATTTTGAAAGACTTGAAGTGTATGTATTATTATCGGTTTATCAAATACATTTATAAATTGTTTTGGGATATCTTGATTCATTCTTTGTCCACTACCACCGGCAATAATCACTGCTATATTCATTATATTCAGAACCTTTCTGTAAGATACTAGTTAACGCCAGTATACTTCATACTTATGATGAGATATTCTTTTATCTACAGGAGGTAACACCATATAATTTCCATATAAATTCGTAAGATATCTTTCATAACCCACAGGTGCATTAAAATATTCTTTTTCAAATTCTACTTTTACAAAATTAGAAAAATCTTTTTTCTCAATTCTTTCCTTTTGTCCATAACCAGAAACAACAACGGCTACATATTCACATGAGTCAAAATCATATTTAGTGGCTAATTCATCCATTTTTTTAATAATCCATTTAAACCTGAAAAGATAATTTAGCAATGTACTCATAAGCAATAAATGTGGTTTTCGAGAATGTTTCTTAAGTTTATGAATCATTAAAAAACGCAATATGTTAAAATAGTAAATTTTATTAATATGCTTCCGTGATAACTCAATATTTGTAGGCAATCCATCCATTGGGAATATATCAATATAGACTCCGATCTCTTTGGTTGATATATCGTGTTCTATTAATTTTGTATCAGAGTCAAAAACCTTAGCAAAAGGGTAGTAATAATCTGTCGAATTGTAAGCATCAATTACTTTCAACTTATTACCAATCCCATTATTTGACAATTGAAGAAACTTCATATAATCCTTTCTAGGCATAATAATATCAATATCATCGTCCCAAGGAATGAAGCCTTTATGTCTTATTGCCCCTAATAAAGTTCCGCCAGCAAGAAAATAACGCAAATTATTATCATCACAAAATTCCACTACTTTTTTCAAAATTTCTAACTCTATATCTTTCATTTGCCTTAGTTCTATTATTTTATTCATAGTTACCTTCCTTAACTTCTTCTTTTTCTACTCTCAAGAATCTCTAAGATTTCTCTTCTAAAACATAGTAATGCAAATAATAAACTAAGAAAGAAGAAAATTAAATTCATCATGCCATTAAATCCTTTATATATCTGAATGTATACATAGATCAAAACAACACCTATAACTAGTAACTTTACATTTACTTGTAAAAATATAATTTTTCTCAAGAATATTATCCGTATCAGCGCTGTGGCAAAAAAACCAAGTATCAAAGAAATATTCGCTCCGTTGCCACCGTAAATATTCATCAAAAATTGTATTGTAACAACATTAACAAGCGCCCCTATCAATGTTGATATAAAAATAATTTTTGTCTTCATTATATTACCGAATATACTCCCTAAAAACCCGCTCAATATACTTAGCATAGTACCAACTAAATAAAGAGGAACGTAATTTTTTGAATCAGCGTAAGTTGAATCCACAATGATTGGGAATGCAAACCATATCATAGGTAATAGTAGAATTGTCGAAAATATTAGAGTTTTCAAATATAAATCTAAGGCTTTTGAAAAAAATATCCCTCGTTCCTCATTAGTTCCTTTTTTAGAGAATGCTGTTTCTTGCCATGCAAGAGAAAAGCACATTGACAACATAATGAGTATTGAGGATATCCTTCCTGCAATTGAATACAATCCATTTTCATATACACTGAGAAATGATCCTACAGCTATTCGATTATAACTTGTAAGTAACCAGAAACTTAATGAGTTTATGCAAAGTGGTGCTGCATATATAAATAATCTTTTTACTATTTTCATATCTATATGTTCATAAGAAAATTTCTGTATGAGTCTCATGTTCGCTTCCAAAATTATCAATTGAATCGCAATCGAAATTATACCTGATAAGTAAATAGATGAATAATCCATATGCAACTGTGTTATTAGGAATACATTGAAACCAGCACCAACAAAAGAAACTACTACACCTGAAATGGCAAAAACTACATTTCTGCCAATACCTCTAATAACTGATGAGTAATAACTCTGCAACGTTGTTAAAACTCCGTACATCATTACATAATAAAAATATTTAATATCTATAAAGATATTAATAACTAGTAATAACAAAAGAAATACAATAATTGAACCTACAAAAATAACACTACCGCTGTATGCGACTTTGTATTTTTCCTCGATCTTGGAATAATCAAACATAAACCGAAGTACAGCATTCCAAATGTCTAAAAACAACACTGATGTTGCTACTGAAAGGTAAGCGATAGTAAGATCATAATAACCGTAATCTTCGGGAATTAGGTATCTTGTATATAGTGGTAATAAGAATAGATAAACTAATTTAGATAACATATTTCCAAGAAAATATATACCACTTGATTTTATGAATCGCTTCCACTCACTCACAGTTACAAAGTCTCCCTGAACAATTCATTTATTAATTTAAATTTATCTACTCAAAAATTTATTAATCTTATATATATGTGAAAACAGAATTAATTTATAACCGAACAGTTTAACACTTCGAAAACCATTATTAAATTTAAAATTCACAATATACTCTCTATACTTATTAAAGTAATAAACTACCTCATTTCTATCGGCTTTATGACTTAATGCACTTATTAACTTATATGTTATAAGTGCTGATAACCTATAATCAATTAAAGCACTTCTAATATTTTTATTGTTCAATATCTCTGTTTTCTTTTTTATTCTATCTATATACTCCTTATCTTTATCAATCTTATCCATTGAAAAAATAGACAAATTATCAGTACTAAAATCAACTGTATAGTTGGTTAAATAATCTTTTACACAGCACACTTTTCTAGTAGCAGTTAATATGTTACAAAAATATTCTATATCCTCTCCCCACGAAACACCTTCTGTAAAATATATTTGTTTCTCTAATATAAAATTTCTTTTTATCATCCATCCTGTTGTATGAATGCTGACTCTTCCAAGTATATATTCTCTCAAAATATTACCTTCAATAAATCTTGTAAAAGATTTTTGTTTAGATTGTGGGGTTACTCTATAATATCCACAATAACAAACATCATTATCATCTTTCATAATTCTGTGATTCATTTTTTCCAAAAATGTATGTTCATAATAATCATCTGAATCTAAAAACGTAATGTACTTGCCCGTTGCTTCTCTTATCCCCTTGTTTCTTGCTGCCGATACTCCTGAATTATATTGAAAGTAATATTTAAATCGTGAATCAACACTTGTATATCTTTTTATAGTTTCATGTGAATTATCAGTACTACCGTCATCAATTATAATTACTTCAAAATTTTTATAAGTCTGTTTAAGTAATGAATTTAGAGCTAATGTAATATTATTTTCCCTATTATAAACAGGGATGATAATTGTTATATCTGGTTTCATGGTTTTCTCCTCAAGAATGAATCCTAGTTTTTATCCTTTATCTAATATTTTATGTTCCTCTTCCATAAGGATTAACTTTATAAACATGGCCCCAAGTAATATTGTCCCCGCTTTAAGGCTTTCTCCTTTATAGTTAGAAAGTAGCATAATAAAAACCAATACAATAGATAAAACATCATTTATTACGTTGAACGTATTGTCATTATCACGAATTTTTACGAGTAAAAACTTAAAAACAGAAATATATAACAACGAAATATATATAATCCCTCCCATAAACATATCGTTTACATATCCTATATCAGAAGGATAAAATCCCCGAGTGGCTCCATGTTCACCGTAAACTCTATGGCCTTCTCCCCACAAAAGACTTATTCCTTCAGGCCAATACAACATTGTTCCAAATAAAGATACATAATTCCCTTCCAATTCTTTAGTTGAGAATAATAACACTGTATCCTCAAACCCACTCTCTATCCATGAATATGTGCCAGGTGCAACCATCTTAATGAAATATAAACTAAATGTAATTATCGTAATGAATAAAAATGTATATTGAATAATTTTTAGTAATTTCTTACCCTTTAATATTATTAGAGTAAAGCCAATGAATGTTCCAAATACAAATATTATTAGGCCAATCCTCCCATTTAGTAATATGGATATTAAAATGAATGGAATATAATATAAATACTTGTAGCTTTTGAATACAGCAAAAATAAAAGCAACCACAGCAAGTAATCCATGAAAAACAGGTGTGAAAAATGTATAATCACTGCTTATACCATAAATGCGGCTTGCAGAAATAAATACATTTTCATTTTCTCCATTGTAATACAGATTCAGAGCAATATCCCTGAAGGATGGAAATAAGACCATGCCAATACAAATTAGCCCTTGAATTACACCTAAATTCATCAGTAATCTAATTGCATATTCTTTTCCATATCCTACTCTCTTAATCATGTTAATTATTATAATTACATGTAATATTTGTACTATGATGTAGTTGTTTTGAATTAATCTTAAATCACTTCCCACTATTGCTGCACGACATGCATAATATACACTGGAAATAACTATTCCTAGACATAAATAAAATATATGTTTATTTTTTACAATCATTACATCTCTTTTACTCAGTAGAAAAGGAATAATCATAATTAACAGAAGAATTACTAATATTAGGTGACTTCTCAGTCCAATAAAACTTTTCAATTCAGGCATATATATTACATAGAAAGCATATATATATATTAATATTAGCTTCAATGTATTATTTTTGGGGTTGTACACTAACTTTCCTCCGTTGCTACATTGTATCTTCGTTTATGCACACCTTCTTATTTCTGATATAACTCATATAATTCAAGTTCCCATTTTTCCTCATCGCAAAATTTCATTGCATTTATTTTTGCACTTTCACTTAAAGAAATGTAATGGTTTTGATCATTTAAAGCATGTAGCATCTTCACTATAAATTCTTCGTTTGATTCACATAACCCACCACAATTCTCATTCACAATCAATTTTAACCCTCCTACTGGAGAAGAAAATACTGGTTTACCTAATATCATGGACTCAACTGCAACTAAACCAAATCCTTCCCACGATGATGTCATAACTATTAATTTAGAGTTATTCATAATTGTGAAGGGATTAGATAAATGCCCCACCATCTTTATATTATCTTTCAATCCATGTGAATTAATTAATTCCTCACATGACTGATATAATGCACCACTCCCCACCATTACCGCTTTAACAGTTGAGTCTATATCAATTATTTCCTTCATGATTTCAATAAATCTTAAAGGGTTCTTAGGGGCTGCCATTCTGCCAATAAAAGCAATATCATATACTTCCTTAAAGTTATCTTCTCTAGATAATCTAACCACTTTCTTTTTACTGACTACATTATATATAGTACGTATTTTCTTTTTTGAAAACTTAGAAAACAATGCTTCTTCAGCTATAATTGGTGACACAAGAACTATTTTTTTATACAAGAAACATGATAATGAATACAGTAGTGTATTAACATTCAAACTCCTAATCCACAGTGGATTTTGATGTATATGAGAAATCACATCACAAGGATATAAAGAGAAAGCAGAACCAATGCTTGCTCTAAAGTCATGAGCATGAATAATATCCGGCTTCCATTGTCGAAATATTGAGTTTAGGTATATTGGATTAAAACTCTTAATTGGTATATAAGAAATTCTCTTCTCTGCTAAAGCTTCTTGTATAGGACCGTTAGGCGATGCATAGGCCATCTCATAATTATCGGACATTGAATCAATGATGCTAGTGGCTATATTTTCTGCTCCAGAATACACGTTACTCGTTAACAAATGTAATACTCTTTTTTTCATACTAGTTAACTTCCAACTCCTTTCTCCGTAAAGATTAATAATCGTCATATTTAATGATTTAAATAATTTGAGTATATTTTAACCATTTCATTAGAAATATCATCAACTGAATACTTCTGAATTTGTTTAATACTACTTATACTAAATATTTTTCTCAATTCTTCTTCTAAAAAGAGCTTCTCAACCGCTGCTGCAAATCCATTTCTATCGTCAACCTCAACAACATACCCATTAATCCCGTCTTCAACTAAATCGCGATTGCCTCTACAGTTAGTAACGACTAATGGTAAGCCTGATGCCATAGCTTCCATAATATTAACAGGGAGCCCTTCTTGTCTTGACGAAGAAACATAAATATCTGCTATTGACAAGAGATTTGCAATATCATTTCGGTATCCTAAAAACATAACTTGTTCGTCAACATTTAGTTTTTTAGTCATTTGCTCGTATTCATTATGCATTTTACCAGTCCCTGCCAATAAAAGCTTGATATTAGGGATTTTATATTTAAGTATACTTATTGTTTCTATAAGTAAATCTTGATGTTTTCTGTAACTAAGTTCTCCTGAATACATTAATATGTAATCCAACTGATTATACCCGTACTCTTCTCTTAACTTCGCTTTTTTCTCGAATGAATTACTCGAATATTTGTTTAAATCGATACCTACACCATGTATATATTCTGTAGAGCTAATCCCTAACTTATTTTTTGCGTTTTTATAATCTTCCTCATTGATTGTAATAATACAATCCGTGTATCGACCAACCACTTTCTCGATATTAAAATAAATAATCCAATTAAGAAGTGGTGCACCTTTATAAAAATGCAGACCATGAGCTGTATACAAAATTTTCGAACCCATTTTCCTAGTTTTAGCCGCTGCTAATCGTGTAATTACACCACCTGATGGTGATTGACAATGTATCACAGCAAAATAGTTATCTTCAAACAATTTTCTTAGTTGTTTCAATGCTTTCAAGTTATTGAAGCTAAATGGACTTCTTGAAAAATCTATTTGATGCTTTATAACTCTAGAATCTTCAAAAGTATCTAATTCCCCATTAAAATTAGCAGCAATATGGACTTCATGTCCCATATCTAACAAGACTTTATAATCATAATGCCCAAAAATTCTAAAGTGTCGCCCCAGATGCGCTGTAACTAAGACTTTTGCCATTTATTAATGCTCCATTTCGATATTACTTTGTTCAATCAAGTAAACTGTCTACTTACAAAACGATAAGAATTACTTTTTTAAATTCCATAAATGATAAACCTGATGACAACCTACCAGTTTGCACCCTACTTTATGATAGAAATTAATAGCATTTCTATTCCTCACTTGGGTTCCTACAATAATCTCCTTAATTCCTTTATTATTAGCCGAGAATTCTACAGCCTCGAACAACCTCGTTCCTATTCCAACGTTAGTCATTATTTTTGATACAGCAATGAGTTCGATTACACACGCAGTGTTCGAGTAGGAATGTAATAGAAAACCATTGATGGTGTCGTTCTCATCTTTAGATATAGCATAGTATTTATCTGATCTTTCAAAAGAATTAATTACCCATTGGCGGTATACTTGATCACCACCACGTTTAGCTAGTTCTCTATCATCAATAAACTTTGAGTATCCAAATTCTGACATTTCTATGATTTCATTATTTCTTTTATAGCCCTTATGAATCTCAATATTTGAAGGCATTTCCTTTTCAGTAATAATAGATTTAGAAAACTGCATATTTATATCAGCTAGGAATGCAGATGTCTCTCTACCTATAATCTGCGTATTATTGGGTTCAGAATCACGATTTTCAATTGATATGAACTGATAATTGGAAAGTTTTTCTTTCAGTTCTATCCACTGGCTTAGCGTAAGCGGCTTATATAAGATAACTTTGGCACAAGCAACACCAAAAAAACTCGTATCCCAATCTAATTCGTAGATAGATGCAGCTCCATTAGAATATCTGTATTCCAGAATGACACCACCTTAATTCAAGTCTTTAACTAATATATCCATATGGTTATCGCCCATCTTCAGAAATATATACCGATTCGCGCTTAAGTACTGATATGATAGTTATAAAAAATATCTTAATATCAAAAAAACATGAAAGGTTGTCTACATAATAGATATCATTCTGAATCCTTTCCTTCCATGACACAGTGTTTCTAAAATATGCTTGATTATAACCTGTTACACCAGGTCTGACTTCCAATTTTCGCACTTCATTTCCCAGATACAAATTATAATGCTCTGGCAAATCTGGCCTAGGACCAATAATGCTCATATCTCCTTTAATAATATTTAACAGTTGAGGTGTTTCATCCAAACTTGTTTTACGTATGAATTTTCCTATTTTAGTCAACCTAGAATCATTCTCTGCATTATAAGTTGAACCATCCTCATTCCTAAGGTCAGGTGCATTCATCTTCATTGAACGAAATTTATACATCCTGAAAATCTTACCGCCCTTGCCAAGACGCGGTGCATTGTAAAAAATCGATCCTCTATCTTGGCAGTAAATAATTGGCCCTATAACAATTAATATTATTAACCAAATCGGAAGTGCGATAAGTGCAATTAGAATATCAAAAGTTCTTTTAAAAAAATGCCTATACATCTATTTACCCCACTTGTGTTTCAAGTTCACTCTTATTTAAAACCACTTCTAAAATACTTTTAAATTTGCTGCATACATATTCCACATCTTCATTACTTAACAATGTATGTAATGGAAGTGTAATCTCATTAGCATACTGGTTATAAGCATTGGGATAGTCTTTTATATCAAACCCTAATTTCTTATAAGCTGTAAGCATAGGTAATGGTTTATAGTGGACGTTACATGCTATACCGGCCTCTGCCATCATGTTGATTATATTATTTCTCTTTTTTTCACTAATTCCGGATATTCTTATAAAGTACAAATGACCTGCCGATGCAAAGTTCGCACCATAGTGTTGTAAATTCCAAACACCCATTGATTGTATTGCCTGATCATATAATTCTATGATTTCACGTCTTCTCTTCATAAGCTCATCATATCTACTCAACTGAACTAAACCAATTCCTGCCATAATGTCTGTCATGTTGCATTTGTAGGCAGGATAAATGATGTCATATTCCCAAGCACCAATTTGAGTTTTGGCTAATGCATCTTTAGACTGGCCATGAAGTGAATACAACATAAACTGGTTGTATAACCATTCATCGTCTAAACCAATATCGTTTCTCCAAACTACCGAACCGCCCTCAGCTGTTGTTAAATTCTTCACAGCATGAAAGGAAAAACATGTGAAATCAGCCACTCTACCACATTTAACACCTTTCCTTTCAGCACCAAAAGCATGAGCAGCATCAGCCATAACAATTACTCTATTAAACTGCTGCTGCAGCTCATTATTTGCTTTAAATAATCTCTTCTTGTTCTCCACCGCTCTAAATATTGCATCATAATCACACATCTTACCTGCAATATCAACAGGAATGATTGCCTTAGTATTCTCAGTAATTGAGTCAGACAATTTTAAATAATCCATTTCATACGAATCAGGTGCCAAATCGACCAGCACTATTTTTGCCCCAACATGCTCTATCACTGAAGCCGACGCCGTATACGTATATGCTGTGGTAATTACCTCATCACCAGGACCGACCCCTAATATGCGTAAGGTTAACTCCATTGCAGCAGTTGCAGAATTGAGACATACTGCTCTTGAAGACCCTACGTATTCTGCTATTTTTTTCTCGAAAAGCTTCGTTCTAGGCCCCGTTGTTATCCAACCTGATTTCATGGCTTTTATTACTTCGTTAATTTCATCATTAGTAATATCAGGTGGTGAAAAAGAAATGCTTCTAGTTTCGTTTACGATCATCGTATTCCCCCTCTTGACTTCACTCAATAGCAAAATAACTAATTACCTATATATAATTCATGCTTCGTCAATTCTCTTAGGTACTCCAGCAAATCATCTTTTAACTCCTCACACTGCAATGCAAACTCCAACTGCGTTTTAATAAATCCTAGCTTCTCCCCCACGTCGTATCTAACACCTTCAAAATCATAAGCATAAACAGCTTCCGATCTGTTCAATTCAGCAATTGCATCCGTTAACTGAATCTCTCCGCCAGCTCCTGGCTGCTGATTATCTAGAATTTCAAAAATCTTCGGTGTAAGAATATAACGACCCATGATCGCAATATTGGATGGAGCCTCCTCCTTCTTTGGCTTTTCCACCAGATTGCTCACGCTGTAAAGACGGTCATGCACTTCCTTACCATCTACAATCCCATATCTGGAGACCTCATCTTCAGGTACGCTCTGCACACCGATAACCGACGAGTTATAGCGGTCGTACTGTTCGATCATCTGCTTCAAGCAAGGCTTCTCCGCCTGCACAATATCATCACCTAGAAGGACTGCGAATGGCTCGTCACCAATAAATTTACGGGCACACCAAATGGCATGGCCTAGCCCTTTCGCATCCTTTTGACGAATATAGTGAATATCGACCATCTTGGAGGGCTTCTGAACTTCGTTCAGTAGGTCGAGCTTCCCTTTCTCAAACAGGTTCTGCTCTAACTCGAAGGAATTGTCGAAATGATCTTCGATCGCCCGTTTTCCTTTGCCCGTAACGATTATGATATCCTCAATACCTGATTCAACTGCTTCTTCTACTATGTATTGAATTGTCGGTTTATCGACGATAGGAAGCATTTCTTTCGGCATGGCCTTTGTCGCCGGTAAGAACCTTGTTCCTAGCCCTGCAGCCGGTATGATCGCCTTGCGAACTCTCATGTAACATCCTCCTACTAAGCTTTTTAATAAGTCACCCGAAACTTATTCTTTTTCAATTACCTCACCGTACGACTTACCCTGACTCATCCCATATTTCTTAGCAATCTGAATCAGTTCATCATATTGTTCAGGAGATAATCTCTCAAGAATAATACTGCGCGCTTCCTTTTTCTCATCAATACTCAGTCCGCCGCTAGCAAGAGCCTGTAAGTTTCTTATATCTGACATACTTAATTCTTCAAGGAATACCGATGTAAGCTTCGCTTTCTCACCGACCGTAATTTTTTCTTGAATATCCTTTGCTTTACCTACTGATACCTCTGCTTGATATCCGTCTTTGGACTGTTTATCTTCTGACTGAGTGGAAGAACCCGTTTGTGTTGAATCATCTCTTTCCTGCCCTGACTCCTCCGATTCATCAACTGATTTAGCGGATTGATCGTCAGTAGGAATAGCATCCTCATTCGCTGTTTCAGTTGTCGTTCTGTCACTTCCATCTATCTGTTGATTAGTAGTTTCTACAACATCAGTTCCAACCTCATCCATCAAATCATTCTCCAAATCTGCGGCTAATGTGGAAATAAGCTTATCTACAGCATAATTTGCTGCAAATAAGCCTCCCACTCCCAGAACGACGATGATCAACGCCACCCAGATTAAGATCTTCTTCCATTTCTTCTTACGCATATCACTTTACCTCCGCTTTCGCCTGCTGAATGTTAGGATACATGTGAATAG
This sequence comes from Bacillota bacterium, assembly GCA_051750645.1. Lineage (GTDB taxonomy): Bacteria > Bacillota > Bacilli > Paenibacillales > Paenibacillaceae > Pristimantibacillus. The sequence goes on along the minus strand of JBNJJW010000019.1, from coordinate 76,264 downwards.
AAAGGGACTAAATGCTCAATCACATCTTTTACCGAACTTTGACTTTCTCCTAGTACCTTCTCGAAACGCTTGAACTGCAACTCTAGCTCTGCTCGATTAATCTGTTGTGGTTTGCCGATATAAATGCGTTCATGCTGGGTGGAAGTTACAGCTTCTTCATCGGTTAATAGCTCTTCGAATAGCTTCTCGCCCTCGCGCATTCCGCTAAAATTGATCTCAATATCTACATTCGGTTCATAGCCTGACAAACGGATTAAATCTTGGGCCAAGTCCAATATACGGACCGGCTTGCCCATATCTAGGATGAATATTTCTCCACCTTTGGCGAACGATCCCGCTTGAATAACTAACTGTACCGCTTCCGGTATTGTCATGAAGTATCTAACCATTTCCGGATGAGTGACCGTCACAGGTCCTCCAGCAGCAATTTGCTCTTTGAATCTCGGTATGACGCTGCCACGGCTTCCAAGTACATTACCGAATCTTACAGCTACAAACTGGGTTTCACTTACTGTATTAATACTCTGTATGTACATTTCAGCAATTCTCTTGGTAGCCCCCATAATGCTTGAAGGATTAACCGCCTTGTCGGACGATATCATAACAAATCGTTCTGACTTATATTTGTCGGCACAGTCAGCCACATTCTTCGTACCAAATACATTATTCTTCACAGCTTCAGATGGATTTCGTTCCATGAGCGGAACATGCTTATGTGCTGCTGCGTGAAAAACAACCTGGGGTCTAAACCTGCTGAATATATCATACATACGGCTGCGGTCCTGAATATCTGCGATTACGGTTTCTAAATGAACATCCGGATACTTGCTTCTAAGCTCCATCTCAATGGTGTAAATACTGTTCTCGCCATGCCCGAGCAGCAGTAGCCGGGACGGGTTAAACGAAGCTATTTGCCTCGATAATTCTGAACCAATTGAACCGCCTGCACCGGTTACCAGCACTACTTTGTCAGATACATAATCAGCGATTCCGTCCAAGTCTATCTGGACTGGGTCTCTGCCAAGCAGATCCTCAACCTCGACATTTCGTAACGTCTCGACGGCGAGATGACCTGTTATAAGATCATTTATCGAAGGGATAATTTTTACCTTGGCGCCTGTCAGCTTGCAGATATTTATAATATCCGATATGTACGTCCGCTTCACGGACGGCATCGCGATAATAATGTCATGAATGTGATGGGTACGAACCATTTCTTCAATCTTTGTTCGATCCCCGAGGACCGGCAGGCCGACGACCTGCATATTTCGCTTGTAAGGATCATCATCAACGAAGCCTACTAAACGGTTGCCGGAGAAGCTGTTGTTAGTCATCATCTCTTTCGCAATAAGCGCGCCGCAATCCCCTGCTCCTACGACAAGCACGTTGTTGGATAATCCTGCCTTTTTCGTTCTGTTTACTCGGATTAAGCGCCAGAGGAACCGGGATCCCCCCATAAATAGCAGCATAATCTCAAGCGTCCGTGAAGTAATTGACAAGGGAACACGTTCCCCGTTCAGCAAGTACGTTGCTATATAGGTCAATGCTATGCCGATAACGATCGCTTTGACGAGCTCGACGATCTCTCCAATACTTGCATACTGCCACATTCTTCTATACATACGGAAGAAGGCTAAGCTTACTCCGCATATAACCGTTGTAACGAAAGCAAAAACCAGCATTTGTGACACGTAGTGAGGAGGGATATTTCCGTCAAAGCGGAATAGGTATGACGTCGCAATGGCCACCCATATAATACAAATATCTACCACTAGCAACACTAGCATTCTGCTTCTATAGCTCACTTTACTATTCCCTCCAACATAAATGCCTTCTACGAAACAAAATATCTATTTGTCTTGCGCGCCATAATAATAGTAGTAAGCTTCTTCATTCGCTTTACGCTTCACGTTGTTCAGAACAACGCCAAGAATACGTGCCTTGACATTTTCTAAGTTCTGCACGGCTTTATTTGCGATTTCCCGTTTTACATTGCCCTGATCGACAACGAGAATGACGCCATCACTCTTCGTGGCAACAATTTGGGCATCCGTTACGGCTAAAAGCGGTGGTGTATCAATGAGGATGATGTCATACATCTCTCGCAATTGCTCAATGACGGCTGTCATACTTTTCGATGCCATCATCTCCGCTGGATTTGGTGGAATTGCGCCCGAGGTTATGACATCCATATTAGGAACATCCGTCATTTGAATGGCTTCCTCTAAGGAGCACTGCTTCGAGATAACAGAAGATAAGCCCCAGCGATTCGATATCGCAAATGTATGGTGGGCAGTCGGTTTACGAAGATCGGCATCGATAAGAATGACCTTCCGCTCGGATTGAGCAAATGTAACGGCAAGATTCGTTATCGTAGTTGACTTACCTTCACCGGGACCGGCCGATGAAACCATAAGCACTTGAAGCTTCTCATCGATAGAAGAGAACTCAATATTCGTCCGCAATGCACGATACGATTCTGAAATGGGAGACCGGGGGTTCGTGACGGTAATGAGTTGACGTTTATTTTTCAATCGAGACACGCTCTAGCTCACCTGCTTTGTATGGTTGTTTTGCTCTGCTTGTTTGGCCATCGCCTGCATCTTCCGGGTTCATTCTCGAAATCATAGCAAGAGTAGGTTGTCCCATATATTGCAGAACATCTGCTTCGGTCTTAATCGTATCGTCTAAGTATTCAAGCAAGAACGTAATCCCTATTGCCAGCATTAACGATACGACAAACGCGATCGCGATATTAAGAGGAACGTTCGGCGATACAGGGTCTGGCTGATCATTCATAACGGCTTTGTTAAGGATCGATACATTCTCAACCTTGAAAATATGTTGAATTTCTTCCTTGAAAACTTGAGATACGGCATTCACCGTTTCAGCTGCTTTCAGATAATCGACATCCTGCACGACTAATGTCATCACCTGCGTGTTATTCACGGAACTAACCTGGATCTTTTCGGCAAGCTGCTTTGACGTTAATCCTAACTGGGGAAACTGTTCTACTACTTTGTCCAAGATAGCGGGAGTTTTGATTATTTCCTTATATGTATCTATCATTTTTATGTTCGAATTAATTTGGTTGATATCCAGCTGGCCGGTAGCGAGCTGCGATGCCGTCTGATTCACGATTATTTTGGTAGAAGCTTCGTAAACTGGATCTTTGAAAAATATACTGAAAATAGCCGACGCTGAAGAACAAACGAGTACGAATATTACGATAAGCCCTAATCTCTTCCGAACGATGGTCATGTACTGTCGCAAATCTAGTTCGTTTGACACTGTATGCTCCTCCACTGGATATAGGTATCGAAAGATATTCTGATGCTGATGAACTATATCCTATATCCTATTACATAGTAACCCAAAATCCATAAATTAATATTTAAAAAATTGTAAAAAATCTTCCTCCCACCTGCATGAGAGGAAGATTTTGTAATACTTATATTTTTATTCACCGAAATTAATTGCGCGATAAATAATAACTGCTGCTTCTGCACGAGTAGCATTGTTGTTCGGCAGGAACTTGCCTGCGTTGCCTTTCACGATACCGTTGCTGGCAGCGAATGCAACACCAGACTTCAGGGAAGCGCTGATTTTGCCTGCATCCGCGAAACCTTTAAGCGCCGCATCTGCATCAGCTACATCAGCAGCACCTTGCGATACTTTCAATGCGCGAGCGATCATTGTTGCCATCTCCGCACGGGTAATCTTTGCGTTAGGATCGAACTTCGATGCCGAACGTCCGTTGATGATTTTAAGGTTAGCCGCAGCTGCTACGTATGGAGCATGCCAGTCGCTAGCTTTCACGTCATCAAAGCTTTCGGTTGCGGAGCCGTTGTCCAGATCAAGCGCACGGATAAGCATTTTAGCAAACTCAGCACGGGTTACTTTATCTTGAGGAGCAAATTTGCCAGCTGCTTTGCCTTCGATTGCGCCTTTAGCGGCTATCACTTGAATTTCGCGTCCTGCCCATGCTTCAACGGAAACAATGTCGCTGAATGATACTTTGTTTTCAACAACTACATAAGAAGAGAAAGTGTCGCGCGGCTCAACGATGTGGCCGTTCTTAATGCGTCCGCCTTGGAATATAAGCTTGCCGTTTACGATCTTAGCGACTGAGAGCAATTCCGTATCCAGACTAGTTGTGTCCCCAAGCGGGATACTGATTAGAATTGGCTGATCAAATTTCGTTATCGCCACTCCGCCGATCGAAAGATTGAAGTCATATACTTTGGAAGCTGCTTTCAGACTATTGCCAATAACCTCTGCTTTTGCATCGGATTTGCTGATTGTGAAGTTGATGGCAGATGAGAACTGGCCTCCAACTGGGAGCTCAACCATCAGATCTCCAACTATGAGCGTTACTGCGGAAATATTCGCTTTCACAGCTTGCTGAATAATTGCGTTCGACAAATCGATAACCGTATCATTTTGCGTGACGTTGCCCAGATTGATCGTCAGCTTTACTTCAGGAAGTGTTTCGCCTGAAGCCGATTTTAAACCTTCTACGATAGCCGCAATACCAGCGATTGCAGAAATCGTATTACTCTCGTCTAGTTGAAGTACAGCTTTTCCGTTGACGGTAGTCACTGTATTTGAGATTGTCGTCAGCGTGTTAACAAGCGTTTGTGCTTCTTTCACAGCCGCTTCAATCAGCTTCGTTTTCTCTTCTCCAGTCGCTTTCGCGATTGAGTCCTTCAAGTCGCCAAGCTTGCCAACGTAGTCGTTAACAGCCTTCGGAAGCTCGATCTCTACAGGAGCAGGAGCAGGACCAGGAGCAGGTCCAGGACCAGGAGCAGGCTCAGGAGCATTCACAATATCATAAGCTTCAGCCAAAGCGAGCAGAGCATTAATTCCTGTCATAATATTTACAAAATTGCCATTTTGAAGCTTCTCTACTACAGGAACGAAATCAGCCGTCGTAATGTTGTAGAACGTTATTACAGCATCTACATTGGCATTCGTCTCTACAGCGGATCTAATAGCTTCTTTAATGGCATCAGCTAGCAAGGCTTCGTCTTCAACCAATTCAGTCGAATCTAGCATCAGTTCAATCACGTTAGTCTCAAGAGCGAGTAAAAACTGTGCGACATTATCCACTGTAAGCGTAACTCCATTTGGAGACAGTCCTTGCAGGAAGCTTGCATATTGGGTGCGCTTCGTTTCTAGCTGTGTCTCCCAATTAGATCCAACCGTAATAGATAATAGATCGACGATCATCGTTCTGAATTTTGCTTGATCGCCGCTAGGCAGCTTGTTGACAAAAGAATCCAAAATCGTTGAATCAGCCGCTATTGCTGCAGCTAATTCGGCACGGAAAGCATTTACACTCTCTACTCCATCTTCAACTGTTGCCAAAGCCGCGTAGTACTCTCTCGCTTCTTCCAAGAATGTTGTGTACGAGCCAGTTGATGTTGATGTAGCATAAGCCACCTCACTCACGCCAAGCTTCTCCGCCAAACCTTTATTGCTGAGCGGAATTCCAGCGAGTGCGGACATTGCTACACTCGCTGCAATTGTTGATACTGCCAGTTTCTTTCTTAATGTCACTCTCTCTCACCTCTATAATAGAAATAGTTGCATTCATTTTAATGAATGAATGACTAGTAACGCCAAACGCAGGACTTTCATTATGTACTTGCTTCCAATGCCTTTGATCTTCACTCTCATCAAGGCCGTTCTCTCATCCGCCTCTCAATTGAAGCGTACGCTCCGCGCATCCGAAAGCCTCGATCAACATGTACCCTGGCTTCTGCCAATGCCCATCGAACTGATCCTTAATTCCTAATATAAGATGTTCCTCTCTTACCAAATAGTTCTATTGAGCCTATTCTACCATAGGAATTTAGTTCAAACAGCACTTAATTTTATATTTCGACATAATTAATTGATTTGTTTATACTATACTCGACATTTTTCAGCAGCAGAAGTTAATTTATGGTAATTGAATGTCGTTTTGTAGGTTTTCCACTTTACAGCATTTTTTCAGAAGCACGCTGCTGCTGCTTTTAACGAGAATCGTAGTTCGATTTTGTTAATCCACAAATTTATCAACATGTTATCCACAGCGATAAACGATGAATTTACTACAAAAAAAGAAGCGACGGAAGTCTACTCCTATCGCTTCTTATATGTTCCTTAGCTTCGTCTTCAGATCGAAAATGAACGGAGCTTTGCGGGCAATATTTCATCTGGTGATTGCATAAGACTCTTTGAGCGCGCCATAGCTATCTACGATTTTCTGATGAAGGTCATGCTTATGCGGAATGCCCATATGCGAGGTGATGACATCATGAATGCCGGAACGCCGAATCGCCGCTTGCAGCAAGACGGCTTCCTCATCCATGTCATAGTCGAACAGGAGTGCAGCCGCTATAGCTGATGTTAAATGAGGGATAGGAATACCCAGCCTATGAGCTTGTAAGGCGGGCCTGACGAGCCTATCATTCAGCGAAAGCTTGCGAATCGGAGAACGGCCGACGCGTACGACGTTATCCGACAAACGTGGATTCGTAAACCTCACCATCATTTTTTGAATATACTTTTCATGCTTCTTCTTATCCCATTGATATTTGGAGGTAAGAAGCTTCCCCGTCTCTCCCAGCACACCCGATATTTCCGCCTTAATCTTATTGTCTCCCATAGCTTCTTGAATCGTATTATACCCTTCAAGGTAGCCATGATAAGCCGCTGTGCAATGACCCGTATTGACGGTAAACAGCTTACGTTCAATGTAAGGCTCCAACGAGTCCACATACTTGATTCCCTTAATCTCCTGGTAACCCTCGATCATCGCCGAACGATCTACAATCCATTCAAAATAAGGCTCTACAGTTACTTGAAGCGGATCATCATGCTCCTGAACAGGAACGATGCGATCAACGGCCGCATCCGGAAAAGCGATGCAGCAATCCGCTTTCTCATGCCACTCCGCCGGCAAATGCTCATAAACACGCCGCTTGAGGAGCGAGCTGCCGAAAATCGCGTTCTCGCATGCGATGATATGCAGCGGTCTAAGGTTATGGCCTCTGAGTCGCAGCTCTACACCTGCGGCAATGGACTCCGCAATTTGCTTCAATGCAGCTACGCCTACCGCCGTTGTGACCATATCGGCCGTCGCGATGGCCGCCGATACTGCCGCCTTGTTCTTGCCGCTGATCGCTGTGACATTGTTCACAATTTCCGTATCTCTTGCCTCGTTCGCAAGTGTAACCGAATATTGCTTCTGCTGCTGGAGCAGTTGAATCTTCCTTTCATTTCGGGCCACGAATGTGACCTCAAAGCCCGCATTGGACAAAAGAAGGCCGATAAACCCTCTTCCGATATTGCCTGCGCCAAAATGAACAGCCTTCATCGTCCGAACCCCCTTTAATTGGATGGTGTCGTCCTTGAATTATTTTCTGAATATTCAGAATATTTAACGCATTGAACAGCCATCTCAAAAAGCTTTGAACACTCACCCGAATTTCGGCATGCTATGCTATAGCGCACCTGCAACCATTTCATGAAAATCAATATGAGCTAATGATTCCGCATGATAACAACGATCGGACTTATCGAACGCCAAACTCTTCGTAATCGCATTCGGAACGATAATGCACGACATGCCTGCAGCCGATGCAGCTCGCGCCCCATTAGGAGAATCCTCAATCGCTACCGCTTCGTTTGCTTCCACATTCAGACCAGCCAGAGTCTGCTTGTATAGCTCAGGATCAGGCTTCACCTTCGCCACATCATCAGCCGTTCGAATGCATTCGAAGTAATGCGCGATTTCGAGCTGCTCCAAATATTTATCGATCCAAGCACGGGCCGAGCTGGAGGCAAGGCCGATCTTCAAGCCGGAGTCCTGAGCGAAATTCAAATAATCCAAGATGCCGGTCCGGACCTGCTCGCTTTCCATAAGTGCGGAATGCTGGAGATGCACCGATTCACGGAAGGCTTGCTTATCGATTGGCAGCTTCAAATCCGTCATCAAATATTCATAGGGGTTAAAAGCGTGCAGACTCGTGCCAATGCAGCCGGAGTACTGCTCTAATGTGAGCTCTACGCCATGTTCCTTGTATGCGTCGCGAAATGCGTTGTACCAGGCCGTTTCCGTGTCAATAATTGTGCCATCAAAATCAAATATGATCGCTTTAATCATCCATTCGTCTCCTTTCAAGAGATAAAATGTTAGATTTATTAACAAAACCGTAACACGGTTTTGAAGCTGGCGTCAAGACACGACGCCCCTTAACAACCCGTCCCCGCGGTTGCCGCCCACTTTCACTGAACACCCGCAAACCATTGCGGCTGCTGGATTTTCACGATTTTTGCAAGCGCTTTGATTTGTTATGAAAAAAAATTTCGCCCATTTTCCGTCAAACGCTTACATTTTGTAATGCCGCGACTCTGCCTAGACTCGCCTCGCAATTAAGGCATATATCCCTTTCCAATTATTTATTCGCTCATACTCTATATGATAATGTAAAAAAAGTGTAGGAAGTGGGGATTTCAGATGCCGATAATCGACCGATATACACTTCAACCAAGTCCATTTATTGTTGTCGACGGGCGTGATCAGGAAACAGCTAATCTGCAACTGCAGCTTGCACCGGATGCGGATTCAGGAAATGTTTCGGGATCTGTAAGACTTCCTGACGGCACAGCCATTTCGTTAGCAACAGTGATGCTTTTTTCTTCCAATGGACAGCCATTTGAGCATAACAATAGTAATCCTGCCGGTTTGTTTGTTTTTCCCAGGGTCCCAGTAGGTTCCTATTTCATTACCGCTTCTGAACCTACACTGTTGACACCTGTCCGGATACCCATTTCGGTATCTAGGAATGCCACGACAACAGTGAATATTACGATGCAAACAGATCCTGACGGACAGAAGAATGCCCTCTATGGTATCATTCAAAACAGCATAGGCGCCCCTGTAAACGATGCTACCGTCGAATTATTCCAGGAAGTAAATTCGACGCTGCAAATGGTGGGAATCGTCTCCTCTAACGGTGATGGCCAATATTTATTTGCTGCTCTTGAAAACGCTACTTATGTAATTAGAGCGAGCAAAGCAGGATTTTTGCCGAACCAAAGCGCTCCCGTTTCGATTTCGGGTAGAGAGTTTTCCCCGCTTAATATTAATCTGTCTGCAGACCCTGATGCAAATACGGGCACAATCAGCGGATTTATTACAGATAGCATGGGTGGGCAGGCGATGCCAAATGCAATAGTCGCACTCTATCTCATAACCAACGGAAATGAGCTAGTGACAGATATTACTAAAACGAACGCAGGGGGTTTTTATATGTTCGGGGATCTTACTGCTGGCACCTATCGTGTAAAAGCAGCCGTACAAGTTCAGGAGTGAGGACAGGTGACAACAAGTCCCGAATATCTAACGAAAGATAGTCCCCCGATTGAATTGGAACCGAAGGAGAATGCTATCATCAACCTGTCACTGGATAAAGCAGCAATCCATCCTCCAAAAAGAAAACGGCGAAAAAGAAACAAATGTTTTCATAAGAAAAAGAAATGCTCTTATCGCGGACTGGTACCTGTCACCGTCATTTTCTGCTTAACCCAACGAAAAAAAACGAAGGTAGCCAAGTATCGGGTTCAAGCTATATTAAAGCGATCACTTCGATACGGGAAGCCTATCGAGCTGTTAAGCAATCATACCAAATGGTCCAAACGGCTTAAACGAAATTGTGGTAAAGAAAAAGGAACTGTACGAACTACGGGAAGTATAATGATAAAAATCCGGTCGCACGCGCTTATCAAACAACGATTTCAATGGACTATGTAGAAGTGCAATTCCAGAAGAAAAACATACGAACGATACTGCCGGACGAAAGCAACCTTTAGAACTATGAAGCCAGCTTCAACCACCATTTTCAACAAATAACTTGTATCTTATAGTGAAATAACCAGCCCCTTTCAAGGACTGGTTACCGCTGTCTAGAACTTTATTTCCACCTGTCGGAGGCCTATTTGTTACATTTCGATAAGCTTATCTCAAATACTGTTTATCTTGATTCCTATGTTCTCCATAACCTCTAATGTTCGTTCTTTTGGACTTCGCTCACCTTTGTCATGTGTACCGTCCTGTCCCTCATGTTCGACCTGTTCGTCCTGCATCGAACTTATCGCTGCTTCATCATCATTCAGTACGTTTTGATCCTCAGAATGGATAACCGCTTCATGTCTATTTTTTTCCATTTTAGAATCCTTTGTACTGAGGTTCTTCATTTTCGACTTGCTGAACTCGTGTGCTTGCCTGATCGACAAGTTGTTGTGTGGACTGAGCCAAATTCGTGTACAAATCCTTAGCCTGTTGATTTTGAGTGCCTAATGCAAATTGTTCAAAGCTAACCTGGGCACTTTTAAGTGCGGCAACAGCCGTTTTCAAGTCGGAACCAACAGTCATCAGTTATATTCCTCCATAAATTTATTCAGGGGCCTAGGCCACTAGGTTGAAAACACATTCTATTGTTCCGATATCCCAATTCTTTTATGCAATAGACACATGCCGTTTTCGTGTAGGTATCTCCCCAAAGACTGTCATGCCTATGTATGCGAATGATCATGTCACCTATTGACAATAGAAAAACGTATTGCTTACTGAGTTTATCACCCACATAAAGAAGAAGCCCATTGGTCGGTGGGCTTCTTACAGTTCACGGACATACATTACCTTTTGAAAACCTAATTTTTTCAGGAGGCCTAACCGCTTGAAATGCAGTTCTCACTAGATCATTTGACCGCCTGTCTTCGTTACCGGAACCACCGGCTCCTCTCGCCGCTTGCGCTCTATACTGATCCATATCAGTCCGGCGGCCATGCAGCCGGCGCCGCACATTTGCAGCAGCGCGATCTTCTCGCCGAACATCAAGTAGCCAGCAACGACCGCCGCAGCTGGAACCGCGTAGCGAAAAAAGTTCGAACGCGTGGCTCCGACCTTGAACATGCAGGCGTTCCAAACGACAAATGCCAGCACTGTACAAATAAGCACGTTATATGCAATCGATAAATAATGGCCGGCAGTTAAAGCGGACCAGTCCGTTTGTCCCCATGCGCCAAAGGTCAAAGGCAGCATGAAAAAGGATCCGAACGCGATCGTCCATGTGCTTACGCGCAGCGCCGAGTATTGCTTCATGAGCGATATCGAGCTCAGGTTGTACAAAGCGCCGATGATGCTGACGCCGAATGCCATTGCATTGCCGAGCATATTTTCAGAAGATAGCGTGAAGCCTTCGCCGCCCCCGAGAATGACGAGACATACCCCGACTATCGATATAGAACCGCCAACCACAAGCCGCATCGTTATTGATTCGCGAGTAAATAGCGGCGCGAATAAAGCGACAAATATAGGCCATGGCGCGACATTTAATAGCGACGAGTTAGCCAGCGTCGTATATTTAATCGAGTACATGACCATAATTTCGAGCAGCGTAATGCCGACCAGCCCAATTAGCGCCAGCTTCGGAACGATTCGCCAAGGAATGCCGACGCCGCCCTCGGTCAGCTTCAGAATGAGGAAGAAGAACGGAATTGCCAATCCAAATCTCAAAAACGAGAATACAACCGGGTTAAACGACTCCATCGCCAGACGCGATATGCCGAAGTTCGCTCCCCATACGACAGCTATCAGCACAAGTCCGCCGTAGTTCAACCATTTTTTATTCATACTCACTTCGCCCCATCTATCTATGATCGCCTATCCAGAAATCCTCATCCATCATAGCACGAGTGCGCGCTGAAATGTTCAATGAATTTTGTTAATTTCTTATGCATTTTAACCTTGAGGAACAGTGCGTTGTACGGTATAGCCTGCTTACTGAAGCGGAGAAATTCGAATCAGTTATCCTTAGAGCTCGTCAAAAGGCGGGCTTTTTTCTTTTTGTCCGCCAGTGGATCACATCAAGTGATTGTTTACCCTGGCGAGGCTGGCACACACAATCCCTGTCGTATAATTCGAAGCTCCCCCTGAGCCTTTTTTGGGGAAATAAAAAAAGATGTCAACAGCTATCATGACGCAACCTGCTTTTCAAAAGATTGAATATGTAAGCGCTGTACATTATGGGGTTAATAGATTAACGTGCAATTAACAGCAAAGGGCTGTCCCTTCAGGGTCATTTTCGACCAGCCGGGGCAGCCCTTTCACATGGTTTCGCTTATTCCCTGGATAAGTGCTTACGCGCTTTTAGGTGGTTTAATACGTATATCCATTGATTTTTAGGTTATCAAACTAATGAAGTTGGATATATGTCGCAAGGATATTTATGTACGCACCGAATTTTGAGAAAGTACTTCTATTTATTCGAAGGTACCATATATTCTATCACTGTGGGGTGGCTTACCATTCTTCAACTTCCCTTCATAAACAAGCTCTCCTTGGCGGTTGAACACCTTCCCCTCAAAAGGTTTACTGGCAAAGAAATCACCTTCAAAAAACGTCCCATCCGGATAATAATATCTCCCTGAAATCCGGTTGCCTCCTTCGTAAATACCTGAGAATTCCAGGTTTCCATTCGGATAATACCGTCTGACTTCCCCCGACATCATACCTTTTTTAAATTCTCCGTCAAAATCAACTTGGCCGTTTGGATAATACATTTTTGCAGGACCATCCAATATTCCGTTTTTGGATTCTCCCTCAATACGAACATATCCCGCTTCGTTGTAATACTTTCCGCGTCCATGTTCGGCGTTTACGGCAAACTCTCCTTCATAGTAAAGAAACCCGTTTTTGTAATATTTGCCGTTCCCGTGGTACATTTTATTTTTCCATTGCCCCTCATACACCAGTATACCTTTATCATATTGTTTGCCAGTGGTTCTGCTTCCGTTTTCAAATTGTCCATCATACGCCAGTGAACCGTCGCCGTAATAGTATTTGGAATGCCCGTGTGGAAGTCCATTCAGAAAACCGCCGATCATAATGTCCTCACCCGGCATATTCGGAACTGCACTTCGTCCGAAATAGATTGTCCCCAATCCTGTAACTTCGTTATCGACAAACTCGGCATCGTACCAGAGTGTCCCGTCTTCCGAATAAAGTTTACCTTTACCGTTCATTTTCCCGTTAACAAGTTGACCTTCATACATGAGAGTGCCATCCGGATAATAAAGTTTTCCTTCTGTAGCGCTGTCGATGATGTATATAGCCGGGAGATTTGCATCCCATATCACTTTGCGGCCGGTCGCTTCCCCAATAAACCGTAAAGGAACATATGTGGAGTTATTTCTAATTTGCGGCGCAACGGCTAATTTCTTGGATTCCCCATTCACCATTGCCATCGACTGACCAATCGTTAAATTTATCATCAAAGCTTGTTTGCTGCCCGTAATCTTTTTGTTTTTAGCGTCCCATTTGATACTAAGACCCAGTTTTTCGAATATGGGCCGAAATTGAACAAGCGTAGTGCCTTTGTATAAGTAAGGATCCGTCTGCAAGTCCAACTTGTCCCCATCTACGAATACCTGGATAGGGGGTTTATCCATCGGCGCTTTTGGCGCCGGAATTGGTTTAACGGTATCAGGCACTGCGACTTTATCGGAATTCCCCCCATAGATATTTTCCTCGTTCGATCCCCCGGATTTATCTTCTTCCAATTTCAGATATGTGCTATCAGACGAAAGGCCGCCAAACGGACTTTTGGAATAAATCTTGAAGCCATCTAATCTATCATCAGAAGTAAACGTAGTCTCCGGGATATCCAGACTGTATGTTGCATTACCTTTAGAGACGTTGCCTGCATACTTTAAAGAATTTGTAGTACTTTTTACATCATAAAATGACATGTATACTTCGTACCCGGAAATGCGGGATTCGTCAACGGCAGCTTCCCAGGTTAATTTACCCTTGACTTCATGAGCGACAGGAAGCTCGTCGATGAAAACAGGATTTTGGGCGAAATAATCGCCGTTGTAGAGTGCCTCCTTCCAAATGGGTGCGACAACAAGAGCATTCTGCAGCGATTTGTCCGATTCGGCATAGACGCCTATTCCAAAAGCATTATCGGGATATGGGACTTTATCGGCCTCAAAGTGCATACATCTGTAATGTTCATCTTGGAAAATACAATCGTAAGCACTGCTTAGACTTATATCTTCAATCTTTGCAATCGGCTTTCGCTGCTCATCAATGACATACATCTCAAATTTCGATATTTCCTGAACATCCTTGCCTTGATAAACTGTTATGGTACCTCTTAAAGTACCATCCTCATTTTTATAGGCACTATTAAATCGCACATCAATATCCAATCGTTGGAGAATATATCTCTCGTTGCTTTGCGCAGTTGCACTATAATCCACATTTAACCATGTACAGAATAATAATAGAATAACCATTGTTAAGCCAATTCGTTTCAACATGCACATCCTCCTCTAAATTTCACCTTAATTTCATGATGTTCCTAATATAGACAGCCAAAAAAATAGCCTTCACCTCTGTAAATCTGCTAATGGCGTTGCTCAGCTACGTTAAAAAGCCTTTTGCCCCGCAGGCAGCAGCAATCCCCCCAATAACCCCATCATGATGATTCCTTTTAACACCATTCTTGTTCTGCTCATCATCGTTCTCCTCTTCTGGAAAATAAAAAACCAAGTCTCTTAAGCAACCCGGCTGTCAGTTCATGAATAATCATGACGTAAGACCCGTGGCTTTGCGTCCCCGACTTTCGTGCGGGTTTGCCTTTTATTAATACTTGGTTAGTTCTAAACTGCTATTTGAATAGTTCTTTAAATCTATTTCCAACCAGAATTATACATAGAGTTACATAATGTGACAACCTTTTTTTGGAACTAGAGCGATAGGCTGAACACGTTCGGAAAGCAATAAGTGTAATATTATACACGCTTATAATTGGATTGCGCTTCGTAAGAACTCTCCATCTCATCTGGTTCTACTATACGCTTACGGCCTTAAACAAGCTTCGTTTGCGCCGGGGTTGAGAAATAGAGCTAGAAACTAGTCTTTATCCTCCAAACTAAGAAAAATCGCATGAATAGAGCTAAAACTAGCTTTACGAAGCATCGGTTTGATCGTGATTTGCTTTGCGATGTGAAAATGTGAAATAAACGTAGGATAACGCTCCAAATAGTATAGCGATACCCGCGAGTGTTGCTGTATACTTCCACATTGAGCTGAAATCACCGCTGGAGATAATATCCCGGAGACCTGCTACGGAATATGTCATGGGCAGAAAAGGCGATATGTTTTGCAGCCAGCCAGGGATGAGCTCGATCGGGAACGTGCCGGCCGAACTTGTTAATTGGAAAATCAACAAAATGACGGCGATAAATCGACCCGGATTGTTCATGGTTGCTACCAGGAACTGAATGATCATCATGAAGGTGATGCTCGTTAAAATCGTAAAGGCCAGGAACAGAGCCATGTTCTGTACCTCGAGCTTGAGCACATAAAGGAGCGCTGCATCTGCGATAAGCGCTTGTATCGTCCCGATGAGCACCAAGGTGAGCGCTTTGCTCCAGAACCAGCTCCAGCCGTTCGCCGGACGAACCGCCGGCTCGCGGACGGAATATACGATTGTCAGAAGCATGGCTCCTACATATAAGCCAAGCGATAGGAAGTATGGAGCGAGTCCCGTGCCGTAATTGGTAACCTCGGTTACTTTCTCGACGTCGAGCATGATCGGATCAGCGAACATGTCGACCATTTCATCCGTCAGCTTTAATTCATCTGTTTTCTCCGAAGCATCGCCCAGCTTGCCCGACAGCTCTTGCGTACCGTCATCCAGCTTGAGTAGACCGGAAGCAACCTGCTGTGCGCCGTCCTCCAGCTTCACCGAACCGTCGAGGAAAGACGCTACGCTTGCAGATAGCTTTCCAAGACCTGCTGCCAGCTCTCCGGCGCCGCTGTTCAGCTGCTCTGCGCCCGCTGCCAGCTTCGCTCCGCCAGCGCTTGCTTCAGCCAGCTTCGAGCCGAATTGCTCCATGCCGCTTGAAAATTGCTTAGCGCCCGCTGCCAGCTGCTCACCGCCAACCCCTAACTGCTTGCCGCCGGCAGCCGCTTCCTGCACCTTCGTATCAAATGTGCCAAGGCCTTCCGACACTTTCACCAGGCCTTCGTTCAATTGCGCTGCCCCGCCGCTTAATTGCGACTGGCTCGCTGATGCCTTCTTCAAGCCTGCGGCCAAATCCTTGCTGGCTGCCAGTAAAGATTTGAAGCTCTCGCTTTGCGCTAGTTGCGAATCGGACTGCGCAAGCTGCTCTATGCCTTTTGCCAGCTGCGCCGCACCTTGCTCCAGCTGCTCCGTTCCCGCCGCTGACGCTTCAAGCCCCCCAGCCAGCTGCCCTGCCGCCTGCTGGGCATTCAACGCACCCTCCGCCAGCTCGCCGCTGGCTCCGGACAACTGCGACAAGCCGTCGCTCAGCTTCATAGCTCCGGCCCCAAGCGAACCCGCGCCCGCGCCGAGCGATGCGGCTCCCGCGCCAAGCTGCTGCTGCGCCGCCTGAAGCTGCGCCAGGCCGCTGGCCAAGCTCGCTGCGCCTTTGCTAAGCTCGGCGCTGCCCTTGCTCAGCTGCGTCCCGCCGGCTTCAAGCTTGGCGGCGCCCTCCTGCAGCGTCAGCGATCCGCTGACGAGCTTAGCGAGATTTTGCTCGATGATCACGGCGCCATCCTTCGCTTTCGCCGTGCCGTCGGCGATTTCGCCCGCGCCTTCGCTCGCTTTTTCAATACCGTCGGCAAGCTCTTCCATTTGCTCAAATACCGTTCGCGTATAGGCCGCCGTCACTTCCGTATTGAGCTCAGCTTTCATCGTATCGACAGCTTTACTTCCGATCTGCGAAGCCAGAAAGTTATAGCTCTCATCAGCGAGGTAAATCAGCTGCGCAGGAGTTGGCTGATCCGATGTTAGCGTCGTTGTCTTCTCCGAGAAATCGGACGGAATTTCTATCGCCATATAATAGCTATGGTCTTCAAGTCCTGACTCCGCTTCAGCCTTGCTTACAAAATGCCATTCGAACTTCTCATTTTCCTTTAATTGTTCCTCAAAATCGTCTCCGAGATGCATCATTTTGTCATTATACTCGTAGCCCTCATCCGCATTCACAATGGCTACCGGCATGTTGTCGAGATGTCCGTATGGATCCCAAAAGGCTCCCAAAAACATCGAAGAATACATGACCGGAATCATTAGTACTCCGATAACCGATATGAGCAGCATTTTATTCCGGGCGATCCCGGATAATTCCGCTCCAAACTGCTTGAATCCTCTGAACTTCAATGCTTCCACTCCCCCTTTTTACTGACTGACCACATTTGTCATTTGGTCATTCTATTGGATAAAAAAAGGCATCCGGACTATTCCGGAGCCAATCCTACTTCCATGTAAAAACGCAGCTGCTCAGCAACCTGCTGCTTCGTGAGCGGTTCGTGCGTCTTCTTCCATTCCACCGTGAGCGCCATATACAGCTTCAGCATAACGAATGCAGACATTTCCGCATTGCACGGCTTGATCTCGCCTTTGTCGATGGCCAGTTGTACCTGCTGCTGGATGTAGCCAACGACCGCTTTCTCGATCTGCTGAATGCCTTCAAGCGCCATCGGCGTCCCAATCTCGCGCACCTCATGCGATAGCTTAAGCGCCAGCTCGTGTTCCTCGCGGAATTCGAGCAGCTGCTCGAGCGCAGCATTCAAGTTATCGAAAAATCGCCGATTTGGATCAACGACTCTCTCCGCGACCTGCTTCATTTCAACAATAAGCCGTTTCATTATTTCATGAAACAACTCTTCTTTATTTGTAAAAAAAGTATAGATCGTCCCTTTGCCCACGTTAGCAATCTTCGCAACCTGATCCATCGTCGTCGCCTTGTAACCAAACAACGCAAACGACTTCGCCGCCGCATCCACAATCAGCTGCCGCCGGTCAACCGCCATCCCGCCACCTCCTGATAACTGACCAAAAAACCAATTTGGTCATATCGACAGAAGTAATCATAGCACGCTCTATTTTCGATTGCAATATCTTCCCTTCGAAAGAGGCTGCCAATCAGCAGCCTCGCAAGCATATATTACTCCACCAAAGCCACATGAACGTCAATGCGGTTCTCGGAACTTTCCGGCTTGTAACGTTTATCCCATATTTCAAAATCATAGTTTTGGGGCCTATTCCCTGACGACTTCATCCACTCACCGTAGAGAAGGTCATAAGTACGCCCAAGCTCGGCTTCCAATCCTTTATGCGTAAACTTTACATACTTGCTGGCAGGAACGATGTGAGCGACCATTCCTTCCGGGATATCCTTCGCATCAGATACTTCATATCCGATAATTTGTGTGAGAGTATCCGTTTCCGCCTGAAAGAAATCCGGATAAAGTTCAATCATATAAATGCGGTCGGACACTTTCCCATCCACTTCGCGCGCTTTGTCCAGCATGCTTTGGTAAGCCTGCTTCCCCAGTTTTTGTTCGCCGATTTCTTTAAGCGTGCCATGGATTTCCAGACCGACGACTTGAAACTCCCCAATGGAGACGACCGTCGGTTCATTCGTATCCTCAGATACAGAAGCCGGGGCATCGATGCCGCAAGCCGTAATCAAGCAAATAATACCAACCATTGCAACAACTAATCGGATGCCTCTGCTGCTACAAATCTTATTTTTCATCTCATCTTCTCCCTATTTCAGCCTAGTAGTTCTTAACTTCTACTCCTTTGACAAGTGACCTACAATTTTATGCAATACCGCCGAACCTGCCTTTTCCGCTTCTCGCGCTTCATAGAGAAGTCTAATGGCTTCAGTTTTCAATTCCGGATCCGTCGTATCTGCGGGGAATGGAAACAATTCACGCAATCTAACCCATGCCCCAAAGCTAGAAAGATACGCATCCGCCGCCTTCAACATCAATTGCTGGAGAACGGTATCCTGGACTGCCATACAATACGTTATGGCTGATTGCGAAAAAAACGGAACCAAATACTGTCGCACAGATGTAATCCACAAGAGGTTATAACCGGTGAAGAATCGATGTGCCGTCCCTGCCTCAAAGGCCGAGATCCATGCATCAATGGCTGCAATTCCATTTTTGCGTTGGTCACTGTCCTCTCCCTCATCATCGATATGACAAATGGCAAGAGAGAGTGCTGCACACAACGTTTTGCGGTAACTTGCATCTTCTTCTTCGCTGTATCGCGTTACATTTAAATGCGGAGTTTCATTCCGTTCTTTTAACACCAGCACGAACATTTCCGGAGGAATGGATTCCCCGTTCCGCGAACGTCTTCCGAAGTCATCATAAGACAGTTCCCCGCCATTCCGTGCGTTGATGTCATGAACATTTAAGATTCTCCGCTCATCATCATACCCGTAAATCAGCCCGTGCTCGTAATTATCGAGGTTCCATCCTACGACGGCGATCCCTCGGTCAATGCTTTCTCGAACCATATCCAGCGCCTTGTTGACGGTATCTTCTTCCCAGTCTCCGCCGTACAAGTTGGCTGAAAGCACCTCCATTTCAAAACCCAGATTATTCAGCGCAGCGCCAAGCCGGCTTCCGTCCCCGAAAACATCCATCGGCATAACGTTCATGTCCGTATTGATGGTGAACGCCTGTCCCGTATATACCAACGCTTGCGTCAAGCTGATCGGCTTATTTGAATACAGCATGGCGCCATACAAGGCAAGAGCAAGCGAGTTGTAGCAATCATTCCAATTGAACCATTGGAGTTTCAGTGTCTTCTTATTGCTCCCAGGTCTTATCACAGGATCTTCTCGTCGAAGTGTTGCCGGCAATTCAGGATTGCCCTTATATCCGTTTTCGGCAAAGAGCCCTAAAATTTCTTCCTCCGACAACACACGGTTATAAATCCGAATCTCATCCAGGGACCCATGAAACCAAAACCGTGGTTCGTCCGAGTTTTTCTTCCCGAAAAAGATCGGTTCTTCGGCATTCGGGCGGAATGCTCCCCCTTGCGCATCCTGCAATTCGCCATTCATATATAGCTTATGATGAACCCCGTCATACACCGTGGCAATATGGTACCATTCTCCACGCTGAACAGGCAGCTTGCAGGACGCATCCGGCGCTTTCATCATGAGATGCAAGGTGACAAACTGCCCTTTCGTGCTCAATTGAAACACGCGTCGCGATTGATCGGACTGGACGCCGTTATCGTCCTGCGAAATGATAGCATTGTTCCACCACTCCATGGTTGCCCCTTGGTCGTACTTCACCCAGACTGAAATGGAGAACGCATCAGCATGGAGTGCCGGCGGCTGATCCACAACAATATGGTCTCCCTGCCCGGAAAAGGCATAAGCTCGATCGGCTTCGCCGAAACGATTCGCAGTCAACGTCGCGCCTTCCACTCTGCCGTGATGGCCGTGACCGCTCGTATCCTCAGCGCTGCCGTTAAACAAATATTCACCCACTAACCCATGACGTAAGCTGCTAAAGTTTTCACTAATGGCCCCTTGCTGTAATTTGCTCATTCAGATTCCTCCTAAATAAGATTATTAAGAACTTTAAGCATGCCAATAACTGTCTTAGCTTTTTTCACCTCTTCTCCGCCTGTATATAGATGCCGGCAATCTGAAAAATCTATCTACTTTTAAAAAATTATTTTCTAAATGGTCAAATTTTTCCATTTATAGAATTCGCCAACGAACTATTTATCTCCTTTTATTGCAGCAAAAGCCCCAGATGCATAAACAGGCTGATTGCATCAGGGGCTTTACCATTTTGATATAGTTAGTATGTTCAATTGTTCATGAAAGTGAAAAAAGCCCACTCGAAAACTTACTTCAAGCCCGCCTTATCCATCATGCCCCGCGCGATCCACACGCCTGCAGCTCCCGCTTGCGCGAGACCGCGCGTGATGCCGGCGCCGTCGCCGCCGCAATATAAGCCGGCGATTTCCGTCTCGAACGTCTCCGTCAGCTTCGGACGGGCGGAGTAAAACTTCGCTTCGACGCCGTAGAACAGCGTGTGCTCGGACGCAATACCCGGCGTTACTTTTTCCAGCGCCTCCACCATTTCGATCAGACTGCGCATCGTATGGTATGGGAGCACCAGCCCGAGATCACCCGGTACAGCCTCCTTGAGCGTCGGCTCGAGAAAGCCCTCGCGGATCCGGCCTTCCGTCGAACGCCGTCCGCGCATAATATCGCCGTACTTTTGCACGATGACGCCGCCACTCGACAAATCATTAGCCCGCTTGCAAATCTCACGCGCATATTCGTTCGGTTTATCGAATGGCTCCGTGAACTTATGCGATACAAGCAAAGCAAAGTTCGTATTCGGCGAGCCGAGCGCCGGATCCTTATAGGAATGGCCGTTAGCCGCCATGACCCCGCTATGATTTTCGACGACGACATGGCCGGACGGATTGCTGCAAAACGTCCGTACACGCGTACCGACAGATGTGTTGAACACAAACTTGCCCTCATACAAATGCTCGTTGATTTCCCGCATGACAACGTCGCTTGTCTCCACGCGAACGCCGACGTCAACCTGATTGTTATACATGTGCAAGCGGCGTTTCTTCAATATATCCGTCAACCATTTCGAGCCGTCGCGGCCAGGGGCAATCATAACAAGATCCGCCTCGTGCGTCTCCCCGTTTTTGAGCGTAATCCCCTGCACCTTATGCTTGCCATCCTGCTTAACCGTATTAATATCCTCGACTTCAGCCTTGAACTTCATATCTACCCGGGTTTCCAGGTAAGCGCAGATGGACTGTAAAATTTCTAAATTTTGCTCTGTTCCAAGGTGACGCACCTGCGCCCGCAGCAGCTTCAATCCCGCCGCGTAACCGCGCTGCTCGATATCGCGAATCGTATCCGTGGTCGGATCCGTTACCGAAGTTGTCACACCGTGCTGCAAATTAATATCATCGACGTAACGAATCAGCTCAAGCACCTTCGACGGCGGCAAGTAATCAGTCATCCATCCGCCAAATTCGGTCGTGATATTGAACTTCCCGTCGCTGTAAGCGCCGGCGCCGCCGAAGCCGGCCGTTATGGAGCAGGCTGGCAGACAGCCCGCGAAATCCTTTTTGCCCGCAGCAGG
Source organism: Bacillota bacterium (assembly GCA_051750645.1). GTDB lineage: Bacteria > Bacillota > Bacilli > Paenibacillales > Paenibacillaceae > Pristimantibacillus. The sequence continues at coordinate 54,228 of JBNJJW010000019.1, read as the reverse complement.
CGGACAGAGCTTTATTTTCTCCTCCAATATCGGACAGCTGCGCTTATATATAGAATGGCCTTTATCCACCAACAAAACCTTCCAATTAGGCGCTTTCAATGTCAATTCGTAACATGCGAAAATACCGGCCGGACCGGCTCCAACCACAATTGCATCGTATTTACTCATTTCTACAATTCCCCCTGAGTCCATTATGAAGGCAAAAAAAATCCCGACTATGAATAGGTATGCCAAAGCAGCCTATCCGTAGCCAGGAATTATCGGTTCCTTGTAGAAACCCTCAAACCGTATCTTTGAGGATATACGAACATTGGAATCATAACGCAAAATAACGAATGCGTCAACCACCTTCACCAAAAATGTTCGTATTCACTACTTATAAAATAAAAAAACCATCCCACTCCCTACATACATCCGCTAAAACCCGAACATTTAAACACTGCTCGCCGCAAAGCCTCAGCGCCCTTATCCGCCCAAAGATGACTTTACTCATCAGAAAGGGATATAATACTCGTACTAATCAATTATGATCTGCTTCGCAGAAAAAAGGAGTGTTCCCCCCATGCCATACAAAGAAATTACGTCCATTGAAGAATGGAACAGCGTCTATGAAAACTCGGCTTCCCGCCCTCTTGTGGTGTTCAAGCACAGCACAACTTGCCCGGTCAGCGCGAACGCTCATGAAGAGTTTAATAATTACTTGGACAGCAAGCCAAGAGAAGACGTTGAATATGTGCTCGTGAAAGTAATCGAGTCGCGCCCGGTTTCGAACCAAATTGCCGAAGACACATCCGTGAAGCACGAATCGCCGCAAATCATTTTTATCGATAAAAAAGCTAAGGTTTGGACCGCTTCGCACTGGTCGATTACGAAGGCGCACATTACAGCTGTACTCGACTAGTGATTCTACGACCGTTTTCCGAAATTTCTTCGGAGACGGTCGTTTTTCTGCTATCTTGTATTACCTGCAATCCGGATGTTGAACGAGACTCCAAAAATCCAACTCAACCAAAGGCCGTCCGGTGAGGACCCGCTCCCGGATTTCCGCAAACCAGCTCCTGAGACTGTCCGGCAGTGCGGTAACATCCATCTTTTTATGGATGACCAAATAGAGCGTCAAGTCTCTCATCTCCATAAATACCGGCAGTTCTTCAAGCCACTCCGGCGAGAGCTGATACTCTGACGTATACCCTTCCCAGAATGCCAGAAAGAAATCCCGTGCGAATGATGTGCGGTCACCGCCGTACGCTTCGGGAGTTCCCCTGCTTACGGTATAATACAACGGGATGGCCAAATCGTGGACAAACCAGTTGTACGCTGCATCGTCAAAATCAAAAACCGTGATGCGCCCCTGATCCGTAAAGAAATTTCCCGCATGAATGTCACTGTGGATGAGACCGTAGCCGTTGGCGGGCTTGGGTAATCGCTTCAGATGAGTCAATACGTCCTCCAGTCTTTCCCGGACAAGCGGCTCCTCCTTCGGAATGTACTGGTGCGCCCGCACGATCAGCTCATCCTGATCCCATTCGGGACGGCGTGGAATATCAAGTACGGCTGGGCGGTATCCCTGTGTGACCCGGTGCATTCGTCCAGTCACCGCCCCCCATTCCCGGTATAAGTCCGCATTCCAGATAGACGGATTTTTGGAATCCGGGCGGTGGCCCGGCGCTTTCCGGAAGAGGCAGGCAATAAAGTAAGAATCCCCCGCATCGATTCGTTCAGCCAGCAGCGATTGAAGGGAAGGGATAGATACCGAAATTTCTTGTTCCAGACCAGATGCCGATAGATAAGCGATCCAATCCAGCTCGGCTCTTACTTCATTCAACGTCCGGTGGCTGCTGTGAGTTAGCCTCAAAATAACTTCGGTGCCTTCCTTATCCGCTTCATACACGTAATTTTCGAAATCACCAAGCTTCTTCCAAGCATTTGCCTTCAGACCGAAACGGGCTGCTGCTTCCCGCAATATGTCTTCCCCGAAAAGCTGCTCCACTTCTTGTTCCATATCGTCCTACCTCCCGTCTTTCAAGCTTTTTATCAATAGTATTCAGACCTTTATGACTTATGTCCTTAAGCCTTCTGAATGCTCCTTTTCCTTTTATTTATCTAAATTTCGGATAGATGGAAGCAGCACACATAGAAATGCAATTCCTATGATGCAGACCCCTGATAACATAAACCACGTATGAATTCCAATTCGATCTGCAAAAATACCGGACACGATTAAACCGATCGGCATGGCGAAAGACGTAAGGCTGCCCAATAGTCCAAATACGCGCCCTAAATACTCAGGTTGAATTTTCTCTTGAATGAGAGCCATCTGTACACCGCTATAAAATGGACTTGAAAATCCCATTAGAGCGCTGCACATTACAAAGATCAGGAAGCCATTTATCGGCAGCAAACCAGAAATGAATAATGCAATCCCCATCAAAGAAATGGAAAAAATAATACTCTGCGCACGGTTTTTGAATCCGCCCCAAACACCAAGCAACAAGCCGCCAACCAACATTCCAACTGCAAAGACGATTTCTACAATAGAAGCATGTGTTGCCGTCCCTCCGAAATAGCTCATACTCATTAAAGGGAACAAGGCATTGATTGGCATAAAGACAAATGCGTAAAGCGCACCAATCCAAAGCAATGCAAATAATCCCTTCGATTCCCTAAATGTACGATAGCCTTCTTTTGCTTCTTCGAAAAAGCTGCTTTTAACCCTTTCGCCTTGCGTCATTTGCTTCGGAATAGCTACCATCGCCACGGTGATACAGGCGATCATTGCACCCAACACATCAATGGCAATAATTGCGTTTAGTTCCCATGTTGCATACAGAAAAGCTCCAATTGCAGGGCTTAAAATATAGCTTACCGACTGTACCGATTGGCTGTATCCAGCGCACTTCGTCAGTTGATCCTCTGGCACCAACAAAGGTGTTACTGCACTCAAAGCAGGTGTGTGAAATGCTGTTCCGATACTACGAATAATTGAACTACCCCTTCTTAAAATCAATTGATTTTTGAAGAAGGGGATTCCTAAGAACTTCACCCTAACGGGCAAATAGTGAATTAGGCTATCCCCGTAGTCCCTACGGTTAGAAGCCTGATGGCTTCGTTTCTCAGATTGATGCTTGCGTTCAGATCGCGATGGTGATGACTGCCGCAGATTGGGCATTCCCATTCACGCAAGGCGAGATTCTTCACGTCTTTGTTTTTCTTTCCGCAACAGGAGCATAATTGGCTGCTGGCAAAGCCCTGCGCTACGACAATCACCTGTTTGCCATACCAGCTTGCTTTGTACGCAAGCATCGCACGAAATTGCGACCATGATACTTCACTGATCGCTTTGGCAAGGTTTGCGTTTTTCAACAGATTTTTTACCGCTAAATCCTCGATCCCGATGATGTCGTGGTTTTTGACAATCTCGGTAGAGATTTTATGTAAGTAATCGTTTCGCGCGTTCGCAATGAACTCATGAATACGGGCAATCCGAATACGCTGCTTATGCCAATTCGAAGATCCTGTTGTTCGTCTGGCAAGTATTCGCTGTGCGTTTGCTAACTTCTGTTCTATCTTCCGAAACCACTTCGGATTCTGATAGACGGTTCCATTACTGACAACAGCAAAATCCTTTAGCCCAACATCAATCCCGCAAGCGGAATCGGTTCTAGGCAACGCCTGCACTTCGGTTTCTACCAATAGTGAAACAAAGTATTTACCGCTTGGATGAAGACGAATCGTAGCATTTAGGATTCTTCCCTCGACCGCACGACTTTTGGAGAAACGAACCAAACCGAGCTTTGGCAGCTTGATATAGTTGCCCGACACCGTGATATTACCATTGGTCTGTTTGGTCGTATACAATTGTACAGCATTCTTTTTGCTTTTGAAGCGTGGTTTGTCATTTTGCTTCTTATAGTAGCGGGTATACGAATCGTTTAGATTTTCAAGCGATTTTTGTAAGGCTATGCTATCCGCTTCTTTAAGAAAAGGATAATGCTGTTTTAACTCCCGTATACCTTTGATTGCTTCATATTTGTTGAAAGACTCGCCTTTCCATTCGTTCGAAGGCAATTGACCGCTTTGCTTCATTTCTTCGACAATGTGCCAATAGGCATCCTTTTCCAGCTGCTTGGCCAAGAAAAAATTAAACACAAAACGCGTGCAGCCTATCGTTTTGTTCATAAGTGTTGCTTGTTCTTTGTTCGGATAGATACGAAATTTATAGGCTTTATGGACAAGTATTGGTATCACCCCCTCATCCAAATTATAGCACGTATGTTCGTATTTATGAACCAAAAAGAAATCGATTCATCTCCCCCTTACTATGTTGAAGAGGGAGTCTACTCGACTAAGATGATAAAACGATCATTATGACCCAGATTGGTAGTTCGATTGTAAGTGCGATCACTGCCAAGGCAGCACCTGCGGCCGCAATGATAAGGTCTGCACCGATCATAACCAGTTTTCGATTCCAACGGTCAACCAATACGCCGATCATTGTTCCCAAAATGGCTTGAGGTAAAAAACCTGCCATTGTTGCCATCGAGAGCACCATTACCGATTCTGTAGTATCGGTTAGATACCAAATAATCGCCATTTGCAGGACAGCGCTAGTAATCAGTGAAACCGCCTGACCTGCCCATATTGTAAAGAAACTTCGTTTCCAATTTTGTTGTATCATGTTCATTCTCCCTGTATTTTTTATTGTCTGATTGTTTTTTGGCAATAAAAAATACAGATCCAAGTCCATTATGCGGGCTCAGATCTGCATTTATCACGAGAGAGAACACGGCGATACAAGGCATAGCAAAAAAAGCTATCCAAATCGCGATCTATGTCTACATCCGTAAAAATAAGCAGCTCAAAAAAAGCCCACAGTTGTGGAAAAAATCCGCTTTTTTATTGCCAGCTTATCTTAAACGCATGGAGTGTAACATAGATAACGAGCCTCCTAATAATTAATATAGTGGATAATAACATCGACTGCTCCAACTGTCAATTCAACCATTCTGCTGCTGGAAAGGGCCGGCAAGGAGCAATTTTAATAAAATTGAAAGATTCTGAATGATATTGCAATATAAAATGTTCCGTGAAAAATGTAAAATATAGACGGTTAGAGAGCTTGTCTCACCCGATAGAAGGACGATGACCAGATTCTGGATCGACTACTTATGAAAACGGTAACATTCCCCCTTTTAAGGAGGTGAGAACTTAAAGAAAATATTGATTCCTATTGCGACGGCAAGTAAAATGGAAAAATTATATTAGGAGGTATGGATGATGAGGAAATTTGATTTAAAGCGCATTAAAAAAATGCTGTTTATTACAATTGCAACTGCGCTGGTTTTATCAACCGTCTCACTGGGAGTAACCGTCAACCCGAGTTTTGTAAGCGCTGCCACCTTCACGCATGGAGGCGGAATCTTGTATACGCAAGCCGATTTTGACCGTGCCAAGCAAAAGGTTGCACAAGGGGCGAGTCCTTGGATCGAAGCATGGAATGCCGGTAAGTCGACCACATTCGCTTCTCCTACCTATGTTCCGCGTCCCGTACCCGCGCCTGCAAGATGGGGTGGCCATCCCGAATTAAATTCGGGCGGTCAACTGTTTAACGATTCGGAAGCAGCACTCGTTCATGCGATCATATGGAAGGTTTCAAGCAATGCGACGGAAGCCAATAATGCGAAATTGAAAGCGCAAGAAATTGTCGATGCCTGGTCAAGTACGGTAAACACTGCGGTAGGAGGCGATGAAAAACAATTATTGGCGGGATTAACCGGTTACAGGTTAGCAGCGGCTGCAGATATTTTGAGTGCGGACAGCGCTTGGGTAAACGCCGGTAAATTTACAGCTGCGAAAAACATGCTCCTCAACTACTTCTTGCCTTCATTGCGCGACTATCTTGCTAACCATTACGGCAAAAACGGAAACCAATACCCGTACTATTACCGCGGGAACCAGGATACGGCTGCAATGGTTACAATCATGGCTATCGGCGTGTTATGCGATGATCTCACCATTTATAACGAAGCCGTGAACGAATTTAAAAACGGCAATCATAATGGCCGGGTAACGCATTACCTAATCCCTTCTTCCAGCGATCCTAACCTTGCGCAGTCCGAGGAAAGCGGGCGGGATCAGCCTCATACCCAGCTGGGGATCGGAATGCTGGCAACGATGGCGCAAATCTCTTACAATCAAAAAAGCGGCGATGCCAGCTTTGAGGATTTGTATGAATATTCCAACCGCCTCCTCCTTAAGGGTTTTGAATATACGGCTAAGTATAATAATGGAGGAACGGTTCCATTTACGCCTGTTTGGACCGTTGACTGGAGAAACGAGCCTGTAATCTCCGAATCGGGCAGAAATCAAATGCGTCCGATTTACGAGATGGTATGGAATCATTATCATAACGTCAAAGGCTTCGCCGATTCGGATCCTGCAGATCCGGTGTACCACACTAAAGCCAGGGCTGCCGCGTTTCGGCCGGAAGGCATCCATACCGACCATCAGCCGTTTACTACGCTTTTGTACACGACTGGACCGGTCGTATCCGGTGAGACCTATACGCTGAAAAATCCGAACAGCGGCAAGATGCTGGACGTTGCGAATGGCGGCACCGCCAACGGGACAAATGTGCAAATCTATCAAGATAACGGCAACGATGCCCAGCGCTTTACAATCATCGACAACGGCGACGGTACCCACCGGCTTCTCGCCGTCCAGAGCGGCAAAGCGCTCGAAGTAGCCGGCCTGGGCACTGCCGACGGGACGAATGTGCAATTGTGGACGTACCTCGGCGGAGCGAACCAGAAATGGCGAATCGTACTCAACCCTGACGGGACGTATAAATTAATCGATTCCAACAGCGGCAAAGCACTCGATGTGAACGGAACCGGAACTGCCAATGGGACGAACGTGCAGATCTGGACGGACACCGGCGGGGCAGCCCAGAAATGGGAATTCATCCGCAGCGGGGTCGTATCCGGCGCTACTTACGAGCTGCAGAACCCGAATAGCGGTAAAATGCTGGACGTAAGCGGCAACAGCACGGCTAACGGGGCGAATGTTCAAATCTGGCAAAGCACCGGCGGAACGAATCAGCAATGGACCATTACTAAAGACGGTATTGGAACGTACAGGCTGATCGGCGTCCAAAGCGGCAAAGCGCTGGATGTCTTTAACGGGGGAACGGTCGACGGGACAAACGTGCAAATCTGGACATACAACGGCGGAGCTTTCCAAAAGTGGAAGATCTCGAACAACGGGGATGGGACGTACAAACTGATCGATTCGAACAGCAATAAAATGCTGGATGTTAACGGCGGCGGAACAACCAACGGCACGAACGTGCAAATCTGGACGAATAGCACCAGCCTCGGTCAAAAGTGGAAACTTGTACGGAAGTAGCCCCATTTTTCACTATCTTCCGGATTTAAAAGCTTATAACTTTCTTTGGGATAAGTGAGTTACATTGGATTCGGTACAGGATAGAAGCAGAAGTTTGTTGGCATGCTGAGCTAAGTTGGATTTCGTACTGTAAAATCAGCTAAATTCGGTGCTTTCGAGGAAAATGGGCTTTCTATGGGAGCTCTACATTGGATATTCCAACATAGAGCAAACACAAAGGCCGAAATGTCAGAAGTTACTGTATTTATCCATTATAGCTGTGTCCGCATCCAGCTAACCCCTACACATTTGGTTTTAGGTTAAGTCAAGTTTTCTTAAAAGAAGGGCTGCCCTCAAGTAAGTTTACCTACTTGTGGGACAGCCCCTTCTTTGCTTATTTTACCCCTCCACTCAGTCCTCCGGATCCAGCTTGCACTCCTCCAGCTTCAGCATCCTCGTGCGATGCTTCCATTTGTGACCGATGAAGATGGCAAAAAATAGCGGTATGCCGACATAGGAAGCGATGATGTAGCCCCAGTCGATTCGGCCCTCATTTAAAGCGCCGACAAACTGCCCGCCGATCACGACGAGACAGAGCAGCATGGCGAGAATCGGACCGAAGGGATACCATTTTGCCCGATAGGCCAAGTCTTCCAGGCTCCGCCCCTGTGCCACGTACGCCTTGCGGAAGCGGTAATGACTGATCGCAATGCCTAACCACACGATAAACCCTGACATCCCCGATGCGTTGAGCAGCCATACATATACGACTCCGTCTCCGAAAAACGAAGCGAGAAAAGCGAACATGCCAAGCGCGCCGGTCACCAGCAGCGATGCCACCGGAATGCCGCGCTCGTTCAGCAGGGCCAGGAAACGCGGCGCTTTCCCCTCCTTCGCCAGCACCCAAAGCATTCGAGTCGAGGCATACATGCCTGAATTGCCCGCCGACAGCACGGAGGTTAGAATAACGGCGTTCATAATAGAAGCAGCAATCGAAAGTCCTGCTTTCTCGAAAATAATCGTGAACGGGCTCGTCGAAATATCGCTGCTCGCGAGCTGTTCGTTCGTATGCGGAATCAGCAAGCCAATCAACAGGATTGCAAGAATATAGAACAACAGGATGCGCCAAAAGATCGAACGGATCGCACGGGGTATATTTTCACGAGGATTCTCGCTTTCGCCGGCTGTTACCCCGATCAGCTCCGTTCCTTGAAATGAAAAGCCCGCCGCCATGAAAACGCCAAGAGTAGCTAAAAACCCGGCAGGAAACGGATTGTCCGTCAGGTTGCGGAAACCCGCCGCCTCCCCGTTCCATATGCCGATAACCATCAGCAAGCCAATAGCAATAAATACAATAACCGTCACAATCTTAATCATCGCAAACCAATACTCCGACTCGCCGTAGCTTCTTACAGACAGCAGATTAAGCCCCAGCAATAACAGCAGGAATAGCCCGCTCCACAATATCGACGGACTGTCCGGAAACCAAAACTTCATAATCAATGTAGCTGCCGCAAGCTCAGCGGCAATGGTAATCGCCCAGTTGTACCAATAGTTCCACCCAAGGGCGAAGCCGAGCGATGGGTCGACAAAACGGGATGCGTACGTACTGAACGTTCCCGATACGGGCATATGGGTAGCCATTTCCCCAAGGCTTGTCATCAGAAAATAAACCATTATACCAATCAAAGCGTAAGCGAGCAGCGCTCCGCCTGGTCCAGCCGAATGGATCGCGCCGCCGCTGGCGAGAAACAGCCCCGTCCCGATTGAGCCTCCCAGCGAAATCATCGTCATATGCCGGGCCTTCAGCCCTCTGCGCAGCGAACCCGAACCTTTTTGTTGCTTATTCAAACGTAACACTCCATTCTTTTTTGCTAATGTCTTCCTGAGCGCGCATGTCTTGTCCTCAGTTTGCATAATTTCCCGTTATTTATCCGCTATGCGTTTTCCGCTTTTAACGCCGTCCATGGGAAACTTCACGATTTTACGGCAATCAAGGGGTAATGTCCATGGGATTTTCTGTTAATGTGGAATTTCTGCCAAAAACAATTATATAATGTTGAGGTATTCATTCATTCTTGATATAAGAGAGAGGATTGGTATCATGTTCGGTAAAATTGCAGCAGACGTGCTCGGGCTAAGCGATGTAGGCTCGGTCATTCATCCGGATAATTACAACAAGGTTGACTCTGACGATTATGTAATGCACGAGGATAATGAGAAAATTTATTTTCTGATTAAATCGAAGGCCGATGAATATTGCTTTACCAACCAAGCGCTTATCCATCTTGACGGCACAAGCGCGATGAGCAAGAAACGGACGCTCAGACGCTACCCTTATAGCACCAACCCTATTTCAAACGTAGCGCTCGAAACGGCGGGCACGGTCGATCTCGACGTGGAAATTAAATTCACAATTGGCTCCGCTGCGCTATCGATTGACGTGAACAAGAAATTTATTGAGCAGCTTAAAGACTTGTACAAGGCTCTCCTCAAAATTTCGGAAATCAACCGCGAGAACGAACAAACGCTGGATTATGCGAGACAAAGCTTAAATCTCGCATCCACTACGCTGCAGCAATTCCATAAAGGCGACTTTAATATCGTCGAGCAATTCGATGCGCTTAACAAGTCCTCCTTCACCTGGCTCGTGGACACTCACAAGCAATATCGGGTAAAGGATTTCGGAGCGGTCTTCGAGCGTTATATTAACAATTAGATCCGCATGGATTAAGAGCGTGTGCGAAACAGCACACGCTTTTTTTTGTTGGAATAATAGGGCGGAAATCAGAGTTTACAAGTACAAGCTGCAAGCGTATTATGATGAAGGTGCTTAACCATATTTACTATTAAGGAGTTGAGTTTTGTGAGTAGTCGAAGTTGCAGCGAACCTGAGCCCAGTTCGACCAATACGGAAGTCATAAACGAACCAATCCTCAGAAGACTGATTACTGATAAAAACATCATCTCTTTTGTATGGCAGGGGCATTTTTGACTTCCTTATCTAAATGAGGAGGTTAAAGCTATGATGAAGATTTATTTGACTAATGAACATGGAGTACTTCAAGAAACAACGGAGATTATGTGCGGATGCTGGATTAATTTGGTGGCGCCGACCGAACAAGAGATTGGTCATGTAGCTGGCAAACTGCAAATTCCTTTGGACTTTCTAAGAGACCCGTTAGATGAAGAGGAACGGTCGCGGATCGAGAAAGACGATGACAATGTTCTCATCATTGTTAATATGCCTTTGATGTCAAAGGATGAGAAGGAAATCGCCATTTACGATACGATTCCACTCGGAATGATTATAGCAAGCGATTGTTTTATTACCGTTTGTTTGAAAGACAACCCCATCTTCCACTTTTTTGCGCAAAATAAAGTAAAACATTTTTTCACGAACAAAAAAACCAGGTTTTCGTTTCAAATCCTGTATTTAATAGCGACTTCTTTCCTGAAATATCTTAAACAAATCAGCAAAATGACTGACGAAATCGAGAAGCAATTGCATCAATCAATGAAAAATAAGGAACTCTTTTCGTTATTGAATATGGAAAAAAGCTTGGTTTATTTCACAACCTCCTTAAAATCGAATAATATTGTCATGCAGAAAATGCTGAAAAGCAATTATTTGAAAATGTACGAGGATGATCAGGAAATACTTGAGGATGTTATCATCGAAAACCAGCAGGCCATTGAAATGGCTGAAACGCATACGACGATATTAAGCGGAATGATGGACGCTTTCGCATCTGTCATCTCCAATAATTTAAATATCGTAATGAAATTTTTGACTTCCATCACGATCATATTGGCTTTACCTACAATGGTGGCCAGTTTTTACGGCATGAACGTAAAGCTTCCCTTTCAAGATTACCCCTATGCATTTGTTGGGACAATATTCATTTCCATCATTTTATCCAGCATCACAGCCGTGATCTTCTGGAAAAAAAGATTTTTCTAAAAGCTTGAAAAACCGATGTCTCTCTGTAGAGGGTATCGGTTTTTTACTTTTCATTTAAACCAACCCTTGCGCCATAACCATATTAACATTCCGCTGCCGACGCCTAGCATAACCCCTAACACCGTAAAATAACCCCCTCGCCACGTCAGCTCCGGCATATACTCAAAATTCATGCCGTATATGCTCGCAATAAAGGTTAAGGGAATAAAAATAGAGGTCATGACGGTTAATGTTTTCATTATGATGTTCATCCGGTTTGAATTTAATGAAATGTAGCTGTCTCGTATATCTGCCGTCATTTCCCGATTAGATTCGATCATGTCGGAAAGCTTCAGCAAATGATCGCCATAAAGTACACCCGTTCTTCTTTGGGGATGATCACCCTCTCCGAATTTAGTATTCGATACAGTAATTCACGCATCGGAAAAATAATTCGGCGTAATTTGAGCAAATGGCTTCTGATTCCATAAACGTCTTCAATCAAATTTTGAATTGTTTTTTTGGTTTCAATTTCATTCAGTTCATCTTCAAGCCGATAAATGTTAGGAAAATACTCGTCGACTATTTTATCCATGATCAAATAAAAAACGTAAATTGATCCTCTGGATAACGTTTTTTCGTTCTCCATTTCGTTCTCCATTAACCTTTTCCGGACCATTTCGATTTGACGCGAGTGTGAAAAGTGGAAAGTGACGATGAAATGGCTCCCGACAAATACATCTATTTCTTCAGGAGTCAGCAAATCTTGATTTAAAGTGTTCAGCACAAAAAAATCATAGCCCTCGTAATAATCCAGTTTTGGACGCTGCAAAAAATGAATACAGTCTTCAACCGCTAATGCATGAAAATCAAAATGGGTAGCAAGCAGATTGACTTCTTCATCCGTAGGAGCATCGAAATCCACCCAAAACCATTTCACATCGGTATCGGATAAACGGTTCAGCGGCACATCATCTATAATCTTCAACTCATTTGTCACGATAAGAGCTCGAATCATGGTTTTCCGCCACCCTTTCAAATAACCCATATTTTGCATCAGACTTGCAGAAATATACATACACCGTGCGATGTAATATAACCTCACATAAACATTGCATAATTCTAACTTCCCCGTTTATAGTTATAAAATAGAATTGCTCTTCTAACTCATTTAAAGAGGTGAACCGACATGCCGGGAGAACTCATATTAACGGTCGATGATGAAGTAAGAATCGGAGAGCTCGTTGGAATGTACTTATCTAAGGACGGGTTTCGCCACTTAAGCGCGACTAGCGGTAAACAAGCGATTGAACTAACCGAAAATGAACAGCCATCGCTCATCGTGCTCGACGTTCTGCTGCCTGATATGGAAGGTTATGAGCTGTGTGCCCGGCTGCGGCAAAAGACGGACGTTCCGATCGTTTTCCTGACCTGCAAGGATACGGAAATCGATAAGGTCGTCGGGCTTAGCGTCGGAGCCGATGACTACGTGAGCAAGCCGTTCAGCCCGGTAGAGCTCGTCGCCCGCATTAAAGCCCAGCTGCGCCGCAACCGGATTGTCCGCAGCCGTCAAAATGAAGAAACCTCTGCCACCATCTCCTCCGAGCACGTACAGCTGCGCATCGATGCCCATGAGGTTTATGTTGACGGCACGAGAGTCGAGCTGTCCACCAAGGAATTCCAACTGCTCGCTTACCTCATGCAAAACGCGCGCCAGGTGCTCACCACCGAACGTTTGCTCAGCCATATATGGGGCTATGAAAGCAGCCTCGATACGAAAACCCTGCAGGTACATATTGGCCATTTGCGCAAAAAAATCGAGCGGAATCCCGCTGCTCCGTCACGCATTATTACGATCCGCGGAATCGGGTATAAATTCGATGAACCGATTAAAGACCTATAAAACCGCCGTTCGGCCGCGCACTTTCGCCTTTCAAATGCTGGCGGCCATGCTGACTGTCTCCCTTATTCCGCTGCTGCTATTGTCCGTACTCGCCGGCCAAACCGTCACTTCGCAGCTGGGCCGCTTTAATGAACTGAACATGGCTCTGACCGAAAAAAATTACATTAGCATGTATGAAGCCAACATTGAGGAGCAAGTGCGGGCGATCGATACAGAGCTTCGCCTAGTCGAAGACGCCGTGCTCCTCTCCAAGGCGATGGCCGAGTCTATTTTTTCGCCGGATAACCCATCGGGCGTCCGCCCGATTTCATTCGTCTATGATGCGGAGAACAAACGCTTCACCGAGAAGCAGCAGGACGGCCAAGGCGTTATTTCGATTCGATCGGATGATCCGGGCAAGTATCCGTTACCGGAGCAGGCCTATGATCTCGCTTTGAGCAAAGCGCTGTTCCCTCTGTTTAAATCCGAATCGTCGCGCAAGCACAACATCGTCTCGATGTACTACATCCATCCGAAATCGGGTTCCTTCTATTACCCGGAATATGACGGCACTGAAACGCTAGACTTGTCCAGGCCGATTTATGCGCTCACCTCGTACAATTTTTATTCCGACGCCCTTAACGTGCGGCCGAAGATGAACCAAGTCGCTTGGACGAAGCCTTACCTCGACATTACGCCGAGAGGCTGGATGTTCACTGCAACGACGCCGATTTACGACGAACGGCGCGTCCTCAGAGGAGTCGTAGCCGCGGATGTGACAATTGAGCGATTCGTTGACAACGTGCTGGACACGAGATTCGGAGACGAGAACGGCTTCGCCCTCCTGCTCGATACCGATCACGAGCTTATCGCGGCGCAGCAGCATGGCATGAGCGAGATCGGGGAGCTGGATTTGGCCGCTCTATTTAGCGAGGATACTCTCAATAGCTATCGCAGTCTCCAGTTAAACGGCCAGCAGAAGGCTGTGTTCAGCCGTTCCATCCCTACGACAAACTGGATACTCGGCTATGTGATTCCGGAGAAAAAGCTGCTTGAGCCTATTCATAACGCGACACAGAAGCTCACCGAACAAACCGGGGAGCAGCTCATTATCCAGCTGTCGCTGCTTGGCCTATTAGCGGTATGCCTGTGCGTGCTGCTTGCTTTCTATTTGCGCTCGAAGGTGTCCAGGCCCGTCAATTTACTGGCGGACGCATTTGCCGAAATGGGAGAAGGCCAATTTAAAGCCAAGCTCGATGATACGAGGACGCTCGAATTCAATCAATTGCTCCATTCCTTCAACCGGATGTCGGGCAAAATCCGCGAGCTTATGGCGCAGCAGACCGAGCTGAACCAGCAGCTCGAGCATAAGGTAGAGCTGCGGACCGGAGAGCTGCGGGACATGAATAACGAGCTGGAAATACGGGTGGATGAGCTGATCCGTCTAGAGCATTGGCGCAAAGAGCTGCTCATGAACATATCGCATGACTTAAAGACACCAATTACGTTAATACGAGGATACATCGAAGCGATAAACGACGGCACAATCCCTGCTGCCGATACAGGCATCTATTTAAAGCGAATTTACGAGGACATTCAAACGATTAATCAATTCGTTCGCAATCTCAATGAATTAAGCTTATTGGAATCGAGACAGCTGGAAGCCAAGTTTGCTGTCATTGCAGCTGAAGCCTTTTTTGACGATATGGCCAGAAAGTGGGATGCCTATATGAAGCTCGAGCGGAGACCCTTTCATACGAAGCGTTTGGCGGGCAGCGGTCTATTCCGCGGAGATCAGCATCTAATCGGCAGAGTCATCGACAACCTTATCGACAATGCGCTCAAATATTCGGAATCCGGTTGTCCGATCACATTCGTTTTTGAGCAAACCAATGATGCAGTCGTTTTCCGAGTAATAGATGCCGGAGCAGGAATACCGGAAAGTGCCCTGCCTTACGTGTTCAACTCCTTCTATCGGGTTGATAAATCGAGAAACAGCGGCATTCCCGGAAGCGGACTTGGGCTGTCCATCGCGAAAGAGATCGCCGATATGCACGGCGGCCAACTAACGGTTGCGCCTAATGAGGAGAACGGCAGCGGCTGCATTTTCTCCTTAACGCTGCCGCTGTGGCAATCGAAGCAGCAAACGGTATAGCGCGAAGATAAAGAAACAGTCCGTTCATCTGCCTAGACGGCAAATAAACGGACTGTTTTTTGTTGATGAATATTATGCTTACTCCACCTTCGGCAAATCCAGCGTAGGCGTTTCGTTGAAGAAGTTGAACGGTTTGATCATCGCTGTTACCCATTCCGTAGGCATGATCGGGAATTCCTCCGCCCTCATGACATGCGTCGTTCCCGTAGTGAGCCATACAACCGTATCCTTGTTCTCAATGTTCCGATTTTGCTGCGTCCATAGACCAAGTCCGGTATCTGTATTATGGGTCGTATATTTACCCTCCGAATACAGCTCATCCTTCTTATATGGCGTTACCCAAATATGATTATTAATGAATTCCGCGCGCTTCAATACGTAGTCCGTTTTTGTGAAAAGCGGCTCCTCCACGAATGGATGGGTGCCTCCCGCATAAGGCATGACTTGATAGCCCGTTGCGTAGCCTAATTTATTTTCCTTGGAGTTGTTCGTGACCAGTATGATTTTGTCCGGATCAAACTTCTGAATGGCCTCCTGTTCGACCTTATAAGTCTTCTCGACCGTAATCATCTCGCTGCGCGCAAACTCCGGATTAGCAACCGATACCGCCTTCGGCAAAATTTCACCGACGGAATTTGACTCGCCATCCACGTCCAAATCCAATCTGTAGCTGAAAATGTGCTGATGGGTCGGAGCGACGATATTCGTATCGACGAGCTTACCGTTGCGCGTATCGCGCACTGCCGTTTTATCGTCCATCGTCTTCGTCTCTACCGCTTTGACTTGGGCAAGCCCGGTCGCCCCTGTCATCAGCTTGATGGAACCGTTCTGCAAAAATACCCAGTCGAGCACGTAATCATAGTTTCCGATCGTAGCTATCGCGCGAAGCACAAGCTCGCGGCGCTCTCTCGCATCGCCGTTATGCGACCATTCCGGGTCGGCGTAACGCTCGAACAGCGCAAACGCATTTTTAATGACCGTAGCTTTGCCTTCCGTATTATTGATGGCCGCATCGAACAGCGTGGCGTTCTTCGGCACATCGGAACCGACATTAAGCGTACGTGTCGACAAGCCTACGCCATACTCCCCGGCATCCATAAATATTTTGTACAGCCAAGCCGCATCCGGATCGCCGTAAGGAACCATCATGCCTCCAAGACCGCCCTCGTACATCACTTTTCGTTTATTCCCGTTCTCGGTATAAGAAACGGTCGAAACCATAGGGCCTACGCGAGGATCCAGGCGGAAATGGAACTTCCAGTTTTGCCAATCAACCGATGAGCCCTTAACGGAGAAGCTCGCGCCTTTCGGCTGGCTTATGATTAACGGCTTGATCTGGTCAGTTCGGTTGGTCTTAATCACCTTCGTGTAATCATTAGGATCCGTCGGAACCGGAGGGTTGCCGGTATCGTATATTTTAAGTACTTTTTTCGCATTCAAATCGACCAGGAAAGCAAGACCGTCCATCGGATGTGCAAAATTGTTTACCGCACCTTCGATTTTTGGACGCGGTACCGACATGGCGAGGCGCGAGCCCGGCGGCGTAAGCTTTGGACCGTAATCGCCGAGCGGCCCGTCAGCAAACGTAACTTTGCTGAGATCGGTAATGCCATGCTTGGCGAGTGCAGCTACCGCGTCTTTGTCTTTTTCGACGATAGCTTCGGATTGGCCCCATTCCACATAAAGCGGCCAGCCCGCCTTGACTTCTTTCCAGTAAACGACCTTATCCTTATCCAAATCAACCGTACCTTCATACGGCTTATTTCCCTTCACGAGCGTGAATGTCGCTTCCCTTGGAAGCATGGCCCCGCCTTTATCATCCCAAGCCCACACCTTCTGCTTATCGGGCTCCTCCAGCTTGATCTCCGAGAAATAAAGGTCTTTGCTGCCATACTGTGAATTACGGATGATAGCTGCCGCTTCCTCGATTTCTTGAGGGCTGAGCGGATTAAGCGGATGATAAACGATTTTGTCGATCTCGGCGGCGCTTAGCCGGCCAAGACCTAACGCACCCGGAAAAAGATTAATAGAAGCAATGACGACGGACGCAGCAATGACTGAAACGATAAGCTTTTTCTTTTTCATAGTTTCCCTCCAATTAATATTTCTCTAAAATGTCAATCTGCAGATTACGATACATATACTCGAAGCTCCATCGCATCCCTCGTTTCCGTTTGTTGATGTTACATACTCTAACATCTGAAGGTAATAAAACACGGGCGATTAGGTAAACGAAACTTAATAAGTTCATCCATTTTCGGTAAACTTTCATAGAAGAAGTTGCGTGAATATAGAATGACTGAAGTACAAAAAAAGCTCATCCGCAAAAGTGTTCCTCTACTCCTGAATCGAAGTTGGAGATCGCTTTTGAAGACAAGCTTTTTTAAGAGGTATGCTGCGAGATAGCAGCCTGGCTACACTTCAATGACAAAGGGAACAACAAACGTCTTGCCGTTCCGCCCAAATTGGCCCCATATTTTATATAGACCGCTTGACGGGAAGCTAACCCCAAATACAGCCTGCGGTCCCGATGACGCCCAATTAAGCGGATGGATATGAATAAACTGCTTAGCGGATTTATCGATCGCAACAGCATGACCGACCGCGCCAAGGTATAGCTCCAGATCCGTTACCGGCTCACCCGTCTTCTCGTCGGTGAACGTATAGGTCATGCTCGTCTGCGTTTGAGGCACGGGAGTCTCAGCGAACCCGAGTGTAACCCGAATCCCGTCAACACTTGCCGACAACGTCTCGCTGGGCTTCAATATCGGACGCTCGGGCGTTTCGCCTTTCACGGTAACTTCACCGATTCGGGTCAGTTCATTCATTCCTGCCGGCAGAAAGTCCGCATACAGCATATAAGCGCCGCCTGCCGGAAATGAAACCGGCAGTTCAAACACGCCGCCGCCTTTGTAATCGGGATGGATGTGCTGGAACTGCTGCAAATCGTCACTTACAACGATAAGATGGAGCAGCTTCTCATTCGTGATATCGAATTTCTCTATCGGTTTCCCGTTACTATTCTTAATAGATAGGGATATTCGTGATGATACGCTTGCTTCCGGCTCCCCTTGGGGCCACGAAAGCTGCATCTGAACTCCTTTCTCCGCTGCCGATTCCATGCCCGGTCCCGAGTGTCGATGCGCCATTGACAGCGCGTATGGATCGAGAAACGGGTCGGATAAATCCCCCGAAGCCTTCGTGCGCCCCGCTTCCTGCAGCAGAAAGACCGTCGTCAAAGCAATCATAAGCATCGTCATCAGCATCGTCCACTTGTACCTTACCATTCCCCCGACCCCCTGCACCGTTAGTTACCCTATTAAGCCATTGTATAGAACGAGGGTAAAAGTAACGCCGCGGCAAAGTAAAGTTAAGGTAAAGTGTTTATAAAAAATAACGAAACATGCGTGCTGGCCCAACCCAACACGATGTTAGGAGCCTGGCCGTTTTAACTCCATTAATCTTTAATGTTAGGTGGCTATATTGGATTCAGTACAGGATAGAAAAGATAAAGGAAGGAATATTGGAACAATTACTGTAGAAGGCTTACGTTTGACTTGAAACCGACTTCCCGCCTAGTTCCAGTCCATCATATTTTTGTAAAACTTTAATTGCCTTTTCGAATTCCCTTAAACCTTCCTTATAGTGTTCTAATAATCTCTGATTGTGTTCGATATCTTTACCTTCATTAAGCAAACGTTGAAACTCCTTGATTTGATTCTCAATTTCAGAGCAATCATATATTAATGTTGATATCACATTAGGAAAATTTGTTTTCTTGGGATTATTCATCGTCAGAATATTGTCAGAAACCGATTTCTTTGAATCGTTTGGAGTAACCATTTTTGTTTTATTGGTTTGTTTTTTATACAAGCCATCTTCCTTACATCCGTTAAAATAAAAAAACATCATAGAATCCTGCTCAATCAGTTTTAATGCATGATCTAAACAAGGATTTGCCAAAAAAACTTCAATGTATTTATGAAGATACCCATAACTCTCGTTGCTTTTGTCAATAAACTTTTCTTTAATAACGTCCGCGGCCAGAACATAATCGCAGCCTCGTAATGAATTTTTAATTCTATGTCTTTCAAAGATGTTCATTATTGACCCACCCCACAAGTATTAGGTTAAACTATAATCTATTATTCTTCATATAGTGGGAGAGTCCTTTATCTTTATATAATTTTTGTATTTGTATCACAGGGGCGGACCGCACGTTACTGTGAGAATAAAGGAGGCCTAAAATCCAAATTGTTGTAGACTGAATACAACCGGGTTGCTAAAATAAGTGTCAGACGAAGAACATCCAGCTGCCGTGCGGCAGCTGGACGTTCTTTTTTTGTAATAATCACGAGGAGGGGAACAATTTTGGATCTTTTTGAGCATATGCATGCTAAGTTTTTAGACAAGCATTTGGCCGGTAGAAATGGAGAAAGTTTCTTTCTCCTTATGGGCGTTTTGGTATCGAATGCGATGGTTTCCAAACCCATGTCAAAGATATGGACAGAGAGAAGTTCAGCTACTCACTGGGCCGAGGAACTTTTCTAACGGGTTTAGGTTGGAAAATGATTCACTTTTCCTTCGATGATATCCGGGATCGTCCCGAGGTGTGCCGCATGCTGCTGCAAATGGTAACCGGCCCTTATTTGTTGCGCAAAGAATCCACACACCTGCAGTTATGATGGAGAAAGAACTACTCTTGTTCGCTTGCAATCTTGGAAGACCTATCCGTGAACCGAAGCAGCAAAGCTTACAGGAACCAAGGATTGTTCTACCGGCTTACTTATGAAGTAGCCTTGCAAGCCCCAGCAATTCATTGCTTCCAGTATTTTAAACTGGTTAATATCCTCTACGCCTTCTACGATCACTTTGAGGTTCAACGCCGTCGCCATCACCAGCACAGAGGAAACAAGGGCTTGATTCATATCCTGAATAAAGGACCGGTCGATCTTTAAATTATCGATTGGAAGCAGAGTCAGCATACTAAGCGAGGAATACCCGGTTCCAAAATCATCCAACGAAATTGTGAATCCTTCTTTTCTCAATTTTCTTAACGTTTCTTGTACCGCTTGGAGATTATGGATGACCGTGCTTTCCGTTATTTCTAACACAATTACATACGGCGGAACCCTCTCGCTCTCCAAAATCTTGAAGATTTGATCAATAAAATCATGCTCGTTCAATTGAACTTTCGATATATTTACCGCTACTTTGAATTCGTTGCCAAATGTCTCTTTGAATTTGTGCCAATCGCGGCAAGCCTGGCGAATAACCCAGTAACCGATCGGTATGATTAATCCGGTCGCCTCCGCTACAGGGATAAAGTCGCCAGGAGAAACGGCGCCCGCGTCTGCGTGATTCCATCGCAGCAGCGCTTCTACTCCGGTTATCTTTTGCAAAACGGGGCTGTAAATAGATTGATATTGCAGCTCCAATTCTCCGCGTTCAATGGCATTTGAAAGCTCAAGCTCATGGATGAAATTTTCCACGTGATCGTACTTGGAGGAGGCTTCATAGACGTGGTATCTTTTTCGCCCCTCCCCTTTGGCCCTGTAGAGCGCAATATCCGCTTGCTTTAGCAGCGTTTGGATATTCTCATAATTTCTCCGGATGGCAATGCCTACGCTAACATTTATTTTCATCTGCCGGTCATTGACCGCAAAAGGAGCGAGGAAAATTTCGATAATCCTTTCCGCCAGCCATTCGGGAGAGTCCGCTCCTTCGGACGAGGCGATGATAAATTCATCTCCCCCCAGTCTCGCGAGCGTATGTGCAGAACCAAACTTTTGGTTCAGGCGGTTCGCTACTTCGACCAATACGGTATCGCCGGCGTCATGTCCAAATGTATCGTTAATATTTTTGAAATAATCTAAATCCAACAAATGAATCGAAGCAGGAAGAACGACGTGCTCAAGCAGGTATCTTCGATTGAAAAGTTTGGTAAGATCATCATGATTTGCAAAATAACGAAGCATATTTTCATGCTCTTTACGCTCTGTAATATCGCGGGTGACGCAGAACACAAATGCTATGTTATCGTTTTCATCAAAAATAGGAGTAAGGATGCTCTCTCCGCTAATCTTCCCGTTAGGCATAACGAAGCCATCCTCGTATTTAACCGTTTTTCGTTCGGATAAAACTTTCGAGTACTTTTTATGCAAGTAATTTGCCATTCGATCCGGATTCTCATCAAAAAAAGTCAGACCAACCGCATCCATCGTAATTCCGCTGAACCGGGTTGCGGCATGGTTAACATAGTAATACCGGAAATCCTTTTCGTCCACTTTCATGATATAAATCGAATCTTCGATTTCATCCAGCATCGGGGGAAGCGAGTGAAGTATCTGTACAATATTTGCCGGCTCCATTATTCCTTCGACTCCTTTACCCCATCCCAACCCGTTCATGACCGCAGATCGAATTAGATGAGGATAATATGCTACTAATCTTATAACCGTCGTCCTATTGATTAGTAATATATATCGGAGTTCTTCTAAACGAATATTAGAGCATTCATGAAGATAACTTACATCGTATCGTTTCCATCGCTATGAATGTACTGCCGCGTTCATGCCGTATGCGTCCATTGCCGCCTGCAATCCAAGCCCCGCATCCAGCTTGTGCCCGTGCCGCAGCAGCACCGCTTCCAGCGCTCCGAGCGTAAGCAGCACATTTCGTTTGCTGCAGCTGTAGCCCATCGTGCCGATGCGCCATATTTTCCCCTTAAGCGGGCCGAAGGAGCTGGCGATTTCGATGCCAAAATGGTCCAGCAGCATCGACCGGACCGACTCTCCATCAATTCCCTCAGGTATTTCTATGCATGTGACGACCGGCATTTTGCAGGCTGGGTCACCGTATAAACGGAGCCCCATCGCCTCTACGCCAGCAATTAATGCAACCTCATTCGCCCGGTGCCGCTCAAATCGGGCCTCCAGCCCTTCCTCCAGCACGAGGCGAAGCCCTTCGCGCAGCGCATACAGCATCGATGTCGCTTCTGTATGATGATTCAGTCTAGCCGGACTCCAGTAGTCCTGAAGCTGACTCAAATCCAAATAGTTGCTCTGAATCGGGCGCAGCAGCGGGTCGTCCTCGCCATCTGCGAGCATGAGCCCTCTTTCGATTTTTTTGCGACCTTGCAGCTTCGCTTCCACCCGTTTGTTATACGTAATCGGCGCCATCCCGGCCGGGACCGACAGGCATTTCTGCGTTCCCCCGATGACCGCATCGATCAACAGCCGGTCCGTCGCCACCTCGACTCCGCCAATTGTCGCGACCGCATCTACGACGAATAACGCGTCAACTTCTCTGCACACTTGTCCAATCCCCTCAAGCGGCTGCATCCGGCCGGTAGACGTCTCGCCATGGACGATAGCTACGAGCTTAGGCCGATGCTGCTTAATGGCGCTTACGATTTCCTCGATCTCAAATACGAAACCCCATTCCTTCTCCAGCGTCACGACTTCTGCGCCGCACCGCTTGGCGATTTCCGTCAGCAAGTGACCGAAACGGCCGTAAATCGGAACAAGGACCTTATCCCCCGGTTCGATGAGGCTCGCGAGCACCGCTTCAATACCCGAACGAGACGTTCCATCCACCGGAAAAGCCCATTCGTTACCGGTCATAAACAGCTGCCTGAGCATCCCCATTGTCTCATTCATGAGCGCTGTAAATTCAGGGTCAAACTGACCCAATATCGGAAAAGACATCGCCCGCAGCACGCGCGGATCAACCTCAACCGGTCCCGGCGTCATAATCGTCCTCGGAGACGGCGATAAATCCTTATAAGCCTTCATAGCACTTCCCCCTCGTAGCCTAATCTGTAAAGCAGCTCCGTCAGAACAAGCACGCCGACCGCAAGATCGCCCGGCTTCGTATATTCCTCCGGCGAGTGCGAGATACCGCGCCTGCTCGGCACAAACAGCATGGCTGTCGGACAAATATGCTCGAACATTTGTGCATCGTGCCCCGCTCCGCTAATCATTCGCTTCGACGTAATCGACATCCTGCCGCATACCTCTTCCATTTGCTGTTTTAATTGATCATTCATCGGAACGGGCTCTTCACGAAACCATTCCGTTCCGAGAATGGCTAATTGCCTTTTCTCCGCCAGGGCAGTAAACGTTCGCATAACCCACTTACAGAAGCTATCGAGCGCATGCTCGTCATCATGGCGCGCATCAACGGTGAATATAACCTTTCCAGGCACAACATTTGGCACATTAGGCTGTACCTGCAGCCTTCCGACAGTTGCTACGAGCGGAGCTCCCAGCCTTACCGCCTCTTGCCGCAAAGCCTGAATCATTACGCTTACGCCCTCAAGCGCATCTTTGCGCATGTGCATCGGAGTCGTTCCCGCATGGTTCGATTCCCCCATCACCTCAAACTTTAGCCGCCGTTGTCCTGCAATCGTCTCCACAATTCCAATGGCCGTCCCTTCCGTTTCCAGCACAGCCCCCTGCTCGATATGCACCTCAATAAATGCCCCGATATCGGTGCGCCTGCTTCTTCGTCCTTTGCCTTCGCCAAAGCCGCAGCGGCTCATTGCATCCGCAAAGAAAACCTCCTGCGTGTCCTGCAAGTGAACGATTTGCTCAAAGTTGCGTTTGCCAACTATGCTGCCCGAGCCCCAATAAGCCATTGGAAAGCGGCTTCCTTCCTCTTCGCATAGCGATACTACCTCAATCGACCGTTTCGGCTTGCCGAAATGCTGCTGCAAATAATTTACCGCTAGTAAGCCTGCTGCAATGCCATAAGCTCCGTCATATTTACCGCCTTGAACAACCGTATCAATATGAGACCCTGTTATGATAGAAGGCGCATGCCGAACCTCGCCTTGTAATTTTCCAAATAAGTTGCCGACTTCATCAAACTCGGTTTCCAGACCATGGCTTGCCATTTTGACCGCTAACGCCTGCTGAGTCTCCAGCCATCCTTCGGTGTAAAGCAGCCGCGTAATGCCGCCTTCTTCATCCGGGCTGAATGAAGCCAACCAATTCAACATCTGCATGATCTGCGTTTCAAAATAAGCCAACAGCCGCTCCTTATCCTGTGGATGAGAAAGTACACCGCACTCCATAGCTGCTCCCCCTCTCTTGTTAACAAAAAACTATCGAACCCACCGGCCCTGCTTCCGCTCGCCGGGGCCCCGCTTCTCATCGTACACGAGCTGCCCGCCTAGATAGGTTGCCGCTATTTTGCAATGAAAGGTTTCGCCTATATAAGGACTATGCTTATGCCGGTGATACAAATGATGAGTTTCCAAAATATAAGGTTTGTTCAGATCAATGAGTACAATGTCCGCGTCTGCTCCAATACGGATTTCACCTTTGCCCGCATGCAGTCCGAAACGCTTCGCCGGCGCAGAAGAGAGCAGACGGCTCAGAAGCGTGAGCGGGATACCACGCTTCACATGGCCCTCGCCTATAATAAGCTCCATCGAGCTTTGCGCGCCTGCTATGCCGCCCCAAGCGTCAAAGAAATTATCCGCTTCCTTCATGGAAGCCGGACAAGGTGAGTGGTCTGAGGAAATCATATCTATATGCCCGGCAGCAATCTCCTGCCACAGCTTCTCCCGCTCCGCTTCATCGCGCAGCGGCGGAGAGCACTTGGCAACCGCGCCCTTTACATCCAAATCCGCAGCCGTTAGGGTCAAATAATGCGGGCAAGTCTCTACCGTTACATCCTGACCGCGTTCACGTGCCTGCACGATTGCTTTCACGCCGGCCTCGCTGCTAATGTGAACGAAATGGAGCGCACAGCCCGTTTGCTCCGCATAAAACAACGCACGGTTAATCGCTTCGAGCTCAGCAATAATAGGCCTGGAGGCCACATAATCCGCCGGTGACAATCGCCCTTCCGCCCGCATAGCTTGGCCGAGCTTCGATACAATCGGCTCGCTCTCCGCATGCAGCGCAAGCACTTTATTCAAGCCTGCAATAATTTTCATTCCTTCGAGCAGCGTATAGTCATCCACCTCGCGGAATGCATCCTCGCTCGGATCGCCCGGTGATGACATAAACGCTTTAAATCCAACCACGCCTGCTTCATGCAGCGGCTTAAGCTCATGCAGCTTGCCCGGCACCAGGCCGCCCCAAAGCGCATAATCGACTTGCGACCTGCCTTTCGCGGCATCGAGCTTTTGCTGCATGGCAGAGACGGTAACCGTCGGCGGAATGCCGTTCAGCGGCATATCCACATAAGTTGTGCAGCCGCCGGCCGCAAGCGCTGCGGAGCCGCTCTCAAACCCTTCCCATTCGCCGAGCCCCGGTTCGTTCAAGTGCACATGAACGTCAATCATTCCCGCCATGACGGTAAGCCCGGCCGCGTCGACGGTTGTCTCCGCGTTATTCTCATCCGGCAGTTCGCCAAGATGTACGATACGCCCCTCTCGAATACCGATATCGAGAATCCGCATCTCATCCTTCAATACGACGGTACCGTTTTTTATGACTAGTTCCAGCTTTCCCTGACCTCTCATACAACTCGCCCGCCTCTCGATGTATTTATCGGTTATATTACCTTCTCGCACTAATACTTAATGAAGTTTATGAAGCAACCTAGTTAAATAGAGAAGCTGCCTTCACTATTTTTAGTGCCCCCAAAAACAATCAGGCCGCGGACTTTGAAGTCAGCGGCCCGATTGGTGTAAGTCTATTACTGCCCGAGTTACTTCAGCTCTACCGAGATGAGGCTGGAGTCAACTTCCTTCAGCAAGCTCAGGTCATGGTAAGATGCAGGTGTCGGAATCGTTTTGATATTGCCTACTCCTTTTAAGTACTCACCGACGGCCGGACCGTTGCTTCCGTTCACGTACGTATCGCTAACTTCCATCGAGTATACGTTGCGGCTCATAATTTGCGTCAGCTCTTCTTCGCTAAGGTGCAGCTCAGGAGCCAATACTTTAATGGCATCCTCACGGTTGTTATTAATGTAATCCGTTGCTTTCTTCAAGCTGCGCAGTACAGCCTTCAATGTGTTCGGATTTTTCTCAATGAAATCGTCGGATACTTGAATCGTTGTATGCACGCTCATCCAGTTTACGTCGCCTTGTTTATCCGGCAGCTCGCTCTTCGTTCCGCTGAAGAGGAACTTGCCGCCGCCTTGAATCGCCTTCGTAATGAATGGCTCCCAAGCAGCCAATGCGTCGATGTCGCCCTTCTCCAAAGCAACAACCGCGTCGCTCGGCGCAAGGTTCACGTATTTGATTTTGCTTGCGTCCACGCCAAGTTCTGTCGCCATATTATTGATCGCGATCATAACGTCGGCGCCGCTCGGGATACCGATCGTTTTCCCCTCGAGGTCCTTCGCGCTCTTCAGCTCAAGCTTGCTCGAACCGACAACCGCTTGCGTACCTGCTATTTGCGCCAGCGGGGATATGATTTTGACTGGAATATCAGTCGATTTGAGGATAATATCCATAAAGTTCGTTTGAATGCTGACAGGCGCGCTGCCGCCGGCAACCATCGGTCCGATGTCCGGTCCGCTCTCGATCAGCTGGCTCGTTACGTTCAAGCCCTCTTCTTTGAAATAGCCGAGCTTATCGGCAATAATTTGCTGCGAGGAAATTTGCGCGTCACGAACGCCGACCAGCGTCAGGTCAACCGTCTCCAGCTTTGTTGATGATTCCGTATCCGCAGGCGCATTCGTCGCCGCCCCTTCATTGACGGAAGCCGGTGCGTTATTATTGCCGCCGCAGGCAGCAAGCACGAAGGTTAGCGACATCAAAACGATTGCAGATTTGAACCTTTTTCCCGATTTTTTCATTGGTATTCCCTCCACTTTTGTTTTTTTTCTCTAATTCCCGTGACTGACTGGTTTAGCTGGAAGCACTACTTCTCTACAGCATCGCGGAGTCCGCCTTTACGCCAAGCCATGATCCTCCTCTCGACCAATTTCAGTAAGTAGGAGAACAAGCTGTATTCTAAGCCAATCAGAATGATGGCTACGAACATATTGGTTATTTTGAAATAGTTTCTTGCATCTACGATGATATAGCCGAGTCCATCCTTCGCACCCATCATTTCAGAGACGATAAGGGCGGAGAACGACAAGCCGAGGCTCACTTGCGCGCCGACAAGAAAATTCGGAATAGCGGAAGGCAGCATCACTCTTGTAAAAATCTGCCGCTCCGTCGCACCCAAGCTGAGCGCTGACCGGATTAACGTGGAAGGCACTGATTTGAAGCCGTCAAGCGTATACACCAGCACCGGAATAAAAGTCGTCCATGCGATAAGAAGCACCTTCGGAAACTCGCCAATGCCGAACCAAATAATAAACAGCGGCAGCAAGGCTAGCGCCGGAATCGGTCCGACCAGATTCAGAATCGGCGAAAACCAACGTTCAACCGCCTTGAACTTGCTCATCACGACGCCAAGCGCAACCGCCACCGCGCTTCCGATCACAAACCCGAGCAAGATACGGATCGTACTGGAAATGATACTGTCCGTAATGATCCCTGTCTTCGCCAGCTCCCAGCCTTCCGAAAGCAGCACGGTCGGTGCCGGCAGGAAGTTTGGATTAAAAAACTTTGCCGATTCATTTACTCTTGAAAACAGCTCCCACAGTACAAAGAACAGCAACGACGGGAGTATGTTGTATTTTTGAAAAAATGTACCGGACGCAGCGGGGCGCCTCCCGCGCACCTGCTTGCCGATAACGGTTGTCTCAGCTGCTGCGAGCGATCCGGCATCCTTCACTGTCGGCCATTTTGCTCCATTCATTACGAACCCACCTTTGCAGAAGCCAGCTCCATATGCTCTTCGTCCATCAGAACGCGTTCGATTCGGCTCATCATCTCACCGAAGCCAGCCGAATGCGACGAGCGCGGATGCTTAATGCCAACTTCAAAAATTTCCGCAATCTCGCCATGCTTCATGACGACAACGCGATCCGCCAAATAAACGGCCTCGCTAATGCTGTGCGTCACGAACAAAATAGTCGGCTTCAGCTGGCTGCAAATCTTCTGCAGCTCGATGCGCATCGTCTCTCTTGTCAGCACGTCAAGAGCGCCGAACGGCTCATCCATGAGCAAAATATCCGGGCGGCTGGCGAGCGCCCTCGCAATACCGACGCGCTGCTTCATCCCGCCCGACAGCTCCCCGGGATAATGCGAAGCATATGACTCCAGTCCAACCAGCTTCAAAAACTCTTTGGCCGTTTCCTTCGCCTGCGCTTTCGGCATCTTCTGCACCTCGGGACCGAACGAGATATTGTCAAGCACCGACATCCAGGGGAACAAAGCGTGATCCTGAAACACCATGCCCCGCGATTTAGATGGCCCTTTAACCGCTTCGCCGTCAACCGTTATTTCTCCCTCATCAGGCAGTAAGTAACCTGCAATCATATTCAACAGCGTCGATTTGCCGCATCCGCTATGGCCTAATATGCATATAAACTCATGTGAGTGAACGGTGAGATCCACTTTTTTCAAAATCGTTCTGCTGCCAAAGCTCTTTCCAACCTGGCGCACTTCCAATTTCATTACCCCAACCCCAATCCATTTAATTGTTAACTTATCTAACATGTATCGGTGATGTATAGCTAAATCATAATCGCATTCCACCCAAATGTCATTGTGCACACTAGCCAAAAATCACAGACATCCGTTGAATACCATGAACAATTAGACGTTTACAGCCAGAAACATTAGTGATATATTGATGTCATAAAATATAACATACATACAAGGGTGGTGCTGTCATGCTGCTCAAGGAGCTCATATCTCTCCCCGTTTACGCGAATGCAAAAGTGGTTGCCGGTCACGAAGGCATGACAAACAGCGTCCAATCGGTCAATATCATGGACGCACCTGATATTATTCATTATTTAAAGCCGCAGGAGCTGCTTCTAACGACCGGCTATGCGATGAAAGATCATCCGGATGCGCTGCTTGCCCTCGTTACGAATATGTCCGGCGTCGGCTGCGCCGGTCTGGCGATTAAGACAAAAAGATTCCTTCAGGAGGTTCCGGTGGATGTGCTGCAGCGTGCCAATGAGCTGCAGTTTCCCATTATCGAGCTGTCCTTGGAGCAATCGCTCGGCGATATATCCAATTATTCTTTGAGCCATATATTAGAGAAGCGCACGGACGAGCTGCATTATGCTCTCTCGACGCACAAGCAGTTTTCCCAAATGATTATGCAGGGCAAAAGCACGCAGGAAGTCATTGAAGCCTTGTCCCAGCTTATCGATTCGCCGGTCATGCTCATTAATCAGCATAGGGAGCTGCTCTTTCAATCGAGCTCACTATTCGAGCAGCTCTACATCGGCCTGCTGCCAAAGCTTCAAGCCGAGCTTGCCGAGCTCTCCTCCCCTATCTCATTTACAATGGAGCTTGCAGATACCCCTTACACGGCAGCCGAACTGCATCCCATTGTTACCTTTCAGCTTGAAGGCTTCTTGATCGCCTTGAGCAGCGACAACACTAAGCAGCTTAGTAACTTAACCAAACATGCGATGGAGCAGGCCGCCAATGTCATCGGGCTTGAGCTTATGAAGAAGCAAGCGGTCAAGGAACGGTCGCGCCGGTATAAAAATGAGTTTTTCTCCGACTTTGTCGACGGACTAATCACCTCGGAGCAGGAGCTTATGCACCGCAGCAAAAACTACGGCCTGCTTAATCATCCCGTTTATATTAGCGTCGTCGCCAAGCGCGATACTTCTTATGATCTGCTGCGTGCGTCCAGCGCTATGGAGTCCGACGGCCGTTTTATTTCCGAACGTGATCGGCATTATAACTTATTGAAGAGCGAGTTTTCCAAGTTTGATCTGCGCTTTGTGCTGTTTACGAAGAACGAATACTTCTGCTTCCTTATCGCACTTCATGCCGGCCAAGACGTTACGGAGGGCAAGGAGAGCAAATTCGTAGAGCAGCTGAAACTCATTGTGGGCAATCTTGGCGCAGCGCACGGCATCCCCATTTCCATTGGCATCGGCAATCCGGTATCTCAGCTGCCCGACATTCCCCTCTCCTACAAGGAAGCAGTCGAAGCGCTGCAAACCGGCTATGATGCGCGCAAGAAGCAGTTCGTCCAGTCGTACCGTGCCAAAAACTTCAATAACCTGCTGCGGATGATTCCAAAGGAGGAGTTAAAGGAGTATTACGAGGAAACGTTCAAGGACCTGCTCCATATTGAAGGGAAAGAGCGCAGCGATTTACTGAAAACGCTGAGCACCTTCTACGATACGCATTGCCAGCTTGCGGAGACAGCCAAGCAGCTGTTCGTCCACCGCAACACCGTCACTTACCGTCTTGAAAAATGCCAAAGGCTCACCGGCCGGGATCTGCGAGATCCCGTCGAGAGCCTTCGTTTCCGCACTGCCTTCTCCATGGAGTCGCTCGTCCTGGCCGATTAAGGCTGGGCTGATTATTTCTTGCCGATTCGCATGTGCGGAGAAGGCAATAGCCCCTGCTTCGCCTTCAGGCAGTTCATTCGGTACGTTCTGCCGTAAGCCTTGCCGTATTGGATGATTTTTCGGATCATCGACTGGTCGCTAAGCAGCGCAAATGGACAATGGTCAGGATGCGTGTTCACTTCCAATATCCACGGCTTCAGCTTGCTGTCGAGGGCAAAATCCACGCCAATTTCCACGATGCCGGGATAGGTCCGGCGCAGCCGTTTAGCAATCGCGATGCCGATCCGGTCCATTTTCTTCATCAAAGCTGTCCGCTTGCCGGCATTTGCGTAGCTGCCGAGCACAAACGCAGTCGGATAAATCGTTCCGCCCTGACTGCCGTTCGTCACGATTTTGCGGGGATGGGCAACTCTGCTTATCGTTCCGGTCGCTTCCCAGCCGCCCTTCGGCGCCTGCTGAACAACAAGACGGGTATCGAACGGCCTGCCGATGTGCTTCAGCAGATGAATGCCTTTTTGAACCAAATACGGCTTACCCTTCGTATCTTTCAAGATCGAGCGGTAGGCTGATTCATAGGTCGAAAAGTCTGATCTCTTCTCATCAAGCTGGTATTCGAAGCATTTTGTACGGCCAGCCTTCCCCATTATTCTTTCCACCTTCATGACTCCGTTCCCCAGCGAACCGCGAACAGGCTTGATATACACCATGCCGAATTTTAGCAGCATCGTACGCAAGCTGGCCTTCGTCAATTTTTTTGTCAATGGGATATACTTGCGCAGCTTGCGGTTCGTCCTCAACACCTTCGTCTTGGCCCATTTATCCGAAATTCGGCTGCTTCCTCTGCCTGACAATGCCATTTTTGTTCTTTCCAACCGTTTTCTTAGCTTTCTTCTCATACAATCCCTCCGTTCTAATAACCTCTTATTACAATACGAAGCTTTTTCAAAATGGATTTAGGCCGCTGTCGGCATAAGCCGAACCAACAAGCTGTTTCGACATATGCTTAAGTAACTCGTTCAGCTGAAATGCTGTTTTTTAGGAGGCTCAGATTGCATGACGCGATTAACCGCGCTTCAGGAGCAAATCTTTCAAATTTGCCGTTTCCACCCTTGGTATGACGCTCTGCTTAAGCAGAACGGGATAGATCCGCGGCTTGCGGAGCTTTCCGAGCTTCCGCTAATGACTGAGGACATTTTGGAGCGGTATTATTTCACGCAAGAAAGCAGGACAGAGGCTGGCTTGTCCGTATACAAGACTTCCGGCACCTCATCGGGCATTCGCAAGGCGATTTACTATTCGGAGGAAGACGATGAAAGATATATAGAAAGCAAGACGGCGTGCTTTCGGGAATGGCTTGAAGGCAGCTTGTCATTTGTAAAAAAAGCACTTGCGGATATGGGAACCGGACATGCGGCCAGCACGGCGCTGACGATCTTCGGGCGGCTTGGCTTGCAAGCAGATTCGTTGTCGTATGCTTTGCCGATCGAACAACATATCGAACGGCTTCAACGTTTTCAGCCGGATCTGCTGTATACGATGCCCTCCATCTTGGACGCTATCGTTGCCGCCGCGCCGGAGCCGAGCCATTTTGGCATAAAGAAAATAATCCTCGTAGGCGAGATCGCGCCCCTCGAATGGCAGGCGAACATGGCTGAGCGGTTCGGTATCGGGACAGGCGATATATTGGATACGTACGGCTCGATCGAGATCGGTGCCATCGCCTCGTACTCGCATACGCTTGGTCTGTACGTCATTACGGACGGCATTTATGCGGAAGCTGTGCGCGCCGAGCAAATCGATCCGCGGTTTGAGCCCTTGCAGGACAACGAGGCCGTTCTGGTGCTCACTTCGTACGTGCGTTCGCTGTTCCCGGCTTTACGGTTTGTCACCTACGATGTCGTGCGCGACTTTCAAACCGTTGAATTGAACGGTCAGCGGAGGCAATGCTTCAGCTGTATTTCGAAACGAATCGGAACGGATCTGAAGCACGGTGAGAAGATCAGCTTGTATGATATCGAAACCGTTGTGAACCAATTTGTTAAGGATGCGGAGCTTCGTGTACGGCTGCGTGACAATAAGCTCTCCATTCGTATCAAAAGCAAATCTCTGGAAGAGGAGCTGCTCGTTCATATTCAGAACGCCATTGAGCATAAAATTGCGGAGATTGGTCAAATGATTCAAAACCGCATGCTTTCCGGCATTGAGGTGACACGCGCAGCGGAGGATGAACAGCTTGAGCGCGGGACGGTGAAATCCAAAAAACTTTATTTCTAAGAGGTGCTGCAGCCTGTGGGGAAAAATTTGTTGTCTATAATCGGAAATACGCCGCTCATTCAGCTGTCAAACCTGTTTACGGGTGACCGCGGCATTCAAGTGCATGCCAAGCTCGAGCTGATGAATCCGAACGGCAGCGCCAAGGACCGTTCCGCTTTGCGCATCATTACGGCCGCATGGAACGAAGGATTAATTAAACCCGGCTCGGTTGTTGTAGAATCGAGCTCCGGTAATATGGCCATTAGCCTCGCGGCTATATGCTCCCATCTCGGCATGAGGTTCATAAGCGTCATTGATCCGAAGACGACGAAGCAGAACATCCGGATTATGCAAACGTATGGTGCGGAAATCGAGTATGTTGCCGAGCCTGATGCTGCGACGGGCGAGTTTCTGCCCGCTCGGCTGCAGCGGGTCCAGCAGCTGCTGGACCGCATCCCGAACAGCTATTGGCCGAATCAATACGCGAACAAGTACAACTATTTATCCCACTATGAGGGTACGATGAGTGAAATTGCAGCGCAGCTGGAGCGTGTCGATTACGTGATAGGCGGCGTCAGCACCTGCGGTACGATGCTCGGCTGCGCCAAATATATAAGCGACCATGGTCTTCCGACAAAAGTAGTTGCCGTCGATGCGGCAGGCAGCGTCATTTTTGGCGGGGCGAAGGCCAGTCGCCGATTTCCCGGTCTTGGCGCAGGGATTGTCCCCCCTTTCGGCCAGACCACATTCATGGACCGTGCCATTAACATAACGGACCTGGACATGGTTATCGCCTGCAGAATGCTCGTCCGGAAGGAATCGATTTTGGCAGGCCCCTCCTCGGGCGCGGTTATTTCCGCGATGAAAGCGATAGAGCACGAAATGCCGGACGACTCGGTATGCGCCGTTATTTTGCATGACCGCGGAGAGCGTTATATGGATACGGTGTATAACGATGCATGGGTGGAGCAGCAATTCGGTAAAAACATTTTACAATCGAAAGGATAGTGTCCGTGCTATACCTCGGTGATGAACATATACGCAGCATTGGATTGCACTGGGAGCAGCTTGTTGATTGCGTGGAAGATGCGGTACAGGTCATTGATTCGGGCGACTATGCACAGCCGCTAAAGCCATACTTACGTTACAAAAATCCGCAAAACCGGATCATTGCGATGCCCGCCTACGTTGGCGGTCCGGTACAGACGGCCGGAGTGAAATGGATCGCCAGCTTTCCGGGCAATATCGATGCCGGTTTGCCGCGGGCGCACAGCATTACGCTCTTAAATAATGCCGATACCGGCTTGCCCTATGCCATGCTTAATACGCCATTGCCAAGTGCTGCACGAACGGCAGCCGTTAGCGGATTGCTCATTCGTCATTATTTGAAGGCTAATACGGAGCGGCGGTTCCGGCTAGGCATCATTGGCTTTGGTCCGGTGGGACGGCTTCATTACGATATGTGCTGCCAGCTGTTCGGTAGCCGGTTGGACGCGGTATATGTGTATGATATTCGCAAACCGGTTCTTGACAGCCCGGATCTCAGCAACGTCCCGGAGGAATTACGCAGCCGGACAAAGCTCGCCGGCAGTTGGCAGCATTTATACAGCGATTGTGATCTCATTATTACGTGTACGGTTAGCAGCCAGAGATACATTGATCTGCCTCCCGCTCCGGGAAGCCTGCTGCTTGATGTGTCGCTCCGGGACTATTCATCCGCTGCTATCGGCGGTATCGAAGCCATTATTGTGGACGACTGGGAAGAGGTTTGCCGGGAAAATACCGATATTGAGCTGCTGCACCGGGAGTGCGGGTTAACGAAGGCGGATACCCGCACATTAGCGGATGTTGTATGCCGCAGTGCGCTGACCGCGTTCCGGCCAGAGGAACCCGTGTTATTTTGCCCTATGGGTATGGCCGTGTTCGATATAGCTGCTGCACATTATTTGGTTACGCGTGCGGAGGCGCTTGGCATTGGCATTCGGTTAAAGTGAGCACTATGCTGCTTTATTTTACGGGGTAAGGCCTCAATCATATTATCGTCCATTGTTGTTTTATTTCTCCTTTTCGATGGCATAATAATTTTCAAGAGAGGAGGCGACCTATGACTAAAAAGAAAAGCAAGCCGCCTGAATTTGAGCTGCCGCATGATAATCCGGTGAAGATTAAAAATAAATCATCGTCTCAGAAATGATTCCGGCCATAGAAAGTAAAAAGAGCCTCCTATAGGGGCTCTTTTTAGGTTATGTTACCACGGATTCCGAGTAATATCCGCATTAAACACCTAATAGCAGGAAACACTTTCCTATAAAAAGAAAATGAGGGGTTTAGTAATGACTCAAAAACAACAAGATGCGTTAGAACAACTAAGACATATAAAAAAGTCTCTTTCAAGCGAATCGTTTGATTATTGGATTAACTTTTCAAACGCAAGCACATGGCAGTTTTGGGTTAATATCGCTTTATTAGTGCTTCCTTTAATTACTTTGTATATTTTTCTTGATAAAAGAAGGGCTTTGCATATCGGTTTTTTTGGATTTAACATCCACATATGGTTTACATACATCGACCAATTTGGTGTGCTCCATGGACTTTGGCAATATCCATACAAAGTAGTCCCATTTATGCCATTTAGTTTCGTATTAGATGTCTCCCTAGTTCCCGTAGTATACATGCTTGTATATCAATGGACTGTGAATCACCAAAAGAATCGCTACCTGTATTTAATCTTACTTAGTGCTGTATTTGCCTTCATTTTTAAACCCATTCTGTCATGGCTTGATTTGTTCAAACTGTATGAAGGGGTGAACTTTGTAACTTTATTCTGTGGTTACTTGATCCTTATGCTTGTTTCGATTTGGATTACCGCCTTCTTCTTACATCTCCAAAGATCTGTTTCACAACGTACAGAGTAATGTCTAGTCAGTCCGCTCTTGCTTAATAATTTTGGCCATCCATTACAATAAAAAAAACCGGACCCTTTACTCTAAGGGAATCGGTTTTCGTAATAACAAGCGAAGTTTAACTAACGTTGTGACCAGACGGCTGTCAAGGCAAAACCGACTGCAGTAAGCGTGTCGCGGGCGCTCTCTGCCTTTCTTCCTTTAACGGCTTACCGGACCCAACCGGTTATGGTAAAAGTGAAATGGTTTGGATGGATCTTCGGCTTGGACGGAATCATTTTGAATGGCTTTCAGCGTATCCGTCAGTTCCATAAACCAGGCTTCATCCCATGTAGCCAGTGCCATATCGATTAAATTTTGGACATGCTGGGCATCATCTAACGTAAGGTCCGACATCTTTTTGAGCCAATGCTCACGTACGGCAACGATTTTTCCTTTTACGTCTTCATTATCGGAATGAACGACATACACAGTTGCAAATCCTTGTACGGCATCGATCGATTGAATAAACCCTTGGATGAGCTCTCCGTCTTTCGTTTTGCCCTTTACCCAATCACTTATATTCAATTTCATCCTTCTACACCACCTATCCATAATAGTAAGGAGACACATTAACTGTAACAAATTTAAATACATTTGGAGTAAAAAAGTAGACGAAACACTTTTCGTTTACCGTGATGTCTTGTTTGCATTACCCTTACTGTAAGTTTAATAGTTACAGTTTGATTTGTCAAGTTATCCAATCGTCTAAAAATCGCACTGACGAAGCATGCTTCTTTCTGATAAGATGGAGATGCTTTATGTTATGAGGGAGGAAAATGGGCATGGTGATTTTAGCGGAAGTTAATTATTTAGCCGTATTGATTGCCACCGTTGCGACGATGGCACTCGGCTTCTTGTGGTATTCCCCGGTTTTGCTGGGCAATGCTTGGGTGAAGCAGCGCGGCATGAAAATGGAGGACATCTCAGGCGGGGGACCGCTCACTTATGTACTGACAGCGTTAACCGCACTTGGCGGGGCGTTTATTTTGGCGCTCTTGCTGACGCTTACAGATGAAGCTACAATGGCGGCCGGTTTGATCGTCGGACTGCTGATCGGCATAAGCGTATCACTGAAAATCGGCATGAACTACCTGTTCGAAGGACATAAGCTGGGCTTGTATTTCATCACGATCGGCTACCACCTCGTGTCGTATGCGATAGCTGGTCTGATCATCGGCTGCATGCAGTAGGCTGCTCCCAGTTTCGCTTCGGCGGTATATTTAACGGTAAAAACAGGCGTTATTCGCCTTATTTTGAGGGAGAAAGCTACATTAGCGGAATAAATGGGCCTTATTCACCCAGCTTCGCCACCTTAAAGTGACGATTAGCCAGTATAACGCCTTAAAATTCCGTTATTATTTGCAGCAATCCCGCTAGACCCATTTCCGCCATATCCACCACTAGTAGAGCTAATTTTTAGCGCTATTTTGCAGATATTAGCCCTCCACGAGCCAATAGAGCTAATTTCTAGCTCTAATTTTTTCCACTACCCCCGCTAGCCACCTATTTCCGCAGTATCTTCCTCCCGCCGCTTAACTCCAGCCCCAGAAAAAACCGTCTCTCTCCCAAGCCGCCTTGCCGCGGTGCAGCTTGCGGAATGCCTTCTTCACTTCTTTATCGATCGATTGGTTGCCTTGCTCGTTAACATAGATAAACGATTCGCCAAAGTGGCTCTTTATATGCTCAACTGCAGCGCTTTGATGCAAAATACCAGCGGACTTCACCTCGTTCAGCATCCATTCTGCAACATCATCAGCGGTATAGGCCATTTTTTTCACTCCTTGTTCAGTTTCATTAAAACCGCATTTACACCTTTTTAACAAATTCAGATTTTAATTTCATAGCTCCAAAACCATCGATTTTGCAATCTATATCATGATCTCCTTCAACCAAACGTATACCTTTTACTTTTGTACCTATTTTTACGACTAATGAACTTCCTTTTACTTTCAGATCTTTGATTACTGTTACCGTATCACCATCGTTTAAGACATTTCCATTTGCATCTTTGATAATCTTTTTATCCTCGCTATTTTCACTTTCTAATTCTAAAGTCCATTCGTGACCGCATTCCGGGCAAACAAAAAGACTTCCGTTTTCGTAGGTGTATTCTGAATTACATTTTGGGCAATTAGGCAAATCCAACATCGTTTCATTTCCTCCAATAGTCATGTTCCATCCATATAAGAAGTATTTTCAAATTCCTTATATACTGTCATAGTCTTCTCATATTAACAACCCTTTCTCCAATAACCTGCCCTCACATTGACAGCATATTTCCATTCCACTATATTATATTTATTGCAATTTAATTTAGTTAAATTTAGCGGCATTGACTGTTTAACATACTAATAATACACCCTTCCAAAGGAGGCCAATAACATGGATAACCACGAAACGTTAAAACTAGATAATCAAATCTGCTTCGCCTTTTATGCATGCTCACGGGAAATAACGAAGCTTTACCGTCCGATTCTTGAAGAATTAAACCTGACGTATACGCAGTATGTCACAATGCTCGCCTTGTGGGAGACGGACCATGTGACAGTCACAGCTCTAGGCAATAAGCTTTATCTGGATTCCGGCACCTTAACCCCCCTGCTTAAAAAGCTGGAAGCAGCCGGGCACATCACGCGTATGCGCGACCGGAATGATGAACGCAGCGTACTCGTTGAGCTTACCGGGCAAGGAAAAGCATTGAAGGAGAAGGCCGTCAGCATTCCCGCTCAATTAGCTTGCAAGCTCGACGCTAAGCCGGAGGAAGCAGCGTTGCTGCTTGATCAAATGCATGATTTCCTACGCAGAATCCAACAAAGCGGCGCTAAAAGCTAGTAAAACAAATCCCTACTGCACCCTAGGAGCAGTAGGGATTTTCATTATTCAAACCACCTATACGTCATTCATTGACATCGCCATTTATATTTTGTACAATTTAATTATATAAAATATAAACTTCTTGCCAGGAGGATTTTCATATGTCACTTTATAATATTGAAGTAAAAACGATTAGAGGAGAAACACAATCGCTTGCGCCCTATAAAGGGCAAGTTATGCTTATCGTGAACACGGCTACCAAATGCGGCTTTGCTCCGCAATTCAAAGGGCTGCAGAAGCTGCATGATACTTACAAGGATCAAGGCTTTTCCGTATTAGGATTCCCTTCCGGACAATTTGCCAATCAGGAGCCAGGCAGTGATAACGAAGTTGCAGAGGCGTGCGAAATCAATTTTGGAGTAAATTTCCCCCTATTTGCAAAAATTGATGTGAACGGCAGCAATGCGCATCCGCTTTTCCAATACTTGACGTCTGAAGCCCGTGGATTTCTCGGATCCAAGTCCATTAAATGGAATTTCACTAAATTCCTGGTTGACCGGAACGGTAAAGTGCTAAAGCGCTTCGGTTCAACCGACACACCCGAGCAAATTGAAAGCCATATTCAAAGGCTGCTTAGCGTGCCAACACACGTTTAATTGACGAAAGGCCTGGGTATTCCAGTTAGCGGGGAAAAGGTAGCCGAGAATACGGACTACCCATTCTCCCTAAGTCCTAAATCGTTACTTTCTCACTTTTCGCCAAATAAAGAAAACAATCATAATCATTACTACAATGCCAAGCACCGCAAACCAGACATAGGGATGTATACGGTTGAGTTCATCTTCAAGAATAACCTGTTCTGTTGGCACTTTACCTTCACCTAATATAGCTAAATCCTCTTGCGCTTGAGCTAATACATTCGTTCGATCACAAATTATAGTTACAAGAAGTTCTTTATCTCCATACATAGTAGATGGATGGGCATATACTAAATATTCCTTACCTTCTTCAAAATGATATCCACAATCGCCGCCACCGCCTCCTGTATGAATAATGATTTGAGATTCAGATCCGCCCTTCCAGATCTGACTTATTTCGAATAATGTGGATTTCGTCACACTTCCGTTCAAGTTTCTATATTCCTGCACTTCAAGGACACGACCAGCAAAAACGGCTTCCGAACGGCTGAATTCTGCTTCGACAGTTAAAGGTTGGGCACACGAACAAGCATATACATTCGAAGGAATGAAGATAGACATGGTACTTACAATTAAACAAATCATCAAAATCAATTTTAAATTTCTATTCATTAAAATTCCCCCTCTTACTTCGAATGCAGGTTGAACCTTTATCTTGTTTTATCTGGGAAAATGATTTTTTTTCAAAATACTATCAACCAACCACAAGCCTGCTGCTGCAACAAAAACCGAGTATACAAGACACCTGGCGTACTTAAAAAGGAACCCATCAGGTTCGGTAAAAGAAAACAAATACACAACAATTCCTGCAAATATAAGATGTAAAGTTAACCCTATAAGCATGCAATATATTGTTCCCTTCACTCTGAAGATAATCATTTCTACAATAATTGAGCAAGGTATTCCAATTATTAAGTAACCGATAGCAAAGTACATAAAATAGATAAAAAACGATGTATAACCATGAATAAACACGAGAATACACGAAAGAATTACCGCCATAATTACACTGGATATAATCTTCCTCCCAATCCCAACTTTTGTCACTATTGTGGATTCCCCCTTGCAACCTACTTCTTGAGTAAATGTTCAACTGATGCAAAGTCTTCTAATTTGTAATTTTCGCTTTCATAAATTAGCTTTGTAATTGAGCACTCATCGGGATCACGTGTACATCGCTCCCACATCGTGACAAATTCATCAAATGTTTGTTCTGGTAAATCCCCCCAGTTAGCACGTTCCCTTAAACGACTATCCTCTGAAATCAGGTAATTGAGACATCTCCAATTGCCTTTTCTTTTACAGCATGCCTTACAAGAAAGAAATTTGTACTCATTTACTAGCCTCCTTAGGCTGCTTTTTAAACAAAAGGATTAATCTATTCCTTTTCCTTCATCCATTCTTTGTATTCTGGTATAGTGTATTCGTCCGTTTTTACGACCGTCCAGTGATTGTCCATACTACAAAACCCTCTTTAGTTGTTTCTTCATCTATAGACCCCGTTAATATCTTGGTTCCTCTATGATAGATACGAATTCTCGGGAAGCTTTGTTGCGTTATACTGCCAGTTACTTCAAAAAGAAAGAGGAGCTGCAGCAAAGCAAGCTCCTCCACTATCCCGTTTAGCCAAACACCCTGAGCCTATACTAACTAATATGAACAGATTTGACTACTACCGCACTGCCCACATCTGCTCCGATCCCCAACTTGAATCTAC
This sequence comes from Bacillota bacterium, assembly GCA_051750645.1. Lineage (GTDB taxonomy): Bacteria > Bacillota > Bacilli > Paenibacillales > Paenibacillaceae > Pristimantibacillus. The sequence goes on along the minus strand of JBNJJW010000019.1, from coordinate 13,078 downwards.
ATGATGCATAATCTCCTTTTCGCTCCAAGATTGTTTTACCGTCGACTGTTACCGAAGTTTGGTCTGCATTCATTTTCCACTCTATTTTTGCAAAAGAGGAGTATGGCAACGCTGCATCTTGGACCCATATCTCCTCTTTCGTCAAAGGATCCGTGAAACAAAGGTCCCCTTCAGAACTCCATTTGATTCGAGCCGACTGTCCCCCGTATAGTACAACCGAACGCGTATAGCTTTGAATTTCTGTCTTTATTGTAAATGGTACTGAATAAACGTTAGCCGTACGCGCAGAGCCCCATTGTTCATCACAGCTAATCCATAACCCTTCGCCTGTTACAATCGCATGGCACGAAGCATCAGCAATTAGGCGATCTTCGTTCATTGCGTCACTTGTAATCGGCAAATAACACATGCTATCCTGTTCAGACAATGTTTCCACTGCGAAAGATTTAACGGTTACCTGACCCATGACGCCTGCGATCCCTGCTTGACCGACCAAATTCCCGAAATATCCATCCTGACGATGAAACAAATGTCCATCAACGTGGATTTCAATGCTGCGCTCGTTGATTGTCCATGCTACATGGGCCCACTGTCCGATCGGGATTGATCCTTTATGATGGAACGTAAAGTGCTTATTCATCTTGGGACTTACGATAAACAAGTCATCTCCAGTACCATTTCCCTGAACATCTGGCGAATTCCCAAAATTCAAGGCCACTAATCCGTGAGGACCGTAAGTTAGAAATAGAGCTCCTTTATCAATGCGGACCGTTGACTCGATTCTTAGAGGCGTTTCATATTGAGTCTCCGTATGAGCTTTACCTGTCAACTCAAGTCCATAAGGAGTTATTCTGGAATAATGAGCTTGCTCGCTTACAACTAGCTGCACACCTCCAGCATCATAACTGATCTCTTGCTTGTCAGTAATTGAAAGCCCATCTTCTTTTCCTTCTTCACTTCCTGGAACGCCGCATATCATCAGAAGGTTTCCGTCCGGGTCTCGGAATGTGAAAAAAGCCATCCCCGGAAAATGCATAATATCTTCAACAATCTCAATACCGGATTCCTTTACAAACTTATATGCGGCCCCTACATCTGGAGAATCGAACATGAGGATAGCTCTGTCTTCAGTTGATAAGCCGCTGTCATATCCGTTTTGATCCAATACAAAACCAGATCCACCGTCCATAGAAATGGCATGTACTTTCTCTGTTGAGACCGATCGGTCCGACATACCAAATAGCTTGTGGTACCAGTTAATCGACCGTTCCATATTGCTAACATGCATGAATACGCCGCCCACCTTATTTCGGATCGGGTGAACGTGTCTTGGTTGTACTTCTATTGCTCTGTTTTCTTTCATCTCATAATCCTCCTCGACATGAATAGGCACTGTATGGCCCTCAAAGAAAGTGATGCATTTAATTGAGATTATCTTACATCCTATATTCCCCTAGAACTTTCTCCGGTTTAATAACGAAGCAGCCTCCTCTAATGCATCGGCTGCTTCGAGTTCTTCGGCAGACGCGCGGCTCAACAACTGAGCTGCCCGATCCGCTGGCCCAGGCGCAGTGGGATCGGCACCAAATGGAAGCGGAAACAGCCTGGAGACGGTTCTCATTTTTTCGGTGATACTGTCAAAGAGCCGAGCAGCATGAGTTGTGGCTGATAATACCGATTCCGAAAGTGTTCTGCCCTGCGGGTTGCCTCCTGATAGTTTTCGCAAGAATCTTGCTGCATGCAAGCGAGACTCCGCAACTACTGCTATGTTATAAGCTACACTTAGAGGATCGATGGATTGCTGCCGATGGAATGAATCTATCCATAAACGGTAAGCAGCTGTGCCGCTTACCGAATAATTAATCTCCTGTTTATCAATTCCACGAATATTGCTAACAGCTTGTAACAAAATGCTAGAAATAGGGTTTATATGATGCCCGCTGGATCTGGATTTCCGAGGTATAGCAACGAACCATTCCATCGGAAGCCGAATACGGCCCAATTTGTTGTAAGGCAGCTTTTTGCAGCTTGAGGAGGTGTCAAGAATTGTCCAGCTATTCGTATAATCGTCAAAGCCAGTAATCAGACCAAATTCTGCGTTATTTAGACCCCAAGATATAACTGGCATTCCTTCTTCCAGTGCATGAAGGATATCGTCCATACAAGCAGTAAGATCATCCGGCTGCTCCAGTTGAAAACCAGGACCTCCATGTACGGTTACGGACAACCCAAGATTAGACCATCCGGATGAAACCGATGCAGTCCAATCGTAGGAATACGGGCCGCTTATGCCGAGGTCGGGTGCAGCGTGAAACCGAAATGCATGTCCCGTTGCAGCAAAAACATCGGTCAGCGTCAAATGGTGGAAGCCTGCCGAAATTGCTGTAATCATCATCGTCGATGATAACGTATCATAGGCACCGGCATAACTATAATATCGCGCATTTTCAACTGCTTCGGTTTCCGGCTTTCCGCATAGCCGTCTCGAGGAAATGTACTTCTCAAGCTCATCGTCAAAGCGATAATCGATCAGCTTTGACCTTGCACGTGATAATGCAGTGTAGACGGCGCCGCTTTTGATCCCCAGACTCTCAGCCGTCTCCGAGACGGTCAGTCCTTCCAGCACATGCGAACGGATAACGGCTCGTTCACGATTACCCAGTCTCCCAAGCCAAGCCTCCACTTCCGTAAGCGCTTGCGAACCGAGTGTAAGCGTAAAAGGATCATCCGTGCGGCCTCCTGGGTAGGTCACGACATTCTCATCTAAGGACTTTACATCGACGGTTGATTCACGCCGGGCTCCAGATGACCGGAGAGTCATCAACGACTGGTTGCGGACCAATGATCTGAGCCAAGGCAAAAACTTCTGTGGGTCATCCAGGCTGCCAATATGGCAAAGCGTCTGGATAAGGGCATCCTGAACGATATCTTCGGCTTTAGCTGAATTGCGTACTATTTTATTAGACCACTGAAGCATTTTCGTGCGGTGCTGACGAATCAGATTACTTAAAGCTTCTTGGTCACCTTTTTGTGCTTTTTCCACCAACAATATTTGCGACAGTTCATCGTACGACTGCATTTCCATTCTCCTATAGCGATGATTTTATTAATTCAAATACGCGTTTTCGAGTGAAATGAGGCTGCCGGTCAATTCCGCAGCAGCCTCATTGTGCAGTTTATTGAGCTATGTACCCGTTTTTCGAACGGGAAAAATAATATCCGTAATCGATTCCTCTGACTCAGGACCATGATTTCGTTCATCGTAAATTTCAATATTATAGAGACCAGAAAGTTCATATCCACTTTGTTTTAACCACGTAGAATATAAGTAAGCGTGCACAGCGCCTGCATTTTCAAACGGACCTTTAAATGTAAATAAGACATACGTATTTGCCGGAATTTCTCTAAACACCATTCCTTCCGGAATGTCCTCATTTGAGGAAACTTCAATTCCAATGAAGAATTCGAATGGGTCAGTTTCAGGATTATAATCCTCAGGATCCATTGAGAGCCCATATACTTCTCTTTCGTTTATACAAGTCTTAATTTCCGATCTTCTCTCTAAAAAGTTTGCCGCTAACTTAAGTGTCGTCCTGTTCTGTTGCACATCATGAAGGGTAACATTTGTGGATAATCCAATTAATTTCATTGCCGGCTTCTCAAAGATTTTCGCTTCCATTTGTCGAACCTCCTGTTTTTCACACAATCGTAGCAATAACTGCAAGTATATGATGAAGTAGTTTTGTTCGCTAGCAAACTGTTTTTTTCCAACAGAGAAAGAACGTAAGTCTGCCCAAATACCTTAATAAAACAAGGAGCAGTTGCCGCGGCAATCTGCTCTTGTTTCGTTTAACTATCGAAACCAACGGCTATGACCATCAGTACGACTAACCAATCCATCCCGACCAAACATCAAATCGATTACCATTTAAATCATAAAATCTAAAGTTTTTACGATTTTCATCGTAGAGTTTAATTTCCGAAACAGTAACTCCTCGTTCTTTTAAGGTTTCATAAGTCTCTTCGATGTTATCTGATTTAAATGTTAGTAAATGCATATCATAGTCTTTACCTTCCCAATGATCCGTTTTATAAGTCAGCTTTACATCTTCTTTGTTATTAACTGTTACCAACATTATCTCAGGACCAAATCCTAGACTGAAGCTAAAGCCCGTCCAATGAAACCCGAGTTTCTCTTGATACCACTGAATGGTTTCCTCTTGATTTAAGACAGGTAAATATACACAGTCAATATGACCTACAATGTTTTTTATACTAAAACCTCCTCCATCTATTTGAATATTAACCTCAATTTATTACCATAAATGCCCTTTCGGTGTTCAACTATCGCGTCCCGCTTGCGAAATGCTTTTAGCCATTCCACCAAGGATAGGTTGGATTATACCAATGATTCTCCAAAGCCAATCGTATATCCTTGTGGATCTTTAATTGCGAACTCTTTCATTTGATAATTATTGGTCCTGAGTTCGTATTGAAAAAGCGCCCCTTTAGATTTGAATTCAGCATATAAATTATCAATGCCTTCTACCATTGCATATACGTTTACGGCATTTTCTCCATGAACAGGATAGTTTGGAACAATGGCATCTGCTTCTTTACTTTCATGAAAAATCATCATTAACCCCTCACGTTCGACAAAACCCATTTCGTAATCACACCAAAATCCTAATTTTCTGTAATAGTCCAGTACCTGTTCTCGCTTTGAAACAAAAAAGATTGCAGAGAAATGTTTAATTTTGCTTTCAACAACTACTGACATTGAAATCTCCCCTTTAAAATCAATATGTAATCAATCCGTTTAAAGTTCCTCACTCTTCTCGATGTATCGGCACAAAAATATCAGCGTTATTAAAGTGTTGTTCTTCACCAAATCTGAATACTTCAAGTGCAAGCGATCTTGGATTATTATCGAGTCTTTTTTCTTTTAAGAAAGATTTTATAAGCGCATACGGATCTTGATCTTTTGATCTCACCTTGGCATAACTTTGACCTGGTACACTGAATCCGATCATGCCTTTCGGAACATCTTCAATTCTTGTTACTTCCATACAGTAGATATATGTAAAAAGTACATCGTTCGCAAAATGGGGACATACATACTCGTCCTGATTCAAAATCCCTTTAATCTCGTTCTTTCTGGCAAGAAATACTTGATTTGCATCTTTAATGCTTTCCGGATCAAACCTTTGGAAAACATTAGTCACGGGAACTCCCACAAAATGCTTCTCCTCAAGTGTAACGATCTCGATTTGATTGTTCTGCATGAACCTCTCTCCTCGCAAATAAGTTGGAAAAATATTCTACTTTTATTATTCGCGGAATCATTAAAGTATCCTGCCAGTTAGTTCAATAAAAAACTGTGTGCTTCACAGTCTAATACTCTTTAACAGTAAGATAAAGACATATCCGCTAGTTTCAAGAATCGAAAGAACTCCAGGTCAATTATCCTACCATTTAGCTTAATAAACAATAAGGAGCAGTTGCCTAGGCATACTGCTCCTTATTGTTTAACTATAGTACCCGTTTAATCGCGGATAAAGTTTTCACCAATCAATATCATCTTCAAACCCTGCTCCAAGGAAATAACAAAAGGACGATATTCCCACAGAAACTAAGGTTGTAAAGAGAACAAAGGGGTATATTTCAAAAGGGTTGTAAACAAACAGTAGAAGCCAATCGTTAGCTGATTCCGAACCTTCGAAGTAAACCTTCCCTACATAACCAAAAATAATAAAAGATATGAGTGAAAAAGAAACACAGAGTCTTAGCAATAATAATCCAGCCGCAATTGATGCTGGTATATCGACTTGAAAAAAATAATAAATCTTGTTTGGAAATCCGCTTCTGTTCGATTCTTTAACTATCCCATCCGTAATGATTATCCCTAAAATTACGAGGCAGACGAGAGCAAAAAACTTGTACGGCTTCATTTTTAGTATCAATACTGTCACCTCGGTGCTATGGCAATCAAATGTTTTGCCTACAGCATTATATCAGTCTGTTATTTTAGGTGCTTTTCGGTACCTATATTACTTTTTAGTTCTTATAGCACAAAAAAGTACGTACTTCCTTTTTTTCTCGACTCACTACATAATCTTATGTACCTCATTCGAAGTAAAAAGCAGAAAATGGACGGTGATGACTGTGAAAATATTGACCATTGTATCGCACCCAAGGGTGAATTCTTTAACTTTTTCTGTTGCAGACAGATTTACACAGGGCCTCGCTGATGCGGGACACGAAACCGAGATACTGGATCTGCATCGCAGTGGATTTAATCCCGTGTTATGGGAGGCGGATGAACCTGATTGGTCATCCGATCGCAAGATCTATTCGCCCGAGGTTGAGGCAGAAATCGAGCGAATGAAGAAACACGATGCTCTCGCCTATATCTTCCCAGTATGGTGGTATAATTTACCGGCAATGCTTAAAGACAATACGAACAGATGATGAACCAGCAGTTGAACATTGCAATCGCCAGTTACTGCGGGATCTTAAATAGCAGGGTAGAGATATTATATGATACCTTGGATTCAAGGCCAGAAATTCACGAAAGGCTGCTGACGCAAGCTTATCAACTCGGACTATACTATGAGAATGATTTAAAAGCCGCAACTTAAGGTGCGGACGAACATACTGAAGTTTTCATTCAGAAGACGCTGGGATTCAGCGGCGACGGTATCAAAAACGATCGACGATTTGCCTGAACCGGATACACCGGTAAAAATGGTGATTTTCCGTAATTTCTACTTATATTCACATTGTACCATTCATCGTGCATTGAAAGCCGGGCAACTGAACCCTGGACTTTGTAAAGAATACCTTTTCACGTTATCGACCTCTTCGGTAGCGAACTTGAATCGAAACGACAAGAACTTGTCAGATTATCCGAAGTAGACATAAACCGGCTGCAAACTACGTGCAACCGGTTTATGTCTACTTCGGGTCAAGCAATGTTCAACTATCGTACCCAATAATTTAGCATGGGGTAAGGAGATGTTTTAGTACCGAATGCGGTTATTGTTCCAACACCTTTTCAAGCTCGCCGCACCATTTCCCCCAGCCATACCTAGCGCCTTCGAGACCTTGAGCATTGGCGAATCCGGTTTGTTCGAGATGAAGGTTAACCTTTCCGTCCCCTAAATCCTGCAGCGTCCAGGTGACCGTGTGCTTCTCCCCTCCGCTGGCCCAAGTATAGGACACCCGATTTGGTGCGTCCACGATAAGCACTTCGCCGTCAATAATGCCATCCCAATATTCGGACGGCTGAGTACGAAACTGAAAACGGTGTCCTACGACAGGCTCAAAATCATTATCCATCGCCTGACCATTGTGGATATTGACCACCCACTTGGCAAGCTTGCTTGAATCGGTTAAGGCGGACCAAAGCTTCTCGATCGATGTCGTGTACTGATAATCCAAGGTTAATGTTAAACTCATTCTTTTTCCTCCTCTAATAGTTGGTTCAAGCGCAATAAATTCGCACTCCAGAACTTGCTGTAGAAAGCCACCCAATCTTGAATTTCTCTGAGTGGAGAAGCGTTTAGCCTAAATCGCGTTTCTCTGCCGACTTTTCGGTCAAGTACCAGTCCGGCCTCTTTCAGGATTGTCAAATGCTTGGATACCGCTGTACGGCCCATTTGAAACTGTGTCGTTAATTCATGAAGCGGTATCTCCTCTGCCTCTGCTAACAGACGAATTAGTCGGCGCCTAGTTGGATCTGCAATCGCGTCAAACACATCTCGCAACTGGTTGTTCTCACTCAACAACTCCCCCTCCAAAATCTTATTTTCTGTAGTAATCTATTGGTGGTACGAAGGGACAGCTTCTTAATTTCACCACCTCCTTAAATTTTGCGGCTCTTCGGACGCAGCGCCCACGAGGCGATATTTAGTGCAGCATATGAAAGCGGAAGGATAATATTAAACCCGTAATCACCATAATCGTTAGCAAACGCATGAGATAAAGCCGCACCAGTCATTAAAAAGAAGATACCAGCGTGAACCCATTCTTTCAGCCGAGGAAAACCTGGCACGACGAGAGCGATGGCTCCAAGCACTTTCCATATCCCGAGAATGGTCAAGATGTATGATGGGTAACCAAGATTCGTCACTAACTCAAGGTTTCCACCATATTGCATCAGTTGCCCAAAACCACTTAACATAACAGATGCTGCGAGTAGTAATGTGACTGTCCAATAAGCAATCATTTTTCCTCGGGGCTGGGTTTCTACTTTCGCGGTTGTTTCCGCACCAATAATCTTACTCATTTGTTTCCTCCTCATAATTGTTTCAAGTGAAACTTAATCAGGTTTCAAACTTTCCAAATGACTAACCAGTAATTGGACACCATTTAGTGACGCTTTGATTATATGTCACCATTTGGTGTCGTGTCAATAACATTTTTAAACTCAACATGCTAAAAAGCATCAGTGCGAAAATAGCGTAGCTAACGGCGAAGAGAGGCTTCTTTCCTTTTAGAAATTAAAAGCTGACCCCGGTAAACCAGGTGTCGAAAGTGTTCTTAATCTCTGGCGTTATTAATTCACAGAATAGTCATACAACTTCGCGACAGCTTTCGCATTTTCAAGTATGATAATCTCATCACGGAATGCGGAGGGGAAAAGAATGTTTCTTTGGTTCAAAAAGAAGAACAATCATTTTTCTGCAAACAATGACGATCATGATACTCCGATAATTGAAGTGGATAAGTCTCAGCCTCAACCTTCTGATATAATAGCTAAAACTGACTCCCCGCTGGAATCGGACGCCGATGAGTCTACGGTTCATCAATTGCAATATTGGAATACGAATGGATCGCAAAGCCATTGGCTCGATGAAATGTACAAGGAGCAGCAGAAAAAGGGCGCATTCGATCATCTTTCTGGCAAAGGAAAGCCGTTGAATCTCGATTCTGGCGATGTCTTCACCAGCATACTCAAAAATGCTAATGTGCTGCCCGATTGGTTACAGCTGCAGCAAGAAATAAGAGAGCAAATCCGCAAGCTGCTAACCTCTCACCCTGATAACAGCGACAATAAATGGGACCGGGAAATAGCCGAAATCAATATAAAAATAAAGAAATACAATACGATGGTCCCAGCAGCCATTTTGCAAAAAAGACAGGTCGCAAGAGACACGATACAGGAACAATATCAGCATTGGCTTTAGAGGATTTACCGCACTTTTTGTGCTTTCTTCCAATGGAGCATACTCCACATAGTAAAATGCTCTACTCACCCGGCAGTATGATGTATAGGAGGACCCAATGTCATTAAACATGACTTAAAAGATTGATTGTAGAATGATTTTTTCGGATTTTTAACGATAGATGTTAGATAAAATAACATTTAACAATAAACTAAGTTGATTTTGTTTGAATTTCATTTTAAACTTCATAGTACAGCACCCTCCTGGATGACGGAATTTTGACCGGTTGAATATTCCCATCGTACTGAGGCGCTTCTGTTTTTTCAAACCCCAAAATAAACAATCTACAGCAAGGAGGGCTCCTATGCTAACTTCGTTAATGACATCTGTACGTCGAGAAACGCACGGAACAATGAAACTAAATCTGGATAACATGAGCCAACTTGCAGAGTATTACCCGTTTATAATCCAAAACCAAAAAGCCCCAAGCTATGTGTTGTTTCATTTCCATCCCGATTCCTATACTGCTCCCATTCTTAAGGAAGGGAATGTGGCGCATATAGATTTTACTCAATTAAGGCCAATCGTTAAGCAAGAAGTCGAACAACTGTTCACCATGTACAATAACCGAATCTATACCCTGTATGCTTTCGCTTTTATGTTCACCTATGAAGAAAAAGGGTTGATTTTATTATGGGCACAACAGCTAACCACACCACCTGCGTTTAACCGCAAACAGACGAACGAATTGCTGGAAGAGGCCTTAAGGCTACAAGAAGAAGGGTCTTATTTTGCTTTCTCAAGCATTTTCCACCCTTCTCAACTGATAGATTTGGTTTACGATGAGCAATTAATTGCGACTGCTGTAGGTGGTCATTCGATTGTGATGATCATCCCTGTAGAAAAAAAATGGAGAATACAACTTCGTAAAAACAAAAAGGAACCAGAAGACGAATTTAAAATTTTGCGAAATCTGCTCTCTGTGTATAAAGAAGAGGTGGCTTATCTGGAGAATTACTTCCGTAAAAACGATCTCTGGATTAAGGGTTGATCGAATTCCGAACGAAATAATAATTTCAGGTACACCGCGACGGTATGATTGTTGTAGTCGATTGGTTACTTTTGAAAAAGTAATTATTCAACTAGTTCATTGTTACTCTTACCCAATTTCTCAACGTGTGCTGGACTTGCAGACTGGCAGCCCCTTTATGCCTGACTGGAAAGCTTTGAATCATTTGAGGGAGTTTGGAAAACAATAAAAAAAATAGGCTTATATCCTCGGCATAAATAAAGGAGTAAAGAAAGGGATTACATGTCAGAGAAGAAAAGGAAACAGTGGTTAAATGACGCCTTTGAGATTGGGTTATACACCATTTGCGGCTTTTCCGCCGTTTATTACGCCATTCAGGAAGTTTACGCCAAAAGCTTTCAGGCTGTCCTCATCATTACGGTCCTGCTTCTCATTCGGGGTTTGGTTAAATGGACGAGAAGCGAATTTTTTCCCGCCTTACGTTTTTCGGTTTTGTTCTTCATTACGGTCGCCATGCTCTTGGCCAACCTATACGGTTTGTATGCCGTCATTCCGTACCTGGACAAGATGGAGCATCTACTCTCCGGCGTCATTCTTTCCTTCGTCGGACTGTTGGTGCTAAGGAAAATGATCCAGACCCAGGATATGACCGCATTCCCATCCCCTATTGCGATCTGGTTCGCTTTGTTCTTTTCCGTCGCTATGGCAGGCTGTTGGGAAATATACGAGTTCACAACCGATCGGTTGTTCGGGCTCTTCTCGCAGAATGGCAGCCTGACCGATACGATGGCGGACATCATATGCGGAACCCTGGGGGCCGCGGGTACCGCACTCTATCTGGCTTATAAAGCGAAAAGACATCCGCTGTCCATAATTGCCGTATATGAGGACCCTGCGTAAAAAGCACCTTCCTGCCGTTCCCCGCCGATGAATGAAAAAACCGCTCAAGTGCTTTCACACCAGAGCGGTTTTTTCCATTCCCGGTTCCTTCAGCATGTATGGCACATGCTCATTCATTGTTCTTTAATGCAGTTAATTTTAGAGCAAAATTGTTTGAGACCGTCCCAGCGCCCCCTATGCAGTGTTGGCATTTCTTCAGTTGCTTCGGTTTCTGAGCTTCCATAAGGGGAATCAATAATGTTACGTTCTCCTCTAACCTCTTTAGGACCCTCCAAGTGTTTTTATGGAGTTAATTATAATCGCCATTCGGACAGATTGGGTACTACAACTTTTCAAGTTTTTGAGATGAAACCGCTCCAGCCGATCACAGATGTTTTGAGGTCACAATCTGCTCGGAAGTCAGCGTCCGCGGCTTAGGATCCGGCAGCATAATCTCCCGGACCCCTTTGGTCGTCGGATCTTCCGGCAGAAGATGCGGCGCTCGAATTCGAAGCCATTTCATAAACCGGGACAGTGCGGCCTGGTGATTGTTAACGGTGGCCGGTGCATATCCCCTTCCTCCCTTTTCGGGAGGATGATTCAGCTGCTCGAGCCATGCCGTAACATCCCGTTTTACAACAGCCGTTACATGAAACCGATTCGGGATGGGAACCTGGCTTTAGATAAGCAGTACAAGCTGCTTTTCGCCCATTTCCCAAATCTTTCAGATGTGCCCGTTGACAACGCGGTTGCCGAACGGGCTGCCTTTCTACGAGGAAAATACGGAATGAAAACACCGGATGCGCTTGTGATCGCATCCGCCATCATTGCACAAGCGGATGTTTTTGTTACAAATGATTTTCGACTGGAACAAGTGGAGGAAATACCTTGTAAAAGTCTGGCTCAATTATAACTACAAAACAAAGGCTTGGTTCACACTGGCCGACGCTGTCATGTACGGGACTCTGGACGAGTTCGTGAATTGCTCGAAAAAAACAAAAAAAGAGCAGATCGCTCGCCGCCCTTCCGTAAAAGAAAACTGTCTACTCCCTACTCTCCACACTATTTATTTTTTTGATGCTCCATGTGTATCGTACCAAATAAAACGCCGGGTGCTTGCGGGCGTCCCCTTTGCCCTTAACCTTGAATTTTTGGCCAGGCTTTAAATTGTACTTATTATAGAAATTGAAAGATCCCATTGGAAATAATTGCTTCCCTTTTGATTTGTGTATTGCAGTATTGACAGATGTAATACTTTGTTTCTTTTGCGATAAGCTTTCGGTATTGGGGGTCGCCTAGATTTATATCAAATTCCTTTTTACAAACCATACAAATCACTATCATATGAACACAACCTCACTCTTGAAAGCTTTGTTTGGGTATTTCGATCATTCAAATGGATAGCTCGGAAACTCCCCTACAAAAGCACCCTTATCCAAACGATACATGCCGCAATCGTGATGGGCGACAACAAAGACTTCGTCCGCTTTCAACATGTGAACCGCAACAAGGATAGGATGACTAATCGTTTGCCAGGAAATTTGATGCGTCCAGTCCTATGAACTCTACGGATTTGATACTAATCGATTCATCATCCGCAAAAACGCTGGCCGTAGAGAACAATAATGCCAAACCTAGTCCAGAGGCAGTAAATTTTTTCATTTTATAACGTCTCCTTGGCGGAAAATCTTAAACTATCAATGCTAACCGATACGATGTTTGGACTTCCAAAGCACTCCGGACTTTGAGGGCGGCTGACAACCCTCCATATCCGCCGCCGAGAATGACAAGATTTCTCATAACATGTAAATCCTTTCTCTAACCGTTGTCTGATTGTTATGATCAGGTCAAGACGAGTTCTTTTTCTTTTTCTATTCCTTTCATCCCCAGGGAAATAGGCTTCTGTGGATTGGACAGCACGGTACATTCCTGGAAGGCAAAATGTTTGCAGCCCTTGCATTTGTTCAAATCAAGCCGGCTAAACGAATCATCGATCGCC
>JBNJJW010000018.1:0-131711 GCA_051750645.1 Bacillota bacterium | reverse complement strand
ATGAGAGATCTATCTAACAGGAAAAGCTCCAGCTAAATCGCCGTTTTTTTTAATCTTTGACCGAATTGGATTAAATTAAAGGGAGGTTTTCCGTGTATAGGCCTTTGATATCGATCAAATAGAACAATTAGCATGATGTTTTCCCGTTATACCTCTCTTGTTTTGTTGGAAATAGTTGACAATGACGAATGAAGTGAATATACTGTGTATAAATATATATACAGTATATTCACTTGAAACTGAAAGGAGCAAATGCTGTGAGTGAGTGGAAGGGTGCATGGTTTCTGGCGAAGCATGAAATGCTGAAGGATTGCTGGAGGAGTCTTATCACGTTAGCTTTTGTCTTTTATTTATTAATCTTTTCGATACCGTTATTTACAGCGGATCTGGAAGGGGAAAGTACAATTTCATTCACATGGGCAACGGACTTTATCTATTTATCTCTTCTTCCTTGTCTTGGCTTTGTTTTTAACAAAACGATGATGGGCTATTGGAAAAATGACTCGTATACGAAGAAGTTAGCGCAGTGGCGCACCATGCCAATCTCATCGAAGCAGATTGCGCTTGGACGGTTGATTCAGTTGACGATCGTATTATTTATCGCACAGCTTATTTTTTTCACCCTGCAGTATTCGGCACTTTATTTGGATCATGTAAACATACCGCTTCTAGACTTTGCGATGTACGGATTGTTTTGGTTCTGCTATTCCCTGACGGTGGCAACCTCATACGTGTACTGGGAGATCGGGCATACAGGCAAAAGATATTTTCTAATGAGCTTCATCTATAATTTCGGTTTCCTAATCATCACCATCTGCTTGGCCGTCTTTAAGGCTGGAAATATCGTGGTTACATCGCTTAATATGATCGATGATGGAAATTGGTGGATTGTTCCTGCAGTATTGGCTGTGAGCGTTGCGGCACTTTTCATCGGGAAAAATCAGATGGTAGACCGGCTGGAGAAACGCAGCTATAGAGCTTAGTCATGAATGAAAGAAGGTGAAGCCCATGCGGCTGCCGATACAAATTAACGAGCAAAGCGCCGAACCGCTCTATCATCAGATTAAAGTGCAGCTGCGCGCTTTGATCGTCAGCGGACAGCTGACGGAAGGGACACTGTTACCATCCATCCGCGAGCTTGCTCAAATGGTAAAGTGCAGTGTCATTACGGTAAAGCGGGTTTATAGCGACTTGGAGGCGGAAGGCTTACTGCGGACGCGACAGGGAACCGGCACGTATGTGGCCCAGGTAGGTGAACAAGAACGTGACCGGCACCGGCTTGCAGCTGTTATTGAAGCCATGGAGCTAGCGGTCGTCGCAGGCAAACGGGTGCAGTGTACGGAAGCAGAGCTGGAAACGATATTTAAGGAAACGATGAACAAACATTTTGAATAAAGGATGGGAAAGCATGATGGATGAGACGATAGCAATTCGACTTGAAGGAGTCGAAAAGAATCGATCTAATTTCAAACTTGGACCGCTCCATATGAGCATACCGAAGGGGTGCATTACGGCGATTGTCGGTCCCAATGGCAGCGGCAAAAGTTCAACCTTCAGCCTCATGCTGGATTTGACTAAGCCGGATACAGGAACGATCGAGCTGCTTGGGCATAAGGTGGGACAAGGAAGGAATACGGAGCTGATGAAACGGATCGGTTATTTACCGGAGCAGTCTTCTGAGCATGAGGACAATATGAAGGGAACGAAAAAAGCCGAATTTTACCGCTTTTGGTATGACAGCTGGGATGTAAATCGTTATCGCGAGCTGCTGCGTATTTTGGAGGTCGACGATAATGGGGCGCTTGGCAAAATGTCAAAGGGGATGCGCCGCAAGTTCGAATTTGCGCTGGCGCTGGCACATGGACCCGAGCTGCTATTGCTCGACGAACCGTCTTCAGGTCTAGATCCGCTTGCGTGGAAAACAATGATCGAAATTCTTCACCGCTATATGGATCAGGGCGATCATACGATTTTAATGACTTCCCATATTATTGAAGAAGTGAAACGACTTGCCGATTTTATCGTATTTATGGCACAAGGGCGAGTGCTCGGTATGTATGAGAAGGATGAGCTGTTCAGCAGCTGGTTTACGTTATTTATTAGCGGAGATGAGCTGACAGCGAAGAAGGCAGCAGATGTTCCGGGTCAATGCGGCGTGGAACAAGCAGGCGGTACGACTTACCGCATCACGACGAACAAAGCGGCAGAGGCCGAGAAATGGTGCGCTGCGGAAGGCATAAACATCGTTAGCAGACAGGCGCTGGAGCTGGACGAAATTATGAGTGCATTATTGATGCAGGACAGATTGGGCACAAGGTTGAAATAAACGGGGGGAGCAGAGAAATGCATCCATTGAAAGTAGAAAATGTCGTCAAGCAATATGGTGACAAGACAGCGGTTAACGGTATTAGCCTTGAAGTTGGCGAAGGGGAAATTTACGGCTTGCTTGGCGCCAACGGTGCAGGGAAGACAACGACTATGCGGATGGTGCTTGGCCTCATTTATCCGGACGAAGGGAAGATACTGTATCACGGAAAAACATACAGCAGCGGCCAGCTCAGCAATCTTGGTTACTTGCCGGAGGAGAGAGGATTATACCCGAAGGTGCGGGTAAGTGATCAGCTTATCTACTTGGCACAGCTTCGCGGCATGTCGAAGAAGGATGCGGAGCGCAGCCTGAAGCAATGGCTCGCTCGCTTCGAGGTCCCGGAATATTATAACAAGAAGGTTGAAGAGCTTTCCAAAGGGAATCAGCAAAAAATTCAGTTTATCGCCGGGGTTATCCACGCTCCGAAAATTGTTATTCTAGACGAGGCCTTCAGCGGACTCGATCCGGTTAATGTAGAGCTGTTGAAATCGACGGTTAAAGAGCTTCGCGACTCTGGAACGAGCATCTTATTCTCGACTCACCGTATGGAGCACGTCGAGGAGCTGTGCCGTAACATTACCATTTTACATCGCTCAAATGTTGTTTTGAAAGGAAACTTGAAAGAGATTAAGAAGCAATTTCCGAAGGAACGCGTTATTCTTAGCACCGAGACCGAAGTGTCTGGTCTTGATAACCTTACCGGAGTAACGGGCGTTATTCGTCATGAGTACGGTTATGAGATCGGGATTGCAAATGAGTCTGCCGGGGGAGAAATTTTGCGACACGCCATGGGACAATCAACGATTACGCGCTTTGAAATCAAGGAACCGACATTGAACGAAATATTTATCAAAACGGTAGGTGATAGCCATGAATAGCTTTTGGACGGTCGTTGGCTTTACGTTAAAAAACAAATTCAGAGGCAAAGCATTCCTTATCACGACAATTATTATTGCGGTTATAATGACCATCGGGATTAATCTTCCTTATATTTTCTCTCAATTCAGCAGCGGCGATAAAGTGACTCATATCGGTTATATTCAATCGAAGCAAGCAGAGAACGCACAAGGATCAGCGACAGGCGATCAACTGAAAGCATTTTTCGAAGCGCAGGAGAAGCCGGGGATTCAACTGGTTCCGTTCCCGGACGAAGGCTCGGAAGCAGAGAACGAGAAGCAGCTGAAGCAGGCGATGGCAGACAAAGAAATCAAAGGCTATTTGCAATTCGGTGAAATGACGGATAACGGCTTCCCGGAAATGACGTATAAATCGGAGAAGCTGATGGCGTTCGAGCTAACGAGCTCGATTCAGAGCGGACTCCAAGTTATTCGTCAGGCGGCGGTTTTGCAGGATGCCGGTTTAACTGATGCCCAAATGGCATTGCTGAATGCGCCGATTAAAATCGACACCGTTCAAATTTCCGCAAAAGAGGGCGCGGGCAGCGTAGGCGAAGGTAAAACGCCGGAGCAGCAGGGCATGAACATGGGACTTGTTTATTTTATCGTTGTATTGCTGTTCATGGCTATTATGATTACCGGTCAATTGATTGCTTCGGAAATTACGGCGGAGAAGAGCTCGCGCGTTATGGAATTGCTTATTACGAGCGTATCGCCGCTCAAGCAAATGTTCGGCAAAATCACAGGCATGTTCCTGGTAGGGCTCATTCAAATCTCGATTTATGTGATTGTTATGATTATCAACGTAAAGCTTCCGCACAATGACAAACTATTAGGTGAATGGAACATTAACTTCAGTGACATTGACCCGGCTCTGCTGCTCTATTCCGTATTGTTCTACTTAACCGGCTACTTCTTGTTCGCGACATTGTTCGCTGCAGTCGGATCAATCGTTAGCCGCACTGAAGATTTGGGGCAAGCGGTACTGCCGATCACCATGATCTCAATGGCCGGCTTCTATATTTCAATCTTCAGTATCTCGAGCCCGGACAGCATGCTCGTGAAAGTAACGTCGTTCATCCCATTCTTCTCGCCTTACGTGATGCTGCTCCGACTTGGCCTAACCGATCCGCCGGTATGGGAAGTGCTGACATCCATTGGAATCCTAATCGTAACGATCTACCTTGCCGTATGGATATCCGCGAGAATCTACCGCACGGGCGTGCTTATGTACGGCAAGCGGCCTAGCTTTAAAGAACTGCGGAAGGCTATGCAGGCTTATAAGATTTAATGAAGTTAAAGTTGTGACCTAATGTCAACTTTATTTTATAATGACGGTAAATTGACCATATTTTGGCGTTAACTTTATCGTAAAGTGTCGCTAATTTGAAAATCCAGTTGCAGCAAACCCTTGCTGTAATTGGATTTCTCTGTTTTTCGAATACAAAATAATGATTTCGATTAATCCTTACGACACCATATTTGCTTGGTCAAGTGGTTTATTTACTTTTAGATATCAAAAGAACAGTGCAAAAGAAACACGTTAAAGAAACAATAATAAATGTAATTCGCCGAAATATATGGAGGGCCAGCAGATTAGGATCCTCAATTGAATGCCGTCTATAATCATGAAGCCTAAAAAACATTCTGACAAAAGGCGAAAAAAAGGACTGTCCGGCGGCAGAACGCCCCAAACAGTCTTGCTTGCGTGTTTTAAACCTCTTTACCTTAAACCAAGCTCCTCGCGAGCGCTGTCCCCCGATTTTTCCGGCCAAAATACACCTTGTTCCCAAGCGATTACAAAGGACTCGTATCTTTTTGTCTCCGGAAAATCATGCAGCTTGCCGAAATACCGCTCTATCCCAAGGATTTGGGAATCATGCGCACGCAGGGCTTCCGCTTTTACGTCCCACATCGGTTTTGTATCGACAGAAAAGGTAATCTTATGACCCGCATTCTTAACTGGTTCGGACATGGTGTAGTACAGCTGTTTCACGGATGGACACTGTCCGCCGACAACAGCCTTCGTAGTGATCCGGGATATCGCCATATGATCGGGGTGGAAGTTTCCGCCGTCAGGAGGAAAAGTAAAGACGACCGACGGTTTTCTGCGATTGAGGAATGCCACGACTCCCTGCAAGAATGCCTGCTCATCGCTCTCAGCCAGCTTTCCGTCGGGAAAACCCAGGAATTCTACGGCATCCAGCTTCAGGACGTCTGCCGCGCGTCCCATTTCCTTCTCCCTCAGATGACCCAAATCCATCTTTGACAAATGGTCATAAGCGCCGTTCTTGCCGCCGGCATCTCCTCTCGTTGCAAGCAAAAGCGCAGGCGGATCGCCGGATTCGGCAAGCTGACGAATGAGACAGGCGCTCAGAAAAGATTCATCATCGGGATGCGCGTAGCTGAATACGATACGGTTGGACATGTTTATCCTTCTCTCTATAAGTATTCGATTACATTTTTACAACTCCATCTTCTTATTATGTTACTTCAAATGTCCGCAATAACAAAATAACAGGCTTAGTCCGTTCAATAACGAACCAAGCTATTGATTTGGTTTTATATTGGTTTGAGAAAATCCTTCAGTAAATTTTCGCTACTCTTCTCCAGGATGAGCGGGTAGTGAACCGTTTTATCCGGCGCAAGGCTCTTGACTTTATCGTATACGGCAGAGGAGGCATATAATTTGTCGGCCCCATTGATAAATTGTTCCAGATCTTGCGGATTATTCGTGCCGAGGGCAGAGCATTCTATATGCTGTATTCCGGCGTCCTTCACCCGCTGGGCCATCCACTGACCGCCCTTCTGGCCCAAGCACACAAAGCCGACTTTGCTTCCAGAGGAAAGCTTGGCTATCTCCAAAAGCAGGGGAAAATCAATTGTCGCCCCGATGGTCAGAACTCTCTTCCTGGTTCCCGTCAGCTCATGAACTTCATCGGAATGGTTGAGCGTCGTCACCACCGCATCGGCTTGGCTCAGCAACTTTTCGAAATCAGCCATGGAGTCAGGAAGCTGCTCGAGGAAGAAGCTTTGGACAGTCGCCCCCGATAAACGGGAGATTTCTTTACGATAGAAGATGTGGTCATGCTCCTTGCATTCGATGAAGAGAAGTGTCGGCTTGACATTTGTCTTGTTTCGGAACAATTGGACGAAGGCCATACCGGCTACTGCAAGCTCCCGAAAATCCAAATTCTCCGATGCCTCCTCGACCATTCGTTCCCATAATTCATACATAGGCTTGCGTTTACGTATAAGCTCCTCCACACTCGGGCCCTTTAACACCTGAGTACCCTTTCCCTTCTGAATGGAAACAATTCCTTCATCCTTCAGCTGCGTGTAGACCAAACTGACGGTATTGCGATTAATGCCTAATTGATCGGCTAAATCTCCAGCCGCAGGAAGCATATCCCCTGGAACCATCCGCCTGATCCCGATAAGCCATTTGAGCTGTTCTTTCAGTTGCGTGTTTATGCTGTATGTCAACTCGGCGTCTGCTTGAAGTAGCAGCTTTTCTTCCATCATCATTACCCCTATTAATAGTTGTATAGGTATATATTATACATGAAGTCCACCTGTAAGGAAATATCGGGTTAAAATGCCTGGTGTAGAAAAAGTGTTGACAAATCGAGTTGAAACAAATAGTGTAATAAATAAATAGTTAACTAGTTATATGGTGTTGATGAGGTTTTGTTAACTTTACAAAACGTATATTCTATTTGACTAAGATGATAGACAACACAAACAAAAAAACGGAGGAATCACCATGGAAAATGTAATTAAGCACCAAAACGTACAAATCGAGGATATCCCCATTTTTTATCGCGAATCAGGACCGGCTGATGCTCCCGCCATCTTGTTATTGCATGGATTTCCTACTTCGAGTCATATGTTTCGCAATTTAATTCCGCTGCTTTCGGATAAATATCATGTTATTGCACCAGACTTGCCAGGTTTCGGTTTCAGCAGCGCGCCTGCTCATGATCAATACGAGTATAGCTTTGATGGATTCAGCATCTTATTGGAGAAGCTGATGGATAAACTAAATATTAATGATTTTTATATCTATTTAATGGATTATGGTGCACCAACGGGATTCCGAATCGCTGCTCGTAATCCACAACGGATTAAAGGATTGATTATCCAAAACGGAAACGCTTATGATGAAGGACTTGCAGATTTCTGGAATCCAATTAAGGAATATTGGAATGATCCTGCGAATGAAGAAAAACGGGAAGCGTTGCGTTGGTTAACCAGCTTTGATGCGACAAAGTGGCAATACACCCATGGCGTAAAGCAAGTAGAGTTGGTAAGCCCTGATACGTATACATTAGATCAATTTTTCTTAGATCGTCCTGGAAATCAAGAAGTTCAGTTGGATTTATTTTGAACTATGGGACCAATCCGCCGCTCTATCCGCAATGGCAAGAGTACTTCCGTAAGGATCAACCGCCAACACTGATTGTTTGGGGTAAAGGGGATGAGATTTTTCCTGATAGCGGTGCATATCCATATTTGCGTGACCTGCCAAATGCAGAGTTTCATCTATTTGAGGATGCCGGCCACTTTGCATTGGAGACCCATCTCCATCAGATTACTGGATTGATGATAGCTTTTATGGATAAAAACAATTAATTTATAGAGGTGAATTTTACAATGCAGAAAAAAATAGTACCGCCTTTTACTTTGGAATCGGCTTTGGCAAAAGTTAAAGCTGCAGAGGATGCTTGGAATTCTCTTGACCCAGAGCGAGTTGCGTTAGCTTATACGAGTGATTCCCGGTGGAGGAACCGTACCGAGTTTTTTACGGGCAGAGAAGCAATTAAAGATTTTCTCCACCGTAAATGGGCGAAAGAGCAGGATTACCGTTTAATGAAAGAGTTATGGGCTTATACCGACAATCGGATTTCAGTACGTTTTGAGTATGAGTGGCGTGATGCAGATACTGGTCAGTGGATGCGGACTCATGGAAACGAGCATTGGGAATTTGATGAGGATGGCTTAATGAAGCGTCGTGATATGAGTGCTAATGACTATCCGATCGATGAGAGTGAACGTAAATATCGCTAAAGATTGGATAAAACGGAAGAAAGGGTTGGTTGTGCTGAAAAAATGATCATTAAAAAAATGCCATGGGCAGGTATCTATCTAAAATATGAGGAAGTAAGTCTTGTTATCGATCCATTATTTGAAGTGCATTCCAAATATGGTTCCATCCATGAACCGGTCTATCCGTTAAGTGATTTTGGATCTGTCGATGCGGTGCTTGTAACACATTTACATGCGGATCATTTTGATCCGATCTCCATCTCGTCCTTTTATGGGGAAGAAATCCCTGTGTATGTTACCGAAGAGGCTGTGCCGTTGGCACAAGAAAGCGGTCTGAAAAATGTAATCGGAGTAACCGTAGAAACGGCTTTCCATATTGGTTCTTTTACCATTACTCCTACGTATTCCATCGATGGAAACGGTGATCCGCAAGTGGCCTGGGTAGTAGAGGCAGGGGGGAAAAAGATCATCCATTGCGGAGATACGCTCTGGCATGGATATTGGTGGAAATCGCTAAGAAACATGGTCCATTCGATGTTGCATTTTTGCCAGTCAACGCAGCGATCATCCAATTTCCGAATCGAATCCACAGTGGGCAGCCGATTTGTCTAAGCCCTGAACAAGCGGTCTCTGCAGCAAAAGTGTTACAAGCGAAAAAAATGGTTCCGATCCATTTTCGCATGATTCACTCTCCGCCATTTTATCAAGAAACAACGGATATTATCACTCGATTAGAACAGAGTGCAAAAGGGAGTGTACCTTTGCATATCCTTGATTCGAAAGACAATCTTGTAATATAAGGCCAAAGTAAAGGGTACCCGTGCGGGTACCCTTTACTTTGGCCTTATGCTGAACTTTATCACGGAATATTTAATCAGATTGCTTATTGGATAATTACCCTGGGGAAACGATTCCGCTTTTCTTTTTCGATTAACACGTGTAGAATACAACATATGTATAATACACGTATTTTTTTTCAGGAGGCTCTTATGGATACTAATATGCTTTTGGAACTCAGAACAAATATTCAAAAATTTATTAGGATTTTTGGTTTACTTGAACAGAATGTTACTCCTTGTGGTTTTCCGCTTTCAGTGTCCCAAGTGTTTTCCCTGCAAGAGTTAGAAAATACCTCGATGTCGATTACTGAACTGGCCCAGGAATTACATCTGGAAAGAAGTTCGGTAAGTAGGTTAGTTGATGGAATGGTCAAAGAAGGATTTATTAGACGCGATATTAACGAATTTAATCGTAGGGAAATGGTGTTGTCCTTAACCGAAAAGGGTACACGTACCCTTAATCAGGTGCGTGAGCAATCAATAAAGTTTTATCAGGATATTCTGGGTGATGTGTCTGATAATGACCAGACACTTATCATTGAAGCATTCAGGAAATTAACAGTTGCATTAATAAAGAAAAGGGGTGAGCAAGATGGTTAATAAAAAAGGGCAGGCAGCAACGAGTGTAGTTTCAATGGTCTTATCATTCATTGCCTCTTCCCACCACTGGATCCATATGGGGATTATACTTCTATTAGGCGGCTCGACAAACATGACTTCAACTATGTCCACCATAGTCTGGTTTAGGCGCTTTATGATTATTGCAACCTTGATAACAGTATTTATTTCTATTTATCGCTTGTATAAACACCGTTGTAAGGAAACATGGCTTGTTTCATTAACGGTCTTATCTACATTAATTTCATTGGGGTTTATTTTCTACACATTAAGCTATCAAGGGTGGTAAAATTAAAATCAAATATAAATCTAGCCCTTTGTGTGGAAAGCGAGGGATGTATGCTGGATATTGAAAAAAAAGAAGATCGCAGAGTCTTACGTACGAAGAAGCAGTTGCATACAGCCCTGTTGGAAATGATCTTGCTGAAGGGGTATGAATCGGTCACGATACAAGATATCATCGATCGAGCTAATGTGGGACGTTCTACGTTTTATGCCCACTTTTATGATAAGCGGGACTTATTGGAAAAAGGTTTTGATCAATTGCAAATGTTTTTGTCCGAACAAAAAGAATCAATCCTGAAAAAAACATACGTTAACGTTAAATCGCGGTTTTCATTCAGTTTGGCTATGTTTCAGCATGCGCAGGAACATTATAAACTGTATCAGGCATTCGTAGGCAAACAAAGCGAAACTATGGTACAGTTTCAGATACGGAAGATAATTACTGGTCTTGTAAGGGATGAATTTCATCTTTTAATACAACATGAAAATAAAAAACATTTGATTTCAATGAACATTGTAGAACAGCTTTTATGGGGTTACTAAACTGGTGGTTAGAGCAAGGCATGCCTTGCTCTGCAGATGAGATAGACAATACGTTCCGCCAATTAACCATTCGAGGTATTGAATGTATTTTTGAAGACTGTATATAGGGTATGGTAGTATAGTATAATAAGTAAAAGGAGGCTGATGGAAATGAGTGAAGAAACGAAACTTGCTGAACAAAATTCTAGCTCTAATGAAGAATCTTCATGTTGCTCTAGCGAAGAATCAGGAAGAAGGAGTCATCATTCGGAAAAGGATAAGAATAATTTAATCACACGACTTAATCGGATTGAAGGCCAAGTTCGTGGTATTAAAGGAATGATTGAAAAAGACACGTATTGTGACGACGTTTTGAATCAGATTGCTTCCGTTCAATCAGCTTTGAATAGCGTTGGAAAACTCCTTCTTGAACATCACTTAAAAAGTTGTGTAGTCGAAAGACTGTATGAAGGGGATACGGAAGTTTTAACAGAATTGATGACGACAATGAATAAATTAATTAAATAATAGGGATAACGACAGGCAGCTGAAATGCTGCTTCTTTTTTGTTCAGTCAAATAGCCGGGCTTAATGTGGTGGCCAAACTTAAGTTATCTTCTAACCAAATGTCCTGAATGACTTTTGCTAATACTTCTATTGTAAGATAGCTTTCTTCCAAACTATTTTCAACTCCGCCAATTTCTATTAGAGCACTATTACTAGAGAGCGATTGATTGTACTCTCCGTTTCCGCTAGTTTTATCTTTTTGGTAAATTCCTTTTGATAGATTAGGAACTATTTCGTTTAAACCTTTCTGAATACGGTTTGCAAATTTCATATTTTGTTTCCAATTAGGATGATTGATTCCTACCACAAAATAAACTTGTGCATAATTCTGGTTTTTATATGTAATGGTTGTTTTTTCGCGTTCTTGAGAATCTCGATGCAAATCAAGTAGGTACTTCACATTTTGGTGCATTTTCAGCTCTTTATTAATTGTTATTTTGGAATATGAATAAGATTTAGCATAATTGAAATTAGAAATCTGGGATGGATAATCTATTGTTGAATGGAGTACTGAAATTTCGTTTTTCAACAATTTGCTTTGAAGATAACTACCCAGTAATGTCACATTTATTTTAGAATCATAAGCTTTATCAGGGGTTTTAATGTTGTCTAATTCTGGTAACCAAGACTCCCGATTATGAGAATGATAGATAATAATTTGCGGTCGGTTACTTGAGGAAGCAGAGGGAATTGACTCTTTTTTTAACTGTATTGTGCTCTTATTATCTTCTGTTTTCGTTTTACTTCCTTCTATTATACTTTCATTTATATTCGTTGTTTCTTGTCGTGGTGGGATTATTTCTGTCAAAGAGGAATTAGAGCCTTCACTCATCATTAATCCGTTGGTTACAATAAATGTGCAGGAAAAGATGAATGCAAATGAAACTAAATATAATCGTAAACGCAACATAAAAGTCCTCCCAATCTCTCTCAATTATGATTGAAGATATTAATAGATTATGAGACGAGAAAAAAAAGTAGAACTTGAGGATATTTGTATTAAAACTCATGATGAGCACAACATTTATAGGCTAACAATTAGATTTTTATTAAGCCTTTTTGCTCTCAATTTCAATGTTGTGATGTGCCTCGGCAATGGCATGTTCCATCTCAGTGTATGGATGCTCGAGCATTTCTCCATGACCTACTGCAAGTAATGATGGTTGATAACGAAGAAGTTTACGAGCACTCTCCAATGAAACTTGTTTATTCCATGTACCTAAAGCCGGAAAAGGAAAGGTTGAACGAAGTTGTCCAGCCACTGCGATACCACCAGCTGTTTGAAAAGCGTCACCGGCGAATAAGAAATTGTTGCGTGTATCGAGGAACGACATCGATCCGGGGGTATGACCGGGCGTTGCCAAAGCAAGTAGGGAGCCAATTCGATCACCTTCTTGGAGTAATACATGTGCGCGTGTTTTTATATTCAATGGTATGTTGCCGCGTATCGGGGTATCTGGTTCGTCTGGGTCTAGCGTTCGATCTCCGGTCAATAATCGAGCTTCCCGGTTGGATATATGGACAGGTATTTCGGGAAATGTCTGATTGATTGCATCTAGTGCGCCTATATGGTCATGATGTGCATGGGTCAATACAATTCCAGTAATCGGTTTACCAATCTTATTGGCTGCCTCAAATATTTCTGCGCAGCTTTCGTGTATAGCAGTATCGATTAGGGTTAAGCCATTATCCCCCTCTACAAGGTAGCAATTGACTGACAAAGATTCATTTTTGAAATATGTTAATTGGTATGCTGTATCGATTTGAATAATCCGCATGTTACTCATCCTCCGTATAAAGAATAATAATGATTATAATTTTAGCGAATATAAGAAACAATAACTAAAAGCGGGTCGTTTGTAAGTTAATGAACAATAGAAGCAGAATAGTTCAAAAAGATAAAGGGAACATTAAATCGAATAGCAGATATTCTGCTTATTTTTGCGCATTTCATATAGGGTACAGGGGTATAGTAAAAACTTGTTGACTAATATAGGGTAGAGGGGTATACTAAAAGTGTGAAGATGATGGGAATGAATGTTAATTCAATCGATTCGAATTGCTTGAAGTAATGAAAACATTAATTAAATGAAGGAGAAATAGAAAATGACAAAAACGAAATTGCAAGTAGAAGGTATGAGCTGCCAGCACTGCGTGAATTCGATTGAAGGAGCTCTAAAAGAAATCGGTGCAATCGGAAAAGTCGATCTTACGAATAACACTGTGGAAGCATCGTATGACGAGAATCAGATTACCATTGGAGCAATAAAAGAAGCCATTGAAGAGCAAGGCTACGACGTTGTGTAATCAACATAAGTAAAGGAGTGAATGATTGTGGAAGCTTCTGCAACGAACGAAAGCAAGCAAATTACCTTGCAAATCACAGGCATGACTTGTGCCGCATGCGCAAATAGAATCGAAAAGGGCTTGAACAAATTAGAAGGCGTAACTTCAGCCAATGTAAACTTTGCTCTGGAAAAAGCAAGCGTCACTTATGATCCAACGTTAATGGGCGTTGATAAGCTGGAAGAAAGCATTAATAAATTGGGTTACGGCACGGCAAAGGAAGTCGTCGATTTCCAACTTGAAGGTATGACATGTGCTGCATGTGCAAACCGGATTGAGAAAGGTCTTAACAAAATGCCTGGGGTAACGAATGCAACGGTCAATTTTGCGATGGAAACGGCACGCGTCGAATATTCCCCAAGCGAAATCTCCATAACTGATATGCAGAGTAAGGTGCAGCAACTAGGCTATAAAGCCAATACAAAACAAGAGACTGAAAAAAAGGGTGACCATCGCGAGAGAGAAATACGGCAGCAAAAAAGAGTTTTGCTTTTATCTGCGATCCTCTCTATCCCGCTTTTATGGAGCATGGTTGGGCATTTTTCGTTCACGACGTGGATTTACATGCCGGAAATTCTCATGAATCCATGGCTCCAACTCATTCTGGCCACACCGGTTCAATTTTATGTTGGAAAGCAGTTTTATGTGGGAGCTTATAAAGCACTGCGCAATGGCAGTGCCAACATGGATGTGCTAGTTTCACTTGGAACCTCGGCAGCTTATTTCTACAGTCTTTATCTCACCATTAATTGGTTCTTGGGCGGCGCTTCCTCGCATCATGGACCATCTTTGTACTATGAAACGAGTTCTATACTGATTACTCTCGTTATTATGGGAAAATTGTTCGAGTCGCTCGCGAAAGGCCGGACGTCGGAAGCGATTAAATCCTTGATGGGGCTGCAAGCAAAGACTGCCTTAGTTATCCGGGACGGTCAGGAGTTCTCCATTCCAGTGGATGAAGTCATTGCGGGGGACATTGTGCTTGTGAAACCTGGAGAAAAAATTCCTGTAGACGGGGAAGTCATTGAAGGAACATCATCAGTGGATGAGTCGATGCTTACGGGTGAAAGCATTCCCGTGGAGAAGATATCCGGCGATGCGGTTATCGGAGCGACGATCAATAAAAACGGCATGCTCCAAATTAAAGCGACGAAAGTCGGCAAAGAAACGGCGCTTGCACAGATCATTAAAGTCGTTGAAGAAGCTCAAGGATCTAAAGCACCGATTCAGCGGGTGGCAGATGTGATTTCCGGCATCTTTGTTCCAATTGTTGTCGGTATCGCAGTAGTTGCGTTCTTTATTTGGTTCCTCTTCGTTACACCGGGCGATTTTGCTGAAGCTTTGGAAAAAGCGATCGCGATCCTAGTAATCGCATGCCCTTGCGCACTTGGTCTGGCAACACCGACCTCCATCATGGCTGGTTCAGGACGCGCTGCCGAACTTGGTATTTTATTTAAAGGCGGCGAGCATCTGGAGCAGACGCATAAGATTGACACCATTATTTTAGACAAAACGGGAACAGTCACAAAAGGGAAACCGGAGCTGACAGATGTTCTGACTGAAAGCGAAGAAACGGAGTTTCTTAGACTTGTCGGCGCAGCCGAGAAAAATTCGGAGCACCCGCTTGCAGAAGCGATTGTTGCGGGCATAAGGGATAGAGACATCGTGCTGCCTGGAACGGAAGCCTTCGAAGCGATCCCTGGTTTTGGAATTAAAGCAGTTGTAGAAGGAAAGGAATTGCTGATCGGTACTCGCCGCTTGATGGAGAAATTCGAAGTGGATGCAAAGCTTGCCTATGATACAATGTCTCGTCTTGAAAAAACAGGTAAAACAGCAATGCTTGTCGCAGTGGATAAACGATACGCCGGTATTGTTGCTGTGGCAGATACGGTAAAAGAAACTTCAAAAGCCGCAATCAGACGTCTGAAGGATATGGGAATACAAGTCATCATGATAACAGGTGATAACGAACGTACGGCAAAAGCCATTGCAGATCAAGTCGGCATCGATCATGTGCTTGCAGAAGTACTACCGGAAGGTAAAGCGGAACAAGTGAAAAAGCTGCAAGCCCAAGGCAAAAAAGTAGCCATGGTCGGGGATGGCATTAACGATGCTCCTGCCCTTGCAACGGCGAATGTCGGAATGGCAATTGGCACAGGCACAGATGTGGCCATGGAAGCAGCAGATGTAACTCTGATGCGTGGCGACCTTTCGAGCATTCCGGATGCAATCTACATGAGTCGCAAGACTATGAACAACATCAAGCAGAATTTATTCTGGGCGCTCGGCTATAATACGCTTGGGATCCCAATTGCCGCGATTGGTTTATTAGCACCATGGGTAGCAGGTGCGGCGATGGCATTAAGTTCGGTTTCCGTCGTTCTAAATGCCCTTCGGTTACAGCGTGTCAAAGTGCGCCATTAATTCTTGCTGTGAAGTAACCTTGAGGGAAAAATAAAGGAGAATGGTCATGGGAGAAAAAACGAAGATAGCGGTTACTCCCGCAATTCAAGTTGGAGGAAGCTTATTTTCTTCAGAACAATTTGCCAAGATCAGCGCTGTTGTAGGTTCGGATGCAAAAATTGAAATGACGCCGTTCAAACAGCTCTACGTGGAAGTGCTGATTGATCGACTCGATGCCATCAAGAAGGAGCTTGAGCTCTCCGGCCTTGAAGTGTATCCGACAGGCTTTGTGACCAAAAGTCTAATTGCCTGCAATTTTTGTAAAGGGGCAGAAGAGGCGGGCTTGGATACAGCGCGAATATTAAATCAAGCCATTGCCGGTATAGAAACGCCCGCACCGCTAAAGATAGGCTATGCAGGCTGCGCACTCGGTACAAGCGAGCCGCTGCTCAAGGATATTGGTGTAGTTAAAATGAGGAATACATTCGACATTTATGTCGGAGGAGAACCAAAAGGTCTCAAAACTTCTATAGCCAAACTTCTTCTTTCCGGATTAACGGAAGAACAATTGGTGCCGGTAATTATAAAGATCATTGATTTTTATAAAGAACATGCTAAAGGAAAAGAGAAGTTCAGTAAATTCATAGATCGAATGACACTCGATAAATTGAAAAAAATTGCCGGTTAGAGGGCGAGAGAAGTCTGGGATTTGACGGGGAAGCAGATCGTTCCGACGATTGTGTTTACGAACGGAATAGCATATATCAAATAAAACAACTTAACTAATAAAAACCGCTGGCAAAAGCTAACGGTTTTTTTTGTGTGTGATGATAATTAATGATGATCTTTACCCTTGTAGGCACTTATAAAATCTACAATACGTTCTTGTTCAAAGCTATCTAGCCGGTCGATTCGTCCCCAAGCAGGACCAGAAAAATGCCTTTAGTGTCGGCTTTGCTGATGAAGCAATCAATTATCGGCTGCTGTGCTTTAATCGAACCAAAGAAGGCAATTCGTGTTCCAATTATGCACTTTAATCCGTTGTTTACCATCCAGAATCCTAAATCTATAGGGAGGACATAATACTAATTCAGTACGTTTGGTTAATAACTAAATGTTGTAGTGTACATAGGCGGAGCAGTTTCTAGTCGTACCAGTAGTAGCTGCTCTGTAAAATTCGAGAAAAAATGTTTAAGTCCAAAGGAGTAATTTATGAACCCCTACCCAACCTTAAAATCAGTCACAATTGATTGCTCATATTCATCCGAGGTTCTAATTTCTGGTATTCAATTTCATTCCGGCAAAGTGGGAAAAGGTGAGTTATTTGTTGCGATACCCGGAATTGAAGTCGACGGACATGACTATATTCATCAAGCAATAGAGGCCGGCGCGGTAGCCGTAGTAGGTGAAAAAGAGTTGTTTCATTTGCCTGTTCCTTATTATCGTGTATCCAATGCTCGCATGGCATTAGCCCAGATAGCTAGTCAATACTATGATTACCCTTCGAGGCGACATACTATGATTGGGATTACCGGTACAAATGGGAAAACGACGACAGCACATTTGCTTCGGCACATCATCGAAACCGCGGGAACCACCTGTTCACTTATTGGAACTGTATCTAATCGGATAAACGGTGTGGATATCTCTTCAAGCCAGACTACACCCGACGCATTACAGTTACAGAAGTGGCTGTATGAAAGCAACGACCAAACTGTGATAATGGAAGTCTCCTCTCATGGCATTGACCAGGATCGGATTGGCGGAACAGAGTATGACTATGCAGTGTTTACTAACCTCAGTCATGATCATCTTGATTATCATGGCTCATTAGAAGATTATTATTTCACGAAGGCCCGCTTGTTTAACCAGTTTAAAATAAATGGAGAAGCGATTATTACCAGTCGTGGCCGATGGGGTAATCGCCTTATCGATCAACTTTCGACTCAAAACAAACCGGTATACTCTTTTGGGGAAATGGGGGGAGATAAAATTGAACTTGTCCAGATACATTCGGAATCCCCTCTGAACTTTCAAATTAGGGAAGAAGACAGGCTTTACGATGTGAATATGTCCCTACCTGGTGTCTATAATGCTTGGAATGCTGCCGCTGCTTGGTTAACAGCGCATCGTATGGGAATTGAATCCAACATTATTCAGCATGCTCTGAACAATTTTCCAGGTGTTCCAGGACGGTTTGAAGTTTTTCCTCATCCAAATGGCGCTCAATTTATTGTAGATTATGCTCATACTCCGGATGGATTCGAACAATTTCTTAAAACATTACACAATCGCAAACAAAATCAGCTCATTCATCTATTTGGTTTTCGTGGAAATGGTGATCCATCCAAGAGAAGTATGATGCTGAAGATTTCAGCAGAATGGAGCGACAAAATTATTTTTACCATGGATAATTTGGGAGGAATTGATTGTAAAAGCATTTTGGCGGAAATGCATGAGTTGGCAATTGAGTTTGGTGGAAATAAATGTGTAATCATTGAGGATCGAACGAAAGCTATTGAATATGCCTGGCAGCTGGCTAGAAAAGGAGATCAAGTAGCAATCACTGGAAAAGGTAGAGAAGTGTATCAACAAACCTTTGCTCTTCCAAGTAAGACGGATCCGGATACCATTCAATACTTATTCAATAAATCCTAGAATTCGTTCTTTTTTCATAGTTTCGAGAGATAACTGCAGGAGGAAATATTCGGAAGGGTAGCGAATTAAGTATTAAAGTGACCCATCAAGGAGCGTTCTTCATTGGCGTTACTATAGCGGAGGGGAGATTCAGTCTCTATTAATTAACTCTTCTAGACTTTCTCAGGCACGAATAAGCTATAGGTTAGATGAAGGAATAAACCTTAGGGGAGAGATCTTGTATGAGAAAACTACTTGTCGGTATAACCATCATATTCCTTTGCCTGACACAACTTATTCATGTCAATGCAGCTGAAGGTGAATACCAGCCTGTACCTAAAAGCCCAGATACTCATCCGGCCTATATTAATAAAATATTTTCGAAGAATGGTAAGACATTTCTTACTGCGGATTATATACAGTGGTTTGAAGGAGAAGAAGCGAACAAAGTATTTCGCGAGTATGAGAAGAATTCCGGTTTATCTGAAGCACCTGACGGGTACTATATTGTCAATCAAAATAATAAGCTGCGTACCTTCGAATTAGCAGATGATGCAGTTGTAATCATGCAGGTCTATAATAGAACGGAGAAAGTAGAAGACGTAGATATTGTTTGGAATGAACGAATTAATATTAAGAAATTTAATTCACTCTTTATTAATAACGATGCAATTGACTTGACGGACTTTCCCTATCATCTTACGATCAAAAATAATAAAATTATAAAAATCGTTCAACAATACATTCCATAATGACGCAGAAAATGTAATTCTGAAAAGGCCCACTGTTATCAAAACGATAACAGTGGGCTTCTTTGAGGCTGGGATAGCGAAAAAACGAATGAACCCCGCCGTGTGATCTTCAGCCTCGTATTTGCGCTCCTAAGCCATCATCACCTCAGCAAGTTTAGGATAGGGTTCGCTCGGTTAATCGATGCCAAGCTGGAGTCACTGGATCTAAGCTTGTGACTCCTTACGCTTCTCCTGCTGCTTGCGCCACCCGTACCGGGTCATGCCCCGCGGCTTGTACACCGACAGTACCAAGACTACAAGCAACACCAGCAGGCCGACCCCAGGGTGGAGGAATTGGCCCCCGCCCCCCAGCCTGCCGAGATCGGCATCGGGATCTGCAGCTTCGCCTGCTAGGAAGCTCACTGTCTGCGTGTACGACAGCAGGACGATTGTGGCAAGAACGGTTAGCAGGAGTTTCGCAATGACCCAGTAGTGTCGGAACAAGCCCCACGGGGTACCCAGTGACATGACAAGCCCAGTTAGCAGCGAGGCGAAGGAGAGCGGAACGAGGGCGAACCAGGTGATCGGCTCCATCGCGATAAAGGCGGCTCGTACCGTCTGAGCATCCTGGCTGGTCTGAGTGGCGACGACGAGAGCTAAGTAAGCAACGACCGCGCCGATCCAGCCGACCGAGGAAGTAATATGCGCGGTGAGCGCGAACTTCCGGAGGCCGGGTTTCATGATCATGGCTGTTTCACTCCTTGTTCTATGTCACTAGAGGACTGCATGTGGCGCATAGGGCCGTGGTGACCACCGACGCCGGTGAGTTTCATGGTGACAAACAGCAGGACTAGAACCAGGACGATGATCCCAGCCACTTTCACCCAGCGTGGTGTGCTTGGTGGTCGATCCTCGTTCGGCCTCATGCCGGTGTCATCGCCGGTGCCGCTGTTGGAGTTTGGTAATTTACTCATTGAGATATCCTCCTCTTTGTTTTCATGATCTATAAGTACCAAAGTAAGTATAGCTATGTTTTATTTAGTATACCGTCAAACCTATTGTAAATGGGCAAAATAAAACACTGATGAAATGAAAACAATCATAAAGGTGGTGGTTTCAATGTTGTATCTATTCGAAATCGCAAGTAACTGGTTTTTTCGTATAAAATTCAAGTTTCTGGTATAATGCTGTCAAATGCGGAATCTTCTCCGTCTTTATTTGTCCTAAGAAGGATTCGAAGTATCTGAGGCAAAGGACAGTATCTGAGGCAAAGGACGGATATGAAGCAAATTATGGACAAGATTCAGTTCGATTTAATCATTTTGGATGTTATGAAGCCTATCAGTTGTTTAACAATGTCGGCAACTTGGAAGATGGGCTCAGTTAAAATTCAGACAAGGAGTTCGAAAAAAATGAACAGGAAGCAATGGATCTATCAAATTTTCATTTGTGTTATTTTACTTGTGACAAGCGCATGTTCAAACAATAAAGTCACGATAGAGCATATACACGGTCTTGGTTATACAAGTGACGGG
Source organism: Bacillota bacterium (assembly GCA_051750645.1). Lineage (GTDB taxonomy): Bacteria > Bacillota > Bacilli > Paenibacillales > Paenibacillaceae > Pristimantibacillus. The sequence goes on along the minus strand of JBNJJW010000018.1, from coordinate 110,915 downwards.
AAACAAATACTTATCCCTGCCCACGACGGATTAGTATCCTACTCGGATGGCAAATGGGGAAATGTCGATTCTCCAAAAAACGATTATATGGGTTTCCAAACGGTTGATAATGGTTTTTACAGCAGCGGTCATCCTGGCCCTGGTTCCACTTTGAAAGATCCGATTGGAATTGTAAAAAGTTCAGACCTTGGAAAGACCCTAACAAAGCTTGGATTTGAAGGTGAAAGTGATTTTCACAGAATGGCGGTTGGATATAAGACCCACGCTATATATGTCATAAATGAACAGCAAAGCTCAAAACTGAATTCTTCCGGACTTTTCTATTCAACAGACGATGCAAAAAATTGGACAAAAAGCGCAGCGGCGGGATTAAACGAAGAGCCAACTGCTCTGGCCGTTCACCCGACAGATGAAAAGACCATAGCAATAGGAACAAAAAGTGGACTGCTTATTTCCAATGATTTTGGTAACCGCTTTGAAATGCTTTTACCCGACCAATTTATTACTTCTTTGAACTTTGGGGAAAATGGGGAATTATTAATCGCCGGCGCAATCAACCCGAATCTTATAGATATCAATATAACAACAAAAAAGAAAAAGGAAATGAAATTGCCAGTCTTAGATAATGATGATGCTGTGTCCTATATGGATCAAAATCCAAAGGATGCAAATGAAATAGTCGTAACTACATTTAAAAAGGACGTTTATTTGAGCAAGGACTTAGGATTGAACTGGACGAAAATTGTCGATAAAGGTAATGGTATATCTTCAAAGTAAATAGAAATCCGGAATCCCCCAGCAATGAAGGGAGGATTCCGTTTACCGTTATTTTATAAGCTGTGGCTAAGTTGCATGGCAAGAGAACGACATTCTCTAGCGCATTTCAAACACATTTGTCCACACATTTGAGATTCTTGGTCTGGGTGTTTTAAACATTCATTTCCGCAGACTTCGCAAACATATGCGCAATATTCGCAAATCGACTTCATTAGAACGCTGTTTCCTGCGACGAATTTTGCACATACTTCACAAATGGTTGCACAATCGGCTAGTAATTTAATTTGAAGTCTTCTTGAATGTGCATCTGGTCTATTCTGAAGCATGTCGCACGTTTTATAACACATACTTGCACAATCTTGAAGCGTTCGAAGCGTTCCTGTCGGCATCATCATATGGGTTGGCAATTTCAGCTCTCCTTCAATTTGTGATTACCTCTTTAAGATATTCACTGTGCGTATGTCCTGCCTTAATGGCATTTGCCTATTTTGGCACTGCAGCATTTTTTTCTTATAAATCGAAAAATAATTTTTGGAAGTAAGAATGTCATAATATTGAAGGAGTTGGTGATATGGTGGGTGGGATGATGAGCGATTCATCAATGATATGGATGTGCGTCATGATGATATTCGCCCTGCTTGCTTTTGTAGTTGTGCTAGGCATTACGGTTTATTTGGTCATTCGCTTGCTAATGAGAAAAAGCAGGGTGGTAGATCGCCCATTGATGATTCTGAAAGAACGTTTCGCAAGGGGAGAAATCAACGAAGAAGAATTTAAGGAAAAACGAATGGCTTTAAACGAAAGATAGGAGCAGATGAAATTTCTGTCCCTCATTTTTGTAATTACCTCGGTATTATGTTGTTTGCTTCACAGAATCAACAAAACTTTCGGGTATGATTGATTTGGCAGGTTTGAGCTTGTCAAATTAGATATCGGAGGGAAAGATGAAGAGGATCCTTGCATTATCCGTTTTCGTGGCTATGCTGTCTTTTGGGGGAACGGCGTTCGCCAACGGTGCAGATGTCGCAGACTGCGCAAAGATGAGCAAAGGAGAGTGCGTATCCATGTGCGCTCATGAAATGAAGCGCGGAGTTTCTGAATATGCCACGTCGTCTTGTGAAATGACGGATTGTGAAATGTGTTAATGAACAAGGAAAATAAAGTCTTAGACTAACGATGGCGTCATTAAGCTAACGGAAACGGAGTTGAAAAAAACAGCGGCAGTCTAGGACTTTATTTCGTCCATGGCTGCCGCTGTTTCTAATTCTGGTCACATTCTATATGTTTGTACTCGATATTAGGTGTCCTTTGACATTCATCGATACTAAATTGGCTATTCCCTTACTAGATTATTTTCAAACATGTCAATAATAAATAGGAACCTTTCGGCTTCGCGGAACACATGATCTGCTAATAAAGGATGAATGATGCTTTTTATGCGGCAAGCCTCAATCAAATCCTTGGCCGTCTTTTTGAAATCCCGGAGAGATTTTACAGATACTCGATTTTGGTCTAGGAATTGGTCAAGAAGTGGAACGGTTTGAGATTGAGGCCGCATTGATTCTAAATCTCTTGCTTGAAATAACAATTGATCGAAGTCATGACTGAAATTTCGTGCTTGTTCAACTAATTGCCTTTCAGACGGGTCAAGCAAATGCCCGATAAACTTTGCATGGTCAGCCATTATCCTCAAGAAAAATACATTTTCATCGATAATGGCATCAGGCAAGGGCTCCAATCTTCCTGTGTTGAGTTCTTCTAAACGGTTTCTAAAATAAAATGCTTCTCTGCTTGTATGGTCAATCAGCAAAGGGAAATTATTTGCTCCTGGTAATTGACAACTTAAGACGAGACCTAATACTTTTCTTTTAAAAGCCCAAATGTGTGAAGCCGCATTGTGAACTTCTGTATTAAACCGCTTGATAAGCTCAGGATCTGCTGTAATTGTAAAAGTATGAGATCTTCTTTCGATTTCTTCAAATACAGCAAAGAATTGATTTGCTTCTGCAATTAATTGGGTGTCTTCACATCGGAAGCCTAATTTAAGAAAAAGTGAATGCTCCTTCATAATGCGGGACCAAAAGCGAATTTCATCTAGTGACCGCACAACAAATGCATTTGACATTATTATCCTCCCCCCTACGAGTTAGGTAATCTATAATACCTATTGGGTGGAGTGAATATTTATGAATTAAATTTTATATGCAAGTCTTAGGCAGTATAAAATGGTGTGCTCACTAGGCCCACTCATTTCCAAATTTCTTTATTTCATGGATAATTCCGTGAAGGGCATGTCCCTTATCGGTAAGAGCGTACTCTACCGTTGTCGGTACGGTCGGATAGACCGTTCGGGTAATAACTCCTTTATCTTCAAGATGGCGAAGCGTATCGGTCAACGATTTGGAACTAATCCCACACAAGACTTGTTTTATTTCGCCAAATCTTTTTTTCTCATGAAACATCATTTCCCGGATGACAAGAAAAGACCATTTGCCGCCGACAATATCAAGTGATTTTTCAATCGAACATGCGGTCTCCGTTTTATTGGATCATGATTTGCATCACATCGTAGCGGAAGATTGTTTTGCAGCTGGCATTCATGTGCAAATGCAAAAGCCGCTGGCCATTTCACCGTTATTTGGACGTAAAATGATCGCGGATGCCAAAAAGTACGGCAGAGTGCTAACGGTTTCCGAACCGAGCGTATTGGGTGCGGAGAATGTGGCCATGACCAGAGCGATTAAAGACGGTATCATCGGTTCCGTAAATATGCTGATGGACTATGCGACGGTTACCTTGAATCGGACATTTTTTGCAGGTACGGCTTGGAGGCATTTCAAAGGAAGAGCTGGCGCAGGCTGGATTAACGATCACGGTGTGCACCGCACGCAGATGTTTACGGAAGTGAACGGCCCAATTCGGGAAGTGTTTGCCTATACAGAAATATTTGAAAAGGAACTGACCGATGGAAATACGACGATCCGTCCGACAGGGGAAGATACGAGTGTCACTGTGTTCCGTTTTGATAACGGGGGATTAGGGCATTGGATGTGCAGTACGGCTGCGCATGGGGAAAATATGGGCGGGGCTTGGATTTATGGCAGTAAAGGCTGTTTTCGTCCCGGGAAACATGTTGCGCTTGAAAACGGTCAGATCATTCCAATGTCGGACATAATCAGCCAATACGCGCCTGAAGTAGCGGCACATCCGTTTGCACACTCCTATGTTGAACTGTGCGAAGCAATCGCTGAGCAAAAAGCTCCGATTTCCAGCGGTGAACGGGGGCTTGAAGCCTTAAGCATTGTTTTTGCTGCTCTCGAATCGGCAATGATCGGCCAGCCGGTTAAGGTTAAGGAAGTGATGAATGGAACAAGACACGCTTATGAAGATACGGTAATCGAAGAAATGAAACCTGATCGCAGATGTTTATCCCGTAATGAAAGGATGACTTATAATGAATTATCCTAAACTTGGAAAAACAGGGATTGAAGTTTCTGAAGTTGGATTCGGCGCGTGGGCGATTGGCGGCGATGCCTGGGGTCCGGTCGAGGACAACCAGTCCATCAATGCGATGAGCAGGGCATTGGAACTTGGAAGAAGAGGAGACGGAAGCGTTCATGCGTGCTTTTGAGATGCTGAAGAAAGATGGAAAAGTAAGGAGCGTTGGCGTTTCAACTGAGAATTTCGATTATATCAAACATTTCAATCGTGAATCCGGGCTCGACGCGGTACAACTGGATTACAGCATCCTGAATCGTTCAACGGAAAAAGAGGTCCTTCCCTATCTCGAAGAAAATCAAATCGGAGTCATCGTTAGAGGACAGTTAAAGATGGGATTGCTTAAGGGCAAGTTTTCCAAAGACACGATATTTCCTGAAGGGGATATCCATAAGAACTTGCCAGCTGAGCCCTGGTTTCAAGAAAGTCTAAATAAGGTAGACAGCTTGCGTCCACTGGAAAATGAGCAACGTAAACTAAGTCAAGAAGCGCTTCTTCTTTCTAATGAGGATTTACATATCATTACCCAAGCGGCACCTTTATAAATTTTCGTTGGAGAGGAGCAAATGGAATGAAAGTTTTGATAACCGGTGCTGGCGGTAATCTAGGGCGAGTTCTCGCGCCGGCACTAGCAGACAGAGGTCACGAGCCTGTATTAATGGATTCTCGAGACATTGATACATCCTTTCCTTTTGTAAAGGGAGACATGACAATTAAAGAGGATGTCTTTCGGGCGGTTGAAGGAGTTGATGTAGTCGTTCATGCTGCAGCATTACATGGCATCCACCTTTCCAAATATACAAGGGATGATTTTTGGAAGCTGAATATGGAGGGTACTTATCATGTCTATGAAGCGGCAAAACAATTCCAAGTAAAAAAAGTTCTGCTTTGCAGTACGATGGGCGTTTACGGAAAAAGCGTAAAAGCGTCTGAAGAACATTGTAGTATTGTTTCAGAAGATCTTTCTATGTTACCGGGAGATTTTTACGGTTTAAGCAAAAAGTTATGCGAAGAGATCGCCTATTTTTATAGCAGCGTCCATGGGATTCAAACGATCTCTTACCGTCTTGGCATGTTTGTACCGGAAGATTTTCTACGCTACGGGTTTCGGTTGTTAAAAGGCGGCGTAGATGACCGGGACGTTGCGCAGGCATTTTTGCTGGGAATTGAAAATAGCACTATTACCTATGATGCTTTTAATATTATGGCGGACCTCCCATTTTCTCCTGATGATTTTTCTAAGTTAAGAAACGATTCTGTAGCATTAATGGAGGCAAACTACCCTGGCATTTCCGAATTGGTTCGTTTAAGAGGTGTTAATCTTTCCGAGCTCATGGAGATGTGGGGTTATACGTATTGGTCTATTAAAAAAGCGAAAAAACAATTAGGATATTATCCGGAATATAATTTCAATCAGTTTTACGAGGCATTAAGAGAAAATAATGAGAGTTATTATCCATATGCGAATCTTCCATGGTGGGGGATATGATATTGGATGTAGCAAGCGGGAAAAAGAAGACTTGGGCAGACCGCTGGGGATTGCACAATGCTTTGTGCCTGTTTAACCCGGCTCCAGTAACTTGATTGAGAAAGAAGTTCGAGGCTTTCGTCTCGGACTATTTCTCATTCAATGCGGATGATTTACTTGTAATACAATAATCGGTTTGCAGAAGCATTGCGGAAGCCCGTTGGCGTAAGATTCGTCATCTGTTTGAATGATTTCATGAAATGATGGCTGTCGTGATAGCCGAGCTGCATCGCTATTTCATTAATGGTTTGATTTGTGTCCGTTAATAGAAAGGACGCGGCTTCGATCTTCTGCTGCAAAATAAACTGCTTGAGAGACACGCCGGCAATCGTTGAGAACAGGTGTGACAAATATTTCATGTTGTAGCCGAAGTGATCTGCGATTTGAGACACCTTCAGCTGTTCAAAACGGTTCCACTTAATATAGTCTACGATATCATTGTAGAGCTGAAGCTGCTTTAACTTTTTGATAGGGGAGTTTTTGATGAGATAGGATTGATTGTACAGCTCGCACAGAATACTCGTTGTCAAATAGTTATTAAGCGTCTGATCTTGATAGTTTCGAACGGAGTCCTGCAGCTGTTTCATCATAACGATGATTTTATCCGTACTATTTAACGTGCCTTTATGCGGAATCATAATGCTTCCCGCTTTGGGTTCATACGCCTCGATGAGACAGGATTCCGTCGATTGCTCTTCTGCCATAAAATGAAGCCAATAAAAACTGCAATCTGATCCACGATAGCCGAATTGTTTGGTTCGGGGAGCCATAAGCAGAAAATCCCCTTCCTGCAAGACGTGCTGCTCCTCTTCATCCGCAATGTATAAATATCCTCTTGTCTGCACGAACAGTTCATAATTCATTAGCAATCTGCTCATGTGCATCCATTCAGGTGAGGGGGAAACGAACTTTCCTGTCATGTCTAAAGTTAACGGTTTCTCTACGTGAAAGGTATGGCCTAACATCTGAAGTACTCCCCACCTTTTCTAACCTTTTCACACTTATTAATGGTGTATTAATCATAAGAATAACAGGGTGATGAAACAATAACAAGATTTTAATCTGACTTTTTTACACTAAATCGAACGTTTAGCCATTTACCTTGTTTCTCGCTTAACGGTAATCTGAAGATGGTAGCTTTAGAGCGCTAAATAAATGGTAAATGGAAGGTGGAAGCGTTATGACGATGAAAGAAGCGATGCTGCAGCGAAACGATTTGCAAGATTTTGAACTGGAGCAAGTGGTGCTGACTGGAGAATATCACGTAAATGCCTTCGCAAAGGAACTCCAATATTTGAACAGCTATGATGTTGACCGCCTGCTAGCCGGATTTCGGGAAAATCGGGGCTTGGATGCGAAGGCGGAGAAGTACCCCGGGTGGGAAGATACTGAAATTCGCGGGCATACGCTAGGTCATTTTTTAACGGCATGCGCACAAGCTTACTCTAATACGAAAGATCCCATGATGTTAGAGAAACTATCGTATATGGCTTCCGAATTGTCGCTGTGCCAATTTGAAAGCGGGTACCTATCGGCGATTCCTGAGTCGCTCTTCGATAATATCGAGAAGAAACAGCCGGCATGGGTTCCTTGGTATACGATGCATAAAATTATTGCGGGATTGATTTCGGTTTATCATGCCACACAATCCCGGATTGCCTTCGACACCGTTGTGAGATTAGGCGATTGGGTTGCATCGCGAACATCCCGTTGGTCGGATGAGCTTCAAGCTACCGTACTAGCGGTAGAGTATGGCGGGATGAATGATTGTCTCTATGATTTGTACAAAATTTCCGGCGATCAGAAGCATCTGGACGCGGCTCATAAATTTGATGAGCTCCCATTGTTTGAAGCGACCCAGCAGGGCCGGGATATTTTGAAAGGGAAGCATGCCAATACGACGATTCCTAAATTTCTGGGAGCATTGAATCGTTACTTAGTATTGGGGGAAAGCGAAAGTTTTTATCTTGAAGCTGCCAAGAAATTTTGGGATATCGTTGTCTATCACCATAGCTATATGACCGGCGGAAATAGTGAGTCAGAGCATTTTGGCGAGCCTGATATCCTTAATAGCAGACGAACAGATATTACTTGCGAGACCTGCAACAGCTACAATATGCTGAAGCTGACCCGTGAGCTGTTCAAACTGACCCGAGATAGGAAGTATGCTGATTTTTATGAGACAAATTATGTGAATGCGATCCTTTCCTCGCAAAATCCGGAAACAGGCATGACGATGTACTTCCAACCGATGGCGACAGGATATTTCAAAATATACAGCTCGCCATTTGAACACTTCTGGTGCTGTACAGGTACCGGGATGGAGAGCTTCACGAAGCTAAACGATAGTATCTACTTCCATAAAGACAATGAGCTTTATATTAATCAATTCACGAGCTCGAAGTTAAACTGGCGCGAGCAGCAAGTAATTTTTACTCAAAGCTCCAACATACCTGAACACGATCAAGTGACGTTTAAAGTAGAGACCGAAGATCAGCAAGCGAGAGCGTTAAAGCTTCATCTTCGTATCCCGTATTGGGTGAGAGGCGAAGTCACTGTGAAATTGAATGGCGAGCCGGTAGACCCGGAGATCAGAGAGCACTGCATCGTCATTAGCAGAAACTGGAATCATGGCGATACCCTTACTTTAACGCTCCCAATGAAGGTGTTTTTCTCAAGTCTGCCGGATAATAAAAAAGTAGTCGGGTTCCAATATGGACCGGTTGTGCTTAGTGCGGCACTTGGTACTGAAGATCTGACTCTGGCCTCTACGGGAATTATGGTACAGGTGCCGACCCGCAAAATGCTCGTAAAAGATTTTATTATCCCGACGGGGATGGGCCCGGAGCAATGGTTGGACGGCATTGAACGGCATCTCGTGAAGGAAGGCAGCCAGCTGGCGTTCAAGCTTCGGAATACGGATGAGGATGATCGGCTTATCTTCACCCCGCACTACAAACAGCATCATGAGCGGTACGGCATCTACTGGAATATTGTTGAAGAAGACTCCGATGAGCTGAAGCGGCATTTGGAGCGGGACAGATTGGAACGGCTTGTTAGAGAAGCCACGATCGATAGCGTCCAAGTTGGAAATGATCAATATGAGCTTCAGCATGAGATTAAAGGAGAAGAAACGTTCAGCGGGGCTTGGGAAGGTCAAAATGGAAGATTGGCACATGCAGGAGGCTGGTTTAGCTATAAGCTGAACGTTGTTCCGGGAAGCGATAATGTGCTTCAGGTGACGTACTTCTCCTTCAATAATGACCGGGTCATGAACATTTATGCGAATGGCCAGCTGCTTGTATCCGAGAAGTCGGCTCCCGAGTGGAAACGCGACTTCATCACGAAGCACTATCCGATCCCTGCCGAGCTTATAAACGGAAAAGAACAAGTGGAATTTAAGTTCGTTCCGGAAGACAAGCGAAACGGCATTTACGGTGTGTTGCGAACAATGAGACCTATTTCAGAGTAATTGGAGTAAGCAAAATTTGAATTGAAATGAAGAATGGAGTGCAGTCTGACTACAGTTTGCACTCCATTTTTTTGTTAAATCAAACCCTCCATGCCGCAGCCATTTATTAATATATCGTGTCATTTTCAACTGGTGGAAGTCCATGACAGATATTTGAGAGGGGATAGCCTATGGAAACATGCGGTACAAAAAGAGAAATGGAACGCTTTGTAACCGTTCGGAGGGATGGGGAACGAAGCTTGCCAGCATCGGAAAGTGTAAATTCACGGCGGATCTAAGATAAAACAACAAACCCAGTACTGGCGTAGTCCATCTATGATCACTTAGTACTTCCCTCTTGTAAAAACGAAAACACCTTGAGATGTAAATAAATGTTATCACAAAATTAGTCGTATCTGCTCCCAAAGCGATTTGAATAAAATGCTGAATACAGAACCCGTCCATAAGCATCGTTCTGTTGTAGTCGTCTTATTAGTACAGACATAGCTAAATATTATTTTAAATGCCAATCTTTTACAATGACAACATCAGAAATAGTCCATTTAATAATAGAGTAACGATTCAATAGGAAGGAAACATATCCATCTTCAATTTGTATTAATTCATTGTTGTTGCCGTAGTGAAATTTATTTAAATATACCAGTAATTCTGTTTGATGACCATCATTAGAAATATCTTTAATAGAATAGTTCAGGTTTTTTGGCTCTGTCGTTTTCGCAAACTTAAAGAAATATTAGCATGTTTATCATTAATCGATTGTTCTAAGGCTTTTTTAACCGTTGATTTTGGAATTTGATAAGTTGTGAAATAATGAAAACTGCCTCCAAGAGTGATTATTAAAATCAATGCTATACTGAGGAGCCAAAGTTTTTTAAATTGCATAGTTTCTCCTAACAAGTAATAAAAGGACCAAATTTAAAGGGTCCTTATTTTTCTTTTATTTTAATAAGGAAAGGTCTGGTGATCCAACTGCGTATCCTTCTCACTGTGATCCATTTTTAAGAGCATCTAAAACTTCTCCAGGACTGACCCGGGTTCAATAATATCCGTGTATAGGCTATGGCTGATATTCCCTTTATTTCAGCGGCCGGACTTGTATTGGCTGGGCGTAATACCCACGAATTTTTTAAACTGGCGCATAAAGTGGGTATCGTTTTCATATCCGCACATTTTTGAAATGGCGGAAACGGACAACGAGCTGTTCTCCAAAAGATATTTGGCATATTCCAGCCTGCCGTTGATAATGTCCCAACTCACTGTACACCCGAATAGTTCCTTATATATATGCTGGAAATACGATTTGCTCAAATTGACGCGCGAAGCAAGCTCTTCCACCGGCAAATGGGTTTGAGGGGAACTGTAAAGCTCACCACGCAGCCCTGAAAACTGGCGGAAATACCGGCTCGTTTTATCGGACTGGGGGGCTCTTTCAAGAAAATTGCTCAGCTTCATAAAAAGGGTTCTGATTTCTGAGTCAATAATTTTATCATGGAGCGGGCCGCCCAGCCTGTTAATGCTATGCAATTCCATGATGCATCTTGTGATCAGCAGCGGATCTGGAGCTATAACGAGCGTATCCATGGGGAAATTGATCTGCAAAAGGAATTCGTGCATTTCATTGGCGTCACAATGGAACCAGTCGTTAACGAACGGATTCTCCAATACCCTGTAAAGATGAGGTGTTGCAGGACGGAATAAAATATAGGAATTCTTTTCTGCTACCAAGTGCTTGCCGTTTAGAATAACCTCTGAATTGCTCCGGAAGAAGACAAAGGCATAATTTCCCGATCCTCCCGGGCGGTTAATAACGAACCCGTCCCCGTCCCAATGAATAAAATTATATCCGCAATTAAGCAAACGAATCATTCTATATCTCCTTAAAAAAGCACGATATGTCAGTTTATTGCCATTATAAATTATTGTTTCCGAATGTACAAACCCTTAAAATTTACTAAAAAGGGTTTTCGAAGAAAAGGAGACTAAAAAGGAATGAAGGCACAAGCAGCGTTACATGTATACACACAAGAGCGAGGCGCAGAATTAGGCGATTTGTTCGGCATTTTTTTCGAGGATTTGAATCACGCGGCGGACGGAGGGCTTTATGCGGAGCTGATTCAAAACCGTTCTTTTGAATTTGACCCGATCGACCGTGCAGAATACCATGCTTTAACGGCCTGGGAAAAAGTCGAAAGAGGAAGCGGGAAGGCAGAAATTACAGTTGAAGACAGCCATCCGTTGAACATGCGTAACCGGAATTACGTTGCCATCGATATTATATCGGCGGGCGGCGGCGTCGGGATTATGAACCTGGGATTTAATAGCGGTATTCCTGTCAAAGAGGGCGAAAATTATTTGTTCTCGGTTTATGCGCGGCGGGATGCCAGCTTTGACGAGCCGGTAAAAGTAACTGTTGAGAGTGTTGACGGCAGCGTTCACGGCGAAGCAACGATCATGGTGAGTTCGTCCGAATGGACAAAATATGAATTGTGCATTACGGCAAAAGCAACCGATTACAGCAGCCGTCTTGTTATTGTTACAAAGGGGGAAGGAAAGCTTTATCTTGATATGATATCCCTTTTCCCGGAACGGACATTTCGCAACCGGCCAAACGGCATGCGTGAAGATATCGCTGCACTGCTAGCGGACTTGAAGCCCAAGTTTATGCGTTTTCCAGGCGGCTGTCTGATCCATGACGGATCTTTGAATCCTGATGATCGAAACTCCATGTACCGGTGGAAAAACACGTTAGGCGATATTGCGCAAAGACCGGCAAGACGGAACAACTGGAGCTACAATCAGACACTCGGTTTAGGTTATTACGAGTACTTTCTATTCTGCGAAGATATTGGCGCAAAGCCGATTCCGATCCTGCCGGGCGGATATGACCCGCATCATAAACGCATCGTTCCCCTTGATGAGCTGGGGCCATGGATTGATGACGCGCTGGATTTGATCGAATTTGCGAACGGTGATCCTAGTTCCAAATGGGGGGCGATACGAGCTGAGCTGGGTCATCCGGAGCCGTTTGGCCTCGAGTACATCGGCATCGGAAACGAAGAAGTCGGAGAGCCGTTCTTTGAGCGTTATCCCTATTTCCACCGGGCAATAAAAGAGAAATATCCGGATATTAAAGTCATCAATTCCAGTGGTCCATTTGCGGCTGGCGGAGAATATGACCGCGGCTGGAATTCCGCAAAAGAGAATAAATCGGATCTTGTAGACGAGCACTATTATCAGTCGCCGGAATGGTTTTTGGCAAATTATAACCGGTACGATGAATTCAAAGCCGATGAACCTAAAGTGTTTTTGGGCGAGTATGCTTCATGGGGCAATACTTATTATAACGCACTTGTAGAAGCTGCTTTTATGACAGGCTTGGAAAAAAATGCACATGCGGTAGGACTAGCCTGCTATGCGCCGATGCTCTGCAATGTTGATTATGTCAATTGGAAGCCGGACATGATTTGGTTCAACAACCATGAAGTATTCGGAACGGCAAACTATTATGTGCAGAAGCTGTTTATGAACCACCAGGGAGACCATTTATTAAAAATTGAAGCAAATGGATTGGAGAAAAAACAAGTACCAACAATGAAGCCGATCAATGGGGCTTTTGCACTTGAAACGGACCGTTGTGCCATTCAGTTTTGGGATATAAAGCTTGTAAACAACGATACCGGCGAAACGAAGGAATTTAACGGCTTGACAGCTGCAGAGCTGTCAGATACGGAGGAGGACCGTGCCAACGGAACTTCAAAACGGTCGCTGGAGCTGGGTGAAACGGATTGGGAGAACTATACTTTCCATATAAAAGCAAAAAAAATCAGCGGACCAAAAGGCTTTAACCTTATTTTTGGAAAAAGCGACGATCAGAATCAGTTTATTTGGGAAGTTGGCGGATGGCAAAATCAGGATTCCTTGATAGCCTCCCGTGTAAATGGGCGAACCTCTTGTTTAACCCAAAGCATATCTTCTCTGGAACAAGGGATTGATTATGAGCTTGCATTAGAAGTATCAGGAAGAAAAATCCGTTCCTTTATCAATAATGAGTTGTTTAACGAAACGGAAGACAAGCTTCCGGTAATTGAACCGCTGTATTACTCTGCAAGCCTTGACCGTTCAACAGGGGATGTCATCGTCAAGGTTGTAAATGTCCAGGAAAATAGCGTTAACGCACAGGTTGTTTTGGAGGATTTACAAAAAGCGTCTTTAACGGCAGAAGTGTTCGAGATGTCGGGTCATGCGCTTGATGACGAAAATAGTTTTGAGTCGCCTGAGCGGGTATTGCCAAAGCAGAAGAAATTTAGTGTAGAAGGCTGCAGCTTTTCTTATGATTTTCCAAAGCACTCTGTTACTGTTTTTAGAGTGAAATGATGTAATAATATGAGAATGGGGCTGTCCCGGAAGTAGATAAATCTACTCGAGGGGCGGCCCTACTTTCATGAAGGGAGCTTTCCTTCGGCGTCATTGCTTCCAATACGATCAAGAGCGCAAAAAAAGAACATTTTTAGATTGAATAACGACAATTTTGGAGCCGGGCGAACGCTATAATGGACACATGAAGCACCGATATCTCCTAAGGGAAGAAGGTCATCCAACGTGTTAAACGCAAACGACAAAATGTGGTTGAACGAGGTTATTGCCAAGATTACGGCCAAGATGGACTGGGTTAGCGAAAAATCAAGAAACAAAATTCCATACACGACGATTAACGGTACGCATGATGACCGCAGCTTCGACAATCCGTCAGGTACCGAAACCGACGGGATCAACTGGTGGACCAACGGGTTCTGGGGCGGCATGATGTGGCTGATGCACCATGAGACCGGCAACGAGAAATATAAGGAAATCGCCAATATTTCCGAAACCCGGCTGGATCGCTGCTTTGAGGAATTTTACGGGCTGCATCACGATGTCGGCTTCATGTGGCTTCCGACGAGCGTAGCTAACTATAAAGTGACGAAGAACCCGGAGTCGCGCAAAAGAGCGCTGCACGCCGCCAACCTGCTCGCAGGACGCTTTAATCTGGCGGGAGGCTTCATACGCGCCTGGAACGACTTGGAGAAAAGCGATACGAGAGGCTGGGCGATCATAGACTGCATGTTCAATATTCCGCTGCTGTACTGGGCAACTGAAGAGACGGGAGATCCGAGCTTCAAACAAATTGCGATGAAGCATGCGGATACGTCGATGACGGCGTTCGTTAGACCGGACGGGTCCGTCAATCATATCGTGGAATTTGATCCGTTCAATGGCGGAGCAGTTAAAACGTACGGCGGACAAGGCTATGAGGAAGGCTCCTCCTGGACAAGAGGTCAAACGTGGGCGCTGTATGGCTTTATGATGAGCTATATCCATACCGGAAAAGAAGAATATCTCCATACGGCGAAGCGTATCGCGCATTATTTCATGGCCAACATCCCGGACAGCGGTGTCATCCCGGTCGATTTCAGGCAGCCTAAGGAGCCGAGACGCGAGGACGACACAGCTGCGGCGATTGCGGCTTGCGGCTTGATTGAGATTGCCAAAGCTGTTGGCCCTTATGAGAAAGACTCCTACCTGGAAGCGGCGCTTAAGCTGCTGAAGACGCTGGACGAATCGCGCAGCGACTGGTCAGCGGACAACGACTGCATCCTGCAAAACGGTTCAGGGGCATACTACGCGAAGTCGCATCATCATCCGATCATTTACGGGGATTATTATTTCATGGAAGCAATCTTCAAGCTAAAGGGCAATGATTTGTATCTTTGGTAGGTGATATTCGAAGAAAAGAAGTCGTTTTCTTAAAGAGATTGCAAAAATAAGCTGCTTCTTCTAAGCTTAATAACTGAAAACCCTCCCTGAAAATGGCCAATTCTGTGAAAATGTTAATCCTGTAACCGCTTTAATCTGTGATATAATTTTGCGGAGAGCAAGGATGAAGCGAATTTACATAATCTTGAGATTTGCAGGGAGGTAATCATGATCAGAAGAAGCAAGCTGAATGGCAGGCGTATGCTTATCATGTTATGGGCTATGCTCCTGCTTTGCATCGGTCCTTTATCGGTAGCTGCTGCCCAGGAAGAGAAGGCTGCAATTGCCGATGATGTTACGATTAAGCTTGATGGAGAGGCTGTGAAGATAGCCGATCCGGTACGGGTAATGGAAGGCAGGCTGTTCCTGCCCGTAGCGAACATTGCCGGCATGTTCGGCGCGAAGGTCAATTGGGATAATGAAAATGAAGAAGCAACGATACATACGGTTTTAGGAGATCAGATTGTGCTGGGCAATGGCGTGCCGGTTGTGTATTTCAACGAAGGGCGCTACGTGATGGAGGTAGCGCCGTTCCTGTCGAACGGCAGGATGTATATTCCGCTTCGTCATGCGGCGGAGCTGTTGCATGCAAAGGTCAATTGGAATAAGGAGGAGTTGGCGGCCGAGCTTACGACAGTGCTGCCAGCCGTGGTGACGGAAACCTACGGATTGGCTGAGATCAGCAAAGAGGCAGGCAGCAGCACGCCTGCGCTGTTGCAGCGGAACGGGCTGGACAGTAAGTCTGGCATCAAGGAAGGAACGAAGCTGCGTGTGGTGATGCCTTCCATCCTGGATAACGAGGCGGAACCGTTCACGGAGAAGGACTTGATGTTGCTGGCCAAAATCACGCAGGTTGAATCGGGGTACGAGTCATACGAGGGGCAGTTAGGTGTTGCGAATGTGATCCTTAACAGGGTGAAGGATTCGCGCTTCCCGGACACAATCCACGGCGTCATCTATTCAGGCAAGCAATTCCCGCCCGCGCACAACGGCCTGCTGGATAAGAGCGAGCCAAACGCAAGCGTGCTTCGCGCCGCCAAGGATGCCCTTAACGGCAAGAACAACGTAGAGAAGGCGATCTACTTCTTCAATCCGAATGTATCCAAAGGATCATTCTGGTCCAGTTTGAAAGTCATTACGACGATCGGTCATCACAGCTTCGCGAAGTAAGGTTTGTGAAGCGGGGGCGCCATATAATATATGTGAAAAGATAGGGAACCTTGATGGCCGGATTCTTTGGTCTATCAAGGTTTTTTGCTGTTTCTCTTACTGCGATCAAGTCGTGATTTCTTAAGAAACTGCATAAGACTCTTAAAAAGGAGCATATGTGTCAGTCATTTTCTTGTGCTAATCTCTAAGGAGAAAAGCATAGAGAAGGATGGTGGACGGTTTGGAAACGCAATCCGCGAGAATCGACCTCATGGAATGGGACATTCTTCATGAAGGTTATTCAAATAGAAGAGCGGCGAATGAAGGGGTAATTATTCTTATTGCTCCGGATGACAGCGTTACGGTTCAATATCCAGGCGTACAAGAACCGAATAACTGGTATTTACGCGGCTTTGAAGAGAAGAATGATTTCAGTGCCGATCTAAGAGACTGGGACTTTCTGGAGTTAGAATTGGAGCTGCCGGCCGATGGGCTGTTGGAGCTGAAGGTAGAGGCCGGATTGCTGCTTAATAAGAGCCCTATGCCGGAACAAGTGGAGTTCACCGCACTCCAATGTCTGGTCGCAGGACAAGGCAAGCAGACCATCACCCTCCCGTTCAAGCAGTTTGACGATAAGAAGTCATTATCGGGAAAATGGAAATTTGTCCGGAGCATCCGGATATCCGGCGAATGGAAGTCCGGGGGTTCGAAAGAGCCCCTTAAGCTGATCCGAATGGAGCTGAAACGACGGCAGGCCATTCATATCAGCGCGCCGGTCCTCTCCAAAGCCGTACCTGCGGGAGAAACAGCCCAATATGAAGTGACCGTTCACAATTGTACGAGCCGAACACAGCCCGTAAGTTTTATTTGCGAGAAATACGGGTGGGAAACGATGTCTGTCGAGCTGGATCCGCCATTCCTGTTGATGGAGCCTTGGGAGACGAAGAAGCTCTGCGTCAGCGTGAATGTTCCGGAGAAGGTCGCTCCCGGCGGCCATGAAAGGCAAAGGATTACGGCGATTCCCGGCGGACAAGGGGATGCCGCCGATGCTTTGGATCTGTTTACTCTCCGGTCTCTGCCCCACCCCTATGTGAAAATGACCGAACCGGAATGGGATGATGTGCGGGAGAAGACGCGGAGCCATGAATGGGCCGGAGAGCTTCTGGCCATGTACGAACAGCGGGCGGACAAATGGATGGTGCCGGAAATTCATGACGAAGGTCTCTATTTGTTCGAGACTCACCACTCGCATGAAGCCGAGAATGCGGCCATCGTCTGGAAGGTGACAGGCAGACGGGATTTTGCGGAAAAAGCGGCGATGTTCCTGCGCCGGCTCATTGACCCGGCGAAAGGTTATCCGGCAACGCGGAGAGCCAGCCATCAGGAGCTGGTTCACGAAGGCGAATTGTTCAAGCATGCGGCGGTTGTCTATGATTTGATTTACGATTCGGGGTTGCTGTCGGAGGAAGACCACGCCAATGTGGAGAGGACCTTCCGCCTATTTATCGAGCTGGTCGATTGGGCGCTCTGCAAGGGTGGGATTTCCAACTGGACGCTCGCTGAAATGATCGGCGCCTTATACTGCAGCCAGTCGCTTCAGGATTATGAACGGATGAACCGCTTTCTTTACGATACCGGCGGCTTTACCGATCATTTGTCCAAA
The DNA here is from genome assembly GCA_051750645.1 of Bacillota bacterium. Taxonomy (GTDB): domain Bacteria; phylum Bacillota; class Bacilli; order Paenibacillales; family Paenibacillaceae; genus Pristimantibacillus. The sequence goes on along the minus strand of JBNJJW010000018.1, from coordinate 93,035 downwards.
GGCACCTTGGACGACGGCTGGTGGTATGAATGCTCGGTCGGCTACAACCTAATGGGAGCGGGATTATTCTCCGAGATGACGCAAAGCTGCAGGCCTTGGGGCATCAATCTGGCCGAAAACTGGGTGCCGGCCCATTATTACGATCAGGTCACTCCCGGAGGAAAACCGGATATTGACGGCCTTAGCGTCGATATTTGGGGACCCAGCCGCTGCAACTACCGTTCGATAACCCAGCTTTGGGACAGCCTGCTTCCTTTCGCCGATTACCGCGGGGTTCTCTTCGGTATCAATGATTCCGCCGAATCCAAGCTTCCGGGCATTTCACCGAGAGGGTACATGGATGCCCGCTTCGATCTGGCATATTACCTGTACCGCAAGCCTGAGTATGCCGACATTCTCCTGACCTGCGGGCTTGCGGACCGGGACCTGCTGTACGCCGTCCCCGGTCTGAAGCAAAGCGAGTCCAAGCCGTATCTTTCTTCGGCCTATGCGGATAATGCCGGCGTAGCCGTCCTTCGTTCGCAAACCGAAGGAAGAGCTCCCCGCGAACAGATTCAAGCGGTCGTGAAATACGGCTCGCACGGCGGGGCGCACGGCCACTACGACAGGGTTAGCCTGCTCTCCGTCATGCGTTACGGAAAAAGCTTCTACAACCCGGAGAGCATATGGTACAACTACCATACGTTTCTGTACAAGTTTTACGTGCAAAACTCCATCACCCACAATATGGTTATCGTGGATCAGAAGCTTCAGGACCCGGCAGAAGGGCGCAGACTTCTGTTTCATAGCGGCGGATTATTCCAGGCCTGCGCGGTGGAGAACAAAGCCCGCTGGTCCCATCCCCCTTATGGCGGGTGGAGGGTGGCCGGGGATAAGAGCTTTGCGGAGCGCACCTGGAACGAGGGAAGATATGTGCCCATACCGGACGAAGCTCCGGAATACTCGAAGCGCACAGCCTTTACGGAACCGGTCCTTCAGCGCCGGATGACCGTCGTTACCGACGATTATGTGGTTCTGTTCGATTATATGAGCGGGGAAGAGGAGCATACCTATGACTGTTTGTTCCACTGCAAAGGCTTGATCAGTCTGGAGGCGGACAAAAAGCGTCACAAAGCGCATACGGAACAGTTCAGCACCGATCCGCTTGGAAGCGCCCAATTCATTACCGATTGCGATTGGTATGAGATGTCCGGTACCGTGAAAGCCAAGTTCGAGATGGGTTTCGGACCGGACTACGACAATAGGGCGAACCGGACGGAATGCAACGAGGACGGTCCACTGAGCATCGATCATTATACGGTTTGGCCGCCCGAGACGGAGATGATCGTCGGAACGGACCCGGAATACTTTCAGGTGCAGAAGCAGCTCCATTATGCGGTAACGGGCGACGGCCAAACACTTGCCCACGGGAAGTTTGGGGCATGGATTTTGGGAAGAGACGATCTGGACGTTTCAGTAGAGGGGATCGAAACGTTGGAGCTCCGGGTCCGAACGGATGAAGCATACGGCGAGCACGGTTCCTTGAACAAGACGGAAAAGACGATTTTTTGGGGAGACCCTTACATCGTTACGGAGGATGGCGAGATCCGGTATTTGGCGGATTTGCCTATCCGGTATCACAACACCGATCAAGGAAACGGGATTGGAGTGGATTACTTTGGCGGTCCCGTTAAGCTTATGAGCAAACGGTTTGACCGGGCGGTGCCCGCGAACCCTGCGGATTTGGGCCGGGAAGGCGTCATTGCCGTTGACTTGTCGGGCTTAAAGGCGGTGCGGTTCATCGCTTCCATCGGGGGCGATTTCCCCTTGGGCGATGAGACGTCCAGGCGGAAAATGCTAAGCGCCCGCGCTGTCGGCAAAAGCGCGCGTTTTGTATCCGTTATCGAAACCTATGAGCATACCGTAAAAATAAAAAAAGCTTCGGCAGCATCTGCCGATGAGATAAGCGTGGAATTGTCGGACGGCAGAGTTCAAATCATCAAATTGACCGGTTTTGACGGGGATGGAGGCGGTATTTCCGTACACGTCAAAGAAATAGACGCAGCCGGGAAAATAATCCGTCAAGAAATGGCAGGCAGCAGCTTGTCTATCTTGGATTCCCTCCAATGTAGCAACTAGATTTTAGGATAAGACGTGGCTATCTTGGATTTCATCCAATCAAATCATCTACGAAAAGGTACTTTATATCTATAAGGGCTCTATTAATGGCATGTTAAATTGTAGAAAATACAGTATAGTGCACAAATTAAGTGTGAAAAGCCTAATGTTACTGGAGAAAATACAGTATAGCTACCGGGAAAAAGAGAGAAGGAAAGCCTTAAGTATAGAGCATACGAATAAGGCCATCACCCGGACCAAACGGTCCTGCGGTGGTCTTTTTCGATTCTAAAAAAACCGCATGCTTGGCATAAATTACTTCATATCCTGCAAGGAGTGTTATCGGTTATGATAAGCTAGAACAGCATTATGTACATCTAGTCCGGGGGCGAGGAGCAATTTCATGATCAAATGGACGACGATACGACATAGTATCTTTTTTAAATTATCCTTGGCTTTTCTTGTCGTCGGGATGATTCCTCTCCTTGTGCTTAGTGCGCTTTCGCTCAATCAATTTACCGATCAGGTGGAGCGGAATACGGAGAACAATTTTAAACAAATGCTGCTTTACCTGAGTAAAAATGCGGATGATATTTTTCGCAATTACAATGAAATATCTAAAAACATGTATTATAATTCGCAAAATATTGCCGACCGGCATGGGATTATGCTGGAAGAGGAAATCAACATTCTCGACAGGATAAACCTGATGACGATCAATGATTTCTTGAAAACGATATTATATAGCGATACGCATATTGAGAACGCATTATTCGTCCGCACGTCCGATCAGGCGGTCTTTAACCAGTCGCGTGTCAACAAGGTGCTCGACCCGAATGAGCCTTTCCCGCCGGTCAGCTGGTCCTATACGCTAACCGGAGAACAGAAGCTGCTTGCTGTTTTCCCGCCTCATCCGGAGACTTATTTTGGTTCGACAAGACCAGTGATTACATTTGCGCGTAACTTAAATGATACTTCCGGCAAGCTAGGTCCTGAAGTAAAGGTGCTTGGCACGCTTTATTTCGACGTCGATCTTGATATATTCGATAAACTGTTCCAGCAGGTTGTGCTTGATCGGAGGGATGAAGTATATGTCATCGACAGCAATGGTTATATTCTCTATTCCAATCAAGGAGACAAGCTCGGGAAACGATTCGACGAGCTGGCAGCCAAAAGAAGCGGAACCAGGATGCTATACTCGGAGCCGATACCGTTCATCGGCGGACAAGTCATCGGGCTGGTAGCCAAGGCCGATTTCTTCGCTTCTCTCACTCAGATCCGATCAAACGTAATTATTGCCTCCGCGATATGCCTGCTCGCTCTGCTTGCACTTGGCGCTTTGTTTTCACGGACGTTCAGCCGACCGGTTCTCGATATTATGAGGCTGATGGTTCGCGTCGAATCGGGACATTTTGAAACCGGTATCACGACAACGCGCAAGGATGAGATGGGGCGGCTTGCACACGGCTTCAACCGGATGATCGAAAGGCTTCAGTTGTTTATCAATGACGCTTATGTAGCCGAGATCAAACGCAAGCAAGCCGAATTGAATGCTCTGAAGACGCAGATACAGCCTCATTATCTATACAATACATTGGAAGTGATTCGTATGAGCGCCGTAGCCGACGATGCCGTGGAGGTAGCGGACATGATTCATGCCTTGGCGGGCCAGCTCGAATACGTAATCGACTTCGGTGAAGAGTGGGTTACCGTTCAGCGGGAATTAGAGCACTTGAAAAGTTATTTTCATCTGATCGAAGTACGGTTCGACCGCAGGATCGACCTGCAAATAGAATTGGAGGACAGCTTTGTTGAAGCGCTTATTTTGAAGCTGTCCATTCAACCGCTAGTCGAGAATGCGGTTCAGCATGGCATCCGTCCAAAAGGAGGGAAAGGTACCGTGCTTGTTAAGATCGAGAAATCGGGAGAGGACAGCTTGGCGGTTACGGTATACGATAACGGCGTCGGAATGGATGAGGAAACGCTCACACGGCTTCAGTCTCAGTTGGCAGAGGGAGAGAGCGTAACAGGAAAAAGCATCGGCCTCAAAAATGTGCATGCGCGGATGATTCAGGCATGCGGAGAGCCGTATGGAATTACGATCGAGAGCAAACCGCAAATTGGGACTTCAATTCAAATGCTGTATCCGCTGCGAAGGGAGGAGCTGCGATATGAAAAAAATTAAAGTGCTGCTTGCGGATGACGAGCCTGTCATTCTTAGGGGGTTGCGCAAACTGCTGCATTGGAATGAGCTTGGTCTGGAAATCGTCGGCGAGGCATACGACGGGAAAGAACTGCGGCAAATGATAGATGCGGCTCAGCCTGATTTGATTATTAGCGATATCAGCATGCCCGGGTACACAGGTATTGATATCATCCGCGAAATTCATGAGACGAACCGGAATATAAAAGTTGTGTTTATTAGCGCTTTTCGCGACTTCTTCTATGCCCAGGATGCGCTGCGGTACGGAGCGGTCGAATACTTGGTTAAGCCTGTTGATAAAAATCAGTTGGAGCAGGCCATTCAGAAAGTGATCCGGCTTATCGGCGACCAGTCGCAAAGAGTCCGCGAGAAAGAAATGGCAGTGCGATTCGAGCTGAAGAAGCGAAACGATTCCATTGAAGAACTGCTTGTGCGAATAACGGACGGTGATAAAAGCGCATCCGCCCAATTAATAAAAATGGGACTTGTTTCGCGAAGTAAATATATTACCGTGTGCTTCGGCGAATTGGACGGCATTATAAGCGAAGGGAACAGCCGGATGGAACCGGGGCGCAATTTGCTCGATTTTGCCATCACGAATGTCCTAGTAGAATCCATTGCCCAGACCGACTCAGGCATCTATTTTCGAAAAGGCGAGCTGCACGGTATTTTTCTCCAGCATGACCGCCTGGAAGAAGCGTTATCTTTATCGCGGGATTTCCATGATAAGCTGAATCGGTATGTGAAGGTCAGCTTTACGATTGGCGTCGGAAAAGCGGTTGAAACGTTGGACGAGGCAAACATTTCAGCACAATTTGCGATGGATTCTCTCCAAGGTAAATATTTTTCAGGTTGGAACCGTGTCATTGAGGGACAGCAGCCCAAAGCGGATTCGGAGGTAAAAAGCCGAATAAACGATTTGCTGAAGAAGCTTGTGACCGCTTTGATCAATCCCGCCCAAGGAGATACGGATGAAAAGGTAAGCGAACTGATGGAATCGTTTCGAATGCTTGCACCCGGCGGCAAACATGCCGCAGTATCCGCAGTTTATGGGGCAATCACCTGTATACGGCAGGAACTGAAGGATTTCGGCATTTTTGCGGGGATAACCGATCTGGACGACCATGAGCTTCTCGCGAGGCTGGACCGCTTCCAAACGTTCGAGCAAATGGCCATGCACGCAAGTGAAGTCATCGAAGAAATTCGCCGCGAAGCTGCCGCCAAAATAGGCAATAAGGAAATTATGCAGCTCGTGCAGGTTAAATCCTATATCGAAGAGCATTATGCGGAGAATATTACGCTTGAATCGATGGCTGCGCTTGTTTATATGAATCCCTATTATTTCAGCAGTTTCTTTAAAAAGCATACCGGCGAAAACTTTAAGCAATACCTAACCGAGGTGCGTATGAAGAATGGGATGCGCTTATTAATGCAGAGCGATTTGATGGTTTATGAAATTGCAGACCGGATCGGGTACAATAATCCGCGTCAGTTTAGCGATACTTTCAAAAAGAGGTATGGCAAGCTGCCACTTGAATACAAGCAGTCGATAAATCCATAAGGAGGCCACGACTATGCAGAGATTACGGATTTCAGCCATACTGATCCTACTGGGAAGTCTGGCCGTCCTTACATCATGCGGATTATTAAAAGGGAACCGCTCAGATGTTGAAGACAAGAATTTAGCGAAGCCCCTCTCTTTTACGATTGTTTATGCAAAAGACAATTTATTGCACAAGCAGGGCATTTCTTCGGTAATCGGCTCTTTCGAGAAATCGCATCCGAATATCGTGATCGATGAAGTGAATGAAACATGGACCGGATCTTACGGGGAGTACTTGAAAATGAAGGAGGCCGTCGGGGAATTTCCGGATTTGGTGGAAATGAGCGAAACGCAGCTGTTCGCCGACGCCGGTTTGCTCTATGAAATTCCAGGTGATTTAGTGAATCTGCTTCAGGCCGCTCCGGAAGTAAACGGCCGCTTTTATAATTTACCGTTAGAACTTCCCGCACCGCAAGGCATTATCTACAGCAAAGCTGTATTTCGTAAAGCCGGGATTGATGCGCCGCCCAAAACATTCGGCGAATTTATCGAGGCCTGCGAAAAAATTAAACGTCTGGGCATTGATCCCATCGTAGTCGGTGCCAAAGACATTGGACATATGGAGTACTGGGTCAACAAGTTTCTAATTGACGAGGTTTATATTCACAATCCTGACTGGAATGCACAGCGGAGCGAAGGCAAGGTAAGCTGGACCGATCCCGGGCCCATGAAAGCAATGAATAAACTTGCTTCCCTATGGGGGCGCGGTTATGTGGCCCAGGGTTTTGTTGCGACGACTGATAACCAGACGGCTTCCATCCTCGTTTCGGGTCAAGCGGCTATGCTATTTTCCGGCCCTATAATGTTTAATCTAATCAAGGCAGCCGATCCTTCCTTCGAATACGGATTTTTCGCGCTGCCGGATGATAATGGAAAGATAAATGTGGCAGGAGCACAGGCACCAGCGGGGTGGTCGATATCTGCCAAAGCAGCGCTGGATCCGGACAAGCTTGAGGCGATCACTCAGTTTCTCCATTATTTTTATGGCGAGGATCAATATCCCCGCTACTTGCAGGCGGTTAACGGAATTCCATCCACGAACGTAGAAATCGATTACCCGCTGCCGGAAGCGATGTCAAGCGTGTTTCGCGTTTTAGACGATCCGAAAACCGGGAAATCTATGTTTATGGGCCGCTTTTCAGGGCTTAATATACCTCCCCCTCAATTCAGTGATTGGTTTTATCAGACCGCTCAAGATTGGCTGACCGGCAATACGAGCGTGGCAGCGGCCATGAAGGAAGCGGATCGGATGTGGGATGCTTTGAAGCAATGAGGAGTGCTTTTGAAGAGGAAGCGGACGATTTTCTAAAAAAAAGCAGTTTTTTCTTAAAAAACCGCAGTTTTTAACGCAAACCTATATATGCCCGGTGCAGATTTTTGGTGTAAACTATGCGTATGAAGCGCTTCCATCTTAGAAAGGGCGATGAGGGTATATTGTTGGAGAAAAAACGAACTGCAGTGTTGCTTACATTCGTTATGATCTTTTTTTCAGCTTGCAGTATGGTACAATCGCAGCCCGAAAATATGCGTAACGCCCCCTATAGTCCGGAGCTGCAGGAATTAAAATTTATGTTTTTCGGAGACAAACCTACGGATATGGATATCGTGCTTCAAGAGTTCGAGCGGAGAACGAAGGATATTCTTGGTTTGAAACTCATAATGGAATGGGATGCTATGGAAGAATACAGACAAAAATTGAAGCTGAGGCTTGCCGCAGGCGAGGAATTCGATGCCGTATTCGATGCTTCTTGGTTGAGTCTGGAACAAAATGTGGCGCAGGGCTATTATCAAAAGCTGGACAAGTATTTCAACAATGATGATTATCCCGGTCTTAAAAAAGCTTTTCCGGCGGCCTATTTGGAGTCCAATACCATTAACGGGCATTTGTATGCAATACCACTGACCCAATTATTTTATGATATCGAAATCGTATATATTCGCAAGGATCTTCGAGAGCGGCTTGGACTTGGGCCGATTGAAAGCTACGCCGATCTGGAAGCCTATTTGCGAGCCGTCGCCAGCGTGTATCCCGATATGGTCCCGTTAGCGTTAAAGGGCGATCGGGGATTTTTTAAGCTGTTTGCCAATGAGGACAAGCAGACGCATTACCGGATGGCTCCTCACATGATTTCAGGAGTAGGAGTCGGCTTTCAGGTTGTTTTGTCCAAGGACGCGAAGCATGTTCTCGGGGCCGTGACCTATGGCGATCCATTAAGCGCTTATGAGGGCTTTCCTGCCCCATTAAACGATCCCGAGTTCTTTTATGGTTCATTCGACCGTTATGTGGTGTGGAATAAGTATATTCAAAAGGATGTTTTGACCGAGCGAAATCCGCAGGTGCTGTTCGCGGCGGGAAAATCGGCGGCTTCCGAAGCTGTGTTGTCAAACTGGTCGGAAATTCGCCAGAAATTGATCACGTCCATACCGGGCGCGGAACTCGAAGGATTTGTATATTCTTCTTGTCAACGAAAGATGGAAAAGGGATGTATCGGAACCGATTATCGCGCTTGGAACAATCTGGCAATCCCTGTGACCTCGAAGCATGTCGACGAAACGATGAAGTTTCTGGACTGGCTGTTTCAAAGTCAGGAAAATCACGATCTATTCGAGCTCGGCATGGAGGGCGATCACTGGATGAAAGCAGGGAATGAGATGTATAAGCCGATGCCTACCGCTATGAACTACCTGTTTCCGCGTTATGAATTGACATGGAATCCGACCATGTCGCGGATTAATGCCGATAACGCTTCGGAGGCGGTCGAGCTGCTGCGCTATTCAGCCGACCCGGAGACCTATTACCGGCTTCCGCTTGCTGGTTTTCACTTTGACCCTTCACCAGTTAAAACGGAAATTGCGAAGGTCCAGCCGGTCTCGGATCAAATGGCGCAAGTGTTCCGCAACGGTCTCGATCCTGATTGGCGTTCCACCGCCGCCAAAACGAATCTGAAGCTTCGAAGCCTGGGACTGGAGAAAATTCGAAGCGAGCTGATCAAACAAATTCAAGCCTACCTGGACGCGGGCGGTACCTGACCGCGATTGATGAAGAAGACGCATGCTGCGAGCATGCGTCTTTTTATTTTCAAAAAATGGCCTAAGGAATGCGCAGCGCTTGGCACAAGGAGAGGGCCTCCTTAAAAAAACGCAATTTCAACTTAAAAAGGCTCATTCAAGCTGTGTTACAAATCTGATAAAGTTAGTCCCATCGAAAGGTTGACAACGATTTGCGAAAGAAAGAGGAGGAACACCAGATGAAAGAATCGGTTGCCTTGGAGACGCGGGCTCCCAGTACGAATGTGAGGAAAAAAGGGGGCGTTATCCTAACGGAACTGCGCAAGCACGGCTTATTGTATTTACTTACCCTCCCGGGTATTTTGTTGATATTTGTGTTCGCGTATCTTCCGATGGGCGGAATCGTCATCGCGTTTCAAGATTTCAACGCTATCAAAGGCATTACCGGCAGCGAGTTTGTCGGCTTTAAAAATTTCGAATTTTTTATCCAGTCGAATGAAGTGCTTTTTGTCATTTTCAACACGCTTTTTCTTAATGCACTCTTCATTTTATTTGGTACATGCGCTTCCGTCGGCATCGCAGTGATGTTCTCGGAGCTGGGCGGCAAATGGTTTAAACGAATCGTCCAGTCGCTCGTCACGCTGCCGAACTTCCTGTCCTGGACGGTTATCGCCATGTTCGTGACAGCATTGCTCTCCAGCGATACAGGGATGCTCAACAAATGGCTTGCGGCTTTCGGAATCGAACCGGTCTCCTTCTTTAACGAACCGGCGATTTGGCCCGCCATTCTGGTACTGATTAAGATTTGGCAAGGGGCAGGCTTCGGAGCGATTGTCTATCTTGCGACGATTACAGGCATTAACCCTGACATTTATGAGTCGGCATCGATAGACGGTGCCAGCCGGTGGAAGAAAATCCGCTACATTACGCTTCCTTTGCTGAAGCCGACTGTCATTCTGATGATGCTTCTCGCCATGGGCGGTATTTTCTACGGGGACTTCGGCATGATCTACGCGATTGTAGGCCGCAATGTCTTGCTCTATCCGACGACGGACGTTATCGACACGTACGTATTCCGGGCGCTCATGGAGCTTAACGATATGGGTATGGCGGCAGCGGTAGGCGTGTTCCAGTCACTGGTCGGCTTCATTCTGGTCGTAGCCGTCAATCAATTGGCCCGTAAATTCAGCCCGGACTCAGCGCTATTTTAAAAAGATGATGAAAGCAGGTGCACCCATGATAAAGGAAAGCAGCAGCGATCGGCTGCTAAAAGTAATTATTTATGTATTGCTAACCATTTTTGCCATATATTGCGTTATTCCGTTCGTGACTGTGATCAGCAGTTCGCTTTCGGCCGAATCGGCGATTCTAAGAGACGGCTATTCGATATGGCCGCGCGAATTCACATTGGCTGCTTATAATCTGATATTCAAGGACGACACCATTTACAGGGCCTATGGGGTGACGATCTTCGTCACCATGGTCGGCACTGCGCTCGCCATGCTGGTGACATGCGCACTTGCGTATCCGCTGTCTATTCGCGCCCTGAAATTCAAAAACGGGATCAACTTTTACGTTTACTTCACGATGCTTTTTCACGGCGGGCTAGTGGCGAACTACTTGCTCATCTCCAAATACCTGGGAATGAAGGATTCGATCTGGGTACTGATTATTCCCGCTCTCATCAGCCCATGGAATATGTTTCTGATGCGTAATTTCTTCAAATCGGTAGACGAGTCGCTAGCGGAATCCGCCAAAATCGACGGGGCGAACGACATTTATATTTTCTACAAAATCGTGCTGCCTATCTCAATGCCGGCACTCGCTACTGTCGGATTATTTTATGCGATGGGCTTCTGGAACAAATGGTTCGAGGCGATGCTGTACATTTCCGACGAGAATAAATTCCCGCTTCAATATTTGGTCATGCGAATTATGAACAATGCGGATTTCGCAAACCAGCTTTCGGCCAAAATCTCACTGCCGAGCTACGTCGTTCCTACGTTGTCGACTAGATTGGCTACAACCGTTGTGACGATTGGACCGATCATCTTCCTGTATCCGTTCCTGCAGAAGTATTTTGTTAAAGGACTCATGGTAGGAGCTGTCAAAGGCTGAATCCAAAGCGGCTGAGCTCGCCCTAAACGGCGGTTTAGTATATAAGGTTCAATTAAAGGGAGGAAACAGACAATGAAACACATTCGAAAAGGATTGTCCATGCTTCTGCTCGTGACCATGCTGGTCGCGCTGCTTGCGGCGTGCAGCAGCAACAAGGCAAGCAACGGGAATGACGGCGATACGGGGAAAGGCGAAGCCGAACCGACTCAGGCTTCCAACGAAGCAGGAAAGGCTCCGGATCCAGTCACATTGAAACTCATGTTATTCGGTGACAAGCCGATCGAGATGGATAAGGTGCTGGCCGAATTCGAAAAGCGGACCAAGGACACGCTGAATACGAAGCTGGACATTGAATTTAACCCATTCGCAGATCACAAGCAAAAGCTGAATTTAAAGATGACAGCCGGCGAAGTGGTCGATGCCGCGTTTGATGCGCCTTGGGGCTCTCTCAACCAAAACGTGTCGCTCGGTTACTATCAGGAGCTCGACAAATACTTCAACAACGATGAATACCCGGGATTGAAGAAAGCGTTTTCGGAAGATTTCCTGAACGCCAACAAGATTAACGGCCATATTTATTCCATTCCGATGACCAATGCGTTCTACGATATCGAGGTCGTATACATCCGCAAGGACTTGCGTGAAAAATACGGTATGCAGCCGATTCAAAGCTACGATGATCTGAAAGCTTACCTGGAGAAAGTACAGGAATCGGAAAAAGGAATGATTCCGTTCGCCCTTAAGAATGACCGCGGCTTCTTTAAAATGTTCGGCCATGAGGAGAAGATGACGAATGTAAAAATGATTTCCGGCGTTTCGCCTGCATTCAACGTATTCTTGTCCGATGACGGCAAAAAAGTGCTCGGCGCAACGACTCTCGGGGATCCGGCCGATAAATTTGCCAGCCTGCCGTCTCCTTACAACGATCCTTACTACATGTATCCGCAATATGACAAGTTTGTAGAGTGGAACAAGTTTGTGCAGAAAGACGTTCTTTCCGAGAAAGATCCTGGGGCACTGTTTGTTGCCGGTAAATCGGCTGCCAATGAAGCGACAATCAATGCCACCGCTCAAGTCCGTCAGAAGCTTCAAGCGGCTGTGCCTGGCGCCGATATTGAGTTGTTCGTCTATAACTCCAAAATGCGCAACATGGAACAAGGAGCAATCGGAACCGACTATAAAGCTTGGAACGATATCGTCATTCCGGTCACGAGCAAAAATGCAGACCGTACCATGAAGTTCTTCGACTGGTTGTTCAGCAGCCAGGAAAATCACGATCTGTTCGAGAACGGTATTGAAGGCGAGCATTGGACGAAAGACGGCGACCGCAACTATAAAATGACAGACAAAACTACTAATTATTTGTTCCCGGGCTATGAGTTTACATGGTCGCCGACGATGTCCAGAATCAATTCGGACAACGATGCGGAGACGCTTAAGCTGCTTGATTACCAATCCAAACCGGAAACTTATTATCAGCAGCCGCTTGCCGGTTTCGTCTTTAATGCAGAACCGGTCAAGACGGAGATAGCCAAGATGAGCACGATCTCATCGTACGAACCGATCTTCAAAAACGGTCTGGACAAAGACTGGAGGGGCACGGCCGCGAAAATGAATAAAGAAATGGAATCCTTAGGGCTTGAGAAAATCCGTCAGGAAGTTATCAAGCAGGTTCAAGCTTTCCTCGATAACAGCGGCAAGTAATCTTACTGCAGCAAATACCAGATGCCGGCATCAGCTTGATGCCGGCATTTCAATATAACGATCTATGAACATCATCGTTAGCTTATATGTGAAGGACCCGATTGTGAATAACGATGTCGGCATCGACTTTTTTACAAAGGAGAATGGAAGTAATTCACCGGTGCTGACTGTAGTAACCAACTGATCAAAGAGAGTGCCTGTTTCCGAAAGGAAAACAGGCACTTTTATATATTAACTCATTAAATCATACATCTGTTTCGGTGTAAAAGATGTGTAAGTCCCACTGAGTGCATGAATAAATATGGAGCCCGTCCTGTTCGAAGAACCGGCCGCAAATACATTTATTCGGGCTGAGTCACTTGATGACTGGAAGGGAATATAAAATTTAGTTGTGTATATTTTTTTCTCGAAGCCACTTAATGGAAGTTTCGGCAAGCTTAGCGTAGATGAACCTGACATAGAAACAGTGACCCCACCGTCCGGATTTCCGCTCGTCGAATACAGAATGGAAAGGTGCAAATAAACTCCTTTCACCATGTGCGACAGCGGGATGTCATAAGATTTATTCCAATCCTTACTGAATGATACGATCTTATGATAGGTGTAATCTTCAAAAATGACTTCTCCACGGTCATAACGCATAAAACCGTTAACCCTGCCACCGTATACGGCTCCCTTTTGTTCCCCGGCAATTTGGATGTTTGCCTTATTCCGAACCGTCAGTTGCGCCGGTATTTCTTCCACGATCATATCCGTATCGCAGACCGTTTGAATCTCGTGTGAAGCACACCGGGCCAAGTTGACCACATAATCGGCAAGGGAGGGAAATACAGAATCCGCATCGATTTTAATTTTTTCATAGGTTTGATCTTCATCGAAAATCAATGAGGAGACAAATCCATTAACCATGACGTTTCCTTGGAATTTGAATTGGCAGTTCGGTATGGCCGCACGCTTGGCGATCACATATTGGGGACACAATTCACCTGATCCGTCGTTGCTTTGACTCTTCAGAAACGTATTTTGAATGATGTTCACGTCAGAGAATTCACCATACACCACCACAAAAGATTTATACAATTCTTTCATGCTTGTACCGCCACCGGCTGAATTTTTGCCGCTGCCGCACCGGTTGAATTGATTGGCAGAAATGACAATTCCGCTATTTTTCTGCTTGATTTCAATAGCGGCTCCTCTAACTCTGTCAAAGAAATTATTGGAGATTTGAATCATACGGCAGGCATACAAGGATATCGCAGCCTCCCTGTCTATCCATTCGAACCGGCAGTTTGTCACCTGATTGGCAATTGCCTGTACCCAATTAAACGGTTTTGTTCCTACAAAGACGCACTGATCCCATGAACTATCAATGATTCTGCCTTCAAACAGCACGTCGGTGTTATAAACCGTAAACGAGCAGTATCTGAACTTGTAGTTATGATAGGCACCCTTCTTGTTGCCTGGTGCGCTGAGTACGCGACGAATCTCTTTAAAGCTGCAAGAATCAAAAAGGACATATCTGGGACTGGATACACCGGCGACCAGGTCGAAGTTTTCAAAACATAAATTTGAAAATTGTGCCCTTTTTATGCTTCCTCCGATCAGTACATTATCCCCTGAACCATGCAGAACGGACCCCTTTTCGAAATCGTCATAACCGGTCTGTGACCAGTAGGATTTATTATTCGAAACACCTTCCATAATCAGATTGTCAAAATTATCGAGTGTTCCCTTGATGAGATACTTACCTGCGGGAACATATAGTTTATAACCTTTGGCTACACAATCGTTAATTGCTTTCTGGAAGGCTTTCGTATCATCTTTCATTCCATTGCCGGCGGCTCCGTAATCTCTTACACTTACTCCTGTATTCGAGTTCTTGTCGGAAAGACGGGTAATAACACCGCCGCTCACAAAACTGAGGCCAATTGCTGCCATTCCCGCCAACAGCTTTCTCCGGCTGATTATGAACTTATTATTTCCCTCCATCTCTATCCTCCAATCTAGTTTCGGCCCAATTACTATTAGCAAGATTACCTCTTATTCATACGGCCTCCACTTAAACAAATCTATTCCTTTTCCAAAGTATTTGCCCATCCCTGACTTCATTTTAATCATGTTATCATGAATCTAAGAGCTTTGCACCACAACCATTAATGTATAACCGTATGGTAATATAATAGCGTGAGTGAAAAATTATAAATTATTTCCAATCATAATTTTCTAGGAGGATAAACATGCTAGCTATCATAAAACAAACTGAGAACGGATATATCGCCCGATTCGAGCGTCAATTGAAGCATCCCGTTGAAGAGGTATGGTCTTTGTTGACGGAGAACGATAAGCTGGCGAAATGGTTCTCCGAGTTCCGGGTCGACGACCTGCGTGAAGGCGGGATTATTAAGTTCGACATGCAGGATGGTACGTTTGAGGAACTTGAAATTATCGAGCTTAAAATGTGTTCCGTATTGGAATACACATGGGGAGAAGACCTTGTTCGTTTCGAGCTGTATCCGGAGCCGGTAGGCTGTCGCTTGGTTCTGATAGAAAAGATTAAGAAGATAACGAATCATACACCCAGGGATATTGCCGGTTGGGATGTATGCCTGGATGTCATTGAAGCATTGCTGGATAGCAGGACAATAGAGTCACGAAAGGATATATGGAAAATAAAGTACGGGAAATATGTACAAGTTATTGAAAATTTACCTCAAACATAAACACAACATAGGCTGCTGAGGTTTTTATGCGGTAGTCTTTGTAATTCTATCTT
This sequence comes from Bacillota bacterium, assembly GCA_051750645.1. Lineage (GTDB taxonomy): Bacteria > Bacillota > Bacilli > Paenibacillales > Paenibacillaceae > Pristimantibacillus. Next base: position 77,528 of record JBNJJW010000018.1, on the reverse strand, counting down.
AGAAGGCTGGTGCTTCCTTGATTAATTTAAAAGATTATAAAGATTTAAATGAAGTGAAGCGTCTTATGGCTGAGTGTATGTGGGCTGATGATGAAAGAATTCATAGTGAATTTAACAAATACTTAGAAATGGATTCAAGGGAACTTATAGGAAGTTTTAAAAATAATGAGCTGGTAGGATTAATTGGAATCATATACGAATCAAATAACGAAGTAGTGCTGAAGCATATTGCAATTAAACCCGCTTACCGCGGTAAGGGTATAGGCAGTGAAATGATAAATGCATTCATAAAAACTAATAGAATCATAAGAATAAGGGCGGAAACCGACAAAGATGCTGTTGGATTCTATGAAAAAAATGGCTTTACGATAACAAGTTTAGGGGAAAAGTATCCAGGAGTCGAACGCTTCGATTGTTCACTTTCAGTCAGCAATTATAACTAAGGGGAAAAAATGATAACAGGAGAGATAAATCTTGAAACTAAGGCAAATGGCCACAGCATTTATTTATCGTGATGGGAAATTTGTGATGATGAAGAGAGCTAAGAATAAGCTTTTCGATTTTGAGTTTTGGACCGCTTTGGGTGGTCATATGGAACCAAATGAGTTAAATAACCCCGCAGAAGCATGCTTACGAGAAGTGTATGAGGAGAGCGGTATACGGGCCGATGAAATAGAGGAATTCATGTTACGGTACCTTTTGATTAGACAGAAGGATAATGAAATAAGAATCCAGTACGTTTTTTTCGGCAGGACCATGAAAACAGAATTAATCTCATCGGATGAAGGTGAGTTATATTGGATTAATGAAGACGAAATACACGAACAGAAGATTTCTACTATAATCAGAGAAATGCTGAAACATTACAAGAATCATCGACATACAGAGGTTGTCCACGTCGGAACCATGACCAAAACAGAAGGTGATGAAGCAATTATTCAATGGTCAGAAATGAAAGATCCGATAATATTTTAAAGTTGGTCAAAGGCTTTTTTTCTTGTTATTTTAAGAACAGCCACGCTTAGAAGGTCCTCCCACAATCATACCGGTGGCATAAGCGGAAATCAGATAGCCGATGGCCGCAATGGATACATTGAATTCATTTGATAAAGAAATCATCATCCCAGACACAATAAATTCCGAAGTCGTCATGGAGAAGATCATGAGACCGAGCACGTAGACAACCAACGGCATGAAAAACCACCGTTCCATCGCAGCGTTGATAAGCAGGCAGCCACTCCGACCACTATCCCTGAAGTCCTCCTGAATAACCCAATCCAGCAGAACTGTTGTTTCACAGTCTAATCCTCTTTTAACAGTAAGATTGTCTATGGGCTGCCGCGTTGCAGCCCTTCGATCATCTAACGGGCAGTATAGTTTATTTATAAACGTACTTTCCAAAAAAGTGTGTGGTAAACTATTCTTATGTAATTGAGGGACTTAAACAAAAATTTGCCAATAAGAGTTTTGAAAACACGTCATTACAGGCACGACACTTGAGGGGGATGAAAGAAACTATGGAGGACTCTGTAGTTATGCAAGCAGAACGAATTGCAAGCGATTTTCTGCGAGAACAAACAAAAACATCTTACCAAATCATAGGTAAAGGTATCACAAATCAGGTTTGCGTAGTCGAAACTAAGAGCCATAAAGTCGTTGTCCGCATGAACGATAAAGATACATTTCCAAGCTTTATCAAAGAAAAATGGTGCATCGAGCAAGCAGCCGCAGTTGGCATTCCTGGACCTGAGGTGTTGTCCATTGGCATCGTTGATGAAACAGCCTATATGATTCAAACTTTTATAGATGGCAACAACGGGTTAGAGAGTACGGTTCCCAGGTCCTATATTTGGAGGCAGCTTGGCGAATATGCCAGGCATATTCATTCGATCCAAGTGAAAGGATACGGAGACAATCTGATTGATCCAGTCCATGGTGAGTTTCAGTCACCTTCTCATGCAGGATCGGACGGCAGTTGGCAAGGGTATGTGCAGTATAATATCAATAGTTTGACGGAGTATGATCGGTTGATTGGGCTTGGAGTAATTACTCAGATGGAATCGCAGAGAGTAAGAAAACTGTTCGAGAATCTGAAGAAGGAAACGTTCCGGTTCGGTTTAAACCATGGAGATCTCTCTATAAAGAATACGATTGTCAACCAGGCAAACCAAGTTATATTGCTGGATTGGAATGCAGAAGTAAACGTGGTACCACATGTAACGGTTATTCAATTGATGCATTACCAAATACTAGGACTAGAAGAAGGCCCAAATATTGAGGAATTCAAAGCATTTCTAGATGCGTACGGCATAAGTGTAGCAGACCTTGCTGATATGAGACATTTGCTGCTATTAAGAGCGTTCGATAACCTCAGGTGGGCTATTGATCGAAGTCCAGACCTGATCGAATCCTATGCTGCGTTCGCGAAACAAGTTGTTGACATGATTATGGATTAGCAGAGATTGAGCTTGCCGCGGGATCGATCGGCAGCCTCATTGGTAGCCAGGTAAGTAGCCGCATGATTGCGATTGGTGTTGTAGGAGAGGGATAAATATATCTTATGCTGTGTGCAAATATGGGTTAAAGTGAGGTGAGGACGTGCATATCCAAGCGGCTGAGAACATAAGAAAGAACCCCCTTTCATGGAGACTACTTTTCGGCTTGAAGCTCATCTTTGATTTAGCTTTAACCGGTGTTTTTTATTTTGAGCATTCGATTACGATTTTTTGGAGACTGGGCTTTGTTGTGATTTCACTGCTGATGTTCCTTTGGATTAATTTATTTTATCTCAACAGGAAGAAACGGCAGAATTGGCTTCTTCACGTCCTCCTCATCGATTTCCTGGTATCCGCTGCTTACGGCTATATTTATATCAGTGGGGATTTTCCGAATCATTTATTCATAGGTAAGCTATGAGAATGGGCTAGTGGTGACCAACACTCAACAAAAAGTCGTCTGAACAACGTTGGGAACCGGCATGATTACAAAAGCTCTTAATAAGCACCATTTCGTATTATTGACGTATGTTCTTGTCTTAAGATTTTGATAAGAACATACGTCAATATTTGTTTTAGCGACAAGAATATGCTTGTATAGTCTCCGGCTTTGTTAGAAATTTTCCAACACAATCTTTCCTATCGATCTACCTGTTTCCATTTTTTCATGTACTACACGTAAGTTTAATGCATTAATTGGTTCTAGGCGTTCAGTTAATGTAGTTTTCAACTTACCATTGTCGATTAAATCAGCCAGTTTATTCAGTAGATCATGTTGTTTGATCATATCTTTGGTTTGGAACATTGATCGGGTAAACATAAGCTCCCATACAAACGTAACACTTTTCGAAAAAAGCAGGTCCATATTCAAGCTTCCCGTCCAAGTAGCCTTATCTGCAGGAACGATTGAACAAATCTTACCTTGGGGGGTTATGACCTCTGCCATATTCGCGAAATGTTGTATCGTGTCATTTAAGCAAAATATATAATCCACGGTCTCAAATCCAATATTCTTGAGTTGTGATGCAAAATGACTATTGTGGTTGATAGTAAAAGCCGCCCCTTGATTTTTGGTCCACTGGATTGACTCTGGGCGTGAAGCAGTTCCAATTACAGTTAGACCTGCTAAATTGGCAAGTTGAGTAGCAATCGACCCTACTCCACCTGCAGCACCGATAATGAGTATGCTTTTATTTTTGTTTTCTTCTACACTATGACTGATTCCTAAACGATCAAATAAACCCTCCCAGGCAGTAATCGAGGTAAGCGGCAAAGCGGCTGCTTGTGCGAAATCCAAACTCTTCGGCTTGTTTCCCACAATTCGTTCATCTACCAAGTGAAATTCACTATTACCCCCTGGACGAGCCACACTCCCCGCATAATATATCTCATCTCCAGGTTCAAACAACTGACATTCAGGTCCAACCTGTTCCACGATCCCAGCTACATCCCAACCAAGAATTTTAGGTGATTCTTCTTCATAATTGTTTTTCTCTCGGACGCCCAAATCGGCAGGGTTGACAGAGATGGCTTTTACTGCTACTAGTAGATCGCGACCTGTAGGAACCGGTTTTTCTATATACAGATCAACAAGGCTATCCGGATCGGATAGAGGGAGATATCGGTAAGCACCGACTGCTTTCATCTTTTGGTGATTGCTCATATTTTTCTTCCTTTCAAGTTGGTATATCGGACATTTAAAAGTATATATTGTATACTTGCTTTAAAGAAGTACGCATATTTTTATTATATAGTATTAAAAATCATACCATTGGAGGGGGACTGAGTAATGGGAGACCGAAGAAACAAATACGGTGCTAGTCCAAATACGGAAGGATGTCCTGTGGAGACAACTTTGGATGTCATCGGGGGTAAATGGAAAGGGATCATTCTCTATCACCTCATTGGCGGAACGAAAAGATTTAATGAATTTCGGCGTCTCAATCCGGGTATTACGCAGTTTATGCTTACACTGCAGTTACGGGAGCTTGAACGGGATGGCATCATTCATAGAGAAGTTTATAAAGAAGTTCCGCCCAGAGTGGAATATTCACTTACTGATTTTGGAAAGACGTTAGAACCGATCATAATATCTATGAAAAAATGGGGGGAGATTTATAAAATCAGACTTAACGAAGTTAGAACGCCAAACGGGGAAGATGCTTGAATGTTCAAATGGGGAGTGGTTGTCTAACAAGACAAGATTGTAAAAAGTGGCCTTGAGGAAAACGCATACTTTAATGAAGGAATGCAACGCTCTCATAGCATTTGTAACTTTCTATTTTCAAAAAAGGACGAAGTTCATGTGATCATCGCATTAGCTACTTGAAAGAATATGGGATGAGTAAAGAAAGCTTGCTGCCATTGTATCACCAGTGTATTGTCGAGGTGTACTTGAGTTTTGAGTGGATTTCATACAATCAAAGCGCTAGGAAGGAGTCATTATCATAGTTTGAAAGGATTTTGTACAGTCAAATGGACGGGATAGGGCTCGCAGGAGCTAGAATGGAGTTAGAATACCGGTATTGATTGTATGTATTCCACTCAAACGCCACTTGAGCGGTGAATGGGCCCGCTTAGATTGGATGAAATACAGGCAAAACGTAACGTCAGTAAGCGAAGCCCGCTTTTAACTCTTGAATAATAGGGGTAGTGCCATAAAAGGAGTTGGCCAATGACAAAAAATCTCTTCAGGGTCGAATTAGATGATGTGAAGTTTCAATTGCAGGAAGAACATGATTTTGATTGGCTGCAAAAACTTGGCCGGGTATTTGCCGTTTTTGACCAACAGGATTCCGGGAATATCAGCTTCGGTGTGGAAAGAGATGGTGAAAAACTTTTCATCAAATATGCTGGGGCCAAAACTTTGAATTTTTCAGGTGAGACGCAAGACGCAATTCAGAATTTAGAACAAGCTGTTTATCTTTATCATGACTTAAGCCATCCATCCCTAATTGAGCTAATCAATCATTTTGAGGTCAAATCAGGGTATGCTGCAGTATTCAAATGGTTTGAAGGAGAATCTCTTCATCCACATTGGTCTTTTCCGCCCCCTGCTAAGTACAGTCATCCAGATTCCCCGTATTACCGCTATAAACAATTGACAGTGGCAGAACGATTGGTTTCGTTGGACAGTATTTTTTCTTTCCATTCATATGTAGAAAAGAAAGGTTTTGTCGCTGTTGATTTTTATGACGGGAGTCTTATTTACGATTTTAGAAATAACGAAATCAAAATATGCGACATAGATATTTATCAAAAGAAACCATTTATTAATACAATGGGTCGGCTATGGGGATCGTCAAGATTTATGTCACCGGAGGAATTTATTTTGGGTGCTGAGATTGATGAACGCACCAATGTGTTTAACATGGGAGCGATGGCTTTTGCTCTGTTAGGGGGCGAGTTGGACCGTTCATTTGCGAAGTGGGAAGCGGGAAGGGATCTTTATGAGGTTGCAATACGTGCTGTGAATGAAAATAGGCAATTAAGATACTCGAATGTAGCTGATTTCAAAACAGCTTGGGGCTTAGCGCTCAAAGCAGCCGAATAGTTAAACACCCCATGAGGGGACGGATTCGGACATAGACAATCGTCAGTCGATTTAATCTATGACAGTGAAAAAGCTGATAATTTAACTTTCATGTGATAGAATATGGCCATGCTTGCCTTCGGGGAAGTTTGAAACTATTATTCTAGGAAGTGAAAATGATCATGATAGACATTCATACGCATATACTGCCCGGCTTGGATGACGGAGCGGCGAATTGGGATGAGACTTTGCATATGGCAAGGGCCGCTGCTGCAGAGGGAATAACGACCATCATCGCAACGCCGCATCATGCTAATGGGAGATATATCAACACAGCAACCGAAGTAGAAGAGCATACGATGCGGGTTAACGAGCAGTTAATAGCGGCGGGTGTGCCTGTTACGATTATGCCGGGACAGGAGATTCGGGTGCATGACGATCTGCTGGAGGCATGGGATAGGCGGGAATTGCTGCCTTTAGCCGCGTCTAGCTATGTGTTAATAGAAATGCCATCCTCTCGTATACCGAGAGCGATGAATGAGCTGATTCATGAGCTCCGTATAATGCAGCTGAAGCCAATTATTGCTCATCCTGAACGCAATGCGGAAATTGTGGAGCACCCGGAACGCCTGGATGATCTAATTCGGGAGGGGGCTTACGCTCAAGTAACAACCCATTCGTTACTTGGCGGCTTTGGCAGGCGCATCGAACAATCCGCATGGTCGCTTTGCAGCAGCGGACTCATTCACATCGTTTCGTCGGACGCGCATCATCTGGAGCGCAGAGGATTTCGGCTGCGCGAAGCGTATAATGCTATCCATGCGCGTATGGGGGCGGAGTGGGAGAGCTTTTTTCTAAGCAATGCGCAGTGCGTTATTGAAAATAAGTCTTTAGGCAGCATGCCTATCGTAACACATACATCCAGAGGTGTATGGAAGCGTTTAATTTCCTATTTTCAAAATACATAACGCAGGGAAGAGAAGCTAATTTGGCTTTTTTCGAGCAATTATAAGGTAATTTTTGGAAACGAGCAGTTCCTTTTTTTACGGAAATGCTTGTTTTTTTATGACTTAAAGAATAAAAACGCTTTCATGCACAAACATGATTATGTAAAATCTAAATGCGAATGTTGTCGAATGCTGGCTTTAGGTCCTACTTTTCTAGGACACTGGTCAATAGTCCCTTATTTAATCATAAATAGAGCGTAATTATTAATGAAATTAGAATGAAAAACATAGAAATGAAAAGTCAAAACCTTGATTTTACAAGGGAAAAAGTCAGTTTAACTATATACGGAATGAGTCTGAAGAAGGAATATTTGTAAAGATACATAAAGCGCTTCCAAGTGACAAATTTATCTGTTCAGTCACTAATAATGAGAAAAGTTAAAATTACCTGATTCGATAAATTAGGAGCCCGTACTTATGAAAACCATTTTGAAAATGAGCAGTAATGTCTAATAGACAACATGTCTTTATTCCCTCAAGAATTGCAAAAATCTATGTCATACTTAGACTCACAACGTAAGCAAGGCTAACATAACTCCTGAAACATATTAGGAGAAAAATCAAATGCCATGGCAAAAATTATATTTTACTAATATTAAAACCTCTTAATGAAGCTTGTATTATTTGTCGATTTGTAGCAATCTTAAGTGAACGAGAGGGTTGAAAAATGGAGGGTGTCAAAGATGAATGTTTCGAATATGGAGCAGAAGCAAGTACGGCTGAAGCAATTTTTGAAAAAACTATCCGAAGATCCTTCTCTATTGAATCAAGAGAGGCAAGAGGATTCGAGATCGTTAGCTGAGATTCTTATGTTCACCGGATATACGCCCCGGAACGAACCAGTTGACATGGCTGAGGTTGTATCGCTGCTGCTCAAGAAGGTGGGACATGAGGCTTGCTCGAAAGGTATGATGGAGCACGTCATGAATGGCGGAACGGTCGATGAGTTTATGGATATAAGTAAATAAGCCCTTACATAGCAGTTACATAACCGTGATTAGGTAGTACAGAAGACTGGGGGATTCTCTGAAAAAAACCATGCCCAAAAGTTCGCGTTTTGAATAACTTATTAATTTACATATTCACTAGGAATAATTATTCACAAACATAAAATGACTTAAATAGTAACGGAGGAACCAACTTGGAATTAAAACGATATTGGATCATCATCAAAAGAAGGCTATTGTGGATTGCTTTAATTATTTCAGTAAGTTGTCTGACCATCGGCATTTACTCCTTCAAATTCATCGAACCGCAGTATCAAGCTTCCGCTACACTAATCGTCAACGACAATAAGGACAGCAGCTCGATGCTTCCAAGCATAGACGTAGGCTCCATTAACTCCACGATCGGACTCATCAAAACCTATAAAGAAATCATTAAAACGCCTCGTATGATGAAAAAAGTCATCAAAGAATACCCGGAGCTTGCTGAGACGTACGGCGAACTCGCTGGCAAGGTAACCGTCAGCTCGGCTAACGAAACGCAAATCATGACCATAACCGCCCAGGAAGGCTCCTATGAGAAGGCAGCCAATATCGCCAACGCCGTTGCGATCGTTTTTCAAAAATCGGTACCTGAGCTGATGAAGATTGACAATGTTTCCATCTTGGACCAGGCCGATCCAACCGAGACGCGTGGCCCGGTGGCTCCGAATCCGATTATGAATATTGCCGTCGCATTCATACTGTCTTTGATGGCGGGCGTAGCCATTTCCTTCCTTCTCGATTATTTGGATGACACGATCAAGAACGAAGAAGACATCAATATGCTGCTTGGGGTTCCGGTACTGACTTCGATTCCAAGGTTTAAAGAAAGTGATGTCACTGAACGGGGCAGCCAAGCCCCGCTAACGCCAAGAGCTGGGAGGGGAAGCAATGTCTCGCTTGACACATAAATGGAAACTAATTACGGAAAGAAATCCGAAATCGCCAATCTCCGAAGGGTATCGGATGCTGCGGACAAACATCGAGTTTTCAACGATCAACGATAAGATGCAAATCATTATGGTCACCTCATCCAAACCGGGTGAAGGAAAAAGCATAACATGCGCCAATATGGCGGTCACTTTCGCTCAAGCAAACAAACGGGTACTCGTGATCGATGCGGATTTGCGAAAACCGGCGCAGCATCACATTTTTGAAATATCCAATCATAAAGGCCTGACGACCGCCTTGCTCAATCATCAAGAGCTGCAGGGTGTTATCCAGCAAACGAATACGGAGAATCTGTCGGTCCTTGCCGCAGGTCCGACTCCGCCTAATCCGTCAGAACTGCTGTCGTCGACGCATATGGGGGCGCTGCTTGAGACAATGAGGGAAAGATACGACGTGATCATCATCGACACACCGTCGATCATGTCCGTAACGGATGCTCAAATCGTTGCGACCCAAAGCGATGGCGTCGTTCTTGTCATCGACTCGGGAAAAGTAAAAAAAGAACTTGCGCTCAAAGCGAAGCTCTCTCTTGAGCATGTGCAAGCTAATCTTATCGGCGTCGTTCTCAATAACATTAACCGAAATCATTCGGATTCCTATTCCTACTATTACGGAGCTAACAGCAACGCGTAGCGTCATTACACCGAACATTAGCTGAGTTGGATTGGAAGGTAATGTCTCCTGCACCTCTATCACCGGAGGCACTCGGTCATGCTGTGGGTCAGCCGACCTTAGACGTTTATCGTCAAGGGCGTGACGTGAGGAAGGGTTCGATGCCCTAGCAATCTTTATTTTTACCTCGGATTTTTTCTAAAAATCCGAGCTATGCTCTCAAAGATACGGAAAGCATAGCTCGCATTTTTAGCAATTCGGTGTAATGCGAAAAAAAATATATAGGATAGGGTGAAGTCAATTGAAAAAAGTGAGAAAAGCCATTATTCCTGCTGCAGGACTTGGTACCCGGTTTTTGCCGGCGACGAAAGCGATGCCGAAAGAAATGCTTCCGATCGTTGATAAGCCCACCATTCAGTACATCGTAGAGGAAGCCATTGAATCAGGGGTAGAAGACATCATCGTCGTGACTGGTAAAGGTAAACGTGCGATCGAAGATCACTTTGATATTGCGTTTGAGCTGGAATATACGTTGGAGAGTAAAGGGAAGCTTGACATTTTAGAAAAAGTCAGAAAATCCTCCAATGTGAATCTTCATTATATAAGGCAAAAAGAAGCAAGAGGGCTCGGTCACGCCGTATGGTGCGCGCGCAATTTTATCGGAGACGAACCGTTCGCTGTTCTGCTTGGTGATGATATCGTAGAGGCCGAAGTTCCTTGCATTAGGCAGCTAATCGAGCAGTATGAGCGTACCGGACGTTCGGTTATCGGCGTTCAAACCGTGAATGCGAATCAGACAGACCGGTACGGGATTGTCGATCCGGGCGAGACGATGGACCGTCTTTATCAAGTGAACCGTTTTGTGGAGAAGCCGCCGAAAGGACAGGCTCCATCCAACTTGGCAATTATGGGCCGATATATTCTAACCCCGGATATATTCGATTACTTAGGACAGCAAGAGATTGGGGCAGGCGGAGAAATTCAGCTAACCGATGCGATTCAAAAGCTGAATATGGATCAAGGCGTTTACGCTTATGACTTCCAAGGCAAGCGCTATGATGTGGGTGAAACACACGGCTTTATTATGACGACGGTCGATTTTGCGCTCCGGAATAATGAACTTCGACATCACCTGCTAAGCGAGCTTGGAGAATTGTTGGAACGGGAGCTTGGGAAACAATTAATAGGCATAGGAGGTGAGTAATCATTATGCAACCTCAGTATCGCGAAGAAGTGGTATTAAACACCCCTAATGACTATAGGTATTACCTGAATTCGGTGATCAAACGTACCATTGACGTAACCGGTTCGCTGATTGGATTAATTCTGTTAAGTCCGCTGTTTGTTATCATTGCCATTCTGATTAAATTAGAGGATCCGAAAGGCTCCGTTTTATTCTATCAAACAAGGATCGGCAAGAACGAGAAGCCGTTCCGGATGTATAAATTCCGCTCCATGGTAAGCAATGCGGAAGAAAAGCTGAAAGATCTGCTCGCTCAGAATGAAATTGAAGGCGCTATGTTCAAGATGAAGAACGACCCGCGTATTACGAAAATCGGGAAGTTTATACGTAAAACAAGCATTGATGAGCTCCCGCAGCTGATCAATGTGCTCCGAGGCGACATGTCCTTGGTTGGTCCAAGACCTCCTCTTGTAAGGGAAGTTGCGGAGTATACAGATTACGACAAGCTGCGTTTAACCGTTAAACCTGGCTGCACAGGACTTTGGCAGGTAAGCGGCCGTAATGAATTAAGTTTTAAAGAAATGGTTGAGCTGGACTTGAAGTACATCCAAAATCGAAGCGTCGGATTTGATTTGAAAATCATATTCAAGACGTTCAAAGTGCTTCTTGGGGCAAAAGATGCTTTCTAAGGCGGAAAAATAATGAAAAAGATGATGTTTATTACGAACCGACTGCCATTTCCAAATACGGACGGCAGAAAAAACCTGCTTCAGCAATACATTCATCAAATCAAAGATATTTATCCCGAATGTCAGATCGTGAACTTGTCTTTTGTTGATGACAATAAGTACCTGAAGGATAAGCCGGATGCGATTTCTCGCTTGGTATGTCTGGAATTGCCGGGTATGGCCGAAAAATTGTTCAATGTGCTGGTCTATTCCTTGTTAATGCGAAGGTGGCCGCTTCAAGTATCCGTTTATTACTCCCGGAGAACACATCGACTGATCAAAGAAATTGTCGAGGAAGAGCAGCCGGAATTCATTTTTTACGATATGGTGCGTGTAGCGGAATACGCTACGGACGGAATCGGACAAAAGGTGCTCAGCTATGATGATCTTCTGTCATTGCGCTATGAACGGCAGCTTCAATGGTTTCACTACATTCCGTCCGTATTCGGCGGCTTTTCGGACAAGCTCCCATCCGGTATCAAGCGGTTTGCAAATTTGAAGTTCATTCAAAAGTGGCTTGTCGCTTTCGAAAGCAAGCTGCTGCACAAGTACGAGAAACATGCAGCTAATAATTTCCAACACCTTATCTTTACTTCTCCCAAAGAAGCGGAGACCTTCCGGCAAATTGTCAGTCATCGGTCTTGTCTCGGCATCCCGATGAGATTCGACCCGGATAGGAAAATGACGGGGAATCCTCGTTCGTATGACAGGAACAAGCTCGTTTTTGTAGGGAAAATGGACATCCCCCACAATAGCTCCGCCGTCGTTTTTTTCTGTGAGCAGATATGGCCCAGGATAAAGAAGCAGGCACCTAAAGCAAAGTTCTATATCGTCGGAAAAAATCCGACTGCCGAAGTGCTTAGGCTGCAGCAGGCCTATCCTGACATTATCGTAACCGGCGAAGTGGATAACGTTAAGCGGATCGTGAGCGATGCCGCTTTAATGATCGCTCCGCTGCTTTTTGGCACAGGGATTAAAACGAAGATCGTCGAGGCTATGTCTTGGGGAGTTCCTGTCGTAACCAATCCGATCGGCAGTGAAGGCATCAACGCAATCAATCATGAGGATCTGTTCGTCTGTGAAACGGATGAGGAGATGGTACAAAATGTACTCCTATTGTTGAACAACGAAAAGATAAACGAAAAAGTTTCGCGCAATTCGATCCGTTACGTGACCCATCATTTCAGCAGCTCCGTGACTCGTAAAAATCTGGAGTTGATTCTATCGTAGGGCAATTGCGCAAAGAGCAGGTGTTGGTTATTCGAAATCTTGTTATTGCGCTATTTATGTTATCCCTGATGCTCCTGACGTATGACAGCTTGCCTTATATCCCTTTCTCGGTCTATAGGCCGATATCCATGTTTCCGATGTTCCTTGCTTCCATCTTGCTCCTGTTTACCGACTTCAGGTTCAAGAAAGGGGATGTTTTCCTTCTCGTCTTCGTGATTTACAGCATGGGACATTCCTTGATCGTTGCAACAAACAACGGTGATATTGCCAGCAGTGCGTCGCATATTATCACGCTTCTGTTTGGTCTATCTATGTATCGGGTATCGGTATATGTCACTGAACAAGCAAAAGAAGATCCGGAGATTTTAAAGGGCATCGCCAAAAGTATTGCTATTGCCTTTATTCCTCCGCTTGCAGCCGGATTTCTGCAGTTATTCGATGCATTTTTCGTCCGCAACGGATTTTCTGGAGCCTTTACGGGACTGTTCGCGGATAAAGTGTATCTCCGGAGAATTCAGATGCTGTCGGGCGAGCCTTCATGGGCGGCAATCCATATGCTGAGCGGCGGGTTGATCATGTTCTTCCTGTATAAACAGGGGTTCCGTAAGCAGATGATTCTGCTAGTCGCTACCATACTGCTTATGGTACTTTCCTTCTCCGCTTACGCTTACACCGTGCTGCTGACCGCGCTGGTCATTTATGTACTGGTAACGAACAAGAATAGGGGCCGGATGCTGGTCGTTCTGACAGTCTGCGCCTTAGTTGTTGTTGTAGGCGTGCCTTATCTGATCGAAACGTTCAAGGTAAGCGGCTATTTTACGCAGCGGTTTGAGTTCAATTTTGATCAATTAATAAATAATGACAATTCATTTTTTATTAGGCTGGTGTTTCCGGCCATCGGTTTTATGGAATTTGCCAGACATCCGATTTTTGGAGTAGGCGGCGGCTTTTATTATACGGAATTTGCCTCCCTCCTACAGCAACATTTCAGCAACGGATTGAAATTCAGTGAAGTCTACGATCTGGTATTTATTAATCCCTATGACGCAACGTCGAGAAATATGGTGTCGAAGGTGTTCGCTGAGGAAGGCCTTATCGGGGTTATCCTTTTTGGAGGATTTCTGGTTTCGATTTTTCGCAGCTGTGGGGCAAATTCGTATTCGAAATTCGCTTTTGCGTTATGCATAGCACTCGTCATGAATTTTGATTCTTATGCTTTTCTGGATTTCTGGTTGTTGTTCGGGTTCATCCGCGGGGGAGGGTTCGAAACGGAAGCCATACGTACCGGTATGCCTGTACTAGTACCCGTTCGGGTTAAAGGTCAGATAGCACCCGTCAGACCTATCTATAGCGAATGGAGACGAAAGGCATGAAAATCGTTATTGTAAATAGTTTGTACAGCCCGCATATTATTGGCGGTGCGGAAATATCGACACAAATCTTGGCCGAAACGCTTGATACAGTGGCTGAAGTGCATGTGCTTACGACAGGAGGACAAAAGAGAAACGCCGGTATAACGTCAGAGTTGATTAACGGGGTTAAGGTTCATCGTGTTCCTTACAACAATTTGTATTGGATTGGCGATACGGAAAACCGCGGCAAGCTGCATAAGGTGGCTCGCAGACTTCTCGATTTCTATAATCCTATACAAATTCGTACTGTGACGAACCTGTTGAAGGAAATAAAACCGGACTTAGTTCATACTCAGAATTTGTCCGGTTTCGGGGCTGGGATATGGACAGCTTTCTTCAAAGCGGGTGTACCGATCGTTCATACATTAAGAGATTACTCACTTATCTCGCCTGTCAGCTCGCCGATATCCAATCCGCTGATTGCGCGGTTATACAGGCTGACTTCTCTTGGATTCAGCAAACGGGTATCCGCGGTTGTTGGTATATCTTCGCATATTTTAAACCGTCATACGGAATCGGGATTGTTTCCGAATGCTCAAAAACTGGTCATTCCGAACGTAGTGGATGGCGACATCGTCGCGGGAGAGAAAGATTTCGCGCGTAAGCCGCTGCGCATTGGCTATTTCGGCAGAATCGAACCGGAGAAGGGTGTCCGTGAAATCATCGATGCCGTCCGCTCGTTGACGAGAGATGTGATTGAGCGCCTATATGTATGCGGTGATGGAAAGCTGAAAGAGGAGCTTTCGGAATCGTGCCGGAATGACGACCGCATCGTGTTCACCGGTAAAGTGAAGCCGAAAGAGGCTCGGGAACTCATGGCCCAAGTAGATGTCACAGTTGTTCCTTCGATTTGGGAAGAGCCGTTCGGGCGGGTCCTCATCGAATCCTATCAAGTCGGTACGCCCGTATACGCCTCAGCAGTAGGAGGAATTCCGGACGTTGTGCCGGATCGTCAATTTCTTTTTGCTCCAGGCAGTTCAGAAGCCATTCAAGATAAATTAAAGGAATATTATTCATTCACTGCTGAAGAAAAACGAACGATTCAAAGACAATGTCTGGAACATAGCCGCAGGTTCACCAAACAATCGCAGCTTGAACAGTATTCGGGATTATATAAATCGGTACTGACTCAGGTAACCGGTACTGCGCAATCGGAGAAGACTTTTTCAACTGGAAAAAAAATAAAGGCCGATGTGGGAAGGTAGTCTATGGCACAATTGGCAATTCGTAAAATATTAAATGGGAATGGTCTTGTTCAAACGATTATGCGCACAAGCGCAACCAATTTTATGGTGATGGTCATAACCACGCTGACCTCCATCGTGACTGCAAGAATGTTCGGCGTCGTCGGCAAAGGGGAATTTTCAGCGATTCTGTTCTGGTCGACCTTCCTGGTAGGGATTGTTGGATACGGACTTCCCACTTCTCTTATTTACAATATGAAGCGGCATGCCGGCAAAGGAGCAGAATACATCAGGGCAGGCTTCCTGTTCCAACTCCCGGTTAGCATGATTGTCGGCGTGATTTCATGGATCTATCTTCCGGTTTGGCTGGGCAACTATTCTGCCGAGGTCATTCAGACCGCACGATGGTACACCGTGCTGACGCTGCCGCTGCTGCTAGCGGTCAATCTGATTGCGGCGCTTGCGCAAAGCTCGGATAACTTCAAAATCTATAACGGCGTAAGGTTGTTTGTTCCGCTTTTTAATTTGGCGGGTATCCTCGTACTCTTTATGACTGGAGTGCTTGATATCCACGCTGCTTCATTCGTCTACCTGCTCACAACGATGCTAGTCGTCATGTGGTCCTTGTTCCAATTAAGGGGCGAGCTGAAAATCGATTGGTTCAAACGTATGGTTGACCGGGCGGCGGCCAAGTCATTGTTCGGTTACGGAAGCAGGGTATTTGGCGTCGAGCTGCTGGGAACCTTGTATTCGCAGTTTGACAAAATCATTATATTATCGCTGCTCACGCCGCGGGATTTCGGTTTGTATAGCGTCGTTTATGCGCTGTCCCGCGTGTTCAATACGGTACAGATGGCAATCTCGAATGTCATCTTTCCGAAATTGACAGGGCTGGATAAGGACAAGATTATCTCAACGGTTGGCCGGGCTTTCCGATTGTCACTTATCCTGATGACGATCGTGGTCGTACCGAGTATATTCATCGGCAAATTCCTGATGGGAATTTTATTCGGTAAGGAATTTCTGGAGGCCAGCACCGCGTTTTATCTTCTTTCTATAGAATGCATTCTCGGGGGCGGCTCATGGATTCTGGCAGCTTCGTTCAACGCATTGGGTCGTCCCGGTCTCGTACTAATCAGGCAGGTTATAGCACTTGCGATTACGATCGGACTATTCTTTGTATTTACCCCTTTATACGGTCTGAACGGAATTGCCCTATCTTTATTAATCGGTGCGCTGGTGAGAATGCTGATCACAATAGCCGCGATGCGGGTCGTGTTTAAGGTGCGGTTTGCCGGTATGCTTTTTGATAAAGACGATTTCCGCTTTTTGATCGGGCGTCTGAGAGAAAAAAAGATCATTAAAAGAGCTGGAAGAGCAGGTGGAATGGATGAGTAACCCAACAGTTTACATGTGGCCTAAAGTTAGCGAATATAACAAATATTCCGAATTGCTGACAAAGTCCATCGAAGATAACGGTCTGCAGGTGGAACATTACGATACAAAGAACACCCTTAAACCTGCAAAGGGAGACATCGTCCATATGCATTGGCCCAGTTATTCGTATCAGGCGTCCAATTTCCCCCTAACGATCGTGAAGTCGCTGTTATTTGCCGGGCTTCTTTTGTTTTTGAAAGTAAGGGGAGTACGGTTGTTTTGGACCGTTCACAATATTTGGCCGCATTCGACAGGCAAAAGTAAATGGAATTATATGATGCGAAAGTTTATTTTATCCGTCTGCAACAAAGGATTCGTCATGAGTGAAACGGTAAAACAAGAGGTTATCGAAACGTTCGGGGTGAGCTCTGATAAGCTGATTGTTACACCGCATGGCCATTACGTGGACGCATATGTCGGCAAAGGGACGGATATCCGTAAGCGATTCGGCATTCCGCCGGAACAGTTCCTATTCTTATTTATCGGCAGAATCAACCCTTATAAAGGAATTGAGAAGCTAGTCGAAGCTTTTTTATCGGTCAAGTCGGACTCCGTTGGACTGCTGATAGCTGGAAAAGTGGATGCCGGTTATACATTGGATTATATCGATCCGATTAATGACGGCAGAATCAAAGTTTATCCTCATTTTGTGGATGATCACGAACTTGTCGACTATTTACGGGCGGGTGATGTTATGGTTCTGCCTTATAACCAGATTACAACTTCCGGAAGCGCGATTCTGGCTCTCTCTCATTATAAGCCAGTCGTTGCACCCAAGCTCGGTTCGCTCAGCGAATATGTTTCCGAAGGATGCGGAATCTTATACGATCCTGCTGACCCGGACGGGTTACGCAAGGCGCTGGCGATGTCGGTAAATATGAATATGAACGAGGTAGAGAAGCACATTTCAAAAAAATTGGCAGAACTGGACTGGCAGGGGATAGCCGGAAAAATGATAAAAGTTTATACCGGAACAAAACGGTACGAGGTGAATGCATGAAAGCGACAGTAG
Organism: Bacillota bacterium; assembly: GCA_051750645.1. GTDB lineage: Bacteria > Bacillota > Bacilli > Paenibacillales > Paenibacillaceae > Pristimantibacillus. Next base: position 59,759 of record JBNJJW010000018.1, on the reverse strand, counting down.
CGATTTGCACCCATAACAGAGCTGAGGATGTGAGAGAAGCGCTTTTAAGTCTCTTACGGCAAAGCTTTACGGATTCTTTTGAGGTGATTGTGGTTGACAACCGGTCTACCGACAACACCAAACAGGTTGTTCAAGAAGTCAATCAGATGACAAGCATCCCGATTATTTATGTTTATGAAGAACGGCTGGGGCTCTCCGTAGCCCGGAATCGTGCGATTCGCGAAGCGAAGGGCGAGTATGTGCTGTTCTTAGACGATGATGCAGTGGCCTCCAAGGAATGGATCAGCGGAATTGTCTCCTTATTTGAGACCGATCACCGGATCGGCTGCGTCGGCGGCAGAATCGAACCTGCTTGGGAAGGGGCGGAGCCGACTTGGCTTTTGCCGGAAAACCGGACGCTCTATACCATTTTGGATTATTCCAATGAAATTGTTGAAATGCAAAAGCCGGCCATACCATTCGGAGCCAATGTAGCTTTCCGCAAATCCGTCTTCAATTCGCTAAAACCCTTTCGCGAGGATCTGGGCAGAGTGGGGAGTAACCTGCTTTCAAGCGAGGAAGCCGAGCTCATTGATCGAATCCGCAGCCGCTATACCGTCTATTACACACCTCATGCCTGGGTGCGGCACAAAATTCCGCGCAGCAGAGTTAGCAGAAAATGGCTGCTGCGAAGGATCTATTGGCAGGGTGTGAGCAGTGCAGTCACCTCGCAGCGGAAAACAGGAATTATCGTCAAATCGGTCCTGAAGATTCCGGTGTTTCTGCTGTTGACGATCATTTTTTTCTTCGATAAGCATCGGATATTCCGCAATATAAGCAAAATTATCTACAATAACGGTTTGATTAGCGGTGTATTGCGCACCTATAACTAGACAAAGAGAAAAAGGAGAAAATATGGTGGAGAGGTTAAACAACATCAAGAAATATAATCGTACACTGCTTTATATTTTATTGATTTTTAGTTTACTTATAACCCTTATGCCGATACACGGTTTTGCAGACAACTCTACCAACTCTACTCCTGTAGAAATAGTAATTGATGATCTTGTGGATTGGAGTCATGTTTACAAACATTCGGAGACTCTCTCTCTACAAGTATCTGAGGCTTCGGCTGATCCCACCCGGGTGATCCGAAGCTTTCGATCTAACGAATATATGACGTACCGGTCGAATGGTCCTCTTAGGAATTTTTCCTTATACACGTACTATCGTGCGGACAACGGGCCTTACAATCATCCGAATTTTTATGTTTCCCACGATGGAAAAGAATACGAGGAAGTGACTCCGCAAATTTACAAAGACGCGGATACGAATTTTGTCGTGTACGAAGTACGGAATTTTCGTGGAGATGCAAGATATTTGAAAATACAATACACTGGCAGCGATATCGCTAAATCGCCGGTAATTGGGAAAGCGGTGCTGAATGGTCCATTGGGCGTAAGGTCCAATCTGCCTTCGGGCTCCGTCCCTTACGGCAGTATGGTGATGTTGGAAAGGGTAACTGCCGGGGACACCGTATATTACACCACGGACGGCAGCGACCCTAGGACATCTCTTACACGAAAGCTTTATACCACATCACCGATTAAAGTGGTGAATGAACTAGTATTAAAGACTATCGCCGTGAGCCATTCGGCTGCGGGCCAAGCAGCGGCAAGCAGGGTTTCCACCTACCGGTATGTCCCGGAAGGTTCCTTGAATATGGCAGTCGGATTGAACGATCCGCTTGAAGATTTCAAACAGATTGAAAGCCGCTCGAGGATTTATATTGAGCGATCTTATCCCTATTATTTCGGCAACGATTCGTATCGGATGGTGCGTACTTCAAAGAAGCCCGGGAACATCATTTATCATACGGATTACGATATTTCAGACTTTATGGTCTACAGCTACTTTTTTACTGGAAAGGCCATTGAGAAACATCGGATCTTCATCTCGGAGAATGGAAAGGATTATTCCGAAATTTCTGCTGAAGCCTATTCGGTAGGCCATCCAGTAGGCAATTGGCAGAAGTACGCTTACGAGGCTTCGTCACTGCCGGCGGGTACGAGGTATTTGAAAATCGAGCTGCACGGATCGGCTGCTTCTTGGTCACCTCAGGTTTCAAATGTGATTTTAAATCGAAGCACTACTTCCGTGGACATTAAGTCAACGAGAAGTGCCGACACATTGCACGATGTACAGTTAACGGCTTCGGGCGAGGCAAAGATTTTTTACCGTTTGAATAATGGGTTCGGCTTCCAGTCCTATTCCGAACCGCTTCAACTCACAGGTTATAACGTGCTGGAAACCTATGCGGTCAAGGATGGTATGGAGCCAAGCCCCATCCGTAAATATACGCTCAACGCAAGCAATCTAATTAAAGTGGACAGGTTCGGTCAATTGACCTCTGCGAATTTTCCCGGGAAGGTGACAAATGAACAGCAGCTGGAAGCGGATGCCGCGGCAGACGCCTCCTATTACGGCGGTTTAACACCTCCTTCGGACCGTGACCAATACGGCGGCCTGAAAGGCAGTGCGGCAAAATACGGGTTGCAAAAAACGGGATTTTTTACAATTCAGCAGGTAGGAAGCCGCAAAGTGATGACAACTCCGGGAGGCAATCTCTTTTTCAGCCTAGGGGTGAACGGTCTTACAGCCAATGAAACCTATACGAGGGTAAAGGGCCGGGAGGAACTGTTCGAATCGCTGCCTTCTAATCAAGAGGAATATAAATCGGCATTTATGGGGTTAGAGAACTTCTCGTTCTATCTGGCGAACAAATACCGGAAAACAGGGAAAGTTCCAACCGATCATGCTATCTATTTGGAAGCGGCCGAGCGCATCAGGAAATGGGGATTTAACAGTGCGGGCGGCTATTCGCCTGAAAAATACAGCAATGAGACCAAATTGCCTTACGTGCGGATGCTTCCGCTTACGAGCATGAACTGGGCTAATATTGGCGGGATTTCGATATTCGACATTTTTGCGCCGGATGCTGAAGCCAAGCTCGATAAGACGTTAGCAAATGTACTCAAGCCGAACAAAGATGATCCGCTGCTGATCGGTTACTTCATCGACAACGAATACGAGTACCATAAGTTTTATTCCCATGTGCCGAAGCTGAAGGCAAGCAAAGCAGCGATCAAAGGACGTTTGGTTAAAAGACTGAAGGATAAATATCAAGACATAGACAAATTTAACAGCCATTGGCAGACAAGCTTTAAATCCTTTGAAGAATTGAAGGAAGCGGAGCTGCCGATCAATACATCGTCAGCTTGGCGTGATATGGATGCATTTTTTAGATATTATCTGGAGACGTTCTTCGGAACGGTTTCACGGATCTACCGCAAATATGATCCGAATCATCTCCTTCTCGGAGACCGCTGGCTAACGACTCCTTTCCACAATGAGAAGTTTCGGAGTGTGATGGCGGAGATCGAAGGGAAATACGTGGATGTCATCAGTATCAACCATTACAGTTATCATCTCAAACCCGATCTATTGGAGGATGTACACAAGAAGTCGGGCGGCAAACCGATTCTGATAAGCGAATTCGGTTACGGTACAGCGGAACAAGGATTGGATCCTCTCCTTCCAAATTCGGCCGCGAACCAGTTTGAGAGAGGGATGCGTTACCGGAATTATATGGAGGGGGCAGCCAGTCTGGACTTCATTGTAGGCGTTCATGTGTTCAATTACGTGGACCAGGCAGGTCTGGGAAGATATTGGCAGGGAATTTGGGGAGAACGCTATAACTCAGGCCTTGTGAATGTCGCCGACCGTCCTTATAAGGAATACCTGGAAGGGATTATGGACACCAACTACGACATCTACAAGTTAGTTCTGGGTGAACGGCCGAAATATTATTACGATTTCAGCAAAAAATGAGCGGCAAGCGTTATTTGAAAAACAAGCCTCAGCTTCTCGATTATCTCGTCGATGTTGGCCGTTTTTAAAGATAGACTTCACCACTGGAGGTGATAAACATCATGGATAAGAGAAAGCGAAGCCTTAAGGAATTTGTCAGATATGGATACCGTATTTTGCTCGGCATGCTGTTTAGAATGAAGTTGGAACAGGGAGGCAGCATGCTTCGGGTCTGCGGAAGAGTCATTGTATCCAAAGCTAAAGATTCCAAATTGATTATCGGGAAAAACGTCATCTTGCATAAAGATACCGGCTTTTATCTGGAATCGAAAAAAGCGAAGATCGAGATTGGCGATCATACATTTATTAATCGAAGATCTGAAATTAGGTGCAAAGAACAAGTAAAGATAGGGAATAATTGTGCGATTTCCTGGGATGTATCCATAATAGACACCGATTATCATCAACTTTTAGGTACCGAATCGACGAAGCCGGTCTTCATTGGAGATAAGGTTTGGATCGGCTGTAAATCGACGATTTTAAAAGGCATCACCATTGGTAATGGTGCCGTTGTTGCGGCGGGTTCTGTTGTAACGAAAGATGTGGAGCCCTATACGCTTGTGGCGGGAGTACCGGCGAAGGTAGTCAAACGGGATGTCAAGTGGAGTCTCTAGTAATGAAAGAGAGAAAACAACATAAAGGAGAGGGTTATCATGCTGAGTACCCCGAATGTTCACCCTATGGATGGAATCAAAAATAAGCTTCGCCAAATTTTGAATGTCATTCCGCCAGGCTCTAACATTTACTATATTGATATTCCCGTTCACAGCAACGGCGGCGATCTGCTCATTATGAAAGGCACGGAAGCGTTCTTCAAGGACTATAATATTCGCGTCCGCGCACGTTACAGCGTGCTTGATTTTCCCGATTCGCTGATGATTCCGAAAGATCATATCATCGTGCTGCATGGGGGAGGGAACTTCGGCGACCTGTATCCGGCGCATCAGAAGCTGCGCGAGAAAATTATCAACAGCTATCCATACCATCGGATCGTGATGCTTCCACAGACGATATTTTATAAGAAAGAGTCTGAATTCGACCGGACGGCGCAAATATTCAATGGACATAAAGATATTCATCTCTATGTCCGCGACACGTTGTCCTATCAATCTGCATCCGAGAAATTCCATAGATGCAACGTTTATTTATCGCCCGACATGGCCCATCAATTATGGCCGATCCGGCACAAAGGAAGCCCGGGCAAAGATCTGCTCTGCTTCTTCCGCACGGATATTGAGAAAACGGTTGAGCAGGAGAAGCTCGAATCGGCGGGCCGCGGCGATTATTTGGATTGGAACTCCTTGTATAACCGGGTGGAGCAGAAATCGATTAATCTCATTGTCAGAATGATAAAGAAAGGCAGCAGTCCACTGCCGATGCAGGCGATTTGGGGGAGGTACACCGATTATCTGGTAGATAAAGCTGTCAAGCGCTTCAGCGGCTACCAGACGGTACAGACATCAAGGCTGCATGGCCATATTTTATCCTGCTTAATGGACAAGCCCAATACGCTGCTGGACAATTCTTACGGCAAGAACTCCAACTATTATCATACATGGACAAGCGGCATAGGTTCCGCCCAATTGATTGTGAAGAATGAAGGGCAAACAACAAATTCGAATGCTTCGCAAATCAGTTAACTATTATTTTAGGAGGAGTTTCCATGAAAATTGTTCTACTCTCAGGGGGCTCGGGCAAACGTCTGTGGCCGCTGTCGAACGATGCCCGTTCCAAGCAGTTTTTGAAGGTGCTGAGGAATTCGGAAGGCGAGCATGAGTCGATGGTACAGCGGGTTTGGGGGCAGATTGCGAGTGCCGGACTTGGCGATCATGCTTTTATCGCAACAAGCAAGCCGCAGGTTGAAATGATCTACAACCAGCTGGGAAGCGAGATTGAAGTGATTGTCGAACCGGAAAGAAGGGATACGTATCCTGCGATCGCGCTGGCGGCCACCTATTTGTACTCGGTTAAAGGCGTCAGCCTGAATGAAACGGTCGTGGTCATGCCGGTCGACCCTTACGTTGAGGAATCGTTCTTCCACAAGACAAAGGAACTGGACCAGGTCTTGAACGACTCGGGTGCGGATTTGGCTCTTATGGGAGTAAAACCGACATATCCTTCGGAGAAATACGGGTATATCGTTCCGCAAAGCGGAACCGCGCATGACGCGCCATATATGAATGTACAAAGCTTCCGGGAGAAACCCCGCGAAGAAGAAGCCGCGGCTATGATTGAACAGGCAGCACTTTGGAACTGCGGGGTTTTCGCATTCAAGCTGGATTTCATCATTAATATTTTGCTTACGCACGGTCTTCCGATCCAATACGACGAAATGGTGAAGCAGTACGACAAGCTTCAGAAAAACAGCTTCGACTACGAGGTGGTGGAGAAAGCCAATCTTATCGTCGCGCTGCCATACGAGGGTGATTGGAAGGATCTTGGAACGTGGAACACGCTGACGGAGGAGATTGCAACCCCGCTGATCGGCAAAGGAATTATTACCGACAATTCATCCAATACGCACATTATCAACGAACTGGATATTCCGATTACGCTGCTTAATTTATCCAATGTCGTCGTCGCGGCGAGTCCGGATGGCATTCTTGTCTCGGACAAAGCATCAAGCCCGATGATCAAGGAGGTCATGAAGCATTCGGATCAGCGTCCGATGTACGAGGAGAGGCGTTGGGGCCGTTACAGGGTGCTTGATTTCTTGAAATATCCGGACGGGAAAGAAGTGCTGACCAAACGCATATGCATAGGGCAGGGTAAAAATTTAAGCTACCAATACCATTTGCTTAGAGACGAGGTATGGACCGTCGTTTCCGGCAACGGGGTGATGATTCTGAACGATAAGCAGTTTCCGGTTAAGGCCGGAGATGTACTCGTTATATCGAAACAGAGCAAACACAGTTTATTGGCGGAGACGGAAATGGATATCATTGAGGTGCAAACCGGGTCGGAGCTTATTGAAGAAGATATCGTCCGGCTTGCCTTCGATTGGAATGAAATTATGCAAATATGTGCCGTATAAGTGATTTCAATATAGGGAGTGATAAGTATGAACATTACAGTCATTGGCACCGGCTATGTTGGGCTCGTATCGGGTGTCTGTTATGCGGAGCTGGGGAATAAAGTCATCTGTGTTGACAAGGATCTTGGGAAGATCGAGATGCTGCAGGCTGGCGAGATTCCCATCTATGAGCCGGGGCTGAAGGAATTGGCGGATAAGAACTGTTCCGCCGGAAAACTCGGTTTCACAACCGATCTGACCGAAGCGGTGCGTCAATCCGACATTATCATTCTGGCTGTCGGAACGCCTCCGATGCCAAGCGGCGAGGCGAATATGGCCTATATCAACCAAGCTGCCCTTGATATCGCCGAAGCGATGAACGGCTATAAAATCATCGCTATAAAAAGCACGGTGCCGGTCGGCACGAACGAACGGATCCGGGAGCTGATCCGCACCCGCACATCCGAGCCGTTCGACAGCATTTCACTGCCGGAATTTCTGCGCGAAGGTTCTGCCATCAAGGATACGCTGAATCCGGACCGGATCGTAATCGGTGCTGATACGCAAAGCGCAGCCGATACGATGGTCGATCTGCATCGGCCGCTGACGGAGCAAATCATCGTGACGGATATCCGCAGCGCAGAAATGATTAAATATGCATCCAATGCTTTTCTCGCTACGAAAATTTCGTTCATCAACGAGATTGCGAACATTTGCGAGAAGGTAGGCGCAGACGTAACGAAGGTTGCTGAAGGGATGGGCTATGATAAGCGGATTGGACAGTCGTTCCTTAAAGCCGGTATCGGCTATGGAGGCTCCTGTTTTCCGAAGGATACCAGAGCCCTAATCCAAATCGCCGGTAACGTCGATTACGAGTTCAAGCTGCTGCGTTCGGTTGTGGAAGTGAATCAAGATCAACGCTTTAATGTGATTCGCAAGCTGGAGACGATCTTTGATGGCCAGCTGCGAGGTAAGACAGTCGCGGTATGGGGATTGGCCTTTAAGCCGAATACCGATGACGTCCGCGATTCACCCGCGCTAGAAATCATTCAATATTTGGTAGAGAACGGCGTGAAGGTGAAAGCTTACGATCCTATTGCAATGGAAAACTTCAAGGCCTTCTACGGCAAGGAAGGCGTCATATGGTGCAATGAGGCGCTCGATACGGCACAAGACTCAGATGCGCTTTGCTTACTGACGGAATGGGATGAATTCGCGGAAGTGGATTTGAATCTGCTGCAATCCGTCATGAAGCAGGCCATTCTGATCGACGGACGCAATGTGTTTAAAGAGGAAGATTTGCTCGGAACCGCATTCGTTTATTATTCCGTCGGCCGCCCGAGCCTGAATAAAGGCGTCAAACAGCAAATTCCTGTTATGCAATTGTAATTCTAACGATAGTGGGGTTCTTTCATGATTAAAGCAGCGAAAATTGATTTAAGCGATATTTCGAATGAATTATCATTTATGTTGTTCATTCTGCGCGACGTTCAAGAGTTGGATGAGGAGAGGATACGAGAATACACTTCGAATATGAAGTGGAATTCGTTTATACAATTAACCTTGCATCATCGTGTTTATCCTATCGTTTACTTGAAACTAAATCAAATCCGTTCATCTCTTATTCCTGCTGAAATTATGGAGTTGCTCCGCTATCATTACAATTCCAATATCCTTAAGATGATGCAGCTAACTAAAGAGATGAGTAAAATTTGCGGAAAACTATCAGACAACGGTATTCGCACCCTCTTGTTGAAAGGCCCCACTTTGGCCATTCAACTTTACGGTGAAATGTCGCATAGGACTTCCAAAGATCTGGATATTCTGCTCGATGTAGAAGATGTGGAAAGAGCACAGGAAATCATGATACAGCTTGGATATGAAATAGAGGATAAGGACGCATTAAATCATAATTGGAAAAATAAGTATCACCATTTTGGCTACAGGCATAAAGAACATTCCGTACAGGTTGAAATTCATTGGCGATTAAATCCTAATTCCAGTGTTTCTCATTCATTCAATCAGCTGTGGGGACGTAAAACTAAAGTTGATTTATTGAATCAATCCTTTTATTGCTTAGGAAAAGAAGATCTGCTCTATTATCTTGCTGATCATGGTGCTAGGCATGCCTGGTTTCGATTGCGCTGGTTAATGGATATTGACCGGTTAATACCTCAAATGAACAGCGAGAAAATGCATGATTATTTTAGACAGTACGGTGGACAATCTTTCACCGGACAGGCATTCATATTGGCATCCGGTCTGCTTGATTCAAAGGTTCCTCATTCTATGAATCAACTGACGATTAATAAGAAGACTCTTCGGCTAGCGAAAACATCTTTGTTTTTTATCAAAAAAATAGTTAAATTAAATCCTGTTCCGGAAAAAAGCGTCGTTTGGCCTTATTTCCGGTACAGTCTATCGCTAATGACAGGCAGGCAGCGCGCGAGGTATCTCCTGAATCACTTAGAACCTAACGTGAAAGATATGTCGCAGCTGCCGCTTTACAAACCGCTTCATTTTCTCTATTTCCCGCTCCGGCCGTTTCTATGGTTTTGGAGACATATCATCAACAATTAAATATTTTTAGCAAAAAGCGACATAAAATGAAATATAAGGTCGAATGGTATAAAGAAATACAAAGTTTATACTGCTTGCTAAATGGGGTGTTTACTCTGCATGACTATCGATTATTTGGTTTGAACATTAGGAGTAGAATTGTTCTGCCTGAAGGATATGAAATACAAGGAATCCATACGAACTTTGATGTTGAAATTGAATTAAATAAGCCGCAGCAGGATTTCCAGGAACAATTAACAACGGCCAACTGCCATTTCGACATGGGCCGATTTCTCTTTCATGTCCAAGATACCGCCGTTTACAGCATTGCTTCCGGCACTCATATAACAGTAACCCCGTATCCTGGAGCGGATGAGGCTAAAATTCGGCTTTACCTGCTTGGAACCTGTATGGGTGTACTGCTAATGCAGAGAGGGATTCTACCCCTACACGGGAGTGCTGTCGTCATTGACGGGAAGGTCTACGCGATTGTCGGGGAATCGGGTGCTGGTAAATCGACTCTTGCCGCTGCGTTTGCTCACGCAGGATATCCATTAATGACGGACGATGTTATCGCAGTCTCCTTATCCAATGATTCGGCAGCAGCTACTGTCTATCCGTCCTATCCACAGCAGAAGCTGTGGGAGGAAAGCATAGAGCAATTAGGAATGCTTTCTCAGAACTATTCATCGATTTACCAAAGGGTTAACAAATATGCGGTACCTATACAGTCACAATTTTGCAGAGAGGCTCTCCCTCTCGCCGGAGTAATCGAGCTTACCAAAACATCTGAACCAGAACCATTTATGAAAGCTTACACCCGTTTAGAAGGCCTTCATGTCCTAAATGTGCATACCTATCGAAAATCGCTTCTCCATCTGATGAACCTGCAGCATTGGCAATTTAAATCCATTGCCCGGTTGGCTTCCGAGCTCCCGGTGTACCAGCTCCGCCGACCGGTTGACGGCTTCTCCGCCTTTAACTTAGTGGATCAAATTGTTAGTCTGACCAATAAAGAGGAGGTTGTTATTTCATGAGCATCGATATCATTACCGCTAACGAACTTGTTGTACAGTCGGACGGTTATCTCGTAAGCGAAATGAACGGGGAGAAGGTCATGCTGAGCATCGAGAACGGCAAGTATTACAACTTAGGCCAGCTCGGGGGTCGAGTGTGGGAGCTGATGGCATCACCGGTAACTATTCAAGATATGGCTAAGCAATTAGTGACCGAGTATGAGATAGAGCCCGAAGAGTGCGAACAGCAGGTTCGCCGTTTCTTGCAGCAGCTTGCATCCGAAGGACTCATACAAGTTAGAAAGGAATAATGAACTTGTATAAGAACGTGACAAGAAGAGTACGAAGATTTATAGCTTACCCCGCAGACTTGAAGCGGATGTTCGTGGAGGCTTATTTCTACTTAGCTTGGGCCAGGGTGCTTAAGCTGCTTCCATTCGCAAAAGTAGCGCCTTCTCTTGGCGAGCATATGAGGGAGACACCATATACGAGCACTACGGAACAGGATCTCTTGCATCGTAAGGTATCCAAGGCAGTTCATGCGATGAGCCGAATCACTTGGTGGGAAAGCCAGTGCTTGGTGAAGGCTGTCGCGGCCATGAAGATGCTGAAGCGAAGAGGGGTCGCGAGTACGCTCTATCTGGGCAGCGGCAGGGATGAGACAGGAAAAATGATTGCTCACGCTTGGCTGCGCAGCGGGTCGTACTATGTCACCGGCAATGAAAGACTGGAGCGGTTTGCTGTCGTTGCAGTGTTTGGGAATCAAACAGAAGCTGCGGTTCTGTCGCCGATGAGCGGTAATCCGCATTAGGGGTTTATCTTATGAAGGATTTATTATTTTTTATACGAAAAATGCACCAGGTCTCTGGATTCCGTTTATACCTTAATATGATCACAACAATCGTGATCAGCTGTCTGGACGGCATCGGAATCTATCTGATCGTTCCTCTGCTTAGCATTATAGGCGTATTTCAAATGAATATGGACGAAGTGCCGCTGGTCTCCTCCTTATTCGCATTCATCGAGTCATGGTCGATCGAGTTGAACTTGCCGGTCGTACTAGCGATATACGTGATAATTGTAGGGGGACAGGCTCTGCTTCAGCGAAGCCAGATGGTGTTGAACTCACGCATTCTGCAGACCTACGTCCGTTCGCTCCGGACGGAAACGTATCAGGGACTGCTTGGGGCGAAGTGGGAGTTCTTCCTCCGCAAGCGTAAGTCGGATTTTCATCATGTCATGGTTAACGAGCTCGGACGGGTCAGCTACGGCTCTTCCCTCTTCCTGCAGATGGTCACAGGCATTATTTTTACGGTTATTCAAACCGTTCTGGCCTTTTGGCTGTCTCCGTTGTTAACAACCGTCGTGCTTATAAGCGGCGGAATGCTCGCTCTATTCTCACGTAAGTTTATTAAAAAGTCGGGGCATATTGGCGATAAGGCGACGGAGCTGTCTCAGAGTTATTTTGCAGGAATAAGCGATCATTTCAATGGCATCAAGGATATTAAAAGCAACAGGCTGGAACGCTCCCATATCAATTGGTTCAACAGCCTGAGCAAGGAGCTGGAGAGCAATGTTGTCCAATTAATACGGGTCAATTCTCTGTCCCAGTTCATCTACCGGATCTCTTCCATAACTCTTATTGCCGGATTCGTCTATCTAGCTTTAGAGGTGTTCCATACGCCGGCTGAGCAATTGATTCTGGTTGTACTCATCTTCTCGCGGCTGTGGCCGAGGTTTATCGGGATTCAGTCGAATATCGAACAGCTGGCGACCAATCTTCCCGCTTTCAAAGCCATGCGTAAGCTGCAGAAGGAATATGAGCAGGAGAAGGAGCTCACCTTGTCAGGCGCTTCGGACGAAGGAAAGCAATTTCAATTGCAAGATGGAATCGAATGTAGACAAGTCAATTACCGGTACGACCCTAAAGAGCCGGTATTCGCTCTGCGAGATATTAATGTCTATATTCCTGCGAATCGCATGACGGCTATCGTGGGCATGTCCGGTGCGGGTAAAAGCACGCTGATTGATATGCTTATGGGGCTTATTCAACCGGAGAGAGGTCAAGTACTGATTGACGGCGTTACGCTGAGAGAAGAGAAGCAGCTTCTCTTGCTGCGGAGCTCAATCGGCTATGTGGCACAGGATCCCTTTCTCTTCAATGCGAGTATTCGGGATAACCTGAAGCTGGTAGACCCTTATGCTGAGGATACCGAGCTGTGGAACGCTTTGAAATTCTCAGTATCCGATGAATTTGTACGCATGCTGCCGCAAGGTCTGGATACAGTCATCGGTGACCGGGGCATTCGGTTGTCCGGGGGAGAACGGCAGCGTATTGTACTCGCAAGAGCCATATTGAAGCGTCCCTCCATTCTTGTGCTGGATGAAGCGACCAGCGCGCTGGACAGCGAGAATGAACGGCTGATTCAGGAGGCGCTTGACCGTCTTAAGGGAAGCATGACGATTATTGTCATTGCCCACCGCTTGTCGACCATCCGCAATGCGGATCAGGTCATTGTCATAGAGCAGGGTGAGGTTATTCAACAAGGCGGCTACAAACAGCTGTCTCAGGAGGCCAAAGGAAAGTTCAGACAACTGCTCAACTATCAATCAGGTATCAACAGTTAAGGAAGTACGGTCGTTTACGATACGCTTGGTTGGGTGTAATGAATTATTAGTCGAGGGGGTGCGATTGCATGAGCGTTATTGCCGGTGTTATACAATTCGATAGGCCTCTGCATCCATCCGATGGTACTGCAGATTTCATGGAAGCTGTCCAGCATTTTCCCGGAAATGCCTTTGAGACATGGGAGGATGGATCGGCTCTACTCGGCTGCCGGTCTCAATGGATAACACCGGAATCGGTTAATGAACGGCTTCCTTTTCGAGATGAGCAATCCGGACTGGTTGTAACCGCTGATGCAATCATTGACAATCGCAGGCAATTGTTCGAGCAGCTCGAGATTGGGAGAGACAGAAGAAGCGGGATAACGGACAGTGAGCTCATTCTGCAGGCTTATCGCAAATGGGGTCCGGAGACGCCGCGTCATCTAATTGGAGACTTCGCCTTCGTTATATGGGATGCAAGCAGAAAGCTGCTGTATGGCGCGAGAGATCAGCTTGCCAGCAGGACACTTTATTATCACCACAGTTCGAATCGATTTTCGTTCTGCAGTATAATTCATCCTCTATTCTCCCTAGCGGGAATAGATAAGAGATTATGCGAAGAGAGATTTTCTGAATTTTTGGCGATACCGACGCTCTTAGATGCCGTTGATGTCCATACGACTTATTATGCGGATGTATTTCAGCTGCCGCCGGCACACTCATTTACTTTGCAGGATGGGAAGCTGACAGTTGCAAAATATGGTTCATTAATGCCGGAAGAGAGCCTAACCTTGGGCTCCGATGACGAATATGTGGAAGCTTTCCAGGAAATTTATCAAGAAGCGATTCGCTCCAGACTGCGTACCTTCAAGCAGGTGGGAGTCACCCTTAGCGGGGGACTTGATTCCGGCTCGGTGTCAGGGTTCGCAGCGAGGATGCTCTCCAAGGAAGGCAAGAGCTTACAAGCCTACAGCTATATTCCCGAGCGGGATTTCATCGATTGGACGCCTAGAAGCATGTATGCGGATGAAAGTCCTTATATTCAGTCCATCGTCGATTACGTAGGAAATATTAAGCCTAACTTTTTAGATTTTCCGGGGAAAAGTCCTTTTACTGAGATTGATGAATGGACTGACAGTTTAGAAGGGCCTTACAAAAATTTCGAAAATGCATTCTGGGTTAAAGGCATTCATGAAGAAGCGGCGCGTCAAGGAGTAGGCGTGCTGCTCACAGGCGCCCGGGGGAATTACTCTATATCCTGGGGTTCTGCTATCGGTTATTACAGCTTGCTGCTGAAGAAGCTCCAGTGGCTCCAATTATACCGTGAAATTTCATTGTACGGCAGACAGCTGGGTACCGGTCGGAAACGAATCGTCCGCGCCATAAGGCAGCAGGTTTTTCCGGAAAGATTATCCCCGTTTCAACCGGGAGTACCTCCTATCATTCAACCTGATTTTGCGAGGAGCTCCGGGGTATTCGAGAAACTGTCGCAGTATGATGTCGGTTTGCGGGAGTCAACGTATCAAATGCTGAGGGAACGCGAGGATTATTTCAGCAATCACGCGGTTTTAAGCATGCAGGGCACGATTTCGGCGAAGTCCTCCTACCAGCTGGGAATATGGGAACGGGATGCAACCAGCGATGTACGCCTTATTAAATTTTGTTTGTCGATCCCCGTGGAGCAATATATTAAGAATGGCTTCGGGCGTTCTCTTATCCGAAGAGCAACCAAAAATATTTTGCCGGATAAAGTTCGATTGAATCAACGGACACGAGGCGTTCAAGGCATGGATTGGGTACATCGGATTATACCCCGGTGGCAGTCTATAGAAGAAGAGCTTCGTACGCTGTGCAGAGATGAGCAGGCTTCCCGCTATTTGAACCTGATGCAAGTGAAGGAATCGATGAGCAAGGTAGGTTCGGCCATTAAGCCGGAGCAGGCTGATGACCCTCACTTAAAGTTACTTATGCGCAGCTTGATTGCTTATCGTTTTCTCAAACGGCTGCAATAGGAAATTGCACTTGAAAGGAGGTGAAATAAAATGGAGAAAAAACAATGGACAGCACTTTCTCTGGAAGTGATGAATGTTTCAGAGACTATGGCAGGTTTCGGTATAGCGAAAATGGACTTTACTTATGTTGACGGCAAGCTCGTAGACTTAGACGTTTATGATTCCTAGGATTCATCGGCCTTAAGGCCGGAGCAGGCTGATGACCTCATTTAATTATACTTATGTACAGCTAGACAGCCTATCGGTTTCTCCAACGGCAGAAATCGGAATACGAATTGTATTTGAAAGGAGGTGGAATAGCATGGAGAAAAAACAATGGACAGCACTTTCCCTGGAAGTGATGCATGTATCGGAGACGATGGCAGGCTTTGGCGTTGCGAAAATGGACTTTACTTATGTTGACGGCAAGCTCGTAGACCTTGACGTCTATGATTCCTAGGATTCATCACATTTAAGGAGTTGAAATGTAATGGAGAAAAAACAATGGACAGCACTTTCCCTGGAAGTGATGCATGTATCGGAGACGATGGCAGGCTTTGGCGTTGCGAAAATGGACTTTACTTATGTTGACGGCAAGCTCGTAGACCTCGACGTCTATGATTCCTAGGATTCAGCGTATTTAACTGATATATCAAAAAGCGCCATAGAGGATCACAGCTTTAGCTGTGACTCTATGGCGCTTTTTTGTGTATCGATTGGACAATAGCTAGTTGGATACACCCGATTGTTCTTGTCAGATCAGTTCGTCGAAACAAGGATGTTATCGAAAACAGCCGCCTGATCGTACGTCCGCAAACCGATGTACCCGCTGGTCAAGCTGGAGTCGCTAACGCTGATTTTTTTCACGCCGTCCACATATGCTTTCAGAGAGCTTCCTTTCATCTCCAGCTTAAGGAGATACCAAGTGCCAGGAGTGGCTATCATACTCGCTTCTCCGATCTTGGTCCAACTATTGCTCAGTTTCTTGTACAGTTGGACTTTATTCAGATCGTAATTGACGCGGAGGGTGTACATGTTGGTGAAATCTGAATTTGCCCGGGCAACCAAGCCGGTAGAAGCGTTTATCATATGATTGTCATACGCTTTAAAGGCTATGGTTATGGTGGCGTCGGAGTAGGTCGAACCGATAACGGTTTCGGCAATGCCTGTGCCTGATTGTTTCAACACTTTATTGTTCAGGGGAATGCTGTCGTGACTCACATCGTCGCCCAAGGACCAGCTGCCGCTCAATGGGGTCCAGCTGCCGGAACTATTGTTTTGGAAGCTGTCACCAAAATTCTGCGGTTCAAACATGACCGCATCGGCTCTGTTGTTACCGCCGCTAACGGTCGTCAACTTCACATATTCTGCCGGTCCGCCGGCGAAATACACCGTATCAAGCAGACGCCACCGCCCGCCCGCTATAGTCGTCTGATTGATGGTTACGGTATTCGTCACGCCATTGTGATAGACCGAATATTGAGCATACTTCGTCGAACCCTGATGATACGGATATCGGACATACACATTGTAGTATCCCGGCGCCTTCAAGTTCGGCCTCCACGTAGCCGTACTTCCAACACTACTGCTGTAACTGGAGCTGCCGCCGTAGCTTCCGTCCAGCGTACTAGTCCCCCATGTTCCCGTCTCGGTATAGCCGCTGCTTTCTTTATCGACAATGATCCCGCTTTTCGCCTTTACAGGACCGATGATGTTGGAATACGGAGAATAGGAGCCGTGCACATTTTTCGCTTTCACCCTATAGTAATAGCTAGTGCCGTCCATTGCTGATGCATCGTCGAAAATCGGCACGGTTAACGTATGATGGCGCGGGGTGGTTATATCGTCCGTCACATCGCTGCCTACTGCTGTCCACGGGCCGGAAGAGCTTGTCGAACGTTCAACGTCATAAGAGCTTGCCCCCGAGACCCCCATCCAGGAGAGGGTATGCACGGAATCGACAGGGAACATAACAGGCGCATCAGGTGTCGGCCAAGGAGGAACGGCCAAGCCTTTCATCGAGTAGGCATACTTGCGCAGCAAGTCGATGACGGCCGTTTCATTCGCCCAATCGCCGGTTGCGAAACCGGGATAGCGTAAATAGGACCACCCTCCAACCGGAGGCCAATGCCATCCGCCCATCTTGTGATGGTGCATGCTGCCCCAGAATATGGCACCAGATGTTTCATTGTTCTGCACGATGTCCAAAAGTTGTTCGGTTTCCGCGAGTGAGTAGTCGCCGAATTCGCCAATAATCAAAGCTTTTTTTCCTTTGGTTTTATCTCTCCACTCATTAAGTTTTGTAACCATATCAACATTGTGATATCTGTAAATGTGCGGAACGATGATATCAATATGGTTGTCATTCAGTGCATTGGTCCTTATACCCTGTGCCCGAATATATCCTCCATCGGCTACAAGGTGGTTGGAATCTAGGCTCTTTATATACGCGGCCATCTCGCTTACCCAACTATCCGTAGAGGGAAGTTCGTTCCCAAGCTGCCATGCCAGAATGGCTTTATCGTTTTTGTACGGAACACCCGTATACGTATTGGTCCGATTAATCACATATTCAATGAAATTTTTGAAGTCCTGCTTCACGGTAGGATCACTCCAAAAATCATTCGCCGTTTTCCCGCGGAAAGCCGACCAATCGGCAACTCCTCCGATGTAGTTGTACTTATCCACGAAAGGAACAATAAGCCGAATATTATACTGGTTTGCCAGTTGAACAATTTTATCCAATAGTTTGAATGCGCTTTCATTGTACTCATTAGGCCCCATCACATGACGGAAAGTTCCTGCGGGATCGCTGCTCATTTTCACTTCGAACGGATACAAGCGAATAACGTTAATCCCTGAGCTGCCGGCCGCGCGAATCGCATCCTCGATTTCTGACGGATCCGTCCATGCTCTATTCAATAAAGGCTCGTTGGTTCCGATAAAACGAAACGCGTGCGTCCCTTCCATCAACGTATCTCCGCTGCGCGTGATATAGTCAGTGAATCCCGATTGAGCCCGCGCCGGCCATAAGTTGAAAAATGAATCGTACGTAAGTATCATAACGGCCAGGGTGACGAGTTTCAACCATTTGTTCATGCCATTATTCCTCCTTATTTGCACATGACCATCCATGAAAACAACATCTCCAGAACTAGCTGCAGCAAAGGGTGAATCCCCCTAGTAGAAGGTATGAAAACGGATACAAAATCTTGCCTATCTATTACATCGTTCTGCAAATTATATTCAAATAGCGGGCAAGATGTTCTATACCGAATGGCAAGCGATTTCGAAACTTGCCGGCGAATCGGGAATGGAGTACAGCCGCATACATATAAAAACAGGCCGGTTAATGGTGTGATTACCATTAACCAGCCTGTTTAATATCTTTAAATTGCTTATTCTTCTTTGGGTAAAGTTCGGTCACGGAGCACGCGTTCGAGCAAGCTGCGAATCAACTCCAGATCGTCCCTTTCCAAAGGAACCCCATCCCAATGAAGCTGCTCGTAATTCAAATATTCTTTCGCATTATGGTTGAGTTCCGTTGGCGGCTCCGAATATTCGGTAAGCCCTAGAAGATAATCCGCGGACGTGCGCAGCTTTCGGGAAATCGTTTGAATGGATTCGATCGTCGGCTGCCGGTATCCGGATTCATACCCCGCATACGTGCTTTTTGCAACTCCGACGTAATCGGCCACTTCCTGCATAGTCAATTTCCTCTTTTTACGCAGCTGCTTCAATCGCTTCGCGAACATCTTCCTGTCCTCCTCCCAAACCCTATATTTATGTACTTCTTTCAGCTAAACCTATTAGTATTTCTCTAGTAAGCGCAAACATAATTATAGCATGTTTACCAGCTGTCTGCATCTCATAGAATGATGACAAGAAAGGAATTCAATAAAGTTGTTGTAAATTCAACTATGTTGAATTAAAATAAACCTGCATTCACCTAATAGGAAAAAGGAGGAGAAGGATGGTAAAGCCGGCAGATCTAAATAAGGAAGAGCATGTGCTCAATATGGGATGGGGAAAGATTGCCTGGTTATACGGCGAGGAGATTGATGCGGACGGCCAAATGACATTTGGTATGGTATATATCAACGCGGGGGAAGAAAACGGTCGTCATATACATCCTAACTGTGAAGAAATTATTTTTGTATTATCAGGGGAATGTGACCATTCGCTAGGAGATGAGATGTTCCATCTCAAACCGGGGATGGCGCTTCGCATTCCGCAGGGCGTACCCCATCATGCAAAAGTAACGGGCTGGGAGCCTTGCCGGATGATTATCGCTTATTCAGCTGTAGACAGACAGACGATTGGGGAATAAACCGAGCAGATGGAAGGAGGCAGGTCATGAGCATCAAATATGCATTTTCCAGACCAACGGCTGCGCCGGATGAAGAGTACACGATGATAAAAGGGTACCGCCAGGCGGGATATGACGGGCTTCAGCTGAAATGGAGCCAATACACCCCCTATATCAAAGAACCTGAAAGGTTTATTGAACGTTGGGGACAACCGGCAGGTATCGCTTCTGCGTTAATTACCGGTGGAACGCTGCTTGACGATGAGAGTAAAGAACAGCTTCGAGAGCTGTTCCGGTTTGCGGAGAAGGTCGGTACGGAGTTAATCGTCTATTGTCATAGCGTATCGAGAAAAAGCATAACTTCCGATCATATCGCCAGGTATGCCGGGATTTTTGAAGAAATGGGTAAGGAAGCACAGCAACGCGGACTGCGCCTCTCCCTGCATCATCACTATGATCAGCCTCTTATGTACCGCAATGATTTTGACGTTTTTTTTGATCAACTGCAAGCTGATACAGCGGTCGGCTTGACTGTGGATACTGCCCATCTGGTAAAATCCGGTATTGAGGATGTGGCTGAGGTCATTCGCACCTTTGCCCCGTTCATTACTAATTTTCACATGAAAGATTTCGCAGACAATGATTATCGAATACTGGGCAGGGGAAACATCGATTTCACCCCCATCTTTGAAGCGGTTCGGAAAATCGAATATTCAGGTTGGATTTCGGCCGATGAAGAAAGCGGCGGCGAGATTGCTCTAGGGATGCAGGAATGTATTGATTTTATGAAATCGGGACTGGGAGAGTGAAGGGATGAGGACGTTTAAAGTAGGGTTTGTTGGAGCTGGCGCCGTGACACGGATGCATTTGAAGGGCTATGAGAAGCATCAGGATCGCGTAAAAGTCGTAGCGATGTGCGACCCAAATGAAGCAGCGGTTCATGAACGGGCTGATGAATTCGGGATTCCCGGGCGGTATACCGATTTGCAGGAAATGATACGAGACTCCGGCATGGAGGTTGCGGTCGTATGCACCCCCTCAACCATTCGAAGCAGTGTAATGGGTCCTTTACTTGAGGCCGGCATTCCTATTTTTGTAGAAAAGCCGTTCGCAGATACTTACTCGGAAGCTAAAAGTATTGCAGAGGAAGCAGCCCGCAGGCAGGTTCCGGTTTCCGTTAATCAGAACTTCCGGAAGCATTTTAAGTTTGATTTTATTCGCGGACTTATTCAGGAAGGGATAGTTGGAAAGCTGGAAGGCATTCATTTCTCCTCTCTTTTTTACCGTCAGGATAAAGGCTGGAGAGTCAATACCGAGCGGCATGCGTTGGCGGTTATGGCGATTCATTGGTTAGACGGTATACGACGCATGGCGAATTCGGAAGCCGATTCGGTATATTGCAGCGCCTATTCTTCAAGTGCAGTCGATTGTATCGGGGAAACCGATGCAACCGTTCAAATGATTTTTGCTAACGGAGTCCGCGCACATTTCACGCAAAGCTTTTCCAGCCCTTTTATTAAAAATGATTTAGTCGTTCTCGGCAGTGAAGGTGTAATTAGCTCCAATTCGGATGTGATTGGATTGTATCGTCTCGATCCCTCAGGCGTTCCGAATTGGAATCCGACGCCTGTCCAAACCTGGCAAGCGGTGATGCCGATTGAGGAAGCCGTATTTGACGGCTTGGAGCAGCTGCTCGTCTGGATTGAAACGGGAATAGAAGCAGCAAACAGTGCAAGAGATAACTTGTATTCGGTTTCATTGCTCGACAGCGCCTATATTTCAGCCAAGGAGAACCGGGTAGTCTCGCTGAGCAACGGTTTGTTATAACACTTTAGGCTGCCGGAGATTAGAACGGCAGCCTTTGTTCCGTTCATTGTGCTTTTTCGGATAACGCTCAGGATAGATGAACTGACTCATAGTGAAATCGATGCGCTTAGCTTCCGTCACAACATTTCGTTAAATTTGTTTTATACCGAAGCCATTGAGTATGCCCTGGACAGTGAAGATTTCATGAAACGGATAAACGATACATACAAACGAGATATGCGCCGGGGGCATTTTACGTTATTCGGAAAGCGTGAAAAGCAGCCGCTACTTATTCACCTCACCGAAAGTGGTTGCCGGAATGGAGACGCTGGTTTACCTCCATAATTCTCGGACAGCAGAGATCGATCACATATCCCTCGACGATGTTTTAGAATACGCAGCCGGAGCCGTGGTAAGGAAAACGCTGAAGATTGCCGAGCGCGAAGAACCAAAGAAGCCTGCCGAATCGCCAGACGTCATAGACTATGTAACGCACCGGATCGGCAGCGGGAGGAGACAGATGAAAAGCAGATAAACCCCAAGGTTATGTAAGTCGGGGGCATATGCTTATCATCATATTCGGATTCAGGTTGGTTTCAGAAACGCTACAGGGCTTTTCCAACCGACGTCAGAACACCGACAGAAGCGGTTAGGGGGCTTGGACGGTTTCAAAGAATAGGATTGTTTGTATTAACATCCTTATAGGAACTTTTGAGCGGCTCACTGCGGTTTGTGACAGCTTCGCTGGTATTACCCTTACTATGTGCAACATTCAATGTTACTGATTCGTCCAAGATAGTAAACCAGTATGGGGGAAACAGCATGAATAAATTGAAGTGTATTGGCTTTTGCTTTTTTGTATGTGTTTCGATATTGAGTGGTTGCGGTCAATCTATAAAAGAAAACACTGATACGGCTACTCAAGCGAGTAAAATTAATCGTGTAACTTCAGACGTTGATACGGGAGGTACGGTCTCCGCAGCCAGTACACAGATGGTTGATGCAGCATCGAGGAATGCTTCCAACAATAGGGTGTCAGCGTCAGATGTGCGCTGGGTCTATATGTCATGGCCTATTCCGTCCGACGTTGTCAGCCGCCCATTGATCGGCGGTCGAGACGAAGACCGAATCGTTGAGCTCTTACATTGGTTGGAGGAGGCGGAGCAGGTCGATGGCTCTGGTCTGTCTTCACCGCTGATGGGGCGCAGCATGGCGGTGAACATCGAACTCAGCGACGGGCGTAGCCTGCAAATCCGGCCTGCTTGGAAATGCGATAGCCATAGGGACGAACAAGGTAATATGCATACTTCATGTAAGGGGATAGACAATCGCGTCTGGGTCGCAGGGCCGGATGACAGTGAGTATTTCGTAGAGTCAGAGCAGCTATATGGCTTCGTAAGTAAGGGTTATATGGATTGGATGCCGAATGTGAAACCTTATGAAGTCCCGGACCAGCTTAAGACAGGTGCTCCGTTCTCGATACGCGGCCACGGCTCCCGGACAGATCAAGCGACCATCGTACTGATGAAGGGTAAAGATACAATCTGGGAACAACGGGCCATCGTGAACGAAGGAGAATGGCAAGCCGAAGGTATCATTCCCGATAACCTGCCTGAGGCCGATTATGAGTGGAAAATCGACACAGGTACAAGCACGTACGGCGCAACCGTTCACATCTCGAAATGATGAGGCCGTGATTGCGATATGGTCGCCACCTGCAGTCACTTTGAAAATATCGTATATAAATCATTCGATTAACCTAATGGAAACGATAGTTCTCTCGGAAATGATGGTTTTGCGAAGGCTGGAATGATTGAGGGTTTGGATTTGTTAATTACAGACGAGGACGCTGATCCGGAAGCGATAGAACGGATTCGGGCACTTGGGGTTAAGGTGATCGTTACACATGTCTATTTTGGGAAAGTAATAGTGAAGAAAAGGGGAATAATTAATATGGCGACATGGATGGTACATTTTAGAATTGCAGAGAATCTGTTGAATGTGGGGTTAGTAGCACCTGAAAAAGAGTTTGTAGTTGGAAATATCGGTCCAGATTGTGGATTACCTGATAAAGAAAGCAAAGAATTGATTCCTTCCAAACAAATAACCCACTTTAAGTTGGATAATAAAATGAATCCGAGTTCTTTTATCGAACAGTATCTTCAAAAAGATGATGTGAATTTTGCTAGCCCCCAGTTCTCTTTTTATTTAGGTTATTATGTCCATCTAATAACTGATATTGAGTGGAGTAAGCTACATCAGGAAAAGAAAAAAGAACCTGTTTATAAAGAAATACTTGGAACTCCTGAATACGCAACAATTATTAAAAGAGATTGGTACGGCGGTGATTTCATATATCTAAAAGAGAATAAGGATAATATTTTTATTAAGGTATTTCAACATATTAAAGAATTTCCAGATTATCTTGTTTTTTTTCCTAAAAATCAGATTTCGACACAAATAAATCGTATAACAGAATTTTATTTAGGAAATACATTTGATTTTATCCTGGACCCCACATATAAGTTTGAATATTTAACGCCTGATGAAGCTAATCACTTTGTTGAGGATGCAACCAAGAAAATAATACATAATCTAAACATGACTTTTGGTGAAGAAGCTTTATGGAGGGAAGGGATTGCTAAGGAGCAACACTGAGACATAAACTTTACTGCACTAAACGGACAACGATAGCACAATGATAAAAGGCTGTCATTGATAGCCTTTTCACTAACAGGCGGATAGTGGAATTACAGGAAGCATAAAAAGGATACGCTTATATAATCTCTATAATGAACACGTAGTCCCCCCGACCTTCCTTCCAAACACCAGATAAAGCATAGATATAACGCCCTTTTTCCGCGGGAAGGACGGCTTCGAAACCTTCCATTGGTTCACTGTAAGCCTGTTTTTCATCTGATGGCCAGGCTATAAGTTGTAATTTTTCAGGCTTGTAAGAAAATTCAACCTTTAATAACGCTGACGGTGGAGCACCTGCCGGCTTGACATCATCGGATATTTCTAACGGGGTAGGTGAATCGGCAATAGCATCTTTCCACTGGTATGATCCGAGTAGGTAATGGACGTTTGTTCCGTTAACTGTTATTTTTGGATTTGGTGGTACATATCCAGTATTCTGTTCGTCCTTAATGCAGCCCGTGTTTAAAGCAAGTAGTAATAGCGAAAGAATGAGTAACGCGAAATTCTTTATAGTTATCTCGTTAGTCGTAGTTACGCTGTTCATCTCATACACCCCTTTACTAATAGATCAACATTAATATAGACGTATATTACTCATCGTTTGTTCCGCTAAACGGGGATGCAATACCAATAGGGCTGCGTGCGGTAGCTCTTTGCTCCGCTTAGGCGGAAGTAACAAGGTATGATTATAGGGGTCCGCTAACCAAATGCGGATTTATACGTTAAGCCGGGAATGCCCGTAAAATAAGCATTTTGCCGCACGCTAAGAATCAGCACAAGATCAATTGTGTTGCGTAATGCGTTGTATTAGGTTATTTGAGTCTATGCAAACCCAAGATGTACCGCCTCTATACGTTATGGCTGCGCGCTATAATGGATATAGAGGTGTTTTTATGTTTATTGAACCGATGTTGCTCGAAAAACGAGTTGGTATGACACTAATAAGGCAGTAAATAACACAAGCAGTGGGGTTGCAGTAAAATTCGAGTATAAGTTGAGCAATTCAAACGTTGGGTATCAAGTAGCTCCACAAGCTAGAATACAATATTATGTTAGAGCTTCAACATCAATTAATAATACTTATATGTGGACTGGATCCGCAGGGTTCGTTCATAAAGTTAACGACACGGTTATAGAGGTCCCACTTAAAGATTGACTTATACAAGGAGGAGATAAGATGAAATTAAGATATAGATTGTTCTTCATTGCAGTATTTTTAATACTAACAGGATGTTCAATTAAAGGGACTGATTCAGTTATATTGTTAAATTTAGATCAAGTTGAACATGCCTTTCGTACAGAAGGTATAAAACTAGACCCTAAACAAATTACTGACGATTGGAAGATAAGAAAAGTTAAAGCAAATCGATACGTAATAACAAATAATGAACCACCCGACCAAATTTTTATATACATCTTTGATTCAGAGGAAGCACGTAAAGATGGGCGTAAGGATTTTGATAAACAAAAAGAAAAAACCATTCATGACATTTATGAGAATAAAAATGTTTTAGTTATTTATTGGTATCAACCAAGCAGTACCGACGACACTCTCAGCAAGACAATTCAGAAAGCTTTGCAAAAGTTATAGTTAAATTGACAGAGAGATGCTGACACACTTTGGGGCATCTCTTATTTGGTTTACCGCTTCAAATTTCGGGATCTAGACGGTCCGCTTAAATGCGAAACAAAAAACACATGAAGGTTCTCTATCTGGTTTAGACTCCTTGCCTGTCGACAATACCCAGAGCGTTCCAGAAGGGACAATATGTTCATAACTATGTAGGGGGAGTACCACCCTCGGGACCTTTTTTTGTGTTCAGGTTTAGTCCAGTGAGATATCATAGATAGGAAACGTTCCCCTCTATAATTGAGTCACAGCCAACGTAATCGCCAATAGTAGACACAGTGTCCCCATGCCCAATAAAGGTGCTTTGAACTGGAACCGTACTTCCTTCCAATCTGTAATCCCGTTTACAAAGGATATGATGGACAAAGTCACTAGCCCCGCGGTTAGCAAAATGGAAAAGGTGCGTCCCACATTGCCAGTCATCAAAGCGATTATGAAAAATATGATGACGCTAGCAGATCCAGCTGCTACTGATAGGATCGCTGTCTTATGTGAAATCATTTTCCAAACACCTTCTTCCAAAACGACTTATTTGCTTGTTCTTTAGCGGAAACCTCTTATGCCATAGCTTCAGCCAGTTGAATCTTCATTAAGACGAGAATCGGTCGCAGTTGCGGCCGTGAATAAATGGATGGATGACGTTAAGGTACGGAACCCATTGTAACGTTTCATTGCAAATCACCTCGTCGATGTAATACGACAAATGGGCGGAATTTCCTTCAATCTTTCCTTTTATCAGCCAAAAAAAGAAAGCTGCATGGCCTATTTTTTTCCAACGGCTTCGGAGACTGCTGTGGCAGTTTCTTTTTTTGGTCAAGATAGATTATGAATGATTTAGTTTACCTTCTGGGAGTAGAGGGATGAGGCAAGCTAAGTCGGAGATAATATTTTCATTCAGGCGAAAAAAAGGGAACGTATACGAATGCGAATTTGTCTGTTTCTATAGAGGTGATCATACTGGACAGCAAGTATATGCAGTACATAACGGAGATGGATCCTTGTACTTTGGATAATTTGATGAAGGAGTACGGGCAGGATGTATGGAATTTCGCATACCTGATCTGTAAAAAACGCGATATGGCGGACGACATCACCCAGGATGTTTTTCTGCAAGCTTACCGTCATATGTCTTCATTCAGGGGGGAGGCGTCTCTCAAAACATGGCTGCTTAAAATCACAAGAAATATTAGCTATAACTACCGTAATACAGCTTTTATACGTAAAGTTATGTTGGTTGATTTTGTGGAACCTGAAGGGGCGTATCCATCTGCGGAAGAGGCCTTTCTGGAAAAAGAGTCGACGAACGAGGTATGGAAATCGGTGTTTGATCTGCCTGCCAAGTACCGAGAAGTGATCCTATTGGACGCTAAACACCAGTTTTCCGTTATCGAAATCGCACATATTCTGGGGGTTGCGGAGGGAACGGTAAAGTCGAGGTTATTCCGTGCAAGAAAGAAGCTGTCCGTGATGTTAACGAAGGGGGAGCATTCCAATGAAACCGTCTAAAACAGAACCACAATGGTACCAATCACTACGAGTCGATCCTTTGAAAAAGAAGACATTTACAGAAGATTTAGCAGCGCAAATTAAAACCCGTGCCTTATCTCCTGCAAAGAAACAGACAAGAACCAAAGGTGCAGCCTGGCTGGCAATAGGTGTGTTGAGTGTAGGACTACTTTTTTATGCGGGACAAAGCGAAACGTTAAAGTCATGGTTAGGTATAGGAAAGAATGCGGCGATTGCTGAAAAAAGTACACCCATGACCTATTATCCGAGTCGGATAGATCAGTTATTACCGATGAAACAGAAGCCCATCTCAAATCCTGTCAAAAGCATCTCCTTACCGGCAAAAAATGGCCTGCAATCCGTTACCATTCACCTATATGAGGATACTAAGAATGTAAAACTCGTTACGGCCTATTTGGAGGATGGCGGGGTATGGTTCGAGGCCGGTATAGTCAGCAACGAGGGGCTTCATCTAGTTGACGTTAAATTAGATAGTTGGACCGGAAAAGAGATTCAGATTACAGGTCCAGTAGTTGATTGGACGATAAAGCTGCTGCGGTACAATGAGACCAAAATGATATGGGAAATAAATGATTTTGAAGGACACCCAACGAAAGAAATCGACTTGGACGGGGATGGAATACAGGAGCTGGTGAGCGCTGAAGAAAATGCAGTACCGCCTATGGTAACCGTACATCATTGGAATAGAGAATCCAAGGTGTTCGAGTCGGCGCAAGTGGATATAGATGCCTCAAAAATGTACAACATCGACCGAGAGAAACAATTAACATTAACTTACTCTTATTTATTCCAGGAGGAAGGGAACTGGTTTATTGAATTCGGAGTGGGAGACGAGTGGCATCAGTTCCTGCAATATCAGAATGGAGTGCTTAAAGAAGTGAAGCTGGCGGACAATCGGAGCCGTCTGATGGAGTTGAGGAAGCAGCAGAATCATATACATTGACGAGAGAATAATACAATCTTAACCGCGAATTCATTCTATTCACCTGTATTTTCCGTGGAAGACACCGGCATTGCATTATTCGATACGATTAAAGTTAGAGGGAATCGTAAGCGGAAGGATAGCGTATATGTGAGTCGACGCAGCGAAGTGGCTGAAGATTATCAATTATCAGTACGCCGACGTTCATATTGCGGGATATCGAAAGGATTCATTCGGATGGCTTGCGCATGTGAACGGAATGTCTGCGGGAATTATCGAATTAGCGGTGCCCAGCGCGCATAAGAAGGCTTTTAGGGCGTCGCGAAAACGATTGTAAACGCCGAGGATCGGAATTACGTGTACGTGCAGCCGCTAATTAAAGGGGTAGAACCATTGGCGGAACCCCATAAAGAAAGGAGGGCGAATATTTGTTTAATAAGCCTTCCGTCACTTACTACATTTTTTAAAGCATACCTGAACGGGACTCAAACGATAAACTGTGGTTCCATCGCCGAGTTGCCCGTTTCAACCAATGATAGGCCATACTACTTTTGTTTCATAACGCTTAAAGAAATTGTGAAGACATCCCGAAAGATTAATCTTAGATTATCCTCGATAACACCCTAATCGATTAATATTGATATGCTATTAAAAACCATCCTTTCCGCGAAGGAAAGGATGGTTTTTTAAAACTTCCGTCACTTTTTACATTTGTTATTTGAACATACATTGAACGGGGTGGTACGGTCATAACCGTTGCCAAAAAAACCGTCGCCAAGTTGGCCGTAGTCATTGTCTCCCCAAGACCAAACGGTTCTGTCGCTTTGAACGGCCAAACTATGTGAAGAGCCTGCAGAAACGGCAGCCCCCGAACCGAGGTTGGTTACCTGAACGGGAGAAGAGCTGCTTGTCGTGGTACCTTCGCCGAGCTGACCGGAAGCATTATATCCCCATGCCCATATCGTTCCATCGTTCTTGAGTGCCAAACTATGCGAAGAGCCTGCAGAAACAGCAGCCACCGAACCAAGGTTGGTTACCTGAACGGGAGTATTACTATGCGTTGTGGTTCCATTGCCAAGTTGGCCGATATTATTAGCCCCCCACGCCCAAACGGTCCCATCGCTTTTGTGCGCCAAACTATGCGAATTGCCTGCTGAGACGGCGATGGCCGAACCGAGATTGGATACTTGGACGGGAGTGATGCGATGTTCCGTGGTTCCATCACCCAGTTGGCCAGAACCGTTATATCCCCACGCCCAAACGGTTCCGTCGCTTTTGACTGCCAAGCTAAATCCGTCGCCATTAGCAATAGCAACTACCGAATCGAGACCCTGCACTTGAACGGGAGTGATGCGATTTATCGTGGTTCCGTCGCCGAGTTCGCCGTAATAATTCGTTCCCCAAGCCCAAACGGTTCCATCGCTTTTGACTGCCAGACTATGGGAACCTCCCGCAGATACGGCAGCAACTGAATCGAGACCTTTCACTTGAACGGGAATCAAGCGATCATATGTGGTTCCATCGCCAAGTTGGCCGAATATATTCCCGCCCCAACCCCATAAAGTGCCGTCGCTTTTCACTGCAAAGCTGTGTACCCCACCGGCCGCTATGGAGATCACCGAATCGAGGCCATGAACCTGAACCGGAAAATAACGGTCCGTTTTGCTCCCGTCACCCAGTTGGGCCCTGCTGTTCCCTCCCCAAGCCCAAACGGTTCCATCCTTCTGAAGCAAGAGAGAATGAACCCTGCCTCCGGCAACCATCATCGTTTCTTCCGAGGAACTCTCTGCTACCACCGTGTTCGAAAAAAGAACAAGAAGGAGACAGATGATTCCCAATATTCGATATCGTTTTCTCATCAATATTTACCTCCCATTAAATAAGGATCAAGCGTATGCTTGTCCCAGATCTGCTATGCTTGTGCGACAAAGATGATCGTCCAGACCAGGTATAGTCGGCTTCTCAAAGAGGTGAGATGGAGCGGTCAAAACAGTTTATTCCATTACTGGTAAGTGCTTACCGTTTTCAGTTTACCAAATACAACCAATGATAGGCTATACTACTTTTGGTTCATAATGCTTAAAAATATTGTGAAGAATGGCTGTTTTCGCAACCTTAAAATTTTTTTATACATGGCATATACGTCCAGTCTGCCGAAAGGTATACATCATGGCATGAGATTTCAGCTTACAAGATATAATGAGGTATACACTACCCCTTTTTTTCGATAGGGACGGGGGGCGAGTTACAAGTGGGATACGGAAGACTCTACCATTTTAATTGATATGAATGAAGAGACAACTACTATAAGTATTACTCACGATGCATATGGATTTTATCTGTTTTCAAACTTAGAAGAATATAGGTTAGTTGAGACCGTTGTAAAGCAACTTCCGAAGTATACAATATTAACAGAAGATAAGGTTTAAGAATAGCAAAGTAAATGCTCTCTTTTAAAGAAAAACTTATTGAAGTAACGATAGTGGAGCAAGCTGCCGCGGTGCAGATGCTCCATTTTTCACTCAACTAACTGGCAGGATAGCTTAACATTAAAGGAGGGACTCAATTAACTATCAAACAGGTACAAGTAACATTCTTAACAAACAGAACGTCTATGAAGCATCTTAGAAAAAGGGGAATGTGAAATGAAATTTCGAATGATTGTTTTACTCCTTGCATTTGTGGCTGTTGTTGTTGTGTCAGGCTGCACAAACAATAAAGACGAAAGCAAAGTTACGCTAGAAAATGTTATTCAAGCAATTCAAGCTGAAGGTCCTGAGTTAATTTCAAGAGGACAAGTAGATGTTGATGCTCTTGACGATGTTAAGGGATGGACCAAGTTAAACGGGTATAGTGGAGGAGCTTGCGAAGGCAGCTCTTCTTTTTAGTTTATTGAAGTAACTGGCAGTAGAGCGTAGTTAATGGGGATTTTATGAGTACCACTAGTATGGTAAAATGATCCATAAAAGGATGAGTCAAATTTGAAACCTGGGGGATCTATGAAGAAAATAATAAGTGGAATTACATTTATGTTTTTTGGATTATTTTTGTATTAGATAATTCATATCAAGGTTGTTGATATGTTACCGACGATTGGAAGTTGGTCGGATAAAGGTCGATTTTGGGAGGCTCTAAAAGAATCCAATGGTTTAGTACCAACTTACTTGGGAATTAGCTTTTGTATAATAGGTACAGCTTTAGTTTTGATTGGTTGTTTTGAGGAAGAATTAAAAAGACTCTTCTCTAACAGAGATTAAGCTCCCATGGAAGAACGCAATTACTTCCATAATCTGTGGTGTCGCGTGAGAGGCATGAATGGCTAACGGGGAACGATAGATCAATTCAGACAGATTAAAACCATCCAAAAGGAATCGCTGTTACTGCATGTACCGTGGATTTTAAGGAGCGTGTTCATGTTTATTTGGAGAAGAGCGGCATTTTGGTTCTCGTTATTCAGCATTATAATTTGCTTTCACGACTATTGGAAAACGATTCATATTCATGATCCGACGATTCTCATGATAGGACTTGGACCGTTTGAACCATTCCATCATTGGATGTTAGATTTTGATCCTTTCGAGCCGCCAGTTACTGCCGCTATCAGTGCAAAAATGCGCGGTTATATCATGCATTTGATTTTTTTCTTTATAGTAGGCACGGCTCTTGATAAACTTATCCGCAAATTAAAACGAAAGCGAATTTCACGGCCGGTCGATTAAGCTAAACGGGTACGAGGGAGTTCAACAAAAATGCAAAGGCTGCCGAGGATCGGCGGCCTTTCTTACGCATAAGGGAAGGATGATTTTTACCAAATATTTCAGATGTTTAAGATTTTATGATTCGTTTATATTTGAGGGAGTGACAGGGGGGCTGAACGCTTGCTTAAAAAAATGAAAGTAATCTTTTTGTTATTAGTTGGAAATTGTTTTTTGTTCATAACGTTCTATTACTTTGCCCTCCGTTTTATCTTCGGAGGGCTCACGAATTTTTGGGGAACTGGTCCTTTCATTACGGAAGCCGTTTATTTCGGACCATTAACAGCATTAGCGCTTATCGCGATTATACTTTTCAACGGGGCCTTTTATATCGGTCTTCAAAATGCGTTGGATATTCTTAAAAAACTTTATACAAAAAGCAAGCTGCTATTGCTCCTGTTGGCTGTCATGTTTTCCATCTGTCTTGCATGGAATGCGGATGTAATCTCAGGATACGTTGTTCAACCCTATTTCAAGAGTGAACTGGCTCAGATTACTTGGAATGACTGGGATAAGATGAGTTCAGGGGATAAGCTAAGGATTGGTCAGTCCTATTATTGGGAGTATAAGGGGCGAGAATATGGTCTATATGACGGGTCAGATTATGTAACTCTTATAGAATCATTACGCAACAATTATGACACCATTGACCATGCAGTTTTTTATCATTTTTGTGAATGTTGAATAATGAAAACGGTATGGCGCAACTAACTACCGTTTATGAAAGTTGATATTATGGAAGTAATATGGAAATAGAGAATAGCTGAATAAACGGACATCACGAGTGTTATAACTGGTTCAATTGCTTCTTGAACCTAATCTCTACGAAGCGTATTGACCCAGCAAATATCTTTCTGGAGGTGTGAAATGGATAATAAGTACAATCCCTTTGATGATAAAACTATTCATACAACTCAGTCAGATAACAATACTGTTGATTATTCCGACAGACAAGGCTTTAATGATGTAA
This sequence comes from Bacillota bacterium, assembly GCA_051750645.1. GTDB lineage: Bacteria > Bacillota > Bacilli > Paenibacillales > Paenibacillaceae > Pristimantibacillus. Next base: position 27,045 of record JBNJJW010000018.1, on the reverse strand, counting down.
TAAAGCATTATGATGCTGTAAATGGATTTCAAAATCCAAAACAACTAAATCAAACTCCAAGGTCTCTAAGACAAATAATTCGATGGTCAATAATAATAAATGTTTCAACATTTTTGGGATTTCTAATTTATGAATTAGTCAAAACCATTTTCTAACCGTTATAGCCATAGATCATTAAACTATCGGGTACGATAGCAATAAGCACGAAAAGACGGCAGCCGGTGAATTGACTGCCATCTTCTTCTAATTAGGACACCATTTAGAAAGTTCATAAAGTTCATCTGCCTGAATGTTGATTTTATTGAGGAGGGCTTCACGCAAGACATCATTCGTAGGCCGATATTCTAGGATCCATCTTATCTTTATCCGTCAAAATGTCTTGGATCCGCCAAGGCGATTGCTTTGATTCCCGTTTGAAAATATACCTGTAATCGGTGTTCCGGACAGCATGGTTTTGTTTATGAATCGTAATAGGCAGTATGATTTCGGCAGATAAGCTGTCATCGAAGGCCTCATCATCTGTGTCGCTTGTTTTGGACTGTTCTTTTCCACGAATGGAACCGAGCGACTTCATTTCCTGGGCGAAATACTCAAATTTTTCCTTCGACAAACCTTCCGCAACCTGCTGAAGCAATTCCTTATCCTGATGGTTCATTACTTCTACAAAGCTTTTCGCTAAAACAAGCGGAGAGGCGGAATCAAAAAAAGGCCTCAAATTACCGGCAGCCTTGTGCACCATAATCTGATGCGTTAAGTCAGGAAGATCTGACTTATGAGTACTGCTTAGATAGAAGTGAATGCAGAAATGTCCGGAAAAACCGTTCCCCGGAATACCGTCCCCTCCATGAGGCATGCCGTTCATAGAAGCGGCTATCCATTCATCTCCTGAATGAACGAGAACCGCTTTCCTTTTCCAGCTCCAACCGTCATGATAGATTTGTTTCATAATTCGAGTATCTTCTTTCGTCACCGGCTGCACGTCCGCATGATCCTTTCCCGCCCTTCGTTGAACCTGGAAGGTTAAGCCTGTTTCTAAATCCGTTACGGAGAAAATGCTTTTTTTAGGCACCATATGCGTTGCAGCTTCCCATGGAATCATTTTTCCGTAATGATGTGCCCGCAACGAATCCGCTAATTGAAGCAATTTGTCTGATGCCTTTTTTGTCAATACAAGTCTTTGGGATGTTGATGGATTCCATAAATTACCGGTTTGCTCTAAATAAAAATGTATTCGTTTATTATTTTGAAGCAAGGATACGTCAATATCGGACATATAGGAAGGATTGGAAATAGTCTCATGCTTGGCAGAGATTAAAGCTTGAGTGATTTCGGAGCTCTGGATATCAAGTTCGGTAATGAATGCCGCATTTTGCCCTGAACGGACAGTTAGGATAACTCTGTTTTTCACAGGCTGTTCAGCTGCAAATGCTGAATGGTTTTGCGTAATAAGCGTGCAAAAGAAAGCTGCCGTGAGAATCTCAGCCATTTGACGAAAAAACCGGTTCATCGTATTCCCTCCGGACATAGTTGAAGTTGAAGAAACGGATACAAATGCTACCCGTGTATTTTCAGCAAACCGTCCATTATTTATGTGAGTACTTATTTGTGTATGGCCTTGTCATTTTTGATTCATACTATCCCAGATAATAACGTATGGGGAAGGCGATCGAACATGAGTGTGCATTGGCTTTTGGCTGTTTTATTACTTTTTCAGCAAGCAGGCGTAACCGATCCTTTAGTTGTGGAACAGCAAGGTCAAACGATTAAGGAGCTGAACCGTTCCGAATATACGCTTCCGCTTCCTGGAGTACCGCTTGTTGACAATGATAAAATAAACAAATTAATGGATGACATGGATAAGCGGATTCATCGTGCTCCCATAAATGCCACACTCGACGGGGGAGGGAGAATCATCCCCGAGAAAACGGGCAGCAGGCTTGACCGGAGAAGCTTTACGGAGCAGCTTTACAGCTATATATTCGAGGGCGGCTTCTCCAGAATGGAAGTGCCTTTGTTGACCGTTTACCCTAAGGTTGACAGCGAACTCTTGGCGTCCATTAAGGTGAAAAAGATCGGGCAGTATTTTACATATTACAATATAAGAAATAAGAACCGGTCTCACAATATCGGACTAGCTGCTAAAGCCATTAACAATTACGTCGTATTTCCAGGGGAGATGTTCTCGTTTAATGAGGTGGTGGGGAAGCGGACGGATGATCGAGGTTATTTGCGGGCGCCGGTTATTGTAAGAGGAGAGGTATCCGAAGGAGTCGGCGGAGGAATATGCCAAATATCGTCGACACTATTCAATGCGGTAGACCGTGCCGGTCTCCATATTATCCAGCGTTATTCCCACAGCCGGAATGTCCCGTACGTGCCGCCCGGCCGCGATGCAACGGTAAGCTGGTATGGTCCGGATTTTGTGTTTCAAAACAAATACAATCAACCAATCCTCATCCGGGCATTCGCGCAAGGAGGCCAGGTCAGTATCATTATTTGTTCCTCCGAAGTGATTAATGACAAGCCGAGAATGGTGCCCAGCGCGTCGAAAAAATTGCCGGAAGAGGTCAGGAGTGAGATGAACGTCAACGGTTTGGAGCCGTGAGGGAGTGAGTTGTGCTCCATGAGACCTTGCGTGAACGACTGGCCGTTAACTTACGGACACTCACGCAAGGTTTTTTATTTTGTAATGCCGTGCTTGTATTTCCTCCTCCCATTTAATTCATTATATGGTTGTACCTTTGAGATACGGGCAATCATGGAAAATTCTTTACGTTGTAGAGTCTTGCAAAAGAGAATATCATAATTTTGTAACACAAACTTTCTTTTTAGATAGGAGCAATGGGAGTGTCTAAATTTTCATTTAGTATTATTATTCTTTTCATGGCTGCGACCTTTGCCATGCCACAGCCTGCTTCTGCACAAGCGGAGGTTGTTTCTTTTAATCTATCGTCGAGTACGATCGCGTATCAAGGGAACACTGTACCAGGTTATGAAACGATAGAATTAAAAACAAGCGTGCCGACACGCGGGTATATTTTAGTAGTCGGAAGCGGCATCCAGACAAAAATTAACTTGTCCACTATGGAATATAAAATGGCTCACAAAGTTGATTGGGTTCCCTGGGACGACACAAAGAAAGCACCGCTCCCTGCAGGTGAATACCAGCTGAAAGCATATTTAACAGACGAAGAGTTTAACCAAATGAGCGGTTATCCGCTTGGGAAATTTAGGGTTGTAACAGAATCTAGTCCAAAGCCTTTAATCGATCAGGTTTCTGTAGATCCAGCTGTTTTTGCTCCAAAATATGGCCAGTCTTCTCAGGTTGTACAAGTTCCGTTTAATCTTAATCGTCCAGCAGAAGTTCAGCTCAGCATTCAGAAGAATGGAGTTGAAATTTTTGCAGGCAGTAAAGTGAAGCTTTCAGCCGGCAGCCAAACTGTAAGCTGGAATGGTACTGACCAAACCGGAAGAATTGTAGCTGATGGTGCCTATGAAGTTGTCTTTAAAACAATCGAAACAGCGTACAACTATCCTGCAACTTCGCAGCGTTCTGAAAAGCTCGGGACGATCACTATCAAAGATGGCGATTATAATATTCCCTTATGGAGATTAAAAGAGATTGTGACGAATGCCTCTTATAATACGTCTGTTCTTAGTCCCGACGGAGATGGAGTTAACGATACAGTAACCGGCCAATTCACGCTTGCCGAGCCGGTAAAAGTATCCATTTACATTGCTAATGCAGCTGGGGCCCATATAAATCATGTTATATTTGAACAAACATACCAGGCAGGAGTCCAGACTTTTGAATGGAACGGAACCGACATGATGGGGGGCAAAGCCCCAAATGGAAGCTACTCCATTAAAATTGCAGTAATTGAAGGTGCAAATTCTGGCTATATTACCTTCGATGAATCTTTAGTAAGAATTGAAGGCAGCAGAGAGGTTAAAGCTTTACAACCGGAAAAGAGAGTGCGTGTAATCAGTGAAACAGCCCAAATGACTGTTGAACCACTTGCACAGGGATATAAAGCAGTAAAAGGTGACACATTTGCACTGCTGTCTGAAACGATTCAAAACGGGCAATATCAGGTTCTTGTTAAAGATGGTGTATCTGGAACCATCAATGTAAATGACGTTGAACTTGTATCTGAAACACCTGCGGTACAAAATACGATCGACTACACAGTGATAAGCGGTGACACACTGTGGAAAATTGCTGCTAAGTTTAATACGACGGTTTCAAAAATGGTTACTATAAACAACTTGGATCCTAACAAGTATCTTTACGTAGGGCAGAAATTAAAGATTCCAGCTGTAAAAACTGTTGAACCTGTTCAGCCCTCAACTTACAAAGTCCAGACAGGGGATACCCTTTGGAAGATCGCCCAAAAGTTTGGAACTACAATTGCTGCGTTTGTATCGGCCAATGGGCTGGACCCAGCAAAATATTTACAAGTGGGGCAAACACTAACTATTCCAGAAAAATCCACTACTGTACAGCCACCTGCAGCTCAGCCTATTATTCATACAGTGCAAAGTGGAGACACTCTTTGGAAAATTGCTCAAAAATATAGCCTAACTGTGGATGCGATAGTAAAAGCTAACAATCTTGATCCGAATAAATACCTTGTAATCGGCCAAAAGCTTACGATTCCGCGCTAAGCTACACATCCTTTTTCGTTAAACAGAAAAAACCTATTCTGAGTATAGAGTAGGTTTTTTTGTTTTAATCCTCCTATCCGTATCGACCATTAATATTGAATGAAAGTAAATTGGGAGGAAAGTAAGGTTGACAACGCCAAACGAATTCGTAATGATGGAAAAGGGTAGCAGCGTCATAAAATTTTAAATAAACCGTAGATTTCACCGGTTTCTCAGCAAACATCACTAGGACATAGCATATAAATAATAATATGATGAGTTTTAAAGAAGTTTATAGATATTTGACATTTCGCACATAAACTAAGGAGCTGACAGCGATGAAATTAGTGGTGGAGCAGCCAGCGGCACGCTGGTACAAGACTGAAATGGGATTGGCCGATGGAGACTCCGTCAGAATATTCGTACGCTTGGGCGGCTGCGGCAGCGTTCATCCTGGGCTTTCGCTCGGCGTAATCAAAGACGTTCCAAGAAGAGCGGGTTTAAGCGAAGCAGTGGAGGGCGTTACGTTTTATATCGAGGAAGATAATATTTGGTACTTGGAGAACAAGGACCTGCGTATTTCGTTTGACGAGAAGTATGAAGAAATCAAGATGGATGTGGAATAATAATCAGCGCCCATGAGCTGCAGGCAATCATACGAGTTTTATTACAACAGAGACCGCAATGCGAGTTAACTACCCGTATTGCGGTCTTTTTTTGCACTTGCGGGCGGTAAGGCAGCCATGGAGATCAGCTTATTAACGGTAGCCCAGTTACGCGTAGTCGCAGAAACCTTTAGTTTTTTCTCCAAAAAGTTGTTGGAAAACAGTGATTCGCCATAGCCTGCCCGGATCAAAATATAGACTTCGCGTCCGTGGACGTGAAAATCGTCAATGTCGCTTTTGAATGTTTCTATGATTTGAACAGCCTCAGCACTAGGCTCCTGTGATAAAAAGGAGACGTAAATCTTCTCATTTGCCGAAAGTTCAGTTGTGTCAAATGGAGTTTGTTCGACTACGAGCTCAAGCTCGCGGCTCGTCCGCACAATAACAGGTACCTGGAAGCTGTACACCTGCTCAATCTTTTGTTCGATTTTCTTTTCAAGCAGTGAGGTATCTTGTTCTTCCGCTTCAAATACGACGTTGCCGCTTTGGATATACGTTCGAACCTGCTCAAACTGCATCTCTTCGAAAACAGCTCTTAAGTGCTCCATTTTAATAATCTTCTGTCCGCTGACATTAATGCCGCGCAGCAATGCGATATAGACGGTCATTTCGTTACACCCCACGCTTCAAAATGAATGTTGCTTACCTTCTAAGTGTACATAATTTAGAGCTGTCATGTAAAATAGTTAGAGCGAAAATTGGCTACAATGGTGTTGTAACATTCTTCTTGACGGAGGGGGCGACACCATGAAATTGGAGCTAGGCCGCTGCTTGCTGGAGCAGCGATTATCCGAATGCGGCATGAGCAGGGAGCAGCTTGCTGCTGCGTTGTTATATAAGCCGGAGCGAATTGGCGATTATATAGACAACGTACGAATAATGCCTTTAAAAGTAGCCATATCCATTGCCGACACGGTAAACTGCGATGTGCGCGAGCTCTATGAATTGCAGTCAGAGCAGTAAGGGTGAGGCGGAAACGGAAATCCGCCTCTTTTGTGCTGGTTTAAAGCCAGATTCCTCTTGATGTATACAACCCAATCCTATAATGGAGTTAGACTTTTTGGAGAGTCACTAGGTTTTGCCTGTATTTCATCCAGTCAAAGCGGGCTACATCGCCGCTAAAGTGGCTTTTACGTGGAAAACATACAATCAAAACCGACAAACTAACTAAAATCCAGCCACTCGAGCTCCAATATCGTCCGTTTGACTGTACAAACTCCTCTCAAACTAAGATAACGACTCCTTCCTATTGGCCTGATTGTATGAAATCCAATCAAACGCCAGCAGACCGCCAGGACTCCTCCACTGGAGTCAAATGAACGACATTAATCCTTCTTCGTTCAACGAGTTGATTGACAGTCTCATTCCACCAGCATAGACACCGAACATTACCTTACAGGATTTACCTCCACCTATCAAGGGGATAGGTGTTCTACATCCACTATCTACATTGGACATTATTTCCATTATAGAGCAACCGCAAAGACCTAAATGCCAAAAGTTACTGTATTTTTCCATTATAGCTGCATCCGCATTCAGCTAATAAGCCCCGCATTTAGGGGATATTGGGCTTGAAGGTCAATCTGTTCGCTCGAATAGGATTGTGAGATAATGATTAGAAATATGGATTTGTACATAAGAAGTGGCTGAAGGAGTGATTGATGATGAAGCTGACAGAGGAGCAAATTGAGGAAAGTCTGGCCGCGAGTGATGGATGGAAGCGGGAGGACGGCAAATGGATCGTCAAAAAATACCGTTTTCGCACGTTTTTAGACGGCATTGAATTTGTGAATCGGGTTGCGCAAGCCTCGGAGAAGCTCAATCACCATCCCTTTATTTCTATAGACTATAAAATGGTTACGCTGCGCATGACGACGTGGCATGATGGCGGACTTACGGAGCTGGATTTTATAGCTGCCGCCGAGTTTGACCGTGCTTTCATGAGCGATTAGGAGCAACCTAAAAAACCTCCACCGCGCAGCTCGTGCTTGCGAGGATGGAGGTTTTATTTACTTGCCGCTTCGTTAGACGAACCGTCTACTCTTTGGCTTTGGAGCCGTCCTTTTCCTGGCTTAGTTCTTCCAATGACTTAACCTTGCCGTGCGGTTGTTGTGTATGCTTACGTTGGTTCCACGCATTTTCACGGCGGTTTTTGGACGATGTCATAGCTGCTCACCCCTCCCTTCCTCCTGTAGGGTGGCATATTGCCGCCCGTCTCATACGGAGGGGAGATGAAGTATCGCCGCTATAGCCTTAAACCCCCGAGTAGGCCAAAAATCCGCCGTCGACGGGAATCGTCGTGCCGGTAACGAAGCCGGAGGTCGTCTCGTCGGCAAGCCACAGCAAGGCGCCAAGCAAGTCTTCCGGTTTACCGAACCGCCGCATCGGCGTGTGGGAAATGATTTTGCCCGAACGCTCGGTCAGCGTGCCGTCCTCGTTCATAAGCAGCTTCCGGTTTTGCTCCGTCAGGAAGAAGCCTGGCGCAATGGCGTTAACCCGGATCCCCGATTCCGCGAGATGGACGGCCAGCCATTGTGTGAAGTTGTTGATCGCAGCTTTGGCCGCGCTGTAAGCCGGAACCTTGGTCATCGGCGACGGGGCGCTCATCGACGAAATGTTGATGATGACCGCTCCTTGCCTGTTAATCATTTGCTCAGCAAATATTTGCGTCGGGATAAGGGTGCCGACAAAGTTGAGGTCCATAACGCTGCGGAACCCGTCCACGCTTAAATTAAACAACGTAGTCATATTTTCCGCGTTCAAATGCTCCTGCTTAAAGGTCTCATTCGTCGTGTTTGCGCTTGGATGATTTCCACCGGCACCGTTGATTAAAATGTCACATGGTCCAAGCTGCTCGAGCACGGAAAGTCCAGCCTCCCGCGCGCTATCCAAGCTGGTTACGTCGCAGGCGACGGCGATTGCGGTTCCGCCCGCAGCCCGAATTTCTCCGGCAACAATTTCACCCTTCTCGGCGGTCCGGTTCAATATGGCAATATGGGCACCCTGACGGGCCAGCTCCAGCGCCATTACCCGGCAAAGCACGCCTGAGCCTCCGGTGACGACGACTACCTTGCCTTGAAGCGAATCATGTTTTGGAAGCTGCATCATACGTTAGCCTCCTTTTTTCCACGAGAAGCTTCAGTATCCCGATGCGCGTCCCACAGACCCCACAAGTACATAATCCCAAGCGCGCGGTCGTATAGACCGTAGCCCGGCCTGCATTGCTCATCCCATATATGGCGGCCGTGGTCAGGCCTTGCGTAGCCAGTGAAGCCTATCTCATGATAAGCACGTACGATGCCGGCTATATCAACCGATCCATCCTGCGTCCGGTGCGACGTTTCGATAAAGTCACCGTTATCGAACACCCGTACGTTACGGATATGAGCGAACGGAATACGATCGGCAAACTCGTGAATCATGGCAATAATATCGTTGCCCGGATTAGCGCCAAGCGATCCGCTGCATAACGTTATGCCGTTATAAGGGCTGTCATAAAGCTTAAGAAATTTTCTGAAGTTTTCTTGCCCTGTCATGATGCGCGGCAGGCCGAATACCGGCCATGGCGGATCATCCGGGTGTATAGCCATCCGAATGCCGCTCTTGGCAGCGACCGGAATAATTTCTTGCAGAAAATAACGCAGGTTTTCCCATAAATGCTCTTCCGTTACGCCTTGGTAAGCTTCAAACAGCTTCGTTAAATGCTGCAGCCGTTCCGGTTCCCAGCCGGGCATCGTCAGCGCGGAGTTAGCGTTAATTTCTTCGACCAGTTGAAAAGGATCGGCGTCCGCAATTCGGCTGTTTTCATAAAATAAAGCCGTCGCTCCGTCACCCATCTCCTTGTGCAGATCGGTACGCAGCCAATCAAAGATCGGCATGAAGTTGTAGCAGATGACTTTGACACCGGCTTTGCCAAGCTTTTCTATCGTTTTCTTATAATTGTCAATATATACATCACGTGAAGACAAACCGAGCTTAATATCCTCATGTACGTTAACGCTTTCAACAACGTCGATATGTAAGCCGGCCTGTTCAGCTTGTGCTTTGACCTCTAGAATTCGCTCCATCGGCCATTCCTCGCCGGCAGCAACGTCATGAAGTGACCAGACGATACCTTCTACGCCTGGAATCTGCTTAATGTAGCCGAGGGGAACGGTATCGTTCCCTTCGCCGAACCATCTGAACGTCATTCTCATACTTGCCAATCCTCCTATTATTTATAATAGTTCGGGTACTTTTCCTTCAATACAGCTTGATCCGTAATGTTAAGGCTCAGGTGCTCCTTCATCAGCTGCTCGGCCAAATCGGCTTCTCCTGACTTAATGGTTTCGGCCATTTGGCGATGCTGCTCATAAAGGTTCTGCCAATTATGATCATCAGCCAGTCTGAGCATGCGGCTGCGATTCAAATGGACATTCATTTGCTGGATAACGGACCAAATGTTCGTTTTGCGGCAGCCTTCGAAAATAATTCCATGAAACGCTTCGTCCAGCTCAAACATATGCTTGTCATCTTGTTTCATCATGGAGGCTTCCTGCTGCAGCAGGTTCAGCTCAAGGGAGGCCAGAGCTTCTTCCGGAAACTGTTCGCAAGCTAGCCGAATGACCGATTTTTCAAGCTGCTCACGCATGAAACGGCCTTCCTCGACGAGCTCGGTGTCAATCAACGAAACAAATGTGCCGCGCTGCGGCAATACTTGCACAAGCCCTTCCTGAGCTAACCGGAGGAAGCTTTCTCTAACTGGCGTCCGGCTTACCTGGAACAAAAGGGACGTCTCATTCTCGGAGAGAGGAGTTCCGGGCGGGAGCTCAAGCTTTAGAATTTGATCTCTCAGCTGTAAATAGACCGCATCCCTAGTGGAAAAAGGCTGCGGGCGCAGGGTGATTTTCATTTGCGCACCTCTTTTCATTTCTAACTACCATACTACCATACAAGTGTGAAATTGTGAATCTGGAATACCAAAAAGGCTGCCCCAAAAGTAGATAATCTACTTCGGAGGCAGCCCTTCAACAACTATTTACTTCGATGATTTTCGTTTAAGTTTCTCCGGTCCGATAAGAAGTATTCGTTCTACTCATAGTAACTAGCACCTCATTTCATAGTTTAGCGGATAAGCATTGATAGGGTGGTTACCCGCTTAGTCTTATATAACCCATTGACTATAAAGTGAAACAGCTTACTTGAAAGTTTGCTATTTTTCCAAGGGCACATCCATTTTCCCATCGAGCCTCGTTCGCTCCCGCTCATAAAGGGTCTGCAAATAGGTGGCCATGACTCTCGCTAACTGGTCCGATACTTCAACGAGACTCATATGCGCGACACCTTCAAAGGTAGTCTCAAGTATATGAGGGAATTTGTAGGTTGTCTCGGGAGCATTTAGGATGGTTACGGAAAAAGCAAGATCCGGCGTAATATCAGCATCTTCGGCTCCAGCGACGAGCAATACGGGAAATTTGGCTTCGGTCAGCACATGGCTCCGGTCAGGCCGCTGCAGCATTCCTTCAAGAGTACGGATGGCAGCATCCGGATTCATCTGCTGTCCGATTAGAATCATTTGCACGACTTCTTCCAGCATTTCACTGCGCTTCTCCTCGGTAAACAGGTTCGGTATGATGCCGCAAACGAAAGGCGTAATCCCTTTTTCACGGATGGCTGCAATATCCTTGATCCGCTTTTCTTTCATTGCAGCTGAGTCGGGAAGCACAGTTGAATGGATAAGCGCGAAGCCTGTGAGCTTGTCCGGGTATTGTTCCGCAAATGCAGCCGTTACATATCCTCCTAGCGAATGTCCGAACATGACCACTTTTTCTATGCGAAGAGCTTCCAGCAATTGTGCAATGTCGTCGGCCATCCTTTCCATCGTATAAATTCCTTCCGGAACCGAGGATTCGCCGTGACCGCGCAGATCGGGAATAATGACGCGATATTGCCCGCTAAGCATGGGACAAAGTTTATGCCAATAAAGGGATGAGCCGCAGAAACCGTGGAGCAATACGATTACGTTGCTATTGCTGCTGCCACACTCTTCATAGACCAAATCGATGCCATTGACGTGAATACGCTGCTTTTTCATCGATCATCACCAGCCTTTTCTATTAACTATTTATTTAGTGTAGTTTCTTAAACGTAACGGAAGCATCTGAAACATTTTTCCGGATTTCATAATCGTTTGTTTAAAACGGTTGTTTCATTACAGACCGGACTGGTTAATAACATAGCAAGTCAGCAAATACATTTTCAGAAAGAAAGGTGATTCCGATGCTGGGATGGGCGTTTTTATTTTTTATATTCGCGATTGCCGCAGGGATTTTCGGATTTTTGGGAATTGCTTCCGCTTTAGCGGGAATTGCAAAGATTCTATTCGTCATCTTCGTCGTACTATTCATTGCATCTCTTATTCTAGGAAGAAGACGTGCTTAAGCTAAGTATCTAAAATACTCAATTTAATAGGAGGAGTTAACGATGAACAATCTAACCAATCTAACAAAAACGAAGGTACGCACGGTCAATAACGTTGTGGAGGTTCAGGAGCAGGTATACCGGTTTCAGGCGGAAGGCTATACGAGGGATCATATTTATGTATTAACGCATGACAAGGGCAGAACGAAACGTATTGCGGAGAATACGGATGCAGAAAAAATAGGCATAGCCGAGGAAGGCTTAAGAACGGCTATCGCTAATATTTTTCGCTCCAATGGCGATGAGCTGCGTGCCAAAATGAGATCACTCGGTATTTCCGTGCAGGATGCGGAACGTCTGGAGCAGGAGATGGACCAAGACAAGATATTGGTCATAGCATGGGGAGGAAAGGAGTACACGGGCGAAGAATTTGATCCATACGTCTACTATTATCCTCATTACTTCGTGTAAGCTATGTAGGAAGCGGATACCACTTAAGGGGTTTTTAGATGAGTATAATTATTGTAGATGACAATGCTACGAACCAGCTTATCGTTAAGGCGATCCTAAATAAAGCGGGCTATGAGCATTTAAGGATGGTCTCCTCCGCAATGGAGCTTTACAGCTTGCTTGGAATCGGTTCGCCCGAGGTTAATGAGTCGTCCGTAGACTTGATTCTAATGGATATGATGATGCCGGAAATTGATGGCTTACAGGCGTGCAGACGTATCCAAGAGGAAGAACAGTTCAAGGATGTGCCGATTATATTCGTAACGGCAGTAGGGGATTCCAGCAAAATGGCCGAAGCGCTCGATGCCGGCGCAAGCGATTATGTGATGAAACCCATTAATAAGATGGAGCTGCTTGCCCGTATTCGATCTGCTTTGAGGCTGAAGAAGGAGATCGACTGGCATAAAGAAAGGGACAGGCGAATTAAATATAAGCTTGAGCTTGCCAAACAAGTTCAACGCAGTGTGCTGAGCCTGCCTATTCATGATGAGAATGTGGAAATAAGCGCGGTTTATCAGCCTTCCTCCGAGCTTGCAGGCGATTTTTATGCGTGGTACCGCATCGACAAAAATCGTTATGGGGCTATATTGCTGGATATCATGGGACACGGTATTTCTTCTTCTCTCGTTTGCATGTATATCTACTCGGTTTTGCAGGACGCCATTACACGGATTTCTGATCCGCAGCAGGTTATGAACGAGCTTAATCGATATATGAATAAGCTCTATATGAAGGATGAGCTGCTTAATTATTATTTTACGGCAATCTATTTAGTACTCGATACGGAACAAAAAACGATTGAATATGTGAATGCCGGACATCCGCCGGGCATCGTGCTAATGGATGATAAGGTTACTTTGCTCACGCAGGGCAGCTGTGCGATCGGTTTGTTTGAAAACATAAAAATTTGCAAAGGAAAGATTCCGTACGAGGACAGCATCAAGATTATACTCTATACGGACGGGTTGACCGAAGCGATGGGAGAAGGCGGGGAAGTTACGGTGGACATGCTCGTCGCACGTTTAAATAAGCGCAAAGATATGGAGCTGCCGGAGCTTGCTGCAGGCTTGATTCCAGAACAGAACCATGGCACGGAGCGGGATGATATTTGTTTAGTCATGCTTACGACAAAGTAGGGCATCACGAAAAAAAATTCGCTTCTCATGTTTCAAAAAGGCAAGAAAGGTGTACATCTAATTATAGGGACTTTTAAATGAGGAACTATAATGGGAGGGAAATCATATGAAGAATATGATTCTGATTGGTTACATGTTAGGTGGAATTATCGGATTTACAGGCAATATTAGCGATGGATTCCACCTTACATTAGCTGCTATGGCCCCTTCAACACAAGAAAAACAGATCTTTCAGCTTCGAACAGTAAACGGTATTTCTCTGTACGATACTCAGAGCAGCGTCATTGAGAAGAAGGGAGAGCCTGAGTTGATTACGGAGGACCCGTATATCAAAGGTTTTGAAATCTATCACTATCCGGAGATGAAAATCATCTTTAGTGACGGAGCTGTTAATTTTGTTGAGGTTTTGGCGGGCGCCGAGACGTTCACGATAGATGGCATTCCGATTCCGGCAACGGTAGAGGCTGTGAAAGAGGCATTGGGAGAACCTGATTATATAGCGGAGGATGGCATTGTGTTTCAACGAAATGAAGCTTTGTTGAAGCTGTTTATCGATAGGGATACGCAAAAGCTGACGTCTATCCATTATTACCACATTTCAGCCGTATAGAAGTTCAATCCGGATATTCAGCCTTGTACGAAGAGTAAGATATTGTTACTATTTACTAAGCAAACGCAAAGCGGGTGAAATGAATGAGAGTGGAGCAATTTCAAATCGTACAGGAAAAGACGAAGGAAGCGTATATTCTTCATTTGAGCGGAGAACTCGATTTATCTGTCGTTCCGCAAATGCGATCGGCTCTGGAACTCGTCATTAACCGGGCCGACAAAACGCTTATACTGAATCTTAAACAATTAAAATATATCGACAGTACCGGAATCGGCATCATTGTTTCCGTGCTGAAGCTGCGAGATGAATTGAAGGCTCCTTTTTTCGTACGCGATATACCGCCAACGATTGGGCGTATGTTTGATCTGACGGGTATTTCCGGATATTTAACAGAAGGGAAAGAGGATCAAGCATGAATGCCATTCGTTTACAAATTCCGGCCCATGCGGACTACATTGATATGGTTAGAATCTGCCTTTATGGAATTGCATCTAAAATGAACTTTGCTTTTGAGGATATTGAAGATATGAAGGTAGCCGTTTCGGAGGCATGCAATAACGCCGTACTCTATGGCTCCCAGGATGCGGAACAGGATGTAATCGACATCTGTTACGAGCCCGAAGATGCCGGCCTTACTATTATTGTAAAAAACAATGGACCTGAATTTATATACACTGATGCTGCGGGCAAGGCAGCACCGCTGCGGGATGGAGGAGCGGGCGAGCTGCGTGTCGGCGGACTGGGCATCTATCTAATGCAGGCGCTGATGGATGCAGTGACCGTCAACACGACGGCCAGCGGCACGGAAGTTATTATGACGAAGTTTATATCAGCATAAAAAAGGGCTGTCCCAAAACTACTTTTGGGACAGCCCTTTTTATGAATGCTTGACTTATCGTCAAACCAATATAGACCACAATCATGGGTTCAGCTGAATGCGGACACAGCTATAATGGATAAATACAATAACTTTTGGCCTTTAGGCCTTTGCGTGTGCTCTATAATGGAAACAAACTTCTCCTCCTATCCTGTACCGAATCCAATGTAGCCCACTTATCTCCCACTTATCTCCTAAGTATGTCGAGGTAAGTTGTGTTTAATCAGCGCTTTATTTTGCGGAAAATGCGTTCATTTGGATTAAAATCCTCATATTGAGCCTTGTGAGCGGATATTAATGACTCCATATTTCCTAAGCCGAGAAAGCCGTGGGGAGCTAAGCTGTCAAAAAACAAGTCATGTACCCGGCTCTGTAAGGCGGAGTCAAAATAAAGAGGTTATCCAGGTTCATACGGTAATAAATGCGTCTGCGAAGTGATGAACGCAAGTAATTTCGGAAAATCAAAGCCGTATGCGCGGTAAATGCCTTCTAAAAGCAAATTCATTTCAATACGTTCCAGCTCATCCTGCGAAATGGCTTCAAGCTCTGTATCATCCTCACCCCAATGGCTGCTCAATTTCCCACCTGCTTCGTCAACCATACCCGAATAAGAGAAAACAGCTGATCCATATTTAGAGGCTTGCTAATATAGTCCGATGCGCCTGCTTCCAGGCATTTTTCCCGGTCGCTCTTCATTGCTTTGGCCGTAAGAGCAATGACCGGCGTATCCTTCATGACGGGATCTTGACGAATGATGCGCATCGTTTCATGGCCATCCATAACCGGCATCATAATATCCATAAGCACAAGGTCAAAATCGGACTCTTCCTGCAGGATCTCCAAGCATTGCTTACCGTTGTTTGCGACTTTAACAATAAACGCCTTCTGTTCGAGCGCTTTGACGAGCGCGTACACATTACGGGCATCATCCTCAACGAGAAGTACTTTTTTGCCTGAAAATAAGGAGCACTCCGTACTGCTTGATTCAGCAGGCATGGAAAACGAAACCGTCGCGGCTGATTCCTGTTGCGCGGTCACAAGCAGCTCTTTTCCCCTATTTTGCATGCTAGGCACATAAAGGGTGAACGTACTGCCCTCATTAAGCCGGCTTTCCAGAACGATGCATCCGCCTAATAGCCTCGTAAACTCATGGCAAATAGATAGTCCGAGCCCGCTACCTCCATATTGGCGGTTCGTGTTGCCGTCTACCTGCTGAAAGGCTTCAAAGATTAGCTGCTGCTTGTTGTAAGGTATGCCTATTCCCGTATCCGTTACAGAAATAGCTAACACGTCCCCGGTAACGTGAAACGGCAGTAATTCTTTGATTTTATGCGGATCGGCGTTTTGGATCTTCAGCGTGACGGATCCCTTATCCGTGAACTTGAATGCGTTGGACAATAAGTTTTTCAAAATTTGCTGAAGTCTTTGTCCGTCCGTATGCAGCAAATCCGGGACGTCAGACTCGACAAAGACATAAAAGGAAAGGCCTTTCTTTTCTGCTATCGGGTCAAAACTTAGCTTCATATGCACAGGAATTTCGGTTACATTGACTTCATCAACCGTTAACGTAATTTTCCCGGCCTCCACCTTGGACAAGTCAAGAATATCGTCTATGAGCGTTAATAAATCATTGCCGGATGTATGAATGACACGAGCGTAGCCTTCTTCCTCCGGGCTCAGCGTTTTATTCTCATTCTCAGACAGCAGCTGCGATAGAATCAAGATACTATTTAACGGGGTACGGAGTTCATGTGACATATTGGCAAGAAAATTAGTTTTGTATTCCGAGCTTTGTTTCAATTCCTCCGAATAGATTTCAAGCTCTTTTTTTGCTTTTTCTAATTCCTTCGTCTTCTGTTCGGCATACAGGTTCTGCTCCTCCAAATGCTCGGTGGTCATGCGCATTTCTTCCTGCTGCATCTGCAGCTCCTCCGCTAATACCTGGTATTCATTCAGAAGCCTTTCTACTTCCATACGGCCTGCGATATTATTGATGGCAACGCCAAAGTGCCCTTCGATTTGTTCGAGCAGCTTCAGATGCTGCGAAGTAAAGGATTCAAGAGAAGCAAATTCAACTACGGCCTCTACCTTGCCTTCAAATTCGATAGGAACAATTAAGATGCTTTGCGGCGCTGCCTGCGCGAAGCCGGATGTGATCATTACTTCATGGTCTGGAAGTTGATTTAGCAGAAACGCACGCTTCTCTAGCGCGCATTGGCCGATAAGGCCTTCCCCTAATCGAAAACTGGATTTCCCCGCATCATCGCCATAAGAGGCATAGGAAGCTATTTTAACCAGCTGCTGCTGACCGCCTAAACCTTTGCGAATATAAAATAATCCGTGCGTTGCGTTGAGAATTGGAGCGATTTTCATAAGAAAGGACTGGGCTAACGTATTCAAATCGTTAATCCCTTGATTCATGGTCGCCACTTCAGCCAATTTGGTCTGAATCCAGTTTTGCATCTC
The DNA here is from genome assembly GCA_051750645.1 of Bacillota bacterium. Taxonomy (GTDB): domain Bacteria; phylum Bacillota; class Bacilli; order Paenibacillales; family Paenibacillaceae; genus Pristimantibacillus. The sequence continues at coordinate 9,735 of JBNJJW010000018.1, read as the reverse complement.
CAGACTTGTCAGCAGCTTATTTGTAGCTTCCGCTAAATCCTTGATTTCATCTTTGGTTTTCACTTCAATTCTCGTTGTTAAATCCCCGCCGGCAGAAGCGATTTCCGATATGGTCTTAACCACTTGTTTAATTGTTTTTACGATAGATCCGGAAACGAACGAGACGATCAGAAAAGCTACGATGGTAACAATAAGCAGCATCACGTATAAGCTGACGGTTAATAGCTTATTTCTATTATCGAGCTCAAGAATGTGCATTTTTGTCCATTCCATTTGTTTGTCACTTAACGATTCGAAATGTTCCCTTAACTCATCGATGCTTTTTATTCCGTTATCTTCGGTATAAAACTTGATGATTTCTGGTGTTTTGTTTTGTTTCCTTAATAAAATAGTAGGTTCGCCTAAGGCAGTTATCCAGTTCTGGATCGTCAGCTTTATTTCCTCGAGCTCTTTTTGCGTACTCGGGTTATTGGAAATCAATTGATACAAGCTGTTGTAATTAGCTTCCCACTGCGCTTTTCCATCAATATAAGGTTTTAAGTAGGCTTCGTCCCCCGTCATGATAAAGCCGCGCTGGCTCGACTCCATATTTATGGCATTATATCGGATGGTAGCGATAAGGTTATGAACCTCTATGTCATGGCTTGTAATGGTTTCAATTTCCTCCTGCAAGGATGCGATTCTGTCGGTTACGACAACAATGGACACACCCAGGCAGCAAATAATGAGAAAGTAACCAATCGCAATTTTTGAGCGGATATTTAATCGCATTTCTCGTAACATCATAATCTCCTTTTCAGAAAGTATTCCTATTAATAGGTGCTCCTATTATAACATGAACTGTTTCAAAACCTTTTTTACCGGGTAACTAATGAAAAAAAGGAAGTGATGACAGTTATGGATGTATTAATTCAAATCAGTATTGCGGTTATAGCAGTTGCCTTTGTTATTCTGCTGTATTCTCTCGTGCAAACCTTGAAAATTCTAAGAGCCGGCTTAGATGAGATGCGGCTAACCATCAGCCAGCTAAGGACTGATGTGACGCAAATTGCCGTTGACGTGAAGGAAGCGGTTCACAATACGAATGCGATGACGCTCGATGTCCGGACAAAGCTGAATTCACTTGATGTGTTATTTACATCCGTAAACGATATAGGCCACACGATTCATACGTTCACCGGAGCAGCTAAGGAATCAGCCGCAAGCTTAGTATCTTCAATAAAAAGCGGCAGCGGAAAGCCCGTGCGCGATAATGGTATCATTAGTACAATCTACGACGGCGTTGTTTCTTCGATAAGAATTTGGAATAAAATCAAAAAAATATAAGCTATAATAGGTTCCATACAAGAAAGGAAAGAAGAATGAATATGAACCCGTTCATTAATCTAACGATTCCAGCGAAAGCGGAATATGTCGATATTGTCAGACTTGCGTTGTTCGGCATTGCGAATAAAGCAGGCTTTTCTTTTGAAGAAATAGAAGATTTGAAAGTAGCCGTTACAGAAGCCTGTACGAATGTGGTGCTTCATGCATACAGCAATCAGCAGCCCGGAATGATAGACATTCGATTTGACCTGGAGGATCACGGCATTTGTATTCATATAAAAGATGAAGGCAGCAGCTTCGAGTATGAGCATGCCGTCAATAAGGTTGCTTCTCTTCACGATAAAGCGCTCAGCGAATTGACTCCGGGAGGGCTTGGCATTTTTATGATGCATGCTTTAATGGATAAGGTTGAAGTGCGTACCGATAAAGGTACGGAGGTGATTCTCACCAAGCTAATTGGTAGGAAAGAGGAGATGGCATGAATTCAAGTTCATCCTGCCTGGATCAAAAACAAATAATTGAAAAAATGAAAGTATATCAGGAAACGGATTGCAACGAAGCCGCAACTCTTCTGCTCAATCACTTTGAACCAATCGTGAAAATTGCGGCCACAAAAATGTCGCGAAGCCGTCCGGACCTGTATGAGGATTTATTTCAGGTCGGTCAATTGTCTATGTTGCGATTGTTTAAGCAGTATGACAGCTCGAGGGAAATTCCTTTCGAGGGCTACGCCATGAAAAGCATAATTGGTCATCTCAAAAACTATCTGCGGGATAAGTCATGGTATATACAAGTGCCGAGACGGATCAAAGAGAAGGGCTTGCTCATCCAGCAAGCGATCGATCACTTAACGGTAACACTCGGACATTCGCCGAAGATCGAAGAGATTGCGGCACATCTGGACCTTTCCGTGGAGGAAACGATTGAGGTGCTGTCATGCCGGGAATCCTATCATTACGTTTCCCTGGACACGCCTCTTTCAAGCGAGGGGGAAAGTGCGGCGACCATCGGGGATTTAATAGGCGAGGATACGGACGATTATCAGACGGTTGATGATCGTCTGGTCTTGGAGGAAGCGTTAGAGCATTTGAAGGAAGAAGAACGGACGGTACTTATGCTGGTTTATAACAACGGTAAATCCCAGCGTGACATTGCCGAACAATTAGGCGTTTCCCAAATGAGTGTTTCACGAATTCAGAAGCGGGCTATAGAGAAGCTAAAGTCGTTATTGGTAGATCGCACCAGGGATCAAGTATAATGGTAATGGCAGGGTATAACCAAATGGAAAGAGGTGTCGATCTTGAAGTACAGAAGACTTGGCAGCACTGAACTGAATGTATCAGTCATTGGTATTGGGACCTGGCAATTTGGCGGAGAATGGGGACGGGAGTACACGCAGGAGGAAGCGGACGCTATTCTCGACAAAGGTCATGAGCTTGGCATTAATTTGATCGATACGGCGGAATGCTACGGTGATCATCTATCTGAAGCTCTCATCGGCAATTACATAAGCCGCCGCAACCGTGAGGATTGGATCCTTGCGACGAAGTTCGGTCATCATTTCCACGAGCGGTTCTCGCGCACCGACGTCTTTAACGCAGAAGGAGTTATTGCTCAACTGGATTTATCGCTTAAAGCGCTGAACACGGACTATATTGATTTGTACCAATTCCATTCCGGACCGGATCAGGCGTTCGATAACGACGACCTCTGGACGACGCTGGACAAGCAGGTGGAAGCAGGAAAAATTCGCTACCTGGGCACTTCAATCGGCAGCAACGACAATCTTCATCAGACGGAAGCGTCCACGAAAGTCAACTCCCGGGTCATTCAAGTTGTTTATAATAGGCTCGACCGCACGCCGGAGGAGCGGGTTTTCCCTTCTTGTCAGCAGCAGGATCTGGGCGTGCTGGCGCGCGTCCCGTTGGCGAGCGGTTATTTGAGCGGCAAGTATAAGCCGGGCGCCGTCTTTGGCGATACCGATGTACGCCACAGGCACGATGCGGAGAGTACGCTGCTTAAGCTGCGGGAAGCAGAGCGAATTCAGCGCGAGGAAGTGCCTCAAGGTGTGGAGATGGCTAGTTGGGCGCTCGCTTGGTGCTTAAAGCATCCTGCTGTAACTGCGGTCATACCGGGATGCAAGGACCCTGAGCAGGTTAAGGCAAATGCCAAGGCAGCCGAACTCGTTATCGAACCGCATCCTCAGGATGTTCGGATATGATAAATAGGTAAAAATATAAGGGCTATCTCAAAAGGGTTCAATCATACCTTTTGGGATAGCCCCTTTTTTGCTGAGGATTCAATTTGTTTATTGTATGGGATCAGGAATCATGCCGCTTTCTATTACCTCGGAATTGGTTTTCATATGCTTCATTTCTTCCCCAAGCTTAATCATTTCTTGTTCACTCGGGGCCATGCCCGTCAGGGCGATGCCCTCATGTCGTCCTTTACGTCTTCCTTTGCTGAAGAAAAGGTGTCCATCACATGTTGGTTTGATTGCTTAGCGTGATCGACCAGTTCAGACGCCTCGTCTTTTATATTTCCTGCAAGATCCTTCGTATGTTGACCGACTGTCGTAGCTATATCCTTCGTTTTCTGACTGATGGATTGAATCTTATTCGATAGGTCCTCCCGAAGCTTCGCACCCGATTTTGGAGCCAGCAATAGGGCAGATACTACACCAATGGCACCTCCTATAAGCGTCCCTAACAAAACTCCATTACCTGCGTTTTCTCTTGGCATTTGATATCTCTCCTTTTCGATTGTAGTTGACCATAATGATCACTTGTAAATTGTTTCTTAGCAGTATATAAACGTTTTTTGCGTATTTGAAACGTATTAACAATAGAGATGGTCTACTATTTCTTAACTAATGATTGCCAATTAACGATATATCGTATAGAATTTTAATCAATACGATATATCGTTAACGGAGGCGGGCATAGAATGAAAGAGGATTGGCAGCCAGAGGAACAATTGTTTTTGAACCATGGCAATGAAAGGGAAACGAACGGCTCAGGAAGACGTTATTTCAGCCGCGGAGGAGTCAAATATGCTTTGCTGGAGTTGCTAGAGCAGGAAAGTATGCATGGTTACCAAATGATGAAGGCGCTGGAGGATCAATCGGGAGGCACCTACAAGCCGAGTGCGGGATCGATTTATCCGACCTTGCAAATGCTGCGGGACCAGGGATTCGTCGAAGCTTCGAAGCTGGACGGAAAGAAGGTATTCCATATTACGGATGCCGGCCGGACTTACCTGCTTGAAGAGAAAAATAACACCGAAAGCTCCGACAATGGATACGATCGGCGGGAGCAGAACGAGCAGAGCGATGCCGAAGAAGAGAATGGTGCTTGCGACCGAACCAGAAGAAATCGAAGGCTGACACCGAAGGGCAAGGAGCTGCTGCATCTGTTGAAAGCGGCTGAGAGAGCAGCGATGAGCGACGGAGTCAAGGCTATTCAGCTGCGCACTATACTGGAAAATTTGCGGTTTTCGCTTCTTCAAATGTCAGCGGAACCGGAGAGCGGCAGCGAAGAGGGGGAGTCTTGATTGAGCGATAACTACAATTCGGCTCACACCTTCAGACCTGGCGGCGGCACGGGCGGCATGAGGAGGTTTGGAAGCGGCGAGAAGGCAAAGCCTGCAAGCATTTACAGCATGTTTGTGCGGATTTACGCGCATGCCCGACTGGAATGGCCATCGTTGTTTGCCTGTCGTTTGCGTAATAGCGGTTTCTTTGCTCGAATTTGTTATTCCTCAATTAACGCGTTTCACCATCGATCACCTTATTCCGAATAAACGATTCGACCGGCTGTTTCTCATTGGAGGAGGAGTTCTTGGTGCGGCGATAGCGCTGGGCGGTCTTCGTTTTATAAGCACCTCTCTCATGGCCTCGATCGGACAAAAGGTGCTCTACAACCTTCGCAACGATTTGTACCGTCACATGCAAAGCTTGGATGTCTCCTTCTTTGACCGGAACCGTACCGGTGACCTGATGTCGCGCGTTACCAATGACGTAACATTCTTCAGCAAATGATTTCGTCCAGCATGATGCAATTATTTACCGATTTCTTTACGTTTACGGCGATTGTGATTTATATGCTGTGGATTGATTGGAGAATGACGCTTCTGCTGCTCGCAACCTTCCCATTTATGATATTGACGACGAGGCTGTTCGGAAGAAGAATGCGCTCCTTGTTTCGAACGGTTCAGGAGTCGGTTGCGGATGTCAGCGATCATTTGCAAAACACGTTGACCGGCATCCGGCTGATCAAATGTTTACTGCCGAGTCCTATGAGTCCGAACGGTTTTCCGAACGAACGCGGAAGAACATGGATGCCAATATCCAGATGGTCCGCTTGCAAGCCGCTTATGAGCCTATTATTGATTTTGCTAAACTATGTCGGTCTGGCTATCGTGCTTGTTTTTGGCGCCTGGCTTGCGATGAAGGGTCAGATGACCGTGGGCACGATCGTTGCTTTTATTGCTTATTTGCGGCTACTGTAAAATCCGTTCGTCATTTTAGCCGAATAGCTGTACGAATTACAGTTTCCGCAAACGGATGCAGCGCAATAATACTACCGCAATAGGAGGTGGTCATATTTGAAACCAAAAAGGATACTCGCAGATTTTTTTCGGAAGTCGTGGTATGTGTATCTGATCTCTATTTTTCTACATTTGATATCCAACAGCATTAACGTTTTTTTTCCGAAGGTATTGGGCCAGTTTACGGATAAGCTGCAAATCGGGGGTTTAACGCGGGATTTGATCGTAGATTACAGCTTGCTGCTGCTGGTCATAGGCGTCGGCCATGTGCTTTTTAACGGCTTAGCTATGTACTTAATTATGTATGTGGGCAGAAGATTTGAATATTTCGTCCGGAGAGGCTTATTCAAGCATTTTACGGAAATGAGCGAGCGGTTTTATTCGAGAAACGGTGTCGGCAAGCTGCTCAGCTATTTTATGAACGATGTTACCGCGGTTCGAGAGTCGATCTCAATGGGAATCAATCAGGCAGCGAATGCAGCGATGTTGTTTGTAGCCGCCGTTACGATGATGCTTCTCAGCGATATTCCTTATTATTTGATTTTGGTTTCCGTATTCCCGCTGTTGCTTATTTCTGTCATTGTCGTTTATCTGGGACCGATCATTAGGCGGCGGTCGTTAAAGGTGCAGGAAGCGCTCGGAACGATGACGGAAACGGCTGAAGAGCAGTTCGGCGGCATTCGGGTAACGAAGAAGTTCGCGGTAGAGCCAATCATGAATGAGCGTTTTGGCAAAACGGTTGAGCAAATCCGGCATCATCAATTGCGCTTGGTACGAGTCTCATCTTTCTTTCAAGCTTTGATTCCATTTCTAGGGGCAATCGCTTTGGTCGTCGCGCTTGCCTTCGGCGGCTACTTGACGATTTCGAAGCAAATTACGCTTGGCAATTTCGTTGCTTTAACGCTCTATATAAGGATGCTGATGAATCCGCTTCAACAAATCGGGAATGTTATTAATTCGATCCAGCGCTCCCGCGCTTCTCTGGAACGATTAAATGAGCTGCTGTCGCAAAAGTCGGATATCGTGGAGCTGGAAAACGCGAAGGAAGTGAATCTGACCGATGCGGGCATTCGCATTCAAAACTTATCGTTTTCATATGGAGAGTCTTCCAATAAGGTGCTTAGAAACATTAACCTGAACATTAGTCCCGGATCGACGCTTGGCATCATCGGCCGAACGGGCAGCGGCAAGACAACGTTGATGAAGCTTTTGCTGCGCACCTATGATCCGCCGCCCGGAACCGTTTGGTTCGGCAATACGGATGTGAGAGAGATGACGCTTGAAAGCTTGAGGAGTCAGATCGCCTACGTTCCGCAGGACGGCTTTTTATTCAGTACGACGATTAGAGAAAATATTGCTTTCTACAAGCGTGATACGGATAACGAATACGTGGAGGCTGCCGCGCGGCATGCCCAAATTTATGACAATATCGTCGATTTGCCAAATCAGTTCGAAACGAGGCTGGGAGAGCGCGGATTAACTTTGTCCGGCGGTCAGCGGCAGCGTACCAGCTTAGCCCGCGGGCTGATCAAGAACGCACCGGTCATGATTCTCGATGATAGCGTCAGCGCGGTGGATGCCGTGACGGAAAAGGATATTATAGAATCGATACAAAAAGAAAGAAGCGATAAAACAACCATTATTATCGCGCATCGAATCAGCGCGATTAAGCACGCTGATGAAATTATAGTGCTCGATGACGGCGTGATTGTCCAGCGTGGCACTCACACGGAGCTGCTTGCGATGCAGGGACTCTATGCGACACTTCATGCCATACAGGAGGAGGGGAGTCAACATGCGACCGGCACAAGCCATTCATAATTGGCAGGCGGATCAGAAGGCGGATCCCAATCTGCCGGAACAGAAGCCGCAATACGTTTCGGCCTTTCGCGCGCTGTCAGGTTATATGAGACCGCATATTTGGGCATTCATCGGTGTTTTTTGCTGTACGTTAATTGCCATTTTATCGGATTTGCTGCAGCCTTTTTTGATGAAGATCGCGATTGACGACAATTTGCTGGCGGGCAGGAATGATTATAAAGGTTTGTTGACCATTTGCGCTGTTTATTTGGGATTATCGTTGTCCAGCTTGTTGTTTACGTATTTGCAGAGCAATTTGCTCCAGCATATCGGCCAAAGCATCGTGGCGCGCGTTCGTAAGCAGCTGTTCGGCCATATCATGAAACAGTCGATGCGGTATTTCGACCGCATGTCCAGCGGAAGTCTGATCACGCACGTATCCAGCGACACGGAGGCGCTGAACCAGTTTTTTAGTCAGGTGCTGCTGAGCTTGTTCAGAGACGGATTGACGCTGCTATTCATAATCGTCATGATGTTTCAGCTCGATACGACATTAGCTCTCTATTGTTTAATCTTATTGCCGATCATATCGCTCATCGCCATTGCCTTCCGCTCATTTATGAGAACGACGTATCAGCTCGCAAGAACGAGATTATCCCGTCTGGTGGCGTTTGTAGCAGAAAACTTGTCCGGCATGAATCTTGTGCAGGTGTTTCATCAGCAGAAGGAGCAGGAAAAGCAATTCAACGAGCGTAACGGCTTGTATTTTCAAGCGAATATCCGGGAAATACGGACCAATGTCGTGTTCGGCAGAACCTTTGACATATTGAGTAATTTATCGATTGCATTCGTGACATGGATCGGCGGAAACGCTGTTCTCGGTCAAAATCTTGAATTTGGCGTATTGTATGCCTTCATTACTTATATCCGGCAATTTTTTCAGCCGATCAATACGATTACCCAGCAATGGAATACGCTGCAGTCAGCTACCGTCGCCATTACCCGGATTTGGTCGGTATTCGCGAACAAGCCGGACATTACGGATCGCAAGCCTGAACCGGCGGAAACGCAATACTCGGAGGATGATTGGGAAGGCCCGCAAGCTAGCCTTAGCATTGATAGGGTAAAGGGGCGTATCGATTTTGATGACATTTCCTTCTCCTACGAAGAGGGCGTACCGATCATCCGCAATTTGGATTTGCATATTAATCCCGGAGAGCTTATAGGTGTTGTCGGAACGACCGGTGCCGGCAAAAGCTCGCTGATCAGCTTATTATGCCGTTTCTATGACGTGAAGGAAGGAAGTATCCAGATTGACGGAACGGATGTACGGGATATCCCGCAGGCCACCTTGCATCGGGTTGTGGGGTTAGTGCAGCAGGAGCCCTATCTCTATTCGGGCAGCATTATTGATAACGTCAGAATGTTCGACGATACGATCTCCCGCGAGGAGGTTATTCAAGCTTGCGAGTTCGTAGGAGCAGATTCGATCATTCAGAAGCTTAGTGACGGCTATGATACGAAGCTTTCGGAGCGGGGCAGCGGATTGTCCGCCGGTGAGCGCCAGTTGATTTCGTTTGCGAGAATTATCGTGTTCAAGCCGAAGGTTCTTATTTTGGATGAGGCGAGCGCCAATCTGGACTCGCATACCGAGCAATTGATCCAAAACGCGCTCCAGGTGGTATCGCAAAACCGGACGACGATTGTCATTGCCCACCGGTTGTCGACCATCATGCAGGCTGACCGGATTATTGTCATGAGCCATGGCGAAATCGTGGAGCAGGGGAATCACCAGCAGCTGCTGGAGCAAGAGGGACATTACCTTGAACTATATCAGCACTCGCAGGGTAATATAGCGGTGTAGCTGTGCGGTTAATGTGCGAAGTACACCCTCTAACGGGCCACATACGTGCCAGGACTGGAAAATAGAGCTAAAAATTAGCTCTATTTTTTTTAAACAAACCAATATTGCATAAATAGAGCTAGAAACTAGTTCTAAAGTCCGCAGAACGCCCTCTAACGGGCCTCATATGCGCCAGAACTGGAAAATAGAGCTAAAAA
>JBNJJW010000017.1:0-136237 GCA_051750645.1 Bacillota bacterium | reverse complement strand
TTAACAATCACCAAAACGAGGCTGCCGGCATGAAACGGCAGCCTCGTTGAACGGGCACAGGATAGCTTAATCTCTTCGCGAATACTTCAGTTATCGAGATTAAGTCGTTATATGCAATTGGGGCAAATACTATATAAAGGTGTGTGTTTTCGAGATGAAACCAAAAAAGCTTGATGATATCCTTGAAAAAGGAAACGAACTAAACTTCAAGATGTTTTGTGATATAGAAACAGGTCAATTGTTACGTGCTCTTGCTAGTTCAAAGCGAAAAGGCATATTTTTAGAACTTGGAACTGGAGCTGGAGCTTCAACAACATGGATATTAGATGGAATGGATACGTCGTCTCGATTGATATCCGTTGAAATGGACGAATCAATACAGAACATTGCAAGATCTATTATTGATGATGAGCGTGTACAGTTTGTTACGGTAGATGGTGGTATTTTTATTGAAGAAAGTAAAGGAAAGAAATTTGATTTTATATTTGCTGACACTTGGCCAGGTAAGTTTTATTACTTGGAAGAGACTTTGGCGATGGTAAACTCTGGAGGATTTTATATAATTGATGATTTGAACCCGATAGACTCATGGACTGCAGGTCATGAAGAAAAGGTAAGAAACTTGATAAGAACTATGCGAAGTTCAGAAGATTTTCAAATTGTTGAACTTAACTGGTCGACGGGATTACTCATAGCAACTAGAAAATAAGGATCAACGTTAAGCTCCCATGGAAGAACGTAATTACTTCCATAATCTGTGGTGTCGCGTGAGCGGCATGGATGGCTCCCATGGAAGAACGTAATTACTTCCATAATCTGTGGTGTCGCGTGAGCGGCATGGATGGCTAACGGGTAACGATAGTTGAATAGCACTCATCGATGAGCAGGCGCTGCGGTAGCCTACTCATTTTATTATGGCAGGATTGTTTAGTAAAAGACAAACTTGGAGATGCAGAAGGTGGGATGACTGCCGGAACGTACAAAAGACATAATTGGGGGTGAAAATATGTTCTTCGATAAAAAGATTGATACAGAGTTAAAGGGGATATCCGAACTACTGTTTCTAGATGTGTCAAATCGAATAGAAGATAAAGAACTACTTACTTCGAAGAATCTTGATTACTCTATAGGTAGCATTAAACATATTGAGAAATATTTAGACTCTTTAAAAGGTACGTCAGCCTTAGAAGAATACTTCAAAGATTTTGCTTTAAAAGGTACGTCAGCTTTGGAAGAACATTCCGAAAATTTTGTATTAAGAATTGGAGCATATGTTGGCGAAGTCATTAAAAGATTCTCCACAAAAGATTACCATTGGTACAATTTTGAAACAGTTTTAAAGTGGCAACCCCAAATTAAAGTTTATGAAGACCCAATAGAAACTCAAGCTGTCCTATATTCAAAAACATTTAAACAAACGTTATTTCCATTGGTTGAAGTATGTAAATACCTAGACAATAGTTCCGAACATGGTCTGTTTACCTATGTTCAATCTATGATTCAATAGTGTTCAACTAACGGGTACGATAGCTGCATGACGACTGGCAGCCTTCGCTCACCTAACGAGCAGAAAAACTGAATACTAAGTCTTAGACAAAAGATGGTAGAGTTGGTATTGTGTACTATTGTGGAAGAAAGGGCGTGGTTGGCGTTGATAAAAGGCGACATTACACTTGAAGGAAAACGAGTAAGGTTATTACCGGCGTCACATGAACATTTGGATGGGTTGTTCAAGGCAAGTAATCACAGCGAAATATGGACGTACAGTCCGTCAACAATGAGTAAGCCTGAAGATTTGGTAACTACAATGAATCAGTGGATGAAGTCAAAAGAGCAGGGATTAAGGTATCCGTTCGTGATTTTTGACAAAAGTACAAATGAGATTGTTGGTAGTACCAGTTACTTAGATATCTCACCGCAAAACAGAAAACTCGAAATAGGTGGAACTTGGTTGGACCCCAAGGTTTGGAGTACCAGGGTAAACACAGAGTGCAAGTACCTGTTGCTGAAATATGGATTTGAAGAAATGAACCTCGTTCGTGTACAACTTCGTACAGATGCAAGAAATGAGAGATCCAATCGTGCAATTCAAAGAATCGGAGCGCAGTTAGAAGGAACCTTGCGTCAAGAGATGATCCTTCATGATGGGTATATTCGGGACTCTAATGTATATAGCATTCTGGATAAAGAATGGGAGACCGTAAGAGACAAGCTGCTGGGTTATTTAAGGAATGGATGATCATACGAAGGGGTCACAAGCACTGCTAGATTTTTTCGATTAGATATTGAACATACGGAGAACGTTAGTTATATGGTGCGTCTAAAAAGAAAGGGTCATCCTGCAAAGGATGACCTTTAAACTTGCGGTTACAGATAGCGCGGTGATGGGACCACAGGTAAACAGTGTTGGTCTTTGAACTAACGGCCATTACGCTAACGGATACTATAGTTTTCTTGCCTTGATTACAAAAGTTACAGGAAGCATCTTCGCTTTTTTTGCAAAATCGCTGTTAGCCCGCGATTGTATAATTTCATCATCAGATTGCTCAATCATTTGCTCTAAGACAAATACCGCTTTTGCCAACGCATTCACATAGGTTGATAGTTTACGGTCCGATAATGTTAGCGTACTTCCGCCAAGAGATAGCGAATACCAAGATTCATCGAAATAAGATTTTTTAAAAATAAGCATATTATTTTCTGCAGTAACACATTTGTGTATAGGGTGAGACCAGCTGAAAATAAATACGCCGTCTTTTTTTAGGTAAGAAGCAATCCGGCGAAAAGTACCCTCAAGGTCGGTTGTCCAGCCTATTGCATAAACCGAATAAACAAAGTCAAAATAATCCTCTGGTATGCCACATTCCTCTTCCATGGGTGAACAGATTAATTTTGCTGAAAGACCACACTCCGTCAAATGTTGCTTTGTCTTTTCGAGTTGGTTTTCTGATATATCTATACCCCATAGTTCAGATGCTTTGCGTTCCCCCAGATATTGCAAAGATTGACCGCTTCCACAGCCTATTTCCAGCATCTTTTTTCCTGAGACATCGCCAAAAAGCTGGCATTTTTCTTCTGAGACAAATGCTCCATAAAGAGGAAGTGAGGTTGCTCCTAAAACATCATTTCCTTTTGTATCCCAAAATAAGCTGTTTGTTTCATGAACAACACTCTTATCCATGTCGACCGAGATGGCGCCAACCTCACCACCGCCTATAATGTTTGTTCTATAAACAGAATTCTTGTCCATGCAGACACACTCCCCAAATAAGATTCACTAAATGTAACCAAATACTACAACCCCAACTCTATATTGGTATATATATGCAAAATCATCATATCGTACGTACGTTCTTATGTAAATGCCGTCTATTATAAATTATTAGATTAAGCAAATATGCCCGTAACGATCGCTCCTCGATTAATATTTTCTTCAGTCCGGAAAACAAAAGGATCTACATATTAGTTTTGCATAATATGTAGATCCCTATATTTTAAACTCTAATGAGGTCTTGATAATTTTCAGTCTAGAACTTTATTTTCTTCTTAAACTAAGAACCTCAGAGAATCTATTCTGGAAAAGGACTAACTGATCAATGGTGTATATGACCGGGACGGCAATGGGTATTGTTAAAATAAAAGAGTTTGCTGATTCTAAGCATCCCTAAGGAAAATGGTTTGTTACGCTAACGGGTACGCTAGCGACAAGTACATTATTTTTTGTCAAGGAAAAGATTAAATCCTCCCAATCAAAGCGAAGCTTAGGATAATAAGACATTGGGAGGGCAATGTTTATGAAATTGATGGATCTGTGGATGTTGTATGAGGCTGATAAGCGCATTTTGGGATTTAGCCCGCATACCTTGAAAGCATACTCCCTTCAGTTAAAGGTTCTGATCCGAGAAATCGGCAACCTTGATATCGAAGAAGTCTCCCTGACTTTGCTGAAGGATTATCTAGCGAAACAGTCGGAGCGATTGAAGCCAAGCAGCTTAGGGCATCGCATTCGGTTCGTCAGATCCCTTTTTCGATTTGCATTCGAAGAAGGGCACATCACTAAAAATCCGACTTTAAAACTGAAAGAACCCAAGATGGATAAACGGATCCCAAAGTTTTTGATCGAGGAAGATGTTATTCATCTCAAGATTACCTGTGGTTCTCCGCGCGAGCATGCACTTTTGGAATTCCTATATTGTACTGGTTGCCGTGTCGGTGAGGTGCACAGATTAAATGTTGAAGACATCAACTGGGAAAACTGCTCCGCTATTGTGAATGGGAAAGGTTCTAAGCAAAGAGAAGTTTATTTTACAACTGAGTGCAAGGTCTGGTTAAAGAGGTACCTTGAGGACCGCGAGGATTCTTGAAAGCCCTCTTTGTGACGGAAACTCACCCTGTTCGAAGAATGACAATTCCCACAATACGCTTTTGGATTTTATCCAAGGGATGTTGGGCCACGAGAAAGCATCCACTACACAGATCTACGCCCAGTTACGCGGAGAACGACGAAGGGAATTGTATCGGCGTTATTTTTAGGGGCCGTAAGGCCTTTCTCAACTAAAGGGTAGTTTTTTACAACAAGAATACCCAGGTTATAGCATGATGATATTGGAGGGGGATAAAATTCCTATTTTTTCTATAATTGCATATCTGCTTTGGTTATTGCAATTGTGTCATTAATATTTGCAATCAGCGGTCGACATCGTCTTTACTGGATCTCCGCTATCGCAATTTACATCTTCAGTTTTATTGCAGGATTTTCGATCGGACAACTGACAGTTGGTTTAACTTTTATACCATTAACTTTAGCAATCGGCTTTTCTTTTGATTGGATAAAAAGGAAGGCTGATTCTTATTTGTTTGCAGGAGTGGGCACTTTAATAGGAATTGTTTTAGTGGTCTTCGTATTGGTCGTTCTTGCCTTATTGGATATTCTCAAAATTACTTTCATGGTAAAAGTGTTGATACTTTTACAGTGTGGATGGGGAACTAAGGGGTCTTAGCTCATTGAAGTAACGGGCAGGATAACTTGAAACAGGTATTTAATTATTAAGGTATAGAAAGGTGTGAGAACAATGAAAAAAAATGTGATTGAAGTATTTTTAAATGATGAAATTCAGCACCAAGAGATGTACGAGGGAATTTTTAATTTTATAACTTCGCCTCATATTAGAAACGGGGAGTTTGTTGGGAACTATTTCATTATAAAGAAAATGGACCAACATAATTTTTTTATATTCCCAGAACACATTTTTCCAGATAATCCAGATCATAGAGAAATTCCATTCAGTGCTTTGATTTATAGGAATGAGTTAATTGCCAAGATTAATAAACATGCAACTAAACAGGGATTGAAGTTAATAAGTTCACATTAACCTAACGGAGAACGATAGTTGAATAACACACACTAATGAGCAGACACTGCGGTGGCCTGCTCATTTTAATAAGCTAAAGGGCAGACAATTTAAGAATTTATACGGAAAAATAGGGAAGCGTATACATAAGAAGGGGGGGAAATCGATGGGTCTCGTAATACATGAAGGGAGTCGACTTATAGTTTGGATTCTTGGTGTTGGTATGACTCTACTGGGTGGATACTCCCTTCGTGATTTCAATAAAGAATTTAAAGCAGCTAAGAAAGAAAAACACCTGACATTATGGGCAATACTTGAATTTTCATTCGAAATCCTCACCTTAAATACTATTGGGTGGTTTATTCTTTTTTTGGCAGGTTTACTTATCTTAATCGCACTTTCGATTGATTTTTTTCGTACAGTATTAAGCTAACGGGTACGATAGTGAGGAGCTTGCTTGACGGCAGCTCCTTTTTCGTTTGTTGAAGTAACTGGCAGGATAGCGTGAGAAATTGCTCGAAATATTATTAAAGGAATTTATGAAAAGAGGTGATTATCCATGTCTGCAGTTGAAGTATTTAAACTCAATACAGATAACTTTGAAGAGTGCAAATCAACTTGTAAACATATCTTTTGGATGTACCATGATATGGTAAAGAACATTGATCTCGAACACCTACAGGAATGTTAACGGGCAGATTAACGCAACTTTCCAACAACTGGAACCGTAAAATTTATTGGATGCTTAGGGTGTATGACTATACATTTACAATTAAGAAATTTTGGGGAGTGAACAAAATGCGGTTGTATTCGAAAGGCATCAGAATAATCATTGGTGTTATTTTTGTCATTTGCGTTGTGGTGGGTGCAATGGCGTTCCAAAGTACAGATGCTAAAACCACAACGAGTCCAAGCCTTACAAAAGCTCCTAACTATCCCAAAAATGAAAACGGACAGACATATGGTTCTGCGGGTGATGCCATTTCCTCTGAAACGGAACCTGATTTAATTAGTGCAGTAGGTGTGGATGGTACTATGGGATATGTACTGAAAAAAGATCTAGAGGGTGAGCAGCCCAAGACACCCGAGGAAGCTCTAGCAATACAAAAGAGTAGGCCCACAGGTGGTTATGATATCCCGCTATATGACGTTGATGGTAAAACCGTTATTGGTGTCTTTCATATTGGAGGCAATTGATAAAAAATGGCCAAAACGATCGGCAGCCTTCGCTAAGCTAACGGAAAGGTTAATTCCTGGTGTCCCTTGCGAGGGAAATCGAACCTCTATTTTTTTACAATTACTCTATTCCACTAATTCAGTAAGAATCTGATACTTCTCAGTAGATTCAATACTTCTCAAAGCAAGTTGTTGTTTAGTCTGAACCATGCTGCTATATTTTTGATGCTCTAAACCGAAGGAATGCCTTAATTGTCGAGTTGTTACCTCAGGTTTACCATACTTAGCTGAATATTTATTTACCATCTCTTGAACAGCTCTTTTTGTCATTCTCTTACCGATTTTGTGACCATTAGGAACGGCTAAGAAAAATGCTGTTTCATCATTCTCCGGTTGGTAAATCAAAGCTCGGACATTAAAATATTTTTGTAAGTCATCTTTTGTGGAATCACTAAACAGTACGATATGACTACTTCTTTGTCCTGACCATTGACGTGAAATGGTGATTTGTTTGTTATGCATAGAAATATCTGCGAGGTTAAGATTCACGATATCACTCACAAGCAACCCTGATTTCAACATCAAACTAACGATGCAAGTGTCACGAATTCCATTTAGGTCATAATTCCAAAGAGCTTGAAGATTTGTTGCATTTTCACTTCGATATCGAGTTCGAATATAAGAAACAAAATCATCCGCAGCATCAGAATGTAGAACCTTGTCTTGAATTGCTCGCGCATTTGAGATCGGGCTAGATACTCTACTCATTGAAATTTTACGAAAAACATTTCTTCTGATTAGAGGTTCACCTTTAGCATTCTCAGCAACATCATGAAGATAGTTAAACAATGAACGTATTGAATGTATCTTTCTAGATATGGTTCGCTCCATCATATTTTCAACGACACGAAGGTATTCTTCAAACTCTCGGATATTTTCCACAGTTAGTTCCTCTAAGTGATGTACACCAATCTCATCAATTCGTTTTATATTGGGTATTAATTCACATTTCAACCAGAGGAAAAACATATTAACATCTCTCGAATACTCGAGGAGGGAGGAAGGAGACAATTTTTCTCCCAATTTGAAATGTATATAATCGTTGACGAAAAGGGGAAGAGTCTGTATTTTTATTTTTAACGCATCGTAATCTTTTTGTTCCTGGATTTTCAACATACTCAATACTCACCTCATAACTTTAATCATAATCAAGCTATTTCCTGTCTGGCATGGAAATATAACATATGATGTGAAATGGGAGGGGAGTGTCATATTACATACTGAAAAAAAGCTCGCCCTATGTTTTGGATAGCCAAAACGTATAGGCGAGCTTTACTTATTAACTTATGTAAAAACTTCTTCAATTAATCGCTGGAGTTTCTTTAATTCCGTTGTTTTCATACCAACAAGCTTCTCATAAATATTGTTTATAATATCATCTTTATCGCTATTTGTTTTCCGCTTAATTTGACGGCCGTAAAAAAAGATCTCGTGAAGTGGTACATTTAACGCTTGTGCAATCTTATCCATGTTAAGAAGGGAAATATTCTTTTGTCCACGTTCCAATCCTCCGATGTATGAAAAGTGGAACCCAGCAATCTCTCCGAGTTGTTCTTGGGAAAGGTTTCTTTGTTTTCGTAAATCTCTCACTCGTTGACCAATAAGCTTGAGCACCGCATTGTCCATGATTACACCTCTATTTAAGTGTAATCAAAACCCTGGTGTAGATACATGCGTGTTTATGTATCAAATAAATAAATTGATACTTATACGTATTATTTTGGGCAAGTACGGTACAGCAAACCTACTGTGAGGAAAATGGGATCTCATATGAGATTGTAACAGAGAAGGTCTTAAGGAAAAGCCATTTTGAGTTAGAAAATCGACTGAAAATTATTTCTTTCGTTAAAAACAATCCGGAGCCAAAGGCGGCTGCACATCTGCACAAATATATACGACCTGAACGATTGAACTTACTGTGTCTAACTGAAATAGCGTCAATCTCGTATCCATTAGTACATGATGCTTGTTTATGGCTATTTTATCACGGAGCAATCCATCTCAATATTGATGAATCCATTATTTGTAAGCAATCGGAGGTATGGTTACGTGAGTAGAGTTAAAGTCATTGACCGAGGGGACTTATCCCAAGTCCAAATTGACCTGGAATTGTGGCTCCGAGTAGATGAAACTTTGCTTGACGAGGATGACAGGGCCATATTTCTAAAACGAAAAGAAGCAATCGATCTATATGTGGCAAATGAAAAGAGTCAAAAGGAGATCTACATTCTAACCGGCGTGGATCGTAGAAACTTAATACGTTTATATACGAGATGTATTTCCTTTGATCCAAATGGTGTCCCTTGGGGTTATAGGGGGCTGATTCCAAACAAAAAAATAAAAAACTACGAACTAAACCAGCTATCACGGAAATTTAATGAATCAAGAAAAACAGGTGAGTTTGACTTACTATTAGAGAAATACCCCAAAATTCGTGACGAAATTGAAAATTTATATTTTGGCCGAAAGAAAATATCTGAACCCGTCATGAAGCCCAAATACATACATAAGAAATTTGTTGAAAAGTGCAAAGAAGAGGGGGTATCCAGAAGTGAGTATCCATTTAACACAAAACATTTAGGATATAGAGCATTGTGCAGATATTTAGAGCATCTCCGAGACACACATTTTGGGAAGTCTTCTTCCCGTTATGGTCATGATGCTGAGCAAAAAGCCAAAAACTCAGGGATTGGACAGCAGAACTATCCTCGAACCATTACTCCTTATCAAAAAGTTGAATTTGATGGTCACCGAATCGATGGGACGTTTGTGATCACCATTAAGACCTTGGAAGGGGACGATGCTGTACTGACTTTAGATCGACTATGGTTCCTAAGTTTTATAGATCGGGCTACGGATACAGTCATCGGGCGGCCCCACATTTGTTTAAATAAGGAATATAACGCAAGTGATGTCATGATTGCTGCGAAAAAGGCAATCATGCCAGTAAAGAAGAAAAATCTAACTATCCATGGACTATCATATCAACCAGGAGGTGGGTATCCATCTGAACACTTTCAAGACATCGAGTGGGCTGTTTGGGATGTTGTTTATTTCGATAATGCTAAGGCACACCTTGCTGAGATGGTGAGAGAGCGTTTTCGTAATCTAATTGGCTGTACAACATGTTTAGGGGCAGTTAATAGACCTATGAGACGACCTCATATTGAACGCTTCCACCAAACACTAACTTCAAGCAGTGTACAACGTATGGTTAATACGACTGGAAGCCATCCGAAGGATCCCCGCCGAAAAGATCCTGAGAAAATGGCTATACGTTATGAGATGACATATGAACATCTGGAAGAACTTCTTGATGTCGTCGTTGCCAACTATAATGGCACCCCCCATGGTGCTTTGTTCTACAATTCACCACTTGAAGCATTGGAACAAAGACTAAATAAAGGGATGAGACCTAGATTGTTACATGAATCCAAGCGTGCAGAATTTCAATTTACACAAATCGAACAGCCAAGAACAATTCGTGGCAGCCACAAGTCAGGAAAGCGCCCTTATATCGAATATATGGGTGTTGAATACAGGAACGAATTGTTAGCCCAATCCGCACATTTGATTAATACGAAGGTTACTATACACGTTAATGTAGACGATCTCCGCACAATTCGAGTATATATGCCGGATGGAAGTGAGTTTGGTGAGCTTGTTGCAGCAGGTAAATGGTCGTTAACTCCTCATACGTTACAGATGAGGAAGGCGATTAATTTACTTAAAGTAAAAAAATTGATCCATTTCACCCAGTGGGATGATCCTATTTTTGTGTATCACGAATATCTCTTATCACAGGTAAAGAACAAGAAAAAAGGCACCGCAAACCAGATCGCGAAAGTACAGCAAGTCATTCAAAAAGGCGAAGAAGAGAAAGGGACGAATCAAAGCGAGGCATTGGCTGTCGAACATGAGAAGATAAATGCATTAGAAAGGGCAAGAGAGCAACAAGAAAAGCTTCAAGCTTCAATAACAACAATTTCTGCTAGACGATTCAAAACCATAATGCCTTAGAAAGGTGAACATTACGCATGTTTAGGCCACTGATTACTCCTGGTACACACCCAATTGAACAAGGGCAGTATGTTCTTCCTACCTTGGAAATAAACAGATTAATGGATAAGATCATTCAGATCATAACAGATGGGGCTCCAGGTATGATTGTTTATGGACGACCTAGGTTGGGAAAAACCAAAGCAACAACGTTTGCCGTCACTTATTTACCTGAAATGTTGGAAACCCCCATACCTGTTTTTATTGCGGACAGCAAAAGCTATAAAGTGCCTTCAGCAGAGAAATTTTTTCGAGACATGCTTTCGGATTTTCGTTTTGGGTTTGAAGGAAAGAAGGATGAAATTGTTTTACGGAATCAGATAGTAAATTTGATGCATGAGAAGGCTGAACGTTCCAATCTTCGGAGAATTGTCCTGATTATGGATGAAGCTCAAAAACTTACAGAATGGCAATATGACTGTTTAATTGATATTTACAATCAACTGATGCGAAGAAACATAAGAATGACTACCATCTCAATAGGTCAGGAGCAGTTAGTAACACGCCGCTCCTTTTTCCTTGCTAATGCAAAATCACACATTGTTGGAAGATTTATGCCGTCCGAATACCGTTTTAGAGGGATTACGAAAATAGAAGAAATGGAGTTCGTCCTTCAGAGTTATGACGAATCTGAATTCCCTCCGAACAGTGGGTGGTACTACTCTAGGTATTACTTTCCTGAAGCATTTGACTCGGGAAAAAGACTTACTGATTTTTCAAGCAGCTTATTCAATCTTTTCTTAGACATTAGACAGGAGTTTGGTCTTTCAGGGAAAGAAGTGGAGCTCCCTATGGAATATGTCGCATTCACAGTCGAAAATGCCTTGAAGTTAAATGGCGCGAATGGGAAATGTTCTGAATGGCTTTCGATTGAACAATGGAGAGAAGCTATCCAGAAGTCTGGCTACATTGAGTCTGAAATATATATGGCACTAGCAAAGAAGGCAAATTGAATGATGTCTATACATTGAGCCCTAGATATTCAATGGCTTTTGTGCAAAAGGAGCAAACAAATTGAACCTGAACAATGACTTGAATGTTGTTTGGAGAAAAGAGTGGGTGAGAGAGTATGAAACTCCATGGTCCATCTTCGAGAAACTGTCATTCGCAAATGTTATTGACCGTGACAGTATTATTAGAATCCTCGGGAATGAATCAATACAGAATATAAAAAGTAAGGTGATAGGTGATAATAGGAGGGAGTTGATAAATTTAGATGCATTCGACGAAGATCTATTGATTAAAGTTCTTAGTTACAACCTGATCGAAAATAACAAAGCTACAATCACTTTGTTGTTACACTCACTTAAACATTTCCGTGAACTACCTCATACTTGGTTCGCCAAGCATGTAAGGTGGTGTGCTGAATGCTTGAGTAGCGGTTTTCATAGCTGGTTCCATCAATTCATTCTGGTTCAGAAATGCCCATATCATGGAACTAAAGTGATTGAGAAATGTCCAAATTGCCGAAAAGAAATTCCTTTCATGATTAGTAATAAGAGGTTAAGTAACCCATTTACATGCACCTGTGGCTATATTCTTGCTGATTTTTCTACTAAAGGGTGGAGTGAGTGGGATATATCGTTCGAAATTTCTGATCCATTTATATTACGATGGATATCAAGAGATGTGGGAGATCAACTTTATTTTAGATGGCTGTTTTTGCCACAGCACGGAAGTATTGAGTTGTTAACGGATTCCAGCTTAACGTCAAGTTTATTGATTGAGCCATCCGATAAAAATGACGGAATTGTTCAGACACCGGACTTAATCGAACAGATTTACCTCGAAAATCTAACAATTTTCAGGTCCGTAGACCGACATCTAAAAAAGACTCTTTTTCAAAAACATTCCCATTGTATAAAGCAATTTTGGGAGATGCGCATAGCCGACACAAAGGAATTGCCTGAAATTTGTCCATATGCATACGCATATGTTTTTTGGAGGAAGTCGTTACTTTTAAGTGAATATTTTTATCGGCGGAATACGCGGGGAGATGATATTGAAGAACCGAGACGTTTTGAATTTAGTTTGCAGTTAGCTACTAAAATCATCTACGAAGAAATCCAATACTTATACAAGGAGTTTCGACGTCAAGCTGCAAGCCATGCTTCTGCGCAACAATTGATTTGGATATTGAATAAAATTACTGCTCAGTTTTGTATTAATTTTTTTTACGCATGGTTTGAAGTTGCAGAGGAGGGAGCTTTACGAGAATCAGCACCGACTTGGAAAGAAATTACGGAAATAAAACAAGCGAGTTTCCCGAAGTTTGCATTAAAGATTATAGACGAAACTAATACACTCTCAATAGAATACTCAATAGAATACTTTCTTCATGAGCAGAGCAAACAAAAGATTCAAGATCTTGAATGCCCGAATCGATCACTCAAAAGTAAGAGAAAAATAAATCGTATGAAATCGTTTACGCCAATGAATGTTGCAATGAATGTTTTTAATAACCCGACCGAAGAAAATAAACAACTCCGATTAATTATAGATCGTTTTGTATCGAAACTGAGGTTTTAAAGACAGCCACCAAGTTCTTGTCAACCGACATTTATTGGAATCTTCGATTAGCATGGAATCAGTTTATAGACATATGTACAAAATACGAGTTTTGTGAAGAAGTGTAAATGGAAAAAGAAGATAATCTTGAACCTTGCTTTCGTCCAATTTTAATTAAATACGAACTTCTATAACATCCTCTTCAAACTGATGAGTTCGAACGACAAATAAAGCTTAGCCAGGCACCGTTCCCAGTCTGACTAAGCTTTTTTAGACTTGTTTTTAATACATGTGTTCTATGCCTTCGTTCTACATTCCGCTATATGTTCCATTAGGTATGCGATATAGACTTGGTCTCGGACTAACCAAGCGGCATAATGCCGTTTTACAAATCGTTCCGCATCTTCAAACGTCGGAAAATGTTCGTTCAATTCGTCTCCGTCGACATCGATTACCCAACCGTCTCCCGATGGGAAAATGAACAAACTCTGTTCCTTTCTATTCTCATAAAGCGTTCCATAAACGGAGTTTTTTAAGTTAAACGTATTTTTAAAAGCATCTGCACGAATCGGTTCCATCGGGAATGTTTCCGAAACGAACGATTGGTACGATTCTTTGGTCATGGAGCATCCTGAAGCCTTGGCATGGCCTCCACCTCCATAAAGACCTGCAATTTCCGAAACGTCTATATGATCATGTATTGTTCGTAAGCTTATCTTTTTTCCGCCCATGTTCATGATCGCGATGTAATCCAAATGCGGATTTTCTTTTCCTAATTCGTTGCCCAGTTCAGAATGGTAAGATTCGGCATGAACGACGCCTACATAATGATCATGAATAACAGTTTGGATTATTTCTCGTTTTTTTCTCCGAACATAACGTTCAATTTTTTCTTCTTCCAAGTCCAATATTTTTTCTTCAAATTCGTCAAATGAAAAATGTTCATTTTTCTGAAGACGCTCCGTCATTTTTTCCTCAAATTCTTCGAGGGATACCATATAAAAGAGATCATTGAGACGCTTTGCTTGCTGCGAACCATGCTTCTCCCATTCCCAAGTGTCATACTGCCGTACCAACTCGACGAATTCATCCATTCCTTTCGTGGGCGTTAACAATCCGTTCTGAATGAGATACTCATAGAAAAGCGAAGTGGCGGAGGCCAGCTTGCCATTCTCATATTCCACTTGAACCGATCCCCAAGGGTATTTGTTGAAATGAAGAGCCGTTTTATGATGATCAATAAGCTTTACTCTTCCGCCTGATTTCACAAATTCGTCGAGACCATGTTCATTCGCTTCATTTACGGATAGATCGGTAATAAACAAAAAATTTTTTCTTCTTGATTTTTCTAAAAACCGTTCCACTTGCAGATTTAAACCATCTACCGAATTATACCGGATTTCCACTTTGCCGCCAAAAGCACATCTCGCAACTATGCCGCAACCTACCCCGTCCAGATCATTATGAGTATACAAAAGATACAAAATACAGCCCCCTGTTATTGAATGGTTTCCATCCGAATTACAAACGATAAAATACCCATGAGTGAACCATTTTATTCGGGTAATTGTCAACTCAGTACTCACAAAAAAAAGCCGCGATTTACGCGGCTTTTAATGGGACAATGTTTTTGGCTTCCGACATATCCTAACTAGAAAACTTTGTTTAATCGGAAATGCCGTTCTTCCAATTGTAGGGTTTCACTTTAATAATTGTAGAAGTTTCAAAGCCTGCGAAAACAGCATAAATGTCAGTTTTCCCGACTTTGTGACCTGTAATCAATCCATTTGCATCGATCGTTGCAATTTTTTCATCCTGGGAGCGATAAATTGCATACTTCGTCACATCGGCGGTACTACCGTCCTCATAGTGAGCAATAACCGAAGCTTGAAGCCCTTCTCCGATTCTAACGTTGCCGTCTCCACCCACCACAGCTTGTAGTCCGATCAGACCTTCAACAGCTGGAGTTACTATCAATGCAACAACTGAGGACATACCCTGATACGTAATGTTAATATTCGCTGATCCGGCCTTTAAAGCGGTTATTAATCCAACAGCGTCAGCATTCGCAATCTCGGGATGATCGGATACGAATTTGCTTGCTTCCGTAATATCTCTGGTGCTTCCGTCGGAATATACGGCATTTACTTTGATTTGATGGGTATCTCTCGCTTCAAGTTGAACAGCTTTTTCGTTTACTTCAATTCCGGTTAATACAGGCTCAGGAATATTCCCGGTTGTTTGCTCCACTTTAATCCAACTAACCATCGGTTTGTCGCCACTTCCATGGTCGACGTTACGTGTAACTTCTACTTCAAGCATTCCGTCAGCAGCAATAACGCCATCAAAAACTTTTGTCTCAATCTTGGCGCCAATGTTATATTCGCTTAATACGGTCTTGCCTTCGATAATGACATCCTCATAACGGCTCGAACTTTTCCAAGGATCTTTGAAGCCGAGCGTCACCTTGTACGATTTGTCGCTGTCTTTTGCCACTTGGAATTTGTAAGTTAACCCTTTCCCCGGTCCGGACGCGTTTCCATCGTATTGGCGAATAGTATCATCGGCTTCCGCGGCATCTGTTCTAGCCCAGGTTGAATTTCCAAATGCAGCATATCCCCATTGTAAACCGGTAACCGGATCAGCTCCAAACGGCTGTTCTTCGTTGCGGTTCATGGATCCAAAGTTTTCGCCGGATTCAAGCACATTGGGACTGTTGTCCCCGGCATCCACATAATAAAGCATACCTGTATCATCAATTTCCACTTTAATCCAACTAACCATCGGGTCCTCATATTTCCCCGTATTGGTCATGTCCCGTAAGACACCTACATCAAGAATGCCATCCTTTACGTCCACGCCGGAAAATTGTTTAACAGTCTCATTGCCAGGCACAAAAGATGGGCTCACCTGCTGATCTTCCAAAGAGATGAATTGTTTTCGCGCATTGTTGTTCCACGGATCCTTGAATCCGAGCGTTACTTTGTAACGACCGTTGGGCAACTCGAATTTGTAAGTGATCCCCTTCCCCGCCACATCGCTATCATCAATACGCAGGCCGTCAAAATACCCATCACCCGTATTCTGCGACCAAGTACCACCGTTCGTTACATAACCCCAAGTCTTTCCAGTAACCACATCGCTGCCATAAGCTTGGTCTTTAACACTTTGTTTTACGCCAAGAATCTGAGACCCCTTGATTGTACCGGGCTCATCGTCGCCGGCTTTCACATAATACAAGAGCCAAGGGTCTGCGGGAATGAGAGGCATAGCGGACAATTCATTTGACATTCCGCTTTCCTGAGCATCCTTTATTGCGCTTACCGCCACATAATAGCGGACACCGTTCTCGAGTCCGGTAATCATATGTCGAGGCTCTGTTGTATCAACCGTTTTTATATATACGCTATTAGCAGTACCATAATGGACCCGGTAGGAATCCGCGCCATCCACCTCAGAGAATGAAACCAAAATGGATCCTGCTGAAGGCTGCGCAGCGTATAGCTCCGGTGCCGTTAAAACAGGTTCCCCTCCTGCTTTTGCTGCCTTGAAGTAACGGAACTCCGCATCTGCCCAACTGTGAAGGCCAAATCCTCCACCTGTGTAAGTGGTATCGTTGACATCAAAAATCAACTGGTCATCCAGGTAAGCTTTTATATTTTTCCCGGCTAAAACCACCGTCAATTTATAAATCCCATCTAACTCCGGATTAAAATCTACCGATTTGGAAAGTGAATCATTACCTTTTCGCAAATGAAGCTTCCCGTTTTCAAATAGAAATTTATACGACTTGTCGTACGTCCCACGGAAAAAGATACCCCAGTCAGCATCCGGCGTTGAATGTACGGCCACAGCAGTAATGGTACCATCGATTAGTCGTTGGCCGTCAACGGCAATGGCGCCCTGAGCACCATTTCCCGATTGGTGCTTCAGTAAACCTTCGCTTTCGCCCCAAGTGCTGATCAACGGCGTCCATCCCGATACGGTACCATCTTCGAAAGAATCTTCAAAAACTACGCTTTCGGCCGATGGTACTGTTGAAATTTCATCCGACGGTCTGCTCTCTCCTCCAACGCCATCGGATGAGACCGCAACATAGTAACGTGTACCGTTAGTCAGATTGGTCAAAGTATGTGTCCCAGCCGCAGATTCGGCTTTTAGGCCATAACTTCCGCTTTCCGTCCCATATTGTACATGATAGCCTGGAATCTCCGGGACGATGCTGTATTCCACTTTTACTTCCTTATCGCCTGGAATGGCGATAACTTTAGCAGGCGGAATAGAAGCTGGAATCACTTTCACATTAACCTCTGTGCTTTCCTCCGAACCATTGACAGAAGCCACAAAAACATCGTATTCGGAGTCATTAACCAGACCAGTTATTACAGACGTGTGCAGGGAACCTGGTTCGACGGTAACTTCCTTGGTCTGTTCGACTCCATCCTGATTAACTGGCTTAACCCGGATCCTATAATCGGCGACACCCGGTCTTGGCATAAACGATATTGTTGCCTGACCGTCTCCCGGTGCAGCTTGCACTTCATCCGGAGGGAACAGATCGGGTTGCGAATGCATCTCATTTGATAAAGTGCTTTGCCCGTTTGAATTATTTGCTATTACTGCTACATAATAAGTCTGTCCATTCGTTAGTCCTGTAATTGTATGAGTGCTGTCATGAAACAACACTGTTTCTTGTGTATATTGTCCGCTTGCGTTACCATATTTGACCGTGTATGATTCCGCGCCGAAAACGTGGTCAAAATCGACTGTTATCGCTTGATGCTCCGCTTTAACTGCTTTCAAAATTGGAGCATCCGGTACAGCTGTTTCGTCATGATATGCGCCAACAAGCGTGACGATGGATTTTGCAGGAACGGAATATGCTGCCCCCGCTGCAACAGCGGACTTTTCTGCTAAGTCGTCGGTAGCGGATGTGACATAAGGAATGTACTGAAACACTTTCGTTCCTGCCGGCAGATTGTTCGCCTGCAATCGAATATCTTTTGCCTCGGAAGTATTGTTGACAAAAACAGATATTACTCGTTTGTTGGTTTCATCGATATAAGCGGAGCCAAGAAAACCACTCGGATCATTGTTCGAAAAACCCGACAGGGCGATCCTTTCGGAATCGGGCCGGATGAATTTACTATAGTTCCCTAATGCCCACAGCATCTTGGAATCCAGCACATTCTGTTGATCCCCTGGAACCTGATAATCGGTATAAACCAGTCCGTCTTTATAATCGACGTTTGACACTGCAGTCCACCACTGCCACGCAGAGACGTTCGCAACCGTTAAATCATGATGAAGAACCTTACTGATATAAAGCGCGGGATCGATTCCCAAATCACGTCCTGGACCATAACTACCCAGAATGCTGTACTCCGTCATCCATATCTCTTCGCCGCCATACATATCCATATTTTCACGCGCAATGCGGCGCAGGTTCGTCAAATCGTTATTACTTTCAGAAAAATAAGAATGAACGGCAACCATGTTGTCCACTTTACTTTTCATATCCGCATTGCCGATAAAGTCCTTGATGTATTCACGGTATTTACCGGTACCGGCGCTATTACTACCAGCCATATATGGTGTGTTCCCGCCCGAGTATTCCATATACTTCTCATCGTCAAGCAGCGCTTTATATTCCACCGCTTCAGGGATCTCAATATGGGAATCGACACCCTGCCGCTGCAGTTCTTCATAAAGCGAATTTACGACGCGCTTAACATCTTCATTGTTGTATCGGTTCCCTTCCTGATTGCTGCGGTTCCAATCCCAAGTCGGTTCATTGATCGGACTGACATGTTGGAATACGATTTCCTTCTCATCCTGAAGGTGTTTCACGACATCGGTCAGGTAACGTGCAAAATCATCTTCATATCCTTCTTTCAAATTGGTTGAACCGACCGTATTATCGGCTTGCCCGTGTCCGTTTTTTGTCATCCAGACAGGAGGACTATTGGAAAAGGCAACGAACTGCTTAACGCCACGTTTCTTGGCCGCCTCAAGGAACCACTGCTGTCCGGCTTGCTTAGACCAATCGTATTCACCGTTTTCGGTTTGCTTAAAAGCTTCCGCCATTCTCCATTTTGTCTGCACAATATCCTGATCTGTGAGATTGCTGCCGGCCCCAACATTAAATCGCCAACCTGATAAGCCAATACCCTTATCTGCCGAAAATAACAGATCGGCGATTTGGTTTTTATTTTCCTCACTCCATTCCTTACCAATCGGATCAACCGACCAGGCATCAGATGCAGCAAAATTATGAATCGTTTGATAGCGTGTATTGGCATCCATGATCACATTCGTCGCCTCTGCCGCTTTTACCGGTTGAGCATTACCAAATGTAGTTCCTATAAGGGTTGTACCTATAAGAGTAGCAGACAAAACTTTTCGCATTAAACGTTCATCTCCTTATTAGGATATTGAAACAACTGTTCAAACGATTATGTAACCGGTTTCATTAAAGACGTTAATGCTCCTTAATATTAATAGTATGGAGGTAATAAAACATAAAGTGAAACCGGTTACATTAATAAGTTAATAATCCCCTCCATTTCGTTCAACATGTATAAAGAACTTATTTAGATATTCGCGATGTTATCTTACATGAAAACGCTTTCTTTGTCAACTCCCCTCACGTAAGGTCGACACATCTGTATGAAAACGCTCCTCGCCGATCATCATATAAAAGTTGGAGGTGATGATTATGACAGGAAGAAATAATAAGCCGGATAATGACGGTCCAGCGGCTAGCCCTTCCCGCTTAGACCAATTTGGCGACAAACTTTCCGATAATTCTGGATCCGTCCCAAAGAAAAACAAAAATAATAAAGATAATAGCTGCTAAATATGAAGAAAAGGCAGCCCCAAAATTGGGGCTGCCTTTAAATTAGTTACATCGTTCCGCCGCCTCGACGAATGGAAGCTGGAATTTCTTCGGGTCCTTTATTAATGTAGTCATAAATAAATTTTCCTATTTTTTGCTCGTCAAAAGTAGTCAGTTCCATTGTTTTCGTCCAGGCTGTAACTACGATTTCTTTTCCTGCTGGAATATCTTCGTTTGGAACGGCTAATATGCCTGCCCCAGCCAATCTGAATTTAGAAAAATATTTGAGTTGCGTAATTTGATCCGAATCGGCGTCGGTGCGATAGTAAATAATAATATCGCCGTGCTCTAAATTATGGACTAATTTCTCATAAGCGGGCTTCTCTGTATAAAAGCCGAATTTTAAATCATGGGGACTATGAGTGCCTGAAGTCGGAATCTTCATTTCATACTGCACAGGTGAATCCGAATGTTCGTCTCCGTAATATTGATCATCCGTCACTTCAATCGGAACATTAAAATTTAATGTTTCTACATCATAATTTCCACCTGAATTTTGAGCAAAATGAATGATAATGACCAATATTGACGCGCTAAGCAATAGATGCGCAGCAATTTTCATTTTTTTGCTTTTTTGTTTTAAGGCAGCTTTCTGTTCCTTCTTTAAGTTGCTCGTATTATCTTTCTTAAGCCTTGAAGCATACCAATAACAGATCAGGGATAGCAGTAAAATAAATCCACCAATATAAAGTAATGTTAATGTACTAGTTGACTCCTGATGCAAACCAATGTGCGTATTCATTTGAAAGGATTACACACCCCTTTTTGCAACAGGCAATTTTGAATCTACAGACAACATCATACTGCCATTAATCACAAGGTAAAGAGCCATAACCATCAAAGCCAAATCCAGCTCAAATCCGCCTAAGAAACCTGCTGCGAATTTCACTTTAATAATAGCTCCCAGCATGATAAGAACAAACAATCCCGAAACAATCCTCGTTCCAAGGCCTACTATCAAGGCAATTCCTCCAACAAGCTCGATAAACGCTACCAGATAAGCTGCAAATCCAGGTAAACCAATGCTCTGGAACCAACCGGCCGTATTACCAATTCCGCCTTGGAACTTGTCCAAACCGTGTACAAAGAACAGTAAGCCTAATACAACTCTCAAAAGCAACGCACCAATTTCAACTTGTTTTTTCATTTCAAAATCCTCCTTATGATTGCACTACTTGATGTAGTTCTTTGTTTCAAAAAAAATTACATGACTGCCAGAACAATCATACTCATAAATAGCAGCAGGACATAAATAGAAATCACGATTGAAGTCGTTTCTAGTTTCACAGGAATGTCTTTCTGAGGGTCAACCAATTGCTGTAGTCTATAGTTTACTGACCCATCCGCAAAGTGCGCCAAAACAGGCGCTGCATTTTCATGAAAGCAGTTTTTGATCAATTTTAACAAAGCGCTGCCCAAACCGAGCTCTGAGCCGGTCTTCTTAATTGCATATTCATCGGCCATTAGTTCACTAATAATTTTATAATTTTGATACGTCCATTTGGTAAGCGGAATAAACCAGAGCACCTGTGATATCAACTGCAGGATGAAGATTTTCAAGGAATCACGATTGTTTTGATGAAAGGCCTCATGTTCAATGACTGCTTCCAGCTCATGATGGTCAAGCATTTCGATTAAGCCGGTAGAAAGAACAATTAGAGGGCTTCTGAATCCCATCGTAAAAGCCATTGGTTGTTTATGATCAATCACAATAAGTTTATTATTCAGCGGTTTGTAATCTCGAATAATTTGGTCGGTTAATGTTCGGTTACTGAGGGCCATGATCTTATTTCTAAACCTTCTTGAAAGCACATATTGCTGTGCAAATTTAATCAGTGTGATCAGTATTGTATAAACAATTAATGCATTCAAAAAAATGATCACCAAGAAGTAATAAAATGATTTTTCCTTAAACAAGCTCAAGCAAAACTTGAAAAAGTTCACCTGCAGGTTTACTCCAAACATGAGGTGAGCCAAATACATCCCCATCTGGCTCCATACAAGCCCTGCAATTAAAAGACTCAACGCCAATACTATAGAAGACTTTCGCTGCCATCTCATCATTGACTATCCTTTTTTAACTGCTGAATTTTATGTTCGAGTTTATCCAACAACGATTTATCAACCTCTGTTAGTGCGTCAATCATATGATTAATGACGACGCCGCCAAATTCATCAAGCAGATTCTCTGTCAATTTCTTTGACTGATCTTCGATGAAGTCTTCCTTCGTTTGGGTAGGTCGAAATAGCGAAAGTCTGCCTTGCAGCCTTTTTTCCAAAATACCTTTGTCTAATAACCGGTTCATTACGGTCATGACAGTATTGAAATTGACTGGCTTATCCTTCTCCAAACGCTGCTGGACATCCTTAATACTTAGCTCTTCTGCTTCCCAGAGCAACTCCATAATTTTAGCTTCCAACGTTCCAAAGAAACGATTTAAGCCTACTTCGCCATATTTAAAATTTTTAATTTCCATTAGCCCCTCCTTCCACTACACATTATAGTGCAAAACTCCATTTCATTTCAAGTGACTAAAAAATCCAACGGTAAACGCAATCCGTCAGCTTTTCTAATCAAACCATTAATCCCAAGGATGCTTGACGGTCAGAAAGCCCGCAAACTTTTTACTTTCATCTCTTCTTATTTTACGCATTTCCGCCCGGTGCGGGGCGGTCTCAAACAGCTTAAGCTCCTCCTCTGTCTCTGGAACGACCTTTGGCACGGGAACAGGCTTTTTATTCTCATCCAAAGCAACAAACGTTAAGAAGGAGGTTGCAGCGATCTTACGGTCACCGCTTAATAAATCTTCTTTAATGACCTTAACAAATACTTCTACAGAAGTCCGGCCCGTCCAGGTAACAAAAGATTCCAAGCAGACCGAATCCGACGGCCTGATCGGATGCAGAAAGTCCACGGAGTCCGTTGAGGCCGTTACTACTGAACGGCGGCAATGCTTCGTAGCCGCTATCGATGCAATATCATCTATATAGGCCATTAGCTTTCCGCCAAATAGCGTATTGTGATTATTAACATCAGGAGGAAATACTCTTGCTGTTTTATAACATTTTGATTCGCGCGAATACCGTTGCTCCATCGTTTATCGTCCCTCTCCTATAAATACAGATAGCATTTGCGCTATAGCTTGTTCCTCATCCACTTCTAAGCAAAAGTCTACGGCTCGTCCAACGATGGAACGTACTCTGCGATCGGTGATGATCATTCCCGCTGTGTAGCCGGTTCCGCAATCGATAACGGCATTCATCGCTTCTATTTTTACAAGCGACGGGTTTACAGCTACTAGAACGGCTAACGGATCATGCATCGCACATTCCCCAATGAAATGATTCGAAAACTCATAGAATGCAAAGTATCGTTCGGTCGCCTCTTTTATAAAATTAACAATTTCTCGTTTATCCGGTGGTGCCTGTCGAGAAAGCAGCTCCAGATGATTCCTTGTTAAACGCGTCTTCTGTGTAACATCCAATCCGACAATTGTAATTGGAAGCTCCGATTCGAATACGATCGAGGCCGCTTCCGGGTCCCCATATAAATTGGCTTCACTCACAGGCGTTATATTGCCAGGGGCAAACACAGTACCGCCCATGATAACCACTTTTTTAAATCTACTTACAATAGAAGGATCCTTCTGCAGTGCAATCGCAAGATTGGTCAATCTGCCCACTGTTACC
Organism: Bacillota bacterium; assembly: GCA_051750645.1. Taxonomy (GTDB): domain Bacteria; phylum Bacillota; class Bacilli; order Paenibacillales; family Paenibacillaceae; genus Pristimantibacillus. The sequence continues at coordinate 112,495 of JBNJJW010000017.1, read as the reverse complement.
AGAATGAGTTCTCCTGGATTTTCATTTACTTTTCGAATAATAAAATCCGATGCGGATTCTTCAACTGGCTTCTGTATAGACGGCGGCAAGCTTGCATCACCGATCCCATTATTCCCATGAATATGCGGGACAGCCCCGTGGAAAATACGTTCAATCGGACTTGCTGCTCCAACCGCAACAGGAACCTCATAGCCACAATTGGCAAGCTGTATGACGCGTAATGTATTCTCCGTAGCCTGAGCAACATCGGTATTGCCGAAACCTGTCGTAATACCCTCTACCTTAATCTCAGGAGAAAGCAATGCGTACAATATGGCTAAGGCATCATCTATGCCTGTATCTACGTCAAGCAGCATCCGGTTTATGTTCGACATGTCATGATACCTCCCTCTACTTCGTACATTGTAAACGAATTTAGAGGTAAAAACCAAGCATAAAAGATTTAACCCTAAAAATTATTGCAGGCCATCTTTAGCCATGTTAATAAAAAAGTTCTGAAATTTGGGATGACAGGCGATAAGGTACGGCTGCGGGCTCACACCCGTAAACGGGTTTCCGTCATAATCAATGACAACACCGCCTGCTTCCTTCAGGATCAAAAGACCCGAATATAAATCCTCTCCTTCTGAATTGTAAACGATTATTCCGTCCAAATCTCCTCTTGCAAGCATGCACCATTGCAAAGTCGGTGCCCATAGCCTCATCATTCGTTTCGTATTAACGTCTATGTAATGTCTTAGCTTAACAGCGCGTTCTTGATTTTGAACGGCATGTCCTTGTATCCATCCTACTCGAGCTTTTTTAAAATCCTTTGTTTTGTCAATTGTAATTGGATGTGTGTTACAGGATGCACCTTCGCCTGCGCTGGATACGTATAACCGGTCGGTCATTGGTTCGTAAATAACGGCCAGAACTGGAATAAGCTTGTATAGTAACGTAATGGAAATCGCAAATAACGGTAAACCAACTGCAAAATTATTCGTTCCATCGAGCGGATCAATGAGCCAAAGCCAATCGCTTTTGAGGTCATTTTCACCATATTCCTCAGAACGAATTTGGTGTTCCGGGAATACACACTGAATTTTTCTCAAAATAATAGCTTCAGCCAAATGGTCGACTTCAGTTACGATGTCTCCGTGATCATCCTTCTCGTCATATGTAATAAGTGTGCCGAAGCGTTCTCTCGTTAATCGTCCTGCCTCATAAGCAGCTGCAATGGCTACCTCTCTTGCCATGTTCATAATATTACGATCCAAGCTCGTAACCCCCGTTTCCGCTGATTAAATCTTTCGTAAGAATCTCATCAATTGATTGAATTATAAAATCTGCAGAGGATAAATCCTGATTGCCTGAGTTAGCATTAACGTAGCCGATACAACGCATGCCGGCTGCTTTCGCAGCTGCTATGCCATTTCTTGAATCCTCAAGCACTATGCATTTACTCGGATTAACATTTAATTGTTTGGCAGCCTCTATGTATACGTCAGGAGCGGGCTTTCCTTTCGGAACTTCTTCTCCGCTGACAATACAATTAAATATATGAGCAATTTTAAATTTACTTAAAACCTCTTCAATGAAGCGTCTAGGCGAAGAAGAGGCGACGGCGATCGGTATTTTCCGAATCTGCAACTCCTCTATTAGCTCTGGAATTCCTGTAATGGGTGAAATTTCAATGTCCTGCAAATGTCTGATTTTTGCGTTAAGTTGATAATTGATTATTTCTTCCACTGATTGTGCAAGACTATATTGTTGCTTAATCAAATCCCACATTTCAGGATTTGTCATCCCAACATAGGGTTCCAGCTGCTTCATCGTAATACTTGCCCCTAAATGATGCATCGTCTTCATATCCACATCGAAATGAATAGGCTCGCTATCAATGATGACGCCATCCATATCAAAAATAAAAGCTTCAATCAAAGTATTTACCCCCATTTATAAGTAATCATATTTATTATTAATCTCATTAAATATTAATGTAGATAATATTTATTTTCTATTCTTTTGTCGTATAAAAGTGAATGCGATTGCCAAATGGGTCTGTTACACATACTTCATTCCACTCATCAGAAAAACCTGGGCGGGCAAATTTGTAGGCTTTAGCCAACAACTGCTCCTGCAGTTCTTTCGCATTTTCAACCTCAATACGAATGGCCGATCCTGGACTGCAGTCACCGTGATGCTCAGATAAATGCAGAATGCAATCGCCATTCGATATTTGCATATAGAGCGGCATATCTGCTTCGTACCGATGCTCCCAATCACATTTGAATTCCAAGAAGTCAAAATAAAATTCTCTAGCTTTCTCTTCATCAAATATTCGCAAAATCGGTACCGTTCGTTTCATTTTCATCTTCGCCCACCGCCTTATCCAGCTTCATATCTTCCACGATTATACATCTATTCAAGTAGGAGTGATAGCCTTTAATCGTGAAAAAGGACTGTACCTGCCGGCGATTTTGACCAGATGGCACAGTCCTTATATGTTTTATTTCACAATACTTTCCACTACATCATCAATGATTTGTGAATTGGCAATTGCCCCTGAGTACAACTAGCGATCCACGTCGAGTTCACATACAAGCTTTTTTGCACGAGCCAGATAGCTGCAGCGGATTGTCCTGAAGCAGAGCCTTGTAGTTTTTCCTTCGCTTCTTTTGCTTTAATCTCGTAGGCATCCAAAGCTTTTTGAGCCTCTTCACTCTTACCCAGTACTTCACCGACTTTAAGCAATGATTTACGCCAATCAGCGTTAATATCATCGAGGAAATAAAGCTACCATTCTGTTATATATCCGGTTTTGCGAAGAATGTACTCAGTAAAAGAATTTAAATGAGGAACCGGCGCTGCTAAGCTGAAATAACGGAGCTCAAGTCCTTCATCATCTTTTATCTCGGGAGTCCCAATCACATCCTGCGCTTCATAAACGGCCATTACATTGTAAACCTCATCACCATGCGGGTATTTAAAATACATATCCTTACCTGAAAGCAGCGTTATGAATTTAAAGGTGCTGGCTATAAGCCCCGCTTCTTCCTTTAGCTCTCGGGCAGCAGCCTCCTCCAACGATTCTCCACACTCCATCGCACCGCCAAGCGTCCCCCAGTCCAAAGTATCAGACCTCTTCTGAAGCAATAAGTGGCCATGTTCATTAAAAACGAGTACACATGCACCGGCCATAATGAGCGGTCTTGAACCAACAACCGCTCTTAGTTCCATTATATATCCCATTTATTTTGCCTCTCATTAGTTATTCTATTGATTCAAAAAGTACTCTTCATATCTTTATAGTTTACATAATTATTATTATGTGAACTTAATAATGATCTCTGACCCTAATTAACCTTAAATTTGTTCTATACCGTCCAAATATCGCTTAATCGTACTATAAAGCTCATCTTTCTCCGTCATGCGGATATTGTGGCTTGATTGTGCAAACTCGCAAACCATTAAGTTTCTAAAATAATTCCGGAAGTTTAATAAATCCGTGTCACTAACCAAGGAACCTTCAAGCAGCCCTCTTATTACCAAAATAGGAAGGTCAAGCTTTTTGCCTAATTGTACAGGGGTAGAATCACGTTGAATGCCTTTCACTGCCTCCTGCCGAATAAGCTTGTTCCGCCCAGTCGGTATTAAATAGTTATCGATATAATCTTCGGCCCATTCAGTGGTCATTTGCTTATGTTCAGCTGGATAATCCTGTACAACAAGAGACAGCAGCCGTTCATGGTTATCCTGAGCATAGCCTAACGCATAAGACACACCACGCGAATTCCCAAATAAATGAAATCGGTTAAGCTCTGTTTCTTTGATGACTGCTTCAAGATCACCTATATGATCAATGAGATCATAATTTGTACGGGGAGTATCACTTCTTCCTCTCCCTCGGAACGAAAGCACAATCCCTCTGCGGGGCAGCAAATAGGTTAGCAGATCCTCGTATTCTTCTGCCGTTTCTGATAATCCAGGACAAATGATAATCGGGGCAGAATGATGGTCAGACAATTGTATAGAATCCAAATAATGAATGTTAACGCCTCGATTAACCGCTATGCCGGACAAAAACATGGTTGCACCTCCCCGAATTATAGTAGTAATGGACTTATCTTTCTCTCGCGATTACGTAACACTTATCCGAGTAGGTAAACCCGATTTTTGGATAGTAATCAACGGCTGTAGGCGCGGATAGCAGCACAAGCGACACCTCTGCCCCAAGCATCTCCCTAAGCAGTTCGACCAAATGCTTACCGATGCCTAGCTGTTGATATTCCCGGTCTACTGCCAGATCGGACAGATAACAGCAATAGGAGTAGTCCGTGATCGCGCGCGCAACACCTACAAGCCTCTCATTATTCCAAGCACTTATAATAATATCTGAGTTATCTATCATTTTTTGCAGCCGTTCCAAGTCCTGATAAGGACGCTTAATGCCCGAATTTTGAAAAACCTGGGATAGATGCTCTGCAGTCATATCTTTACCGTTTTTATACTGTATCACCTCCATTCACCCCTTCATGTTTTAGTCTTGCTTCTGAATGCAGTAATATGAGCTATATGGTGGTTGCCATGCCATGCGTAAATACCAAGGTTATAGTCTAAGCTGACGGTTTCTTTGGATTCCGGATGATAAAATTGTTTCTTAAAATCAGAGTCAGTAAGCGACTTCAACAAAATGACCCATCTCTTATGCAAGGTATCGATAAGTGAAAGGGATAGGTCAACCTCAGCAGCTGCACTATCCTGAAGGTTTGCCCAACGATCCTCGAAATATGGTTTTATCGAAGGCGTTTCTTCAGTAAGCGCCAATTTAAATCGAATGAAGCTATTCATATGGCTGTCGGCTATGTGATGAACGACCTGTCTAATCGTCCAACCACCGTCACGATAAGGTGTATTAAGCTCCGTTTCTTCTAACCCTTCGATACTTTCTCGTAGCTTCCCCGGCAGGTGCTCAATCTCATTAATCCATGCTTCTCTTTGTGGCTGCGTAATTTCACCTTCATAACTGAACCTGCCAATAGGAAATCTTACATTCATTCTATCTTCCCCTTTTCTGCTTTATTGTTCGGATAAGATCAGATAGTCTTCAATATGATTTCGAACGTGATTATTCATCGTATCGATGAATGGCTGAGTTGTCAGTGCATACTTCTCGTAAAGGGCCGTAATCATAGCAAACAGCTGTGTATCATGCTCAAGATCTGAGACATTCGCTTCACGCCAAGTACCGTCCGGCTGTCGATTTGCTGATTCCAACAGCTGTTCGATTTCATTGCAAAGTTGAAACAGTTTATCATCTTGAAAAAATAAAACTCCCTTTTTTAACGAGGGCCAACCTTTCAAATCTCCAATAAAATAAGAAGTAAACCAATAAAAATCTGCCACTGATTTCGCATGGTTGTGAAAAGCATAAAACATAAACATCGCCTTCTGCCCGTCATTCAGCCGGTTATATGCTTCCGCTTTCGTTGATTCGTTCTTCCCTCTAACTTTGATAAGGATAGGCTCAACGCATAACCATGATAACTGATCATTATTCAAGTTCATGGGGTTCAATTTTACAATCATGCCTGCCTCCTCAAAATAACGCTAATAGCTCATCTAAACGCTCGATTGTATGTAATGGCTTCGCCGAAAGTCCATCTCTCCACGGCTGATTTACTTTCATCCACACCGTTTCCATTCCTGCTTTATAAGCGCCTTCCATATCGTTAACCGGGTGATCCCCTACATAAATGCATTGCTCGGGCTGCAGCTGTAGATGATTAATCGCGGCTTCAAAAATACGGCTGTCCGGCTTTTTACATCCCGCTTCCTCCGAGACGATAATAAAATCAAATTCATCTCGAATACCCATTCGGTCAATTTTGCCGTATTGTATCTCGTTTCTACCATTCGTGATTAGGGCCGTTTTGTAGTTTTTACGAATATAACGAATAACCTCTAAAGCCTGCTCCATAAGAACCGCACTCTTTACATATTCGTTTCTGTAAAATTGTAATAATTCATCGTGCTCGGGTTTCAAGTTCCAAGGCAATTCTTCTAATAATTCATGAAACAATACATTTTTGTCTTTATAACCGTCCTGATCGAGGTCAATCATTCGTTCAAGAATCTCTTGATTGTCTTCCAAATGTCCGAAATAAGTATTTAAAAAGGAAACGGTAAATTGCCTAAACGTGCTCGTTCTATCTAATATCGTGTTATCCAAATCAAAAATAATGGCTTTAATATTGCTCATCGTTATCCCCCTGTTCTACCATTTCCATGATTATACATCTGGAAAGGCTAATGCGAAAGAATTATTTGCAATTATCAGTCGATTTACAACGCCGCGAACCTCGTTTACCGTTCTAATTTCTTAACGAAACGATACCCTGTTGTATCAAATCCGATCGACTTATAAAAATCATGTGCTTGAATACGCTCCGGTTTAATCCCGCTAGTCAAATACAATATATTCGAACCTCTCCCCAAAGCCCATCCTTCTGCGAAACCTACAAGCGATTTCCCTATACCTTGACCTTGATATTCCTTTTTAGTAACCAGTAGTGATATTTGCGTTGTACTGCCGTCTTCCTCATAAGAGTAAATTTGACGAATACCCATCATACCGACCATCCGTTCTTCAAGAGTAGCAACAAAGGTAAATGATAAAGGGATATTTTCGATAATATCCATCCTTTTTCTCATGCTTTCAACGGTTGTCGGATAGCCTAGGTCATGCATAAGGTCTGTAATTGAAGCAAGATCATCTTTGCATTAGCTCCGTATGTTTATCATAAAGCCTCCTTAAGACTTGTTCTAATCAGGTTCACCAGATTTTGCTTCTCTTTGTCCGGTACCCATTCGCATAGTCGTGCTGCTGCGATAGGGATCAACCATTCTTCAAGATCATTAGCGGTTACATTACTGCCTTTGAGATATTGTTTTGTATACCGATTTGCGAGCTGATTTCTTATAAAAGCGAAAATAGCTGCTAATAGCGCTGGAGTACCGTCAGGAAGCGTACCCATTCGAAGCAGTAATATCGTCCGCGCAGCATCGCCTGCTGGATTGCCAATCATACCCGTCATCCAGTCGATGACCCAGATACGCTCCCCGACAATGACATTATCCGGATGAAATCACCATGACACAGTTTCTGCCCTTCCGGCAGCTGTCTTAATCGCTCAATGATTTCACTCTTTTCTTCAGGGGTCAGTAAAGGCGCTTCGTTAATCTTATAATGCAGCAGCTCCTTTTGCTTAGGGAGGCCGCTCACCTTTCTTTTATGCATATCGAGAAGAGTTTGAGCAAGTCTGGTAGCCTCCTTCCATACTAACCAAGGCTTTTTACTTATACGTCTGAGCATCGTATCTCCGTAAGCTCTCTCATAAACAATTCCGGACCGACCATACATTTCTGTCTTCTTGATTGGCTCAGGAACCGTCATACCCGATTGATGGACCCGAAGGCTGATCTCAAATTCTTCATTTACGAGATGATCTGGAAGACCTTTCTTAAACAATTTTAAAACATGTTTACCATCATATTCTATTATCTCGGCTGTCCGGCCAAAAGCAAGTATTTTCGTTGTTTGAAGCATAGCATATTCTCCCCCTTATCTATGATATTTAAATAGGCAGCCCGTAGAGGCTGCCTATTTATTTCTTTTCCAATTTCTATTGATTAGCTTATAATAGCCACTTACTTATCTAGTGATTTTGATTGGCAATAAACTGTGTAATCCCTCCGAACAAAGCTTCTCGTTCCCATATTACTTTAAATCCTTTTGTAACGACATCGATTGTTCCCTGACCCAGCGGATTCTTAACCCATTCTTCTTCAACAATGCCATATTCGGCTTCAATTCCATTCGCATATTCTATTCTTAATGAGGTGAGGATGCCCCACTCCTCCTTAGTCGCCTGCTCCATCAAATCAAATTGAAAATGATGCAGAATAGCTTCCATTGTTTTTGTCTTCCTATCTGAAATAATGACGAAATTCATGTTCGAATCTTCATCTTCTTCTTCATCTCTTGCACAAGCGCCTACTAAAGCGATACCTGCAATATGTGATTGCTCACCTGCCCATTTCACGAATTCAAACAGTAGTGCATAATGATCTGGTCTCATTGCTTTTGTTCCTCCAAATACCACCGTGGAATAATGTTGTTAAAGTAATCGTGATCCTGAAGCACGCGCTCGATTTTCTCCATCATGATCGTGATTTCCTCGGGTTTGACCTTTAAAATCCATACGACTGAAGAGATAATGGTCATCGCTAAATAAAGTGAATAAAGTCTCCAAAATAACTCTTCCGGCTCTTGATCCCTATGATAGCTCTTGATTTGTCCGATCGTAAACGGAATGCTTATTTCCGTGCTGAACATGCCAGCCTTCAGAAATTCATGGACGGGATCTCCCCAGTATAACCGATTGAAGTCAATGACACCCGACAATTTCTCATTTTTCACAATCAAATTACCTACATGAAAATCATCGTGTTGAAACATGTTAGGCCTATTTTTCATTAATCGCAAATTTCGGTCAATAAATGATAAGACTTTCGTGTCTTGTTTAACTCTTACATCGCCTTTATAATACTGCTCTATATACTGTTGATGTTTCGCTAGCTTTCTATCAAACCAGGGTGCAATGGAAGATGGCGCGTGCCACTTATGCATTTTGGCCAGCTCTTTACCCGCTTGGGCACCTATCTCATATTGAACGGCTGTCGAGTACGAGGGCAGCGCTTCAGTTGCTTCTTCCCCTTCGATGTACGTTAAGAGCATGTAGCCAAGACCAACTTTTTCTAACGATCCTATTTCTAGTGGTCTAGAGCATTTGACGTCATATTGCTGCATCATCCTCAATGCTTCATATTCGGTCTGCTTACTGGGGTAATCATCCAGAGTAAAGCTTTTTAGCAAAAACTTTTGACTGTCTTTCTCAACGATGAATTTCTGATCACTTGAATAACCTTTATAAATCTTTGAAATTCTGCTGCTTCCGTGCAATGCAGTAATTTCATCAACTAGCAGCTTAGATAGTCCTATATCATTCATTTATAAACCTCGTTTCGGTTTCAAGAAGGATAGGGATATTTTACCATATGATTGATGGAGGTGCGATAGATGGCTGGTTCCTTATTCAGACGAGATATCGCACAGCAAACGGGTATTACGTGAAAAACGTGGATTGAACAATTAGAAGAGGACTGCAGCAGAGACATATGAACACCGTCTAATGATGAAGAAGCATTGGGAGCAAGCAGCTGCTGTTAAATTTAACAAGACACCGCTATCCCTTCACATAGAAGGTCACGGTGTCTTTATTTTAGGACGCATAACCAATCAAGCTTGTTTGCTTCTGCTATAAGCTACAACCTGATCATAAGAAAGATTGCCACCGAAAATATCGAGTGCGCTGCCAATCGTAATATCTAATTTACCATTGCACAGTTCATTAAATTGATCCATATCAGCTAACGATCTGGCTCCACCTGCATATGTAGTAGGTATTGTAACCCAGTCCGCAAGCGAGCTGACAAGGCTTTGTCCAATGCCGCGCTGCTTCCCTTCTACATCAACCGCGTGTACAAGAAACTCGTCGCAATATTGCTCAAGGAATCGGATATTTTCTTTATTTACTTCAAAATCACTAAACTGCTTCCATTGATTCGTAACCACATACCATTTGCCATCCTTCTCTTTGCAACTGAGATCGATAACTAACCGATCCTTGCCAACTTCAGATACGATCTTTGACAAATGGTTTTCATTCAGTTGACCATCCCGGAAAATAAAAGACGTTACGATGACATGAGAAGCACCTTGATCCAAATAATGCGTTGCATTGTCCGAGGTTATCCCTCCACCTATCTGCAAACCTTCAGGGTACTGTTTAAGAGCATTGACAGCGGCTTTTTCATTACCTCCTCCGAGCATAATGACATGGCCGCCAGTTAAACCATCCTTCTGAAACAACTCAGCATAGTAAGTAGAATCATATTTCGATACAAAATTTTCAATAATTTCTGTATTAAGCGTTTCGCCAACGATCTGTTTCACTTTTCCGTCATGCAAATCTATACAAGGCCTGAATTTCAACACGGTTCCTCTATTCTGTATTTTCTTTGAACAACATCCTTATAAGAAAAATAACCTATATGGCAAGCAGAAATCAACCTTTATGAAAATTAATGTTCAATTAAATACTGCAAGCCATTAATATGTTTCCATCCGTATCTTTAAAGTGGATCGTTTCTTCATCTTCCTTCACGATCTCAATCAAGTTTTGTTCAAAAAACTGCCGCGCCTGCTCAAGATTGGGCGTTGGTAAGCTAAATAAAACGTGGGGAGAAGGCGTGACTTCGTTACTTTGCACAAGAAAAATATTAGCACCATTCTCCAACCTGAATATATAGAAGGTTGAAGGATTTGTGTCAGGTGCTGATATGCCAAGTAAATGACTGTACCATTGAATCGACAATTTCAAATCCTTTACATGAACAAATACAGCTGGCACTCCACCAGATACAGGGCTGTTTATTTTCGATTGCTGTTCACTCATTCCAATCACTCCTTTTGATTTAATGGAGACTTAGACTCCGGATATAATCCGGCATTCTTCTCATCATTCTCTCTTTATCCGATGTAAAACCGAATTGCTCATACAGTTCATGAGCATCCTTTGTTCCTAATATCCCAAGCAGATCTTTCAGTTCATCTGATGTCGTTAAGCTCTCTACTAATTGTTTTCCAATGCCTTGCCCTCTGTGCTCTTCATCAATAAAGACATCGCATAGCCAATACATGGTTACATAGTCGGTCACCACTCTTGCGAACCCTATTTGTTTACTTCCATCATATACACCATAGCAGAGGGAGTTTTGAATCGACTTCTCCACTCTCTCTGCCGTTCGTTTATTCGCCCAATACGACCGGGATAAGAAGGCTTTTATAGTCTCCATATCAAGAAGACTCTTGTCATCACTTATAAGGTATTGATCAAACTTTATATGCATGGCTTATAACCCGCTTTCATGATGGTTTTCAAACGATAGACTCAAAATCAAATAGGAGTGGTTTTATCAATGTAATCCTCCTTCAGTTACCATTCGTTGCTTTGTTTCACTCAGTCTTGTACCGGCTCCATGATTGATAACCGGCTCCGACCAAGCAAATCCATCGTTTGCATATCGAGGAATGACGTGCATGTGATAATGCGTCAAATCATTAAAGATGCCGCCATTCTGACATATCGTTATTCCATCAGGGTTAAACACCTTCTTTAACACCTGGGTCATATTTACAGACGCATTCATGATTGCTAATAGCGTTTCAGGCGTTATTTCGTCTACATCATGAAAATGGCTTTTAGGTAATATTAAAAGATGCCCCTCATTAAATGGCACAATATCAAGAATGCAGATAATCAATTCATCTTCATATACAACATGTACGTCTTCGATCTTATTGGCTATTCGACATCCGAGACAGTCCATTGCAACTCCTCCTTTTGTTCCAACCTCATATCCTATTTTTATTCGAATGAAAATAAATAACGGGTCCGTCCCATTCAGGAAGCTGTGATTCCACTTTCGTGTAGCTTCCGTTTGTATATTCGTCTATGACTATTTGCCAGAAACGCTGCGCCGCTTTATTATCAGGCTCCTGCTTCACTTCCCATTTACCGTCAAACGTATCGAATATGAAGCAAGCGGCATACTTACCAACACCATGCCTCCTCCATTTCTTCATAACAAAAAACTCAGCAATATTTCTTGTGCCGTTGTCCATCTTGAGAGATAGATTAAAATTATTTACTAGCGCAAATCCTGCTAGTTGTTCGTTAACCTTTATTAAATAGGCTGTTCTCGCCTCTTTTTGTATACCATCTTCCGTCCAATAATGATCTAAATAACTGTAATCAAATTGACCAAAAGAATTTGGATCCTCAAGAGTAAAATCACTCGTATCATATTTGTAAAACTGCATGAGGTTTCTAAATAACGGCTTGTCGTTTAATTCTCCCTTAATAATTTGTATCTGTAATTTATGATCAGTCAACATAATTGTTCCATCCTTAAGCTGTAATTAAGTGCTTTAATATGACTACTGAAAACTGATGTGGAATGGTTAATATGTCACTGTGTTTCGTAAGTTTGGCCAATAAATCGTCTGTAATCTTCTTTCTAGAATCCTCATCACTATTCGCAAGCAACGATATCGACCTTATCTTTCCGCACCATGCTTCATGTGTAAAATCTAGATTGTAATTATGCTGCCATTCATCCATAACTTGGAATGAATGGTCTTCCCACTCATTGAACCAATTGCCCGGAAATCCATTTCTTCTTTGTTTAGTATCTGCATTCGAACCAGGTGGTACGATCTCGATTTGATTGTCTATCAAAACTTCGAATGTTAGCCTCGCTATTTCGGAATCCGGCTTAAATATCGAATTTATTACAATTAAGTGACCGTGAGGCTCAATAAATTTTTTAATATTCTGAATAACAGTCGTACGATCAAACCAATGCCAGGCTCTAACCGCAGTAAATATGGAATAGTTGCCTGGCAATAAACAATCTTCCGCTCGTGCATGAATATATTTTATGTCATGAATATTTCCTGCTTTATCTAATTTGATTGATTCTTGTATGAGTTCTATGGATGGTTCAATTCCCGTTACAGAAGCTCCATACTTTTTTAGATCTCGACTGAATATCCCAGTTCCAGATCCTAAATCAACAACATTTTGACCTTTAAAATCAATGCCTCTTTCGATTAATTGTTCGAATAAAACAGCAGGTAAATGATCGCGGTACTTAGCATAATCGTTAGACACATTCCCAAAATCGATGGTCATCATTCATCACCTCAAGAAGAGATTACATCCATAATTTCTACAATCCTAGTTTCCGTATCCAAAATTCTACTCCGGATATCATTTTTTGCTATAAACACTTCCTGCCCATTCTCATCTACACAGTAAGCGATTGGGATTGAAACATTCGAACCGCGAAAAGAGCCATCAGCATGACTTGTTCCGATCACTAACGTTTGATAAGCAACAGCTATTTTCTTAGCTTCATTTATCCACTCATCAAACTGCTCTTCACTGAACATCCCTACACCGATCGGATGAGCAATGAAATCAATTTTGGAAGTCTCCAATCCGCTTAATCCTTGTAAAACCAACTCATCACATAGGATATGTCCGATTCGTTTTCCTTCCACTTCAACGATAACGGAGCTATCATATTTCGCACGATCTAAACAAATTACTCCATTCCGATTAATGATGATTGCGCGATCCTTCGGTTTTTTATGTCCAGAAATGATTATTTTGTTAGATGTCTTAGCAAGCTCACAGGCCAATTCAACATTGTGATTCATGTATCCCTCAGGAAAAATGATAATATCAACGGAAGGATGATTAAGGGCTTCTTGTTCAAGTTGTTTGATCTCTTTTTCTAATTTGGGTTGTGCGATCAGAATTTTCATCAGTTTACTCCTTGTTTTAAGAGATACTTCTGGAAATATTGCTCCCTTAACCATTCATCTGTCTCCATATCTGGATGAATGAGAGTTGGGATATGTTCTTGCAATTTTCCATTGAGATATACACAATGATGATCGTAGCTATGCGAATCATTTAACATCAATTCAAGCGTTTCGGGGAGATTTGATGCAACTCCAACATTTTGGCAATGCATAATCCAATCAATTTTTTTCCAATCCAAAATTCCTTCAACGGTCTTTATTGGTGTCTGATATTCAAAGCTTTCCGATACCTCTGCCACATAGGCATACATACCACCAAAATTTGATCCCTCACTTGTCCACGTTACGATACCTTTAAAATGTAATGTGTAATCACTTATATTCGTTTCTTCCTCTATTTCTCGAATCATCGATTCTCTTGGAGTCTCATGCAGCTCAAGCTTGCCGCCTATACCGTTCCAGCAGCCCATCCAGCTCGGATATTCCCGATTCAACAATAAGATTTCTTGTCCTCGTTTAATGAAACAAATATTATATTTAAGCATTTAATACTCTCCTGTTATGTATCGTCATGTTTAGGGTAGAGATTTTTTCATTTAATCGTATCATATAAGTCGATTTCATATGCATTGGATTCTTGGCTTCCCCAATTCTCAGTTATTTCCAGATGCCACGTATTAAGAACTCTTTCAAATCCATTTTCGTTAATCCATTGATGTAAAGCTTCATATGTATTTCTAATCTCATGATTAGATCCCGTATGTGTAATGACGGCATATCTCTGTTCAGGAACATTTAGAGAAACCATACCTTCAGGAATCTCATCATATTCTTCCACTTCTACGCAAACCCAGTATCCATCCTCTTCATCCGAATAATCTCCCACTACAAATGCACCTATCATTTTATTAGGATCAATTACATTCTTTATTTGAAGAATTCGTTCCTCTAATTTCTTGGCAGCCTTCGGTATTTCATTTACGTATTGGTCCCCTTCACAAATCACACGAATGCCGACTAATTTCTTGCTTTCTAGCTGTACGACCCGCATATTCTCCCTACTTTCTTAGTCCCTCATCAATTTCTTTTCAGCTCTTACAATTTCAACATACTTCTTTGGAGCTTTGGTCAAATATGCGTCTTGTATGACACCCTTCACATCGCTCCATTTTGCCTTTCGATCAAGTCGTACACCTACCCAACCAAGATGACCAACATACGCAGGAATATAATAAATTTCTGGATTGGATTCAACAAGTATCGTTTGGGCGCCTGAAGGTGCGGCACACCATAATGCAGCTTTTCCATCGCCATGGTGATTCAAATGATACTGTACAAACGACTTCTTCTCATTCACAAAAAAAGTCTGGGCCCCGTGACTCAACCGTTCGCTTGTTCCCGGAAATGATAAGCATAATCCACGAATTTGATCCAAAATATCATTATACCCATCATTGCTCATGTTTTCGTTTTGGTCCATTTTGATAAAATGCCTCCTCTAATTTTAGATACTCATTTACGGGTATGAGGAAGTCTCTTCCAGGGGATATTGCAACAAAGGAGGAATTTTTCATGTATAAAAAAATAGCTTTATTATTAGCTCATTCATTGATCTGTTCACTACTAGTATGTCGTGGGACGAGTACAGCTAATAAACCTTATGAATCCATAGATCCCATCAAAGAAAAAATAGCCGGGATGACCATCGATGAAAAAATTGGTCAAATGATAATCGTAGGGCTGAATGGAACATCCATGCAAGCTCGTGCTCTGAAAATGATCGAAACCTACCACATTGGCGGGTTTATTTTGTATAAGGAAAATATAGCTGAAGCTTACCAAACCATGACCTTGCTCAATCAATTGAAGGCTGCGAATATTTCCAATGCAGCTCCTTTATGGTTGAGTATTGATCAAGAGGGCGGAAAGGTTAGTCGAATGCCTGATGAATTCATCGAGCTTCCAAAGGCTCAACAAGTCGGAATGGTTAACCAAAGAAGTTATACCCGTCAGATCGGTCTAGCATTAGGTGAAGAGGTACATTCTCTCGGCTTCAATATGGATTTTGCTCCTGTGCTCGACATTAACAGTAATCCGAAAAATCCGGTTATAGGAGACCGGTCATTCGGTTCTGATCCACAAACCGTCATTCGTCACGGCATAGAAACGATGAAAGCCATTCAATCTAAGCATGTCGCGGCTGTAGTGAAGCATTTTCCTGGACATGGAGATACCTCCGTCGATTCTCACCTTGATTTGCCTGTCGTTCAGAAATCAATGAAGGAGCTTCAATCGTATGAGCTGCTTCCGTTCGAAGAAGCCATAAAGCAGGATGCGGATGCAGTCATGATTGCTCATTTGCTTATTCCGCAAATCGATAAACAAAATCCAGCATCTCTGTCACGAAAAATAATTACAAATCTATTAAGGGAAACCCTCAAATTCGATGGAGTCGTTATCACCGATGACATGACGATGGGCGGAATTACAAAGCATTATGATATAGTTGAAGCTGCCATTAAATCCGTACAAGCGGGCAGTGATATCTTGCTTGTCGGGCATGATTACGATAAACAAGTGTCCGTCCTTCAAGCTCTGAAGAATAGTATGGACAACGGAATACTGACGGAAGAAACATTAGACCAGAGCGTTTATCGAATTTTACGATTGAAAGAAAAATATAATTTAAAGGATGATCCCGTGGTTAATATCGACGTTAATACAGTGAACCGTCAAATCGAAGCTGCATTAGACGTCGGTCATTTTGAGTCGCCAAATCCTTGATTACATCGAATTGAACTTGAGTTCCCGATTAAAATACTTAAACTGCGGATAAAAGGTCATTAATCCTCCAACTGCCATGATGATGAATGAAAGGCCTTTAGCAGGTCTTATCCGGTACAAAAGATCACCTCTTATCTTATTTGCTGAAATAGTTTACTCAGCTTCTAATTCATGTACATAGATTCTGGTTTGTTCGTCATTTAATAAATAGCCTTGGCCTGCATATTTCCAGTCCGATTTCTCATAATAGTTCAGCAAATCTGTACATAAATAAAGTCTCTGATACCCCTTTTTCTTAGTTTGTTCAACAGCATGCTTTTGCAATGTTGTACCTAGCTTATTACCTCGATACAGTGGATCTACGAATAAACACGCAAACCAAGGAGTAAGATCTTGCCTGCTGTTTAGCTCGCTTCTAAGCAAAGCATAGGAACCGATTATCGTATCCTTTTGAACAGCTATATAAAATCGCGGAACATCACTGTCTGTATTACAGGATTGCTCTATACAATCCTTATAAAAATTGAAATTAGAGTCTGTTCCCCACTGCTTCCAGAAATAATCGACCGCCGCATCTAATCGTTCCTTCTGATCTCTGATATCGTATATTTGAATCATCACATTTTCACCTATTCATAATTTATCTTTCACATGCTGCTAATATTAAAGCGGTTGCCATCCTCGTCATACAAATGAAAGCTTACCATGCCCCGAGTCGTAAATCCGCCAATTTCTCCTACGTGAATGCCGCATTCTTTTAAAGCTTGGTGATAATTAAAAAACTGTTCTCGATTCTGAATCCAGCAAGTTGAACGCACCGCTCCATCTACCTTGCCAATAGCAGCGCCTTCAGGTAGTTGCTCTAAAATCCATAATGAGCTTTCCTCAGGATGATGATTTAAACCTAATTTCATGATTACATAATTTTCTTCTTCATGTACTGAATCCATGCTCATTCCGAGAAAGCTTCGATACCACTCTACTGCCCTTTTTAAATTACTCACACCGATGCGAGTCCAAGACGGCTCATACACATCTGGATTGACACTGGAATCACCTTGAGCCGTTAATCGGACTCCTTCATATGTAGCCCAAAAATCAAAATAATCACATTCACCGGGACCTCTGTATATATCGGTTACACGAATTCCATTCTCTTTAAAAAAAGCATGTGATCTCAACAGGTCGCCTGTTCTCCAGCACCACCTAACATTGGAGTCAATCGTTCCCCGTTCAGCAAAATGGTAGGGAAGCCTCGTCTGTGATATAGAAGAGATTAGCCACGTTCCCCACCCCATATGGGTCATTTTCCCATGTGTGGCTCTTGGATCCGCCGTCCAAGTTTCCTGTTGTTGAATGTTCCAGCCTAGATATTTTTGGTACCATTTTACGGCCTCATCATGATAGTCCCACAAAACATCAATTGAACCACCGTCATACAAAATCTCAGGTATTGAGCTGCTCTTCATTACTTGGACTTGGGTCATCTATTTTCACTCCTCTTAATAACTTCTTCTTAGAAAATCCATTACTTAAAGTATTTAAATGATAAAGAAGCCACCTATGATATACAGGTGGCAATTTAATTCCTATCATTTCAACTTTGCATACTCTCTCAATAGATCCTCAACCAGTATCCCATTAATTTTCAGACCCGTTATATTGCAATCAGAAATCTCTACATTGGTTAAATTACAGCTCACGATCGTGCTTTCGTTAAGCATACAATTTTCAAAACGTAATGGTCTCTGTTTCTTGTCTGGTTCGTAATGAGGATGCCCTTCGGGCGGCAATCCAATATTATGTATGAAAGCTCCGCCAAGCTGAGCACCATCAATCTCCAAATCACTGAGGTTTGCATCCGTTATCTTTGTACCGGCAAGAGTGATGTTTTCCATGTAGAGACGTTCAGCACACACATTTACAAATCTAGAGTCCGCAACGCTAGCATTGTTTACTTCCAAAGTTTTATTCGTGTTTGCAATCTCAAATCGTTCCATGAATACGCCCTCCAATATTGGATATCATTACCTGAAATCAATGATATCTCATAATGAAAGGCATTTCTACAACTTTCTTCTGAATACTGCCCTACATACCCAAAATATGATACCCCGCATCCACGTGAAGCACTTCTCCCGTAATTCCTCTGGATAAATGGCTCAATAAGAACATGGTTGCATCACCAACTTCATCCTGATCGATATTACGTCGAAGCGGTGCCCGCTCATCAATAGTGGACATGATATCGTTAAAGCCTGACACACCTTTTGCAGCTAACGTGCGAATAGGACCCGCAGAAACAGCATTTACCCGTATTCCGTATTTCCCTAAGTCTTCTGCCAAGTACATTACGCTTGCTTCTAGTGCGGCCTTCGCTACTCCCATTACATTGTAGTTTTTTACTACCCGTTCAGCGCCAATGTAGGACTGAGTCACGATGCTGCCGCCTTCTGTCATGAGTCTCTTCGCTTCTCGCGCAACTGCGACCAACGAATACGAGCTTGAGCTTTGGGCTAACATATAACCTTCTCTTGTCGTATTCACATACTCCCCCTGCAGCTCATCCTTTTCAGCAAAAGCAACTGAGTGCACAACTCCATGAATGGTGCCTGCAGTTAATTCAATTTCCTTAAACGCTGATGCTACGCTGCTGTCATCTAACACATCGCAGGATACGGTTTGTAAAGCTTCTATTTGATGGCTTTCCAATAGCTTCTGGAGCTTTTCTAACGATCTTTCTTTTCGATACGTGAAAATAAGGTTAGCTCCCTGATTGTGAAGTGATTTTGCTACGCCCCAGGCGATGCTTCGATCATTGGCTACACCCATGATGACGATTGTTTTATTTTGCATTAAGTTAGACAAAGTTGTTCCTCCAAAATTTTAAACAATAATTAGAAACGAATCTGTTTTACTTGAGTTTTCACTCGGTCATATACCCGTTTCAATGAACTTCTGTTGTCTGGTAACAGGCTGATATTGGACATTGAAGCGATATACTCCACGTTATCTTTCACCGACGTGTTATCCGTATCGATATGATGTTGGAACGTCTGGTCAGCTAATCCCGTCACGCATCTGTCGATTTGCTGCACAGCCCATGAGTTGCTGCTTTCCCCGCGGCTCCGCAGCCTCTTTCTTAAAACATCCTCCGACGCACATAGAGCAAAATGATGGATGAGTACGCCATCTTCCCTTAGTTTACCTACAATTTCATTAAAATAAGGCGGATGAACGATGGTCATCGGCGCAATAATTACTCCATCGTATGCAGCATCAAGATGCTTCAGCATCGAATAATTAAACTCACGCCACATGGAGTAGTTTTGGAAATCATCCTTATGGATTATTTTGGGGGTATTCTTCTGAATAAAATAACCTGCGTTTTCTGGATCATATAAATAGGAGTTTATCGTTCTTCTATGCAATTCATACGCTGTTTGCGATTTCCCCGCTCCGAACGCACCATTTATCCATATAATCACAATAATCACCTGGTCTCAAGTTCTTTCATAAAGTAATAATTTAAACCGCCAATGATATCTCCTGTATCATTTTTCAAGGTAAGATTGATTTCTTCATAATTCCTCTTTAAATCTGAAGGGACGCTTTCGGCATTGAATGCGATTAATCGGTTCCGTACATATTCACTTTCTTCTTTAGTCCTCTACTGATCGAGTGATTACTCATCAAATACCTCCCTTATTCGTTTGTTCCGACATCATTTAATTGCCTTTCAAAAGTTATATAGTCCGTATTAACGGGTTCTATCCCTACTTTTCGAAGAAGAGCTGCTAACTGACCTCGATGGTAACTGCCATGCAAGGAAACTTGCGTCAAAATATCATAGACTCTTGTATTAAAAGCATCTCCCTTGCTGTTTCGATAAAATATAACGTTTAATAAGTCAGCATCTGTATGCTGCTTGAAATAATGCATGTATCCAGAATTGTTCTCTTGAACAAAGTTCTCGCAGTCTTCAAGGCTATAATGATCAGGCCAAATTGCAATCGTTGAAGCATCTTTTCCATTAATACGTGTTAACCAAACTTTTTCGGCAGCAAGCACATGGGCAAATAAGCGCAACGGCTTTTCTATATCACCTTCAACCCCCTGCAAAGTATGAACAATTTGCGTATTGGCCCAATACATGTGATCAAAGATACGAATAATCTGATTCGTAGAAATCAAATGACTTTCTTCCGCTTTAAATGGCGTTATATGTAACGGAATTTTAGCCAAATAGGATAATGTAATTTCAACCTGTTGATCTACATTCAGATGATCAAGGATCTCTGGTAGATGGATTCTATATCTTTTCACCTTCCCATCAGCCCGTAGTAAATATATGTTTTTCTCATTTTTGCTTATTAATCTCGCCTGAATAGTTTCATGTTTTTTCGCAATAAGATCGACGAGTATAATAACAAAGAATGCAAGTAAAACAAATGAGGTGATGAACAATATAAAACCTAAAGCTTCCGGTCCATTATTCATATAAATATTTATAAATTGAATAATAGAATTCATCAAACTAACTGAACTAAAGATGAGTAGTAATGTATATGTTTTAGCTGGCTTCAGATTAATTCAGACCACTCCTTTTCACTCGTAATAAAGATATCACTTCTTCGTTAAAATCATAATTCCAGTAGACCAGTCTAATTTCAATATATGAAAATCCTCTTTTTGATCAAGTGTTTCAATTAGCTTATGAACCTTTTCTCCGTGCCCCTCAGGCCAATTCGGTTGAGGGTTCAGATCGTCAATAATATAAAGACCATTTGGTTTCAGCATGCCTAGCACTTCATCAAGCAGATAAAACTTCCCTGGCCACGTATCGGCGAATATCAAATCATATCTCTGGTCGAGATGCTCTTTAATAAAATCCTCCCCTTCCCTTACTCGAAAATCTACTCTTGGATCATGAATGATTTCCTTAGCTATATTGATATATTTCTCTTCCGATTCCACTGTAATTAATAACGAATCATGATCCATTCCATCCAGCAGCCAAGTCGTAGAGTATCCCGCTCCAGTTCCTAATTCAAGTGCTGTACAATTCGGTTTAGTCGTGATCAGCGATCGGAGCAGACTGCCTGTCAAATCATCACAAGACATTGTAAAATCATGCTCTTTCGCTTTCCTCTTAATCTGATCGGCTAACCTCGGCTTTTTCATGCTTTCCTGTAACATAACCATCTCTCCCTTTAGTAAAAATAAATTTTATACTTTGGATTGTTTAGGGCCATCGTTTGATTGATATATTTCACCATTTTCGGGTCACTCCAATTTATTCAATAAATCAGAAGGGCTATTCAATTTTGTAAAATCACTTTGAATGTAGCTATTAAACCAAATTGCATGATAAACACTCATTCCCGCCTTAGATGCTCCTTCTAACTCTCCTGAACCGCCATCACCAACAAATATTGTGTCCGATGGAGTTACTGACAGATGCTGACAGCTTAATAAATATATTTGCTTATCAGGTTTAGCCATACCGACCTCATAGGAGAAAATAACATCATCAAAATAATGAGCAAGCAAACTCTTATGCCAGTACTGCACCTCTTCTTCTGTACAGTTACTTATCAAGCCTATTTTTATTTCTTTTTCACGAAGTGTGGTTAACAGTTCTAAGATGTCTAAACGGATATTTTCAAACGGGATTGACTTCTCTTTCTTTCGTTCCTCATATAAATGCATAACAGCTTCTTTATTAATAGGTAGATTTCTACTCAGCATAATATCTTTAATGACCGAGGGATAATCGGACAATTCACCGCTCATTCTTCTACTTTGACGACTGCCCCACTCCTGCTTAAAATCTTCATTGGAAAGGCCCAGTAATTCCATGTAATTATAGTTTCGTTTAGAAGTTTTGCTACCTTTTGAATATTCGGTTATCAACGTTTCAAACAAATCAAATATAACCGCTTTCGTCTTCATATTCGCAGCTCCTCTTCATTCAGGATCCTTTCGCATTTCTAAACCGTATGATCGAGAAATCTAAGGAAGATGAAATAACTTTATCTCTTATGGGATATAGATCCGGAGTAAATCTTAATTCTACTTTTTCAGCTAAGATTTTCCCAAGAAGATCACCGACTAATTCAACTTTAATCGGAGTAATCTCTTGTTTTGAAATATAATACCCAGCTGTCTTTGCTTCTTCAAACAACTCAAAGCCGTCTTCAGCAAATGTATAAACGTACAGCTTTGTATTTCGAATCCGATCTAACCAGTCATTTTCAACGACAATAATTTTATCTACTTTACTATCGGAGAAAAAGCTTTGAATGTCCTCGTCAGTGCTCCAATCTTCTTTCCAATAAATTACTCTTGGACAATCTCTAGGAAAGAAGTAATGAACAGCATGCTCTTGATCAATTGCAAATACGACAGGTTCTAAATGAGGAAATGCCTTTGCAGCTCTTGGCTTTAATATTTTTATATCCGACTCTTCGCTAAAATGATAGAGCATTCATTGTTCACCTTTTCCGTTCTTCTTAGCTACAAAAGTTAAACAATCGCATAACTTATAATTGTCATAACAAGCTTCATGGTATTTTCTTTCTTCAGCTCTTATTTTTTCAATTCTATTTCCCATATGTTCTCCTTCATAAAATAAAATGACGAAGGCACAGGCTCTTCGTCTAAATGATGTCTTATTAATGTATCATGTCTTCGCATTGTTGGAAATATATAACTATCCAACCTAGACAATTCTTAACGCGCTGATTATTGTCCAAATTCCTGAAGTTATAATGAGCCATAATGCTATTTTTCTAAAAAGCATATCGTTTAGCTTCTTTAATGCTTTAACTCCAATAATTACTCCTATGAGCGTCGCTGGTACAAACCATGCCGTATACTTCATCACATCGTAAGTAAGCAGGTCTCTATAGAAAAAAGTAGCTACCGTAATAACATTCAATATGATGCCATAAATCGTTATATTCGCTCTGAATGTCTCTTTGCTTGCACCTTGATTGGACAAGAACAAAGCGACAGGAGGGCCGCTCATCGAAATACTGCCATTTAATAATCCGCTAGTTAGGCCAACTGGAATGAACGCGATTCGCTCGTTTTTTATGGGAAATGATTTTCCCATGAGCAATAAACATGCAAACACGACAATTAATAAGCCTGCAAATAATTTCAGGACATTAGGTTCAACGTAAACTAATAATTGTGTACCAACCGGTGCGGCTAATAAACTTGAAAAAACTAAGAGCCCTATTTTTTTGAATTGTATGAACCGTCGCGTGCTAATAAAAACGTAAACATTAGTACATAAGCTTAAAATGACTACAATGGGAACAGCCTCTTGGAGCGGTATAAATTGCGTTAACAACGGCATAGATATCAAAGCAAAACCGAAGCTAGTTAGGCCTTGTATGAATCCTGCTGCAAATATTACGACTACGCCTAATAAAACAAGAATATAAAAATCCATGTGAACATCCTTTGTATGCTAATTGTTTTGGTTCACTTTGATGATCCAACCCTTAACTAATTATTAGACTGCCATATTTTTAGTTTGTTTCGATCACAGTCAAATAAATCAAATTCTTTGAACCAACTATGGACAATCAGTTCTTCAACCGCAACATCGCTTTCTTTTAGCTCCTTGTATAATTGGTCGATATCATTTGTTCGAAAACAAAAAACAGGCATCTGATAATAATCCTCTCCTGCTTTCCAGTCTTTCGTAGTAAAAGACAGTTGATCCTCGTTTAATGTTTCGAGAAAAAACACCTCTACCTGACCGATCTTTAAGTGATCTCCTTCATTTTCAAGTCCAAAATGGTTCACATACCATCCCATAGAACGCTCTCTGTTTTTTACTGGTAAATAAATGCTATCAACGCTGGATAGTTTTGGGATCATTTTTTTCTCTCCTCGATAATAATTCTCTAGCTTCATTCAAATCACTACAAATATAATCCGGCTTAATTCCATCTCGGATTGGTTTGCTTAACCGATTTAACCATATAGCTTGTATTCCAACATTTTGCGCCCCACCAACATCACTCATTAAGGAGTCGCCAATATGAATGACTTCATCAGCATTTAAGCGGTATTTTTTCAATGCTTCAAGAAACAACTCTGGCCGTGGTTTATAAGATCGTACATCTTCACTTGTTAAAATATCATTTACATGTAAGTCATGATACCTTATTGCAGCCTGAATATCAGGTTTATCAATATTGGACAATATATATACTGGAATTCCCTCAAACGCTTGTAAAAATAGCTTTGTATCCGCGTACAATTTAGGTTTTGTCCAGTGTTCGAATTGCAATTGAATGATCTCTTCTGCATTACAACTTGATTCGAAATATCTAATGGTATTTGCCAAAGATTTTAGGCCTAATGCCCTTTGGGTTTGAAATATTATACCGTAACTATCTCTGAACATAGTAGAAAATTCATTCCACCAGAAGGCTCCAATATCTTTTATATGACATTCCTGAGCTGCCGTAGATTTCACCTTTTCGCAAATGATTGGAATTATGTCATCGTCTTCATGAACTAATGTTCCATAAAAATCGAGAAAAATTGCCTTAAGCTTCATTGAATCATCCACACTTTCCTGAATTTTTATCTAATAGCCCCATGCGGCAAACAAGCTTGTACACCCTTTACCCCGTTGACAATCTGCGTTATTTTCAAATCAATGACCGCACTTCCAAATGCCATTGCTTCAACTCTGGTTAACCCATACATTTCATTCATTAAAGTCAACATGCCATCTAATGCCTGAACAGTCGCTTCATTCAGATCCTCATGAAAACCGAACGTAATCCAGCCGGAAGGTGTATTAGCCCGAGGTGCTGTTAATCGAATATCCTCTCTTAAATAAAGGGTAACATCGATTAACTCTATCGGACATTCTATAGCTTGACCGCTTACCTCACCATCCCCCTGTAAAGCATGTCCATCGCCTATCGCCAAATATCCTCCTTCAACAGGTATTGGCAAGAACAAGGAGCTCCCTTTAACAAGATCCTTGCAATCTATGTTTCCTCCGCAAAATCGAGGGGGCGAGGTAGAGAAAACACCTTTTTCTTCCGGCGGCATACCTATTACACCCATAAATGGACGCAAAGCAACCGAAAACGTTCTCCCGTTCCACTCACATGATCCGTTCATCGTGATTTTATCAAGTTTCCAATCCAGAGTAATCTCATTGTATTCCGTTAATTTCAACTTTTCATTTTGCCAGTTTGGATATTGACCAGCCGATGTAAAACCGTAGGGACCAGGAATCATATCATTTAACTGTATTTCAAGCGTCATACCCGGCTTTGCATGATTGATATAAATAGGACCAATTAATGCATGTCCGCTATCTATATTAGCTCTTCTTTTAAACGGTTTTTCCCTTTCCCTGTTGCTTATCCCCGTTCCCCATCCCGCATCTAACGTTTGAAAGCGTAAAGTGTCTCCAGAGTTTACAGTAAGCAACGGGTTTATTTCCTTTGTAAAAGAACCGATTAATGCTTCCTGACATAAATCAATCTCAAATATGCCCATGTAATCGCCTCCAAAATAAAATTAACTTAAAGCTGTCCACTTAGCTTGCCTGCATATTTAATGATTTCAATACGTTCGCCATCTCCTTCGAGTTTATAGGTATACGTTCATTTTTTAATACTATTCCTGCTTCTTCTAACGCTTCACGATTTAGCGCTTCTTCGATACATTCATCTTGTTCCAATCTACCGCCAATCGTTGTCAATGTCTTCTCATAAACATCCCATGCCAACACTAGATTTCCGTTATCCAAAAGCGGAACGCAGTGAACGCCCGCAATTGGCTTATCCGTTGGTAATTCAGAAATCATTTTTAACAACGTTCTAACGCCTCCTATATCCGATTAGGTTGGTGAACTGTGAAAAATCTTTATAGAATTGGTAATTTCTATCATATGAAGTGTAGTCTTTTACGTCAACTGATTTATAGACAATAGCTGATTTCTCTGAGCTTGGCCATGTTCTTTAGTTTTGAACAAAAAAGCCCCAGAAGGATAACATCTTCTAGGGCTTTGAACATTTTCACATTCACTGTTTGTAGTTAAGTTTACATGGATCCCACAAGAGGCCTTACGTTAACCGCGCATACTTTAAAGCCAGGCATTCTGCATGTCGGATCCAACGCTTGATTCGTGATTTTGTTAACATTTTGAATATCGCCCCAATGCATGGGAACAAACACGGTATCCTCCCGAATCTCGCTCGTCAGCCTACTGCGGACGACGATGCTTCCCCGTTTCGATTCCAGACGTATTAACGAGTCTTCCTCGATCCGGAATTTTTGTGCTGTTTTCGGGTGAATTTCCATGAAGGATTCGAAGCTGCGTGCCGCCAGTGTATGACTTCTTCGGGTTTGAACGCCGGTCAAATAATGCGAGAGCACGCGGCCAGTTGTCAAATAAAGCGGAAACTCGCCGCTTACCTGCTCATCAGGGAAATGATTATCCACCGCGATCAGCTCTGCCTTACCGCCCGGATGAGCGAACTTCGTCTCAAATAATCGTTTTTCACCAGGGTGATCCACGCTTGGACAAGGCCAATAAACCCCTTCCTCGCGCCGGAGCCGATCATAGGTGATACCATAGTAATCAGCTACTCCCCCGCGGGTTGCTATACGAAGCTCCTCAAAGATTTGCTCTGAAGACGTAAAGGAGAAATAAGAGTCTTTCCCAAGGGTATGTGCAATGCCGCACAAGATTTCCCAATCATGCTTAACCTCACCCGTGACTGCCCGGCTTGCCTCTCTCAATAGAACACGGCCTTCCAGGTTTGTTAATGTGCCTTCATTCTCCAAATAAGAGGAAGTAGGTAAAATCAAATCAGCCAGCTTCGCCGTTTCCGAGAGGAACATATCGGCAACCACCAGAAACTGCAGCTTACGCAGACCCTCTTCTACAAAGTTAGCGTTCGGGTTGGATACGATCGGGTTGGAGCCCATAACAAACAGAGCACGAATCTCCTCTTCATGGACTTTTTCCATCATTTCATAAGCAGAGACGCCTTTTCCCGGCAATTCTTCAGGCTGTATGCCCCAAACCTCTGCAATATAGGAACGATCAGCCGGGTTTTCAATCAATCGGTATCCCGGAAGCTGATCGGCCTTTTGTCCGTGTTCTCTGCCACCTTGACCGTTTGCCTGGCCAGTAATCGCACCGTAGCCGCAGCCTTCTTTCCCTATCTTCCCGGTAATCAGCACCATATTAAGGAAGTTTCGTACGGCCATATGCCCATCTGTCTGCTGCTCTACGCCCCTTGCTGTAAATACCATACCGGTTGCTGCTTTGCCGAACACTTCAGCTGCTTGGCGAATTTGTGCGAGCGGAACGCCCGTAATTTCCGCGATTTCGTTCAAGTCAACAGCCGCAAGATGCTCCTTTAGCTCATTAAATCCGTTGGTACGGTCCTGAGTGAACGATTCATCCACATAACCTTCATCTACCAATACTTTCAACATACCGTTAACTAAAGCGGCGTCCATCCCTGGTTTTACCTTTAAATGCAAATCCGCCATCTCGGTTGTGCCTGTATTTCTTGGATCAATAGCAATAATATAAGAGCCGTTCTCTTTCGCCCTCGTAAAATAAGGCATAAGCGTAGGCTGGCATTCCGCAATATTCGTGCCCGCCAAAATAATACACTTTGCCGATGAAATTTCAGACAGCTGGTTAGTCAAACCGCGGTCAATTCCGAACGCCTTAATGCCGGCGGACGCAGCCGCAGACATGCAAAACCGCCCGTTGTAATCGATATATTTGGTCCGAAGCGCGACCCGTGCGAATTTACCAAGCAAATACGCGGATTCATTGGTCAAAGATCCACCGCCGTATACGCCGATTGCGTCGTTCCCGAACTGCTTTCCGACTTTGGTAAAATTGGATTGAATCAGCTGGTATGCTTCCTCCCAGCTGATCCGCACGAATGCTCCATCCACTTTAGCCATCGGGTAGGTGAGGCGATCGCTGCTGAGAGCGTGCTGGTAGGCGTTCATCCCTTTGATGCACAACCGCCCTTCCGAGGCGGCATTAGGCTTCGGAAGAACGGTATACGTATTTCGTTCTTCGCCAGGATGCTCGACGATCTGCATTTTACACTGCACGCTGCAAAAAGGACATTGCGTATCCATGACATGGTCGTGTTCGGCAATAGCTTCGATATTCGGTTTATTAGTTAATACCGTTAATGGTTTCATCTGATCACCTTGTCACTGCAGCCGTCTGCTGCTGATTTGCTTGCTCTGGCGAAACCGAAAGCACCTTATCCATACGGCTTCCTAATATTTGCAAGAGAAACGGATCGAACAATGCTTCTCTGATTTGCAGCAGACCCATTCGCTCTATCCATTGCGTCACCCGTTCCGCATAACGCCCCGTCTCCCTGTAATACTGGAGGAAGCCAACTACGAGTGTCTGCAGCTCCTCATCCGTTGCGGCCGTACAAAGCAGTTGACCCGGTTTTACCTGCCGATCCCCGCAGCCGCCTACATACATCTCCCAACCACCCGGCGCCCCTACGATTCCGATATCCTTTGTAAGGGATCCCGCGTGGTTGTGTGGGCTGGCAGATACCCCAATCTTTATTTCATGCGGCAGCTGCAGTCGCTCCAGCTTCTTCTCCAATGCGGTCCCGAGTGCGATTGAATCTCGCATCGCATCTACGGCGTATTTAATACCGCTGCATGTTCCAATCGTGCTCACCGATTTCCCGTGTACCGGTTCATTAACCGGTAAATTCAGCTCTGTCATAACGGTCGAGACATCTGCTGCCGCGATACCGAGCAGGCCAAGCTGCGGTCCTTCCAGCAGCTTTACAAGCGGAATCCCATATTTCTCTACAATGTCCGCAATTTGCCGCAGTTGTTCCGGGGTTGTTACACCCCCATACATTCTAGGCATAACCGCAAAGGTACCATCGGCCTGGATGCCTATCGGTCCGTCCGCTTGCACCAGCGGTGCAGCAGCCCCATGTACACCTAAATAATAATGTAGTGCAGGGCGGCAAACTTCACAACCCGACTCCGTTTGCCAATCCAATGCGGACATGATTTCTGCTGTATCGCTAAAGCGTCGGTTCTGAATCTCCAGCATGAGTTCATCATGGCTAAATGTTGTGCAGGCGCAGACGGCTTCTTTCACCGCCGTCTGCTCGAAACCGTGACGATGCACATAATCCAAAATACTGCTGACCATCGTTTTGCAGCTGCCGCAGGAGCTGGATGCTTTCGTACATTTTTTCACTTCATCGACCGTTTGCAATCCTTGCTCCCCAATCGCCTGCATGATCGTACCTTTGGAAACCCCGTTGCAGGAGCACACCAGCTCTTTATCGGACATAGCCGCGATTGCGGCTTCTCCTGCTTCCTTGCCGTTTGCTCCAGCATTCATTTCCTTCTCGTAGACGGAGATATCCGTCTTCTGCTTGATCATGTTTAGGAGCTTCGTTCCCTCGCTAATGTCACCAAACAAAACAGCACCGACAATTTTATTATCGCGAATGACAATTTTTTTGTACGTGCTGCGGATACCGTCAATCCATTTCAGCGACTTTACCTCGTCGCTGTCCATAAATTCGCCGGCGGAGAATACATCCACACCCGAAACCTTCAGCTGGGTCGCCAGCACCGAACCATGATAACCTTCATTTTCCATACCGCACAGAGTTTTTGCGAGTACCTTCCCTTGCTCATAGAGCGGTGCTACCAACCCATACACAATGCCGCGATGTTCCGCGCATTCACCAACTGCATATACGTTGGGTACGTTCGTCTGCATATAATCGTTGACGACAATAGCGCGGTTTGTTTCAATTTTACCTTCCTTAGCCAGCTGAACGTTAGGTCTAACGCCTACCGCCATAACAAGGAGGTCGGCATCGGTTCTGGTTCCGTCTTTGAACTTCAAACCCACAACGCGGCTCCGTCCGATAATCTCTTCCGATTGCTTCTCAAGCAAGAAGCGCATCCCCTGCTTTTCAAGCTCTGCCTGCAGCATTTTGGCTGCCGTACGGTCGAGTTGTCTTTCCATAATACTGTCAAAAATATGAACGACATCTACCTTCATGCCGAGGTTCAACAAGCCGCGCGCCGCCTCGAGCCCAAGCAATCCTCCGCCGATGACAACAGCTTTGTCATATTTTTTGGACGTTTCCACCATCGTTTCACAATCGCGAATATCCCGAAAGGCGGTAACGCCTTGTTTATTCGCACCAGGCAGTGGCAGCATAAAAGGCAAAGAGCCCGTAGCAAAAATTAGCTCATCGTATTTGACGCTCTTGCCGGATTCCGTAACGACTCTCTTGCCTTCAGTATCTACATTAATTACCGTTTCATTCGTGAAAAGTTGGATATGATTGTCTTCGTACCACTGCCAGTCATTGATCGTGATGTCCTTTATGGTCGTATCGCCCTGCAGCACCTTCGATAACAAAATCCGGTTATAGTTTGGATGGGGTTCTTTGCCGAAAATAGTGATTTCAAAAGCATCCCGATCGATGTTTAATATTTCTTCGACACAGCGTACGCCCGCCATACCGTTTCCGATCACAACTAATTTTCTTTTCGCCATCATTAAACCTCCAATTAGGTAGAAACGGCTGCACCTTCCAGCAGACCCGTTCGCATCTCCAGCGATACCGGCACGCGCTGTCTGCACCAAGCGTCTAAGCCGTGTACTCCATGCCGTTCTGGACTGCCTTTTCTTTCGGCCTCAGGGCAGAATAATTCAATATCAAACAAACCAAAGCAAATATCACCATGAAAATAAATCCCAAATTGTATTGTCCTGTCGTGTCTTTGACGATACCGAGTACGATCGGAGGAAAAAATCCACCAATGCCGCCTGCTGCGCCGACTATCCCTGTAACCGCTCCTGTATTTCCCGAAGATACTTCAGGCACCATTTTGAACACGGCCCCATTGCCTAAACCAAGCAGCAAGGAAATCAACAAGCATAGGAAGCTGAAATAGACGAAATGATCAAGCGTAAAAGATAAGACAAGCGCGGCAGCCAATATCCCGATAAAGACGACCGATAATACGTTCTTGCTGCCGAAGCGGTCCGCCAAATAACCGCCCGCCGGCCGAATCAGCGTAGCTGCCAAAACAAAACCCGCTGTTCTAAGTCCGGCATCGAAAGCGCTTAGCTGAAATAGTTCTTTAAGAAACGTCGGCAGATAAACACTGAAAGCGACAAAGCCTCCAAACGTCAAAAAATAAAAGATGGACAAATGCCAAGTTGCTTTATCTTTCATGACGGATAATGACTGTTTCAAGGTTTTCGGTTCGGCTGGCTTCGGAGCGTCCTTGGTAAAGGTATGGAAAACGAGAGCCATTACCGCGATTCCAATTGCCAGGCTAAAAAATACCCATGAAATGCCGTACGCGGATGATATGGAGGGAAGCAAAAAATTCGCTCCCGCTCCCCCTAAATTTCCTAGACCGGCAATGCCCAATATAAAACCCTGGCTCTGCGGCGGATACCATCTGGATACAAAAGTTAAAGAGATAGCAAACGTGGTGCCCGCCATACCGATAAATAAAGCGCAGACCAACATCCATACATAAGAATCAGCAAATCCGGCTGCTACTACCGGTAAAATCAAGAACAGCATCGTGAGCGTGAACACTTTCCTGCCGCCATGACGGTCAGTTAAAATACCCATCGGAATCCGCATAATCGATCCGAGCAGAACAGGAGTTGCAATCAGAACACTCTTCTCAAGCGTACTTAGATTAAAAAGCTCCTGAATCTGCCCTGCAATCGGCGGAAACACTGACCAGATCATGAATGACACGGTCATAGCGAACGTTGAATATATGAGTGCTTTTGTTTGATTCATAGCCATTGGTCCGTTTCTCCCCGAATGTCTTCCTTAGGATGTTTGATAAGCCTTATCTTCCACGTATAGAATTAAATCGCCGCTTTCAGCGTCCGCCTCCACCTTGAAGGAAACGACACAGCCTTCATCCGGGTCTTGCACCTTGCCGTCGTTCAAATCGATTTTCCAATCATGTAGCGGACAAAATACGTGATGGTCGCATACGATTCCTTCGGAAAGCTTGCCTGCTTTATGCGGACATTTGTTTTCAATCGCTTTTATTTCACCGTTAGATAGCTTAAACAAAGCAATTTCCAAATCTCCAACGAAGATTACTCTTGACCGCATGCTCTCAATTTCCGAAATATGACCGATTTTAACTTGTTTCATGCTAATGACACCCTTTCTAGTTCATTGTGGGAATAGGTAGATTTTCAAATGTTGTGCGCAATTTATCGGTTTCCACAATTTCTTTCCATGGATCTTGTGTCAGGCTGAGCGCAAGTTCAATCCGCTCGACGAGTGCCAATCGGTCTTCTTTCTTCTCCAAGGCAGCCTTAATCGTATCCAGGCCGACTCTTTCAAGCCATTCCGCCGTACGTTCGTTATATTTGCCGGTTTCACGATAATACTGCATGTACGCTCCCGTCCATTCCAGAACCTCTTCCTCCGTCTTCACCTTAACGAGCAGGTCGGTGACTCTTACTTTCGTACCGCCGTTTCCGCCGACATGAATTTCCCATCCGCCGTCGATCGCAACGACTCCCAAATCCTTGATCGTCGCTTCCGCACAGTTACGAGGGCAGCCGGATACAGCCATCTTAAATTTCGCCGGTGTGCTCAAACGTTCGAAGCGCTTCTCCATTTCGATACCCATGGCCATCGAGTCCTGAGTTCCGAATCTGCAGAACGTCGATCCTACGCATGTTTTAACCGTACGCAGCGTTTTACCGTATGCGTAACCCGACGGCATGTCGAGATCCGTCCACATCGAAGGCAAGTCTTCCTTCTTCACGCCTAGAAGGTCGATCCTCTGTCCGCCTGTAATTTTTACTAGCGGCACTTCATATTTCACTGCTACATCGGCAATTTTCTTCAGATCCTGCGGTGTCGTTACCCCACCGTAAATTCTCGGAACAACAGAGTACGTACCGTCCTTCTGGATATTGGCATGATTTCTTTCATTAACGAATCTTGATTCACGCTCGTCTTCGTGCTCTTCAGGCCATACCATACCGAGGTAGTAGTTCAAGGCCGGACGGCATTTGGAGCAGCCTTCCGGATTGTTCCAGCCCATTACGTTCATGACTTCCTTAGAAGTCGTCAGCTTCATCTCACGAATGCCTTGAACCACTTCATCACGGCTAAGCGTTGTACAACCGCAAATGCCTTCCTTGACCGTTTTCACGCCGTCCGCGCCAAGTACATACGTCAGCACATCTGCAATTAGCGGTTTACAGCCGCCACAGGAAGCGGAAGCTTTTGTGCACGCTTTAATATCATTGACGCTCGTGCATCCTTTTTCATTGATCGCAGTTACAACTGCGCCTTTGGAAACGCCGTTGCATCCACAAACAATCTCGTCGTCGCTCATCGAAGCAATCAAATCAGCGTTGGAAGGAGCTGAACCGCCCGAGCCGAGCAAAATTTCTTTTTCTTTCCCCGTGACATCCTCGCCGCTGCGGATCATGGCGAACAGGCGCGCTCCGTCGCTAATATCACCGAACAATACAGCGCCGACAACCTTGCCGCCCCGAATGACGACTTTCTTGTATACTCCGCCGAACTCATCCTGTACACGAACAGCGCGTGTATCAACATCATCTAAGTATTGACCCGCCGAAAACACATCCACACCCGAAACCTTTAGCTTCGTAGAAACGACGGAGCCGTGATAGCCTTCCGTTTCCAAGCCGGCCAGTTTCTTGGCAAGCACGGCAGCTTGCTCGTACAATGGCGCGACTAATCCGTACGAAATGCCGCGGTGCTCCACGCATTCGCCAACCGAGTAAACATTCGGAATGTTCGTTTCCATAAAATCGTTGACGAGAATACCGCGGTTAATTTCAATGCCGCTCTTTTTAGCCATTGCCGCGTTAGGCTTAATGCCGACTGCCATAACGACAAGATCTGCAGACTCTTCGGATCCGTCCGTAAATCTTAGACCCGTTACCCGCTCTTTCCCTAAAATCTTCTCTGTATTTTTTCCGAGAAGGAATTTCATACCTTGCTGCTGAAGTTCCTTCTGCAGCATAATCCCACCCGTTTCGTCCAGCTGTCTGTTCATCAGAATTTTGTTGCTATGAACGACGGACACTTCCATATTCAGATTCAGCAGTCCCCGAGCCGCTTCCAATCCGAGCAAACCGCCGCCGATAACAACCGCTTTTTTGTACTTTTTCGCCGTCTCAAACATCGTTTCGCAATCTTTAATGTCACGGAATGCGATAACGCCTTTTTTGTCCGCACCTGGTAGCGGAAGCATGAAAGGCAGCGAGCCAGTTGCAATAATGACATCATCGTAAGGCACTTGAATGCCGCTTTCCGTGCTGACGATCTTGCGTTTCGTGTCGATATTGCTTACCGTATGCCCAGCGTGGATAATAATATTGTTTTCTCTGTACCAGTCCCAACTATTGATAACAATATCATTAATATCCGCATCACCAGCTAGAACAGATGACAGCATGATTCGATTATAGTTCGGATGAGGTTCACTTCCGAAGATGGTAATGTCATACCGGTTCGGGGCCAGCTTCAAAATCTGTTCAATACAATTTACTCCCGCCATACCGTTACCTATCAAGACCAGCTTCTTTTTCATCGCATCCACACTCCTATTTTGTTAAACATTCTCTAGAAAGACTCTCGTTTTTAAAGACAAGCTATCAAATTGACGTTACATATGCTAACAAGGCTATCTTTATTAATAACTTACCGCATTTTCACGTATATTTCAATAAAAATTTGTCAGGTAATTTAACATTTAAAACAAATTAACGTATGAAATGATAAGTAAGCGTTTCATTGTTCGCCTTTGCCTCCGAAAAAGCGACTGAATGCGCACTCGCCAATAGGTTTGTTTTCAGAAAATTCGGAAATATGATTGATTGTTTTTTAACGGAGTTATTTTACTTCACATAAAAAGGTGTTTCCTCATGGAGGAAACACCTTAATTATCAAAAGACCATCTTATCTTATGCAAAAAGTGCGATCGACTTCCAGTAACGCTCGCTCCCAACAAAAGCTTCATTAAGCTTGCTTACACAATCGTCATCTACCTTACTATGTTTAGCTACAGAAAGCATACCTGCAATAATGAATAAAATCTTCATCTGAACCACTCCTCGTTACGTATTAGATGAAATAAACAATGGCGTCAAGTTATATAACACATGTAACAAGTTTCTTTTCAAACATAATTGTTTATATGTCATATAATATAACATGGAGTTTTCAATGTCAATTCAGCAGGCTCTTTTAAGTTATTATGATTTTTTATAAAGCTGTTCAATTATTCTAATAAAGGTCAGCAAATGGCATTCCAGCCGCTCTTTTTAATCAGTTATCGAAGTAATTAACTAATTTCCCCGTTTCAAAGTTCTTGTTTATTATGTTAATTAAATGCTTCCCAAGATTTTCAGTTGATTGTAATTGTCCATTGTTATGAGCATCTTAAAAAAAGCTGACATTTCAAAATCTTCCTCGTTCTTCCCTCTAGCAAGTTTCTGCATTTCTGTTTCAACCATCCCAGGATCAACGGCAATGATTTCAACTGGATATGGCTGGCTCTTTTGTTCGGCGCCCACACAATGCGTAAACATATTTAATCCAGCTTTTGCGGTGCAATATACGCTCATGTCTGGCGCAGGGTATTTACCTGAACCTGAAGAAATATTAATGATTTTACGTCTGCCTTGAAAATGATTGGTCTGTTTAATAAAGCAAGAAGTTAGCACAATTGGAGCGATCAAACTAATCTGCAGATTTTTATTGATCTCCAAGACACTGCATTCTTCAATTGATTTGAGCGGTTCAAGCATAGCGGCATTATTGATCAAACAGATCATTTCAAAATTTCTAAAAGGTATTTGTTTAAATAAATCATTTATTTTCGATTCAATCTCAACTGTATGACTTAAGTCGAAGGTGGTATGGGTGTATTTGTTGTATGTTGCCAACGCATTGGATTGAGATCTGGAAATGCCGTAAACATGATGATCCGCTTCCAGCAGCATTTTAGCTAACTGTTCACCAATTCCCCGAGAAGTCCCCGTTATAATAAAATGATAATTAGTCATGTTTGATTCTCCGATCTTAATTTTGATAAAATGCTTTGAATAAACGGAGCTTTTGCTTCCGTGTAAGCAACTCTATCCGTTTTATATAAGCCTTCTAACTGCTTCTTTAACCCATAGTAATCGTCCATCGCCTTCGGATGACTTCTCAAATAATCTCTAAACCATATATTATTCAACCAATGCTCTCCGTTATGTACATACACATGCAGATGATGCGTGCCAGCCCTCCATTCACCCTTTCTAAAAAAGAGCCTTTCCGGAAACTCAGGCTTATGAACATATTCATAATTTATTGATTTTAGTTGAACAATATATTCTGGGCTAACCTGAGACAATTCTTTTACCCCGACCATCATATCAATCACTGGTTTAGCACCCAAGCCCGGAACTGCTGTGCTGCCGATATGTTCAATTCCGAGCGTAATATCATTCATAACATTCTTAATTTTTGCTTTTTCTTGTACGAAATCATTGATCCATTCAGCGTTATAATCAGTAACATTAACTTCTTCCACCCGTACACCTTCACTTCTTCAAAATATTATTCCAGCATGAGCTCCATAGGCTCTTTGCAATGTACATATTCATTTTTTCGATAAAATTCAATACCTTCATCGCTTGGCCATACGATGATGAATTCAAAATGATTGGCTTTTGACCAGTCTTTTATTTTACAAAGAAGCTCACTCCCGATTCCTTTGCCCCGATAATATGGCAGCGTATATACGTTAGTCATGTATACAAACGGGTTTGTTCTCCTTCCAGGTCTAGGCACTTTAGCAATCAATTCCAAAAAGATGTGTGATACGATGATACCGTTAATTTCCGCGACCCAAATGTACCACTGCTTTGATTCGATCGCACTCTCTAGAAATTTCTTTGTTTCTTGATAATACTCCTCGAATATCGATTCTGTAATAATAAGATCAGCGTTGTATTCAAGCGTAAAATCCAACCTCATTTTGATTAGCGCTTCAATGTCTGAGTGTTCTGCCATTCTAATTAACATTTATGGACCTCTCCTTAAGAAATCAATGTCTTTCCATCAGTTCTCTTCCAATGAAGTTTGAAGAAACAACTGTTATTCCCAGCTCTTTCGACCAAATTGAAATTTGTCCGATATGATGAATTTCATGGACTAAAATATGTCGTAATATTTCGCCCTTATAAAATGTCTTATCCATCCATGGAGGGGTAACGGTTTCATATTCCATTTCATTAGACCAATTATCAATGAATTCTTTTATTTCTGCTCTGATTTTCTCTGATAAAATTCTCAATGACTTAAGATCGTTGTAGTCTTCAAACTGAAATGTAATATCTGACTCATTTTTGATTACCCTTATCCAACTGTATTCAACATCTATGATGTGAAAAATAGTTTTGAGGATTGATCCAACTCCAGCGTTTCTATCTCTTGACAATTCAATCGCAGGTATCTGTTCAAAAACTTGGAACCATTCATCTCTAATCTGCCAATTGTAATTAAATAGAGTTCTCAAAAAAACACTCCTTTCCTTAGCTCGCCGATCTTTAATTCTTAATCAGTAAAATAAATCCTCACGCACTTCCAATCCATTTTCATTGCAATAATCTCTATACTTTTTTATTACTGTATAGATGTCGTCCTGTCCAATTATTGAGTTATTCTCATCAAAGTATTGAAGAGACCCTCCCAAAATAAATAATGTAATTACCTCTTCATCCTCAGTAATCAATGTATGTATATCTCCTGGTGGTTCAAAAATAAATGTCCCAGGTTTTGCTATCCAGTTTCGCTCTTCATATCTCCATTGTCCTTGAAGATTGTAGCCAATAACGCTCCCACCTGTATGTCTGTGACGAGTTAATACTTTATTGCTCTTAATCTTAAATAAATATGTCCATGATCCTGTACTTAAATCAAATCGTAGTGGTTTAAAAAAACAAGTCCCATCATCAAATGGCACCCAAGGTAAATCATCAATATTAAATACTCTTTCGGGCAATTGTAAATTTTCTGCCAGTTTTATAACTGCTTCATTAATCAATTGATTCATAATAACATTCCTTTTCTGTGATTTCTTGTAGTAAGCGAATACTCTTACTTCTGTCCGGACCAAGGCTGCCAAACTCGTTCAATAAAAGTTTGATCTCCCTGTATCTCGAGCTTATATACATCCGGATTAGAAAGCTTCTTCCAATCTTCAAACCCAAATTCCTTATTAAATTGTCTAATCAATAAAGAAAGCAAAGCTCCGTGCGTTACCACACATATCGACTTTTCCGGTCTTGCAATCATTTCTCTTACTATACTCATACCTCTCTCAACCGCTTCAGTCGAAGACTCTCCACCATCAAGCTTTAATTCGTAATTCTCATATGATTCTTCAAGTATTTCCATCCAATTGTCCAAAGGAGCTTTGCTTAAAATCCGTTCCTGTAAACGATTATCAATATGAAATTCACATGCAGTCATTTTACACAATGGTTTTATCGTATCAATTGCCCTTTCGAATGGACTTGAGATAATGTACTCAATATTTTTATTTTTAAGGAACTCAGCCAACTCCCTCGCCTGCCGAATACCCTCTTCGGTTAAACGGGCTTCCGGTTCTTGACCAATTGCTTTACAATGCCTTACAAAATATATTTGTTTCATAAACTCTCCTTTAGTCATTCGTACATGTCTTATACAGAATAGAAAATCTTTTTTTGTTTGATTTAAGAGACTGTCGAATAGTGCGCAAGGCGAAAGTATATAGCGGTAATTCGTGGTGTTATTCATTTAGCTTGTGGAAGCAACCAAATAATAGAGGTATTTTTTGGTCTTAATCACGATGAGTTGACCTCTTACTCACCTAAAACCGCAGAATAACGCCAAATTTTTCCTCTACCTTAGTTGGTAAAGCAGAAATATAGGACATAGCGCCACTAATTACCGTTATCCTCGATACCACTACTAACGAATCGACAGTCTCTTTAATTTAGATAGATGCTAATTTTTGCTAGAAACGCAGCTACTTTGGTTTCATCCACTTAAATCGCCTTCATACATCTCATTTGGTCTCACTCATCATTCATGTTCCGTTCCCTTCAAGTATATCAATCACTAGTTATCTTGGAAACAATAACCAATCCTTCGTAGATTAAAAAAGAGGTTCAGTCGTCTTTATTAAGACGCTGAGCCTCTTTGAGGCTTGCTATGCCATTAAAATCTCATTCTTCCCTACAAATCAGGAAGACCCCACTCCAACACCCAAAGCAGTAAATTCACTCTCAAACTGTTCAACCAATAAACGCTTTTCCTCTTCGTCCAGAAACGCCGCCTTCACGCCGTTCATAATGATCGTCGCAATTTCCGGCATTGTGAAGCCGCAATGCTCAATCAACAGCTCATATTCCTTCAAAATGGTCGTATCAGAAACGGTCATATTGTCCGTATTAACGGTTACAACGATCCCCTGCTCCAAATAGCTGCGAATCGGGTAAGCATCCCATCCGGATACAGCCTTCGTCTGAATGTTGCTGAGGGGACACATTTCCAGCGGAATCCG
The DNA here is from genome assembly GCA_051750645.1 of Bacillota bacterium. Taxonomy (GTDB): domain Bacteria; phylum Bacillota; class Bacilli; order Paenibacillales; family Paenibacillaceae; genus Pristimantibacillus. The sequence goes on along the minus strand of JBNJJW010000017.1, from coordinate 72,516 downwards.
CCGCTCCTTCACCAGCCGTACCACTTCTGGATCCTCCAGCATTCGTACGCCATGTCCAATTCGAACCGCTCCAAGCTCGGTAATTGCCACTTGCACATTTTCGGCGCCAGCCGCTTCACCCGCATGAATGGTAATTGGTAATCCGAGCTGCCGGGCTCCCTCGAACAGCAGGCGAAACAGTTCGGCAGGAAACGAAGCTTCATCTCCAGCCAGATCGACTGCGACGACCCCTTTTTTATAAAATCGCGCTGCTTCTCGAACAACGTCTTTATTCATCTCATAGGAATGGCTTCGCAAACAAATGACAATTGCTCTTGCAATAGTTCCAAACGTCTGCTCTCCAAGCTTTAATCCTTCAACTACATGATGTATAACTTCATCTACCGACATATCCTGCAGCCGATGGAGCTGAGGCGCAAATCTTACTTCAATATATTTCACTTGATCCTTAGCGGCTTGCTCAACCAGCTCGTAAGCTACCCTTTCAAGTGCTGGTCCTGTTTGCAAATATGGCAGCACAAAGCTGAACTTGCTCAAATATTGCGTTAAGCTTTCACATTGCTCGTTCACTTGCATGTTGGACAGGAGTTCGGCGTCCGAATGAACCGGCAGCGTTCCGGTCTGCTCTAGCGCAAGCTCCTTTAACGTTTCAGGCTTCACGCTTCCGTCCAAATGCACATGCAAATCGACCATTGGCAGCTGCGACAATAACGCTCTATCCACTGCCGGCCTTTCATTTATAAACGTCATCGCCAAATCCCCTTTCCTTGTTGATATCCATCCATACAATATCTTCCGTATATTCATGCACCACGAATGTTTCCTGTATACATGTGTATCCTCTAACTCCCGCGATAAGTGCTGTACCCGCCAGGCGCAACCAGAAGCGGTACATGATAATGCGAGCCTGCATCCCCAACCCTAAAGCGAATTGGAATCAAATCGAAGATGTGATCGGAAGCAGCTGATAAATGACCCACCCGTCGGAAATAGTCGCCTGCGGCGAAAATGAGCTCATACATACCCGGCATCACTGCCGCCCCTTCCAGCAAAGGCCGATCTACGCGCCCATCCTTATTGGTCTCAAATGAGCCCAGCAGCTTTGGAGCGCCTTCGTATTGGTTAACATAATTATTATTATGTGAAATTGTATCAACGTCTTCTCCCAAATACCATAGCTCAATTGCAATTCCGACAACCGGTTTGCCGCCCGCAAGATCCAGAACATGAGTCGTTATGCGCCCGCTCATTGCCCTTCGTTCCCTTCGGTCAAATCATCCCTTGTCAGGGTAAAGCCTTGAAAACCGTATGGTGGTCTCGGTTCAGTATATACACCGGCAGAATTCGGGTCAAGCGGCTCCACGATCGTTTCCCAGGTCCGGTTGTTTGATTCAAAGCGCACTTCAGCCAGCTGCGGGAAGCTCGTTAAAATGCGATGTCCGATTTGATAGATTAGATATTGTATGGAAGGCGTATTATTCTTATGGAACACCGTATGCGCGATATCATGGACCTGCTCGGAAGCCACATAATGTCCCCGCTCGCTGTCGAACGCATCCGCTGCATCCGCGTATGTCCAAAAAATATCAAGAAATATAAACAAAGGCCGGTCATAGCTCTCTGGCAGTGTCGTGTACTCATCACGTATAAAACCATAGAAAGAGCTGCCGCTCACCTTAATAAGCTGTATGTGTGACAAAGAGCTCTCGTGACGAGCCAGCTGGATGCCGGCATTCGTGCGGACCCATTTGAGCGCAGCATTGGCATGTTCATTATGGGAGCGACGGAATACAAGCTGACTATCGCTCCAGCCGCCGCCTTCTCCGATGGTAACGGAGCTAAATGGCAGCCGATCTGCACTTATATCGATAGCATCAATATGTGGATACCGCTCAAAAAAACGCTCACTGATGAATGCGAGAAGCCCTTCTGTCGTGCTTCCTTCATAATTGGCGGTTTGTCTCAAAATAAAATTTTTCATCGAATCGGTCGCAACGACATGCTTGTTATCGCCTTCCGTAAACGAGGTAAGAAGCACTTCACTGCTTACCGAGAACTTAATATTATGTGCAAAAATAACATTGGTATCACCTTTATAGGGAGATTCCGGAATGGATCTGACCGTGAGCGGAGTTGCATATGTCCGGTAGCTCAACACGTCCCCTTTTCCATAATAAAGCGTTCGTCCGCTGCGTAGTTTAAGCATAATGTTCCATCCTTTCTCTACTCTACTCTGTAATGAGATCCCTTAAACGAAAGCCGGAAATTTTTTCAATCTCGAGCAGCGCCTGCGCCGCTTCTTCACTTGCCGGATTCCCGATTCTAGCTTCCATAGCCGCCAATATATCTTCCTTCATCTTGCCTCTCACCGCCAATATAAAGGGAAAGCCGAACTTCTTCACATACGTCTGATTCAGTCCGTAAAAACGTTCATACTCCTCGGCCGTTAACTGATCCAGTCCTGCTCCCTTCTGTTCCTTTGCCGAATATTCAGCGATAGCGAGTCGCGTCCCAAGATCAGGATGAGCACGAACTAAGTCTATGATCGTATCCACCCGCGATTCCCGTACGACGTTGATCATCGCTGTGTGAAGGGCTTCCCTTGAAGCGAAAGGGCGATCTTTCCACACCGCCGCAGCCACCCAAGGCGAACGCTCGAAAATCATTCCCAGCAGCTCGACAAATTGCTCGCGGCTTAATTCATTTAGTTGATCAATTGTCATTTTCATTTCGCAAGTCGCCTCCCTTCAATGGCTCGCTGCACCGCGCGCCATATTCCGCCGTATCCCGTGCAGCGGCATATATTGCCTGATAATGCTTCCGCAACCTCATCATCATCAGGATTCGGATTGTTATCGAGCAGCGCTTTCACGGAGACAATCATCCCCGGCGTGCAGTACCCGCATTGGAAGCCGCCTTCCTCCAGAAATGCTTGTTGAATTGGATCCATGCCGTTTGCCGACACGCCTTCAATCGTTGTAATTTGTTTACCCGAGCACTGATAAGCCATTGCTAAACAGGAATTAACCGCTATCCCGTCAATCAATACCATACAAGCTCCGCACCGTCCAATTTCACAGGACCTCTTCGTGCCGGTAAGTTTCAATTCATCCCGCAAAATCGTCAGCAGTCTTGTGGAAGGAGGTGCCGCTATTTTTTTCTCTTCGCCATTGACCGAGCATTGCAGTTGAAACGGTGCTTGAACCTCCGCAGCTTTATCACTCATTCCCCACTCACCGCCTTTGACAGAAAAAATGGCGTTTCCTGCAAGTAACTCGGATCAATCGGCAATTTCGTTACCCATTTACCGTTTGCTTGATGAATGGCAGCAGCAATAGCTGGCGCCAACGTCACTGATCCGACTTCTCCGATTCCCCTTGGCCCGTACTCGTCATTTTCAGGTAAATTCTCTATGGGCCGTACCTCGATTTTGCCTCTTTGGTCGGCTATCGTTGGAACAAGATACGTATCTAAATTTCGTGTCATATAATGACCTTTTTCCATGACCGCGTCTTCCATTAGCGCGAAGCCGAGCGCCATGCTGCTGCCGCCTTCGATTTGCCCAAGGAAGCCTTGCGGATTAATGACGGGCCCGGCTGCAACCGCATGATATTGCTGCAGCACCTTTACTCGTCCCGACAGCGTGTTCACCTCAACTTTGACGGCAACCGCTGAATAGGTGTACATAAAATGCGCGCCTACCCGATCGGTCGGCGAAGTCGGAAATGCAAACGACGTTTCGCAGCGTATCGGCTCACTCTCAGCCTTCGCTAACTCTCCGTAGGTAAGCAGCAGCTCGTCGCCTACTTTTTTTCTAATGCCGCCTTCACTTAAGCGAAGCTGCTCAGCCGGACGGCCAACAATTGCGCCCGCACGCTCTAGCAGTTGATCCTTAAAAGGTGCGCGTAACCGCTGCAACGATTTCCACATCATCGCGGTCGCCCGCGAAGCGGTCGTTGACCCGCTTTCAGGTACGACATCCGTATCCCCAATGATGATTCGGATATCTTCCTGAGCAAAGTCAAACTGCTCGATCAGCATTTGCTCCAGCGTAGCGATCAGCCCTTGACCAAACTCCTCATAGCCGAACACCGCTTCGATTTTCCCGTCGGCTGCCAGCTCCAGCCGTCCTCCGGCCGGATCGGGAATGCCGACGCCTAGTCCAGCCCCGTGCATCGTGAACGCGGCCCCTATGCCGGTCTTAATCCATGGCTCTGCGGCAGACTGACCTTCGAGAGACACCTTTTCCCTTTCAAGCCACAACGGGCTGGATGATACCGCATCCCAAACCTGATCGGCCCCTTCAGTCATTGCAATCGGTTGATCAAACGGTCCCAAATCATCTACTTGTCGCATGTTCAGCTTGCGGAATGCCCATGGATCAAGACCGAGCCGCTCAGCCAGCCGATCCATTTGCCCTTCAAGCGCAAAGATCGCCTGATTGCCGCCGAAGCCGCGAAACTCGCCGGACATGCCGTTATTCGTAAATACCGAAACGCCCTTTACGTCAAGGTGCTCATAACGGTATGGCCCGATCACATGCTCAGTCGCGAAGTTAAGCACCTCGGCGCCCAGCGTCGAATAGGGACCGGTATCGGAAATAATGCTCACTTGATGAACAAGCAATTTTCCGGCCGCATCCGTTCCCGTCTTCATCGTAATTTTCATGGGATGCCGCTTTAATCCGGCGCGAACCGATTCCCATCTGGAGTTATGCATTTTAATTGGTCTACCGGTGTTCAAAGCAAGCAGCGCACCGTATGGCTGAACATTCAGCTCGTCTTTCCCGCCAAACGAACCGCCAATCGGGCTCGATACGATACGGATATCGCTTTGCGGAATCGCTAAAATGCGGGATAATTGCATACGATCCATAAAGCCGTGCTGAGTAGGTGAATATACCGTTAGCCGACCATCATCTCCCGGTACGAACAGACCGCCTTCCGTTTCCATGTACGTATGCATTTGACGGGGCGTATAATACGTTTCTTCTATAATATGAGTGCACAGCTTAAAACCTTCTTCGGCATCACCTCTGCTGAACGCTGTTCGATGCAGCGCGTTTCCATGGGGGTGAAGTAGTGGAGCATCGTCTAAAAGCGCTAACTCCGGATCGTCAACGGCAGGTAATATCTCATACTCCACCTCTATTAGCTCAAGCGCTTGCTGCGCTATGGCTAATGTTTCAGCAGCTACCGTTGCTATTGCGTCGCCGACATACCTGGCGCGATCCTCACACAGCACAGGCTGATCCGGATGGGCAATACCGAAAGCATTTAGGCCCGGCACATCCATATAAGTAAGCACGGCATGTACGCCTTCCAATTGCTTCGCCTTATCCGTTTGAACCGAAATAATTCGAGCATGCGGGTGTTCGCTTCGCAGCACTAGACCGTAAAGCATGTCTTCCTTTGTCATATCCGTTAAATAGGTTAATTCACCGGTTACTTTGGCCGGCCCGTCAGGCCGGATTCGCCACCGTCCTCCGCTGCTTGTGCGGTTTAACAGCATACGCCTCATCCTCCCTGTCCGATAACCCTGCCGCTCGCTTTCCAGAGCTCGGTTACAATTAAATTGGCCGCTGTCTGCTTTCGGTAAGCAGCAGATGCAAATACATCCTCGCGGGGTTCATAGAGCTCTAATGTTCGGTTGAACAAGTGACGAAGCATCTCTCGATCCACTGCTGTTCCGATGATCTCTTTCTCTACTTCTATTAACCTTCGTGGAATCGTCTGACCGCCTCCGACCGCTATTTGAATCTCGTTCAGATGCCCTGTATCCGTTATCGATCCGGTGACGGCAGCCGTTACAACCGAAGGCGTAAACGCCTCACGGCGACCGACTTTATGAAAAGCGCCAAAACGCTTCATATTCGAATTCGTTGGGTTCACATCTCGATCACCCGTTGACGTCTCACTTTTAAGAGGAAGCTTCAAGTTTAACAGGAGCCGATCATTCCGATAGCCGGATTGCCCTGCTGCGGGCAGCCAATCGGACAGCTTCTCCACCTGCTCTGTCTGACCGTTATACCAGATGATTGAAGCATCATAGACGAGTAAAGCAGGTATCGAATCCCCTACTATTGAAGCGATATTTCCGCCTATCGTCGCCAAATTTCGAATTGATGGTGCCGCAATCGAGCGAATCGCATCTGCAGCCATTGGGAAATGCCGCTGTAAAAGCGGATTCGTACGGCATTCTTGTAACTTAGATTGTCCGCCGATAAGCAGTCCCTCTTCACCAACTCGTATCTCGTTCAAACCACGTATGGCGCTAAGGTCAATGAAATGCTGCGGCATCGGCGTTGCGCCCGATTCCCAGTGGGTGCGCAGAAGTGTTCCGCCTGCTACAAATACGCTGTCTATGCCATATGTTTGTTTGTATTGCCATGCTTCCGCAGCGGTTTGCGGATGCCAAACAAGAGGAGACGTCAGGGTCTCCTGTACATTCATGCTCATAGATCTCCCCTCCTGTTACCGTTAAAATCGATGTTCCCGAATGTGCGTTTGACCCAAAAATTGTTTTGTCGCAAGCACCATATCAGCTGGAGTATCGACATCGAACACAGTTGTCCGATCCGCTGCGAGAAGAGCAGCACCTTTAAATTGCGGTGAACCAAATAATTTACGGGCGCCGGCATCTCCTTCAAGCTGAAACAGCGCTTTGAACATGGAGCGGGATAAAATGGCAGGCGGCATAAGAATGGCGTTCTGCTCCCCCTCACTCCCGCCATCCGTTGCAGTCGCAACGAAATCCAGTTCCGGCCGTTCGGACAAATAATCGATCAGCTCACCGATCATCCCCGTCGTAATGAATGGCTGATCAGCCAATACGACAACAACAGCATCAAGCTTCGGCTTATCGTCTATCAATGCTTTTAGCCCGCAGCGAATCGAAAAGGATATACCTTGTGATGCTTCCTTACATGTAACCACTTGAATAGACGGCCGAACAGAAGGTGAGTCACCAAACGCCGATTTCCCTAATGCCGGAAACCAATCTAAAGGATCATCCGGATGAACAACAACAGCGATTGAGTCAAGAGGACTTAATGATAGGACACGAATCGCCATGCTTCCGAGCATGAGACCCGTCGCCAGCTCCAACGATTGTTTTCTTTTCCCCATCCTCCTGCTCTGTCCGGCCGCTAAATAAAGGGCTGAAATACGCATCGCTTCCCGACTCCCTCCGCGACGACCGCGATTTATATTCCGCACGTATAGCTATAAGCTCAGCTGCGATGCTGACGGCAATTTCATAGGGACCCTCCGCTTCGATAGAGAGACCAATCGGCGCCCTCACGTTGGACGGAATAAGAAACGTTTCGAACAGCCACCGTATTCGTTTCTTCGATCCCATGACTCCGATATAGACGAGCTGTAACGGCAGCGCAAGCCGGATCATTTCTTTATCCTGCTGCAGGTTATGACTGCAAATGATCAAATAATCATCTGCACATAATTGCAGCTGCTCCATTATTTGCTCAGGTGAACCTATTACGCACTCCGCTTCAGGAAAACGCTCCTGCGTGCATAATGAAGGCCGCCAATCCGCTGCTACAATGTGAAATCCGATGTGTTTCACAAGCGAATAGATCGCATACGCATCATTGCCGACCCCAAACAGCACAAGTCTCGGCCGGGGGCTTATCCTAATTGACATCCGATTAGGACCGTCAGCTTCCGTCACCGGATGCCCCTCAGCAGCATCAGAGCCGCTTCCCTCTACATGCAGCACATAATCCATAACAGCCGTTTTCCATCTGCGTTCGAGCTTCACTGATACCCCTGCTTTGATGTGCATGAACGCATCAAGCAGCGTCGAGCGAAGAAGGCCGTCGACTGGTTCAAGAAGCAGCAGCATTTTACCGCCGCAGCCGACCGCTTCACCCCAAATCGCGTCCTCCTCAGGATTCATATTGTACTCGATTACTTCGTGCCGGCCGGATGACCAGACGTCAGCTGTCCTCTCCAGCAAATCATGTTCAAGACAGCCTGGGCTTATTGTTCCGATGTGCTCGCCGCTTAACTTAATCAGCATGGCTGCCCCTGCCTTCCGGTAAGAGTGGCCTTCCACGCAAACGATTGTTGCAAGCACGCTCGGCTGATCGTCCGCGCTAACCGCAGCCAACACTTTATGCATATCCATTCGCTGTCCCTCCCCAAGTATTCGCTTCGCAAATGAAGCTCCCTTAGCTTCGAACAATCAAGATCATCCTTAAAGCCTCTCAATCAATTTGCGCAAGGAGCGATCCGCTTCCTTCAGTACGATCTTTTTGTCCACGGTCTTCACGATTTTGCTCTCCATAACGATCTGTCCATCTATGATGACCGTATCCACATCGCCCCTTGTTGCTGCATAGACGACACGAGAGTACCAGTCTGCATCAAACGACGGATAGACGTGAAAATCTTCAAGGTCGAGCAGCTGCAAATCTGCGAGCTTCCCGATTTCAACGCTGCCGATTTGCTGCTCCAAACCAAGCACCCGGGCCCCGCCCATCGTTGCCATGCGCAGCACTGTCCTTGCATTCATTATCGTCGGACCATGCTTCACTTTCTGCATGTAAGCAGTCAAGCGCATCTCTTGGAACATATCCAAGTTGTTATTGCAAGGAGCTCCATCCGCCCCTATGCCGACATCAATACCTTGTTCGAGTAGAAGCGGTACCTCCGCGATACCCGAAGCGAGCTTCAAATTCGAGCCCGGGCAATGAGTGATCTTCACACCGCGGTCGCGAATGATCCGCTTTTCCTCATCATCCAGCCAAATGCTATGGGCCAATATTAAATTCGGCTTTGCAAGCCCGATATGATCCAAATAAACGACGTTACGCATGCCGCGCTCCGCTTCAACCATCGCAATCTCGCCCAAATTTTCCGATGCATGCGTGTGCACCATTACCCCATATTCAGCAGACAGATCACGAACGCCAATAAGCAGCTCCTCCGTACAGGATACGACGAAGCGCGGACAGAAAGCATATTGAATTCTTCCATTACCTGCGCCATGCCATTTCTCTAATAAATCCACGCTGTCCTGCAGCGATCTTTCTGTATTTTCCTGCAACGCGAGCGGCACCTCTGAACCATGATCCATCATCACTTTACCGGATAGCGCTCTAATGCCGCTTTCCTTAATCGCCTGAAAAGCCGACTCGGTATAATGAACAGTTTCCATATCCAGTATCGTAGTCGTTCCGCTGCGAATCAGCTCCCCAATTCCCAGCATGGCAGAGTAATAAACCGAATCTTCACTGTGTGCGGCTTCAAGCGGCCATATTCTCTCTTTTAACCATTCAATTAGCGACAAATCATCCGCCCTGCCCCGAAACAGCGTCTGGCAGAGATGAATGTGCGTTTGAACGAAGCCCGGCAACAACACTTTACCGGCCGCATCAATGATCCGATCAACACCGCCTGCATCGACCCGCTCACCCATTTGTTTTATTCGATTATTTTCAATAAGTACATCGCCTGTGAAAATATGATCCTGCTCGTTCATCGTCATCACAACGGCGTTGCGAATAAGGATAGTTGTCATGATATCTCCTCCTCGGGTTAGCCAAACCATTTACCAAATCGGTCTGAGACTTCTACTTTTGACACCGTTTAAGCAGGAACGCTATTTTCAATCGCATTAAATTATTCACCCAGCGTCCGGAGCATTTACCAGCGTATTCAGAATCCTTATTTAATAGTCCGCCTAACCATCGGTTTCAAAAAGTTTCCATCCGCTCTCTCGTCACTTGCTTAAAAAGAAGCGCTAAACACCGACAATAAACCCTCATTCATTACAGAATCAAGTCGAGAAAGCCCTTGCCTTAAGGCAGGGGATGAATCGGCTTAGGACAAGAGCTGTCTTTAGACAACTTAATTGTCCTAAATCTCTACTGTTCTTGAATAGTTCAGGGGTCACTGAAACCATTTATGACACCAGCCTTATAATACGAACATTTGTTTGGTATAATTCTCGTGAAGGAGGTGAACAGATGCAAACCATAACCGTTCAGATTCGCATATTTCCTAGCCATCCCGCATTGTTGCGCGAACATGGCGAAGTCTATATCTTAGCCGTGAACCAACTCACTCTGCAAGCTGAACGAGCAGGATCATTCCCCAAGCTAACATCAAAAGACATTGAAGCTAAACTGCCTTCAGCGGTACGGAATCAAGTCATTCGCGATGCAAGAAGCATACATAAGAAGACGAATAAGCAAGGGAAACGTCCGACATTAAGACGTAGAGCCTACTACGTGAACAATCAAAACTATTCGATTGACGGTAACATAGTCGCATTTCCGGTCATGATGGATGGGAAAGTACAGCGGCTCAGGGTCGCATCCCATATGTCCGAACGAGAGAGTAACATTCTGGCAAGCGGAAAACTTGGACTCTTGAAAGTCGTGGAGAAATCGGGCAAATGGTACATTCAAATATCCGTCGAAATACAAACCGAACAAACGAACGGTGATGCAACAATGGGTATTGATCTTGGATTGAAAGTACCCGCAGTTGTTGTCACATCATCAGGTAAAACCATGTTTGTCGGCAACGGCAGACAAAACAAGTACATTCGCCGAAAGTACAAAGCGCGTCGGCGGAAGATGGGCAAACTCAAAAAGCTGTCTGCCATCCGCAAGCAAGAAAACAAGGAACACCGCTACATGAAAGACCAAAACCACAAAATTAGCCGAAAGATTGTGAACATGGCGATAAAAGTGCAAGTCACGGTCATCAAGATCGAGGAACTAACGAACATTCGCCAAACGACAAGATCAAGCCGTAAAAACGCCAAAAACCTGCACAACTGGTCATTCTATCAATTGCAAATGTTTATCGCATACAAAGCAGCATTAGCAGGTATTCGGGTTGAAGAGGTGAATCCTGCCTATACCTCTCAAACTTGCCCCATATGCGGGAAGCGAAACAAAGCAATTGACCGAGCCTATAGGTGTTCATGCGGGTTCCACGCACACCGAGACCGGGTTGGGGCAATCAACATTATGCGTCAACCCATTGGGCGGAAGTCAAAGCAAAGCTTTGACGTGCCTGTGGCAGATGGTAACAGTCTGTCAGTCTAAGATGCTATATGCACTGTCTTAGGACGGGCTGATGGCACAGCCCTGAACTTGGCAGTTGTCCAAACCGGAAACGGACTGCGGACGCACCAACTAGCCAAGAATCCCACGGCTTTAGCCGTGTGGAGTGTCAAAATATGCATACCCTTTAACTGCTGAAGACAAGAGTTGCACAAATATTCTGACTTTAATAACTGCAACTTTTTCAGCTTTAGCTCCAGATGCCACTTGCCATCTAGATTGGTTAACATACGTCGATACCATTCGTAGGGCAATCAATCAGAAAGGAAATGATGCCAATTGCCTTCATTGTGTAAGGTTAACTAACATAATAATGCAGAGTTTGATGTTAAGCAATACATTTCACTAAATAATCATATAGATTTTTTCTTAAAAATGCATATACATAACATGAATATAACATATGAAAAGACACCGATCTACGATCGATGCCTTAACTCCCAATTCCTCTTATCAACAACCGATGGAATAGCATTAATGCTTTATTACTCCGCTAGCCTCTTTAAAAGCCGGCACGATATACTCGAATATGAGCCGCCTGGAAAAAATCGCATCGTTACGTTTCGTCACTTGCTTGCGGATGACAATCACTAGACCGAGCTGAGGCGATATTAGCAAATATTGACCGCCGTGACCGAAAGCAAAATAGCAATCGGTATGGCCGTTATGACTCTCCGGCGAATGCCACCAATGATAACCATAACCGCCATAGATCGGCGGTTCATATTGAAGCAAGCCCCTATGATGAAGCTTCGTCGATTGCTGTACCCACGATGGAGATAACAGCTGTTCATTCCCCCACCGTCCATTTTGCGCATACAGCACCCCTATCTTAGCTAAGTCGCGTCCGTATAAATACATGCCCGTACCGCCTTCATTTACGCCGCCGCGCTCCATCCATCGTGCGCGTCGGAATTGAAGCGGTTCAAACAAATTTGCTTTGGCGAACTGAAGCGCAGTCATGCCAGTCACTTTCGTCAAAATCACCGACAGCAAATGCGAACCGCCTGAATTATACGTAAATGCCGTACCCGGATCAGATATAATCGGCTGCTCGAACATAAATCCGTTTGGATCGACCGCCGCTCTAAACGTCTTATAGGGTTTGTCGAAATCCGGCCAATCAAAGCCTGGGGTCATCGTCAGCAAGTGCTTCACTTGGATTTTACTAAGCGCGCCGCTGATTTCAGGAGGATGCTGCAAAAAGTCAGTAATGGGCTGTTCCACACTATTGAGATAGCCTTTATCGAGAGCGATACCAAATAACGCGGACAACACACTTTTGGTGCACGAATAGAGCGGTCCAATCGTATCCTTGTTATGGTCGTACCACTCCGCGGCAACCTGCCCGCCCTCGAGGACGATAACCGACTTCATCTTCCATTCTTTCAATTGCTCGCTGAGTGCTTCCAAATTCAATCGTTTCATTCCGTCTATACGACCTTTCTTAAGAAACGTTTCTTTGCTGCTGCTCGGCCTGCTGCAGCTTAGGCAATCCAACGGATACAAATACGACAAACACCGACAACAGAGCTACCCATATAAAAATAGTATGTAAGCTGGCTTCAAGCACTTCTGATTCGATCCGTTCCGCCTCACCCGTATGAAGAAGCAGTCCAAAAACGGTAATACCGGTCGTCTGTCCTAACGTACGAATGAAATTGTTGCTGGCTACCGCCGAACCGCGAAGCTCCCAGCCAACAGCTGATGATACCGCAACCGTTAATGAGGTTAAGGACAAGCCGAATGATAGCCCCGCCAAAAACGTAAATACAATAAACAGGACGATCGGCGATGAAGCGTTCATTAATGAGAAACCGATGCTGCTCACTAAAAGGAAGCATGCTCCTACGACACTAATGTACCGCAAACCTAGCTTGGCAATCCAGCTGCCCGCAAGTATCGAGCCAAGCGGCCATGCAATCGATAACGGTACCATGACAAGCCCAGAATAAGTAGCCGGTTTACCGTAAACGCCTTGAATCCATAGCGGTAAATAAAAAATGATAACGACGTTAATAACACACAATAAGAAGCTGTTCAGATTGGCCATGCTTATCATTCGGTTCCGGAATAGTTGAAACGGAATAATAGGTTCCGGCGAACGGCGTTCAATTCCGATAAATAACAAGATAAAAACAACCGCTGTCCCAAACAGCAACCCGATTAACCAAGATGACACGCTTCCGTCCCCTGCATCGCGCAATAACGTCATCGCATATAGAAAACTGAACATGCCGATTGTGAATGTGGCAATTCCGGGGTAATCGATATATTTTTTCTTTTTCTCGAAAACCTCTTGCAGCGATGTCGACAGCAAATAGATAGCTGCGATTCCGAACGGAAGGTTCATATAGAATATTGCCCGCCACGAAACATAATCAACTAGCAGACCGCCCAGCAGCGGACCTGAAATTCCGGCAATGCCCCAAATGCTCGACATCCAGCCCTGTACCTTTGCCCTTTGCTCGAACGGATACAAATCACCGATGATTGTATACGGAATTGTCGTCAGAGCGCCTGCCCCTAAGCCCTGCAGCGCCCGAAACCATATAAGCTGATCCATCGTTTGCGCAACGCCCGACAGCATCGAGCCTGCAAGAAAAATAAGCGCTCCGGCAATAAACATGTTTTTGCGCCCATATAGGTCGGATAGCTTGCCGTAAACAGGTGTTGTAATAACCGTTGCCAGCAAATAAATCGAAATGACCCAGCTGTATTGCTGGATTCCTTGCAGCTCTCCAGTAATGCTGGGCATGGCGGTGCTGACGACCGTACCTTCGATAGCAGCCAGGAAAGTTGCTACAAATAAGGCAATCGTTACTTTTTTGCGAGTCTGATTAGCGTTCATTGTTCATCCTTTCGAACTCAAAATGTTGAATCCTTCTGCAGTGCAATCCGTAAATAAGGTATCCATTATGATTCGTTTATGTTAACCTATCAGAAGTGTAAATTTATAAAAATTCAATTATTTGGAAAGTAAGGATGTTGCTTAATGGGCTATGACTTATTGTTAAGTATAATAGAAGAAGTCGGTTATTTCGCATTATTTCTCGTCTTATGCCTGGGCTTGATTGGTTTGCCGATACCGAATGAAGCGGTTGTCATGACCGGAGGCGCTTTGGCCGCATCTGACGTATTGTCACCTGTACCAGCATTTATTATGACGTGCTTGGGTATTTGCTCAGCCATGACATTTGGGTATAGCATCGGAAGATTTGCCGGAAGCAAGTTATCCAATTGGTTCAGCAGCAAAAAAAATATTAGCAAGTTTTTGATCAAATCCGAACAAATGAGTGAGCGTTATGGCGGTTATGCAATAAGCATAAGCCTTTGCCTTCCATTTTTGAGGCATGTTACCCCTTATGTAATGGGATTAAACAAAATGCCGTTCAAACGTTTTATCCTTTTCGCTTACCCTTCCGCTTTCGTCTGGACACTTATTTATTTCATTATAGGAACGTTCGTCGGCGATCAGGTGCAAGATCTTTCCGCCCTCATTTATAAATACGGCGTATGGGCTGCATCTGCCCTTGCGGCGGCCATTGTCGGTTACGCAGCGTATAAGCTTTTCAAAGGAAGAAATCAAAAGGCAAAAATCGAACGTCCAATGTAATCAACTTCCATGATTGATTAAAACACCGCATTCCGCGGTGTTTTTTTATTGGACAAATCTTTTAACCAAAATGAAGATATCGAGAGGTATCGTATGGATATAGCAAATGTATGCGCTTAAATGGATATTCGTTTTATAAAAATCGTTCGTCATTTGCTGTATAATAACCATCAGTGTGCATCGGCCCCGACTTTTCTGAGAGTGGAAAGTCAATTAAGCAAAACTTTAAGGAGGTTTATTTGATTTGCTTCAAAAACTAAAACAATCTTGGTTTTCCAACCTGCGCGGTGATATTTTATCGGGTATAACCGTTGCGCTTGCCCTTATTCCAGAGTCCATTTCATTCTCGTTAATGGTTGGTGTCGGTCCGATGGTGGGACTATACGCCTCATTCTGTATCGCCGTCATTATTTCCATTGTTGGCGGAAGACCTGGCATGATGTCAGCCGCAACAGGAGCAATGGCTTTGCTTATGGTTTCGCTGGTCAAAGACCATGGCATCGAGTATTTGTTCGCTGCTACGATTTTGGCAGGTATCTTGCAATACGTAATGGGTGTACTGAAGCTTGGACAACTCATCCAATTCATACCGCAATCGGTTATGCTTGGCTTCGTCAACGCACTAGGCATCCTGATCTTCACGACGCAGCTTGTTCATTTTGTAGGAGCTACCTGGATCATGTATGCATTAGTTGCTTTGACGCTTCTCATCATTTATATACTGCCAAGATTTACGAAAGTCATTCCATCTCCGCTTGCGGCGATCATAATCGTTTCCATTATCGCAGTCGCTATTGGCGCGGATCTCAAAACGGTTGGTGACAGAGGCATTATTGAAAGTACGCTTCCGCTGTTTCACATTCCGGATGTATTGTTCTCACTAGATACTCTGTGGATTATATTCCCTTATTCCTTATCACTGGCAATCGTCGGCATCTTGGAATCACTGCTGACGGCTTCGGTTCTTGATGAAATGACGGACACGGCAAGCAACAAAAATAAAGAAGTCCGCGGTCAAGGTTTAGCCAACATCGTGACCGGCTTTTTTGGAGGTATGGCAGGCTGTGCTTTGATCGGTCAATCGGTCATTAATGTAAAATCCGGCGGTCGAACCAGACTCTCGACGCTTGTCGCAGGCTCATTTCTGTTATTTCTTATTATGGTATTAAGTGATGTCGTCAATAAAATTCCAATGGCAGCATTAGTCGGCGTCATGATTATGGTATCCATCAGCACATTTGACTGGAAATCCGTCATCAACATTCATAAAGTACCTCGAACGGATGCATTCATTATGGTTGCTACCGTTACGATCGTCCTTATTACACACGATTTATCGAAAGGTGTGTTTGCAGGCGTACTGCTCAGCGCTCTAGTCTTTGTTTGGAAAATCGCGAAGATTCGCGTATCCACTTTTGATGAAAAACAGCAAATAAGAACATATCGGATAAAAGGACAGCTGTTTTTTGGAACAACAACCAGCTTTGTCGCCTTGTTTGATTATCAGAATGATCCGCAGCATGTTGTATTGGACTTTAGCAGCTCTCATGTCTGGGATCAATCCGCGGTGACCGCCATTGCTAAAGTGAAAAGTAAATATGAGCAGCAGGATAAGCAGGTCACTTTCATCGGATTGAATGAAGAGAGTAAATTAATCATTCGCAAGATAGGCATAACCTCGTCAAGCGGACATTAAACAATAGGGGCTGTTCTATAAGGTCAATGACCATATGGAACAGCCCCTTCTCGCTTTCTTATTTTTCCAGCTTTTCCTTAGCCGTACCGACGAGGAAGTCAAACAACTCATCATCCTCTTCGATTAAATCTTCCAATGCAGTCAGCTGCTCCTCCTTGCCCGATTCATGCAAGAAAAACAAGCCATAGCCCCATTCCGTACCTCTCTTGCTGTGCAAAGTGATTTCGTATTCATTCATGTGACCTTCAACTCCGAATTGAACCTTACCTACGTAACCGTCTTCCTTTGAATATGTCATTGCTGCATCCAGTACGTTGATGTTAATCAATTATGTTCTTCCTTCCTATTCTGTTGTTACGGCGCGAGCTGATTGATTTGATTGAGCAGCTCATTAATTTTGTTGATCGTATCCGGAATACCAGTTGACTCGAACACGGCTCTTCCTTGCTCAATATTCGTTAACGCTTGATCAAGCCCCTGCTGCAGAGTCGCATTATATTCAGATATGGATTGATGAAGCTCTTTCGCATAATCCGGTACCTGAAGCGCTCCATATTGCTGAACCTGTTCCTTAAGCGCAAGCAGACGTTCCTTCAAATCGGTTCTTGCGTCCAGGTCGGTCATTGCTTGCTCCGCAAGAGCATTCATATCTTGTCCAAAGTCCGTTAACGATTGTAAGTATTCCGTCGTTTCCGTAGCAAAATTTACCGTTTGTCCTACATCCTCAATAATACCACAGCCTGCTGTCAGAAGCATTATGGAGAGCATCAACATCGTCACGCTCCGTTTAATCATCCGATCCCTCCTCAGTGAAGTGCTATAAGAATGTTTGTTCAAGTAGAATAGCATAGCAAAATTTGCCACGCAACCTGTTTGGTCATACCAAGCTGAACGCCTATCCATTCTCAAGCATACATTACAATACGATATCGGCTCAGGCTGGTTTCGTGTATGTCACGAGAGGGTGATTGGGATGGAAATTCAATTATCGGCGCTTCACTGGGTTTACTTAGGCTTCATAATCGCCATTATTGGATTTATGCTGATGCGGCGCGATACGACACTTATATGCATTGCGGGGATCTTGGGAATCGGGATACTTGCAACTACATCGGCAAGCGGTTCGGTAAGCGGTATTTTCAACAGTTTTATTTATGCCATTAAAGAATTATTAGGCACGATATTAATTATATCCATTATCGTTGCAATGAGTCGCATCCTCATCCGTACGGGAATAAACGAAATAATGATATCACCCTTCGCGCGGTTTCTAAGAACGCCTGCACTGGCCTTCTGGGGAATCGGACTGATTATGATGGTGACATCATGGTTCTTCTGGCCTTCGCCTGCTGTAGCGCTTATCGGAGCCGTATTACTGCCCGTAGCGATTCGGGTTGGCTTACCAGCGCTAGGAGCTGCTGTTGCCATGAACTTGTTCGGTCATGGCATCGCTTTGTCAGGAGATTATATTATTCAAGGAGCACCTAAGCTTACAGCTGATGCCGCAGGGATATCTGTAAGCGAAGTGATGCAGGCAAGTATTCCTCTTGTTATCGTCATGGGTGTAGTAACGACAGTCTCAGCCTTCTGGATGATGCGCCGCGATCAACGTCTCGGTACGTGGAAGGATGGCCTCATCGTTTCAACAAACGATCCGCTGCAAGTAAGAGACCTCACGGCTAAAGCTGATCGCGAGGCACTTTCGCTTCGCACGAAGCAATGGCTTGCTGTTATCATTCCAATCTTATTCGCAATAGATGTCGTCACGATGTTTATGTTGGATCTTCAAGGAGGAGATGCTACCGCTCTCATCGGGGGTACGGCTATCCTCATCATGCTCCTCATCACGATGCTGACGCATCGCGGCAAAGGCTTTGAGAAAACGACAAGCTATTTAATCGAAGGGTTCCTTTTCGGCTTTAAAGTGTTCGGTCCCGTAATTCCGATCGCCGCATTCTTCTATTTGGGCGACTCCGGCTTTCTGGCGATGTTCGGCGAGAAGCTCCCTGAAGCATCTCATGGAATAGTGAATGATCTAGGTATTGCACTAGCGCATGTCGTTCCAGTGAACGGCGTTGTCGGATCCATCACGCTAACTATTGTTGGCGCCGTAACCGGGCTTGATGGCTCGGGCTTCTCCGGTATATCGCTCGCAGGCTCTATCGCACAGCTGTTCGGGCATGCCATTGGCTCCGGTCTTGCCACCTTAACCGCACTCGGTCAAGTGGCGGCCATCTGGGTAGGCGGCGGTACAATTATTCCCTGGGCGCTCATTCCGGCAGCAGCAATTTGTGGTGTCGACCCGTTCGAGCTGGCACGTCGTAATTTGAAGCCGGTGCTTATCGGTCTTGCGGTTACGACTGTCGTAGCTATGTTTTTGATTTAAGCTTTATGTTTCTTTTCCGGTATATAACGAACACGATTGTTATCAAACAGCCTATAGAAATAAATAGCAATATATGGCGCCATGACTGATCGCTAGACTGCTGAATGGGTTCCACTGGCTGTGGCGGCAGGGACCCGCTGCCAAGCTCTGCGACATGATCACTCGCCGCGCTTTGCAGTACCGTTCCGCTGCACAAGCTTACTTCCAACGAGTTTCCAGTAGACCGGGCATAAACCAAATAGCGTTCTCCCTCCTGAAACTCGTAACCGCAGGTATCACCGCTCCCAGTTGAATAGACTTCAATGGTTGGAGTGACATGTCCTTTCCATACTTCATTTACTTGAAAACTCGCTTTCACTCCTTTTGCAGATGAACGAATTAAGGATAAAGTCGATTGATTAACAGATGTAACCGTACCTTCAAATACGGCGTCGCTTCGATCCTTCATTTCCTGCAGGGTACCAGCTTCGCAAGAGCAAGCTAAGGCGACATTCGGCAGCATAAGAGTGCTTCCAATGGAAATGGTTACAACCACTAAAACACAAATCCAACGCAAACTGTTCATATTGGAAAGTCCCCCATCTATCTCTCTATGATTTGATGCTTTTGCATGAAAGGTAAGACGGAGAAAATTGGAAATAGGTTGCAAGTTACAATTTATAAAAAAATCATTGAAACATGCTGCCTCCGAAATCGTACAACTATTGTGGAAGGGCCTAGTGCCTTGTACGACTTTGTTTAAACGGAGGAAATCAGATGTACACAACAGCTATAGGCCGACTGCGTATCGCCGGATTTTTGGAAGGGATATCTTTTCTTGTGCTTCTGCTCATCGCAATGCCGCTCAAATACTGGGCAGATATTCCGCAGGTAGTCACTATTGTAGGAGGACTGCATGGGCTTTTATTCGTCCTTTATATGCTTGCTCTCGCACATGTCTGGCTCGTACGCCGCTGGTCGATCTTAAAGGTTGCAGCCGCCTTTATTGCCGCTTTCATCCCGTTCGGTACTTTCGTTCTCGACAATAAGCTGCTTCGCAACCACTCTTAACCACAAGCTATCCAGAACTGTCTGGATAGCTTGATTTTCCCTAAACAAAAAGCGGGCATCCTCACCCTGGTACTACAAGGTCGGATATCCGCTCTATGCATGTCCGTATTCGCTAATCTCACTTTCTAAAAAATCGGTTTGGATTTCAATCTTGCGGATCCGGTTATCGTCGCGCTCGCGAATAACGAACGTCATGTGGCCATACGTCCACGGTTCGCCAACCGGAAGCTCCGGCTTCTGATTAAACAGCCATCCGCCGATCGAATCAACTTCGTCGCTTTCAAGATCGGTGCCAGCGGCTTCGTTCACTTCGCTAATTAGCGCTTTCCCGTCAACCATATAACGCTGCTGCTCGATCACTTCGATCTCCTTCACTTCATCCGCATCGAACTCGTCGCGAATTTCCCCGACAATTTCTTCAATAATATCCTCGATCGTGATGAGCCCCGCCGTTCCGCCATACTCATCCAGCAATAGGGCAATGTGCACACGCTCCTGCTGCATCTTTTTCAACAGCTTCTTTATCGGCGTCACTTCCGGAACAGACATGACCGGCTGAAGCAGCATTCGAATATCAAGCTCACCATCGCTTTCATATTGCAAGAAAAATTGTTTCGTATTCAAGATGCCGATAATATTGTCCTTGCTCCCTTTGGCAACGGGAAACCTTGTATATTGCTCTTTTTTTATAATCGCCACGTTCTCATCGCGCGACTGATCGATGTATAAACAAACCATATCCGTACGGGGCACCATAATTTCACGGGCAAGCCGTTCGTCAAAATCGAAGATGCGGCTCACATAGCCGTATTCGCTTTTGTTGATCTTACCGCTCTCATAACTTTCGGATAGAATAATCCGAAGTTCTTCTTCCGAATGCGCTTCATGCTCCTTTGTAGGTTTAAAGCCGAATAGACGCACTAAACGATTGGCAGAGCCATTGAGCAGCCAAATGAACGGATACAGCACTTTATAAAAAATGATAATGAGCGGTGCCGTAAGCTGGCTAATTCTCTCCGCCATAATAATGGCGATTGTTTTCGGGAAAAGCTCGCCAAGCACAACGTGCAAATACGTCACAATGAGAAAAGAGATGACAAACGACAGCAGCGAGCTTAATTCACCTTCAATCTGCAGCCGATCGAATAAGGGATGCAGAAATTGTTCGATCGTCGGCTCTCCGAGCCAGCCGAGTCCGAGCGCGGTAATCGTAATGCCAAGCTGGCAGGCGGATAAGTAACCGTCTAAATTTTTTGTTACTTGCTCAACAGCCTTTGCGTTTTTGATTCCTTCGGCAACCATCTGATTGACGCGGCTTGAGCGCATTCGGATAATGGCGAATTCCGTGGCGACGAAGAAGGCTGTAAATCCAAGAAGCGCCGCGAATAAAAAAAGCTTTAAAACCATCGTAGTCTCCCTTTTGCAATGGTGATGCTGTTAGTAGCCTACCTCGACAGACGCAATAACGACATAGATCAAATCGTTTTTATCATCTTTATCGGGCAGGACGACACCGCTCGTCGTAAGCATGCCTCCGTCGGTCACCTCAACAGTGACTTGGCCGTAAGGCAGCACTGCTTTCACCTTCTCGACATCCAACAGTTCCTTGTCGCAAGGCAGCGCCAGCTTCACGCGCACCTTCATATTGTCCAAGGTGCCGCCCGGCAGCACAGACCGCAGTCCCGGCATTGAATTATGGTGGATAGCGTTTTGTACCGCGCGCACCGATGCCTTTGTAATATTTTGACCGTGCAGGTCGCATCCCATGCCAATTTCTATGAAAAATAAGTTGTCCACTTATACAGCCTCTCCTTTATTTGTTAATTCAATACATCTTTTCCCTTTTACCAGGGCACACCTTCGTCGCTGTTTGCTTCGTCGCTGTTTGCTTTTTCGCCGACTTGTGAGTAGCTCTGCGACTCATTAGGAGCATCAGACGGCTGCTTGCTGCCGATAAGCGGCATTATATCAACCAGATCAAGCGGCTGCAACAGCTCGACCGGCGACATTCCTTTATCAAATTGGAAAGCGTCCCCTTCGATCACGACCAGATAACGGCCATTATGCTTGGCAAAATGAATCGATGTGCCGAAGTCGGCAAGCAGCCCTTTGATCGTTACGCTGTCGAGCTTGAACGTAAACGGCAAATCAGGTTTTTGCTCGACTAATGCCGCAGCTGCAACCTCCACCTGCTCCTGCGACCACCATTCCTGCAAATCGCGCTTCTCGCTTGCCGCCCACACTTCGACCGCATTTTCCTCCTCACGCCGTTCCGAGCTTTCATCCTCCTGCCATTTGTCGGCAATGTACTGATGAACCATCTCGACGACCTGCTCTCCCATCACCTCAGGAAGCGGCTTCTCATAGGAAACATATTTTAAGAAGTCCTCAAAATAACGAGCATGCGACGCCTGATGGATTTTCAGTTCCCAATGCTCTAGCATGCCTTCCTCCGGCATATGCGGATATTGGATCGACTTGATGCTGCGTGCGCTTATAGCCATTTCCACTTGCGATATGAGGTTGCGTTCATCGGAAATCCGGGCGATTTTCGGCTCGAAGTCACATTTTAGCAAAAATAAAAACGGTTCGTCGAAATAAGTGTTCAGCTTCGAAAGCGCGATGATAAAAGCTCCGCCCCTAACGGCACTCGTATCCATATAAATCCGAACGAGCTCATCGGCAATGCCTATGAACCGTTCCTTCGAATCCGCATCGCGAAGCCGCTGAAATAAATTATAGTTTTGGTTGCTCCCGAGCTCGTAGCCGGGCTCGACCATAAAGCGTCCAATCTTTGTCGGCGCTCCAGCCGAATTCGGATTTCGTTCAACCTTCCTCTTTACAATCCGCTTAAATTCATCATCCAGAAATTTCTGAATTTCACTGTCCTCATACGTATCCTCATCGAGTGTCTGATAATGCTTAAAGCGTTTGCCGGATGAGACCGCACTCTCTTCCCCATCGGTATGAATAACGAAAAAGGATAAATATTGCATTTGAAAATCCACGTTTATTTTTCCTCCAAGCTTACTCGCGTCTCTTACTAGAATAGTGAATCTCTTCGTTTATAATTGCAGCTCAATATGGAGCAGCTTGATAACGGTAGGCCGGACTGCGCTCCGTATCATCATAGCTGCGGTGCCAGATGCCCGTCGTTGCCGGAGACATTGGAGGAATGAGCCATGACCACCGTCCGGTGACCTTCCTGCCGCTTTCCTGCTCCTGCTTCTCGAAGCGGAGAAATTGCTCCGCAGCCGTATGATGATCGACAATGCTGACGCCGTGCTTCTTGAACGAGTGAAGCACGGCTATATTTAATTCCGTTAGCGCGCGATCCTTCCAAAGCGAGGTGTTCGTCGAGGTGTTCAGTTGGAACAGTTCAGCAACCTTGGGTAGTTGATTATAACGATCCGCATCGGATAAGTTTCGGGCCCCGATTTCAGTTCCCATATACCAACCATTGAAAGGTGCAGCCGCATACGAAATGCCGCCAATCTCCAGCTCCATATCCGATATAAAAGGGACAGCATACCATTGCAGCTCCAGCTTCTCGAAATCGGCATGGTCAGGATGAGACAATGGAACCTCGAGCACGGTTCCGCTAGGCAAAGGAAACCACTGCGGCGTTTGCTGACCCTTTTGAATAACAAGCGGCAATACGTCGAATCGGGAGCCCTTGCCCTTCCAACCGAGCTTCTCGCAAACTTCTGTAAAGGCTACAGACGAAGAATCGCCAACAATAGCTTCTTCCGTTCGATACCCCGCATAGCGGACAAGCTGATGATTCCATATCCGGATACAGTTGTTCGAGTGGCTGGGCGGGAATATCGTAATCGCAGGACGGATACGTCCGCTGTTTGTCGCAAAGGTCATATGCCGGAAAATCCGTTCTGCTGCCTCGTGTTCATCCTGAATGTCACGTGCGTCGAATACCTCGAGCGATTGCCAAAAAAGCCGGCCAATACAACGGTTGTTGTTGCGCCAAGCCATTTTCGCTCCATGCTTCAGCTCCTCGTACGTATGTGAATACGCACCAGTCCGTTCAATCTCGTTTACGACTTCATCTATTCGCCGTGTTGCATCCCGCTCGTTCTTCCCAAGCTCAAAATACGATTCGCCAATAAAGGCAATTGCTTCGTCTGCGATTTTTTTGCCGGTTGTAATCATGGTGCCATTCCGCCCTCCGCCAGCTTTAACATGACTCTTCGTTTTCTGTACAGCATCGTTGCCGCTTCCGCCACATCATTCAGCATGCCGCGGTTAATGAATGCCCCAAACAGCATGCCGGCCACCGGTATGAGTTGAAACAGCTTCTTCCAGCCGAAATTATCCCGATAAACAGCTACAACCTCGCGCCAGCCCTGCAGCTGCGACATCATTTGACTGCTGCGGTTGGCTGAATCATATGCGCTCAGCTCCTCTAAGATCGCTTTCTTTCCGACGATATCGGAAGATGCGAATTGCATGACCTTTACCGCGAAAATGCGCTCCTCCTTGAGCTTCGGATCGAATCCATAGCAGATCGCGATTTCTTGTATGATTTTGAGCGACAAACCGAGCACAGCCGGAATATCCACCGCTAACGTAAAAATACCGCCGAAACCCGTCGTCGCGCCTTGCAGCGTTGCCATCGTAGAGCGGCTCGAAGCTAGCTCCCCTGCTGTCTGATTCATTATGCTGAGCGGCATAGCTGCCACGCTGTCGATAGATAGATCCTTTTCGGATGCCATTGTATACGAACCGCTTGGTTCCGTCTTACGCTGCATCCGTTCAATTACGGAACGCTCGGATACGAGATACTTGCCGCCGTTCTGAATATACCCGCCTATTTCATCCACTGCTTGTCCAAGCTTTTCTTGAATGAACTTAGGCGTTACTTTATCGAGCAGCATAAACGGCAGCCGTCCAAGCTTCTCCCAAAACCATAAATCCTTCTGCTCGCGCTCCCAAGCCTCTATTTCGCGCAAGGAAGCCGTCAGCTGCTCTTTCGTATCGTTGACATGCCGCATCCTCTGTCACTCTCCTTCTCTGATTGTATTACGCCGATACTTTCAGATGGGATTCGTTGTTCACATTATTGTTCTATTTTCCGCCCCGTAAACAGCAGCATAACAAATGAAAAAACAATGATAGAGATCGTCCACGCCCACGCCATCGCAGTATCACCAGTCTCTACTGCGATGTAAATGGCTGTCGGCACCGTTTGCGTTTTGCCAGGGATGTTGCCCGCGATCATCAATGTCGCGCCAAACTCGCCGATGCTTCTGGCAAATCCGAGCACATACGCAGTGATAAGCGACCGCTTGGCTAGCGGAATCGTAATAAAACGAAGTACCTGAGCTTCACCTGCGCCAGAAGAACGAGCAGCATCCTCAAGGTGACGGTCAACCGACGAGAATCCTACCTTCATTGTCTGATAAACGAGCGGAAAAGCAACAATGACTGCCGCGATAACTGCCGCGATCCAGGAGAAAACGACAGGCTGTTGAAATAGCCATTCATAGGCTTGCCCAATCCAACTTCCGCGTCCGAGCAAGATTAGCAGAATAAATCCGATGACCGTTGGCGGCAGCACGAGCGGCAGCATGATTATCGTTTCTATTATACTTTTTCCTTTGAATGGGCGCAGTGTCATGAGACGCGCTACAATGATGCCTATGGCAGCAGCGATTACGCTAGCTGCCAACGATACTTTTAATGAGAGCAACACAGGCGGTAGCCAATCGTCCCAGTTCATGTCGAAAGCCTCCGGTGCAACGTTATAATGCTACCTATTATACCGAAGTTATGCTTCTCCGCCCAGCAGCGATGTCAGTTTTCCTCTGTGCAGCAGCTTCAGCTTGTGCAAAGCGCGCGTACATCCGACATATAACAGCTTAGCATCCAGACGCTCATACGCATTTTCGCCGGCATCAGCAATCAGGACCGCATCAAATTCCAGCCCTTTCGATAAATAGACAGGGACAACCGACAACCCGCCGCCATAAGCCGGCTGCTTGCTTTGTACAAGTGAAGCATCAAACCCTTTGCCTTGCAAGTGGTGATAGATTTGCTCGCACTCCAGCGCAGTACGGCCAATTACCGAAATTGTCTCGTATTCACCCTTCGCTTGCCAATCACGAATGGATGCTTCTATCCGGTCAAGCCACTGCTCACCCGGAACCGCTTCGGTTACGACCGGATCTCCGCTCCGGAAGACAGGTACGGCCGGCTTCACGCCGCCGGTCATTTCGCCTAATATTTTGTTCGCAAATTCAATAATTTCCATGGTCGAGCGATAGCTTCGATTAAGCTCATAGAAACCGATTTGTTCTTCATCAAACAAAGAAGTCAGCTCGGCCCAGCTTTGAACACCGGCATAGGCGTGTATGCCTTGCTGCAAATCCCCAAGCACGGTCATCGAGGCCGTCCGCTGGCATAAACGCAGCACTTCAAGCTGAAACGGCGAGTAATCCTGCGCCTCGTCGATGACGATATGATCGAAGGCCTGCTTCGGCAAGCCAAACAATTGGAGCTGAATGTACGCGAGCGGCGCCAAGTCTTCAGCAGAAGCTACACCCTGCTTCATTTTTTCCGCAGTTGCCGCAGCAATTGGCTTAGGCACGCCAGCTGCAGCCTGCTTCCCATGGAACAGCGAGGCATACAGCTGAATGGTCGTATACGAAGGAATCTTTTTCGAGAAGCTGTTAAACTTCGCAAGAGCCTTCGCCCGTATTTTTTTTTCGGCTACGCCCTTCATCTTAAGCTCCGATTCAAACCAGCGGCGAATCCGGCTTACAAGCCTGTCGCGCTTCTTCATCAACGTCTCTTCACCGTAATCCGTGTCATACCATTCGCGCATTTGTTCAGGCTTAAGCTCAAGTCCGTCAATCGGCACGAATGACGTCACAGGTATGATCCGCTTCTCAAAATCAGCAATTCGTTCGTCAACTATAGCTTTAAAGGCAAGGCTGCCTTTAAATCTGCCCGATGCATGCTCGATTTCGTCCGCCGTCCGGCGCTGCTCGAACCAATAAGCCATCGTATCCGAAGGATCGCTGACCGCTATTGCTTTCTCGAGCAATTCAACAGCCCAGTCACTGAAGGTCGTCTGCCCAATGTCGCCGACGCCTAGCTCAGGGAGCACGCCGGAAATATATTCGAGAAACATCCGGTTCGGCGCGAAAATGATCATCCGCTCAGCCCGCATGCGGTCTGCGTATTGGTAGAGCAGAAATGCGAGGCGGTGCAGGGCAACCGTTGTTTTTCCGCTCCCTGCTACTCCTTGTATAAACAGGGCTTTGTTGCGGTCAGCACGAATAATCCGATCCTGCTCGCCTTGAATCGTCGAGACGATGTCGCGCAGCTTATTATCTTTATTTTCGCCTAGTCTGTATAATAGAAATTCGTCAGTAACCGAGCCTTCCTCTTGGCCGCGCACATAACTGTCGACCAAACGAACAATCTCTCCCTGACGAATCATAAAATTCCTTTTTAAATGTACATAGCCCGAGATTTCACCGTCAGGCGAATCATACGCCGCAGGCGCATCTCCTCCGGTGAAGGAATAGAACAGGCTGGCCGCAGGTGCACGCCAGTCGATTACGAGCAGCTCGTTGCTTCCTTGCTTCGCGACGCCGGCTTTGCCGATATACAAAGGTTTTTGCTCGCCTTGAGGCAGCTCTTGAAAATCGATACGGCCGAAATACGGCTCCCGCCGGGAAACTTCCAGCCGCAACCTCCGTTCCTCTTGCTGCAAATCAAGCATTTGCTCTGTAAAATCGTCACCTTTGTAGCGCGGACCGATTGCTTGCAGCTGAGCATTAATGTCGCGAAGCGATTCGGTTAACCGTTCCTGCTCCTCTTGATAGGCACTTTGAACCGTCATGTCAGTTACCTCCTAAGATATCTTGTAATGGTGTAGTTCGAGCGTAAACGGCTGTCGCCGTCCTTGGCGGTAAAAGCTCGTTTCGCGGTGAAATATAAGCATCGTATAAGGTTTAAATTTATACTTTCTTATATTTGGAAAAATGCGAAATCCCACTATACCATAGGACAACTTCACAAAGCAATCAAGAATTGGCATTCATTCCAATAAATCCGATTAGCACAATAATGAGCACCAGATTTAGTCCGAGTAAAAATGGAACGCCAACCGTAAATGAGCGATGCTTCGTTTTGTGGCGCCACGCTTTCATCCCAAGCAATGTACCGCCTGATCCGCCTATAGCACTCAGCAGAAACAATCTTTTCTCCGGAACGCGTTGGCGCTGCCGCTTCGCACGCTGTTTATCCATACCCATCAGCGTAAATGTGTAGCTATTGATAAGAATCAAATAGATGATCAAAATGTAGAACGCCATACGTACAGGACACTTCCTTTCCTAATGGGAGACTAAAGCTGGGTTAGCTTAGGGTTAGCTTATGACTGTCTTGGCTTCGCTCGATTGGTCGGTGCGGCTGTGTAAGGATCATCCGGCCAATAATGCTTCGGATACCGTCCCTTTAAATCCTTTTTCACTTCGAAATAAGCGGACTCCCAGAAGCTGCGCAAATCACGGGTCACCTGAACAGGACGCTGCGAAGGCGACAACAAATGAAGCGTTACCGGCAGCCTGCCTCTGGCAAGACGCGGCGTATCCTTCATGCCGAACAGCTCCTGCAGCCGCACCGCCAATACAGGCGATTCCGGATCGCTATAATCTACAGGAATGCGCGAGCCGCTTGGAACAGTAATATGCGTCGGAACCTGCTCGTCCAGCTCCTGCTTCTGCTTCCAGCTCAGCTTGCCTTCAAGCAGCTGAAGCATCGGCAGCTTTTGCAGGTCCGAACGGCTCTTCATCCCGTAAATATGCGGCTTCAGCCATTGCTCCATCGTATGCAGCAAGGATTCATCAGAAGCATCTGGCCAATCATCGCCGCTGAGCGCCATGAGCTTCATGCGTGCTTTCAGCTGCAAAGCTTGCTTGCTCATCGGCAGCATGACGAATCCTGCCTGACGAATAGCGGCGAGCAGCGTATCCGCCACTTGATTTTCATCCGGCTGCTGCAGAGGCGACTCTTTCATAATAATCGAGCCAATCCGTACCCGCTTCCTTGCCCGCACGGCTTGCGAGGCTGAATCCCATTCCACAACATCCTCCGAAGTTATGTAACCGGATAAATACTGTTCAATATCGTTTAATGTCAGTTCCGCCGCAAGACGAATACGACTCTCTGTGCCTGCATCGTCCAGCTCACAGGTAGTTAGGTAAGCGGAGCGTGATAACGGCTGCAGCTCCGGCAGCACCGCTCCTCTTCCGTTTGCCAGTAAATAGCGGCCATCGCTGCGACGCTGTGCGATCCGATCCGGGTAAGCATACGCAAGCAGGACGCCGAGCGGTATGGTTTGGCCGGCAAGCTTTACTGGAACGGACTCCAATTGACTAATCGCATTCGTAACTGTTTTATCTTGCTCGGCAATCCGCTCCCATTGATCCGCTTGAGCCATTATTCGATAGGCGGCTGCGCTGCCAGGATGATCGGATCTGCCGCCTCTCTCAGAGCTGCCATCTCTTCCTGTCAAACGATACAGTAAATCTAACCGGAGCTGAATATCAACATTTCGTTCTTGAGGCAGCAAGTCCCTTTCGCTTAATAAGGCAGCTAACTCGCAAGCCGCACGGGAATATCCCCGTTCAGCCGCTTGCAAAATCATAGCCCCGAGGCGCGGATGAAGACCGAACTGCGCCATGCGGGTGCCGTTAATCGTCGGTTTGCCGCTTTTATCAATGGCTTTTAACTGACGCAGCAGCGAAATCGCTTGCTCATAGGCTGCTGCGGGCGGCGCGGTCAACCACTCCAATTCAAGCGGATCTTGAATTCCCCAAACGGCCAGCTCCAATGCGAGTGAAGCGAGGTCTGCTTCAAGGATCTCCGGCTCACTTTGAGCAGGTAAATAGGGCTGCTCCTGCTCAGTCCACAGCCTGTAGCAAACGCCGGGAGCTAGTCGGCCAGCTCTGCCCCTGCGCTGGTCGGCCGATGCTTGGGAGACGGCCACAGTCTCCAGCCGCGTCATACCCGTTCGAGGCGAGAATCGCGGAACACGTATAAGTCCGCTGTCTACAACGATCGTAATCCCTTGCACGGTTAAGCTCGACTCCGCAATGGATGTGGAGAGAACAACCTTTCGTTCTCCATCCGCACAAGGAGAGACGGCTGCGTCCTGCTTCTCTAGCGGCAAGCTGCCATGCAGCTCTTCTATCCGTATATGCGATTCTAATCCTGCTTCTATTAGCCATCTCGCCGTACGGCGGATTTCTGCCACGCCAGGCAGGAAAGCAAGCACATCGCCTTCATGTGCACGCAGCGCTTTAATAATCGTCTGCCCCATTTGCGGCTCAAGGTGACCGGCAACACGTGATGGCGCATAATACGTTGAGACAGGAAATACACGCCCTTCGCTTCGAATAACGGGCGCACCGCCAAGCAGCTCGGAGATAGGCTCGGCATCAAGCGTTGCCGACATGACGACTAGCCGAAGATCATCACGGAGCAGCGCTTGCGATTGCAAGCAAAGAGCCAGCCCCAGATCTCCATGCAAATGGCGTTCATGAAATTCGTCAAACAAAATGGCACCAACTTGCTCAAGGGCGGGATCCTCCTGCAGCATGCGTGTCAGCACGCCTTCGGTTACAACTTCTATGCGCGTTCGCGGACCGATCCGTGTGTCCAGCCTTACACGGTAGCCTACTGTCTCTCCAGCCTGTTCACCGAGCGACCTGGCCATGAACTGCGCAGCCGATCTTGCGGCAAGCCGGCGCGGCTCGAGCATAATCATTTTTTTGCCTAACAACCACGGCTGATCAAGCAGTGCAAGCGGAACTCGCGTCGTTTTACCAGCTCCCGGTTCTGCTATAAGCACAGCGTTGACACTGTCCTGCAGGGAATCGAGCAGCTTCGGTAATACCGTATCTATTGGGAGTTGCAGGTGATTCATGCTGATTACTCCTTCATCCATCTCGATCTTATTTTACGATACGCAGCATTTGTACAACCGGACGGTTATCGCCAGCCAGCGAAGCTTCATTGCTTAACAGCTGCGATGAACCGTCCCCATCCAGAAAAATCCCGTCAACGAGCTTTCCATCACCTATGCTGTCGACAATCGCCTCGCGAAATTCCGCTAACGAGCCCTTCGTTTCACTAACGATCAAATATAACGTACCTTTATCATCGTAAACGGCCGCTGAGCGCAATCTTTCATCATCTGGAAAAGGAGCATGCTCCGCTGCGGTTTGAGCAATCCAACGGTCGTCGTCACCGAGACTCATGCTGATGCCGCCTTGTGCCCAGAAGCGTGTATGATCCTTCACCTTCAGCTCAGAAGCAAGTCTTGCGACCTGCACGCTTAGCGAATCCGATGCTCCGTCCCATACAAGCGTTCCCCGTGCATATTTGACATTTTCACCGCCGGTTCCGAAATTTCCGATTTCCCCGTTCACCGGAAGGCTATTGACCACACCTATGCTAAGCAGCTGATTGCCATGAAAAAATCCGCCGTTAATCCCGACTTTCCCTGCAAGAGTTACGTTGTTCCGGATAGCTTCCAGCGTCACGTAGGCAGGCTTCGTTTGCAGCACATGGAGCTTCATCCCATTAGGCGCAGTCGCTGCTGCATATGTATAACTGAGTTTTTGATTCAGATTAGTCTGATCGTCAGGCGTACGGTTGCCCAGAGCAATAATCATCAAATACAGCATAACCGCCAAAACAGCCATTATGGATGCCAATATACCGATAACGGCAAATACACGCTTCTTGCTCATCTGAGCAGGTTCTCTCGTTTGCATCTCTGTCCAATCTCCTTAGCTTTGTTCATTTAAACCAGCCTTTTGCCCGGAACCAAGCGTACATGCTAAATCCGATTACGAACATAAGCGTTAATACCGCAAAATATCCCCAGTTCCATTCAAGCTCCGGCATGTTGCTAAAATTCATTCCGTATATCCCTGCTAAAAAAGTCAGCGGCATAAAAATCGTCGTAATAACGGTGAGCGTCTTCATAATCGTATTCATCCGATTGGAATTATACGAAATATAGCTATCGCGCAAATCAGCCGTCATCTCTCTGCAGGAGTCCATCATCTCCGATAGCTTAAGCAGGTGATCATATATATCATGGTAAAATGCCTTGTACGGCATTAATTCGTCTATGCGATCGGAATTCGTTAACCGATAAAGCAGGTCACGCATCGGAATAATCGTTTTGCGCAGCCGCAGCAGCCTGGAACGGATGCTGAATATATCACTCATTGCTGTCTGGCTAAGTCCGTCCCCGCTGCCGATTTCCATATCAGCCAGCTGATCTTCAAGCTCATGCACTGCAGGAAAATATTGATCGACCAGCTTGTCCATGACCAAATAAGCCGCGTACAAATGGCCGTTCTCTCCTATTTTCACGCTTGCTTTCAACTTCGTGCGTGCTTCTTCAATTTCGGGAGAGGGCTCGTAATGAAACGTTACGATAAACCGTGGTCCTATGAAAATATTGATTTCGTTCACCGTCAGCGTCTTCCGTTCAATCGAGTGGAGCACCAAAAAATGAACATCTTCGTAATGATCTATTTTCGGACGCTGGAGTAAATGGTAGCAATCCTCGATCGCTAACGGGTGAAAGTGAAAAAAGGTGTCGAGCAGCCTGCACTCATCTTCCTTTGGATCACAGAAATCAACCCAGTACCATTCGAGGTCAGCCGTCTTCAACTGCTCGATCGTCAAGTCTGTCACCCATTGCTTCTCTCTTGTAAAACCAATTATCCGAATCAAAGTTCAGGCCCTCCAATTTTACGATTGCTATAGATTCTACGAATCATCTGATCATGCGATTGTTCTATTTTACATGATTTGCTGACGGCTGTAATTGGTAATTGGCTATTGTTGTGCAGTTTTGTCGTTATATTTGGCAAAAAGGAGCTCTTCGAACCGGTGTCTTTCATCAAGATTCAAGTCGAGCGAGCGAAAATATGATTTGTCGAGCCTTCCTGCGCTAGTTCCTAGTTTATAAATTAATCTGAATTGTTGCAATAACGCTAGATTTTAGCTCTAACTGTGCTTTCAAATAAAAAGGCAGCGGCAGATTCGGACGTGTAACAAAGTCCTGAACTGTCGCTGCCTTTATTAAGCTATCGTTTACCCCAAAGCTTCCGCGATTTGGGTATCATTGGTCATGGCCGTAAACCAATTCGGATACAAGGAAACTGGCCGCGTTATTTCTTCCAGTCTCGCAACATCCCCGGCGCTCAACTGAAGCTCTACCGCCCGCAAATTATCTTCCAATTGGGCTAATTTACTGGAGCCGACCAATACACTGCTGACGTGGGGCTGGGCCAGAAGCCAAGCCAGCGAGACTTGTGCCGGTGTCGCTTCATATGAACCAGCTATTTCGCGAACGGTGTCCAAAATCTTGAAGCCCCATTCTTTGTCATGCGGGAGAAAATCAAAACCGC
This sequence comes from Bacillota bacterium, assembly GCA_051750645.1. Lineage (GTDB taxonomy): Bacteria > Bacillota > Bacilli > Paenibacillales > Paenibacillaceae > Pristimantibacillus. The sequence goes on along the minus strand of JBNJJW010000017.1, from coordinate 39,201 downwards.
TTAAGCGATTTTGATCATCATTCAAGTTCTCCCTGGTATATTTTCCGCTCAAGAAGCCCCCTGCGAGCGGACTCCATACGGTCAATCCGACTCCGTTGCGGACCGCGAATGGAACCGTCTCATGTTCAATGTCACGGCTAACCAAGGAATAATACAGCTGACCGTTAATAAAAGTCGCCCAGCGGCGCTCACGCTGGATCGATACGGCTTGCGCCGCCAGCCAGGCAGGCCAATTCGAGTAGCCAATATAGCGGACTTTCCCCTGACGTACCAAATCGTTCAGCGCTTCCAGTGTTTCCTCGAGCGGTGTGTAGGGGTCGGTTTTATGTACGATGTACAGATCGATGTAATCAGTGTCTAACCGACTCAGACTAGCCTCGCAAGCTTCAAACAAATGTTTGCGGGATAAGCCTGCTTGGACGAGCCCCGGACCGACGCGAAAGCCGCCCTTTGTGGCGATGACCGTTTCCTTGCGCCGGGAACCGAGCAGCCGTCCAAGCATCTCTTCACTTTGTCCGTCCGCATAACCGTCTGCAGTGTCAAAGAAATTGATGCCCGCGTCTAAAGCGCGGTCAACAAGCTGCTGCGCGCCGCTTTGGTCAACCTTGTAGACGCTGGGATTGTTCCCCGATCCGAAAGTCATCGCCCCGAATGCCAATCGGGAAACAAGCAAGCCTGATTTACCCAACATTGCGTATTTCATCCTTTTCCCTCCTCGATCTCCCTTAATTGGTTAACGTATCCAGTATACTGAAAAAGTAAACCCACAATAAGAGTCTCAAGTCGGGGAGTGCAGGGGTAGTATTTAATGCGTGTTAGCTGGGGGATTGCGGTAATTACGTATTTGAAATATCACTTGTAGAGTAGTACCGAACCATTTTCCCCGTTTCTGTTGCATACTCTATTTCTCTTCTTGTACTGCTGCCGATGTAACCATCTACATCAATAACAAAAATTTCGTCTGAGATATCAATCTTTCGAAAGTGAATTTTTCCAAGTATTTCAGCTTGTTCTTGTGTTATCTCAAAATCTTCACTCTGTTCAAAAAAGGCTAAACTAAGTACGATATTTCCTTGCAGCGTAAGATTACCATTTACCTGTTCAAATTGCTTTTTAAATTTAGTAGAACCACATAGTGTCACTACCTTCATCAGTGTTGTTTTCCTCTCCTTGTCTATTTAAGCTCCACTCAGTTCTTAACTTTCTTACTCAACACTTTAATTATCGCTCTTATCAGTCCTAGTCCTCCTGCTGAGTCCGCGTCGCTTCATGCACCGTCTCATATACGGCTTCGCCAATCGAACAACCGATTGTTGTAGCTGCGCCCGCATAGGCATGCACCGCGTTCCAATGCGCATGCTGAGTAACTCCAATGACAATCGCATCCGTCGTCGTACCTGTAGCAGGCTGTCCGTTTACCCTCTCAGCAATCCCCAGCTGCTGCAGCGCCGCAGTTTTGGCTTCAGTAGCCGTTATGATGGCATTAACCATTGCGGACTCGGTCATCTGACCGTCAATCAAAATGATCGTATTAATCGTTCCAGGCGTATAAGCGGAAAAGGTATTGCGCGCCAGGCCCGCTCTTGCAGCGTTACGTGTGCCGACTGTCGTGCAGCAAAGCAGCTTAAACCTGTCGCCTTCAAGCTCAGTTACAGATGCATGGGACAGCTTTGCCGCCGTTATCAGACCGATCGTATGCTGGTGATTGCAGCCCCATTGCCCGCACAGCCACACAATATCTTGTGCAGGATCATCACATTGATAGGTAAGAGGCACTTTCCAGTTAATGATTTTTTCCGCATACGAGAATCCGCCGGGATGAACGGCGCTGCTGAGCGCATACATCCTATCAGAACAGTGGGTTTCAATACGGTCCTCCAGCAAACGCAAGCTCACTCCGCGGAATAATATAGACTCGTATATACTGCCGCTTCGGAATGGCTGAGTCATCGCGTGCTCTCCTTATCCATGCCAAGAAGCTCATAAATAAGCGATATGTTCAGGTGGCGGCGCGTATGCTCGGCTAATCGGTCGAACGCGCTTTCCCGCCGCTCCTGGAAGCGAAGATTGGCAGGCAGACGCTCCAGCCCTTTCGATTCGCGAATACCATTAAGCCACTCTCTGCGAAAATCGTCATTGTGCAAAATGCCATGAATAAACGTTCCCCACACCTTGCCGTCCGGCGAGCATGCTCCTTCTGCCTCATATTCGGCAGCCTCAGCCGTCTTTTGCAACGATGTTTGCACCCTTATATGAAACGGTTGAAAATTCGGATTAGCCCCCGGTTGCCAATTAATCTCACCCATATGAATCTCGTAACCTTCAATAGGAGTTGGCTGCTGCGAGCTGTTCAACCGACCATAACCCTCTACGCGAACCGTTCTCTTCTCCTCCGCGAAGCTTACCTCGAATGGGAAAAGGCAAAGCCCCGCCGCTTCCTCCACTTCCGACTCCACGTGCAGCGGATCCAGAAGCCGCGTTCCGAGCATTTCATAGCCGCCGCAAATGCCGGCTGTCCAGCCGCCGCCAGCTGCGTGCATTTGCAGTAAATCTGCCAATCCTGTTTCCTTCAGCCATAGCAAATCCTCGATCGTATTTTTGCTCCCGGGAATGATTATGGCGTCCGGGTTGCCCCACTGGCTAGCCCGATCGATATAGCGAAGCTTAATGTCCGTCTCAAAATGAAGCGGATCGATATCCGTAAAATTTGATATTCGCGGCAGCCTAATAACGGCAATATCCAGCTGATCGTGCTGATCATTCGCAGCAGTTATGGCATCAGCCGGCTGCTGTTTGCTATGCGAAAGAGACAGCGAATCCTCATCCTCCAGCTCCAAGTTAGGCATATAAGGCAGTACGCCGATTACCGGCTTTCCTGTACGAGCTTCAAGCCAATCCAGACCAGGCTGCAGCAATGATATGTCGCCGCGGAATTTATTAATAATAAATCCGCACACCCTATCCCTTTCATCCTGCTCAAGCAGCTCCAGTGTACCGACTATTGATGCGAACACACCGCCGCGATCGATATCGGCCACAAGAATAACAGGAGCCTCCGCACATGCCGCCATCCGCATATTGACGATATCGCGATCTTTTAAATTAATTTCTGCCGGACTTCCCGCCCCTTCGAGCACGACAATGTCATAGGCTTCCCTAAGCCTTCTCAGCGACTGCTGTACGATTTCTCCGGCAATTGGCAAATAGCTCTCCCTGTATTCCCGCGCATTATAATCACGCAGCGGCTTACCGTGAACGACAACCTGCGATGACATTTCACGTGTTGGCTTCAGCAATATCGGATTCATATCGGTAGTTGCCAGGATGCCGCACGCATCAGCCTGCATTCCCTGTGCTCGGCCAATTTCCTTGCCGTCCCAAGTTACGTAGGAGTTAAGCGACATATTTTGCGATTTAAAAGGTGCCGTTAGCCATCCGTCCTGCGTGAATACCCGGCAAAGCGCAGCCGTTATTAGACTTTTGCCGACATCGGATGCCGTGCCTTGTACCATAATCGTACGGCCTAAACCTGCATGTGTAGCGGACGTCTGTTTTGCACGCGTATCCATTAGTCCCCACGCTCCCCGTCTCGAATTATACATTTCCTCATCGCCCCAAGTAAAAGCTCATTATGCTCACGCAGCTTAACAGCAATGCGAACATACGTATGATCAAGTCCGGGAAACCGCGACGCGTCACGAATAAGGACACCTTGCTTGCCCATCTCGAGCTGAAGCATGCTGGCACTAAGTCCAGCCTTCCGCGGAATACGAAGCAGCAAATAATTTACTGCGCTTGGGAATACTTCAAAGCCAATCTCTTGTAATTGAGCAGAAAGCCACGGCCGCTCCTGCTTCAACCATTCCAACGTCCGTGACGCAAAATCAGACTCATCCAGCACTGCCTCGCCAATAAGCTGCGCCAATGAATTAACGCTCCATGGAACCTGCAGGCGCCGCAAACCGCTTAACGCTCTTGGTGTGCCTACGATATAACCGAGACGGATACCCGGTATCGAGTAAAATTTCGTCATCGAACGGATGACGAACAACCGTTCATGCTGTGCTGCTTCCCGAATAAGGCTATAGCGCGATTCATCCGGTACGAAATCCATGAACGCTTCGTCAATTACCACATATGCGCCCGTATTCAAAAGTTTCATAATTAGTTCAGGCTCGACGAGCTGTCCCGTTGGATTGTTTGGCGAACCGAGCATAAACAGCGATCCAGCCGCTGAAGCGCTGTTTAAGTGCTCCGCTTCAATATCTAAAACAAACTGTTTGTCCGCCGATAATTTTATCTCGTATACCGCCCCGCCTATTTTACTGACGGCATCTCCATACTCGTCAAAGCATGGAACGGCAAGCGTAGTCAAATGCGGCTGTAGCGCACGTACGATTAAATCGATTAATTCCGCCGCTCCGTTGCCAATGACAATCGATTGCTCATCGATATCATGATGCAATGCCAGCTTCCGTCTCAGCCCGCGTACTGCCGGATCCGGGTATTGCCCTATCATGTCTGCATACGAAGATAAAGCTTTTCTAACTGCGGCAGGAGGTCCAAGCGGATTCATATTAGAGCTGAAATCAACAAACTGCTCCGCAGGTAAACCAAACGCTTCCTCCGCTGTCCGCAAATCACCGCCATGACCAAACCTTTCCAGCATATGTCAGTCCAACTCCTTCTTTATACATTCAGCCATAGGACAGCCGCAAACAGCAGCGCCGCTTCAATGGCTTCATTCATTGCGCCATATGTATCTCCGGTTAATCCGCCTAGCTTGCGGTTAAGCCATACGGCAAGCAAGCCACCGCATGAGATCGTCACTGCAAGAGCAATGAACAGCAGCACGAACACCTCATTCAAGGCTATTCCTTCTATTATTAAGAAAACGAAAGTAATGGCAGACGCAAGGAGCATCGAAGCAGCAGCCTGCACACCTTTAACGCCATTAAATAATGCCCCGATTCCTTCGCCTGCACGCGCATTAGGCCAGCCTGATATCGCCATAGCCATCCAAGCACGACTCCAGACGGGACAAATGATTAGCAGCGAAAAGATAATTTCTGCTTTATCGTTAACGAGCAGCTCAGCCAACAGCGATGCTTTGAATAACAAGAGCAGCACTGCCGCGAGCACCCCCATTGCACCAACACGGCTGTCCTTCATGATTTCGAGCATGCGTTCACGGGAGCGATGGCTAAGTACGCCATCTGCCGTATCCATCCATCCGTCCAAATGCAGACCTCCGCTAAGCGCCGTCCATAATGCAAGCAGAAGAACAGCTGAAGGCCAAGCAGGCACAATGATTCCTAAAAGCCAGGCTGCTGCAGCAATGCAAATCCCGATTAAAGCTCCAGCCAGCGGAAAATAGATAACACTCCTGGTAAGCACAGGTCCGGTGAAAGGAACCGTTACGGGAACGGGAAATCGTGTCAAAAATTGAAAAGCGGCTATAAGTGCTTGAACATGCAGCTTCACCGAACGACGAACCATACTGCAATCACTCCCGCAAATAAAATAAAGCTGACACCATACAATAGGCGGACCGTCAGCACAATATCATCCGGCTGAAGCGGGCGGATCGGCCACCCCATTCGTGCCCGCTCGCTCGCAACTCCGAAATATACGTTCGTTCCGCCGAGCTCGATCCCAAGCGCGCCTGCCACAGCTGATTCAGGTATGCCGCTGTTCGGGCTTGGATGACGATGAGCGAAAGTGAAGATGGCATGTACCGCTCTTCCAGCATTCATACCCGGATAAACCATGGCCAGAACCACAAGCAATACGCCAGTTAACCGGGCAGGAATAAAATTCAATACATCATCCACACGAGCTGAGCACCAGCCAAACTGTTTATACTTCTCGTTCCGATAGCCGACCATAGAGTCCAGCGTATTCGCCGCGCGATACAGCATCGCAAGCGGAGCGGCCCCGAGAATCGCGAATAACAAAGGTGAAACTAGAGCGTCCACAGTATTTTCAGAAACCGTCTCGACAGCAGCCCGCGAAGCCTCCTGATCATCGAGCTTCGCGGTATCCCGTCCTACAATATAGCCGACATACTTTCTCGCTTCATCCAACCTCCCTGCAACAAGAGGCTTATAGACAAGCATAGCAGCTTCTTTTAAGCCCTTTACGGCAATTGTTGTAGAAATAAACCATGCGCTAACCGCATAACCAAACCATAAATGCACGGCATCCGCAGCCCAAATAATGACCCACATCACTGCACAGCTAATAGTCAAAGTAACAAAAGTTAATATAATACCCAGCGTCTTTACCGCCAAAGGATGGTGTTTCATACGCTCTGGCGCGAGTATTCCCTCTAAAAACCGAATAAGCCGGCCCATCCATATGACAGGATGGGTCGGCCATTTCGGATCGCCCACGATCCAATCAATGACAATCGCTGCTGCCGTAAGCAGCAGCGTTTCCTGTATAGAATAGAACATCATAGCTGATCCCACCTGAACGCTTGCGATTTTAGCTCAATCGGGATACCTGCCGTTACGAGAAATACACGTTCGCAAAGTAAAGCGACTCGTTGGTTCAGCCGTCCTGCTTCATCTCGGAACAGTCTTCCCAGCGGATAGGCAGGTACGATTCCGTCCCCTACCTCATTTGTAACGATGAGCAGCTGAAAAGGATAATCACGGATAGCCGCAAGCAGCTTATCCGTTTCATCCTCTAGAAGCTTGCCGCTAAGCGGCTCTTGATCGACTCGCAGAAGCCAATTCGTCAACCACAGCGTTAAGCAATCGAGGAGAACGACAGGAGGCTCTATCCCGTTTTTCGCAGCCTCGGCTATTTGCTTTCCTAATCGGCTAAGCAGCTCTGCAGCGGAAAAAGGCTCTTCGACCGTTTCCCACTCAAAAGCGGATTCCGTCCGGTCAAGCCGATGCTTGGCAATCCGTTCATTCATCTCATCATCATAAGACTGGCATGTTGCAATATAAATACCGCGAGTCCCTGAGCGCATTGCATATTGCTCTGCAAAGGCGCTTTTGCCGCTGCGGGCACCGCCGGTTATGAGAATGGCCACTTTCAATCACCTAACCCTTAGATACGCCTGCGCTCTCGAATGTCGCCATTTCCTGCATGAGATGAAGAGCAGCGTCAATAAAATGAAAGCATAATACGGCCCCAGTGCCTTCTCCGAGCCGCATTTCCAGCTGGATCAATGGTGACAAGCCGATTGATTCAAGCTGCTTTAGATGACCCTGCTCCTGTGATAAATGGGAGGCAATCATATAAGGCTTTGTTTCCTCCGCAATCCGTGATGCGGCCAGCGCCGCAGCCGATGAAATGTATCCGTCGATTACGACCGGGCAACCGTTCGCCGCAGCTCCAATTATAACACCTACGAGCCCGGCAATTTCCGCCCCGCCTACCTTCGCCAGCACATCAATCGGATCGGACGAATCCGGCTCGTTAACAGCGATAGCACGCTTGACTACGTCAACTTTATTCAACCAGGCAGCATCGTTAATGCCCGTTCCCCGGCCAACGGAATCCTCCGGAGACAACCCTGTCAATACGGTCGTAATAGCCGCGCTAGCCGTCGTATTGCCGATCCCCATCTCACCCGTTGCAAATAAACGGAAGCCGCGCTCTACCTGTTCGTTAACGACCTCGATGCCGACCATGATCGCACGTAACGCATCCTCGCGGGTCATTGCGGGCTGCTTTGCCATATTTGCCGTACCACTTACAACCTTCCGGCTAACCAGCAGTTCATGCTCCAAATCTGCGTTTACGCCAATGTCCACACATACGACATCCGCTCCAGCCTGTCGCGCCAACACATTAACGGCTGCGCCTCCGTTCAAAAAGTTCATGACCATCTGCGGCGTTACCGCCTGCGGAAAGGCACTTACCCCTTCGTCGCACACGCCGTGATCTCCAGCCATCACAATGACCGCTTTTCGCGAAAAATCAGGCCACAGCTGACCGGTAATCCCAGCGAGCTGACGCGCAATAGCTTCCAGCTTGCCTAAACTGCCCGGCGGCTTCGTTAAGGAATCAGAGTGACGTTCGGCTAACATCGCCGTCTGCTCATCAAAAGGCTTAATGCGTTGAATCGCTTCCGTAAGCTGCATGTACAATTTATTTTCCATATCCTATGCTCCTTTAGAGGTTGTTCAAAAAGCCCAATTTTGATCACGAAGCATTTCAGGTAGTAACTCACATCGAATCTTGAATTCAGTCGTTATATTGTTTATTTATTTGAATTCGGCTGAAGCATAATTTGCGGAGTTCCCGTCAATGGATGTTCGATAACAGCCGTTACGGTTTCATACACCTGCTCAATCAGAGCGGAAGTCAATACAGCTTGCGGCGTTCCGGCTGCCGCGACCGTACCGCGGTGAAGAACGACAAGCTCATCGCAATAAAGCGAAGCCAAATTCAAGTCATGCAGTACGGCAATAACCGTTAACTCACGTTCACGCTGCCATGCACGAACCGTATCGAGCAGCTGTACTTGAAAGCCGATATCCAAATAGGTCGTTGGCTCATCGAGCAAAATGATAGAAGGCTCCTGCGCCATCAGCTTCGCTAATGCGACCCGTTGCCGCTCGCCTCCGCTTAACTGATCCATTTTGCGATGCTCAAGTTCTTTTAAGCCCATGGCCGTTAGTGCTTTATCAATGGTAGGCTCCGAATCATGCTCCTCATTGCCCAGCCAGTTTTGAAACGGATATCTACCCATGCTCACGACTTCACGGACCGAGAAGCCGACTGGCGGCAAACCGCTTTGCTGCAGCACAGCCATTTGTCTTGCGAGCTGCTTGCGCGGAAAAGAGTAAATGCTTCGCCCGTTCAGCAGTACTTCGCCCTGATTTGGTTGTTCGACGCCCGACAAAAGATGCAGAAGCGTAGACTTCCCAACGCCATTCGGTCCAATGATACCGTACATTCGCCCTTTTTGAAACGAGCAGGAAAGATTATTCAGCACTGGACGCCCTTGAACCGACTGGACAATGCCTCGTGCTTCTATCATAATGAACCTCCTTGCTTCAGCTTGCGCCTGTGCAGTAAGTAAGCGAAGAAAGGTGCGCCGATTAAGGCTGTAACAACGCCAAGCGGAATTTCTTTCGGCGATAGCACGTTTCTCGCAAGCGTATCTGCCCATAAGACGAACACGCCCCCGCCTATCGCAGACAAAGGTGTGATCAACCGGTAATCCGGACCAACGAGCAATCGTATCAGATGCGGAACAACGAGCCCGACAAAGCCGATAACACCCGATACGGATACGGCAGCTGCCGTAAGCAGCGTTGAACTGATCAATACGATCAGCTTCGTCCGTTCAACACGAATACCAAGGTGCGCCGCGTGCCGCTCTCCAAGCACGAATAAATTAAGCGACTGGCCATATACAAGCAGCAACGGAAATCCTACAGCAAGAAACGGGATAAGCATATACATATTGTCCCAGCTGCGCATCGCTAACGAGCCCATAAGCCAGAATAAAATCTGATTGACGACGCTTTCTGACATAGACACCATAAACGATACGAAAGCTCCCAAAAACGATTGTATGATGACTCCTGATAAAATGAGCGTTTCAATTTGCATGACGCCCTTGTTACGTGAAAGCCATAAAACGCCAAGCAGCGTCACCGTTCCGGTACAAAACGCGACTAGCGGTATGGTCCACATCCCAAGTGCCGCTTGCAGGCCGAACAATATAATAAAAGCGGCACCTACCGAGCAGCCCGAAGCGACACCTAGCGTATAAGGATCGGCTAGCGGATTGCGCAGTACCCCTTGAAAGCCGGTCCCGGCCAGCGCAAGACAAGCGCCAACGAGGACTGCCAGTAAAACGCGTGAAAGCCTGACCTGCGTTACGATCGCTACTTCTCCGGGCGAATAGTCAACAGGCTCGTCTGCAAGCCACGGGAGTTGGTGAATGAGAATCCCCCATACATCCCGAACTGAAATGCCGGCTGAGCCGATCGATAAACTAACAACGATAGAAACAGCAAGAAGGAGCATAGCTGCTCCTCCATACCAAAGTAATTTATGCTTCATAGGTTTATTTAACGAGATCCGGGTGAATCACTTTTGCAAGCTCGAGCAGACCGTCTGCAAGACGCGGACCAACGCGTACGAGCGGATCCTCAGTCACTGCATACATTTGCTTGTTTTTCACCGCATCGATGACATCCCAGCCAGGACGGCTTTCAATGCCAACAACAATAGGATTCGGGTCCTCCTTCAAAGCAGGATAAATAATCAATTGAGGATTTTGCGCAATAACTTCCTCAGCGCTAATCTCGAACCAGCCTTGCTTAGCCGACGCAATATTTTGTCCGCCTGCAAGCGTCAGAAGCTCATCAAGGAATGTGCCCGTTCCGACTGACCAGCCCGGAGAAAACTCCAGGTATACCTTCTTTTTCTCTGCATCCTTCACCGCATCAGTGACTTGCTGCTTAGCCGCACGCATATTGTCGGCAACAGCAGCCGCTTCGGTTTGTTTATTCATAATTTTACCTAAAGTCTCGATTTTGGCAATGACTGCATCATAAGTCAATGGATCCGATGCAAATACTGTAATGTTCAGTTCACGCAGCTTAGTGATCGCTTCCGTATTCATCGAGGATGATGCAAGGACCAGATCAGGATTCAGCGCAGTGACCGCTTCAATATTGGTCGTCATATCGCCAACTTTCGGCTTCGACGCCGCTTCCTCCGGATAGTTGCTATATTCATCTACACCAACCACTTGTTCGCCGGAGCCGATTGCATAAATTGCCTCTGTCTCGCTTGGTACAAGCGTAACCACCTTCGTCGGCGCTTGCTCGAATGTCACTTCTGTTCCTGTATCATCTTTAATAGTGAGCGGGTAAGCTGCCGCTTCTTCCGACGGCGCCGGCTCGTTCGTCGCGTTTTGCTCCGTATTAGCTGCCGTATTGCCTGGTTTGTTCTCTGTGTTTGCGCCGCAAGCTGCCGTAAATACGAGCATCATCGTCAGCAGCAATCCAATCAGCGTTTTCATCATACTGCGGTTGTTCCACTTCATTTTTCTCTACACCCCTATAAATTTTTTTTCGTATAAAACAAAAAAAGCATTTCTGACAAATGTGCCAGAAATGCTGTCATACGCCTCATAAAATAAACAAAGCGAAAGCTTCTCCAACACCTCCCTAAGTCCACGTAGGTTAAAGCGTTATGTAAACAGGCAGGTCTCCTGACTCGGATTTCACAGCCGGTGTCTTCCCAGGGCGTGATGCCCAGTGACGTAATACCGATGCGCTGGCAATTGCTGAGCATTCACTCGCTTTGCCGGTCCTTACAGTGGCGGGTCCGTGCCGGATTTTCACCGGACTTCCCTATTAAGCTTCAACGAATGTAAGAGAACAATGTAATCTCCGTATATTAATTCATATCAGCACCTATTTATAAACTATGAAATTATCAGTAGTTACTATACACCGTCTCTCATTATTTGTCCACCCTTACCGTTGTATTTATTATCGTTCTGCGCCATACGTCCGAAGCATAGTTAACGTAATGACTGCTTTTACTTATAAGTCTACGGGAGGTAATCCTTAACATGATGCCGCTTAACAAACCGCTCGCGCCTATTTACAAGCTCAGTATCGCTTTTGCCGTAACCGCACTACTTATCGTATTGGCGCTTACTTGGATTCAATCCAGCGAAGAAGCCCCACCGCCAATTACAGAGCATTCGTTCGAGACAGGGCATGCGATTTGGACGATCCGCCCTTATCCGGCAAAGGTTCTTGAGAACAATACGTTTACGCTCGAATTGACTGACTCAGCAGGAGCTCCCCTGCAGGGAGCCTCCTTATCGATCAAGCTGGACATGATTGGCATGGTTTGCGGTGATGTCGTATTTAAAATGAGGGAAGCTTCTCCCGGTCTCTACACAGGTGAAGGGATACCGTTAATGGCCGGGATCTGGAAGGCGACGTTAACGATTGAAAGCGGTGATAAGACGTACAAATTAGAAAGGCGTCTGCAAGCGGTGCATTAAACATCCAACCTTACCAAAGCCATGGTGAAAAGGTCGGTATTACCCCATTAACAGCTAGTCCCCTTAAGATCGACAATAATCCAACCGCAATCGCCGTAATGAGTCCTGCTTTGCGCATGAAGCGCCGCCACTTTTTATTGGCAAAAGCAGCAATCGACGCAGCTAACGCCAGCGCCGGGAACGTGGATAGACCAAACAGAGCCATAACGGCAGCTCCTTCAAATGCGGAACCCGTTGATGCCGCCGTCATTTGCATGGCATACGTCAAACCGCAGGGCAAGAATCCGAATGCAATTCCCGTTGCGAGCAGATGTGCCGATTCTTTGCTCTTGGAACGGTGAATATCGCCTGCCAGTCTTTTGTGAAGAAAGGATGATAGACGCTGCATAAGTGGAAGCTGAAATCTGCTCCAAAGCCATAATAATATAAAGCATCCGCCAATAATTGAAGCAAGTCCTTGCACACCTGCAAGCTTACCTGCCACGTCAACAAACGAACCAACAGCTCCCATTACAGCCCCTAACACCGTGTAAGAAATAATACGTCCTGTATTATACAGCAGCGTCGACTTGCGGACGGATGCAGTTGAATGCAGAGAAACGGAGGACACAATGCCGCCGCACATCCCGATGCAATGGGGAGCACTGAATAGTCCAGTCAACACAATTAATCCAAGCTGATGCCAAGTCATCGTCATTAACTTGCACCTGAATTACGCTTAAGCTTACCCGTTAACCGCAGCGCGTTGGCAACGACAGAAACCGAGCTAAGGGCCATCGCTGTTCCGGCCATCCAAGGCTCAAGCAGACCGAACGCAGCGAAAGGAATGATGATGACGTTATAGAGAAATGCAAACGTCAGGTTTTGCCGGACATTTCGAATCGTCAAACGACTAATGCGAATCGCTTCGGGAATAGCTTTCAGACGAGAGAAGAGCAGAGTCATATGACCTGCGCTTAGAGCCGCATCCGTACCATCCCCCATCGCAAGCCCAACGTCTGCAGAAGCGAGTGCTGGAGCGTCATTCCAACCATCGCCTGCCATGGCAACCCGTTTCCCTCTACGCTTCAGCTCTTCAACAAGTGCAAGCTTGCTCTCTGGAAGCATGGATGCATGCACCTCGGAGATGCCTACCGCTTTTGCCGCGGCGCGGGCAGGCGCTTCATGATCTCCGGTTGCCAGAAGTGCGGTCACTCCGAGCTCCCTCAACTCCTTCACCGTCTCGCGCGCATTAGATTTAATCATGTCGCTTAACGCTAGAACGCCAACGCATTCCCTTTCGATTGCTGCGTAAAGTACCGTTTCACCAGCCGTTTCACGAGCCTGCGCAAAGGCTTTCACCTCTTGGCCCATTTGCCAGCCCCGTCCTGCTGCAAAACGGGCATTGCCGACCGCGAACGGTTTCTTCTCTATAACAGCTTCAACTCCCCCGCCCGGGGTATATGCAAGTTGTTCAGCCTCCGGAATAACAAGACCAAGCTTCACTGCTTCACGTCTGATTGCAGCTGCCAGCGGATGCGCAGATTCAGATTCGGCAGCGGCTGCCAGCCTCAATAGCGAAGCCTGGCTTCCCTTAACCGCAAGCATAGCGCTAACACGCGGCTTTCCTTCGGTCAACGTGCCGGTTTTATCGAAAATAATAGTTTGGATTCGCGCCAGCCTCTCCAGCGCGCCCGCTTCCTTTGCAATAATGCCTTGCTTTGCCAGTCTCCCTGAAGCAATGACAAGGGAAATCGGCGCTGCCAAACCGAGCGCGCACGGACACGCCGCCAATAAGACCGCGATTGCGCATACGAACGCCTTGCTCCAGTTGCCGGGATCGAGCAAAGCTCCCCATAAAATGACTGTTAATAGAGCGAATACGAGCATAACCGGCACAAACCAGCTCGCGGCCGCGTCAACATTACGCTGGATCGCCGATTTTGACCGCTGCGCTTGTCTGACAAGCTCCTGAATACGGTTAAGCATCGTATCGTGACCGGCTGCCTCTGTCCTTATACGTAGACGGCTGCTTTCGTTGCGTGTACCCGCCCATATAGGATCACCTTCACGCTTCGTAATTGGCAAGCTTTCGCCTGTAAGAAGCGACTCATCCGCCGAGGAAATTCCTCCGCAAACGATACCGTCAACCGGCACGATTTCTCCAACCTCTACAATCACGATGTCGCCGGCTCGAACAAATTCTGTTTGCATCCGAATGACTTCCCCTGCCCGTTCGACGGCAGCCATTTGACCTTGCAGCTTGCCGTAGCCCTCAGAGCCTTGCAGCGCGCGGAGCGAGGCCGCGGTTTCAATATATTTGCCAAGCAGTACAGCCGTGATGACCACAGCAGACGTTTCAAAATATAGCGCCGGCGCATGAGCGGCAGCATCCGATTGACGAAACACCCCGTCCTGAAACACCACATAATGACTGTATAAATAAGCGGCAGTCGTGCCTAAAGCGACAAGCACATCCATATTCGCGCTGCGCTGACGCAGTGCATGATAAGCGCCAAAATAAAACGGCATTCCAATGACAAATTGAATAATGCTGGCAAGCGCTAATTGAAGCCATGGCATCAATAGCCATGCTGGCAGCAGGCCGAGCAGCGGCTCAAGCGGCGGAAGATGACGGATCATGCCGGCAAGGAGCGGAAGCGTAAGAATCGCCGCAACGATAAGCCTCAACCTGAGGGTGTTATGCTCTCTATATAATCCTTGGCGGGGAGATTCGCTCATAAGCGCAACAAACCCGAGCTGCTTCACACGCTCTGCAATTTGCTGCGGCTGCAATAGATGTGCCGAATATTGAACCCATGCCGTTCGAAGCGGGAAACTGACCGCCGCCATCTGCACGCCTTCCATTTTGCCAATGGCTTTCTCTATACGCGCCGCGCAAGCCGAACAGCTCATTCCTTGCACGGCAAAATCTATCGTTACACTCATTTCTGACTTATCCGCAAGCTCTGTATGCTTCAACCGCCGCACCCGCCTTCCACTCTTCGCCGTCATATGCCTGTACCTCTGCGTTAAACTATATGACAGGCAAGCGAATTGCATGAATGGAACATGCAGCTACATTCTCTTCGGGGTTGGCAGACCTAGTATTTCAAGCGCTTCCTGCATGGTCTGTTTATAACGGTCCGTCAGCCATAGTCGAAACCTTCTCTTCTGAGCTTCCTCTTTCAGGATCGGACATGTTGCATAGAAGTGATTGAACAAGGTAGAGAGTTCATGAGCATAGTTGCACAAATAATTCGGAGCAAGCTCATTTGCCGCTGCTTGCAGCGTCTCCGGCCAATAAGCAAGCTGTCTCAGCAGACTGTGTTCCTGCAGCTCAAGCTCTTGAAACATTTGCAATTCTGATGGCATAGTTATGGACGTTTCGTTCGCTTTATCCAAAATGCTGCATGAACGCGCATAGGAGTAAAGCAAATATACACCCGTATTGCCAGACACTTCCGTTGCATGCTCGAGGTCAAATACGACCTCCGTTTGCAAATGGAACCTTAACAGGTAGTATCGAATAGATGCCGCTGCGATGGCAAGACTGGATAGGCCGGCTTTGCGGGAACGCTTAGCGTCAATAATGAGCGCCATTCGCTCTAAGAACTCCGCAATCTTAATGCCGATACCTTGTCTGCCCGACATCGCATAAGCGTGCTTGCCATCTGATGTATCAATACCTAACCCTTTTGCTGTATCGGGACTTAGGGATACCACTCCGTAGCTGACATGTCTGAGATTAGCTGCTTGCTCCTCGAAGCCTAAAGCGAGCAGCGCCTGCTTCACCATAGCCTGAGGATACTCCTGTCTTTGGTCGATTACGTTAATGACCATATCCGCTTGGCCGATTTGCTTCTTCACGCCGTTCGGGTGCGTGGACCAAAGGCGATCCGAGAACTTTTTGTACCGGAAATCTTTATCCAGCAAGCCAAACTTCCAAAGATGATATGCAATATCCTTTGCCGTATAGGTCAAAATGCCATTGGAGCGAACCAATACTTTATCGGATTGGAACTCGGATTGCGATGGATCCTCTATACCTCCGTCGTTATCCGGCTGTTTGAGCACCCAGCACCCTTTCAGCTTGCCTTCCTGCTCTTGGCGGAAAATAGACGTCTTCTGCAGAAGCTCAAATGCCCGCGCCCAAAATCCTTCACGTACGATGCTGCTTTCCCACACTAGAACGTCATAAGCGATACCAAACTGCTTCATTTCCTCGACATGCTCGCGAACGATTCTTTCTGCGATCAGCAATCCGATCCACGCTATATTCGAATGGCCTTCTTCCAGCTCCGTCAGGACATTCGTACGATGCTCAAGCAAATCTGGTTGTTCCTTGTATGCTTTATTGATTTTGGCGTACGTCTCCCAGCAAAAGTCGCCAAACCGCGGGTAGGGCTGCTCCGTCGATGTATGAAGGATCCCGACAACCGTATCGGCGAGCTGGTTTCCGAGGTCATCGATGTAGTTATGCACTTCGATCTGATGACCTGTTTTTTTCAGCATACGCGATAAAGTATCTCCAATACAGGAATTGCGCAAATGACCGATATGGGCTGACTTATTCGGATTAATCGACGTGTGCTCGATGAGAACCTTTTTACCGGATGGATGTGTTGCACTCGTTAGAAGGTCCGATTGAAACGCCCACTTTTGCCAATCCAAATAAAAATTAATGAAGCCTGGCGGAGCAACTTCAATTTTGTTAATAATGGAGCTCAGATTCGAGTGTCCGAGCAGCCTCTCTTTAAACTCGTGGGCAATTTGGAACGGAGCGCGCTTTAATAGCTTTGCGAGCTGCATGGCGATATTACTGCTATATTCTCCGTGTTCGATACTTGCTGGGTGTTCAACCGTTATCTTGAGATTTTCCGGCCGCAGCAGGCTGGCCTCCTGCAGGATGCCTTGCGTAATCTCTTCAATGGCTGACGTGATTTTTCTACTTATCATCGATTTTTCCTCCATTCGCCTAAAATAAAAAGGCCCCCGTCTCTAAATAAGAGACGAGAGCCGAAAGGTTCCCGTGGTACCACTCTAAGTGTCAATCCTAAGCAGATTAACCACTCGCTTTTGTAACGGTCGATGACCGGATCTGCCTACTGCGACACGCTCGGTTCGGCAAACCATTTCCTGGGCCCGCTTCATCTTAGACATCCGTACCGGCTTCCACTGACCCGGCTCGCTGCGACTATCCGTCTTAGACTACTGTCCCATTCATAAATGTTAATCCTATTGGCCAAATGTTTCTTAGATGTATTTATACAGGAATTGGGTATTTGTGTCAAGAAAGAAGTTCTCTTCATACTATAAAGCCACAATAATCACGCTTTTGGGGGAAATACCAACATGAATGTATACCTTGATGATAAAAGGCCCTGCCCTTCAGGATTTCACTTAGCAAGGACAGCTAAAGAGTGCATCACGCTAATTAAATCCAATAAAATCGCAACGCTCTCATTGGATTACAACTTAGGTTATGGCAACCCGACCGGATACGAAGTAGTCAAATATATGATTGCGAATCATCTGTATCCCCGAAAAATCATCATTCATAGTGCTAGTGCGTTCGGTAGGAAACGGATGTTTAAACGGCTTCAAAAACATAAGCCGCAACAAGTTTCAATTTATATCCGCCCTGCCTTACAAGCTTATACTAAGCAGGAATAACTTCATGGTTACCATCTGAAAAACGCCAGTACAGCGGTTGGTGCAACCGTTGTCTGGCGTCGTCTTTAATCCTTGTAATTAGAGTAGTTTTATTCTTGTTCCAATACTCCCGTTGTCTCTTGTGAAGCCATTTGTTTTTGCGCTTTGGCAACTTGATTGCGTTCGTGGTTGAATTCGTCGGTTTCGCTGAATTTTTTATTATCATTTTGAAGCTGTTCTTCTGTCTTTTCTGATTCCGACTCCAACATATGTATCCTCTCCTGTCTATAACTTCAAATTTGCTGTATCCTTCTTATCTCTCAAAGTTACGCGTAGTATGTCCATAAGATGGGAATTAATTACTTAGCGAAGATAAATAACAACAATATATTTTATCCATAGACACTACTGGATTACCTGAAAGTGCTTAAAGCACTTCAAAGTGCGTACTTCTCAAGTGCAGCTCCTCCATTCAAAATAATAGTGAATGAAGCACAGTATAAGGAGCTGAAATACTATGAATAATGAATCCCCCGTAATGCGCAAAATCGCCTTGGTCGTTGGAGCAAATGGTGTTATCGGCCGCAATCTCATCGATCACCTCACTGCTCTGCCTGATTGGGAAGTGATTGGTTTATCCCGTCGAGGCGGAGAACCAAGCGGCCGTGTCCAGTATGTGGCGGTCGACCTGCTCAATAAAGACGATATCAATGAGAAGATAAGCAGTTTTACTGAAGTAACGCATCTCTTCTATGCAGCCTATCAAGACCGCTCTACTTGGGCTGAACTTGTTCCACGAACCTCGCGATGCTCGTGAATATTGTCGAAGCGATCGAACCCATCGCGCCTAGTCTGAAACATGTCAGTCTAATGCAGGGCTACAAGGTATACGGTGCACATCTCGGCCCGTTCAAGACGCCGGCCCGCGAGACCGACGCTCACCATATGCCGCCAGAGTTCAATGTCGATCAGCAAAATTTTTTAGAACAACGGCAAAAAGGCAAGTCCTGGACATGGTCGGCGCTTCGTCCGTCGGTCGTCTGCGGCTTCTCGCTGGGTAATCCGATGAACCTTGCCATGGTCATAGCGATTTATGCCTCAATCTCAAAGGAGCTTGGATTGCCTTTACGTTTTCCAGGCAAGCCAGGCGCCTATAGCAGTCTCTTGGAGATGACGGATGCCGGGCTCTTGGCCAAGGCAACGGTTTGGGCGGCGACTGACGAGAGATGTGCCAATCAAGCGTTCAACATTACGAACGGCGATCTGTTCCGCTGGAACGAGCTATGGACGAAGATCGCACGCTACTTTGGTTTGGAGACAGCGCCGCCGCTGCCGATGTCACTGGATGTCGTCATGGACGACAAAGAGGAGCTCTGGAACATGATGGTCGAGAAGCATGAGCTTGCACGGCATTCCTATAGTGACGTATCCTCCTGGCGCTTTGGCGACTTCGTGTTTTCATGGGATTATGACTTCTTTGCCGATGGATCGAAAGCCCGCCGCTTTGGCTTTCACGAATACATCGATACCGAAGCGATGTTTATGAACATCTTCGACGACTTCCGACGACGCAAGGTCATCCCATAACCAATGATGCCAGATAAGCCGTCCTGTTAATTAGGACGGCTTATCGCATATGTTATTGCATGGCTTCGAACCGGGGAGGGGCCAGAACGTCAGCCTTACTACCGTAAATTCTCTCAATATGCGTGTCTCCCCACCTGCACATCAGATGCAGGATCTCCTTAAGACTCCAGCCGTACTCAGTCAACTCATACTCAACTTTCGGTGGAACCTGATTATAAGAAATGCGCATGACGATGCCCGCCTCTTCCAGCTCCCGAAGCTGCTGTGTTAACACTTTTTGGGTAATTGTATTTATCAAGCTTTTCAACTCGTTGTTGCGTTTCTTCCCGAAGGTTAAATGAAAGAGTATTACGGGTTTCCACTTTCCGCCGATGACTTCCAGCGTAGCTTCTACCGCAGTGTTGTATATCTTTTCAGGCTTTTTCATTGCTTCGCCCGCCTCCCCCAAATACGTCATTCAGTTCCTCATGACAATTGCGATTCACTGTCCAGTATATACCTCTAAGCAAGATAAATCCTGATTTTTCAACGAATTTAACCTCGCATATCCGGAAGCTTCGCTTGATGATGTGGGACTGCATGCATCTGTTGGTGGTGGGCCAAGCCAGTTGAACATACGAATTTACTTTTCGTCAATTACTCTTTTACGATTGTTGTCATATACAACCTTGTTTGGAATAACCAACGAGTCACATTTATAGTCTGGGTGGTTTTCTATCAGCTCCTTAATTAATACGCCGTTAATCCGTAGCCCGTCAATTTCGCAATTTTCAATCTGCAAATCAACCAAATGGGAATTTTCGATTTTAGCACTTTCAATCGTACCGGAAGAAAACGACAATCCGTATACATCGCATTCTTTCATAGTCATTTCCCACCAAGCATTACCTTCAATCGTCATACTTGATAAATTGCTGGCGTTTACACTAGAACCATTTAGGTCAACATGAGTGAATTGCATATTACGCATATTTGCATACTTACAGGTAGTCCCTTCCAAGTTAACGCTTTCAAAAACCGAGTTAGCTAAATTCCCTTCGGTAAATTTTATGCCACTCATGTTAAATTGCGCTATAGATAAGTTGGGATAATCTACACCAGTCCATTGAACGTCTTTTGGCATGTCCTTCTTATCATTATCGATAAAAATAATAAACGCCTCCTCAGAATTAGTACATGATTATTATTCGCCAATTGTTAACATTCCCCTTCCCATTTTTGGAAACCCATTAGGGTAATATCGCCTACCAACCGAATGGAGGTGCTTTCTCTTTGTAATTCCCACTAAAACTTAATCGAAATTGGGAGTATTAGAAAAATTATCATAACAATCACGCTTATAGCAAGCATGAACTCGCCAATCTTATTACTCACGACGGCACCAAAATCATTTACGTACCTTTTGGAAACCAATACTGTCGCTAACCAGAACGGTATTGAAGCTAAAAAAGGATAGTGAAAACCATTAGCTCCGTTTGAATATATATCTAGTCCGATTATTTTAAAGAGAGAATGACTTATAATGAAATCATTCCCAAAATTCCAGTTTATTAAGAATCCCGTAAGCAGAAGAACTAAAGAAAACGACCCATAACCTAACCGTTTCTTTATTGCCAAAGTGCATCAACCCCTTCAAAGGACTGGTTAACCGAATATTCAACTTTCAACATAATTACAAATAAGAATGACCCCTTTTTAAGCATGTTATTCACCTCCCAGATCAAACGGGATCGCTAACCTCGGCGTTGAATCCTCCTTTGAAAAACCGACTAACCCTTGATTCCTCATTTTCAATTCGCCTCTATAAACTAAACGAATGTGGTGCCACTTTTGTTACGAATGTTAAAACTAATATTCTGCCCGTCTAACTGAACAAGGACCGCCGTGCGGAAGCCCTTTAATCACAATTTGAAATGCTGTATGAGACCAATCTTCCTATATAGTACGGTCTCTCAAAGAATTTTTTACTTGTATGTGGCTTTTTATCTCCCTGCGGTGTCTAATTGAATGTAAGGTCAAGAGGAGGTTCTTGCAATGTCTGGAGCTCAAGACAAAAACCCTGTTTATCCGGATGAACAGGGAAGCATCAAACAATTTGAAATTACCTATGATCAATATCGCAAAAGAATCCGCAACTATATCTCGTTGAAAGTAGATCCTATGGTTGCGGAAGACTTAACGCAGCAAGTTTTCTTAAAGGCAATGGAAAACCTTCATACTTTTAAAGAAAATTCCAATTTATTCACTTGGATTTTCAAAATTGCTCAGAATACTGTGAAAAATGAATTTCGAAGTTTATCACGAAAAAGAGAAATACCTTATGATTTTACAGATTATGAATCACAGTCTGTCTCTCTTGATTTTGCTAAATATGTTGAAATTCGTATTGATATCAGTTCTGCGTTAAAACAACTAAATGAGCTAGACCAACAGATTATTTCATTGCGCTTTTTTGTGGACTGTACCTTGTTGGAAATTTCCAAGATCATTGGAATGCGTGAGAGTGCGGTAAAGAACAGGTTGTACCGGTCATTAGAGAAATTAAGAAGAGAATTAAAAGAATGGGGTGACATTACTATAATGTCTATTCAAGATATGATATCGATTGTAAGTAAAAGTGAAGCAAATGACGCGAGTGATAGTTTGAAGAAGGTGCACCATGACTTATTTAATGAACTTAAGGATAATGTTGAAAAAATTTCATCAAAATTTAATCACCATCCATCCAGAAAAATTATCATTGAAATTTATCCAGATCTTCCGACTTTCCATCAAGCTGTCGGAGAAGAAAATGCCCCTAATTGGTTCATGGGCACTTTTGAGGAAAACAAATTAAAGATTGTTTCACCATTAAATCCTGGACCAGAGCATACGTATCAATCCATTCTTAAATCCACTGTGCATTTGTTCACAATGTGGTTAATCAGTGACATTAATCCCCTATCTCCCAAATGGTTGCGTCAGGGCATTGGAGGATATGAAGCAAAACAAATGACCCAAGAGTATATTAAAAGCACTACTTCAGATGCAATCGACAATCTTGAGATCCCAACTTTTCAAGAATTAAATAACGATACTTGGGATTTTGGAACAATGAAAGGATTTCAATTTTCTTATTTAATTGTAGAATTCATTGTTGATAAATATGGATTAGATGCATTAAACAAAGTGATTAGGAATCCCAATGATTTTAATGGAATCTTTCAACGTTCTGAGTTAGAGCTGTATGAGCAATGGGTTGAGCATATTAGAAATAAATAATAATATTCTTGACATGCCGGATAACAGAAAAGCTGCCGATCCATTGGTATCGGCAGCCTGCTCTACTGTTTATTGTGCTGTATTATCAATCCATTGGAAATGGAAGCTTCCCTTTTGATCCAGTCGCTCGAACGTATGCGCCCCAAAATAATCCCTTTGCGCTTGCAGCAAATTAGCAGGCAGCCTCTCTGTACGATAGCTGTCATAATAAGCCAAAGCGGATGCAAAGGCAGGAATCGGAATCCCTCTGGTTACGGCAATCGAGATGACATTTCTCCAAGCTTTCTGATAATTGTCAACGATCCCGCCGAAGTATTCGTCCAAAAACAGGTTTTTCAGAGCCGGGTCCTTATCATACGCATCCTTAATATTTTGTAAAAACCCTGCTCGGATGATACATCCCCCGCGGAATATCATCGCAATGCTGCCATAGTTCAAATTCCAATTGTACGCATCGGATGCAGCTCTCATTTGCGCAAAGCCTTGCGCATACGAAGCGATTTTGCTTGCATACAAAGCTTTGCGAACGGCCTCGATGAATTCTTTCGGATCGCCGTCATAGCTTGATGCCGCAGGACCGTTCAGCTTCTTGCTTGCGGCTACGCGCTCTTCTTTCATCGCGGAGAGGAAGCGTGCAAATACGGATTCGGTAATAATGGACAGCGGAACCCCCAAATCCAATGCGCTTTGACTCGTCCATTTCCCGGTGCCTTTTTGTCCGGCCGAATCAAGGATCACATCCACCATCGGTTTGCCTGTCACCGGATCTGTCTTAGAGAAAATATCGGCTGTAATCTCAATCAAATAACTATCCAATTCGCCGTTGTTCCATTCGGTGAAAATCTCATGCAGCTCGTTTGTCCTTACGTTCAGTACATCCTTCAGCAAGTGATACGCTTCGCCAATAAGCTGCATATCGCCATATTCGATGCCGTTGTGCACCATTTTGACATAGTGGCCGGCGCCGTCTTCCCCGATATAGGTCGAGCAAGCATCGCCATTCACTTTAGCGGAAATGGCCGTCAAGATTGGCTCAACCAGCTCATACGCGCTTTTTTGCCCGCCTGGCATAATCGCCGGGCCTTTCAGCGCACCCTCTTCGCCGCCCGATACGCCCGCACCGATAAAGCGGAAGCCTTTGGCCTGCAGTTCTTTGTTTCGTCTTTGCGTATCAGGGAAATAGGCGTTTCCGCCGTCGATCAGAATATCTCCTTGACTGAGGAACGGAACGAGTTGATTTATGGTATCGTCCGTAGGTTGTCCCGCTTTGACCATAATTAAAATTTTACGCGGCGTCTCAAGCGATTGGACGAATTCCTCTACGCTGTACGTACCCACGAAGTTCTTGCCCTGCGCTTCTTCCAGAAGCTCATTTGTTTTCTCAGGCGAGCGGTTATATACAGCAACCGAGAACCCTTTGCTTTCAATGTTCATAGCTAAATTTTTACCCATGACGGCCAAGCCGACAACGCCTATTTGTTGTTTACTCATAGTACCTGCCTCTCTCTCTCTCTCTATTATTCCTGTCCTTTTGCGGATAAACGCTTGATGAGCTCGGCTTTCTGTGTCTCGAAGCCAGGCTTGCCCAATAGAGCAAACATATTGACCTTGTAAGCCTCCACGCCTGGTTGATCGAACGGGTTCACGCCAAGCAGCAAGCCGCTGATCCCGCATGCCTTCTCGAAAAAGTACACCATTTCGCCGTACGTAAATTCATTAAGCTCATCCAGCTCAACGATCAAGTTAGGTACGCCGCCGTCAACATGGGCAAGCCTTGTTCCTTCGGCTGCCTTCTTGTTTACTTCGTTCATTGTCATACCGGCAATAAAATTCAAGCCGTCCAAATTGCCCGCGTCCTCTTGAATAGT
The DNA here is from genome assembly GCA_051750645.1 of Bacillota bacterium. Classification (GTDB taxonomy): domain Bacteria; phylum Bacillota; class Bacilli; order Paenibacillales; family Paenibacillaceae; genus Pristimantibacillus. The sequence continues at coordinate 14,841 of JBNJJW010000017.1, read as the reverse complement.
CAGCTCGATCCGCGGCTTCGCAACCGTTAGCACCGTCTCGATCAGATCGCGCCGGCCCTCCTGAACATATTGGCCCATCGAATGCAAATCGGTCGTAAAATCGACGGATGCCGGATAAAGCCCCTTCTGGTCTTTGCCCTCGCTTTCGCCAAATAGCTGTTTCCACCATTCTGAGACATAGTGCAAGGAAGGTTCAAAGTTAGCCAGCAGTTCAATCGTTTTTCCCTTGCGGTAAAGGGCATTGCGAACGGCCGCATATTGATAGCTTTCATTGGAAGCAAGATCGGCATTATTGTATTTCTGAGCAGCGGCTGCCGCTCCCGCCATCATTTGATCGATATCGAGTCCAGCAACGGCAATAGGCAGAAGCCCTACCGGTGTTAGAACGGAATAGCGCCCGCCTACATCGTCAGGAATGACAAACGTTTCGTAGCCTTCTTCATCGGCAAGTTTTTTCAATGCGCCCTTAGATGAATCGGTTGTAGCAAAAATACGTTTTTGCGCTTCCTCTTTTCCGTATTTTTTCTCTATATAATCACGCAAAATACGGAATGCGATAGCCGGCTCCGTCGTCGTTCCCGATTTGGAAATGACATTCAGGGAAATATCTTTGCCCTCCAGCAGCTCCAATAAATGAGTAATGTACGTTGAACTGATATTTTGGCCGGCAAAATACACCTGGGTATTCCCGCTCATCTGATTGTGAAACGTATGGGACAGCGCTTCGATCGCCGATCTGGCGCCCAGATAAGAACCGCCAATGCCGATAACGATCAAAGCATCGGAATGGCTGCGAATACGCTGCGCAGCCTGCTTGACTCGCGCAAATTCTTCTTGATCATATTGAAGCGGCAGATCTACCCAGCCCAGATAATCGGATCCCGGGCCTTGCTTCTCATGAAGCATACGGTGAGCTGTGTTCACGAACTCGCTGAAGTAATCCACTTCATGCTGCCCAATAAAAGATAATGCATTTGAATAATCAAATGAAATCGTCATCTGCACGGTCTCCTTCTTATTGGACTGTCTTTTTCCAATCGCTGGCGAATTTCTCCATTCCTTGATCCGTAAGAGGATGCTTGGTTAGTTGCTCAATTACGCTGAACGGAATGGTTGCGATATGGGCACCTGCCATTGCCACGCGAGTAACATGATCAGGGTGACGAACCGATGCGGCGATTATTTGTGCATCCAGGTTGTGTACACGGAACAGCTCGGCGATTTTTGCAACAAGAAGGACGCCGTCTTCCGAAATGTCATCCAAGCGGCCAAGAAACGGCGAGACATAGGTAGCGCCTGCGCGAGCGGCCAATAGCGCTTGGTTAACCGTGAAAATCAAAGTCACGTTTGTTTTAACGCCTTTTTTCGTCAGGTAACGGCATGCCTCTAAGCCTGCAAGCGTCATCGGAAGCTTGATCGTGATGTTTTTGTCATAATTGTTGATTTTGATCAGTTCGTTTGCTTGCTCGATCATTTCTTCCGCCGTAATCGCATCAGGCGTTACTTCGGCGGAAACGGATTCCACCTCGGGAACTTCCTTCAAAATTTCTTCAATTCGGTCCTCGAATTTCACGCCTTCTTTGGCAACCAAGGATGGATTCGTTGTAACGCCGGACAAAACACCGATTTTATACGCTTTTTTGATGTCTACCAAGTTTGCTGTGTCGATAAAAAATTTCATAGTTAATTACCTCCGATTGTTTTGGGTTCATTTTTTATTATTTCAACAATTGTTTCGTTAAGCGAACGACGTTATCAGTGGAGAAACCGAAGTATTCCAGGACTTGATTGCCCGGTCCCGATGCACCGAACGTATCGATCGTCACTAATTTGCCGCTTGGTCCTACGTAACGGTCCCAGCCAAGCGAAATTCCGGCTTCAATGGCTACCCGATTCGATACCGAGTCAGGAAGAACGCTTTGCTTGTAGGCTTCGGGCTGACGTTCGAACAGCTCTCTGCTCGGCATGGCAACAACGCGAACGGAGATGTTATCCCGCTCAAGCTCCGCTTTGGCGTTCACAGCAAGCGATACCTCCGAACCGGTTCCGATTAAGATGACATCCGGCTGATCGTTTGTTTCCGTCAGAACGTAAGCTCCTTTAGCTACTGCGTCAACATTGGCTTTTGTCGACTCATATATCGGGAGATTTTGTCTGCTCAATATAAGAGCTACCGGACCTTCATTTTGCTGCAGCGCATACGCCCAAGCGCTTGAAGTTTCATTGGCATCGGACGGTCGAATAACCGTAAGACCCGGGATAGTGCGCAGCGCAGCCAAATGCTCGACAGGCTCATGCGTAGGTCCGTCTTCCCCAACGGCAATGGAATCATGGGTAAAGACGTAAATGACCGGCAGCTTTTGCAGTGCTGCTAGACGGATAGACGGGCGTAAATAATCGCTGAATACGAAGAAGGTGCTGACGAACGGTTTTACGCCTCCATGCAGCGCCATACCATTGCCGGCTGCGCCCATCGCATGCTCACGGACGCCGAAGTAAATATTGCGTCCCGCGTAAGATTCAACCGCGAACATTTGCTCCCCTTTAATATCCGTCATCGTCGAATGCGATAAATCGGCGCTGCCGCCAAAAATAGCAGGAACGGTTTTTACGTAGTGATTGATGGCTTCGCCGCTCGCTACGCGGGTTGAAATTGTCTTGGATGCGTCAAACGTCAGGATATTGGAAGCGTCAATCGACACAGAACCGTCTATGACTTGCGCGAGCTCCCTGCCTTGAGCCGGATATTGAGCCGCATAAGAAGCGAGCAGTTTGTTCCATTCTTCCTCTTTGAGCCCGCCCTTGCTTTTGAGCTGCTCGAAATGAGCTTTAACCTCTGCCGGAACGGTGAACTCTTCCTCGTAATTCCAGCCGTAAACTTCCTTGGTGGCCTTCGCCTCTTCTTTACCTAGCGGATTTCCATGTACTTTGTTTGTTCCAGCTGCCTTGCTGCCGTAACCGATAATCGTCCGAATCTCGATGAGCGTAGGCTGCGAATCATTTTGCTTAGCTGCCGCGATTGCTTCGGCAATACGCGAAATATCATTGCCGTCCTCAACGCGCAAATATTGCCAATTAGCCGACTCCGCTCTTTTTTGAACATTCTCGCCGAAAGAAAGGTTTAGTGCTCCGTCCAAAGAGATGTCGTTGGAATCGTACATGACGATCAATTTGCCAAGCTTCATATGTCCAGCCATGGACATCGCCTCGTATGAAATGCCTTCCATCAGGCAGCCGTCTCCGACTAGCGCATACGTATAATGATCAATGACCGGGTAACCGTCTTGATTGAATTTTGCGGCCAGATGAGCTTCGGCCATCGCCATTCCGACTGCCATCGCAACCCCTTGTCCCAAAGGACCGGTTGTGGCATCTACGCCATCCGTGTGCCCGAATTCGGGATGTCCCGGTGTCTTGCTGTTCAGCTTGCGGAACTGTTTCAAATCGTCAAGCGACACCTGATAGCCGGACAAATGCAGAAGGCTGTATAGCAGAGCCGAACCGTGACCTGCAGACAATACGAAACGGTCGCGGTTAAACCACTTGGAATGGCCTGGATTGTGATTCAAAAATTGGGACCAAAGGGTGTACGCCATCGGCGCTGCTCCCATTGGAAGCCCCGGATGACCGGAATTGGCGCTGTTAATGGCATCAATCGACAAGGTGCGGATCGTATCGATCGCTAACTGTTCAATGGTTTGTGTTGTAGGCATATTGTTTCCCTTCCTCTGCTTCAATTTCTTGTTCAGGCTTGGTATCGAACCACCAATGGTAGCCGTCCTGGGCTAATAACGCATCGGACTCGGCAGGCCCATTAGTACCCGCTGCATACGGATGAAGCGGAACCAGGTTCTCTTCGAATGCTTCCAAGATCGGTTGGACCCATGCCCAGGACATTTCGACTTCATCCCAATGGGCAAAAAACGTAGCATCGCCGTGCATTGCATCGTGAATCAAATTTTCGTAAGCCTCGGGAAGATCCTTTTCACTTGGATGAAGGTCGATATGAATAGGTTTGAATTCCCCTTTATGTTGGGGATCCTTCGTATTTATTTGAAGCGTAATGCCTTCGTTAGGACTCATTTCAATGACAAGAAGATTAGGTGCTATGAGATCTTCACTTGCCGACGAGGACTGCTTAGACGGATCTTTAAATTCAATAACGATCCGCGTCGATTTCTCCTTCATTCTTTTGCCTGTACGGATATAGAAAGGAACTCCCCGCCAAAAGTAATCATCGATTTGCAATCTGGCGGCAATAAACGTATCGTTCTTAGATGCAGGAGCAATGCCCGGCTCGGAGGTATAGCCGATTACCGGCTTTCCTTGGATGCTTCCTGCTTCGTATTGCCCGCGGATAACGCTGGCTCCAACATCCTGTTTTTGCAGCGGCTCGAGGGCCTCCATCACCTGCTTCTTCTTAAAGCGCACCTTATCGGAGGCGCTCTTCTGAGGCAGCTGAATCGCCGTCATCATAAGCAATTGCAGCATATGGTTCTGGAACATGTCTCTTATCGCGCCTACGTGATCGTAATAACCCGCTCTTTCTTCCACGCCGACGGTTTCATTTGCCGTAATCTGCACGTTGGCAATATGACGGTTGTTCCATAACGCCTGTATGACCGGATTGGTCTGCTGCAAAGACTCAAGCCTTTGCACCATCGGCTTGCCGAGATAATGATCGATTCGGTAAATCTCATCCTCCGCAAAAGCATTGCTCAGCTTCTGATTAAGATCACGGGCAGATTGCAAATCATGTCCGAAAGGCTTCTCGATCACGAGACGCTTCCAGCCATTCGCGGAACCTAGCCCGCTATCTTGAATGTTGGCTGCGATCGTTTCAAAAAACTCAGGTCCAACAGATAAATAAAACATGCGATTCGGCGGAATGCGAAGCTGCTCTTCCCGCTGTTCAATGAGCAGCATAAGCTTCTGATAATCTTTCTTACGGCCAATATCCAGAACGCTGTACCGGAATGCCTGCAGGAATTCTTTTACTAATGCAGGGTCATTCGCTTGACGTCTGGAAAAGTCGCGAAGAGATTGCTCGACATTTGCCTGAAATGATGCGTCAGACCACTCTCTTCGTCCAAGGCCGATTAAGGAAAATGATTTCGGTAGCTTCTTATCGTGGAACAAATTATACAGGGCGGGGTAAATTTTTCTTTTGGCTAAATCCCCTGTCGCTCCAAACAAGACAATCGTGACTGGCTCCATTCTCCATCTCCTTCCAGCAGAGCTTATTTGTATCGTACGGCATGATAACGTCAGTTAAAGTAACATGAACGCTATCCCATTCCGCATGCTCTGGTTTCTTTTCTGTAATTCCACTATAATACGATTAGCGGACATACAAGTAATTAATATATTTTACAGGAGCTATAGATCACGTCTATGAACAACGAATTGTATAAAGTTTTTTATTGGGCATCAAAGACAGGAAGTCTGACACAGGCTGCCAAAGCGTTGTATCTCACACAACCAAGCGTCAGCCACGCTATCAAACAGCTGGAAGACAGCTTTGGCATCACATTGTTTTACCGGAATTCCAAAGGCGTTGAGCTGACACAAGAGGGGGCTATACTGTATTCCTATATCGAGCAGTCTCAGATCTTAATATCGCTGGCCGAAGAAAAAATGGCCGCGCTTAGAAATTTGGACAGCGGCGAGCTGCGTATCGGCGGAAGCGATTCGCTATTCAAGCATTATTTGCTTCCTTATTTGGAGGATTTTCACAAGAAGTATCCCCGCATTAGATTGCACCTGAATCATGGAACGACGCCGGAAGTTATTGCATTCTTAAAAGAAGGCAAAATTGACCTGGGCGTCGTTCGCATGCCGATCGTCGATCCCCAGCTGGAAGTGAGGGAAAGTATTCAGCTCAGGGATTGCTTTGTAGCGGGGGAACGTTATGCCGAGCTTAAGGACGTGGTTCTATCGCTGGATAAGCTGCTCGAGCACCCTGTCATCCTATTCTCCCGGAATAGCCGGGCACGAATGGCCATTACGGAATTATTTCAAAGCTACGGCTATAAACTCAAACCTGAAATCGAGGTAGGAAGCGTGGATCTTCTTATCGAGTTTGCTCGGAGAGGACTCGGAATCTCTTATGTGACCAGAGAATTTGTTTCGAAGGAGCTGGAGGAGGGCTCCCTCTTCGAGATCCAATTAGACGTGCCGCTGCCACCCTCTCACGTGGGGATTATGATTATGCGGAACATGCCGCTTTCCAGTGCAGCAAGCAAGTTAATTGAGCTGATTCGCTAGACTTTCATGGCCGCAATTATGCTCTAATTGTAATTATCGCACCTATGGTGTGAATTTGTACGTTGCAAAAACCGCGAATGAAAAAAGTGGCCACCAAGAACTTGCTCTTATTTCTGAGTGACTGAATTAAGGACCAAAAAAGACGACCCTCATCTCGGTTTTTGGGATGAGAAGTCGTCTTTTTCTTATCACAGCGGGTCTGGATTTCTCGTGAACTAATCCGTGAGCTTCAATATTCGTTATAAATTCACAGTGAGAATTGCCGAGGCCTCTATCCTGTTACACACTTATAAGCGAATTTATGACCCCTCAAACTTTTCGGACCGGACACTGGATTTCCGTAATGTATTCATTCGGATCCGATGTCGACCATTCCCCTGTCAGATATAGTTCCCGTTGCGGTCCGGCCATCTCGTACCGGTTTTTCTCCAGCCAATTCAACAAGCTTTTATATGCGTTATGAAGAGTCTGGTAGGAACCTTTATGGACCACGCACGCCATTTCGGCAACCCCTTCCAGTATCTTGACCCTGATCCGTTCGGTTTCCGGCAGATCTCCCACAATCGGCTCAATCACCTCGGCATCCACGTACGCGTCACTGCTCCCCTCGTGGTAAATCACCATACAAGGAGGAACGATCTTCACCCCGTGCTTTTCAATATACTCTCCCAAAGCCTGCCACAAATGTCCTTGCTCGCTATGGGTTGGAATATGGTCCCTAATCGCAGCCACTCTAACCGGTTCAATCTTCTTGACAACACAATCATACTTCATGGCGTTTCCCTCCTCTTTCATTCTCATATAATTCTCGATACGGATAAGTCTTGCTTGCTCGTCCCTTACTCTCGACGAGATCTCCGAATGCTTCACTTCCAGGAATGTCCGTAGTTGTTCCGGATCCATGTCCGCATACAAAAGGACGGAGATCTCCTCCAAAGAGAAGCCAAGATCCTTCAGGGCAATGATCCGATTCAGTCTAGGCATTTGGCTTGCCATGTAATAACGGTAACCGGTTGAAGCATCGATTCGTTCGGGCTGCAGCAATCCTACGTTTTCATAATGCCGCAGAGTTTTTACAGTTACCTTGTTTAGCCGTGCAAAGTCTCCTATTTTAAACATATCCATCTCCCAGGTGCACCTTATTTCGAGGCCTCACCATTAGGATAAATCTTTCCCTAACAGGAGAGTCAAGGGGTGCCATGTAAATTTCTTCTTTTATCCCAGATATAACATATCCATTTGGAATATAATATCCCTAATACGCATAAATGCCCGATAATCAGCAAAGGCAGCCTATCGGCTGCCTTTGCTGTAAACTAACGTTTCCCGTTAGCAATATGATATGCTTCAGTGGTCGGAAAGCGGCAACTGAGACGCAAGAAAATTACCCTTCCAGCACATCCGCTCCTAATTCGCCCGCAACCTCAATCATTTTGGGGATCACCGCTTCATTGGTGGCGGATACGTAAATATCCCCATCGTAATGCCGGAATGGGATTTTTTTTGTATCACCACAGCTCCACATGAAAAAATCTCCCTCAATGGACATGCTGGTTGAACCCGTTACCGTAAACACTGATGAATACGAAAAATCAGGTTTGGACGAGAAATACTGTTTGCACTCTTCCAAAGATATTGTTAGCGCTGAATTGCCATATTCCTTGAATTCTCTTGTAATGCGATAGCGTTGACTCATTGATATGCCTCCAATATTGTTCTCAGCAAAGACTATCTAGTCAGCCTTTCTCGGGTTGTAGAAGTAAAGTGTCCCGTAGCGTAGCAAGCTTTTTTCTTAATCTATTTTTGAATTAATCGTTCAAAAATAATTTCATATGCTGTAGGTTTTCCGTGACCATTATAGTTTGTCGGTAAAACCTGTACTAATCTCCATCCGTCTTTTGCATGTTCATCAATTGTTTCTCTATGTTCTGCATCTGTAAAAAATCCACCTAATGAAGTTTCTACATATTTATATTCGTACAAGCCTATCTCCACCCTTCACTCAGTATACCTGTTAAGTACGGTTCCCAATCGCTGAACGTTCCAAATACCCTCCCTTACTTGAATAAAGAAACACCCTGTCCCATATGGGATCAATTCTTAGTATTGGTGATTAAAGTGAGTTTGAAGCTTGACTTACCAATGACACCAGCTGTTTAGAATTATTCCGCTGTTTCAGACTTACAATCAGCCGCTCGTTTCAGTAATAGTGCCCGTTCGCGCTCATTCCGGGTCATGGAAGCGGCGCGTTCAAATTCTGTCCGGGCTTCAGAGTACCGTCCCAGCTTCACTAGGAAATCCCCGCGAACGCTCGGCAGCAGATGGTAATCTTTTAAAGAAGGTTCAGTATTCAGTTTGTCGATAATCTGCAATCCGAAGGACGGACCAAACGCCATGGAAATGGCGACCGCTCGGTTTAATTCAATGATCGGCGAAGGCGCCACTCTCGAAAGCGCTTCATAAAGAGCGGCAATTCGGGGCCAATCTGTCTCGACTGCTGTCGGCGCCTGCGCATGACAAGCGGATATCGCAGCCTGCAACGAGTAAGGCCCGAGCGGCCGTCCTAGTTTTCGGCTGCGATCCAATGCCGCCAAACCACGGCGAATCAACAGTTGGTCCCACTGCCCCCGGTTTTGATCCATAAGTAGAACGGGTTCCCCCTTGGAGTTCACCCGTGTCTTCAACCTCGAAGATTGTATCTCCATTAACGCGACAAGTCCGTGAACTTCCGGTTCATAAGGTGCGATCTCGGCAAGTATGCGCCCCAATCTCAGTGCTTCCTGACATAACAGTGGACGAATCCATTGATTCCCGGATGTTGCCGAATAACCTTCATTAAACATAAGGTAAATCGCTTCGAGCACTGTAGACAGACGGTCTTTGAGTTCCTCCCCGGCGGGCATCTCGAAAGGAACCTTCTCGGTCTTAAGGGTTTTCTTTGCACGGACAATTCGCTGTGCAATCGTCGATTCGGAGACAAGGAAAGAACGAGCGATTTCATCTGTGGTGAGCCCGCATAACAGGCGAAGCGTAAGGGCAACTCTGGCATCCTGCGATAACACTGGATGACAGGTCATAAAGATCAGACGAAGGAGATCGTCACCGATCTCCCCGTCCAAAACTTGATCAATGTCTTCCTCTGTATATAAATCCATACTGTGGGCGATCTCAACATACTTCTGATCACGCAGCTTCATCCTGCGAATATTATCAATAGCGCGCCGTTTCGCCGTCGTCATCAGCCAGGCGCCCGGATTGTCTGGTATACCACTCTCCGGCCACCTCTCAAGAGCAATTACCAGTGCATCCTGAGCAAGATCCTCTGCGAGGCCGACATCCCGAACCATTCTTGTTAACCCTGCGATAAGTTTCGCCGACTCCATTCGCCATATTGCGTCAATCGTTCGTTCGGTATGGGAACAATTCACGCTCTTTTCTGCTCCTCTTTCGCGAGTGAATCGGGATTATCCATTATGTCCTCTACGTCGAAAACCTGTCTGAGCTCAATCTCCCCCTGTCCAAAACCATGAGGGTCAGGCATGCGAAGTGCCCATTCAATGGCTTCTTCCCTCGATTTGACTTCAATCAATGTATATCCTGCGATTATTTCTTTTACTTCCGTAAACGGGCCGTCAAGAACCTTCGGTTTGCCCCCGGGATCAGAATAGGAAATCCGTATTCCGCTCGAACTGGGTTGGAGACCATCGGCAGCGAGCAAAACGCCGGCCTTTACCAATTCCTCGTTATACTTCTGTATGGCATCAATAAGCTCTTGGCTGGGCATAACCCCCGCCTCTGAATCTGTCGTAGCTTTCACGATCATCATAAATCTCATATGTTTATACCTCCCATTTTTTTGTTGAAGCTTCTTTATACTCGTTAAGAACGCCTGAGTAAATCCGCTTCTATGTATTCGGCGTATCAATGATGACAAATGCGACAGCCCACATTTATTGTTTGGCACATTATATTTTCGGCAACAGAATACCAAGTTCCTATCGCATATTTTTCCTAAAACTTGGAGGCTTCGGCGCGTAATCGAGCTGCAAGAGCCTAAACCCATCCGAAAGCAATAATTTCAGCATTCCCCATGAGTACTCCAATCCAACTTTAGAGCTCATACTATATGGCCTTTTTTTTGTATAGAGAAAAAGACGCCGCATTAGCAGCGTCTCACGCGGCGAAAGCAGTTGCATTCTGCCTTACGTAATACTTCTCTATCATGCTGAGTCAGATGGAGGAAATCGAGACTACTCCTGCTGTTTTTTCACTTCAAAGTAATGAATCGGGCGGATCTCCAGGCGCCAGCCAAACTGCTCGCCCTCCCCCACTTGCGTAGTCGGATGGAGGGAAGCTACCCTGATGGCATCTTCCATGTCCTGTGCTTCTATGAGGAACACGCTGCCTAACATCTCCTTAGTCTCAGTAAAGGGACCGTCCGTAATCGACACCTTCCCGTTCTCCCGGCGCAAGCATTTTGATTCCAAGGCCAGACCAGCATCCATAATTACTTGGCCGCTTTTATAGAATTCTTCAAGGTGAGTCTGACATAACCTCATCACTGCATTGATCTCCGTCTCCGGACGGGCATCCATTTTCTCATGATCCAAGTACCCCAAACACAGAAATTTCATTTTAATCCTCCTTAAGATGAGATGAATTGTGCCTCTATTCATACGACGAACGGTCGTTAACAAAATCGACACAGGCTATAACTTATTTCATAAAAATACTCCGGCGTCTCTTTAACGTGACGAAGCTCAAGCTCTCCGTTTTAGGGTTTGGTATGTGTAATGACCATTCAATCGCCTCTTCCCTCGATCTGATCTCAATCATCTAACCCTATTCTTATTGAGCGTTTCAATTTTCTCCTTCCACATAATCTTTTCAGGTTCACAAATTCCCCTCCCTTTTGTTACGTATTTAGATTTACGCCCTAAGCCAGCATATGTTACGTTAACCTGCCGTTAGCGTAGCGGACCAATTGTATCATTAGGCTTCGTTTTAGGGAATGAGATAAAGTTCTTATCGATCCACCATGACCAACTTTATCCCAACGCAAAAAACCGCGATTTACGCGGTTACTAATAGGATAATGTTTTTGTCAACAGTTTCAGTAATGGTTATTATTACGAAAAGCTTTGCTGATTTGCTTAAGTGCTTCGACGAGCTCTCCGTCTGATAAAATAGACTTTTAGACTATATTTGGCGTATTCATCTTCACATAAAAGGCTGCTCTTCCATCAAATAGTGATGAGAAGAGCAGCCTGTAGTTACTCAAATTTGATTTTTGGGGATACCATTTAAACTTGGGACGTACTCAGCGGCTTTGTTGCTCGAGAGCGTTTGCGCTTCTTCAGTGAAATTAGCGTCATTCTGCTGATTGTTTTTCTTATCTGCTCGGTTATCTTCGCGGTCATGCTTAGGATCGGCGTCATTTTTGGGCATTGCGTTCACCTCCATCTCATAGTTAGTATGAGATGGTATCTTGCATTTTATCCCAATTGTAAGAAACTAACTGCAATCCAGCACATCGTCACAGCAGTCAGAACGGAGATTTGTTTTAGAGTTTTTTCAGTAGGAGCGGCTCAACGCTTATGACTTGTGCGGAGAGGGCCGGACATGAAAACCTTAGAGCTTGTTCCGTTTTTTCTTGGTTTTTTAGGGGAAGCGTTTCTACGAGTGGACGGAAAGCAAGCGGTTCAATTGGCCATAAGCTCAATGCTCTATGTAATAATATCTTGTATTATTCAATCCACTGTCTTGGCCCGATAATGTGGAATAAACGATTGCTATCAGGATTCAAAGCTTCTTGTATACGCATAATAGTGAAGTCACTAATCGGTCTAGGCAGTTCATCTATGGTGTAATACTTACATTCTGTTATCTCCGTGGAATCAGGCTGAGGTGGTTGATTCTTGACTTCCTTACAAATGAAAACAAAGTGATGCATATCATTATTAGGATCATAATATACACCAGTTAAGCGCCCTACAGTAACTTCAAGCCCCGTTTCTTCCAATACTTCTCTCTTCGCAGTTTCCTGTGCAGATTCATTCTTCTCGGATAACCCACCTGGCAGTTCCCAATTATATTTCCCATAGTTATGTTTTACTAAAAGGATTCGCCCTTCTGAATCCATGATGACCGCAGCTGCTCCTATTAACTTATTTGACATTTAAATCCCCCTAAACTTTGAATGATTTCATCTTTGTATAATAAAATTCTCAATGATGTTTAATGAGTTCTAGATACCCGTTAGTTAAAAAAGGACTCAGAGAGATATCAAATTACTATCTAACAGCTTATCCCGTATTTTTCTGGATGATTGATGTAGACTCTTCATAATTAAGTGATCCTTTAAACTCAAACGACTTAGATGTATTGTTGTATTCAAATACCAGTAGTTGTCCACGAATGCCAGAATGTGTTCCGTCATCTTTCACACCAATAATATTCGATTCGTTATTACTGCTTACAGTTACGGCAGATCTATTCCTTATTTTTTTCAATCGTTCTCCATTAGAAAGATCTAAAGCTGGAATCGATCTTTAATCAATAGTGCTGTTTCTGCCGGCGTTCGATTGATAGTTTGAATCCTAATGTAGTTTTTCCTTGAGATCTCACCAGGCAATGAGTTCAACCTATGATTTTCCATAGTCTGAATTAAATCCCTTTCTGATCGTTCAACGTCCCGCTTAGTCGGCTTATTATGCAGGCGATGAGGGGACTTGTTGCGCGTAAGCCTTTCCTCTAAATCAGCCTCGAGCTCCACAAAGCATACCTCATGCCCCTTAGATTCAAAAATGTCACAGATTTGTTCGACAAATCTCCAGTCTCCTGGTAAATCGAACGCCCATACGTATGTGAACATGAATCCAGTGTTATTGCTTTGAGACATCTGCTCAAAGATTTCCTTACGAAAAAGATCGGACAACCGCCACATCTCAGGCCCGAAGCCAAAATAAGGATGAAGTAACTCAATTGTCTGATGGTTGTGAAATAACTTCATAGACGTGATTTTCTCAAGTTCGTGGCCCACTGTCATCTTCCCTACAGCCTGGGGACCAAATATAAGTATGAACTTCATCTTACTCCCTCCTATGTGATATTATTCTATTTGTAACCTTCGAGTGAAATAACCCTCAACTCTAGTAGGGACTCCAAACTTCAATCCAAGTTACAGACTGGTAAAAGTTACTTACGGGAAGCGTCAAGTACGCGGAATTAAGCGTTAATCCAATAGTAGTTCCCCCCTTCTCATTTTTGCTAAGTATACGATTTGCCCAGTATGATAATGAACTTCTCTAAACATTGCCATCATTAGGTTAAGTGCTGTTGTCTCATTATTTACTTGGCTGTATGTAAGCGGTGGCAAATTAAGAAAGGGTTGAGACATCAATAAATGAGGATTGGAATTAAGATGTTCAAGATACTGAAGCATTATATCAAACGCGTCCTTTGTATATTTATATGCTTCTTCTTTTGACATCTTAAGTCCACGTTCAAATTCCTTTTCTCTGTCCCGTATGTCTGATATATTTAATAGAATTGTCTCGACTCGCGAATGCACTGCTCTTCTAATATGAGACACTAAATTAGCAATACTGTTACTTTCAGGAGTTGGATACCATGTAATATCTTCTTCCGACACTTGTTCAATCGCTTTAAGAGTACCTCTTTGTTCAGATCTAAACTTTACCATCATACTTTGAATAAATTCGAAAGCGATATCCATGAGTCCACCTCTTAATCCCTTATTTTGTATTTTTATACTAGCGAATATTTGTTCTGATGGCAAGATCGATTGGGATAGAATTCTCATTATCTTGCCCGTTAATTGAACAGGCTGCCGAATATCGGCAGCCTATTATCATTGCAATATCGTGTCCCGTTTGTGAGGTTTCCAGAACTAATCGATCCACCACCGTAAACATGTGCCTGTAGCAGCTGGGAGAAGGCAGCCGATAATACTGGCTGCCTTCTCCCAATTTTTTTTGAATACAGTTTTTGCTTTAGATACTTATTACACTCTTACTTATCTTTCTTATCAGCAATCTTCTTTAAGTGTGTTGAGATTTCATGAAGATAGTGCATGATAATATACAGTAAAACAATGAGTATAATCGCAAAAAAGATAAGCCAAGACACGAGCATCTTCCCCCTGTTAAGTTGAATAAAAGATATTGTATGATTAACCAAATGTTGATCCTAATTTAACATGTAAATTCCTGCTTCTAATACAGGTAAATTCCCCCACTATTCGTTGTTATTGTTAGCCATTCCCTTTTTATTCGTGTAGAAGGGTGTTTTGTAATACTTTTAGCGAAATATTAATTTTACAAAGAAAATAAAAAAAATAAAAATAGAAACTCTAAGATTCATTATAGCCAATTTCTTATTTTTTCGTTTGAATTCTGAAAAACTCGAAAATAAAAACATGAGCCCTAAAGCTAGTTGAGTATATCGATTAACGTTTCTATTAGCAAAGAAGCCCCAAATGACAGCAAGCGGTATTTGTGAATGAGGCCACTTGTACCTGCTGCCGTATCTTCGTGTTTATGAATATCTAAT